>NZ_JBWLAQ010000144.1:0-247 GCF_056490165.1 Lelliottia sp. GFLA7 | reverse complement strand
AATAACTCCCTATAATGCGCCTCCACTGACACGGAACAACGGAACACAAGCCGCCGGGTCAGCGGGGTTCAGCGATGAACGCCGGCAGAGAAAAGCGAAAATAAACGCTTGACTCTGAATGAGGAAAGCGTAATATACGCCACCTCGCAACGGTGAGCGAAAGCCGCGTTGCACTGCTCTTTAACAATTTATCAGACAATCTGTGTGGGCACTCAAAGTGACATGGATTCTAAACGTCGCAAGACGC
>NZ_JBWLAQ010000143.1:0-255 GCF_056490165.1 Lelliottia sp. GFLA7 | reverse complement strand
CCTTCAGTGGGCCGGTAAAGATGCGCTCTGACGGATACCAGACCGAGCCGGGTGTTTTTCCGCCCAGCGCCTTGTGGGGGCGTATGTCATTAAACTCACTGCGCCAGGCATCCAGCCAGGCCTGCTGTTCTTCCAGGGACGTGAACTTTGTATGTCGCTTTAGTGCATCCTTCAGAGTCCGGTGCATCCGCTCATGCCGCCCGTTCTCTGTGGGCTTACCCGGCCGGATACGTTCCGGCAGGACACCACATTTAA
>NZ_JBWLAQ010000142.1:0-255 GCF_056490165.1 Lelliottia sp. GFLA7 | reverse complement strand
CGCTTACCACTTTGTGATTCATGACTGGGGTGAAGTCGTAACAAGGTAACCGTAGGGGAACCTGCGGTTGGATCACCTCCTTACCTAAAAGAACCTGCCTTTGTAGTGTCCACACAGATTGTCTGATAAAAAGTAAATAGCAAGGCGTCTTGCGATTGAGACTTCAGTGTCCCCTTCGTCTAGAGGCCCAGGACACCGCCCTTTCACGGCGGTAACAGGGGTTCGAATCCCCTAGGGGACGCCACTTGCTGGTTT
>NZ_JBWLAQ010000141.1:0-255 GCF_056490165.1 Lelliottia sp. GFLA7 | reverse complement strand
TCACCCCCTGAACCCATGGTGCAGCTGTTGCTGGACACTAAACAGCAGCACCCGCTATGGGGTCCGGACAAAATCAGGCAGCGACTGCTTAACCTGAATATCACCGGCGTGCCTGCGGCCAGTACGATTGGAGAGCTGTTTCGGGTTCACGGGCTGGTTAAAAAGCGTCGGCCTCCGGCTTTTAAATCCACACGACCTCATGAACTACATACTGTCGTCCACCCCAATGATGTCTGGAGTGCCGATTTCAAGGGT
>NZ_JBWLAQ010000140.1:0-255 GCF_056490165.1 Lelliottia sp. GFLA7 | reverse complement strand
CGCTTACCACTTTGTGATTCATGACTGGGGTGAAGTCGTAACAAGGTAACCGTAGGGGAACCTGCGGTTGGATCACCTCCTTACCTAAAAGAACCTGCCTTTGTAGTGTCCACACAGATTGTCTGATGAAAAGTAAATAGCAAGGCGTCTTGCGATTGAGACTTCAGTGTCCCCTTCGTCTAGAGGCCCAGGACACCGCCCTTTCACGGCGGTAACAGGGGTTCGAATCCCCTAGGGGACGCCACTTGCTGGTTT
>NZ_JBWLAQ010000139.1:0-255 GCF_056490165.1 Lelliottia sp. GFLA7 | reverse complement strand
GACTTGACAGACCGCCTGCGTGCGCTTTACGCCCAGTAATTCCGATTAACGCTTGCACCCTCCGTATTACCGCGGCTGCTGGCACGGAGTTAGCCGGTGCTTCTTCTGCGAGTAACGTCAATCACTGCGGTTATTAACCACAATGCCTTCCTCCTCGCTGAAAGTACTTTACAACCCGAAGGCCTTCTTCATACACGCGGCATGGCTGCATCAGGCTTGCGCCCATTGTGCAATATTCCCCACTGCTGCCTCCCG
>NZ_JBWLAQ010000138.1:0-255 GCF_056490165.1 Lelliottia sp. GFLA7 | reverse complement strand
GTTCTTTTCGCCTTTCCCTCACGGTACTGGTTCACTATCGGTCAGTCAGGAGTATTTAGCCTTGGAGGATGGTCCCCCCATATTCAGACAGGATACCACGTGTCCCGCCCTACTCTTCGAACTCACAATGTATGTACTTTTGTGTACGGGAGTATCACCCTGTACCCTGCGACTTTCCAGACGCTTCCACTAATACATACGCTGATTCAGGTTCTGGGCTGTTCCCCGTTCGCTCGCCGCTACTGGGGGAATCTC
>NZ_JBWLAQ010000137.1:0-255 GCF_056490165.1 Lelliottia sp. GFLA7 | reverse complement strand
GTTCTTTTCGCCTTTCCCTCACGGTACTGGTTCACTATCGGTCAGTCAGGAGTATTTAGCCTTGGAGGATGGTCCCCCCATATTCAGACAGGATACCACGTGTCCCGCCCTACTCTTCGAACTCACAGTGTATGTACTTTTGTGTACGGGAGTATCACCCTGTACCCTGCGACTTTCCAGACGCTTCCACTAATACATACGCTGATTCAGGTTCTGGGCTGTTCCCCGTTCGCTCGCCGCTACTGGGGGAATCTC
>NZ_JBWLAQ010000136.1:0-280 GCF_056490165.1 Lelliottia sp. GFLA7 | reverse complement strand
GACTCGAACTCGCGACCCCGACCTTGGCAAGGTCGTGCTCTACCAACTGAGCTATTCCCGCTTAATCTTTGTCTTTCAAGCCGCCACTGCGTTGACCGCCTTGCTGCAACTTGAAATCCTGCGATTGATGGTACGTATCTTGCGATACTTTCAAATTTGGAGCGGGAAACGAGACTCGAACTCGCGACCCCGACCTTGGCAAGGTCGTGCTCTACCAACTGAGCTATTCCCGCTTAATCTTTGTCTTTCAAGCCGCCACTGCGTTGACCGCCTTGCTGCA
>NZ_JBWLAQ010000135.1:0-297 GCF_056490165.1 Lelliottia sp. GFLA7 | reverse complement strand
ATTACGCGTCTCAGTAAAAGGCGATTTATGCTTTAACAGCACCCGGATATTTTTATCGGAGGCGCTGAGGGGGGAATGGATATGGATGAAGCAGGTCGAAGAAGATCTGGATGAGATAGGTTTTGGTAAGCTGATACTGGCCCGGTACGACAGACGAAATCATCGTATAATCCGGGCCGATTAAGTCAAAAAGTGTTACCTATGTGACCGGTCAGATCTGTAACCCATGTGACCGGTTCATACATCGCCGCCCCCTTAACAATCCCGGCTCCCGGCAAGAAAATCGCCGCTTCGCGG
>NZ_JBWLAQ010000134.1:0-327 GCF_056490165.1 Lelliottia sp. GFLA7 | reverse complement strand
AAAAGTAAATAGCAAGGCGTCTTGCGATTGAGACTTCAGTGTCCCCTTCGTCTAGAGGCCCAGGACACCGCCCTTTCACGGCGGTAACAGGGGTTCGAATCCCCTAGGGGACGCCACTTGCTGGTTTGTGAGTGAAAGTCGCCGACCTCTGTATCTCAAAGCTGATTGCACTGTGTAAACAGTCAGTCATGTTTGAGATATTTGCTCTTTAAAAATCTGGATCAAGCTGAAAATTGAAACGACACACTGTGTCTGCTCTCCGTAATAAGAGCAGATAAGCGGTGTGTTCGAGTCTCTCAAATTTTCGCAACACTGTGGGTGTTTTAC
>NZ_JBWLAQ010000133.1:0-379 GCF_056490165.1 Lelliottia sp. GFLA7 | reverse complement strand
CGTCCGCGACGACAGCGATTGCCGAGTCTGCCCCGATCTTCCCGACCGCCCGCGCCAACCCGGCGCCGTCGACGTCGATCAGGACGACACGGGCTCCCCGGCGGGCGAACCGTTCGGCGGTGTCCAGGCCGATGCCCTGTGCCGCGCCGGTGACCAGCACCACCGAGCCTGGCAGTGCGATCGGACTCGTCACGCGGCTCATCGACCGACCACCGGAGCCGCCGTTGCCTCAGCCGGATGCGTCGTCGCACAACGCACGTCGAACTCCTCGAGACGTGCGTGCCGCATCCGCCGTTCGAAGGTGAACACGAAACCCGGCCAGAACGTGATGTTGCGCCCGGACGGGCTGAGGTAGTAGCTCTTGCATCCCCCGGTGTTC
>NZ_JBWLAQ010000132.1:0-382 GCF_056490165.1 Lelliottia sp. GFLA7 | reverse complement strand
CGGTCCGCGCCGAGCTCGAGCTGCCGGCGGACTGGCAGCCGCTCGGGGCGATCGCCGTCGGACATCCCACGGAACCACTGACGCCACGCGAACCGCGGGTTCCGGGCGACGCCCTGCTGGAGCTGTAGATGACGGCACGCTCACTGCACGCGTCCGCGCGTGAGGCCCTGGTGAACTGGGACACCGATTCGGACGACGCGGAGTCGTTGCGGCACACGATGCTCGCGTTCCTCGACTCGGCGCCGGACGGCTGCCTGCGCTCGCACACGGCTGGCCACATCACGGCGTCGTCGCTGGTTCTTGACGAGGCCGGCGATCACGTGCTGCTGACGCTGCATCCGCGGGTGGGCCGGTGGATTCAGCTGGGCGGGCACTGCGAGGA
>NZ_JBWLAQ010000131.1:0-382 GCF_056490165.1 Lelliottia sp. GFLA7 | reverse complement strand
AGTCGGCGTTGCGCCGGTTGCTCGACCAGTTGGCCGACCAGACCGGGATCAGCGGCGAACTGGTCACGGACGGCGCGCAGGCGGCACTGTCGATGGACTACGACGTGGCCCTGTTGCGGGTGGCGCAGAGCGCGCTCGCGAACGTGCGCCTGCACTCGCAGGCGCAGCGCGTGCGGTTGACCCTGGGCTACGCGGCCGACGAGATGCGCCTCGACATCGTCGACGACGGTGTCGGGTTCGACCAGCGGGAGGCCGGCGGGTTCGGTCTGCGTGCGATGCGGGATCGGCTCGCCGAACTCGGCGGCACACTTGTCGTGGAGTCCGCTCCCGGTGACGGAACAGCCGTTGCGGCAACGCTTCCCGTCGGGAGGCCGATGTGAGC
>NZ_JBWLAQ010000130.1:0-383 GCF_056490165.1 Lelliottia sp. GFLA7 | reverse complement strand
GTATCGGCGAACTTGAACAGGCCCGTCCCTGCGTCCGCATCCTGCCGGAACGTTACCCGGGTCGCCCCATCCCCATCGCTCTCGAAATCGAGTTCACGGTCGTATCCGATCTTCGACTCCTTCGATCGGATCCGAAGCATCTTGTTTTCCTGATAGTCGGCAATCTCCTCGGTCGCATGGATGCGCACACCCGCGACGCGGGCTGTCACGTCCAGAACGGCGCCGACCTCGTCCGGCGAACCCGACAGAAGCTTGTACTCGACTACATTGCTACCCCATTCAGGCAGATTATCCGGATTGGACATATATCGAAAGACCTCGGTGACCGGCCGATCGATCACGATCGACTCGCTCGTTTTGAGTGTTCTGGCCATGGATATCAC
>NZ_JBWLAQ010000129.1:0-387 GCF_056490165.1 Lelliottia sp. GFLA7 | reverse complement strand
GGATGCTGCTGGCCGACCTCGGGGCCGACGTCGTGAAGGTCGAACCGCCACACGGCGATCTGATCCGTTGGGCGCTGGGGCAGGTGACGCCCGGGTACAGTCCTGCGCACCTGCAACTGAACCGCAACAAGCGGTCGGTCACCCTCGACATGCGAACAGCGCAGGGGGCGGCACTGTTCCGGCGGCTGATCGAGGACGCGGCGGTGCTCGTCGACGGCAATGCGCCCGGCGCTCTCGCCAAGCTGGGTCTCTCCGATAACGAACTGGCGGAACTGAATCCGGGCCTGGTCCACTGCTCGGTCAGTGGGTACGGCGCGAGTGGCCCGTATTCCGCGATTCCGACGCACGGCCTGATGATGAGCGCGCTCGTGGGGGCGAACCCGACGA
>NZ_JBWLAQ010000128.1:0-388 GCF_056490165.1 Lelliottia sp. GFLA7 | reverse complement strand
ACGATGGACCACCTGTCGAACGGCCGCTTCCGCCTGGGACTCGGCATGTCGGGACCGCAGGTCGTCGAGGGTTGGCACGGAATCCCCTACGGCAAGCCGTTGAAGCGAACCCGCGAGTACGTCGACGTGGTCCGCGAGGCGCTTCGCCGCGAGGCCCCCCTCGAGCACCACGGCACCTACTACGACATCCCGTACACCGGTAGCGACGGCACCGGCCTGGGCAAGCCGCTGAAGCTGATCCTGCATCCCCGCCGAGCGGATCTTCCGATCTACCTTGCCGCGATCGGCCCGCGGAACATCGACCTGGCCTGCGAGATCGCGGACGGTTGGTTCCCGGTGTTCTTCTCTCCGCGCCGGTACGACGCGATCCTGCCCGCCGGTTTCACGC
>NZ_JBWLAQ010000127.1:0-388 GCF_056490165.1 Lelliottia sp. GFLA7 | reverse complement strand
CACCGTCGACGACGGCGCCGGCATCCACACGCCGGAAACGATCGACATCCTGCCCAACACCCTCGTCTCCACCAAGGAGACCAGCTACCAGGCAGGTACCGAAGTATCCGTCAACGCCCTGACCCCGCACGGCGACTACCTGATCTACACCTTCGCGAAAGCCCCGGCCGCGCAGAAGGACTGGACCGCCCAGGCCGTCGCGAAGGCGCTGAGCCTGCAGGGGCCGCTGATCGACAAGTTCCCCGCCACCCCGACCAAGGACCAGAACGGCGGCAAGCAGGCCGAGCTGCCCATGGTGGATCAGGACAAGATCCTCATCTACGCGATCCCGGAGGCAGACGCACAGGCCCAGCTCGGCGACGACATGGCCGTCTACGGGCCTCGCGGG
>NZ_JBWLAQ010000126.1:0-390 GCF_056490165.1 Lelliottia sp. GFLA7 | reverse complement strand
CGTTTCGCTTCACCTGGACGTCGAGCCACCGCATGAGCGCCGCGGTCTCGGGGTCACCCGGGTCGCCGTGGGCGCCGACGATCTCGTCCGCGATCCGGCCCACACGCTGAATGCGTTCGGTCGCAAAGACCTTGGTGGCCGACGCGTCGGCGATGTCGACGTCGCCCGTGGCCGCCGCGACCTGCCAGTTGAGCAGTTCGTTGAGGCGGTAGGTGGCGTGGATCTCGCCGAGTCCGCGACGGACGTCGGGCAGGTCCAGCAGGTCCCGCTTCGCGGCCCAGTCGTAGACCTTCTCGTACAGGCCCGCGACACGACCGGCGGGGCCCAGCATGACGCGCTCGTGGTTGAGCTGCGTCGTGATGAGCCTCCAGCCCTTGTTCTCCTCGCCGA
>NZ_JBWLAQ010000125.1:0-390 GCF_056490165.1 Lelliottia sp. GFLA7 | reverse complement strand
CATCCGCACCGGGAGCGGTGCCCTGCCGCCGGAGAGCAGACCACGCACGTACGCGCGCACCTGGTCGTCCACCATGGCGGTCTCGATCATCCGGTCCCAGTACGTGTCGAACTCGCTGCGGGTCGCCGGCCACATGTCCGCCCGGACCTGCAGCGCCGTCCCGTACACCGCCGACTGTCTGTACAGCCGCTCGGCATCGGCATCCGACAGCTGCCCGAAGAACCGCTGGTACATGTCGAAACCGTTGCGGTGCAACGTGGCTGCCACCCACAGCTGCAGTTCGGGATCGAACGCGTTGTACCGCTCCGACCGCACTGGGGCGTGCGCCCGGTTCACCAACCGCACCACCGCCTGCTTCTCCTCGGCGCCGAGGGTGACGGCGTACACGAA
>NZ_JBWLAQ010000124.1:0-390 GCF_056490165.1 Lelliottia sp. GFLA7 | reverse complement strand
CCACATCAGCGTGGACGAATCGGTGCTCCGCACACAGAATCTGGCGATCTTCCTGTGAAGCTCTCGTGGGAGGGCGAGGCGGAAGACGCCGCCGCGGCAGCACGGGCGTCCTCCGAACTCACCGTGCTGAAGACCCAGCGTGAGGAGGAACCGTTGGTCGTCGCCAACGAGTTCTCCGAGATCCACGTGTCCAAGGTGCACACACGAAACGGTGTCCGCCTGCTCATCGAGTCCGTGAAATCCGGCCAGTGGGTCACCCTGGACCCGCTCGAACTCGAATCGCTCACCTGGCAGAGCCCCGCCACCTTCTCGGCGATGGTCGGCCATCCGTTCAGTCCCCTCGTCCCCGACGAGGACCAGTGAGATCAACCCGAGGCGTGACCGGAAGGA
>NZ_JBWLAQ010000123.1:0-392 GCF_056490165.1 Lelliottia sp. GFLA7 | reverse complement strand
GCCGGGATCAGCCGGGCGTTGGTCTACTCGCCGCGCAACCCCGACAGCTTCGTCTTCGAGGGAGCGTCCTGGAAGGAGGCATTCGTCGGGGGCAGTTACGAATTCCTCGACCATCACGCCCGTCTGCTGGACGCCCGCACCCAGTTCCACTACTTCGCCACGGTGATCACCCCGGCGATGGCACACGCCCAGGTGGGCGCCGGGTCCGCGTACACCTACACCGCTGAGGACTCGCAGGGCCGGATCCTCGACGGCGGCAAGACCTATCGGCTTACCCTGCCACCGAATCCGCCGGCGAAGAACTTCTGGTCCGTCGACGTCTACGACACTCAGACCAGGTCGCTGCTGCAGACGGACAACCCGTATCCGAGCCTGATGAGTCTGACCGGAAC
>NZ_JBWLAQ010000122.1:0-392 GCF_056490165.1 Lelliottia sp. GFLA7 | reverse complement strand
CCGGCGCCTTCGACATGATGTCCGTCGACGGGATCAACGAGGCCGGCTTGTCCGGACACATCCTCTGGCTCACCGAATCCGAGTACGGGACATTCGACAAGTCGCGGCCGGCGCTCAGCATGGCGATCTGGCTGCAGTACTTCCTCGACAACTTCGCGACCGTCGCGGATGCCGTCGCGTGGATCGACGAGACCAAGGTTCAGGTGGTGCCGCTGGGGGATCCGGCCACGGGCGAGGTGCCCGCCGTCCATCTGGCGCTCGACGATGCCACTGGCGACTCGGCGATCGTCGAGTATGTCGACGGCGGCGTCGCCAACGTCTGGCACGACCGCAGCTATCGCGTGATGACCAATTCACCCACCTACGACAAGCAGATCGACATGCTGCGGGAG
>NZ_JBWLAQ010000121.1:0-393 GCF_056490165.1 Lelliottia sp. GFLA7 | reverse complement strand
CTTGGACCCGCGCTGCTGCGCCTTGTCCCGGTCGTGGTGGACGTCCTGGAAGTCCCTGGTGGCCAACGCCGTCGAGACGATGAACGTGGGATCCCCGTAGATCGACAGGCCCGGCAGCTTGTCTCCGACGGAGATGTCGAGTGCGCTGGTCATCTACGACTCCTTCACCGGACGCCACGCGTACAGCGTCCAGGGCTCGTTACCGGTCTCGTCATCGCCCGGGAAGTCCAGGTAGAGCGCCTCCACCGGCATCCCCACCGCGACGTCGGACGGATCGACGTCGCGCAGCTCGCCGAGCATGCGCACACCCTCCACGAGTTCGACGAGCGCCACCACGAACGGTAGCGACCGACCAGGCACCTTGGGTGCGTGGTGGACGACGAAGCTGAAGAC
>NZ_JBWLAQ010000120.1:0-394 GCF_056490165.1 Lelliottia sp. GFLA7 | reverse complement strand
GTCCGGCGAACATCTGCTGGACGGCCTCGGAGCTGACCGGCAGCAGCGGTGAGCGCATGAACTTGAAGATCGACGCCTCGTCCTTGTTGGAGCCGATGATCAGCGGGATCCGGTGCGAGTACCCCTTCTGGAACGCCGCCACCGGATAGTGCGGAACCAGGTCGCGGTCGACCACCGGTGCCATCGCGAGCGTGCCGGGCACCCGGGTCGGCACCTCGTCGACGAGGAGGTCGCCGGCCTTCACCAAACGTTCGGCCGGCATGTCCAGAAGGTCGCCGATCCTGCCGACCGGCAGGTCCAGGATCTCGAGGTATCGGCGAGCGACGTTGGCAGCGCGTTCGGCGCCGTACACCGACGTCGCCGGCGGACTCTGCGAGATCGCCCGGTGGAACAA
>NZ_JBWLAQ010000119.1:0-397 GCF_056490165.1 Lelliottia sp. GFLA7 | reverse complement strand
CGCCAGTACATGTCGTGGGTCTCGCTCGAGGACGAGGTCGCGGCCATCGAGTTCGTCCTCACGCACGACGGGGTGCACGGCCCGGTGAACGTGTGCGCCCCCGAACCCGTCACCAACGCGGCGTTCAACAGCGCGATGGGCCGGGCCGTGCATCGCCCGGCGCCGTGGATCGTCCCGGGATTCGCCGTGTCGGCGCTGATCGGCGAGTTCGCCCGGGAGGCGGTGCTGATCGGGCAGCGAGCCGTCCCCACGGCCCTCGAGCACGCCGGGTTCACGTTCCGGCACGCCACCGTCGACGCGGCGCTCGACTACGCCCTCGGGCGGTGAACTGTCGAGACGCAGCGAGGATTGACGGGACACACCCCGCGACGTCGACGGATTTCGGGCGCTTGGTGAC
>NZ_JBWLAQ010000118.1:0-399 GCF_056490165.1 Lelliottia sp. GFLA7 | reverse complement strand
ATCCGGCCGAGGTCGGGCGACCCCAGCCGG
Organism: Lelliottia sp. GFLA7; assembly: GCF_056490165.1. Classification (NCBI taxonomy): domain Bacteria; kingdom Pseudomonadati; phylum Pseudomonadota; class Gammaproteobacteria; order Enterobacterales; family Enterobacteriaceae; genus Lelliottia; species Lelliottia sp. GFLA7. Next base: position 369 of record NZ_JBWLAQ010000118.1, on the reverse strand, counting down.
ATCCCATGGTATGCGTAATCACGGTCGGACGAGTAGACCGACCGCCGACGATGTCACGCCAGACGTATCAATCCGTAGTCGAACGCGTGGCGCCGGTACACGACAGAAGGCCGGTCGGTCTCCTTGTCGTGGAACAGGTAGAAGTCGTGTCCGACCAGTTCCATCTCGTAAAGCGCGTCGTCGACGGTCATCGGTTCGGCCGAGTGCACCTTCGTGCGCACGATCTGTCCCGGACCGGGCGGAGCCTCGCCGTCCAGGGAGAGTCCTTGATCGATCGCCAACGTGTCGTCCTGCGCCAGTGTGGCGGTGGCCTGTGCAACGGAGACCGGCGTCTTCTCGCCGTAGTGGACCTTGCGACGATCCTTCGTC
>NZ_JBWLAQ010000117.1:0-400 GCF_056490165.1 Lelliottia sp. GFLA7 | reverse complement strand
AGTCGGCGACGATGAACGGCAAGGAGATCACTCCGTCGATCGACCTGAACGCCAACTCCGCGACGATCACTTCGGGTCTGGGATGGCGCATCGATCTCAGCAACACTGCTGAGTTCGTCACCAAGTACCGGGTTCCGGAGAACGTTCCGGTGGTGGGCACCGTGCTCGACAGCGGCGCGTCCATGACCCCCGACATGTGGGGCGACCAGAAGTGGAATCCGATCGGTGTCTGCGTCACGGTCCGTTCCAAGAATCCGGGTGAGGCCGTCACGGGCAGCTTGGATTCGTCAGGCTTCGGCTCGGCGGGCCCGATTTCCTCCGGTTCGGCCGGCTCCGCGATCATCAACGACCCGGCCGGCTTCATCGGCGACATCATCGGCAACGTCCTCAAGAGCGCCAG
>NZ_JBWLAQ010000116.1:0-403 GCF_056490165.1 Lelliottia sp. GFLA7 | reverse complement strand
CCACTCAAACGAATCGGTGAATTGCCGTGGATGCGCCGGTTGTAGCGCGAATCCTGGACGAACTGCCAGGTGTCGCCCTTGCGGCGTACTTCGATCACCGACACGCCTTCGCTGGCCAGGGCCTTGCGCACGTCTTCGGCCGATTGAGGAGCGCCGCCGTGGGCGTAGAGGTAGCGATAGTTGGTGTATTCGTTGTTGATCGCCATCAGCGCGCGGTTGTCGTCACCGGGGAATGGAAACAGGCTCATGCCGTCGTTGTTGTCGCCGAACTGTTGTTCCTGAGCCGTGGCGGTGCCATGGCCGGACGGGTCGAAAGCCGGGGCGTTGTTGTGCAGGGGCTGGCCCCAACTGATCAACACCGAAGCACTGTAGCCCGGGGTGATGGTGTCGCTGGTGGCGGCGG
>NZ_JBWLAQ010000115.1:0-404 GCF_056490165.1 Lelliottia sp. GFLA7 | reverse complement strand
CAGCGGCATCGACCATCCGTCGAGCACGATGTGGTGGTTGGTCACCGCGAACGCGTACCGGTCGACGTCGAGGCGGACCAGCGTGGCCCGCAGCAGCGGCGGACGGTCGAGGTCGAACCGGGTGGTCCGGTCCTCGTCGAGGATCCGGCACAGTTCCCGGGCGCGCTCGGCGGCCGGCAGCTGCCGGAGGTCGACCTCGTTCCAGGGCACCTCGCCGCGCTCGAGGACCAGCTGGGCGGGCGCACCGGAGTCGTCGTAGACGAAGGCCGTCCGCAGGTTCGCGTGCCGTTCGACCACCGCGTCGAGCGCCGATCGCAGGCGGGCCGCATCGACCCGGCCGACGAGGTCCATCCGCAGCTGCGCGGTGTACACGTCCATCCCGTCGGCGACGAGACGCGCGTGGA
>NZ_JBWLAQ010000114.1:0-404 GCF_056490165.1 Lelliottia sp. GFLA7 | reverse complement strand
GCTTGCGGCTGCATTAAGAGGGCGCCTTGTGCAGGCAGATTCGCGATAACCTTTCAGGTTCACAATGTACTGTTTACCGCTTTCGCTTATCAGGGTGATTGGCGTAGTGACATCAGAATATCAATTCGTCTGCCAGTCAAGCGTGGTTGGACCCGTTGTGGGTAAGTCTGTCACAAATCCCAGACTCCGGAACCCCTTAATCTCCGGAGAGTCATATTCGGAATTGGCCGAATTCACTACCCACAAATCCTCCAGATTATTCACGAAAACCACGTCATCAACCTTGCGTGTTGAGCTGCCAATCGTTGCGGTGACCGTCACCTGCCCGATCGTCGCTCCGGTAAGATTTACCAACGCGCTGCCGTTTGCATCCGTTTGGCTGCTGCTCACTGACAGCGTATTCA
>NZ_JBWLAQ010000113.1:0-404 GCF_056490165.1 Lelliottia sp. GFLA7 | reverse complement strand
ACCCGATGGAGAGGTCGAGAGCTTCGTACCGCTGACACATAGGTCGTCGCCCGGTGTCTCCATGAATCCCTCGAGAGTCGAACACACCGACCCAGAACGGGCCAGTCAACGAAAACGCTGCGCGACGTCCTGGCCGAACAGCACGTTGTGCAGAGGCGTTCTGGTCGCCTGCCGCGTCGTTCGAATTCCAGATGATGACGAGGCCTCGCCCCGGAACAGGACTGACTCGAATGCAGAATCGCGCACGGCCCGTATCCCGCCGGAGATCCTGAACAGCCTCAACAGAATAACTTCAATAACAGTACTGTTCGCTGAAGTGGATTCGTGTCGATCGGGATGACCGCCAGCGACCCGATGACCGGCGCTCGATAACCCGTCAGCCCGACCGACACCCCGGTTGCGAA
>NZ_JBWLAQ010000112.1:0-407 GCF_056490165.1 Lelliottia sp. GFLA7 | reverse complement strand
AGACTCGATGTTCGGGTGGCGCTGCGGGTGGGCGTCGCGGTGACGGTGGCGGCCGTGTGCGTCGGTGCGGCACCGGCCGCCGCCGCACCGCCGCTCCCCCGCCCGGCCGCCCTCCCGGCGAAAGGCGACGTCGGACCCTCGTTCGACTGGCCGTTGCGCCCGCCGCCGCACGTCGTGCGGGCGTTCGAGAAGCCCGCCCAGAACTGGCTACCCGGACATCGCGGGGTGGACCTCGCGGCGGCCCCGGGCCAGAGCGTGCTCGCCGCAGGCGCCGGCACGGTGGTGTTCGCCGGGACGGTCGCCGGAAAACCCGTGGTCTCGGTCGACCATCCCGGCGGACTGCGCACGACGTACGAGCCGGTCGAGGCGACGGTGACCGCGGGCCGACGGGTCGATCGCGGCACGGT
>NZ_JBWLAQ010000111.1:0-407 GCF_056490165.1 Lelliottia sp. GFLA7 | reverse complement strand
CATGAGCGCGACGACTGCGAACACCACGCCCATCCACGGCAGCGCGTGGGTGCCGGCCGTCGCGAGTGTCCAGCCACCGGCGGTGGTGCCCACGGTGATTCCCAGGTTCGAGAACGAGACGAACAGGGCGTTGCCGAATTCGGGAGCGTCGTGGGCGTCGCGGCCCAGCCACGTCTGGCCGACGATGAGGCCACCGGAGTGGATCGCCGCCCAGATCGCGACGACCACGACCATCGGCGCGAACTGCGGGCCGACGGCGAACACCGCGGCGAATACCACCGCCAACAGGGCGGGGAACGCTACCGCGGTGCGGGCGACACCGGTACGCAGCAGTGCCGCGAACCCGAAATTGCCGAAGATCATCACGAAACCGAAAACGAGAAGCATTGCACTGACCCATGTTTCGT
>NZ_JBWLAQ010000110.1:0-407 GCF_056490165.1 Lelliottia sp. GFLA7 | reverse complement strand
GAGCACATTAGGGTGAATAGCCAGGCCGTTGGCACGGCCCGAGTTTGCACTGAGGCCGGCCACGGACGCGCCGGTGAGCTGAACGATACCGACCGCGGCGGAAATCGATTGCACCGTGAGGAAACCGACGACCGCTAGTCGCGTAAAGGACTCCCGCTCAACGGCATAGTAGCGGATGATGAAGGGCGTAAGCCCTACCAGGAGTCCGAGCTTGACACCCACGTAGGAACTCGACAGGACGCTGGACGAGGTCCCCGCGATGACGGCGGCCAACGGAATCGACACGAGCGCAAAGACCCACACGCCTGCGGCAGGGGGGATCCGCATACGTCCGAGTAGTGCGCATGCGACGATCACCGCGAGAATCAGGTATGGCAGCTGGGCGCTTCCGTAGACCATCAGAAGGC
>NZ_JBWLAQ010000109.1:0-407 GCF_056490165.1 Lelliottia sp. GFLA7 | reverse complement strand
AGATGGGCGTTAGCGGCCTTGGCCTGCTCAGCGCTCAGCTCCAGGATGTGTGCCCGTACCGCTTCTTCGATGAAGCGCGACAGGTCGCCCTTACGGCCGCCGCCCTGGCTGGCCAGAAACATCCGAAGCGACTGGTCGGTGTCGGCCGAGACGGCGACATTCCAGCGAATGGTATTCATAGCGTTCTCCGCTAATAGGTGTTTGTGTGTTTATACGCCAATCACAAAGGGCGATGCAATGGTTCGACAAAACGAAGGTTTTGCCGAACTCTATCGAGGAATGGCTCGGTTCGTTAAGCTCCCCGCGCTACGGTTCAAATAACTGGTACGCTTAATCAAAGTTCAACTATTACTAACGTAGTCGAGTAAACAGTACTTTTGATGAAGATCGGTTATGCGCGAGTGAGC
>NZ_JBWLAQ010000108.1:0-412 GCF_056490165.1 Lelliottia sp. GFLA7 | reverse complement strand
ACGCAGAAGGAGAAGGAGCGTCTGCGTCGGCTGGAGGACGAGCTGCACCAGCGGGTCGTCGGCCAGGAGGACGCGGTCGAGGCGATCGCGCGGGCGGTGCGCCGTAGCCGGACCGGAATGGGCGATCCGCGCCGGCCGGTCGGCAGCTTCCTGTTCCTCGGGCCGACCGGTGTCGGCAAGACCGAGCTGGCGAAGGCGTTGGCGCAGTCGCTGTTCGGTGACGAGAGCAAGATGCTGCGGCTTGACATGAGCGAGTTCGGCGAGCGGCACACCGCGAGCCGGTTGGTCGGGGCGCCTCCGGGTTATGTCGGCTACGGCGAGGCCGGTCAGCTCACCGAGCAGGTGCGGCGCCACCCGTACTCGGTGATCCTGCTCGACGAGATCGAGAAGGCGCACCCGGACGTGTTCAACG
>NZ_JBWLAQ010000107.1:0-412 GCF_056490165.1 Lelliottia sp. GFLA7 | reverse complement strand
CTTGATCACCAGCGTCTTGCCGACGTAGCGTCGAATGTAAGGCAACGCTTCGGACAGGACCTTGGCGGTGTTGGCAGCGGCTTCGCGTTCGAGGGTCATTCAGGGCTCCGGGCAAAAATCAGAACGGTAATTGGAGATCAGGGGCAACACGTTTCAACTGGGCGTGGAACACGTCCTTGATGCGCTGCAACTCAGCCTCGGTATCCGCCTCGAAACGCAGGACCAGCACCGGTGTGGTGTTGGACGCGCGAACCAGGCCCCAGCCTTTGGCGTAATCGACTCGCACACCATCAATGGTGGTCAGGTTGGCGCCTTCACCCCATTGCGCATCGTGCAATGCGTCAATGATGCTGAATTTGCTCTCCTCGGTCACATGGATATTGATCTCTGGCGTAGAAATATCATTCGGGAA
>NZ_JBWLAQ010000106.1:0-413 GCF_056490165.1 Lelliottia sp. GFLA7 | reverse complement strand
GAATGACATTCAAGGTAGAAATGATATTGAACTTGCAAAAATATTCAAAGAAAAAGTTGGTAACAAAAATCATACGTTTTGTGAAGTGTGTAATAATAGTGATGAAGTTGTAATAAGAACTGAAGCGTCTAGAGAATTCTTAGAATATGGAATAATAAATGGTAAAATGATGAAACTTGTAGTAAACAAAAGTCCAGTGTACGATGAAACTGGTTCAATGTATGGTACATGTGGAACTGGTAGAGATGTTACAGATTGGCATGATTCACTAGAAGAAGCTATTGCTAAAGTACAATCTGGGTGCTCTTGCTTTGGACAAGAAGAAACAGAAATGTTACTAAAGGAACTAAACAAATTAAAATTTGAGGAAGGTGATCATGTCAGCATTGGATAGTTTAGATGTGTTAGAGTAC
>NZ_JBWLAQ010000105.1:0-415 GCF_056490165.1 Lelliottia sp. GFLA7 | reverse complement strand
GTGCGCAGGGGCGAATTCTGAAGCAGCATGCTGAGAATCGCCGGGGGCATGCTCGTGTGGGTGGCGCGGTGCCGCTGGATCTGGTCGAGGTACACCGCGAGATCGAGCGGGTGGTGCTGGACCAGGTGCCCGCCGCTGAGCAGCCACGGCAGCAGCGACGTCGCGAACCCCGCCATGTTGACCATCGGGAAGGGCCCGACGATGACGGAATCCGGTTGGGTCTGCAGACCGTCCTGCACTGCCTGGCCGATGGCCAGCCAGTCGGCGTGGCACCGGGGAACTCCCTTCGGCGCGGCCTCCGTGCCGCTGGTCCAACAGATCGTGATGCAGTCGTTGACGGTTCGCGTGAGTTGCCGGTACGAACGGCGCACCGCGTCCACCTCGTCCGCGGTCGCGGGGTCGCGGTCCAGCGGGA
>NZ_JBWLAQ010000104.1:0-416 GCF_056490165.1 Lelliottia sp. GFLA7 | reverse complement strand
CGACTGACCCGCGTTGCCACCGAGATTCGGCTGCGAGTAAGTCCTTCCGTCGGGGCCGATGTACGTGCCCGTCACCGGATCGTACCGACGTGCCGCCGTCGTGGCACCTGTCGTGACGGGACCCGGCACCGGCTTGTCGGTCGCGGACGCGACCGGCTGCGGCGGACCCTGCCACGGGTTGGTGCCCACCGGGACATAGCCGTCACGACATGCGTCCGGGGTCGGTCCACGCTTGCCTGGGTACTCCATACACGGCAGGTTGCGTGCACCGCGGATCGCATTCGGGTCGGACTGGTCGACCTTGCAGAACAGGTCACCCGGAGTGTCGACCAGAGTTTCGTCGGCCGGCGATCGCCACTGATCCGGCGGCAGGAAGCCCGTGGTGCACGGCGGCGGATCGTTGAGCTCCATGTGGA
>NZ_JBWLAQ010000103.1:0-416 GCF_056490165.1 Lelliottia sp. GFLA7 | reverse complement strand
ACCGACAGCGGCTCGGTCATCGTGATGATGATCGTGGTCTCGGTGGGTCCGTAGCTGTTGAAGAACCGGCGTCCGGGCGCGAACCGCTCGACGAGTTCCGGCGGGCAGACGTCGCCGCCGACGATCACCGTCTCGAGGGAGTCGAGGCCGTCGGTGTCGACCGTGCCGAGTGCCGCCGGTGCGGTGAGGATGTGCGTCACCTGCCGCTCCCGGATCAGCTCGGCGAGTTCGTGGCCGCCGATCACCGCGGGGGGCACCACCACGAGCGTGGCGCCCACGCTGAAGCCCGCGAGCATCTCGAACACCGACGCGTCGAAGCTCGACGACGAGAACCGCAGCACCCGGGAGTGGCGTGACAGCGCCAGTTCGGTGCGGGCGTCGGCGCAGAACGACGCCAGGCCGGTGTGCTCGACGAC
>NZ_JBWLAQ010000102.1:0-425 GCF_056490165.1 Lelliottia sp. GFLA7 | reverse complement strand
CCCCATGGGCGGGGGTGCACCTGATCCAGGGAAACAAGAGCCTGGCCCACATCGAATCCCACGCCGACCCCGCGGTCGTCTACGGCCTCGCCAACGCGATCGAAGCGATCGACGTCAGCCGCTACGACGCGATCCTGATCGACTGCCCGCCCGGCCTCGGGAAGCTGTTGTTCACCGCACTGTGTGCCGCTGACGGCGTATTGGTTGTCACCGAGGCGGCCGCCGACAGCGTGCGCGGGGTCATCAGCATCCAGGAAACCATCGCCCAGGTGCAGCATCGGCCCAATCCGCGCCTGGTCGTGGAGAAGATCGTCATCAACAAGCGCCGCAACCTCGGGGAGCACATCCATCGCGAGCAGGAACTCCGCGACGGCTACGGCGACCTGGTCGCAAAGACCGTCATCCCGGAACGCTCGGCATGGCAG
>NZ_JBWLAQ010000101.1:0-426 GCF_056490165.1 Lelliottia sp. GFLA7 | reverse complement strand
ACCAACCGCACGACCACCCGTTCGCTCCGAGCGGAGGTCCGGCGCTGATGCGGATCGTCTTCGCGGGGACGCCTGAACCGGCCGTGCCGTCGCTACGGCGGCTCATCGAGTCCGACCGGCACGAGGTGGTCGCCGTCGTCACCCGACCCGATGCCGTCGCCGGCCGAGGCCGCAAGCTCGTGCGTTCGCCGATCGGGCAGCTCGCCGACGAACACGGCATCGAGGTGCTCACGCCGAAGTCGGCATCGGATCCGGAGTTCTTGGCCCGGCTGAAGGAACTCGCGCCCGACGCCTGCCCCGTCGTCGCGTACGGCAACCTGCTGCCGCGACCGGTCCTCGACGTGCCTGCCCACGGGTGGATGAACCTGCACTTCTCGCTGCTGCCGGCGTGGCGGGGTGCCGCGCCCGTCCAGGCCGCGATCAATG
>NZ_JBWLAQ010000100.1:0-426 GCF_056490165.1 Lelliottia sp. GFLA7 | reverse complement strand
ATGTACCAGGAAGTGCGCGCCTTACCCGCCTCCGGTCAGTCGACGGCGGCGTGCGGGCGCCGCGCCGTCACCGGTCGACAGGTATCACGTGTTCGTCACCAGCCGGGCCGAGATGTCGGCCTTCGTGCAGTGTACGAGGATTCGAGATCCGAAGACCAATATCGTTGCGGCGGACGCGCATCTGTCGGAACGAATCGGTGTACCCCTCGATAGCGAGTGGTACTGCGTGTCGGGTGCACGTTGGCGGTAACCGTCTTCCTGGCCGCTGCTGGTGCACTCGGTGTCTGAATAGTGAGTGCGACACTGGTTGTCGTTCATCGGCACTTCGATGCCGGCGACGTCCTGGAGGCTGTCGGCGTGCACACGCACCCTGCCGACCGGTATCGCATCGCCACGTCCGTTGGACCGTCGATCCCTCCGATCTGA
>NZ_JBWLAQ010000099.1:0-427 GCF_056490165.1 Lelliottia sp. GFLA7 | reverse complement strand
GCCCCGGCTCGCGGACGCCGAGCCGCCGGACGTCCCCGTCGAGGAGCGCCCCCTCGAGCAGCTGCTGGTGGGGCTGGAGGTCGAGGAGGCGCTCCGTCGGCTGTCCGAACAGCACCGCGTCGTGCTCGTCGAGGTGCACCTGCGCGACCGGCCCGCCACCGAAGTGGCTGCGCAACTCGGAATCCCGGTGGGGACGGTCCGCAGTCGCGTGTACTACGGGCTCAAGGCGCTCAAGCTCGTACTGGAGGAGATGGGGTGGCACGGTGACCAGTGATCGCTGCCGGCAGATGCACACCTGGCTGGGGATGTACGCGCTCGGGCGCCTCGACGAACCGGAGGCCGTCGCGCTGCAGGCCCACCTGGACGGCTGCCCGGACTGCAGGGCCGAGCTGAGCGAGTTGACGCCGGTGGCGTCGCTCCTGTCGCA
>NZ_JBWLAQ010000098.1:0-428 GCF_056490165.1 Lelliottia sp. GFLA7 | reverse complement strand
ATCCATGACTTCGGCAACTTCCTCGCCGCCGTCCGCCACGACGAGTTCGACCCCTCGGTGCGGCAGCTGCGACCCGCTCCCGTCGTCACCGAGGCAACTGTGCGGCTGCGACTGCGCGCCGTGATGGGGTTCTACCGCTACCAGGCCGGTCGTGGCGTCGACGCCGCACCGTTCCTGTACGAACAGGTTCGGGGTCGATCGAGCAGGTACCTGTCGTTCCTCGAACACGTCGCTCGGCGCAGCCCACAACGGCTGGCAGCCGTTCGTGTTCGAGTGCCGCGCACCGAGGTACCGATCCTCACACCCGCTTCGATCGATCAGCTCCTCGACGCCGAAGCGACCTACTCGCCATTGTCGCGGGAGTGGAGTGGCGACCTGCGCTACCGGCTGCTGTGGGCCCTGCTCGCGGAGACCGGAATGCGCATCGG
>NZ_JBWLAQ010000097.1:0-429 GCF_056490165.1 Lelliottia sp. GFLA7 | reverse complement strand
CGCCAGTTCGCGGGCGGCGCGTCGAACCTGACGTACCTGCTGCGCTACCCGGACCGCGATCTGGTGCTGCGCCGTCCTCCGGCCGGGGCCAAGCCGTCGTCCGGGCACGACATGGTCCGCGAGTATCGCATCCAGTCGCTGCTCGCGCCCGTGTACCCGCACGTGCCGGCGATGGTCGGCCTGTGCACCGATCCGGCGGTGCTGGGCAGCGACTTCTACGTCATGGAACGCGTCGAGGGCACCATCCTGCGGTCCGCTCCCCCGGCCGAACTCGGGCTCACCCCCGAGAAGACGCGGGAGCTGTGCCTGCGGGTGGTCGACCTGCTGATCGAACTGCACGGCGTCGACCCGGCCGCGTCGGGCCTCGACGAGTTCGGCCGCGGCACGGGCTACGTCGCCCGTCAGGTTGCCGGGTGGACCAAGCGGTAC
>NZ_JBWLAQ010000096.1:0-429 GCF_056490165.1 Lelliottia sp. GFLA7 | reverse complement strand
CCGAATCCCAGCCGGTCCAGGTCGCTCGGCATGGCCTCGCTGGACTGGAACACCCACACGGACTCGAGAAAGTCGACGAACATCCGTCGTCGTCCGTCCGAGATCAGGTCGTCCAACAGCGGCAGCAGCAACCGATCGACGGACTCGAACGGCATGAACCGTGGCCGCACCGCGCCGATCCACGCGAGACGGGACACGTACTCGCACAGTTCGGCGATATCGGTGAATGTGAGGGCCTGCTCTCCAGCGGTCAACCAGTACTCGCCCTCGGTGACCCGGTCGCGAATCAGGTTGCCGACGGCCTCGACGACGATGTCGAGGGGGACGGTGTCGACCAGGGATCCGATGTCCCCCGGGACCACCGGCAGATTGCCCCTGACCGCGTTCCCCAACATGCGATGCAACCCCTGGAAGGCGGCCATCCGACCG
>NZ_JBWLAQ010000095.1:0-432 GCF_056490165.1 Lelliottia sp. GFLA7 | reverse complement strand
CCTGTCGCCGGGTTCCGACGCGCCGAACGCGCATGTCGCTGCGCCGGACGGTCCGGTCGTTACCCGAGCGCGCGCCACACCGATTAGGCTTTTCGCGTGCCGATCTACGCCGCGTACGGGTCCAACATGCACCCGGAACAGATGCTCGAACGCTGCCCGCATTCGCCCATGGCGGGCACCGGCTGGCTCCCCGGCTGGCGGCTGACGTTCAGCGGCGACGACATCGGCTGGGAGGGCGCGCTGGCCACCGTCGTCGAGGATCCGGACGATCCGGACGCCAAGGTGTTCGTCGTGCTCTACGACGTCCCGGCCGAGGACGAGCAGCGCCTGGACCGCTGGGAGGGCTCCGAGCTGGGCCTGCACCGCAAGATCCGGCTCCGGGTCGAGACCGCGGACGGCCCGGTCCTGGCCTGGCTGTACGTGCTCGACGCG
>NZ_JBWLAQ010000094.1:0-433 GCF_056490165.1 Lelliottia sp. GFLA7 | reverse complement strand
GGTTCAGGTAGGTGAGCGTGTTGAACCGGTCCACCCGCCACACGTTGCGGCCGTCGACGATGCCGGCGTAGATCCGCTTGCGCCTGATGCCCGGGATCTTGGCGAGTTCCTCGGCCGTGATGCGGCCGTTGACCAGGTCCAGGCCCAGCGCCTCGACCGGCGTCGCGGCGAGGATCGGCAGCGCCTCACCGAGATGGCCGTACGGCCCGGTCACCAGACTGCGCGGACGCAGCGGGGCGTGCGAGAGCTTCTGGTACGCACGCCCGAGTGCCGCGAGTTCCTCGGGGGCACGGTCCTCGGTGAAGCACGGCTCGTCGAGCTGCACGCACGTCGCGCCGGCCTTGGCGAGCTGCGCGAACAGCTTCTCGTATTCCGGCAGCAGCTTGTCGAGCAGGTCGAGCGTCGCGAAGTCCTCCTGCGCGGAGCCGGGGGC
>NZ_JBWLAQ010000093.1:0-433 GCF_056490165.1 Lelliottia sp. GFLA7 | reverse complement strand
ACTTGGACAAATGGAACGCCGTGCAACGAGAAGCTGTGGCCAGTTGGCGGCGGAAGAACACACAGCTACGTGAAGCGCTGGGCATGGTGATTGTTCGAACCAGTTCTCGCAACGGCGAACTCAGCATCGTGGTCGATGCGGATGCCAGGGTCACCGACGTCCGTCTTACGCCGCAGGCACTACACCTCGGCGACGTCCAGCTGAGCAACCTGTTGCGGGACACGATCCAGGAAGCACAGGCGGAAGCTACCCAGAGAGTCGAGGAGGTCGCGCGCCCGTTCACCCACGATCGAGACTCTGTCGCAGCGAGAAAGTTGTGTCGACGAACTACTCAACGACGACTGAGGCCCTCGATGAGTTGGTAAAGGTCCGCACGAAGACCTCGCGTCGCCGCTCCTTGTAGTCCGGCTCAGACAGCACCGCCGTTCCCAGA
>NZ_JBWLAQ010000092.1:0-433 GCF_056490165.1 Lelliottia sp. GFLA7 | reverse complement strand
CGCCTGCTGATGGACACCCTGCGTGCCGAAGGCCTGGGCTTCCTGAAAGTCGCCGACAGCGCCACTCACCACGAGATGGCCGACCTGTACGCCAAGGCCCTGCCGGCCTACATCGCCAAAGGTATCGAATTCGAATTGCTGAACCCGATCCTGGCCACTTTCGACCTGGAAAAACTCGGCAAGGCGATCAACCACGAGCGTGACCAGCAGTTCACCTACCTGGGCCTGCAAACCCTGTACGACCGTTACTTCATCCACAAGGACGGTATCCGCTTCGAACTGCCGCAAGTGTTCTTCATGCGCGTGGCCATGGGCCTGGCGATCGAAGAGAAGAACAAAGAAGATCGTGCCATCGAGTTCTACAACCTGCTGTCGTCCTTCGACTACATGTCGTCGACTCCGACCCTGTTCAACGCCGGTACCCTGCGTCCCC
>NZ_JBWLAQ010000091.1:0-435 GCF_056490165.1 Lelliottia sp. GFLA7 | reverse complement strand
CCCGATGGGTGGCGTCGATCAACTACTGGCACCGCGCCTGCGCGCGCCCCGCGCCCGGGCAGGCCCAGATCGTCAAGGACACGTTGGCTGGGCTGCGCCGCACCTACGCCGCCGCCGGGGACCGCCCGACCAAACGCGTCGCACCACTGCTGGGCGACGAGATCAGCTACATCCTCGCCACGCTGCGTCAGAACGCGGAGACGTGGCAGGACCGACTGCGGGAGCGCCGTGACTCCGCGGTCATCCTGATCGGATTCCTGGGCGCCTTCCGCCGCGCCGAGCTGTCCGGCCTGCAACTGCGCGACATCACCCTCCACCCGCAGGACGGGCTGCACATCCTGGTGCGCCGATCGAAGACCGACCAGGTCGGCGACGGCATGGTCAAGGCCACCCCGTTCGCGGTCGGGCACCGCGCGTGCCCGCCGTGCGTATACC
>NZ_JBWLAQ010000090.1:0-436 GCF_056490165.1 Lelliottia sp. GFLA7 | reverse complement strand
CTCGTGCAGCGCGGTGGTAATGATGCGAGAACCGGTGCTGCCCACGGGATGTCCGAGCGCGAGGGCGCCGCCGTTGACGTTGACCTTGTCCATGTCGGGGCCGTGGACCTGCGCCCACGACAGCGCGACGGACGCGAAGGCCTCGTTGACCTCGAACAGGTCCAGGTCGCCGATCTTCATGCCGGCCTTCTCGAGCACCCGCGACGTCGCCTGCACCGGGCCGTCGAGGTGGAACTCGGGCTCGGCGCCGACGAGCGCCTGGCTGACGATGCGGGCACGCGGCTTCAGGCCCAGGGCGCGGGCGCGGTCCTCGTCCATGAGCATGACGGCGGCGGCGCCGTCGGAGATCTGCGAGGACGTGCCGGCGGTGTGGATGCCGCCCTCGATGACCGGCTTGAGCTTGGCGAGCGACTCGGCGGTGGTGTCGCGCAGGCCC
>NZ_JBWLAQ010000089.1:0-436 GCF_056490165.1 Lelliottia sp. GFLA7 | reverse complement strand
GGCCTGGACCGGGTCGTCGATCTCGGCGAGCAGTCCGGCGTCCCACGAACGCATCACGTCGGCGACGGCCTGCTGACCTCGTCGTGCTGCCCGTCGGCGCTGCGCATCGCCGCGAGCATCGAGCGGTAGAGCGCGATCTCGTCGGCCGAATCGGCTGGTGGGTACTGCAGGGAGATCTCGGAGACGGTCCGGCCGGTCGAGACGGCGTCGGCCAGCTGCTGGTCCGAGCGCTCACCGAGGCGCCGCACCATCGACGCCAGCAGCGCCTCCTTGGTGGGGAAGTGGTAGAGCAGTCCGCCCTTGGAGACCCCTGCCGCCGCGGCCACCGCTTCGAGGGTCACCTGTGCCACGCCGACGTCGAGCAGGAGGCGTTCGAGGGCGTCGAGTATGCGATCGCGTGTGTCGGATGCCATGAAAGTCACTGTACCGGCTGGAC
>NZ_JBWLAQ010000088.1:0-436 GCF_056490165.1 Lelliottia sp. GFLA7 | reverse complement strand
GAAGGGCCGTACAGGCCATTAGTAACAAGTATCGGCAAGTTAATTCGACACTTTTTCGGCAGGCAACTAGCATTCATCTATCTGGAATTTTTCATAAAGACTGAATTTCGAAAAGCCATTAATACTTAGAAAGTAGCGGTAGCGTCTAACTGAGCTTTACTCAACTGTCCAGCTGGGATATTAGCGTAATGGAAATTCCTTCTGTATAAAGAAGCACTATGGCTTCAATAGAAAGTCGCTCCAGAAGAAGCGTCCGCCGCTGGGCGATACTCCGATTTTTTGGGACGAAATATTTGTTCAACCTAATGGTCTCGAAAATATCTTCAGATGATCCAGTCTTTATAAATATTTCATCAGCCAGACCAAGCGCTACGACATTTGCAATTCGCTTTTCAATGGTTTCGAAAGGACGATTCTCACCTTTATTTGTTTTTAC
>NZ_JBWLAQ010000087.1:0-436 GCF_056490165.1 Lelliottia sp. GFLA7 | reverse complement strand
CGACAAGATACCATTTTTCCGGCGGATCGACGGGGGTAATAATCTCGCCAACGCCTTCGGCAAAGGCTGCATGACCGCGAACGAATACCGGCACATCGGCACCCAGCGTCAGCCCGAGCGTTGCCAGCTCATCCTGCGAAAATCCGCAGCCCCATAGATGATTCAGCACGACCAGCACCGTGGCCGCATTTGACGACCCGCCACCCAGACCACCGCCCATAGGCAGACGTTTTTCGACGCCAATATCGGCACCATAATGCTCAGGCAACCGCCCTGAATTTGCCGCCGCTTTTATTAAGAGCCGCGCAGCGCGCACGATCAGGTTGTCTTCGCTGGCGACGCCATCAACCGGCGTCAGCAAATGGATTTCGCCGTCCTGACGCGGTTCAATGGAGATCGTGTCGCCATAATCAACAAACTGAAACAGCGTCTGCAG
>NZ_JBWLAQ010000086.1:0-440 GCF_056490165.1 Lelliottia sp. GFLA7 | reverse complement strand
GGAGGGGGATGGCTTCAAATCGCCACTTTGGCGGGAGGAGCAATCTATGGACAGGGAAAGCGCAGGGCTGCTCGTCGCGGCTTGGGCGGTGCTGGTTCGGCTGTTGCTGCACCTGGCATCCGCCGCATGGCGTCGCGGGATCAAGAAAGATGCTGAGTGACGAAGCGCCGCGCTTCTCCGTTCCCGACGTTTACAAGCTCGGGTCGCTGATCGTCATCGGCACGCTCGCCTATTCCAACCTTTCGCAGCAACAGGCGCGCGCCGATGAACGCATCGAAATGATCTTGCAGCGCGATGAGAAGCAAGACGCCAACATTGCCGACCTGACCAAGATTGCGGCGGCAAACGCGGAGACAATCCGGGCGATGGCAACCGAGACCGAACGCACGCGCGATAGGGTGCGCTTGCTTGAAGGCGGCCGGCCAATCGGTGCGCAGAAA
>NZ_JBWLAQ010000085.1:0-441 GCF_056490165.1 Lelliottia sp. GFLA7 | reverse complement strand
CGACACGGTGCGCTGGCTGCGATACCGTGAGGCCGAGAGTGGGTTGATCGCATACACGACCCGCCCGGTCGCCCGCAGGGCCGCGACACACAGGCCACGGTCGGTTCGATCGCGACCGGTATCGGGTCTTCGGGGTTGTCGCCGGCCTCGGAGAGGATCTCGAGTTGGCGAGCGAACTCGGCGGCGTCGTTGCCTACCCGTTCTTTCGCAAGAACTGCCCCGGTGTCGTCGATGATGGCGATGCCGTGATGGTCGTCGGCCCAGTCGATTCCGCAGTATCTGCCCATCTGCACTCCCTGCATCTCGAGGAACACGGTCGGTCGAACCGCAGCGGAGTCACACGACGCCCTAATTGCAGGACTCACCAGCAATGGCGGTCCGTCATCTCATCAGTCGTGTCGTGACGCCAGCACACCGCAGGGACCTCGATCTATCGAAGAG
>NZ_JBWLAQ010000084.1:0-443 GCF_056490165.1 Lelliottia sp. GFLA7 | reverse complement strand
GTATCAAGGCGACCGAGGCGCTGGTCGACTACGAGGAAAACAAGCGGATCCGGATGGAATCTCGGGAATCGAAGATCGGGTACACGCGTGAGCTCGACTTCGACAGCGATGGAGACGGCGCCACGAAGGTGACGTTCGTCCAGGAAGGTGAGACCGGAACGGGCCTGTTCAAATTCGCCGATGCCATCGTGCAGAAGCTGTATGCCCGCTACGTGCGCAGCGACCTCGAGAACGCCAAGACGATCCTCGAAGCGAACGGCTGAAGGCCCCCTTCACGCGCTGTCCGCGCATGAAGGGACCCGTCAGCTCCAGCGGCTAGCGGACGGTGAACTCCGCCGAGGTGCCGGTGAGGGGGAACACCTCGCCGGCGGGGTTCTTCCAGTTGCCGTAGTGCTGGATCCGGTACGTGCCCGAGGCGGTGCCCGCGGGGACGTCCCACGTGA
>NZ_JBWLAQ010000083.1:0-443 GCF_056490165.1 Lelliottia sp. GFLA7 | reverse complement strand
AAGTGGGGCTCATCGACCTTGATTCGGCGCTGGATACGCCCGACCCGGAGACACTGGTCTACTGCTGCGGGCCCGAACCCCTACTGACGGCCGTGGAAGATCGGTGCCGATCGTCCTGGCCATCCGACGCGTTGCACGTCGAGCGCTTCGCAGCGAAGGCCGCCGTCGAGGGCGCGAACGACGATGCGTTCGAAGTCGAACTCATCCAGAGCGGGGTGACAGTGACCGTCAATCCGGGCGAGAGCGTCCTTACCGCGGTCGAGGCCGCGGGTGTGTCGGTTCTGTCGTCGTGCATGGAGGGAACGTGTGCGACGTGTGAAGTCACGGTTATGGAAGGAGTTCCGGATCATCGGGATTCGGTGCTCAGCGAACGTGAGCGTGAATCCAACAGCACGATGCTGATCTGCGTTTCGCGCGCTACGAGTCCTCGACTGGTACTGGAC
>NZ_JBWLAQ010000082.1:0-444 GCF_056490165.1 Lelliottia sp. GFLA7 | reverse complement strand
TCAGAGCCCGATATCGGTGACGGCGTTGCCGATGAGCGGGGCGTTCTCGCGGGCATACACCTCGAGCATCCCCGGCGTCTTGTGGCCGGTCTGGCGCATGATCGCGTGCGCGTCGGCGCCGTTGCGGAAGGCCTGGGTGACGAAACCCGCACGCAGAGAATGCCCGCCGAGCGCGGCGACGAGGCTCTCGTCGTAGCCGGCCGCACCGGCCCGGCGGCGCACGGCGCCGTGCACTGCGGCAGCGGACAGCGCGGTGGTGGAAAGGTTGCCGTTCTTGGCGATGGCCCGGAAGAACGGGGCATGCGGCGAAATCTTCGGTACCGCGCCGCGGCAGACGTGCCCGTCGAAGGCGGGAGCGGTGCGCAGCGTCCGGATCAGCGCTGCTCGGCCGCCGCGCTCGTGGGCTGCGACGAGCTCCCACCACCGCAGCGCTGCGCACCGCTC
>NZ_JBWLAQ010000081.1:0-445 GCF_056490165.1 Lelliottia sp. GFLA7 | reverse complement strand
GTGCACTTCGGGATGTTCTGCGAGCGCGGCGTCCGAGTCGAGCCCGGAGAGGTGGACGCCGCGCTCGCAGAACATCCCGAAGTGCACGGCGTCGCGACGAACTTCGTCGACGGTCGGTTGGTGGCGTACGTGTGCGGCGGGTATCCGTCCCCGAGCCACCTGCGGGATTGGCTCGCCGAGCGGCTTCCGCGGCACCTGGTTCCCGACCGGATGGTGGTCCTCGAATCCCTGCCGCTGATGCCGAGCGGCAAACTCGACCGGGTGGCGCTGGCCGGGATGACGTCGCTACTCGACGACGCCGGCGGTCGTGCCGTGCACGGGCCCCTCGAGAAGCTGATCGCCGAGGCCATGGGTGAACTCCTCGGCGTGGAGATACGGGACGCGTCCGCTGACATCTTCGAGAGCGGAGGCGATTCGCTCGGTGCGTCGCAGCTCGCCGCACGCA
>NZ_JBWLAQ010000080.1:0-445 GCF_056490165.1 Lelliottia sp. GFLA7 | reverse complement strand
AATCTGGTCACGGTGCCATCTGATCCGGTCCGGTCTTCGAACCGATCCGACGACGCATCGCGAAGGCGAGAGGATATGTCGGTGAATCCGGTGCGGTCCTCCCTGGGAACGATGGCGAAGCTCCCCGGTGTGTGTAGCCCCAACTGCCTTCTCGGCCAGTGGAAACCGAGAGCGCGGTCAGCGTTGCTGTCATCACGCCGCCGCGTCCGGTTGGGCTGAACTCCATCAACGATGGTCCGTCTGCGAAAAGCAGTGGATCCAGCATCTCCTGCCGGTCGAAGTTCACGACCACCATCTCGGGGCTGGGCTCTGGCACCCAACCCACGTTCTTGCTGGCTGCCTCATAGCAGCCGTAGAACGGTCCGGAAGTATCCGAGTACGAGACCGTGCGAGTTGCCTCCGCGAGCGCACGTGTTTCCCTTTCGATGGACCGAAACCCACTCTC
>NZ_JBWLAQ010000079.1:0-448 GCF_056490165.1 Lelliottia sp. GFLA7 | reverse complement strand
GCGTGCCGACGCCCGCCTTACCGCGTCGAGGAGTTCCGGGACGAGAACATGCGGAATGACACTCGAGAACCACGATCCGGGGCCGAGTACGACGAGGTCGGCCACGTCGATTGCGCTGAGCGCCTCCGGGGACGCAGGCGGGTTGGGCGGCCGCAGCCGCACCCTGCGCACCTTCCCCGGCGTCGTGGCGACCGCGACCTGGCCACGGATGCAACGACTGACCCGGGGGTCGGTCTCGAGCCCGACGACGTCGGCCTCGATCTCGAGCGCGACCCGGGACATGGGCAGCACGCGCCCCTCGATCTCGAGCAGTCGGGCGACGGTGTCGAGGGCCGCGACGGTGTCGCCCAGCACCTCGGTGAGTCCGGCGAGGATCAGGTTGCCGACGGAGTGGCCGGCCAGCGCACCCGTGCCGCCGAAGCGGTGCTGGACGGTATCGGTCCACGCC
>NZ_JBWLAQ010000078.1:0-450 GCF_056490165.1 Lelliottia sp. GFLA7 | reverse complement strand
CATCAACGCGCCCACCACGACCAGAGCCGGGGCGGCCGCCTCGATCGGCACCACCGAGTACAGCGGCGTCAGGAACATCGCGGCCAGGAACAGCAGACCGGTGACCACGTTGGCGAGGCCGGTGCGGGCGCCCTCGGCGATACCGGACGCGGACTCGACGAAGACGGTGTTCGACGACGCGGACGCGCCGCCGCCGACGACCGCGCCGGCGCCCTCGACGATCAGCGCCTTGCCGATGCCGGGCAGGTTGCCGTCCTTGTCGGCGAGGTCGGCTTCCTTGCCGAGGCCGGTCATGGTGCCCATCGCGTCGAAGAAGTTGGCGAGCACCAGCGTGAAGACCAGCAGGCTGGCGGCCAGGACCCCGATGCGGGAGAACGCGCCGAACAGGCTGACGTCGCCGACCAGGCTCAGGTCGGGCAGCTGCGCGACGACGTCCGGGGCGGCGGGGAC
>NZ_JBWLAQ010000077.1:0-450 GCF_056490165.1 Lelliottia sp. GFLA7 | reverse complement strand
AGGTAGCCGGTGGCGGTCTGCATCAGACGCCGCCCACCGGTCGGGAGGTCGTAGCGCACCTCGGGGCGGTGGGCCGTGAGGCGATCGAAGTCGATCACGTTGAGGTCGGCGCGGTAGCCGGCGCGCACCTGGCCGCGATCGAGCAGACCCACCACGGCGGCGGTGTCGGCGGTGTGCCGCTTGACCAACCACTCGACGGGGAACCGACCGTCGCCCTGACGATCGCGACCCCAGAGCGTCAGCAGCGTGGTCGGGAAGCTGGCGTCACAGATGGCTCCGCAGTGCGCCCCGCCGTCGCCGAGGGCGGGCACCGTGTCGGTCCGCGCGAGCATTTCCCGCACGGCGTCGAGATTGCCGGCCGCGTAGTTGAGCATCGGGAAGTACAACAGACCGCGACCGTCGCGCTGCATCATCGCGTCGTACGCGACCTCGGTGGGGTCGACCCCGGAA
>NZ_JBWLAQ010000076.1:0-451 GCF_056490165.1 Lelliottia sp. GFLA7 | reverse complement strand
AGCACGCGCGGCGGGCGTGGGTCCGCGAGCCCTCGGACGGCGAGCACCTGGCGGCGGATGACGACGAGCCGGCACACCGACGCGGCCGCGGCGGCCAGGGCCACCAGCGGCGCCGACAGCTGCGTCGCCCACACCATCGAGTCCGACACCGCGAGGGTCAGCGGGTCGACCAGGCGCACCCGGTTGAACACGAGCAGTCCGTACCGGAACGCCTCCGCCAGTGCGGCGAGCCCGAACACGATCGCGGTGCACGCGAGCAGCGTCGGCGCGAGATCGGCGGCGGCCTCGGTCCGGGTGAGCCGGTCGTCGGGCTCCTCGGGCGGCGGGTCGAGCAGTCCCCACCGCGGGACCTGGGTGTACCGGGGTGTCGGGCCGAGCCGGGGCGTCGGCCGGCGCCGGCGCGCGATCGGCGGGTAGGGGCTGCGGGCCACCCAGCGGAAGTTGCGTGCGG
>NZ_JBWLAQ010000075.1:0-451 GCF_056490165.1 Lelliottia sp. GFLA7 | reverse complement strand
CACCGAACTCGTGGAGTACAAGACCGGATCGGCATACGTCGACGAACTTGTTTCGGGCGAGTGGCGCCTGGACGATGAGGGATTCCTTGCTATCCCGGCATCTCCGGGGCTCGGAGTTGCCCTCAACTGCGAGGCAGTCGAAAAGTACGGAACCCGACCGGCATTCGCGGTACCACACGCATGAACACGCGTACCAGTCCCCTTGAGAAGGTCATCGCTGTACTCCGTGCGTCGGAAGCAGATCGGTACCGGCCTGTGGTGGACGAGCTCGTTGCTGGCGGAATTCGGGATATCGAACTGACGCTGACCACTCCCGGCACGCTGGACGTGGTCAATCAGCTCCGCGCCAGCTTCGGCGACTGCGCCCGTATCGGCGTCGGCACGGTAACTAATAGTGGATTGGCGCGTGACGCGATCCAGGCCGGCGCGCAGTTCCTCGTCACCCCCGGCA
>NZ_JBWLAQ010000074.1:0-453 GCF_056490165.1 Lelliottia sp. GFLA7 | reverse complement strand
AACCAGCCGGCACGCAGGCACTGTCAGGAGCGGGGGCTCCTCGACGTCGCCTGAATCATGTCTTCGAGGACGCGTGCGACCGGTCGCCGTCCGCGATCGCGCTCGAGTGCGGTGCGGACCTGTTCACCTACGCCGAGCTCGACGCGCATGCAAACCGGCTGGCGCACATGCTGATCGAACACGGCATCGGATTCGGCGCCCGCGTGGCCATCCTCCTGCAGCGCTCGCCGGAGACGTACGTCGCGCTGCTCGCGACACTGACGGCCGGCGCCGCGTTCGTTCCCATCGACCCGGGCGCACCGCGCGACCGCATCGACTACATCACCACCACCGCCGACGTCGATCTCGTCCTGACCGGCGAGGCGTTCGCCGAGACCCTCGCACCGCTCGAGCTAGCTCGTATCGCAATCGACTCCGCTGCAGCACTTTTGCAGAGCCTCCCCGCCGAGCGTC
>NZ_JBWLAQ010000073.1:0-455 GCF_056490165.1 Lelliottia sp. GFLA7 | reverse complement strand
ACGCCCACCAGTGCTTCCTTGAGTTCGCCGAGAGCATCCTGCCGCAATCGGTATTGCGTGCCGCAATCACCGCCGCTTACCGCCGCCCCGAGCCGGAAGTGGTACCGATGCTGATCGAACAGGCGCGCCTGCCGGCACCGATGGCCGAAGCCACCAACAAGCTGGCCGCGAGCATTGCCGAAAAACTGCGCAATCAGAAGAGTGCCGGCGGCCGTGCCGGTATTGTTCAGGGCCTGCTGCAAGAATTCTCCTTGTCGTCCCAGGAAGGCGTGGCGCTGATGTGCCTGGCCGAAGCGCTGCTGCGTATCCCGGACAAAGGCACCCGCGATGCGCTGATCCGCGACAAGATCAGCACCGGCAACTGGCAGCCCCACCTGGGCAACAGCCCATCGCTGTTCGTCAACGCCGCTACCTGGGGCCTGCTGCTGACTGGCAAGCTGGTGTCCACCCACAAC
>NZ_JBWLAQ010000072.1:0-456 GCF_056490165.1 Lelliottia sp. GFLA7 | reverse complement strand
GGTAGTCGTCCGTGGTCGCCGGCCGGCCCGTCCGCTCCGACACCTCGCGTTCGAAGGCGGCCTGGGACCCCTTGCGGGACGCGAATTCGATGTCCGCGGGTGTGAACAGTTCGCTGGCGTCGACGAGTCGGTCGACGTCGACGTGCTCGGCCGATTCGCCGAGGTACCGCCGCCACACCGCGCGGCGCGCGGGGGCGTCGGGCGGCCCGACGGGGATCACGTAGTCGAAGCGTCCGGGACGCAGGAACGCCGAGTCGAGCGAGTGCACCGAGTTGGTCGCGCACACCATCAGGCGTCGTTCGGATTCGCGGAACGCTGGGATCAGCTTGAGCAGTTCGTTGGTGACCCCGTGCGCGGGGTTGGTCGGGAGACCGGTTCGGGCACTGGCGATCTCCTCGACCTCGTCGATGAACAGCACCACCTCGTCGAGTTCGGCGAGATCGGCGAACACCTCAC
>NZ_JBWLAQ010000071.1:0-457 GCF_056490165.1 Lelliottia sp. GFLA7 | reverse complement strand
CCTCATGCCCTGTGACGCCAAGCCTGAAGTAGTCGATTGCCAACTCGGAAAATTTATTTGCCCGTATGGAAAATTTGTTAATCATTACGTTCCACTCTTCATTTTCAGACTCTTGTGGCTGCATGAAAATGTGATTGGCCAAATAGTCCAGCGTCAGTCCATTACTGAAGCCACGAAAATAGCAGATACCCAAAAATATCACTGTTGGTATGTAAGCCCTGTATAGGCTTTCCGGCAGTGAGTTCTGCTTGGGCATGATCTCGACCAGGGCCTGTAGCGTCTTCTTTATGATCCTTATGTTTTTTATTTTGTGCTCTGCGAAAACCTCTTTCGCTATAGCGATCAAAGGAGTATTGAGACCGTCCGCTGCTATTTTAAAGCTATCTTCCGGTGACGGATTCAAGGCGATTTCTTTATCAATTATTTTTTCATGAAGGCCTTGCCATAGCTGCTTATC
>NZ_JBWLAQ010000070.1:0-458 GCF_056490165.1 Lelliottia sp. GFLA7 | reverse complement strand
GCCTCCGACCCGGCCCTGCCGGTGGGGGATCTCGACCTGCTCGACGACCACGACCGGGCGCTCGCGTCCCCGGCCGCGGTGCCGCTGACCGTCGCCCCCCGGACGATGGCCGAGATCCTCACCGCCGGTGCCGCATCCGCACCGGAGGCGGTGGCGATCCACGGCGACGGCGTCGCGCTCACCTACGCCGAACTCGACGCGCGGTCGAACCGGCTGGCGCGGGTGCTCCTCGACCGGGGGGTCGACCGAGAGCGGTTCGTCGCGCGGTCGTTCCCGAGGTCCGTGGATTCTATCGTCGCGATGTGGGCGGTCGTGAAGACTGGTGCCGCGTTCGTACCGGTCGACCCCGCGCATCCCGTGGACCGGATCCGGCACATGCTCACCGACTCCGGCGCCGACGTCGGGGTCACGGCGTCGGCCGTAGTCGACCGACTGCCGGACTCGACGCAGTGGCTGGT
>NZ_JBWLAQ010000069.1:0-458 GCF_056490165.1 Lelliottia sp. GFLA7 | reverse complement strand
GATCATCGACCGGACCAGCGCCATGTCGTCCGCATCCTTCAGATTCAGTGCGATGCTCTCCTTACCGATGTTCGCCAGCCGGTAGTACTCGGAGCTGCCGTCGTCGGCGAACGGACCCATCTGCCGCGTGTCGTCTCCGGTTCCGGGACGTTCGATCTTGATGACCCGCGCCCCGGCGTCCGCGAGCATTCGGGTGCACGTGGGTCCGGCGAGCACGTGGGTGAAGTCGACCACCGTGATCCCCTCGAGCGCTTGCGGTTTGGTGGGGTCGAGGTGTCCGCCGGGGTCGTGTTCGGTCATGGTTCCTCCTGGTGCGCCGGACGATCGAGCCTCTGCAGATGGCCGCTCTCGGCCCCGACGGCCGGATCGATGACGCAATCGATCAGCGCGGGCCCCGCGGTGGTGAGCGCGGACCGAAGCGCGCCGGCGACCTCCTCCGGTGTCTCGGCGTGGTACCC
>NZ_JBWLAQ010000068.1:0-459 GCF_056490165.1 Lelliottia sp. GFLA7 | reverse complement strand
CCCTTCCACCGTGCGGCGTGGACCAATCTGCGGCACGGCACCGCGACGATGGACACCCTGATCTCGCTCGGCACGTCCGCCGCGTTCGCGTGGTCGCTGTACGCGCTGTTCTTCGGCACCGCCGGCACCCCCGGCATGACGCACGCCTTCGAGCTGACCATAGGCCGGATGGACGGCGCCGCGAACATCTACCTCGAGGTCGCGGCCGGCGTCATCACGTTCGTGCTCGCGGGACGCTACTTCGAGGCCAAGTCGAAGCGGACCGCCGGCGCGGCACTGCGCGCACTGCTCGAACTCGGGGCCAAGGAGGTCTCGGTCCTGCGTGACGGCGTCGAATCCCGCATTCCCGCAGATCAATTGCGGGTCGACGACCTGTTCGTGGTGCGCCCCGGCGAGAAGGTCGCCACCGACGGCGTCGTCGTCGAGGGCAGTTCCGCCGTCGACATGAGCATGCTGACC
>NZ_JBWLAQ010000067.1:0-459 GCF_056490165.1 Lelliottia sp. GFLA7 | reverse complement strand
GTGCCTCAGCTGGTCATATCCGTCATGCATGAGGTCCGCCAGTCGGAGTCGGGCCATTACCAGGGGGCGTGGTTGCCGCCAGAATGCTGGCCTGAGCACGTGCGAGAGTTGCGGTCGCGGGCCTGGGTAGCCAGTCTCCAGTGAGGCGGTCCAAGCTAGCGAAGGCCGGGCCGAGCATTAGGCTGACCTGGCCCGTTCGTCGGTAGGCGTCAACGAACTTGGTCACCCGCTCACCATCGTCACCAAAGCTGATGATCAGCAGGTGCGTACTCGGGATAGTAAGCATGTCCCGGATAATCCGGTTGATGTGGTCGTCACCGAAGCTGTACCCATACGTCACGAGGGTCGCATTCGGTCGGCATGCTGCAGCCGAAAAGTCGCGAAATAGGTCGGCGTACGGGTAGAACGTGGTCTCGAAGTCCTTCGCCGCGTTCGGGTAGATGAGTAGTTCAGACACAC
>NZ_JBWLAQ010000066.1:0-461 GCF_056490165.1 Lelliottia sp. GFLA7 | reverse complement strand
CAGTATACACGCGCCCTCCTCGCCTACCGACAGTCATCCCAAGATGCCGATGATATCGCTAAAGCTGCGATTGATTCTAATAGACACATCCCTGGGTTGTTATCAAAGTGCAGATTGCAGCCCAAGTCTAACAGTGGATTTATCACGTTAGGTGAAATGGATGAAGCCATTTATTACGTGAATAATAATATAAAGCCTTGGATTCGCACCCCTGGTGCAATTGAATGGATTATTAATAACTCATTAAATAAAACGTGAGGATTTAATTTTAATGTTTAATCTAATTATGGGCGGAGAACCTGACTATTTTGAACATTGGCCCATGTATGAACGGGTTAGTGGGAGTTGTGATTTTCCTATATCACGCATGTTAGAAGGTACCTCTGATGACATCCGGTTGAAGTTAACGCCTTTGAATGATAAAGCATTATCTTATATTGAGAAATTACCTACGCTTTTTA
>NZ_JBWLAQ010000065.1:0-463 GCF_056490165.1 Lelliottia sp. GFLA7 | reverse complement strand
CGAGTGGCCGTCCGAGGCCGCGCGCCGGTAGGGTCTGGCGGCGCACCGAGTCGACTACGGGGGGAATGCTGTCCGGATGGCTGTCCTGATTCTTCTGATTGTCCTGCTGATCCTGGTTCTTATCGCGGGGATCGCTGTATTCGTCTGGCGCACACGGACTCCCGGCACGTCGGCGCGGGTCGATCCGCTTGCCGACTACCCGGAGGTCTACGACCCGCACCGGATCGGCGTCGGCGACATCATCACCTACGCCGGTATCGACCACGTCGTGCGCGGCACCATCACGCTCGACGAGGAGGGCTACCAGTGGCGCGAGCACCTGCTCGACGGTTCCACCGGGCGCCGCTGGCTCACTGTCGAGGACGACGAGGGCGAACTCGAGATGACGCTGTGGATGCGGCGCGAGGGGACCGGCCTCGAACCCGGCGGCGACGTGATCCTCGACGACCGCGTGTACCGGAAG
>NZ_JBWLAQ010000064.1:0-464 GCF_056490165.1 Lelliottia sp. GFLA7 | reverse complement strand
ATACTGCCCGGCGGTCTCTTTCGCCTCCTGCCTGATGCCTGCAAACCCCGCAGATGCGCCAGCAGAGGCCAGCGTATCCCCGCGCTGTTTTTCATATTTCATGCATTCCGTGCGGTACTGATAGTACTGACGGCCCAACCAGTCGATATAGCTGTCCATATGACGGTGCTGGCATGCGGGGCTTCATGAGGAAAATGGCAGTGCGCTCTGGTGCGCTGTTGCCCACTGCAGGACGGACTGGTTTTTGACGTTGTCCTGAGCGATGAAATAAGCAGCCACATCCGTATCTGTTTTATCGAGCGACTGAAAATCAGGGAAAGGCACGCCCGCCATGGTCGCCTCACGGTACATCCTGTGGAGCGACACGCGGCAGAGTTCCGCACTGGGCTTTTGTTCGTCCGGTTTCAGGCCCCCGCCGATATCCTCCGCGCATCCGGGATAGAGTTCTTCCTTGTGCGCCGGGT
>NZ_JBWLAQ010000063.1:0-466 GCF_056490165.1 Lelliottia sp. GFLA7 | reverse complement strand
ATCCTGGCAATCGTGGAAGCAGAAGTCGCAGAAGGAGAAACCGCATGAGCAGCTTCATCGAGACGGAGGAGCAGAAGGAGTTGCGGGCGGCGGTGTCCAAGCTCGCGCAGCGCTTCAACTACGTCGACTACGTGCTGCCGAAGGCGCGCAAGGGCGAGCCGCTCACCGAACTGTGGAACGAGGCTGGCAAGCTCGGCTTCCTCGGCGTGAACCTGCCCGAGGAATACGGCGGTGGGGGAGCGGGCATCTACGAACTTGCCCTGGTCCAGGAGGAACTCGCCGCGCAGGGCGCCGGGCTGCTCCTCGTCGTGGTCTCGCCCGCGATCTGCGGCACGATCATCGGCAAGTACGGCACCGACGCACAGAAGCAGGAGTGGCTCACCGCGCTGGCCGACGGCTCGAAGATCATGGCGTTCGGCATCACCGAACCCGACGCCGGTTCCAATTCGCACCAGATCACCACCAC
>NZ_JBWLAQ010000062.1:0-466 GCF_056490165.1 Lelliottia sp. GFLA7 | reverse complement strand
GTTTCCGAGCCTGAATCCCACCCCCGGGACCGACACCGTGACCGCCGACGCCGCCCTGCGCGCGCACGTCGACGCCCAGCGCCGCTACTACGAGTGGGCCGTCGAGACGGGCCCCCGCTCACCGCTGATCGAACGCGGCCTCGACTGGCTCGATGCCCACTGGCCCACCGTCACCGGGCCGGCGGTGCTGTGCTGGGGCGACTCGCGGATCGGGAACACATCATCTACCGCGACTTCGAGCCGGTGGCCGTCCTCGACTGGGAGAGGGCGACCCTCGGCCCGCGCGAGCTGGACCTGGGATGGATGATCTTCATCCACCGCTTCTTCGAGGACCTCGCCGGCATGGCCGGGCTGCCCGGCCTGCCCGATTTCCTGCGCCGCGACGACGCCGTGGAGACGTACCGGGACCTCACCGGATACTCGGCCACCGACCTCGACTTCCACACCCTCTACGCCGCGCTGCGGC
>NZ_JBWLAQ010000061.1:0-467 GCF_056490165.1 Lelliottia sp. GFLA7 | reverse complement strand
CAAGACCACCAAGCTGGACGGGGTCTCCCTGTCTGCCGGTTGGGCGCGGCAGCTGCCTGATCAGCTCGTCGGCGACAAAGAGACTCCGCCGGCGATGATGAAGGCGACCTGCTTCGGCGAGTACCCCGATCTGCGTATCGAGGTTGAAGGCCCCGACAACGCGACGATGCGCGCGACAGCGGGCGAGCAGACGATGAGCTTCATGTTCGGGAAGAAGGGTCCGATCGAGGTTCAGCCTCCAGCGTCCAGCTACACCTGGGGGCCGACTGGCCTGGAGATCGACCTCGATATGTCGACGCGCACCGACAAGAAGGAGCAGCAGCTCTCGAAGGACGTCTTCGGCGACGAGTTCGGCTGGATGAGGGTTCGAATGCTCGTCACCTGCTCCTGATCGACGCCGGTTGCGAGGTGAGCTGATCCTCGGCGCGCGTTCGGACTTCGCCGTCGAGTGCGGCCGGGCTCTCTTC
>NZ_JBWLAQ010000060.1:0-469 GCF_056490165.1 Lelliottia sp. GFLA7 | reverse complement strand
ACCCGGAACTTATGCAATTTATGATGGGTTATATTGATCAACACAAACTGGATTGAATGTAGGGTCCAGTATTTATATTAAATCAGCTTTCGTCCTGAAAGTGAGCCCACTGTTGGAATGCTCACTAATTCCGGTTCCGTCCGTATTAATAAGTCTCACTGCTGGTGGAGGGACGGGCAACCGGAAAAGTAGCTTTTTACCAGCATAGAATTGCCATCGCTTTATCCATTTGCCCCTGCCACAGTAATAAAAGCAACTTAAAAACTCATGAAAAAAGACCTCTTATCGAAATGTCATACTGCTTTCGTCCGATATAGTGAATGTCTGTATGCTGCGGGGGAAATAACATGCGAAAGAGCTATACCTATGGGATTCCTTTCGGACTCCATCGCGAAACTGGACGGTATCTGGACATCACGGAAGTAAGCAGAGGGAGTGCATGCAACTGTATCTGCCCCGGGTGTCGTAC
>NZ_JBWLAQ010000059.1:0-470 GCF_056490165.1 Lelliottia sp. GFLA7 | reverse complement strand
CTGTCCGAGAGCGGCAGCCAGCGTCCAGCCGGTCTGGATCGCGTCGGAGCCGTGCAGAGCCGGATCGTTGACGTGGACGGCCTTGTCGGCGCCCATGGACAGCGCCTTGCGGATGGCGTCGGTGGCGCGGTCGGGGCCGGCGCACAGCACGATCACCTCTCCGCCCTGGGCCTCCTTGATGAGGAGGGCTTCCTCGACGGCGCGCTCGTTGATCTCGTCGAGCACGGCGTCGGCAGCCTCACGGTCGAGCGTGAAGTCGCCGTCGGACAGCTTGCGCTCGGACCACGTGTCGGGGACCTGCTTGATCAAAACGACGATGTTCGTCATGGGTCTTCGTCGACCTCCTGTTTGTAGCTAGCTGATGATCGCGAGCAACTCCGCGACATGCCGAGCTCTCGTAAGCAATTTCGGTTGCACGTTGGCTGTGCGACAGATTACCCCACGGCAAGTTACCGGCCGGTAACTTAGGC
>NZ_JBWLAQ010000058.1:0-472 GCF_056490165.1 Lelliottia sp. GFLA7 | reverse complement strand
TCGTCACCGAGATCGAGTACCGGTCTTACACCGGCGGGAGCCTGCGACACCCCAGCTGGAAGGGCGTGCGCACCGACAAGAAGCCGTCGGAAGTCGGCCTGCCCGACCGGAACTGACTTCCAGTGTGGTCACTGCCAGTCGACTACGGTCAGATGCGGGGGGAGCCCCTGACCGTCTCCGCCTGCGCGTCGCTCGCGGGTAGTCGCGTCAGGGGATAGACAGGCGCGCAGAGTCGCTTGTTCACCCGCCTATTTCGACGAAGTACACACGTCACACGGGGGTGGCATGTCCGAGGAACAACGGCGCGAGCGTCGACCATGCAACTGGAAGGCGGCGCTGCTGACGTCCGCGTGGCTGGCGTGTATCGCCGTGATCGTCTTTGTTCCCGGGGCGTTCGCGATGCTGGTCGGTCTCGAACCCTCGGTGGCCGGAGCGGTCACAGCCTTCACTGGTTTGTGTGTGCTAGTGGCCG
>NZ_JBWLAQ010000057.1:0-472 GCF_056490165.1 Lelliottia sp. GFLA7 | reverse complement strand
GGCCCCGGTGGCGCCGTCCACTCCGCCGTCGTCGAGTCCCGCCAGCGCCGCCTGGGCGCCCTCCGCGGCCGTCCGGAGCGAATCGAGATCGCCCAGACGCCGGACCTCGGCGACGATGTCGACGTCCTCGCCGGGCGTCGGAGCGATCCGGTCGATCTCCTCGAGCGCGAACGTCAGCTGGTCGGCTTCCTGGACGAGTTCGCGTGCGCGACTGGTTCTTTCCATCAGCTCCGCGCGCGCCTCGACCCACTCGGCGCGATGCTTGCGGTACCGCGCGAGGAGTGGCCCGACGGTCTTGTCCGCGAAACGATCCAGGGCGCCGCGCTGCTGGTCCGGTCGGAGCAACCGCAGCTGATCGTTCTGGCCGTGCACGGTGAGCAGTGGATCGGTGAACTCGGACAGCACGCCCGCCGGAACGCTCCGTCCGCCCAGGTGCGCCCGTGACCGGCCGTCACCGCTGACGGTGCGGACC
>NZ_JBWLAQ010000056.1:0-472 GCF_056490165.1 Lelliottia sp. GFLA7 | reverse complement strand
CTACCCTGGCTACGGATTCCTGTCGGAGAATCCGGATCTGGCCGCGGCGTGCGAGGCGAAGGGCATCACTTTCGTCGGACCGTCGGCCGAGGTACTCGAGCTGACCGGGAACAAGGCGCGGGCGATCGCCGCCGCGAAGGCGGCGGGCCTGCCGGTGCTGGCGTCGTCGGAGCCGTCGTCGAACGTCGACGAACTGCTCGCCGCCGCGGAGGACATGGAGTTCCCCGTCTTCGTCAAGGCGGTCGCCGGCGGCGGCGGTCGCGGCATGCGCCGTGTCGCGGAGCGGTCGGCGCTGCGGGAGTCGATCGAGGCGGCGTCGCGCGAGGCGGAGTCGGCCTTCGGTGACCCGACGGTGTTCCTCGAGCAGGCCGTGGTCGATCCGCGGCACATCGAGGTGCAGATCCTCGCCGACGGCGAGGGCAACGTGATCCACCTGTTCGAGCGGGACTGCTCGGTGCAGCGCCGTCACCAG
>NZ_JBWLAQ010000055.1:0-473 GCF_056490165.1 Lelliottia sp. GFLA7 | reverse complement strand
CCCTGACCGTGTTCGAGTCGTACCCGATCGAGCGGGCCGGACTCGACGAGAACACCGACATCGCGGGCATGCGGGTGCGCGCCCTGCAGGGTCTCGACGCCACGCACTACCCGATCACGCTGATGACGTTGCCGGACATGCGCATGACGCTGCGGTACCGGCCGTCGTCGTTCACGGCCGACGAGGCGGCGACCCTGGCCGCACGGCTCGCCCAGATCCTGGGCGCGATCGTCGCCGACCCGTCGCGGCCCGTGGGCGACATCGACGTCCTGACTGCCGGCGAGCGCACCACCGTCGTCGAGACCTGGAACGCGACACGGCATCCGGTCCCCGCGACGACCCTGGCCGAGTTGTTCGCCGCGCAGGTCGCGCGCACCCCGGATGCGCCGGCGGTCTCCTTCGGTGACGTCACGCTGTCCTACGCGGATTTCGACGCCCGGGTGAACCGTCTGGCCCGGTACCTCGCCGCGGCC
>NZ_JBWLAQ010000054.1:0-473 GCF_056490165.1 Lelliottia sp. GFLA7 | reverse complement strand
ACCCCGAGGTTGCCGCGCCGGGTGAGTTCGACGATCGCGGACTCGATCTCGGCCACGACCGACGGCTGGATGCCCTCCGTCGGTTCGTCGAGCACGAGTACCCGGGGCTCGGTGATCAGTGCCCGCGCGATCGCGAGCTGCTGGCGCTGACCGCCCGACAGCAGACCCGCGCGGCGGCCCTGCAGAGACTCGAGCGCCGGGAACAGTGCGAGTTGCGCGTCGATGAGCGACTTGCCGCGGCGGCGGCCGTCGGCGACCACCTGCAGGTTCTCGAGGCACGTGAGCTGCCCGAACGACTGCTGGCCCTGCGGCACGTACGCGAGACCGCGGGCCACGCGGGCGCTGGGGCGCAGCCGGGTGACGTCCTCGCCGTCGAGCAGAACCTTGCCCGACGTCGTCTTCGCCAGACCGACCGCCGCGCGCAGCAGCGTCGTCTTGCCGGCGCCGTTGTGTCCCATGACGGCGGCGACGCC
>NZ_JBWLAQ010000053.1:0-473 GCF_056490165.1 Lelliottia sp. GFLA7 | reverse complement strand
TCCTGGTAGTGAGGCGCGGGCGGACCCGGCGACGGCCCGAGCCCGGAGAGCCAACGGTTGTAGGTGTTCGTCCACGTTCCGTCCTTCCCGATCCGCTCCAGGGTGGCGTTGACCGCCCGGACCAGGTCGTCGTCGTTCTTGTTGATGCCGATCCCGTACGGCGCGACTTCCATCACCGGACCGACGATCTGCATGTTCGGATCCTGCACCGCCATGCCGAGCAGGAGGGCGTCGTCGGTGCTCACCGCGTCAACCTGTCCCTGTTGGAGGGCGACGAGGCAGTCGTCCCAGTCGGTCACGGTCATGACTTCGACTTTCGGTATCAGCCGTTGCACGGCGAACATCGCCGGAGTGTCGGCCACCGAACACACGCGCCTGGCGGCCAGGTCCGAGGGTTCGCGGATCCCGGAGTTCTCAGGCACGAGCAGCCGCTGACCGGCTTGGAAATACTCTGCGGAGAAGGCGATCTGCTC
>NZ_JBWLAQ010000052.1:0-474 GCF_056490165.1 Lelliottia sp. GFLA7 | reverse complement strand
GTACCCGGTGATGAGGGTGCCGTCCAGGTCGAAGGCCGCCAGCGTCGTCGGGCCCTCGGGGGCGGCGGCGATCGCGGCGTGCAGATCCTTCAGGCGGTTCATCGGTCCGACTCCGCGGGCCCGTCGGCCAGTTCGGCGGCCGAGTCGGGGCCCTTCACCTCGTCCAGCTTGGCGTGCGCCAGGTCGCGGATCTCCCGGACCCGCCGGACCAGCGTCCGGATCTCGGCGGCGAATGTGCGGCGCCGCTCGAGCACCGACGGGTCGTCGGTCCCGATCAGTGTCCGATTGCGTGCCAATTGCAGCGCGGTGCCGAACAGTTCCGACGAGATCGATTCACTGCTGGCGATCTGCTGCCGCAGCCGCCGCTGCTGCGCCAACGCGAGGCACTCCGTCACGAACGTCTTCTCGTCGAAATCCCGCGACACCGGGGCGTCGAGCAGGTGATCGGCCACCACCTCGTACGCCTCGAGGAAC
>NZ_JBWLAQ010000051.1:0-474 GCF_056490165.1 Lelliottia sp. GFLA7 | reverse complement strand
CGTTGGGTACGACGCCGATGCCGACGAGCACGATCTGCGCGGGCAGGACGCGCCCGTCGGCGAGCTCGACGCCCGTCACGGCGCCGCCCGTGCCGACGATCCGGGTCACCTTGGCGTCCAACTCGATTCGCATCCCGCGCTCACGGTGTGCCGCGAGCAGGTACTCCGACGTCTCCGGGCCGACGGCCCGGCCGACCAGGCGAGGTCCGGCCTCGAGCACCGTGGCGGTCCGGCCCATCTTCAGTGCGCTCGCGGCCGCCTCGACCCCGATGAAGCCGCCGCCGATGACGACGACGTCGGTGGCGTCCGGCATGCGCCGCTTGAGTTCGAGGGCGTCGTCGGCGTTGCGCAGGTACAGGACCCCGTCCAGGTCGTGGCCCGGCACGTCGATCGTTCTCGCGCGGGCGCCGACGGTCAGTGCCAGACGATCGAACGGGAACCTCGCGCCGGACGCCGCGACGGCGACCCCCGACC
>NZ_JBWLAQ010000050.1:0-474 GCF_056490165.1 Lelliottia sp. GFLA7 | reverse complement strand
AGTATCAATGGCGAGAACTCCTACAACGTCGGCTGTCGGGCTCCCTATTGGGCAATACTGGAGTACAGGCGAGGGAGAGATGGCAGCGTTTACTGCCACGAAGGTTACGCTCACGCTGCATATACCCCTGATAATCCAGTACCAGTGGATAGCAACAAAGAACGTGACACTCTTAAAGTGATAATTAACGCCAGTAGCTACGCCGGCCGTCAACCAAATCACCCTGATGCAATTAGTCTCAGTAAACCATTGTTCACTTCTAAAATAGTGAAGGATGGAGAAGAGGCGGTCATTCATCCTGATTTCATACTGAATGTGGTGCCGCCCGGAGAAAACACTGTTACGACGTTAATCATTGAAACTATGGGGTATGAGTCAGAGGAATACATTGAGCGTAAACGGCACACTCACAGTTGGATGGAGGAAGAGGGCATTCTTTTAACTGATCCCCCGTTTTGGCCAGAAGCTTCAGAT
>NZ_JBWLAQ010000049.1:0-474 GCF_056490165.1 Lelliottia sp. GFLA7 | reverse complement strand
AGGGTGGCCCGCCATCTCCAGCCGCGGGAGCGCACCTGGCGCCAGTGCCGGACAAGACCGGCCTGCGCGAGGGTGAACCCCACGAACACGCCGATCGCGAACAGCGGAACCAGGGCGTTCATGCTGCCGTTCGAACCCACGAGCAGCGTCGCCGCGGCTCCGGCGAGGCAGAGGACGCCGAAGCGGTACACCTCGCGGCCGGATCGTGCCGCGAACCGGTGCGGCAGGCAGTCGTCGTCCGCCAGCAGTCGCAGCAGCGTCGGCAGACCCCCGAACGACGTGTTCGCGGCGAGCGCGAGGAGCACGACGGTCGCGCCCTGCACCAGGTAGTAGCCGGCACCCCCGCCGAGGGCCGCCTCGGTGACCTGGGACAGCACGGTGGTGCCCTCGATCGGACGAATCCGGAACTTCTCGATCAGGACGGCGAGCCCCAGAAGCATGGTGCCCAGCAGCACGCCGAGGACGACCTCGGTC
>NZ_JBWLAQ010000048.1:0-475 GCF_056490165.1 Lelliottia sp. GFLA7 | reverse complement strand
CCAGCGCCGCGCAGGTGCGAACCGATGATGGTGCGGCGTTTGTAGAAGTCGCCGCAGGACATAACATCACCATTAAAACACCGGGCCAGCTTACAGCTACGGCTGAAGGTGGAACGACAATCACATCCCCGACTATCACGCTGAACGGCAACGTAACGATTAATGGCAACTTGTCTCAGGGAATGGGCGAAAGCGGCGGTACTGCGACGATGCTTGGGCCGGTGACGGTAACGAATGACGTAACAGCTTCTGGTATCAGTGTCGCCACGCATAAACATGGCGGAGTACAGACTGGCGGGGGAACTACCGGAGGGCCGCAATAATGCGATACCGTCGCGAAGATACTGAAGGCGATTACACTTTCGGCCAGGGTGACGATACTTTCCTTATCGACAGTCCGGAATGTGTCGCCCAGGCCGTAAAAACCCGTTTCGAGCTGTGGCGCGGTCAGTGGTTTCTCGATCTGACGGAAGGC
>NZ_JBWLAQ010000047.1:0-475 GCF_056490165.1 Lelliottia sp. GFLA7 | reverse complement strand
CTTTGCCGCTGGATGTGGCGCAGCAGTTTATTAGCGCGCCCGCGGTGGATGCGGCAGTCGCGAAGTTTGAGCAGGACTGGCAGGGCGCGTTTGGCCAGACAACTATTTGATTGTACGGCCTGATGCCGTCACCCCAATCCTCAACGAAACGGAGAGGGGACAAACACGAAAAACGGCAACCAACGGTTGCCGTTTTGCATTACCCTCCGCAGACCTCGCATCCGGGATGACGCATCAGTTTCATCTCGCGGATCTGACAGCTCATCGAGTCGTACATCAGGATTTTTCCCGCCGCCGGTGTTCAGTAGTGCGTCAGCACTTTAATCGCTTCCATAGTCTGCAATGACCCGATCACGCCAACCAGCGGTGCCATGACGCCCGCCTCGACGCAAGTCAGCGCATTCTCGCCAAAAAGACGGCTCAGACAGCGATAGCAGGGCTCGCCGTCGGCGTAAGTAAATACGCTGATCTGGCC
>NZ_JBWLAQ010000046.1:0-476 GCF_056490165.1 Lelliottia sp. GFLA7 | reverse complement strand
CGTCCCAGAGGCCGAGCAGATAGACGGTGTCGAGGCGGAAGACGTCGTAGGCGAGACACGCGAACATCCCCCAACCGAGGCCGTAGCCGACGATGCGGTCGATCGGGTGCGGAGCGACGACGCAGAACACGGCGAGGACGGCCGCGAGTGGAATGATCACCAGCGGGCCAGTGGCTGTCATCGACACGACGCCGAACACGTGTGCCGAGATCGCGAGCAGCGGCAGGGAGGCAAGCAGGAGATACATGCCGATCCGGGCGAAGGCCCAGTGGTGACGGGTCGTCTTCCGGACGGATTCGACGCCGGGCAAGGCTGCGCCCGGCGGCCCGTGTTCGTGCACGTCGCGGACGATGGTGGTGCCGAGGATGCGGGACATGGCGTGGGTTCCTCTCGGTCAGGGACCTCTGGACGAGTGGTCGAATTCCGAGATCCCAGCGTCCGTCGAGCACCTGGCCTGCGGATAGGCCCCCGAGGGA
>NZ_JBWLAQ010000045.1:0-477 GCF_056490165.1 Lelliottia sp. GFLA7 | reverse complement strand
GTACGCCACCGTCGACCCACCCGCCGGATGGAACACGAACACCGGCACCGCATCCGAACCCTCGGCCCGCGGACGCAGGGTGCGCACCAGACCGTCGATCTTCAGCCCGTCCTCGAGATGCTGACGCACCGTCTCCGCGAGCTGCTCGATGGTCTCGGCGTCGAGCACGTCGTCGACGGTGATCTCGCCGCCCGACCGCTCGGACAGCCGCGCCGCCAACTTCTCCGCCGACTCGTCGTCGAGGATCGGCAGCGTCGCGAAGATGCTCTTCGCCGACTTGCCCGTCACCACCGCCCACGTCGCGAACGTCAGACGCTCCGCCGCGTCACGCGGAGGGACGTCCACGTCGCCGGACTCGGCGGGAGCGTCCTCGACCGGCTCGGCGATCGGCGCGGCGACGGCCTCGACGGTCTCCCCGGCGTCCTTCTCTGCCTGCTGCTGCGCGGCGAGCGCCGCGACCTCCTCGCGGTTCTCCAC
>NZ_JBWLAQ010000044.1:0-477 GCF_056490165.1 Lelliottia sp. GFLA7 | reverse complement strand
ATATTCGGAAAGTCTGTGCCTTGCCAGAATGGAACACGGTCTACCCCGCAATAACTTCGTGCAGCAGGAAGCTGCCGACCCGCGTGTCAGCAACTTGCCATGACGGGCAGCCACATCAGTGATGTGCATCACTTCAATTGACAGCTCGCCGGGTGCTGGTGAATCTAGGTGCGGGTGGGCGGAGAAGGGTGGGGGTTGGATAGCTATGCGTCCAGAGGATAAGCAACACTTCGAAATTGGAATGAACAACCCAAATCCGAGTGATATGGATGTGGGTTGGCTACTCACGGAGTCGCGCCGCCTGCTCGATCACGCGATAGCCAAACACCACAGCGTCCGCAGAGAGACCGGAGACATCGTCCGATTGCGGCCCGGAGCGGGGTGGGAACACAATCTGCAGGGATTGCTGCAACGCGTTCGCAGAGAAGCCCTGCTCGCGGTAGCGAGCCCGCTGCGGATCCAGGCGAACTACCAGCC
>NZ_JBWLAQ010000043.1:0-477 GCF_056490165.1 Lelliottia sp. GFLA7 | reverse complement strand
CGCTTCGACCATCAAATCCAACTTCGAGGGATGCGCGTCGAACTCGGCGAGATCGAAGCGGTGCTCGCCCTCCACCCCGACGTCGACACTGCGGTGGCCGCCGTGCATGAGGGAGTCGTCGTTGCGTACGTTCACGGGGCTGAATCGATCGACACCGAGCAGTTGCGTCGGTACGCGATGGATCGCCTGCCACGCCACACGGTGCCGAGCCTTGTCCAGGTGCTCGACCGTGTCCCGCTGACTGTAGCCGGAAAGATCGACCGGTCGGCGTTGCCGTCACCGATCGTCGCGTCGGCGGACTCGGTCTTCAGAGGCGCGACCGAGGAGATCATCGGCGGCGTGCTGGGAGACGTCCTCGCGGTCGAGGGCGTGGGACGTGACACCGACTTCTTCGCACACGGTGGAGACTCGCTCTCTGCGACCAGGTTCGCCTCGAGGATCGGCGTGGCCCTCGGTGTGCAGGTCGACGTCCGAGAC
>NZ_JBWLAQ010000042.1:0-478 GCF_056490165.1 Lelliottia sp. GFLA7 | reverse complement strand
GAAGGTGGGCATGCCGAAGTGAAAGGGTGTGGGGAAACCGAACATCGGCCCCTGCATGACGCCAGAGAAGTCCGCCATGCCGAGCAGCACCGCGATCACGGTGCCGATCACCATGGCCAGCAGGATCGACAAGCGAGAGATCGTTGCGCTGCCGATCTTGCTCAGCAGCAGCACCAGCACCAGGGTCAGCGCGGCCAGGCCGATGTTGGACATGCTGCCAAAATCTGCCGCCCGGCTGTTGCCACCCATGGCCCAGCGCGCCGCTACAGGCATCAGGGTCAGGCCGATGGTGGTAATCACAATGCCCGTCACCAGCGGCGGAAAAAACTTGGTGATCCTTGAGAACACCGGGGTAATCAACAAACCGATAAAGGACGCGGCCATCACCGCCCCGAGAATCGCTGGCACACCACCGGCACCGTCGCTGCCGACAATCGCCACCATGGTCGCCACCCCCGCGAACGACACGCCCTGCACC
>NZ_JBWLAQ010000041.1:0-478 GCF_056490165.1 Lelliottia sp. GFLA7 | reverse complement strand
CGTCGTGGATCTTGTGCCACTAGGTGTCGAATTGGAATGCCTGGTAAAGGTAGTTCGGGCGGGCCCCGATGGGCAGGCCGATCAGATCGCCGGCCGCGTGCAGCGCTTCTGGGCGACGCTGCGGTTTGCCTCGCGGGTAGGCGCCAGGATCCGGGCGACCTCTTTCGAGTCGATCATTTCGAGGAAGTCGAGGACCGATTCCCTGGCGGCATCCAGGTCTGCCTGACACGCGCCGGCCACCCTCGCCGCCACGGAACGGGCGATGACGGGTACATACGCCACCTCGACCGTGACGGTGGCGAGGAGAAACTGGCGAGCTGCAGGCGCTGGGCCGCGGACAGGGTCGCGACTGTGAGTTCAGCGACTGCCTCGACCGTGCCCTCGTCCCTGCCCTGTAGTGCGGTCCTCCGGGCAGCGATCCGACGCCTCCTCACGAACCAGGCCGGGCTGCAAATGATCGTCGAGGAACGCGCACGCA
>NZ_JBWLAQ010000040.1:0-479 GCF_056490165.1 Lelliottia sp. GFLA7 | reverse complement strand
ACTTAGTGCAGTGATCGGGAAGACCAACTACCCAGTAGAGTTGGTTGTAGTCAGTAGGCACAGGGATGCGGGCCTCATGACCTACGATGCTGTGCGGCACTTCGCGCAGAGCGCGATTCACGGTCTCCAACTCCCACTCGGTGAGCTCTGCCTTCATATCAACGACAATCGTGGTGGTCTGGTGAGGGACCATGCTGGCGCTGTCGATGGCGACGCGGTAAGCCTTGATCCGTGTGCGATACGAGCCAGGCTCACGCAATTCATTCTGCCAAAGGCCGCGCACCAAGTCGTAAATGTAGGAATGTCCGCCGTTCTCGCAGCGCCATGAGCCGTCCTGGCCTTGAATCAGATAACTTCCGAGGTCGGGGTGAATCATGGTGAAGCGCGGAGGGTCGATCTGCTGGACCTTGGACTTTGCCGGTGAGTAGCCCAGCGACGGGTTGCGAAGACCATTCACTGGGACTCGATCCTCCTTGATG
>NZ_JBWLAQ010000039.1:0-480 GCF_056490165.1 Lelliottia sp. GFLA7 | reverse complement strand
AGTCCGTTCCCGCCGAGCACCTGCCGGCAATGGTCACCAAGATCCGCCCGGGTGACCTGATCATCAAGCGCACCGAATCGTGGGGTGCGCTACAGGGCGACCGCGCCGAGGGCACGTTCTCGGCGGAGGTCGAGGGCGCCCCCGGGCAGCTGCGCGGCACCATGACCCTGACGGCCGACGGCGACGGATCGCTGCTGGTCATGGAGGGTGAGGTGGAGGTCAAGCTGCCGCTGATCGGGGGCAAGGTCGAGTCCGTCATCGCCGGGCAGGTCCTCGAACTGCTCGACGCCGAGGAAGACTTCACCGGCCAGTGGACGGCGACGAAGTAGTCACCGCTTTCCACAACGGGCGGGCCACCGACCGGTAATCTGCCGGTCATGGCCCGTCGCATCGACTATTCAGCCAGGTTCGACCATCCTGCCGAGAAGGTGTACTCCGCGCTGCGCGACCGGGACTACTGGGAGGCGCGGATGGAGGAGA
>NZ_JBWLAQ010000038.1:0-481 GCF_056490165.1 Lelliottia sp. GFLA7 | reverse complement strand
ACCGGCCAGATACGAGCCCTCGACGAAGGCACCGGCCTCGCGGAGTTCGGCGACCTGCGCGACACCGAGGGTCGCCATCGCGACCTGCGTGAACTGCGTCAGGTGCAGCACACCGTCGGGGTGACGGTGCTCGACGCCCCGCGCCTTGACCAGCGTCGGGTTGTCGCGGACGACCGCGAGGATCGAGAAGCCGAGCGCCTCGCGGGTGTGCTTGTCGGCGCGCTCCCAGATCTCGCGGGCAGCCTTGCTGCGCGAGCGGGCGTCGAGGCCCATGCCCGGACGCTGGATGCCCTGGCCCGGGAAGGCGTAGACGGTCTTCGGGGCGGCGGTGCGACCCGTCGCGACCATCACCAGGTCGCCGTCGACGCGGCAGCCGACCTCGACGATCTCGTCACCGCGATCGGTGGCGACGCGGTCGACGCGGACGTCGATCTCGGCGCCGGGGCGGACCATGCCGAGGAAGCGCGCGGTCCACGCGGTC
>NZ_JBWLAQ010000037.1:0-481 GCF_056490165.1 Lelliottia sp. GFLA7 | reverse complement strand
CGCCCACACCGCCAGCGTCGGCACGAATCCCGGTGCGGGGACGATGAACCCGCCTTCGCCCTGGATCGGCTCGACCACGATCGCCGCGATGCGCCGGGCACCGATCTGCTTGTCCATCAGGTGGATCGCGCGGCGCGCCGCCTGCTCGCCGGTCACCACGGTGCCGTCCGGATTCGGCGGCTCGCGGAACGGATACGACATCGGCATCCGGTAGACCTCGGGGACGAACGGACCAAAACCGTCCTTGTACGGCAGGTTCTTCGCCGTCAGCGCCATCGTGAGATTGGTGCGCCCGTGATACGCGTGGTCGAACGCGACGACGGCGTCGCGGCCGGTGGCGTGGCGGGCGATCTTGATCGCGTTCTCGACGGCCTCGGCGCCGCTGTTGAACAGCACCGCCCGCTTCTCGTGGGCGCCCGGGGCGAGCGCGACCAGACGCTCGGCGACCGCCACGTACTCCTCGTACGGCGTCACCATGAAA
>NZ_JBWLAQ010000036.1:0-481 GCF_056490165.1 Lelliottia sp. GFLA7 | reverse complement strand
ACCGGATCGGGCTCGTAGGTAGGCGCTCCTGACATGGCGACCGAAGGCGCAGCCCGGCGCGGGCTTCACCTTCCGTCATGAGGATCACATCTCCCTCGGAGTGGGACGGCAATTTGCCCGCGCGTGGTGAATGGGTGTTCACTCTTGGGTGAACGCCCATTCACCATGGTCGTTGCGGCGGCCGCCCAGGCGGCTGCCGACCGCTCCAGATGTTCGGAGATGATCCTTGGCCGCACGTCCCGTCACCGCTCCGTCTCCGGAGGAAACCGCCCCGCGTCGCTCGAGCGCACTGATCACGGCCGTGCTCTGCCTGTGCGGAACGCTCGTCTCGCTGCAGCAGACGCTCGTGGTGCCGCTGCTCCCGGACCTGCGGCACATCCTGAACGTGAGCGCCGACAACGCGTTCTGGCTCGTCACGGTCACGTTGCTGACCGCGGCGGTGGCCACCCCGATCGTCTCGCGCCTGGCCGACATGGTCGGC
>NZ_JBWLAQ010000035.1:0-486 GCF_056490165.1 Lelliottia sp. GFLA7 | reverse complement strand
GATCGCGAGCACTCGTCGGTCGAGTTCGCGCACGAGGTCGTCGACACCCCTCCTGATCGGGAAGTCCAGGCAGACGTTCCAGCCTTCGGTCGGGAAGGACAGTGGCGCCCGGTTGCCCTCGCCGAACATTTTGAGGACGTTCAGGAAGCTGACGTGCCCGGACGCCTGCACGAACTGGATGATCTGCTTGAACTCGTCGATCCGGCCGGGTGGAACCACGAACTGGTACTGCAGAAAACCCTTGGGGCCGTAAGCGCGATTCCACTGACCGAACCCGTCGAGGGGATGCAGGAACTTGGTGATGTTCTGGATTCGGCCGGTGTACGTCGCACCGGTGCGGTAGTAGCCTTCGCTGAGCGCGGAGAACGTGAGCTTGTTGCCCAGGCCGCTCGGGAAGATGTCCGGCAGCGTAAGAAGCTGCGGCGCATCGAACTTCAGTGGTGCGCGGCGCAGCTCGCGCGGGAGTTCGTCGACCGTCGCCAGGCG
>NZ_JBWLAQ010000034.1:0-486 GCF_056490165.1 Lelliottia sp. GFLA7 | reverse complement strand
CCTGGGGCGCGGATTCGGGTTCTACTCGTACCCGCCGTCCACCGCGTATGCAGTAAACGTGAACACCAACTCGGCCGACATGGCTCGGCCCGAGGTGCGCCAGGCGTTGAACTTCGCGATCGATCGGGACGGCATCAACAAGTCGATCCTGCACGGTCAGTGCACGCCCAACCCACAGGCTGCCACACCAGGAATGGTCGGCTACCTCGACGAGCCGCCGATCCGGTACGACTTCGACCCGGAGCGTGCCCGGCAGATTCTGGCATCGGCGGGGATCACCGACCTCCAACTCGACATCATGGCTCCTGCAAGGGTTTCGCCGGTGGTCGAGATCGCGACTGCGGTGCGTTCGCAGTTCGAGAACATCGGGATCAAGGTGAACTACCAAGAAGTCGATCAGGCGGAGATGAACGCCCGATTCAGTCGCGGCGACGCCTACGACGCGGTCATCAACGGTCGAGTGCCGCGGCCGAGTTCGCTTCAGTC
>NZ_JBWLAQ010000033.1:0-488 GCF_056490165.1 Lelliottia sp. GFLA7 | reverse complement strand
GGGTAAGTTCCGACCTGCACGAATGGCGTAACGACTTCTCTGCTGTCTCAACCACAGACTCGGCGAAATTGCATTACGAGTAAAGATGCTCGTTACGCGCGGCAGGACGAAAAGACCCCGGGACCTTCACTATAGCTTGGTATTGGTGTTCGGTTCGGTTTGTGTAGGATAGGTGGGAGACTGTGAAGCGGGCACGCCAGTGTTCGTGGAGTCGTTGTTGAAATACCACTCTGATCGTATTGGACATCTAACCTCGGACCATGATCTGGTTCAGGGACAGTGCCTGGTGGGTAGTTTAACTGGGCGGTTGCCTCCCAAAATGTAACGGAGGCGCCCAAAGGTTCCCTCAGCCTGGTTGGCAATCAGGTGTTGAGTGCAAGTGCACAAGGGAGCTTGACTGTGAGACTGACAGGTCGAGCAGGGACGAAAGTCGGGACTAGTGATCCGGCACCGGCAAGTGGAAGCGGTGTCGCTCAACGGATAAAAGG
>NZ_JBWLAQ010000032.1:0-488 GCF_056490165.1 Lelliottia sp. GFLA7 | reverse complement strand
CTCCTGGTGTTCCTGCTGATCCTCGCCGTCACCCAGGTGCTGCAGACGGCCGTGCTCACCGCCGCGAGCGCGGCTGTCGTGGTGTGGTGGACCCGGCGCGTCATGCTCACGCACCGCCGCCGATAGCGCCCACCGCAGTCCGACGAGGCCGAGAGCTTCGCTCCGGGGCGCACCGACTGGGCTTCCGCGACGTCGAGACCGTTTACGCTGACATGACGAACTTCTCGCGGATGGATCATCGCAGTGCTCGGCGACTCGTCGTTCTTCGCATTCCGGGTCTGGTCACAGGAGTTCCCGCCTGCCGACCACGACGTGCGCCTACAGCAGAACTTCACCGGCCTCGGGCTGACCGGGACCAGTTCTCTGGCCGCGGCCGGTCAGGACATCGTCGGCGCACTCGGCGCGGAATACACTTCAGGTCGCGCGAAGCTCGAAGAGGCCGCACGGACGTGACCCGGTATCAGACGGGACAACGGGTGGCTGGTCAG
>NZ_JBWLAQ010000031.1:0-490 GCF_056490165.1 Lelliottia sp. GFLA7 | reverse complement strand
CGTCAACGGCTGACCCGCAGCATCGGTGACAGGATTCCCCGCTTTGTCCCTGAGCTCGCCGTCCTCGCCTACGCTCATCGAACCGTCACCGGCCCCCGGCACACCGGGGGTGCCGATTCCGCCGCCGTCAGGGCCGGTGCCGTCGGAGTCCCCTCCGAGATCGCCACTGCCGTCACCGATCCCGGCCGCGCCGCCACCTATCAGCGCGGACGTGGCGGCCATGCCGGCGCCGCGAGCGACGCCCTGACGCAGCGCGCTGGGCTGTCCCGGATCCATGCCTCCCGAGGCCTGGGTGTCCATGAACTTGTTGACCAGCCGGGTCACCGCCTGATCCATACCGTCGAGCAGGGACCTGCGGATCTTGAGCGCCATCATCGTGAACATGATCAGACCGGCGGTGCTCATCCCGGTGATGATCA
The DNA here is from genome assembly GCF_056490165.1 of Lelliottia sp. GFLA7. NCBI lineage: Bacteria > Pseudomonadati > Pseudomonadota > Gammaproteobacteria > Enterobacterales > Enterobacteriaceae > Lelliottia > Lelliottia sp. GFLA7. The sequence continues at coordinate 71 of NZ_JBWLAQ010000031.1, read as the reverse complement.
GGACCACGGTGTGCAGGTTGTTCTCGCCGGCCAGGCTCACCACTCCGGCCGCACCCGCGGCAGCTGCGACC
>NZ_JBWLAQ010000030.1:0-492 GCF_056490165.1 Lelliottia sp. GFLA7 | reverse complement strand
CACCGAGGTGGTGCGTCCATTTGGTGGGGGTGAACATCATCAGTGCGACGGCACCGAGCGTGACTCCGACGATTCGGCGCGACGGACCGGCCGACATGCCGGGGATGCGTCCGCCCTTGCGTAGCGCCGCCAGGATGCCGACCGCGAGGCCAAGGAACATCACGAAGATGCCGAACCGGCGTGAGAGCGAACCGTCGGCCGTGTAGTTCAGCAGCCACTGATATCTCAGGTACTCGGTGAACCACTTCTCGTTCGGGCCGCCGGCGACGTGCGCGTCCTGCATCGTCGGGACGATCGCCAGGGGCTGATCCGCGAAAAGCGCCACCAGGATGGCCGTGCCGGACGCGACCAACGGCAACAGGAGTGCCGTGTAGCCGACGGTCTTGGCGCGGGCGACGAGGATCCGCAGTAGCGGCCGCGCTCCGGCGAGCAACGCTGCGAAGCAGATGATTCCGGACGGGCCGACGGAGAGCGTCGCGGCCGCGACCAGGA
>NZ_JBWLAQ010000029.1:0-494 GCF_056490165.1 Lelliottia sp. GFLA7 | reverse complement strand
CCTGCACCAGGTCTTGGCTCACGCGGCGTCAGGCGACGCCGAACTCGCCGAACTCCTCGCGAAGAACCGCGCGGACCACCGTACTTCCATCGAGGTCCTGGCCACCACGTTGGCTCGTCGACCCGTGACGCGGATCGAGATCGACGGTGTGGCCGCTGTGCTGAGCAACGAGGTCTACCTGCGGCTCACGGCGGTGTCCGGCTGGACCGACCGCGAATACGAAACCTGGGTGGCCGACACCGTCGTACGGCTGCTCGACCTCACGTAGGAGTAACCACCATGAGAGCCGGAATCGACCTCGAAGGACCGGCCGACACCCGAGTGATGGGCATCGTCCATTCCGCACTCCGGCGCGACCTGATCCGGGCTAGAGACGCACTCACACGCTGGCCCGCTCCCTTCGATACGCAGCGCGTCGCGATCGCGGACCACCTCGAGTGGATGATGCACTTCCTCGACAACCACCACGAATCGGAGGACAACCACCTGTACCC
>NZ_JBWLAQ010000028.1:0-494 GCF_056490165.1 Lelliottia sp. GFLA7 | reverse complement strand
AGCTGTGGCTGATGCGCCTGGGTATCCGGGTTGGCCACTCGCGGCCGTATCACCCGCAGACGCAGGGCAAGCTGGAGCGTTTTCACCGCAGCCTGAAGGCGGAAGTCCTGCAGGGGAAGTGGTTCGCGGACAGCGGTGAGCTGCAGCGGGCCTTCGACCAGTGGCGGACGGTGTATAATCTCGAACGGCCTCATGACGCGCTGGAGATGGCGGTGCCGGCGTCGCGCTATCAGCCGTCTGCACGGCAGTACAGCGGCGCGGTGACGCCACCGGAATACGATGAAGGTGTGCTCGTCAGAAAGGTGGATATCAGCGGAAAACTGAGCGTGAGAGGCATCCGTCTGAGTGCCGGCAAGGCGTTCAGGGAAGAGCGTGTCGGGCTGAGGGAGAGCGGTGAAGACGGAAAATATGAAGTGTGGTGGTACAGCACGAAAGTGGGGGTGGTCGACCTGAAGAAAAAGTCGATCACCCTGGGTAAAGGATGTTAAAAAGTG
>NZ_JBWLAQ010000027.1:0-503 GCF_056490165.1 Lelliottia sp. GFLA7 | reverse complement strand
TGTATGTACTTTTGTGTACGGGAGTATCACCCTGTACCCTGCGACTTTCCAGACGCTTCCACTAATACATACGCTGATTCAGGTTCTGGGCTGTTCCCCGTTCGCTCGCCGCTACTGGGGGAATCTCGGTTGATTTCTTTTCCTCAGGGTACTTAGATGTTTCAGTTCCCCTGGTTCGCTTCGTTAAGCTATGTATTCACTTAACGATAGTGCAACGGATTGCACTGGGTTTCCCCATTCGGAAATCGTCGGTTATAACGGTTCATATCACCTTACCGACGCTTATCGCAGATTAGCACGTCCTTCATCGCCTCTGACTGCCTAGGCATCCACCGTGTACGCTTAGTCGCTTAACCTCACAACCCGAAGATGTTTCGTAAAACACCCACAGTGTTGCGAAAATTTGAGAGACTCGAACACACCGCTTATCTGCTCTTATTACGGAGAGCAGACACAGTGTGTCGTTTCAATTTTCAGCTTGATCCAGATTTTTAAAGAGCAAA
>NZ_JBWLAQ010000026.1:0-534 GCF_056490165.1 Lelliottia sp. GFLA7 | reverse complement strand
GCCGTGGCCCGCTCGCCGAGATCGCCCTCGGCGATCGCCCGGAACTGCGGGCGGCCCAGAAGCGGCACCTGATCGTCGTCACCGACCACGGCGACGTCGAGCGCGACCTTCAACAGTGCGCGCTTGTTGCCGACACTGCTGTAGACCGTTTCGATTGCACATCCGGCCTCGGCCGCCACGTCTCGCATCGACGTGCCCGACCACCCGCGTCGGACGAACAGCCGTGTCGCCGCTGCGATCACGGCGGCACGCGTTCGACCGGCCATCTCCTGGCGCAACGGGGAATCGTAGCGCCGGGGATTTGCCCTGGTCACAGGGTCAATTCTAGAACGATGTCGTATTCATCACAACACCGTTCCAGTGAAACTCGCGGAGACGGCGACGGGCACGACCCGGGCTCGGATGCACCGAGCGGGGCCGTGCCCTCAGGGGCGAAACGACCAGCGGCGGCCAGGCTTACAGCGCCGTGGCCACCCTCAACGCCGAGTGCATAGCGCCCTCGATGTAGGCGACCTCGGTGGCGTCACCCACGAC
>NZ_JBWLAQ010000025.1:0-542 GCF_056490165.1 Lelliottia sp. GFLA7 | reverse complement strand
CTGTAACCGAGAGGACGTTGATGGCCACCAGCACCGGTACCCCGGTCGACGCGGCGGACAAGCGGGAAGAACGCGGAACAACTGTCGCACCGAAACGTGGACGCCTCGCCGAGGTCCCGCATATCGCGGGGCTGGTTCTCGGTGTGTACTCCGTGCTGGTCTTCCTGTGGAGCCTGTCGCCCGCGCTGCGGTTCCTTCTCCACACACCGCGGGTGTACATCAACAACTACTACTTCGACGCACCCGACACGAGCCTGTCGTGGGCGGTGGTCGTGGGACTGGTGGCTGCTGCGCTGGCGAGCCGCAAACGCATCGCCTGGTGGCTGCTGACCATCTACATGGTGCTGTTCGCGATCGTCAACGCGCTCGAGGCGGTGATCGACAAGAACGTCAGCGCGGCGGTGGCGTGCGCGGTCCATCTCGCGGTGATCGGCGTCCTGATCGCGGCCCGCAAGGAGTTCTACACGCGCGTCCGGCGCGGCGCGGGCTGGAAGGCGCTCGGCGTCCTGGTCGCCGGCCTCGCGATCGGCACGCTGCTCGGC
>NZ_JBWLAQ010000024.1:0-604 GCF_056490165.1 Lelliottia sp. GFLA7 | reverse complement strand
CTTCACGACGCAGCAATTCTGCCGCCTCCACTCCGTTCATTCCCTCTTTCAGAATGTGGATCGCCAGTGCCTCCATGCGTATGGAAACGGCAAAGGCGCAGCTTTTACGCTCATCCAGGCGAGTCTCGTTAAACAGCTGGAATAAATCGGCATCATCCGGTCCGGTTTTGGTGATACGTGTTTCACTATTTCGCATAATCATTTCTCCTGAATTTGGGCAAAAGAATGCCCGGCGGGTTTACGCCATTAATTTCTGTTTGGGATTAATTCGGCATGGTTAGCCGTTTGGGAAATAAGCTCACCACTGCACGAAAATGATTCATTGCTTTAATCAGCTCCCGCGTTTCGTCAGTGGTCAGCTCATTAATATTGACGCTGTGACGTTCTGCCGGAATTTTTGCCATGAAGAATATGGCGGCCAGTGCCCTCTCGTTCTGTTTATGATTAATGTCGCGTGAATCGCGCATCTCATTAATAAACCGTTCCAGCTCGTGCTCAATATTCAGACCAAAAACTTTTGCTCTCAGCTCCGCAATATGGTTCAGCCCATTCAGGCGCTGACCGGTACTCAGTGGAACAGTCGCTGCAGGACCTTCAATAGCCA
>NZ_JBWLAQ010000023.1:0-605 GCF_056490165.1 Lelliottia sp. GFLA7 | reverse complement strand
CTTGTCGGTGATCTTGGACTCGATGTCCGCGATGTCCGGGTTCCAGTCGTTCTGCTCGTCGCACAGGTAGTGCACCGGGGTGCCGCCCGACAGGCTCGTCATCGCCGTCCACAGCGGGTAGTCCGGCGCCGGGATGAGCACCTCGTCACCGTCGTCGAGCAGCGCCTGCATCGTCATCGTGATGAGCTCGGAGACGCCGTTGCCGAGGTAGATGTCGTCGACGTCGAGTTCGGGGAACCCGGGCACCAGCTCGTACCGGGTGACGATCGCGCGGCGCGCGGACAGGATGCCCTTGGACTCCGAATAGCCCTGCGCGTAGGGCAGAGCCGCGATCATGTCGCGCATGATCACATCGGGCGCCTCGAACCCGAACGGGGCGGGGTTGCCGATGTTGAGCTTGAGGATCCGATGGCCCTCGGCCTCCAGGCGCGCCGCGTGCGCGTGCACCGGCCCCCGGATCTCGTACAGCACGTTCTGCAGTTTGGTGGACTGCTCGAGAGCGCGCTGCGGCCGATGATGGCGGACGGAATCTGGAGTGCTCACGCAACCATGATTCCACTCGGGCGCAAACGGAAATCGGCCGCCTTCGGGCGCGGGCCCCGGAC
>NZ_JBWLAQ010000022.1:0-609 GCF_056490165.1 Lelliottia sp. GFLA7 | reverse complement strand
ATCGCGCCCAGACGTGTGGATTGCTGGACGCCGGGTACGGCGAGGGGCAACTGGACCCGACCGAATATCAGGCGCGGACCGCGCAGGCCATGACGGCCAAGACGCTCGGCGAGCTCGCCGCCCTCGTCGCCGATCTGCAGATTCCCGAGCATCTCGCCCAAGCCGCAGAGGAGCCCGCGCCGGCGCCGCGCAATCGTCTCCCGGCTAGCGCCGTCGCAGCGATCATCGTCGCGGTCGTGGCGATCTGCGGAACCGTGATGTACACGAGTCGAGGCGACGACCCGGCCCCAGGTGCGGCCGTCGCGGCCGCACAGGGCCCGGCCACTGCGCCGGGCGCCCCCGGCGAGCCTCAGCCGATCGTGGTCGAAGCGTACGACCCCGTTTCCGCCGAGGGGATCCGCAACTTCCTGCGCCGGTACGAGGAGAAATTCGGCGATCTCCAGGTCGACGACGTGATCTTCTACCCGACCTACGTGTCCCTCGCGCGGGCGGTGCCGGACCAACCGCATCGCGCGCAGGACTGGAGCTTCCGCGGCGGGTTCTCACCCTCCAGGTCGACGGAGTCCCGCCCGCTGGACACGGTCACGGTCGACCTCGCCGCCCTCGAGG
>NZ_JBWLAQ010000021.1:0-618 GCF_056490165.1 Lelliottia sp. GFLA7 | reverse complement strand
ATGACGTCACCCGTTTCGCCGAGCCTTTCCGCCAGTGCCGCGACGAGCGCCCCATCGACCAGGTCCGCCGCGATACTCGACGCTTCGAGCACCGACGACATCATGCCGCCGGGAGTCGACGCAAAAGGGCCTGCCGCCGATCCGGTACGCAGCGAACGAGCTTCGTCGCCCAGTGCATGCAGCGCCGAGCTCAGTCGGTCGAGATGTTCGAGATCAGCCGTCAACGCGTCCACGTCGCCCCCCCCCAGGTCCTGTCGGCAGACACCCTAGCAATCAGCGGGCTGCCGGGGACAAGACGGATGCGGTCAGCGCTCGTTGCGCGGCTTCCAGACGACGATGGCGTTGCTGCGCGGACTGGGGACGAGGTCGCGGCGGTAGCTGGCGTGGACGCGTGCGATCTCGGCGGCGAGTTCGTCGACGCGGTTCTGCAGGGCCTCGACCTGGTTGGTCAGTTCGATGATGCGCTTGATGCCGGCGAGGTTGACGCCCTCGTCCTGGGACAGGCGCTGCACCTCACGCAGCAGCGCCACGTCCCGCGGCGAATACCGGCGTCCGCCACCGGTTGTACGGTGCGGAGTGACCAGCCCTAGCCGGTCGTAGTTGCGCAGAGTCTGCGCA
>NZ_JBWLAQ010000020.1:0-621 GCF_056490165.1 Lelliottia sp. GFLA7 | reverse complement strand
CCGACAGGCTCCGTCTGGTGGGCCACACCCGCACTGAGCGCGTGGTCGACGAGGAGTTGGCCGGCTGGCTGCGCGCGTACCTGGGCTTCGCCGAGAATGAGGTGCTCGCCAAGCGTATGAGCGAACACAACGCCAAATGCAATGTCAACGAAGCCCTGGACCACTTCGGCCGCGAGGGCTTCATCAAGCACGCCGTCGGCATGGGGCTGTCTCCACAGGGGCCGCTCGACCACGTGCAGGGGCCGTGCTTCCCACCGCCATTCCGTCTACACCCGACTGACACCGTGAGTCCGCGCACCCGGCACGGGCGGAGAGAGCCCTGCAACCACTGCGGGAGCATCTGGGTCAGCTCCGGCTGGGGCGGCTCCTGCTGCAACGACTGCGGCGGATTCATCTGACCGACACGAACCGAATGGAGACCGTCGTGACCGCGACTACCGATGCCGCAGAACCCATGCGACTCTCGCTGGGCCTGCGTCCGTTCCCTGGACTGGCCGGCGCCGAGAAGGTCGGCGCGACGAAGCACGAGCGCATGGTCGCCGCCCTGCGCGATGTCCGCGCACTGGGTCTCGAAACCGGCGAGGCCGACCCCTATGCCGACTTCGAGGACTTCTGGGAGGA
>NZ_JBWLAQ010000019.1:0-641 GCF_056490165.1 Lelliottia sp. GFLA7 | reverse complement strand
GGTTGCAAAAGAAGTAGGTAGCTTAACCTTCGGGAGGGCGCTTACCACTTTGTGATTCATGACTGGGGTGAAGTCGTAACAAGGTAACCGTAGGGGAACCTGCGGTTGGATCACCTCCTTACCTAAAGAACCTGCCTTTGTAGTGTCCACACAGATTGTCTGATGAAAAATAAGCAGTAAAAGAATCTCTGCAGGCTTGTAGCTCAGGTGGTTAGAGCGCACCCCTGATAAGGGTGAGGTCGGTGGTTCAAGTCCACTCAGGCCTACCAAATTCGCTACCGCTCTGCGTTGCAGTGACGCTCACATACCTCAGTATGTTTCGTGTCACCACGCCTTGACCGGAATCGAATTGCGGTACAGAGATTAGTCTTTACGATGGGGTTATAGCTCAGCTGGGAGAGCGCCTGCCTTGCACGCAGGAGGTCTGCGGTTCGATCCCGCATAGCTCCACCATCCTTTTACTGCTGAAAACAAGAAAACTTCAGAGTGTACCTGAAAAGGTGCGCTGCGAAGTTTTGCTCTTTAAAAATCTGGATCAAGCTGAAAATTGAAACGACACACTGTGTCTGCTCTCCGTAATAAGAGCAGATAAGCGGTGTGTTCGAGTCTCTCAAATTTTCGCAACACTGTGGGTGTTTTAC
>NZ_JBWLAQ010000018.1:0-696 GCF_056490165.1 Lelliottia sp. GFLA7 | reverse complement strand
AGGTGAGCGAGGCGCGCAGACTGCTGGCCGCCGGGCGGCTGCTCACGCTCACCGGCATCGGTGGGGTGGGCAAGACCCGCCTCGCACTGCGGGTCGCCCAGGAAGCGCAGCGCGCGTTCGCCGACGGCGCGTGGTTCGTCGAACTCGGGGAACTGCGCGAGCCGGACCTGCTCGCGGACACGGTCGCGGCCGTGTTCGGTGTTCGCGGCCAGTCCGACAGTCCTGCGGACCGGCTGCTCACGGAGCATCTCGCCGATCGTCAGGTTCTCGTGGTCCTCGACAACTGCGAGCATCTGCTCGACGCGGTGGCCGGTCTCGTCACCGCGCTGCTGCGGTCCTGCGCGCAGGTGCGGGTCTTCGCGACGAGTCGTGAGCCGCTGGGGGTGGCCGGTGAAGTGGTACTTCAGGTTCCTCCGCTGATCGTTCCGATCGTCGACGCCCCCTCGAAGTCGGAGATGAGGGTGAACGACGCGATGACGTTGTTCGCGGAGCGTGCGGCGGCGGTGGTCCCGGGATTCGTCGTCACCGACGCGAATCGGCGAGCGGTCGCGGAGATCTGTCGCCGGCTCGACGGACTGCCCTTACCGATCGAACTGGCGGCCGCACGGATGCGGTCGCTGTCGGCGGATCAGATTCGTCGACGCCTCACGGATCGGTTCGAACTCCTCACGCGTGGCAGTCGCGTCGCTCCGAGCC
>NZ_JBWLAQ010000017.1:0-747 GCF_056490165.1 Lelliottia sp. GFLA7 | reverse complement strand
CCTCGCGATGACCCGTCGACCGGTCCGCGAGCGTGGCGGATTCGCGATCCCGCCGAACGACGTCCGATCGTGGCCTACTGTCCACTTGTGGCCCAGCTTTCCTTCTTCTCCGCCGAATCGGTACCACCCGCGGTGACCGACCTCGGTGGGCTGCTGGCTGCGCAGGGCCAGGTGGTCACCTCGAAGGAGGGGGCTCGCGTCTCGGTCGTCGTCGACAGCCTGTGGCGGGCGGAGGCGATCGCCGAGTTGATGCGCGAGGCCCACCTCGATGCCGAGATCGGCAGGTCCGAGGAGGGGCGTCCGCTCGTCCGGACGGCGACCGTCCCGCAGCTGACGGGACTCGCGACCCAGTGGACGCGAGGTGCCGTGAAGGCGGTGCCGTCCGGATGGATCCCGGGGGCGCGTGAACAGCGTGCCTGGGTGCTGGCGTCCGGCCGGGTCGAGGCGGACGGCCAGCGGTACGTCCTCGGGCTCGATCCGCACGCCCCGGACACCCACGTGGTGTTGGCGCAGTCGCTCATGCGGGCCGGAGTCGCGCCCACGATTGTCGGTATTCGCGGGTCGTCTCCAGGATTGCGAATCTCGGGGCGCCGGCGGCTCATGCACCTCGCCGAGAACATCGGTCGACCGCCGGAGGATCCGGATGCACGACGCAACTGGCCGCACATTTGAGCGAATGGAGAGGGACGGACATACGCGTCCCCTGTTCTGGTGTGACACCCTGTAACTGACCGGACCCGGTATAAC
>NZ_JBWLAQ010000016.1:0-1250 GCF_056490165.1 Lelliottia sp. GFLA7 | reverse complement strand
GACATGGTGAACACTTTTTAACATCCTTTACCCAGGGTGATCGACTTTTTCTTCAGGTCGACCACCCCCACTTTCGTGCTGTACCACCACACTTCATATTTTCCGTCTTCACCGCTCTCCCTCAGCCCGACACGCTCTCCCCTGAACGCCTTGCCGGCACTCAGACGGATGCCTCTCACGCTCAGTTTTCCGCTGATATCCACCTTTCTGACGAGCACACCTTCATCGTATTCCGGTGGCGTCACCGCGCCGCTGTACTGCCGCGCAGACGGCTGATAGCGCGACGCCGGCACCGCCATCTCCAGCCCGTCGTGAGGCCGTTCGAGGTTATACACCGTCCGCCACTGGTCGAAGGCCCGCTGCAGCTCACCGCTGTCTGCGAACCACTTCCCCTGCAGGACTTCCGCCTTCAGGCTGCGGTGAAAACGCTCCAGCTTGCCCTGCGTCTGCGGGTGATACGGCCGCGAGTGGCCAACCCGGATACCCAGGCGCATCAGCCACAGCTCCAGCGCGGTCCAGGTGCCCGTGGTGTCGCCCCAGGGCGCGCCGTTGTCCATCGTCATCCGCTCCGGCAGGCCGTAGCGCCCGAACACCCTGACCAGCTGCGCCTGCACGGTCTCACGCCGTTCATCGGCGCAGGAAGCCAGGCACAGCGAGAACCGGGAATGGTCGTCCAGGAGCGTAAGCGGATGACAGCGGCCGCCGCCAAAGGGAAAGTGGCCCTTAAAATCCATCTGCCAGAGCCGGTTCGGGGCGTCATGTTCAAAGCGGCCCGTTGCCGGCATGTCCGGAGGGGCGCCCGGAAGCAGGCCATGGCAGGCCATCAGATGATGGACGGTGCTGAAGGCGGGCATGGGGTGTCCGCGGTCTTCCAGCCAGCGCTTAATCTTGCGGGCGCCCCAGCGCGGGTGAGCGGCATGGGCCATACGCAGCAGGTCAGTCATGTCACCGGGAGAGCGGTTCGGGGAATGATGCGGTGCCCGGGAACGGTCAGCCAGGCCGGGAGGGCCTTCCTGCGACCAGCGGTTTAGCCACTTATAGCCGGTGGCAGGCGAAATGCCGAACCGGCGACACAGTGCCCGGATATTCGCCTCGTCCTGCGAGGCGAAAAGGACAAATTCGGTACGTAATGACATGGTATCTCTCGCATCCCACGGCATAAGCGACTCCGGAAAAGGGGTTCGTATGCCTTAGTTGTAAGTGTCTACCATGTCCCCGAACAAGTGTTCATGATGTCCCCGGACCGTACA
>NZ_JBWLAQ010000015.1:0-11974 GCF_056490165.1 Lelliottia sp. GFLA7 | reverse complement strand
TGTGGTGGTACAGCACGAAAGTGGGGGTGGTCGACCTGAAGAAAAAGTCGATCACCCTGGGTAAAGGATGTTAAAAAGTGTTCACCATGTCCCCGAACACCTGTCTGCCATGTCTCCGGACCGTACACCCACAGGGAGAGGGAGAAAACATTAAAAAAGGCAACATACGTTGCCTTTTTGCTTTTGCTTCAGTGCGATGTGCCAGCCCTATAAAACTGCTCGAGGCAGTCCCCTCTCCCTATGGGAGAGGGTTAGGGTGAGGGGGTTTACAACCTCACCGGATCAATATGCCAGATCTTCTCGGCATACTCTTTGATGGTCCTGTCCGACGAGAAATAGCCCATATTGGCGATATTGTGCATCGCTTTAGTGGCCCACTCCTCCTGATGACGATAAAGCTCATCCACCTTTTCCTGACAGTCCACGTAGCTTCGGAAATCCGCCAGCACCTGATAATGATCGCCAAAGTTAATCAGCGAATCGACCAGGTCACGGTAGCGCCCAGGCTCTTCAGGATTAAACACGCCAGTGGCGATTTGCGTCAGCACTTCGCGCAATTCTTCATCTTGCTCATAGTAATCACGCGGTTTGTAGCCCTGCTTGCGCAGTTCTTCCACTTCTTCTGCCGTGTTCCCAAAGATAAAGATGTTATCCGCCCCAACGTGCTCCAGCATCTCCACGTTTGCACCGTCGAGCGTACCGATCGTCAACGCCCCGTTCAGCGCAAACTTCATGTTACTGGTTCCGGAGGCTTCCGTTCCCGCCAGCGAAATCTGTTCGGAGAGATCCGCTGCCGGAATAATCAGCTGCGCCAGGCTCACGCTGTAGTTCGGGATAAACACGATCTTCAGTTTGTCGCCAATCTGCGGGTCGTTGTTAATCACTTTTGCGACATCATTGATGAGGTGAATGATGTGTTTTGCCATGTAGTACGCCGAGGCTGCCTTTCCGGCAAAAATATTTACGCGAGGCACCCATTCGGCCGTCGGATCGGCCTTAATGCGGTTGTAGCGCGTAATCACATGCAGCACGTTCATCAGCTGTCGTTTGTACTCGTGGATACGTTTGATCTGCACGTCGAACAGCGCTTTCGGATTCGCGACCACGTTCAGATGCTGCGCCATATAAACCGCTAAGCGCTTTTTGTTCAGTAGCTTGGCATCACGCACCGCTTTGTTTACCAGCGGGAAATCCATGTGCTGTTCGAGTTCGCTGAGTTGACTGAGATCGGTTCGCCACGTGCGACCAATATTTTCATCCAGCACTTCCGACAACGGCTGGTTCGCCAGCGCCAGCCAGCGGCGCGGCGTGACACCGTTAGTCACGTTGCAGAAACGCATCGGGAAGATTTTCGCGAAATCGGCAAACAGCGATTGCACCATCAGGTTCGAGTGCAGTTCAGACACCCCGTTCACTTTATGACTGACGACCACCGCCAGCCACGCCATGCGCACGCGACGTCCGTTGGATTCATCAATGATCGACGTGCGGCTCAGCAGCCCGGTATCTTCGGGATACTGTTCCTGCAACGTTTTCAGGAAGTAGTCGTTAATTTCAAAGATGATCTGCAGATGGCGCGGCAGAATTTTACCGAGCATATCGACAGGCCAGCTTTCCAGCGCTTCGCTCATCAACGTGTGGTTGGTGTAAGAGAAGACCTGGCAGGTGACTTCAAATGCCTCTTCCCAGCTAAATTTATGCTCATCCATCAGCAGGCGCATCAGCTCAGGAATCGACAGCACCGGGTGGGTGTCGTTGAGGTGAATCGCCGTTTTTTCTGCCAGATTGTCGTAAGTTCTGTGCAGCTGATAGTGACGGCTGAGAATATCCTGGATGGTGGACGACACCAGGAAATACTCCTGACGCAGACGCAGCTCGCGTCCGGAATAGGTGGAGTCATCCGGGTAGAGCACGCGCGAGACGTTTTCGGAGTGGTTTTTATCTTCAACCGCCGCGAAGTAATCGCCCTGGTTGAATTTACCGAGGTTGATTTCGCTACTCGCCTGCGCGTTCCACAGACGCAATGTGTTGGTCGCATCGGTGTCGTAGCCAGGGATAATCTGGTCGTAGGCCACCGCCAGGATCTCTTCGGTTTCGAGCCAGCGGCTCTTTTTGCCTTCTAGCTGGACACGCCCGCCAAACCGCACTTTATAGCGTGTGTTGTGGCGTTTGAATTCCCAAGGGTTGCCGTATTCCAGCCAGTAATCCGGTGACTCTTTCTGACGCCCGTCGACGATGTTTTGCTTGAACATACCGTAATCGTAGCGAATGCCGTATCCGCGCCCAGGCAGCGCCAGCGTGGCCAGTGAATCAAGGAAACAGGCCGCCAGACGCCCCAAACCGCCGTTGCCTAAACCGGGGTCGTTCTCTTCGTCGATCAGCTCTTCTAAATCTAACCCCATCTCTTCCAGTGCGTTTTTGACATCGTCATAAATACCCAGCGATAACAGCGCGTTGGAAAGGGTGCGGCCAATCAAAAACTCCATCGACAGGTAATAAACCTGACGCGTTTCCTGTGAAAGCTGGGCGCGATTCGAGCGCAGCCAGCGTTCCACCAGACGATCACGCACGGCAAACAGCGTGGCGTTGAGCCACTCGTGTTTGTTGGCGATCACGGGATCTTTCCCGATGGTAAACATCAGCTTATAGGCAATAGAATGTTTTAACGCCTCAATGCTGAGTGTCGGGGATGCATAACTAAAAGGTGCATTCATATCAGTAACTCCGCCTTACGACTTCAAGCGTTGATAAAGATCGCGGTAGGACTGCGCCGCAACGTGCCAACTAAAATCCATCGCCATCGCCTGGCGTTGCACGAAACGCCACAAAGAGGGACGCGACCATAATACAAATGCCCGCCGAATCGCGCGTAGCAGCGACCAGGCATTGCTGTCTTCAAACGCAAATCCGGTAGCGATGCCGTCCGCCAGATTCTCAAGCGAGGTGTCGGACACCGTATCCGCCAGCCCACCCGTGCGTCGTACTAACGGCAGCGTGCCGTATTTCAATCCGTAGAGTTGCGTTAAACCGCACGGTTCAAAGCGGCTTGGCACAAGAATCACATCGGAACCGCCCATAATGCGGTGCGAGAATGCCTCGTGATAACCAATCTGCACACCGACTTGCCCCGGATGTTCCGCGGCGGCAGCAAGGAAACCTTCCTGCAACACCGGGTCGCCTGCGCCGAGAAGCGCCAGTTGGCCACCCTGCTCCAGTAATCCGGGCAGCGCTTCTAGCACCAAATCCAGCCCTTTCTGGCTGGTGAGACGGCTGACGACGGCAAACAGCGGGACTTTGTCGTTCACTTTGAGTCCCATCGCCACTTGCAGCTGTCGCTTGTTCTCGGCCTTATCTTCGACCGAATCACGGCTAAATCGCGATGCCAGCAGAAGATCGGTTTCCGGGTTCCAGATTTTTTCGTCAACACCATTCAGAATGCCCGTCAGGCGTCCCTCACGCTGGCGTTGACGCAGTAACCCTTCCATCCCGTACCCAAACTCAGGCTCGGTGATTTCGCGGGCATACGTTGGGCTGACCGCCGTAATATGATCGGCGTAATACAGCCCGGCCTTCAGGAACGAAATCTGCCCGTTAAACTCCAGGCCGTGCATGTTATAGAACGACCATGGCAGATCGATTTCATTCATGTGATGGGCATAATACATGCCCTGATACGCCAGATTGTGCACCGTAAAGACTGACTTTGCCGGATGGCCGCGCGCCGCCAGGTAAGCCGGTGCAAGACCGGCGTGCCAGTCGTGCGCGTGGACAATATCCGGACGCCAGAACGGATCCAGACCGGTCGCCATTTCCGCCCCGACCCAACCGAGCAGCGCAAAACGCAGCACGTTGTCGGTGTAAGCGAATAAGTTCGTGTCGTGGTACGGACTCCCTGGACGATCGTAAAGATGCGGGGCGTCAATCAGGTAAATACCGACGCCATTGTAATGTCCAAACAGCAGGGTGATGCGCCCGGCGAACGTGTCGCGACGGCTGACCACCTGAGCGTCGGGGATGCCACGACGAATATCAGGGAAAGCGGGCAATAACACGCGCGTGTCGATGCCCTCTGCAATTTGTGCCGCTGGTAATGCGCCGAGTACATCCGCCAACCCGCCCGTTTTCAGCAGCGGGAACATCTCTGAACATACATGTAAAACCTGCATCATCGCTCCTGTTTGATCTGCAGTTTGCGCAGCATTTCACGCGTGACCAGTACGATGCCCTCTTCAGAACGGTAGAAACGACGCGCGTCTTCTTCCGCATTTTCGCCAATCACCATGCCTTCTGGGATAATACAGGCGCGGTCAATCACGCAGCGACGCAAGCGGCACGAACGCCCGATCCACACATCCGGTAGCAATACTGACGAATCAATATTGCAGAAGGAATTTATCCGCACACGCGGGAACAGCACCGATTGCACAACGACTGAACCCGAAATAATACAGCCCCCCGACACCAGCGAGTTCAGGGTCATGCCGTGGCTTCCGGAACGGTCCTGCACAAATTTCGCGGGCGGGAGCGATTCCATATGCGTGCGAATCGGCCAGTTCTGGTCATACATATCCAGCTCAGGCGTCACAGACGCTAAATCCAGGTTCGCTTTCCAGTACGCTTCAAGCGTGCCGACGTCGCGCCAGTACGGTTCTGCCGTTGGGTCAGACTGCACACAGGACAACGGGAAGGGATGTGCATAAGCCATGCCAGCTTTGGTAATTTTCGGGATGATGTCTTTGCCAAAGTCGTGGCTGGAGTTCTCGTCTTTGTCATCCTCTTCCAGCAGGTCGTAAAGGTATTCTGCATCAAAGATATAGATACCCATGCTGGCGAGCGACTTGGTTGGGTCTGACGGCATGGTCGGCGGATTCGCCGGTTTTTCGACGAAATCAATAATCAGATCGTTTTCGTCCACGTCCATGACGCCAAACGCCGCCGCTTCAGCAACGGGCACCGGCAGACACGCCACGGTGCAACGCGCCCCTTTTTCGACATGGTCGATAAGCATGTGCGAGTAGTCTTGCTTATAAATATGGTCGCCCGCGAGGATCACGATGTATTCCGCGCCGTAGCGACGAATGATGTCGAGGTTTTGCGTGACCGCATCCGCCGTGCCGCGATACCAGTTTTCACCGTGAACGCGCTGCTGGGCCGGAAGCAGATCGACAAACTCGTTCATCTCTTCGCTGAAGAATGACCAGCCGCGCTGAATGTGCTGCACCAGCGTGTGCGACTGATACTGAGTAATGACACCGATACGGCGGATGCCGGAGTTAAGGCAGTTCGACAACGCAAAATCAATAATGCGGAACTTACCACCAAAGTGAACGGCAGGCTTAGCACGCTTGATGGTCAAATCTTTAAGACGGGTACCACGTCCACCGGCAAGAATCAGCGCAACCGTTTTTAAGGGTAACTGGCGCGCTAACATCAAGGGATCGTTCTTCTCTAATCTAACCATGACTAACTCCTTTTTTATCATCTTTGGAATACACACACTCCGTGTGCAGGCCCGTGCCAGACAGCCACCACCACCGGATTATCCTCTCCAGCAAAAGGAGGAATGGCGCGCCACTCCCCGTCAGGTAAAACAATCTCAACGACATCTTGCGTCGCGTTAAACGTGATGAGCCAGTTATCCGAAAGCAGGATTTGCAGACATGGCATACCGTTCTGCCACTCTTGCGCGCTCAACAGTTGCGCATCTTTATTCAACCAGCGGACGTTGCCGTCGCCCTCTTCCCACCACGTATCCGCAGTGAGCGCGGGAATGCGCTGGCGAAGCTGAATCAGAGCAGCCGTGAAATGCGTCAGTCCGCTGTTCGCCTGTTCCCAGTCGAGCCAGGTCAAGGGGTTATCCTGGCAGTACGCATTGTTGTTGCCGTGCTGACTGTGACCATGTTCATCACCGGCCAACAACATTGGCGTCCCCTGTGAAAGCAGCAATGTTGTCAGAAGCGCATGGACGCTGGCGCGTCGCCGCTCGATGACATCCTGACTGCCGCCTAACCCTTCTATACCATGATTGAAACTGTGGTTGTTGTTAGTGCCATCGCGATTTTCCTCACCGTTCGCCTCATTGTGTTTCTGATTGAAACAAACGCAGTCGCGAAGGGTAAATCCGTCGTGCGCCGTCACCAGATTGACGGTGGAAAACGGTTTTCGCCCCTGACGCTTAAACACATCGCTGGACGCGGAAAATCGTCCAGCAAACTCACCCAGCGACAAACTTTTTTCGAGCCAAAAGCGGCGCGTCGCATCGCGGTAATGATCGTTCCACTCCGCAAACGGCGGCGGGAAATTCCCCACCTGATAGCCGCCTTCACCAATATCCCACGGCTCGGCGATCAGCTTCACACGCGAGAGCACAGGACAGTTTTTGATCGCCTCAAGCAACGGCGCCTGTTGGCTGAACGCTGGCGTTCTGCCCATCACCGAAGCCAGATCGAAGCGGAAACCGTCGATATGGAACGTCTCAACCCAGTATTTCAGGCACGCGTGCGCATACTCGGCCACCGCCGGATGACTGAGATTGAGGGTGTTACCGCAGCCGGTCCAGTTGTGATAATCGCCATCTTCCCTGATCCAATAATAGCTACGGTTATCGATTCCGCGCAGGGAGAGCGTGGGTCCGTCGAGATCCAGTTCCGCACTGTGGTTAAGCACCACGTCCAGAATCACTTCAATGCCCGCCTGATGCAGCGCTTTTACGGCATCACGAAACTCGTCCCGCGCTCTCTCTGGATGCGAGGCGTAGCGCGGATCAAGGGCAAACATCGCCAGCGGGTTATAGCCCCAGTAATTGGTCAGCCCAAGCCGCTGCAAACGCGGTTCGCTGGCAAAATGCCAGATCGGTAAAAGCTCAAGCGAAGTGATACCAAGATGCTTGAGGTAGGCAATCATCACCGGATGACCGAGCGCCTTGTAGGTGCCGCGAATCTCTTTCGGGATCGCCGGATGGAGATACGTCAGCCCTTTCACGTGGGCTTCGTAAATCACCGTGTTGCCCCACGGAATATCAGGTGAGCTATCCCCTTCCCAGTCATACACATCACTCACGACCACGCTTCGGGGCGCAATGGCTGCGCTATCGCGGGGATCAGGCTGTTGCTCACCATCAAGGAAAAGGGGATCGTCTTTGACATCGCCGTCCACGCGCAGCGCGCAGGGGTCAATCAGTAATTTGGCCGGATTGAAGCGCAGCCCGTACTCAGGCTGCCAGGGGCCATGGACGCGAAAACCGTAACGCAACCCTGGCTTGCCGTCTTCAAGATAGCCGTGCCAAATATCCCCTTCGCGCGCAGGCAGATCGTAGCGATACTCGTTGCCTTCGCGGTCAAACACACAGAGTTCTACCCGCTCCGCATGGGCGGAAAAGAGGGTGAAATTCACCCCTTTGCCGTCAAAACTGGCACCGAGCGGTGCGGGTTTTCCTGCCGTGAGTTGGGTCATTCACCCTCCCGGACGAGCCAGATGGTGGACAGCGGTGGCAGCGTGAGGCTTAACGAGTGGGGTCGGCCATGGCTTTCGTGTTCATCGCTCTGAACCGCGCCCGCATTACCCGCGTTGCTGCCGTGATAATGGCTGGAATCGGTATTGAGGATTTCGCGCCATTTACCCGGCTGATTAATGCCAAAGCGATAATGCGGACGCGGTACAGGCGTAAAGTTACTGGCCACAATGATTTCATTGCCCGCACTGTCGCGACGGACAAAAACAAACACCGAGCGCTCGTGGTCATCCACCACCAGCCATTCAAACCCGTATGAGTCGAAATCCATCTCGTGCAGCGCTTTATGATGGCGGTAAGTCAGGTTGAGGTCGCGCACCAGACGCTGCACGCCGTGATGCCAGTTGTCGCCGCCTTCCAGCAGATGCCAGTCGAGGCTGGAATCGTGATTCCACTCGCGCCCCTGCGCAAATTCATTGCCCATAAACAGCAGTTTTTTACCGGGGAAGGCAAACATCCAGCCGTAGTAGGCGCGCAGGTTGGCAAATTTTTGCCACGCGTCGCCCGGCATGCGGTCGAGAATCGATTTCTTACCGTGGACCACTTCGTCGTGCGACAGCGGCAGCACGAAGTTTTCGGTGTTGTTGTAGAGCATCCCGAAAGTGAGTTTGTCGTGGTGATACTTACGGAACACCGGGTCGAGCTTGAAATAATCCAGCGTGTCGTGCATCCAGCCAAGATTCCACTTGTACCAGAAGCCCAGCCCGCCCATTGACGGCGGACGCGACACGCCTGGGAAATCGGTCGACTCTTCCGCCATCGTCACCGCGCCGGGAACCTGCTCGCCGAGAATGCGGTTGGTGTTGCGCAGAAACTCAATGGCTTCGAGGTTTTCGCGACCGCCGTACTCATTCGGGATCCACTCGCCCTCTTTGCGGCTGTAATCGCGATAAATCATCGACGCCACCGCATCCACGCGCAATGCGTCGATGCCAAAGCGTTCAATCCAGTACAGCGCATTGCCGACCAGATAGTTCGCCACTTCGCGACGCCCGTAGTTATAAATCAGGGTATTCCAGTCCTGATGATAGCCTTCGCGCGGATCGCTGTGTTCGTACAAATCAGTGCCGTCGAATTCAGAAAGACCAAAATCATCGGACGGGAAATGGCCCGGCACCCAGTCGAGAATGACGCTCAACCCGGCGGCGTGGGCGGCATTAATGAAATAGCGGAAGTCATCGCGCGTCCCGAAACGGCGCGTTGGCGCATACAGCCCCGTTGGCTGATAGCCCCAGCTACCGTCAAACGGGTGTTCATTAATCGGCAGCAGTTCGATATGGGTAAAGCCCATCCATTTGGCATACGGCACCAGCTGATCGGCCAGTTCCCGATAGCTCAGCCAGAAATTATTGTCGGTATGACGACGCCATGAGCCGAGATGCACTTCGTAAATCGAAATCGGCGCATCAAAATTATTCGCCTGTTTGCGCTCCTCGCTCTGAACGACTTTTTCCGGCAGACCGCAAATCAGCGAGGCGGTGGCCGGGCGCATTTGCGCTTCGAAGGCATACGGATCGGCTTTGACGCGCAGTTTGCCGTGGGCATCGATCATCTCAAACTTATAGAGCTGACCGTTGTGCGCGCCGGGGATAAACAGCTCCCAGATGCCGGACTCACGACGCAGACGCATCGGGTGGCGGCGACCATCCCAGTAGTTGAACTGCCCCACAACTGAGACGCGCTGTGCGTTGGGTGCCCACACGGAAAAACGCGTTCCGGTGATGCCGTCCATCGTATCGGCATGTGCGCCCAGCGTTTCGTAGGGACGTAAATGGGTGCCTTCGGACAGCAGCCAGGCGTCCATTTCCTGGATCAGGGGGCCAAAGCTGTAGGGATCGTCAATCAGGTTTTCTTGCCCATGCCAGAGCACGGCGAGTTGATAACGGAAGATATTTTTACGGCGGGGAATCACGCCTGAAAAGAAACCTCTCGAGTCGAGGCATTCAAGCTTGCCCACTTTGCGTCCGGTTTTGGGTTCAATGACCCACACTTCGGTGGCATCCGGTAACAACGCACGGACTTCTACCCCCGCTTCTGTTGGGTGCATACCCAGCACAGAAAATGGGTCGGAAAAATGACCTGCAATTAGCGCATTTATCACGTCTCTATCAATACGATCGGACATGGTATTCATCCTGTTTTTTTAATGTCGCCCTATTTAAGCGCTCCGGAACGACTTTTAATGTGACCTGAACGATGCAGCAAAATTGTCCAATCTGCTCCGTCCCACCCTCAGGTAAGAATTCAATCTCCCTTAAAGCATAGCCAACGCTCTACATGACTCCCGATAAAAAATGTGACATCCGCGTTTTACTCCGTGTAGTACGCAAAAAAAGGGGTGAATATTCACCCCTGAGATTTAACAAATTATTACGCCAGCTGGCGTAGCATGCGGCGTAGCGGCTCGGCGGCACCCCACAAGAGCTGGTCGCCGACCGTGAAGGCCGATAAATACTCCGGCCCCATGTTTAGCTTACGCAGACGGCCCACCGGGGTAGTCAGCGTGCCGGTAACGGCCGCAGGCGTCAGTTCGCGCATGGTGATGTCGCGATCGTTTGGCACCACTTTCGCCCACGGGTTGTGCGCAGCCAGAAGTTCTTCCACAGTCGGGATCGACACATCTTTTTTCAGTTTGATGGTGAATGCCTGGCTGTGGCAGCGCAGCGCACCGACGCGAACGCATAGACCATCAACTGGGATCGCCGTGGCGGTATTGAGAATCTTGTTGGTCTCAGCCTGGCCTTTCCACTCTTCACGGCTCTGGCCGTTATCAAGCTGTTTGTCGATCCACGGGATCAGGCTGCCCGCCAGCGGGACGCCAAAGTTATCGACTGGCAAATCACCGCTGCGGCTCAGCTGAGTCACTTTACGTTCGATATCCAGAATGGCTGAAGCCGGGTTCGCCAGCTCGTCCGCCACGTGATGATGCAACTGGCCCATCTGCGCCAGCAGTTCACGCATGTGGCGCGCACCGCCACCAGAAGCGGCTTGATACGTTGCAACGGAAACCCAATCAACCAGATCCTGCGCGAACAGGCCACCCAGCGACATCAGCATCAGGCTGACGGTACAGTTGCCGCCCACAAAGGTTTTCACGCCGTTGTTCAGGCCGTCGGTGATTACGCCCTGGTTTACCGGGTCGAGAATAATGATGGCATCGTCTTTCATGCGCAGCGAAGACGCCGCGTCAATCCAGTAGCCCTGCCAGCCGCTTTCACGCAGCTTTGGATAAATTTCGTTGGTATAATCGCCGCCCTGGCACGTCACGATAATGTCGAGCGCCTTCAGCGCTTCCAGATTAAAGGCGTCCTGAAGCGTGCCCGTAGACGCGCCGCCGAACGCGGGGGCAGCTTGCCCGAACTGGGAAGTGGAGAAGAAGACCGGGCGGATGGCGTCAAAATCGCGCTCTTCAACCATGCGTTGCATGAGAACAGAGCCGACCATACCGCGCCAGCCGATAAAACCAACGTTTTTCATATCTATTATTTCCTGCAGAGGTGTGTGCTGTTTGTGCAAACCAGTATTCAACTGGGATATGCTTCACATTACAAAATGCTGCCAAAGTCGCAAGCGAAATTAATCGATGATGGCGCTGCGATCAGTAATACCACTAATTACAATAGAAACCACAGGCTTTATCAGGGATAAAAATAATGACTGAAATCATTTCCGCAGCGGTGCTATTGATCCTGATTATGGATCCACTCGGCAACCTGCCCATCTTTATGTCGGTGCTGAAACACACTGAACCCAAGCGCCGTCGGGCGATCATGATCCGCGAGCTGCTTATCGCGCTGCTGGTGATGTTTATCTTCCTGTTCGCCGGTGAAAAAATCCTCGCGTTCCTGAACCTGCGCGCTGAAACGGTTTCAATCTCCGGCGGCATTATTCTGTTTCTGATCGCCATTAAGATGATTTTCCCAAGCGCCGAAGGCAGCAGCAGCGGTCTGCCTGCGGGTGAAGAGCCGTTTATCGTGCCGCTGGCGATCCCGTTGGTCGCCGGCCCGACGATTCTTGCCACGTTGATGCTGCTGTCACATCAGTACCCTAATCAGATGAGCCATCTGGTGATCGCCCTGCTGATCGCCTGGGGCGGGACGTTTATCATCTTGCTGCAATCGTCGCTGTTCCTGCGCCTGCTCGGCGAGAAAGGGGTAAATGCGCTGGAGCGCCTGATGGGGTTAATTCTGGTGATGATGGCGACGCAGATGTTCCTGGATGGGATCCGGGCGTGGATGAAAGGGTAGGTAAAAGCAAAATGGCCACGCCAGTGGTCATTTTTAGTGTTTGCTCCCTCAAGGTAAATGCAAAACGGTAACGCCAGTTACCGTTATTAATGTTTTCTCCCTCTCCCCGTGGGTGTACGGTCCGGAGACATGGCAGACAGGTGTTCGGAGACATGGTGAACACTTTTTAACATCCTTTACCCAGGGTGATCGACTTTTTCTTCAGGTCGACCACCCC
>NZ_JBWLAQ010000014.1:0-53948 GCF_056490165.1 Lelliottia sp. GFLA7 | reverse complement strand
GGTAACAGTCTCAGTCCAGGGCACGGCAAACCTCCGTCAGCTGTTTACCGTACCGTTATAACCTGTTACCCATGTGCCCGGTTTAAAGTGTTACCCATGTGACCGGTTCATACATCGCCGCCCCCTTAACACGTTCACCGGTTCAGGAATGACAGAGGAGCTGAGCACGTAAGGTGAACGGAACAGACTTCCGAGCCGCCTGTTCCCCCTCACCCCAACCCTCTCCCTAATGGAGAGGGAGAAAACCAGAGCCGCCTGCCTCCCCTCACCCCAACCCTCTCCCTAAATGGAGAGGGAGAAAATAAGAGCCGCCTGTTCCCCCTCACCCCAACCCTCTCCCTAATGGAGAGGGAGAAAACCAGAGCCGCCTGTTCCCCTCACCCCACCCCTCTCCCTAAATGGAGAGGGAGAAAACCAGAGCCGCCTGTTCCCCCTCACCCCAACCCTCTCCCTAAATGGAGAGGGAGAAAACCAGAGCCGCCAGCCCCCTCACCCCAACCCTCTCCCTAATGGAGAGGGAGAAAGGCAGCACCACCTGATCCCCCGTAGGAAAAAACAATCTAAATTGCAATTCTGTTACATCCGTTACATAACCGTACGCACACGATTGCCAGCCCGGCGGCGGCAGGCATCATAGAGAAACTATTCAGCAAAGGTATGAATGATGATCAAAGTGGTGCTGGTGGACGACCACGTGGTGGTCCGATCTGGATTCGCTCAGCTGTTAAATCTGGAAGAGGATCTGATCGTCGAAGGCCAATACGGCAGCGCCACCGAAGCCTGGCCAGCCTTGTCACGTAACGATATTGACGTCGCGGTGATGGACGTCGCCATGCCCGACGAAAATGGTCTCAGCCTGTTGAAACGCCTGCGTCAGCAGCGCCCCGGCTTTCGCGCAATCATTCTCAGTATTTATGATACTCCGGCGTTTGTGCAGAGCGCGCTCGACGCAGGCGCCAGCGGATATCTCACCAAACGCTGCGGCCCAGAAGAGCTGGTACAGGCCGTACGCTCGGTCGGGATGGGTGGACATTATCTTTGCGCCGATGCGGTCAAAGCCCTGCGCGGCGGCCAGCCCGTATCCAAAGTGCTCGATGTACTGACCCCACGCGAACGCGAAGTGTTCGACCTGCTGGTGAAAGGTGAAAGCGTCAAAGCCATCGCCTTTACGCTCGAACTGAGCCACAAAACGGTACACGTGCATCGCGCCAATGTGCTGGGGAAATTGCAGTGCAGCAGCACCATCGAACTGGTGCATTTCGCTCTCAATAATCAGCTGCTGACGGGCCACTGATGCGGCGATCCGTGCGGCACATTATCCTCTCGCTGTTCATTATGCTGGCCTGGGGCACCGGCTGGCTGATGCTGTGGACGCTCAGTTTTTATCTGACGCACAACGGCCAGCAGGCCGCACTGTTCCTGCCGCAGGGCGTGTACCTGGCGCTGCTGATTTTGCTGTCGCGCCGCTTCTGGCCGGCGTTAATTCTGTCGACTCTCGTTGCCATCGGGTGGTTGCACAGCGAACAGCTCCTGACCCGCGACGAGATGCTGGCGGTTCCGCTGATTGGGACGGCCGCCGCCTGGCTGACGCAACGCTACTGGCACCGTTTCCCGCTGTACTGGCAGCGTCTTTCCCTGCTGATTGCGGCGGTGACGTTCAACGCGCTGCTGCAAACGTTGCTGCTGTCACCGTTTCTGGAAAGCCCCGGCACGCTTCTGCTGCTGGCCTCTTTTACCGGCGGGGTGTTGCTCACGCCGTTTGTCTATCTGGTGTTTGAGTTTTTGCGCCAGCAGCATCGCTACCATTTGCTCGGGCTGGACACCAGCAATCCACCGCTGCGCACCTCGCTTATCATCTGGTGCAGCCTGTTTTTTATCATCGGGATCGGCACGCAAATGGTGCTCTCCCCCGCCCTTGAGCGCCTGCTGCTGATTGTGGTGTTTCTGCCAAACGTGGTGATGGCGTGGAAGTTTGGCTGGCAGGGCGGCGTGCTGTCTGGGCTGCTGGGCAGCATGATGATCACCATCGCGCGCCAGGTTGGCGTGGGGTTTACCGATCTGATGGAGCTGGAGATTTTCCTCGCCACCCAGTCGTTGCTCGGGATTGGCCTGGGGATCGCCATCAGCCGTCAGCAGCAGCTGGCGCTGAATCTTGACCACTATCGTCGTCGACTGGAGACCGAACTTCAGGCCCGGCGAGCGCTTACCGAAAAGCTGATCCACACCGAAGAAGATACCCGCAAGCATCTGGCTCGCGAGCTGCACGACGAGATTGGTCAGAACATTACCGCCATTCAAATTCAGTCTCAGCTGGTCAAGCGCGCGGGCGATACCCCGCTGGCGGTTGAGGCGGCCGGACAAATCAACGAACTGGCGCGGCGGATTCATCACTCGACCCGCCAGCTGCTGCGCCAGCTGCGCCCGCCCGTGCTTGACGAGCTGTCGCTGAAAGAGGCGCTGCATCATCTGGTCAACGAATTTGCCTTTGCCGAGCGCGGGATTACCTGTCGGTTTGAGTATCAGCTGCCCGCGCCACCGGAAAATGAAACCCTGGTATTCACCCTGTATCGCCTGTTGCAGGAACTGCTGAATAACGTCAGTAAACACGCCGATGCCAGTGAAGTGACGATTGTTCTTCGCCAGCAGGAAAACCGGCTGCATCTGGAAGTCGCGGACAATGGCAGCGGCATCAGCGCGGAAAAAACCTCCGGCTTTGGGATTCAGGGGATGCGCGAGCGCGTCCACGCTCTCGGGGGCGAATTTACGCTGAGCTCCCACGCCGGTACGCGCGTAATTGTTAACCTGCCCACAATTTTGCAACAAACACTTCACTAACCAGGAAAAAGTCTTAGTCACTCCAGACTTTCTCTCATCCCTTTTTCGTCGCGCTTTCATACAGTCATCTCAAACGGAGAACGCCATGCACGCACTGTCTGCTGAAGAGATTACTCAACGCTATCGGGCGATACGCCCACGATTGCTGTTGTGCATGGCCATCGGGTACGCCGCGTTTTACCTGACGCGCAAGAGCGTGAATTACGTGTTACCCGCGCTGCAAATGGATTTGGGGCTGAGTAAGAGCGATATCGGGCTGATCGGTTCGCTGTTTTATCTGAGCTACGGGCTGTCGAAATTTGCCGCCGGTCTGTGGCATGACAGCCACGGGCAGCGGGCATTTATGGGTATCGGCCTACTGGCAACCGGCGTGCTGAACGTGCTGTTTACGTTTAGCGATTCGTTCCCGCTGCTGCTGTTTATCTGGACGCTGAACGGCTTCTTTCAGGGATGGGGATGGCCGCCGTGCGCCCGATTGCTCACCCACTGGTATTCGCGCAACGAGCGCGGCTTCTGGTGGGGCTGCTGGAATACCTCCATCAATATTGGTGGCGCGATTATTCCATTGATATGTGCCTTTGCCGCCCATCTTTGGGGCTGGCAGGCAGCGATGCTGACACCGGGGATCATCAGCATTGTACTCGGCATTTGGCTGACCACGCAGCTGCGGGGAACACCGCAGGAAGAGGGTCTGCCGACGGTCGGGGAGTGGCGCAACGATCCGCTGGAGTTGCGCCAGGAACAGCATAGCCCGCCGATGGGGCTGTGGCAGATGTTACGCACGACGATGCTGCAAAACCCGATGATCTGGCTGCTCGGCGCATCGTACGTGCTGGTGTATCTGATCCGAATTGCGCTGAACGACTGGGGCAATATCTGGCTGTCAGAAAGCCACGGCGTCAATCTGTTGAGCGCCAACGCCACGGTGATGCTGTTTGAAGTGGGCGGTTTACTGGGCGCGCTGTTCGCCGGTTGGGGTTCGGACCTGCTGTTTAGCGGCCAGCGTGCGCCGATGATTTTGCTGTTCACGCTGGGATTGATGGTTTCCGTTGCCGCGCTGTGGCTGGCACCGGTTCACCACTACGCCCTGCTGGCGATGTGCTTTTTTACCGTCGGATTTTTTGTTTTTGGCCCGCAGATGCTGATCGGCCTTGCCGCCGTGGAGTGCGGGCACAAACAGGCAGCAGGCTCGATTACCGGTTTTCTCGGCGTGTTTGCCTATCTGGGGGCGGCGCTGGCCGGGTGGCCGCTGTCGTTGGTTATCGAACATTACGGCTGGTCGGGGATGTTCAGTTTGCTCTCGATTGCCGCCGTACTGATGGGTTTATTGCTGATGCCGCTGCTGATGTCGGGCATCACCGCTTCTCGCAGTCACATAACGTCCTAAAAAGGCTGAATAATGAAAACAACGCTCCTCTCTACCCTCATTGCTTCTGGGATCGCGCTGGCCACCTTGACGGGTGCCGCGCAGGCTAAAGGCCGTCTGGTGGTGTATTGCAGCGCCACCAACGAAATGTGTGAAACCGAAACCAAAGCCTTTGGCGATAAGTACGACGTCAAAACCTCGTTTATCCGCAACGGCTCCGGCAGCACGCTGGCGAAAGTCGATGCCGAGAAGAAAAACCCGCAAGCTGACGTCTGGTACGGCGGCACGCTGGACCCGCAATCACAGGCCGGTGAAATGGGCCTGTTGCAGCCGTATAAATCGAAAAATCTTGAGCAGATCATGGAGAACTTCCGCGATCCGGCCAAAGTAAAAGGCAACCTGTCTTCAGCGGTGTACGTCGGGATTTTAGGCTTTGGCGTCAACACCCAGCGCCTGAAAGAGAAAAACCTGCCGGTACCCAAATGCTGGAAAGATCTGACCAAGCCTGAATACAAAGGCGAGATCCAGATTGCCGATCCGCAAAGTTCCGGCACGGCGTATACCGCGCTGGCGACCTTCGTGCAGCTGTGGGGCGAAGATCAGGCGTTCGATTACCTGAAACAGCTGAACAGCAACGTGTCGCAGTACACCAAATCCGGTATCGCTCCGGCACGTAACGCCGCGCGCGGTGAAACCGCCATCGGGATTGGCTTCCTGCACGATTACTCGCTGGAAAAAGAACAGGGCGCACCGCTGGAGCTGATTTCACCGTGCGAAGGCACCGGGTATGAAATCGGCGGCGTGAGCATTCTGAAAGGTGCGCGTAACGAAGAAAACGCGAAGCTGTTTGTGGATTGGGTGCTGTCGAAAGAGGCCCAGGAGCTGGCATGGAAGAAAGGCAAATCCTACCAAATCCTGACCAACACCACGGCAGAAACCTCGCCGAACTCACTGAAGCTCGACGACCTGAAATTGATAAGCTACGACATGGATAAGTACGGCTCAACGGATGTGCGCAAGGCACTGATCAACAAATGGGTCAGCGACGTGAAGATGGGTAAATAAGCCCGCGAACAGTGGTTATCGCCCGGCGGATTTTCCCGTCGGGCCTCCAACACCCGGAAAACGTATGTCACACACATTAGCTCTCCATCCCGCCAAAAAACGGGATGCGGTATTCCTTTGGGTTTTACTTGGCTGGCTGGCGTTTGCCCTGCTGCCAAGCTGGAGCCTGGATTACGGCCTGCTGGAGTCGACGCGCGACGAGATCCTCGACGCCTACAGCTGGTCACATTTCAACGTTAGCTGGCTGTGGTATTTACTGCCGAGCCTGCTGCTGGTGCGTCCGTTCAGTGAAGCGAAACGCGAACAGATTAGCCGCCATTATATTGATGCGGGATGGGCGCTGCTGTGTATGGCGTTTATCGTCATCAGCGCCACGGTCGAAGGACGCGGGTTAGGTTACGCCTCTATCGTGCTGTTCGTCGCGCTTGGGGCGATCATGACGCTGGCGCTGACGCGACTCGAGTGGCTGGGCGGCGATCGCTTTGTAATTGCCTCTCTGATAACCATCGTCGCCCTGATCGGCATCTTTATCGTCTGGCCGAGCATCGCCATTTTCATTCCGATGTTCACCACCGATACGGGCGAATTTGCGCCGCTGGCCTTTATGACGGTGCTATCGCAGGCGCATATCGTTCAGGTCATTATCAACTCGATTCTGCTGTCGATTGCCGTCGGTATCGGCTGTACGTTCTTCGGGTTGGTGTTGGCGATCTACACCACCCGCATCGCCAAACGCAGCGCCATCATTGGGCGTATCTTCTCGATTCTGCCGATCGTCACCCCGCCGTTTGTGGTGGGCCTGGGCGTGACGCTGATGATGGGCCGCTCCGGCTACATCACCGAGCTGATGGTGGACTGGTTTGGCCTGACCAACACCAACTGGCTGTACGGGTTCACCGGTATCTGGCTGGCACAGGTGCTGGCCTTTACGCCGATGGCGTTCATGATCCTAGACGGGGCCATCAAAACCATTCACCCGTCGCTGGAAGAGGCGTCGTATACCCTGCGCGCCAGCCGCTGGCAGACCTTTAACGGCGTATTTGTGCCGCTGCTGAAACCCGCGCTGGCAAACGCCTTCCTGATTGTTATCGTGCAGTCGCTGGCCGATTTCAGTAACCCGCTGGTGCTGGGCGGCAACTTCGACGTGCTCGCCACGCAAATCTACTTCTACATCACCGGCTCGCAGTTGGATTATCAGGCCGCCAGCACGCTCGGCGCGTTCTTGCTGGTGTTCTCGCTGCTGGTGTTCTGCATTCAGTACATGTGGATCGGCAAGCGGTCTTACGTGACCGTGTCGGGCAAATCCTACCGTGGCGACGTGCAGCCGCTACCGGTGACGCTGGTCTGGGGTGTGGTGGCGCTGTTGTCCGTCTGGATCGCCTTTAACGCCCTGCTCTACGGCAGCATTTTCTACGGCAGCTTTACGGTGAACTGGGGCGTGGATTACACCCTGACGCTGGATAACTTTATCAAGCTGTTCGGCCAGGGCATGAGCGACGGGGCGTGGCCTTCACTGCTCGATACGCTGCTGTACGCCGGGATCGCCGCACCGATCACCGCCGGTTTTGGCCTGCTGATCGCCTGGGTGGTCGTGCGCCAGCAGTTCCGTGGCAAAAAGACTATCGAGTTCACCACCATGCTGTGCTTCGCCGTGCCAGGCACCGTGGCGGGCGTGTCGTACATTCTGGCCTTTAACAGCGCGCCGGTTTACCTCACGGGAACCGCCGCGATTGTGATTATCTCGATGGTGATGCGTAACGTGCCGGTGGGCATTCGTGCCGGGATCGCGGGACTGGGGCAGATCGACAAATCGCTGGATGAAGCATCGCTTAGCCTGCGCGCCGGAAGCTTCCGGACCATCACGCATATTTTGCTGCCGCTACTGCGCCCGGCGATTCTGTCGGCGCTGATTTACAGCTTCGTGCGCGCCATTACCACCGTTAGCGCCATTGTGTTCCTCGTCACGCCGGATACCCGGGTGGCAACGGCCTACATTCTGAACCGCGTGGAAGACGGCGAATACGGCGTGGCGATTGCCTACGGCTCGATCCTGATTGTGGTCATGCTGGCGATCATTTTCCTCTTTGACTGGCTGATCGGTGAATCTCGCACTTCCCGTTCAAAAGCCAAAAACCAGGCGTAACACTATGACTCAGAAACATTTCGTTGAACTGCGCAATGTCACCAAGCGCTTTGGTAACAACACCGTTATCGAGAATATTAATCTGGCGATTCCGCAGGGGCAGATGGTGACGCTGCTCGGCCCGTCGGGCTGCGGCAAAACCACAGTGCTGCGTCTGGTCGCGGGGCTGGAAAAACCCACCGAGGGGCAAATTTTAATCGACGGCGAAGACGTGACGCATCGGTCCATTCAGCAGCGTGATATCTGCATGGTGTTCCAGTCTTACGCCCTGTTCCCGCACATGTCGCTGGGCGAGAACGTGGGGTACGGCCTGAAAATGCTCGGCGTATCGCGCAGCGAAATGAAAACCCGCGTCAAAGAAGCGCTGGCGATGGTGGATCTGGACGGCTTTGAAGATCGATACGTCGACCAGATCTCCGGCGGGCAGCAGCAGCGCGTGGCGCTGGCCCGTGCGCTGATCCTCAAACCGAAAGTGCTGCTGTTCGATGAACCGCTGAGTAACCTCGACGCCAACCTGAGGCGCAGCATGCGTGACAAAATTCGCGAGCTGCAAAAGCAGTTCAACATCACGTCGCTGTATGTGACCCACGATCAGAGCGAGGCGTTTGCGGTGTCGGACACCGTGCTGGTGATGAACAAAGGCAACATTATGCAGATTGGCTCGCCGCAGGATCTGTATCGCCAGCCTGCATCGCGCTTTATGGCGAGCTTTATGGGCGACGCCAACCTGTTCCCGGCACGGTTTAGCGAGGATTTCGTGGAGATCCACGGCTATCGCCTGCCGCGCCCACTGCACTTTGCCCGCGAAGGAACGGGATCGGTTGGCGTGCGTCCGGAAGCGATCACCCTGAGCGAGCACGGCGAAGAGAGCCAGCGCTGCGTGATTCGCCATGTGGCGTATATGGGGCCGCAGTATGAGGTGATTGTGAACTGGCACGGGCAGGAGATTTTGTTGCAGGTGAACGCCACGCGCCTGCAGCCGAACGAAGGCGATAATTATTACCTCGAGATCCACCCGTACGGCATGTTTGTGCTGGCGGATGCGGCGTAGGTAAAAGCAAAACGGCAACGCACGTTGTCGTTTTTAGTGTCTTCGCCCTCTCCCTGGGTTGGGGTGAGGGCATCAGACTCGCGCTTGCCAACACTGGGCGCTCCGGTCACCATCAATAATAACCACTCATCATCTCAATATATATTGAATTGGCTTATTACTCATTCGATGAATAGTATTAATCCCTTCTTACAAATTTTAGAAATCTGCGCCGAAATATTTATTATTTTATATTCAGGAGAGGCGTACGATAAATTCTCACGTCATTAAAATGGATTTTTAAATGCCCGTTGATGAAAGTATAAAACCCACATCTGGAACATCCATTGTACCCGGTGGAGTCAGACAACTAACGTTAGGTGAAATCGCATTAGCAAAAACGTTGTTTGGTGGGAGTCTTATTTATAGCCGCATATGGGGACATCGTGAAGGGTATCTTCCATTCAACCTGCAACCTGTCGATGTTGCAATGACTCCTGACGGCGAGTTATGGTTTAGAGAGGAAACCTATTCCCCTGATTTTTCTTTAGAAAGAGATCTACAGAAGAAACTCAGATTTATGCATGAAATGGTTCATGCATGGCAAGCACAAAAGGGAATGTTTGTTAGAACCAGAGGGTTATTCTCTCGCTTTGCTGATTATAGTTACAGCTTAGATAAGGCTGATTTCCTCCATTATGGGTTAGAACAACAAGCATCAATTGCCAGCGATTATTGGCTACTGCTTACATATGGGTTTAATACAGGTACGTTATATTTAACAGAATATAGAGATTATCAACCGAATGAATCCACTTATGAACTCATTAGAAAATACAAATTAGTTTTGAAAGGATTTCCAGGGTGAAAACATTACTAACATTACCTTTCATTCTTATCCTTACAGGTTGCCCTGGTGGAGGAAAACCAGCATCTATCCAACGCGGTGTATTTATGCAAGGAAATACCATCTGCTTTTCTATAAATAAAAATGATATTCTAGAACGTTATAGCATTTACTATTGGCCTAATAAAAAATACACCGTTTTGAAAGCAACTGATAAAATTTCATCATCATATCCTGACACATGCGTTAACGTTAAATTACCAAAGGGATATAAATATGATATTGCATATAGTTTAAATGGGATCAGTTATTCTGATTCGTTCTTCATTGACAACGATGGGAACCTCTAATTATGTCACTACCAGCTTATTTATTTCTGTATGATGAAAATGGAATGCAAATCCCAGGAGATTGCATGGCTTTAGGACGTGAGGGTGCTATAGAAATTATGAATAGTAGTTACGGTGTTAGGCAGCCAGTAGACAGCAATACAGGAAGCATGACAGGCTGTAGACAACATAGCCCTGTATGTCATTCATAAACAACTTGATAAAACCAGCTTTTTTGCTATCGCTGTGTGTGAGCAAAAGAGATTACAAAAAGCCATCATTAAATAATATAATATTATCGAAGTAGGGATCAAGGTTGAACTATACAGAGTGACGCTTGAAAGCGTCTTAACTAGCACTGTCGATTTCACGCATGTCTATTATCCATGAAGCTCCTCGCCAAATATGCAACCAAATTTATAAAAGCGTAGATGCACTGGTCTCTCTTTAACTTTGAAAAAACAAGTAGGACAAAACCCCTTTACGTTTTTTAATAGTTAATAATTCGATCCCGCTGACAAGCGAGAGCTGACATCAAATTACCAGATACTTCCTGTAAAGGATTTATTATTTACTTGCCATTATTGCAAGCCTACACTTTATTATGTTTTTTACTAATCAATAATGAGGAAAAAGAAAAATGCCAATCCCAGCAAATATGTGGCTCAAAGACGATGGCGGCGCTGATATCAAAGGCTCTGTTGATGTCAAAGACCGTGAAGGGAGTATTGAGATTATTGGGCTGTCACATGGGTTAACATTACCCGTTGATACCGGAAGCGGAAAAATCACAGGTACTCGGCAACATTCGGCGATGATGCTCGAAAAAGAAATAGACAGTTCATCACCCTATCTCAATCGTGCAGCAGCTACCGGACAAGCGTTGAAAAGTGCGGAAATTCGCTTCTATAAGATTAATGACGCTGGTCAGGAAGTTTGTTATTACATTATCCTTCTCGAAAATGTAAAAGTTACAAGCGCAAACACTTCTATTCCAAACGTGAAGCTTGCCAGCCCTCAGATCAATCATGTTGAAAACGTTAGCCTCAACTATGAAAAAATTACCTGGCATTATGTCGATGGCAACGTCAAGTTCACTGATGCGTGGAATGAGCGAAAAACAGCCTAAGAAAATGCGCCCTTAGCGACGCACTTTTTTTACAAGAAGTGGCGTGATGAAGTAGATAATAATGGCGAATAGTAACGAGCAAATAATCCACGTCATCACCCACAAATCGTCAAAGTTTTCCTGGCTTGAATATCCGTATAGCCACTGAGAAAATCGTTGCGTTGTGTCGAGATCGATAAACTTTGCAGGGTCAATTATCCTTGCGCCTAAACAGAACAAGAGCACAAACCAAGCTATTTTAACTAGCCTACGGACAAGCGTTGTAGCCATTGCTGACAACCTCAATCATGCCATAGGCCATCATATCCTTCATGCATGGAACCCGGACTTGTGGTGTGTTTATTAACGCATTGCGCAGTGTACGAAAATCAGCATTGTTAACAAGGGTAATACAACCATCAGATAAAACTCCTGGATGTAATCGAAAGTGCTCGCGCTTAACCCCTTCAATCCACGCCATATCGTCAATATTCCAGTCATTTGGATAGAGTGCAAACCATTCAGAACGGGCGAACTCAGCGCCGCTGTGATACTTATTGTATGAATCCTTCACATAAGCAATGGCTTTAGAGATAGTGCCGCCACTGCCCCGCCCCACAATCCAATAGCGGCCAACAGGGATAGAACCATTTTCGGGATATTTTCCGCAATTCCCCCTGTTTTTATACGAGCCATTACCCGAGAAGGCCATAAATATACCGACTCCGGGAAAGACAAGTGGCGCTATATCTGCACCATTTAACATAAATTTTCCATTAATCGCCATACATTACCCCTCATAAAACTGTGGATTTAGTGTATAGCGTACGTGGTTATTTTTTTTATCAAAAATGCGTAATCGGCTATTAATGGACTTTAAATGCCATTCAAACTAAATCCTCTAACGGTTCGCTATATATATGGGATTGCGATACGGGTTTAGGCGTCAAACGATCGCATTTTATGCGCCGCGCTGCAGTGAGAACATAAAACCCGCACTCATCCGCGCTGCTTGTTCAGCTCCGCGATGTCCTTCGGTGTGGTACGACAGCATCCGCCAATCAGCTTCGCGCCTGCCGCCAGCCACTCCGGTAGATAACCCGACAGCGTTTCGCAGGCTTCGCCGTGGTGATGCCAGGTTTTGGTCACGGCGTCATAGTGCTCGCCCGAATTCGGATAAACCACCAGCGGCAGCGCAGTCAGGCTGTGCAGATGCTCAAGCGCGGCGGTGGTGTTTTCCAGCGCTATGCAGTTGATGCCCAGCGCGACAATTTGCGGATAATCCGCCAGAGCGGCAACCACTTCACGCAGTGGCGTGCCGTCGCTAAGGTGCTCGCTGTTGCGCAGGGTAAACGAGAACCACGCGCGAGCACGGGGATATTCACTCAGCAACGCCGCCAGGGCTTTGATCTCTGCAAATGACGGCAGCGTTTCGTAGGCCAGTAAGTCGGCCCCCGCATCCAGCAGCGCCTCTACGCGCGGGCGGTGAAATTCGGTAAATTCTTGCGCACTGCGCACGTAATCCCCGCGATATTCAGACCCGTCCGCCAGATACGCACCGTAAGGCCCGACAGAACCGGCGACCAGCAGCGTGCCCGCGTGCGCGTTTTCAGCCAGATAGGCTTCGCGTGCCTTACGCGCCAGCTCCACGCTTTTACCAATCAGCGCCCGCGACTGCGCCTCGTCCAGACCGCGCGCGGCAAAGCCCGCAGGCGTGGCCTGATAGCTGGCGGTGATCGCCACCTGTGCGCCAGCGCGGAAATAGTCGAGGTGTACGTCACGGATCAGATCCGGGTTTTCGACCAGCACTTTTGCCGACCATAGGCTGTCCGCCAGGTTACACCCGCGCGCTTCAAGCTCCGTCGCCATTGCGCCGTCCAGCACGATAAACGGCTGTGTTTCAAGGAGGGCGGTAAGCGGATTATTCAGCGACATGTTCAGGCTCCTGCGTTTTAAGATTTTGGGTGAGGTAATACGCACCATAACACAGGGCGACAAACGGAATTCCGCAGTAAAGGGCAATGCGCTGGCTTGGATCAAAGGCCAGACCGACGCAGGCCACCACGCACAGGACAAATCCCAATATCGGCACCAGCGGATACCACGGGGCACGATACTGTAAATCCGCCAGCGGTTTGCCCGCCTGGAGATGACGGCGGCGGAACATAAAGTGCGAGGCACAAATGCTTATCCACACCGCTACGACCGCAAACCCTGAAATCGCCGACAGCGCGACAAACACCGTGTCCGGGGCGATCACGCTTGAGAACAGCGCCAAGACGCCGCCCAGCATCGACACCGAGATCGCCGTCAGCGGAACGCCGTTTTTATTGACGCGGGCAAAGCAGCGCGGCAGCGTTTTCTCATTCGACAGCGACCACAGCATGCGGCCCGACGCATACAGCCCGGAGTTCGCCGCCGACAGAATGGCCGTCAGGATCACGAAGTTAAAAATGTCCGCCGCATACGGAATGCCGACCTTCTCGAACACCAGCACGAACGGGCTTTTCTCCACGCCGGCCTGCTGCATGGGGATCAGCGCCGCCAGCACAAAAACGGTGCCGATGAAGAACAGGATCAGGCGCGCAATCGTGGTGCGGATCGCCACCGGGATCACTTTATGCGGATTTTCCGTTTCACCTGCTGCGATGCCAATCAGCTCGGTGCCGGAGAAAGCGAAGTTCACCGCCACCATGGTCATCAGAATCGGCAGGCCGCCGTGCGGGAACCAGCCTTCGGCGGTGATATTGGATAAGCCCGGCGCGGGTGAACCGTCCTGCATCGGGATAAAGCCGAAGATCGCCGCCCCGCCCAGGATAATAAAGGCGATGATGGTGATGACTTTCACCAGCGAGAACCAGAATTCGCCTTCGGCAAAGAAACGCGTCGAGATGACATTGAGGGCAAAAATCACCGCGCAGAACACCACGCACCACGCCCAGACGGGCACCTGCGGGAACCAGTACTGCATGCAGAATCCGGCGGCGGTGAAGCTTGAGCCGAGCGCCACGGTCCAGGTGAGCCAGTAAAGCCACGCGACGGTATAGCCCGTAGCTGGCCCAAGATAGCGCGTGGCGTAGACATGAAATGCTCCGGTTTCCGGCATTGCGACGGAAAGCTCGCCCAGACACTGCATCACCAGCCAAACTACCAGCGCGCCGATCAGATACGCCAGCAGCGTGCCCGCCGCACCGGTCGTGGAGATGATGTAACCCGTATTAAAAAATAACCCTGTGCCAATCACGCCACCCAGCGACAGCATAATCAGGTGACGCGTTTTCATGGTGCGCTTTAGCTGCCCATTGTCGTGTTCTGTTTGCATATTACCTTCTAAACGTATGGACATCTAAACATCCAAAGAAGGTTTTGTTATACCGTGATTGTTAACAAAAAGCTAGCCGCGAACCAAACGTAACCGCGCACGGCGGGCACTGAGTCGGGGTTGGTTTGTCATGATCACGTAGAGAATGGGTCGCCATGCCATAAGCACCTCCATAAGCCGATACTGAAAGCATGGCGTGGACGGCGGGCATTTTCGGTCAGTCGAAAGTGGGATCCCGTCACCCCTTCTCATACAGAAAGGTGTGATCGCCCATTGCATCAAAGGGGTAAGGATGTGCAGAAAATCTAACGCTGTGATCCTGACGACAAAATTGGTAAATCAGCCAAAGGGTTCTATAGTCGACGGTGATTCTACGTTACCAGGACTGGCTCATGCGCTTTAAAGGACTTACCAAAGGTTTCTTCATTCTGATTCTCGCCATCGTTTCGCTGGCCTTCTTTGACATACTGGCGCCCTACTTTTCGGCCGTTCTATGGGCCTCGATACTGGCCGTCATCTTTCATCCGGTGAAGAACAAACTGCGCAGTATGATGGGGGAACGCAACGGGCTGGCATCGCTGCTGACGCTGGTCATTATCTGCCTGATCGTGTTTACACCGCTGATTGTGATTCTCTCGTCGCTCGCCATCGAGCTGAACGTGGTTTACACCAAGCTCCAGCATACGAACTCCCAATTCCCGGAAGTGGTGGCAAGCCTGTTTGCGCACCTGCCGGAGTGGGCTCGGAATTTCCTTGTCGATCACAATTTGGATAATGCCGCGCAGATCCAGCAAAAATTATCTGACGCTGCGTTAAAAGGCGGGCAGTATCTGGCCGGCAGCGCTTTCTTGATCGGCAAGGGCACGTTCGGCTTTGCGATCAGCTTCGGCATCATGATTTATTTGCTGTTTTTCCTGCTCAAAGACGGGCCGTATCTGGTGCGCCAGATCCTCGATTCCCTGCCGCTGTCCGATTTTGTTAAACAGCATCTGTTCGCGAAATTTGCCGCCGTCTCCCGCGCGACGGTCAAAGGTACGGTAGTTGTAGCTCTCGTGCAGGGTATTTTGGGCGGTATCGCCTTTTATATCGCCGGTATCGACGGCAGTATTTTGTGGGGCGCGCTGATGGCGTTCCTGTCGCTAATCCCGGCCGTCGGTTCGGCGATTATTTGGGTGCCCGCCGCTGTCTTCCTGTTTGCCACGCAACAGCTGTGGCAGGGGTTCTTCATTGTCGGCTTCTTTGTCATCATCGTGGGGCTGGTGGATAACATCCTGCGCCCGCTACTGGTCGGCAAAGACACCAAAATGCCGGACTACCTGATCCTGATTTCTACGCTTGGCGGTATGGAAATTTACGGCATTAACGGCTTTGTGATTGGCCCGCTGATCGCCGCCCTGTTTATTGCCTGCTGGAATATTCTTTCTGGTCGCGACCATGCCGGTAATTCGGACGAAATCGACGAAGCCTTTATCGAAGAAGGAAAAAACCCTCCAGATTTGTGAAGCGGTGACGATATCTAACAGACCAGGCGGCCAGCGGCCGCCTTTTTTTTACGCGGAAATCATGCGTTTCCTATAATTTCAGAAAAGATATCCCACAAATGGCCTAGAAGGATCCAACAGGTGCGTATTGCGACCATAACGAACTGGGCCTATGGTGCCACGGTGTGCCTGACAATCATTTCAGGCGTGGTGATGCTGATGGCGTCAAACGCGGATAATGTTGAGCGGCAGGCGGTAGAACAGCGACAGGTTTTTGATCAGCTGACTGAAGAAATTGAAGTTGAGATCTGGTCGCTTTCAGATCTGGCGCGGCTGTACGTGATCAAACAAGACTCTGACGTGCTGGCGGAATATCAGCAAAAAGAACAGTCCATGAAGGCCGTTGAACATCGTCTGGCAAAGCTGAAAGACAACGGCGCAACGGATGAAGAACTGGCGCTGCTGCATGAAGGACTGCGGGTTGTCGATGCGCTTCAGGATGAACAGCAGACCGCGTTAGCTCAGGTGACGCGCGGTGAGCAATCGCAAGCCCTGGCGCTGCTTTACGGCAAACCTTACGAGCAAGAGCTGGAGCGGGCGCAAGACCAAATCGACCATTTCCGCCTGATGCTCGATCGCCGTGCGCAGGACGCCGTCCAGCAGGCGACCAACACCTCACGCCTGTTACGCACTTTGTCTGAAGTGATGGTGGCCGTGACGGCCCTGCTGTTCCTGTTTGTGCTGGGTTTCATCTTAAAACGCCGGGTACTGCGCCCGGTGGTGCGTCTGAGCGACGTGGTGAATCGTCTCGCCTCCCAGGATTATGCGGTTGAGACGCCCAACTTTAACCAGATCGACGAAATTGGTGACATGGCGCAGGCGATCCGCATTTTTCGCGAGAATGGGCTGGTACGACAGCGCCTGGAAAAAGAGCGCGATGCCGACTGGGCGATCCGCGAGCTGCTGGCGCGTATGACGCAGCGTTTGCAGGGCTGCGAGAACTTCGAGGACGTGATTAATGTCGCACAGCTTTTCGCCCCGAATATCGCACCGGGAATAGCCGGGCGAATCTATATTCTTGACCGCGATCCGTGGCAGATGCGCTGCGTCGCGCAATGGCTTGCGCCCGAAGGAAAGCAGGACCCGTTCCATCCCGATGCGTGTTGGGCGGTGCGTCGCGGTCAGAGCCATCCACCGGTTAACGGCGAGCCGGATATCGCCTGCTACCATCTGCCGGAAACCTGCGCCAATCACTCGCTTTGCGTCCCGCTGATCGCGCAGGGAGAAGCGATTGGTTTACTCTCTTTCCAGAACATCACGCCAGAAACGGCGCCTTCTCGCGCGTATCTGGAACTGATGGCCGAAGCGCTTGGCCTGGCGTTAGCGAACCAACGTCTGCGCGATGCCCTGCTCGAAAAAGCGCTTCATGATCCGTTAACGGGGCTACGCAATCGTCACCATCTGGAAGACACGTTGCGCACCCAAATAAGCCTGGCGGCGCGCAATGCAGAACCCGTGAGTTGCCTGATGATCGACATTGATCACTTCAAAAACATTAACGACAGGTTCGGTCACGAGGCGGGCGATCAGGTGATCAAAAGCGTCGCGGCCATCATCCAACGCGCCGTTCACGACACTGGCGTGGCGTTCCGTTATGGCGGCGAGGAGTTTCTGGCGCTGCTGACGGGCGTTGATGAAGAAGGGGCCCACGCCTGCGCAACCGAGATTTTTGAGGGCGTTCACACCCTCTCGATGCGCTATGGGCTGTCTGAGATCGGTCCCGTGGACGTGTCGATTGGCATCGCCAGCTACCCGGAGCACGTCCAGAGCGACAACCTGCTGCGTGCGGCCGACGTTGCGCTGTATCGTGCAAAAGAGCTGGGGCGTTCGCGGATTGTGAGTTTTGGGATGCTGGAACCGGGTTAAGCGTTAGTGAGCCTGACAAAGCCAGACCGAATGCCCGCCGCACTCGGGATCTTCAAATACCACGTCAATCACTGCAAAACCCTTGTCCGCCAGCCGTTGCCGGTATTCGTCCGGCGACAGGCTGGCGTGATACAGCGGTTCGCCTTCAAATTCCCCCATCGCGACGCCGCTATGGGTGCCGCTGGTGAACATCAGCACGCTGCCAGGATGGCTGTGACGCGCAAATACCGGGAACATCTGGCGCTGATCGTCTTGAGTCAGGTGGAAAAAGCTGTCCCAGGCGATCAGCCCGTCAAAGGTTTCCTTCAGCGCTAACTGACGCATATCCAGATTCAACCAGCGCTGTTCAGGAAACTGCTGCTGCGCGCGAGCCAGCATCGCGGACGCGCCGTCGATACCCGTGATTTGATAATCTTGATGAATGAAATACTCAGCGATGGGCTGACCATTCCCGCAGCCGATATCCAGAATCGTCCCGCGTGAGCCGAGCAGATCGATAAATTTATCGAGCCAGGCTTTTTCCGTTAAATAGCGGGAACGCAGACGTGCAAAGGCATCCGCGTGCGTGTCGTAGAGGTGAAGAATGTTTTTTGCGGCGGATTCTGACATGTCCGGCTCTCGCGGTTGAGTTGTACGGTTTACGGTTTATTCATCGCCAGCATGGTGATAATAACTGAACATATCACGCCTATAAAAAAACCGGCGCATTTCGCGCCGGTCTGATTAAGGCTCAGTCACTGCACATCAGGCGGTGGTCACCGGTTTCTCTTCCGTTTTCACCTGTGCGTTTTCCAGCATACGACGCACCGGAACAATCAGCACCAGCAGCACCGCGGCACAGATCAACAGCGCAATAGAACAACGCGCGAAGAGATTTGGCAGCATATCCAGCTGATCGGCTTTAACGTGACCGCCAATCAAACCTGCCGCCAGGTTGCCCAGCGCGCTGGCGCAGAACCACAGGCCCATCATCTGGCCGCGCATTCTTTCCGGCGCCAACAGCGTCATGGTCGCCAGACCAATCGGACTCAGACAGAGTTCACCCAGCGTCAGCATCAGGATGCTGCCCACCAGCCACATCGGCGATACGCCTGCCCCGCCGCTGTTCAATACGTTTTGTGCCGCCAGCATCATCACGCCAAAGCCCGCTGCCGCACACAAAATGCCGATCACAAACTTGGTGATGCTGCTCGGACGCACGTTGTTACGCGCCAGCATTGGCCATGCCCAGCTAAAGATCGGCGCCAGAATAATGATAAACAGCGCATTGATTGACTGGAACCATACCGCCGGGATTTCAAAATCACCGATCATACGGTTGGTATAATCGTTCGCAAACAGGTTGAACGACGTTGGTTTTTGCTCAAACGCAGACCAGAAGAACGCCGCGGAGACCAGCAGAATGAAACAGACCAGCAGTCTGGCGCGCTCTTTACGATTCAGACCGGCAAAGAGGAACAGCCAGATAAAATAGAGCGCGACCGAGGCCGCAATCACGTAGACCAGCACGCTGGCGACCGCGACAGGGTTAATCACAATCACGCCCTGCGCAATCAGCGTCACAATAATCGCCACGCCAACCGCCAGCGCCATCAGCCAGGCACCTACGCCCTTTTTCTTCGCCACCGGATTGTTCCAGGTGGAATCCAGGCCAACTTCACTGTCGTAGCGTTTCATGGATGGCACGGCAAACATGCGGAAAATCACCAGCGCTACCAGCATCCCGATACCACCGATGCCAAAGCCCCAGTGCCAGCCGTGCGTTTTAATCAACCAGCCGGAGATCAGCGGAGCGATAA
Organism: Lelliottia sp. GFLA7; assembly: GCF_056490165.1. Classification (NCBI taxonomy): domain Bacteria; kingdom Pseudomonadati; phylum Pseudomonadota; class Gammaproteobacteria; order Enterobacterales; family Enterobacteriaceae; genus Lelliottia; species Lelliottia sp. GFLA7. Next base: position 34,697 of record NZ_JBWLAQ010000014.1, on the reverse strand, counting down.
ACGACCCCATGTTGATGCCCATATAAAACAGCGAGAAGCCGCCGTCACGACGGGCATCGCCTTTTTTGTACAGCGTCCCCACCATGACCGAGATACAGGTTTTGAACAAACCGGAACCGAGGACGATGAACATCAGGCCGATAAAGAACAGGTTGTTGCCCATAAAGGCCGACAGCGCGATCGACAGATGCCCAAGTGCAATCAGAATGGAACCGTACCAGACCGCCCGCTGCTGGCCGAGCCAGTTATCCGCCAGCCAGCCGCCAGGGAGCGCAGCGAGATACATACTGCCGGCAAAAATCCCGACGATGGCCGATGCGTTTTCACGCGCGAGCCCCATACCGCCGTCATAGACGGTCGCCGCCATGAACAGGATCAGTAACGGACGAATGCCGTAAAACGAGAACCGCTCCCACATTTCGGTAAAGAAGAGCGAGCCGAGCGGATAAGGATGGCCGAAGAAAGTTCGGCTTTCGTTCTTATTAACAGAGGATTGCATAATGCTCCTGAGAAAGTGTGCCAGAGTGTTTGCTGCGCTGGCATGTACGCCGACCAGTCATCTATCTGGGCGATTTTTTACATGCAGCGATATTTTAATTAACCATATGATAACCAGACGTTGGTTTTGTCTAGCATTAAGCGTTAACTTTAAGATGAAAAGTCGACAAATGTCTACTTTTACAAATTTTATGCTACCCAACAGAATAAATTAACATCTCATTTTCATGCCAACTTTCAGCATAAACCCTGCTAAGTGAAAGGTTTTATAAGGGCATTCCAGCTGGCGGGTTGTGATTCGTTTTTATTGAAAATGGGGGAATGAGATTTGGCTAAAATGCGTGAACGTCCACGGAATAATGTAAAGGAAAATGATTATCTGAATAGCTTTCGGTAGATAATTATTATTTGAGCGGAATAAGTCTGCAACTGTCAAAAAATCATCGTCTGGCAAAGCCCTACAAAAAAACAGAGGATTATTTACGCAAATACATCAATTAATTTATTTGTACTATAAAAACAGGCCATTTCAAATGACCTGTTTTAGTGACACGTGTTACGGTTTCACCTATTTATGACGGTAATAGAAGTCATATAAGGTGCTGCCCTATGATTTTAAAAGTCACTTATGGTAATTAAGATTACAGGCGGGTTAGCTCAATAGTCAAAGAGCCCGTCACGGTGCCATCAGTAATCTCTTGCCCTGCAAGTTTAACCATCTCAAGACCGAGTTTCACACTGTGTGAATCTTTATCTATGTCCAAAACACCATCATTGACGGGAATCATTTTCTTTGTATTGTAATCAAACATACCGATAGCGATGCCCGATGCTGCATTTTGCGTCTCGGTGTTGGCAAGAGATGTTCCCTGCCCATTATCTGGCTGGCCTTTCAATTTCAAAGCGAAGTGTCCAGCAGAAACCTCCTCACCGCAACCCGACAGATCGTCTGGGTTAGCAACGTGAATCATAACTGAATTCATTACGCCAGGTTCAGCACCTTGATCAACAATATTCTCGCCCGATATTAAGACGGAGTCGATTGCTGGATAAACACCGCAACTGACGCTCGGATTATGACCACTTACCGTTCCCGTAATAGTTATTGCTACTGATTCCGGAAGATCGCTTGCATGAGCAAATGCCGTAGACATGAGCATCGCCATACCGATACATAAAGTACTTTTTTTCATTTTAAAACCTTTTATCTTAAAAATAAATATTCATATACATTTTAATGTGAAGACTATTGTTAGTGTTTATAAAATAACGATAAATCTTCGCAAGTGAAGATACCTATTTAACGCAGGGTAAACATTCAAAAAGAGTTCTAAATTTAGATGTGTGAGTAAATTATATAGTTGATATTAATGGTTCTTTTACCCGCATCGAAAAATCACCGCCATGCTCACCGTTAATCACAGTGAATATAAAATTGATGAACGTTTCATTCTCAATGAGTATTAACTCGTTCACTGATGGATTGTTATGCAGATGGGCATCAATAATGACTTGGCCCATTTGATATAAATACATAAACAAGGATCAACAGCTTGCCTCTGATTTATCCGCCAGGACAATTCAGTCCGATGCCCGGCCTGAGAACGGGCATTAAAGTGAGCTCTTGAGGACTAGCGAGTGTGTACTTTTTGCGTGGGTAAGACGACGCTCTGGCTAGCAATCGCGAGGGAAAATCGCGCGTGTCATCACACGCGTTAACAGAGGGTTATATGCAGATTGAAGGCGGTGGGTGACGGCAAATCCACACGTCTGCACGGCCTCTTGTCAGTTATGGCTTGATGTAAATCAAATTTATTGTCAAAATAAGGCGTAAACAATCAATTTTTTTGGTTGTCACAAGGATGAAGAATCACGCTATGGAGCTGAAATGAAGACTGTATTTGCCGTTATGTTGAGCCTTACATTATCAGGATGTACCGCGAGCGACTGGATCGATGCCGCTGGCGGAATCATGCAAGCCAACGATAAATATGAAAAAGATTCCAGAAACAAACGTATAAAAGCGGCAAATAAAGCCGCCGGATATTAGTTTCGGAAAGAGAAATTCATGTTTATTCCTCTTCCGCTCATCATGAGTGAGAAGAGGACAAAAGCCGTATTCATCAATACGGCCCAAAAGCGTATCCCCTACCCGCCATTATCATGGCGCTGAAAGCCGCTAACATACCTCCGTCTTTCCCTGTCCAGATGCATGCCTATGGCGTTCGTCATTGCGCCGCGCGCTGAAATCACAGCGAAAGTCAGATGGAGAGTTATTCCTGACTAAATTCCTTGTTCAACGCCTCGGCAAGCGCAGAAGGATTCTCCCAGGACATTGAGTGCCCTGCCTGTGGCACTACGGCTACAGGTATGTCGTTTTGGCTAACATATTGAAAATCATTGTCCGGTAAGGATTGTTCGCCAAAAACCAGCGCGCGTGAACAGGACAGGCTGAGAAAGATTTCCATCCATGAGGGTGAAGTACCCTCGACCAGACTTTTGGCTCCCCGCCACATTGCCCAAGGTGCAGCATTTTGGGCTGACCCTTTCCAGGGAGAGGTTTGGTTTGCCAGCATCTGATCGTAAACGTGAGAGACAAATTCAGATTCCGGTTTCTCTACTATAATTCGGCTGTATTCACCGCCGCCTGCATGAAAGTTAGGTTCCGAAACCACCAGTTTGCCTACCCGTTCACGCAACCGTGCCGCCACTTCAATCGCGATACTGCCTCCCATGCTGTGACCATAAATATGGCATTGTGGGAGCTTTAATGCGTTGATCACCTCGATAACCACGTCTGCCTGATGAGCGATGCTGTAATCATAGTCACGGGGTTTATCACTGAAGCCGTATCCGGGAAGGTCAATCAGTATGGCGCGTCGCCCGCCAAATGCCGGATCCGCCACAATGCGTGGATACTCATAAGATGAAGCGCACCCAAGCCCGTGAATAAACACAACAGGAATACCCTTTCCTGGCAAATCATGCCAACGAACGCTGGCACCGGCAGTTAATGAAAATAAACTCTGCATCTTGTATCCCTCTGTTAATCGCGCGGTTAAATGACTTAACAGGCTGAATATTAGCAGTCGATAAGCATGCTAAAAAACGCGTGATTCTTTCTTTTTATTGCAACGTTATGAGGAGCTTTCACCAAATCACTGGCGGAACATGCCAGGTAAATGGACTTATTTCTGGCTGGAAATGACACAAATATGGCACAAGGGGCGTTTACTGATTTGGTGAATATCGCGTGAAGCCGCGTGAAGAATGGTGCCGATAATAGGAGTCGAACCTACGACCTTCGCATTACGAATGCGCTGCTCTACCAACTGAGCTATATCGGCCCTGAAAGGCCGGCTACGAATGTAACCACGGGGCAAAAGGTTAAAACTAACAGGGTGATGCGTCAATGGCCTTATGAATCAAGTGCCTGTTTTTGCATCACCCACGTTTTAATTACGCACGAATCGTATCATCGCCGTAGCCAATCCACTTGTAGGTGGTCAGCGCTTCCAGACCCATTGGCCCGCGCGCGTGCAGTTTTTGTGTACTCACTGCCACTTCTGCGCCCAAACCAAACTGTCCGCCGTCGGTGAAACGCGTTGACGCATTCACGTAGACGGCAGAAGAATCGACTTCGTTGATAAAGCGATTGCCGTGACTGAGCGTGCGGGTGAGGATCGCGTCGGAGTGCTGCGTACCGTGTTCACGAATGTGCGCAATGGCATCATCCAGATCCGCAACCACTTTTACGTTCAGATCCAGCGACAGATACTCGTCGTCATACTGCTCTGATTTTACGGCTTCGACTTTCGCCGGGCCATCTTGCAGCAGAGCTAACGCGCGGGCATCAGCATGCAACGTAACGCCACTCTCGGCCATTTGCTGACTCAGCGCAGGCAAGAATGTGTCGGCAATATCCTGATGAACCAACAGCGTCTCGACCGTGTTACAGGTGCTTGGACGCTGGGTTTTAGCGTTGACGATAATCTTCAGCGCAGGCTCAATCTCCGCGCTGTCATCCACCACGATATGGCACACGCCGATACCGCCGGTGATTACCGGAATGGTCGATTGCTCGCGACACAGTTTATGCAGGCCCGCACCGCCACGTGGGATCAACATGTCGATGTATTTGTCCATGCGCAGCATTTCGTTCACCAGCGCACGATCCGGGCTTTCAATCGCCTGAACGGCACCTGCTGGCAAACCGCACTCTTCCAGCGCTTGCTGAATCACTTTGACGGTGGCGGCGTTGGTGCGCCATGTTTCTTTGCCCCCGCGCAAAATGGCAGCGTTGCCGGTTTTCAGGCACAGAGAGGCGACGTCAACGGTGACGTTCGGACGCGCTTCATAGATCACGCCAACCACGCCAAGCGGCACGCGGCGACGTTCAAGGCGCAGGCCGCTGTCGAGTAGCCCACCGTCGATCACCTGCCCAACCGGATCGGCAAGATTGCACACCTGACGCACGTCATCGGCAATGCTTTTCAGACGCGCAGGGTTCAGCGCCAGACGATCCAGCATCGCGTCGCTCAGGCCGTTAGCACGGGCTTCGGCTAAATCTTGTTCGTTGGCGAGCAAAATCTGTTCTGACTGCCCTTCCAGATAATCAGCGATTTTTTCCAGAACGCGATTTTTCTCGCGGCTGGAAAGGAGCGCCAGCTTGTAAGAGGCGGCTTTGGCAGCTGCGCCCATTTGTTCCAGCATGTTTGGCTCCTTAGCGAATAATCATATCGTCGCGATGCACAGCGACCGGACCGTATTCGTAGCCCAGAATGGCGTCGATTTGTTGTGAGTGGTGGCCGGCAATACGGCGCAGCGCATCACTGTTATAGCGCGTCACACCGTGAGCGATGTCGCGTCCTTCAAGGTTACAGATACGAATCACTTCACCACGGGAGAAGTTACCTGTCACGCTTTTAATCCCTTTCGGAAGTAATGAGCTCCCCCTTTCCAGAATCGCGGCGGTGGCACCTTCATCGACGGTGATTTCACCGGCAGGCGGCGCGCCAAAGATCCAGCGTTTACGGTTTTCTAGCGGCGTAGCTTCAGCGTGGAAAAGCGTGCCAACGGAAATGCCTTCCATCACGTCGCCAATCACCCCCGGACGGCTACCCGCAGCAATGATGGTGTCGATACCGGCGCGACACGCCACGTCAGCGGCCTGTAATTTCGTGCCCATGCCGCCAGTGCCCAGGCCCGACACGCTGTCACCGGCGATGGCACGCAGCGCGTCATCAATACCGTGAACATCTTTTATCAGCTCGGCCTGCGGATTGTTGCGCGGATCGGCGGTGAACAAACCCTGCTGATCGGTGAGCAGCAGCAGTTTATCGGCCCCGGCAAGAATGGCTGCCAGCGCGGAGAGATTATCGTTATCGCCGACTTTGATTTCAGCCGTCGCGACGGCATCGTTCTCGTTAATGACCGGAACGATATTGTTATCGAGCAGCGCCCGCAGGGTGTCGCGCGCATTCAGGAAACGCTCGCGATCTTCCATGTCTGCACGGGTTAACAGCATCTGCCCCACGTGAATGCCATAGATTGAGAACAGCTGTTCCCACAGTTGAATCAGTCGGCTTTGTCCTACCGCGGCCAGCAGCTGTTTGGAGGCGATCGTCGCGGGCAGTTCGGGGTATCCCAGATGTTCACGTCCGGCAGCAATTGCCCCGGATGTGACGATAACGATACGGTGACCTGCGGCGTGAAGCTGTGCGCACTGGCGGACAAGTTCAACAATGTGGGCGCGATTGAGGCGGCGCGATCCGCCTGTTAAAACACTGGTACCGAGTTTTACCACCAGCGTCTGGCTGTCACTCATGATTCTCTGCCATTCAACAATAAGGGAAAATGATGTAATCAGACGTTTTAACAGGACTCAGCGCCGTTGCCAACTGCCATAGCACAAAGCACGATAATTTGTTGTGCGGGATCAGGAAGCGTAGCGGCAGATGTTGACAGTTTTATTACCGAAAAAATAAATGTGACTTTTTTATACATATTCTTACTTTGTCATAAAACGTTCATCCCCGGACGATAAAAACCATCCTGTTTTTCACGGGGTAATAAGCCGAATCTTATTGCTCAGCGAATATTAGCGCGTTTTAAAAAACATCAGGATTGAAAATGAAAAAGAGCACTCTGGCATTAGTGGTAATGAGCGTTGTCGCATCCGCATCCGTACAGGCAGCTGAAGTTTATAATAAAAACGGAAACAAACTGGACGTGTACGGCAAAGTTAAAGCCATGCATTATATCAGTGATAATGATGCTAAAGACGGTGACCAGACCTACGTTCGTTTTGGCTTCAAAGGTGAAACGCAAATTAACGATCAGCTGACCGGTTACGGTCGCTGGGAAGCAGAATTCTCGGGTAATAAAGCCGAGAGCGATTCAACGCAGAAAACCCGTCTGGCGTTTGCTGGCCTGAAATTGAAAGACTTTGGATCCCTGGATTACGGCCGTAACCTGGGCGCGCTGTATGACGTGGAAGCCTGGACCGATATGTTCCCGGAATTCGGCGGTGACTCTTCTGCTCAGACCGATAACTTTATGACCAAACGCGCCTCAGGCCTTGCGACATACCGCAATACCGACTTCTTCGGCGTGATTGATGGCCTGGATATGACCCTGCAATATCAGGGCAAAAACGAAGATCGTGACGTCAAAAAACAGAACGGCGACGGCTTTGGTACCTCTCTGACATATGATTTCGGCGGCAGCGATTTCGCCGTCAGCGGCGCATACACCAGCTCTGACCGTACCGACGATCAGAACCTGCAGGCGCGTGGCGAGGGCAAAAAAGCGGAAGCCTGGGCAACGGGTCTGAAATATGACGCGAACGATATTTACCTGGCCGCAATGTATTCTGAAACGCGCAATATGACCCCAATTTCAGGTGGTTTTGCGAATAAAGCGCAGAACTTCGAAGTCGTCGCGCAATATCAGTTTGACTTTGGTCTGCGTCCATCCCTGGGTTATGTGCAGTCTAAAGGCAAGGATATTGAAGGTATTGGTGATGAAGATCTGGTCAAATACATCGACGTCGGCGCGACCTATTATTTCAACAAAAATATGTCAGCATTTGTTGATTATAAAATCAACCAACTCGACGACAAAAATAAACTGGGCGTGAACAACGATGACATCGTTGCGCTTGGTATGACCTACCAGTTCTAATATTCAGATATAAAAAAACCCGGCGCGAAAGTGGCCGGGTTTTTTATTGCACGATTTACGCGGAGAGCTTCAGCTTTTCGTTGGTAAAATCATCAGCAGGTTCGAGCTTAAGTTCAAAGGTCTCCAGCAAAGCACGCGCTTTTTCATGGAATCCACGCAAGGTTTGCTCCAGACGCTCGACAACTTCCTTATCCTTAATGGTCGTCGCTTGCCAGTGGCCCGCTTTATTGAACAAACCAAAATGATAGGTGTAGGTGAAGCGTTTTTCTTCGGCTTCCATTTCCATCCACCAACCCCAGAATTCACGCTCTTCTGGAGCGGGTTGCACATTGACGCATACAGCCAGGCAGTCAAAAAAAAAGCGATTCTCTTCACACTGCTCTTCACGAATGTATGGGCCAAGAGCCATGAACTTCTTAATCAGTCTGCTTTTCGGGTGTCCACTCGGTAACGTCATTGCGATCTCCTTTTGTCAGTCCACTGTTTTACCAAACCATCAAAATTTAGCAATCTCTTAACACAATCTCTGCGTGATCCAACGTGTAATCTCTTTCAGCCCTTTGTCAAAATTCTGATACACCGGACTGAAGGGGATCTCCAGCAGTTTGCCATCCAAAGATGACGACGTGATTAAACGCGACTCTTCTTCCGGGCTGAACGGGTCATTTTTCCAGAAACCCGACATCATCGGGGTTGGGCAACGACGCCCCAGCAAACCCTGCGTTTTTAACGAGTAACGGTTCAGTTCTACGCGCAGCGCTTCATCTGATGCATCATGCATGCCAAGGCGGCTTGCCAGTACGTCCAGATACATTTCCGGCACGCTTGCCTGACGCTGCGGATCGCTGAGTAACGCGTGGACTACCGGCCCAAGACACGCGACCGCTTTCAGACGGGACGACTCCAGATACGCAAGGCGCACCGCGACGTTGGCCCCAAAACGGAAGCCAAATGCAGCCACGCGGGTGTGATCCACCCACGGAATATTCTCGAGTGCTTTCAGCGCATGCTGGTGCAGCAAACTGGAATCTTGCGTCAGTTTCCATTTCGATGAAAAACCGATCGACGGCATATCCAGCGTCAGCATCGCGATCCCTTTTGGTGCGAAGTAACGCTCAAACAGGCTGTAATAGTCAATTTGCAGGGAGTCGAGACCGCCGCACATCAGTACCGTCGGGAACGGGCCTTCGCCTGGCGGCATATGCAAGAATCCGGTCACCGATGCACCGCCGGGGATGGGGAATTCGATTTCACGCATGTTGCAGGGTAATCGCTGTGCCGCTTCTTCGTAAGCACGATTGGCCAGCGCCTGCGCTTGTTCAGCCAGGTCATCGCCTTTGAGATGGGGATAGGCCGCAATGCTGTAGAGATTGGCGGCGTGCAGCCAGTGTTGGCCGCTGAGGGTTTGATCTGGCTCCTGTGTCGCCTTTTGCTGCCAGACCATCGCCTGCGTGGCCCACTCGTAGATCCAGTTTCCGCCACGATACCCCACAACGGTATCGTAAAGTTCACTGTCGGTACGGTCGGCTTCACTCATGACGATGCGCGCCTGGACTTCGAGGATCTCACGCGCGTCAATACCGCGCCAAATCCACATCAGGCGGTTGATCATGCGATACCAGTGCGGCACGGTTTTGCCATCCAGGGCGGACTGAACTGCGGGCTGAGTGCCGGGGTTGAAACGACGCACCAGCGTCGACGTTTCCGGGTGCTTGAAACGGGGTTTGAACAGGGTTTCGCTGAGATTCGCCTGAGTCATTGCGCTCTGCCTCCATGATGACGTGTCATAGCGGCTATTGTAACGCGGTGCAGGCTAAATAAAACAACGCCCGGCATCACCGGGCGTTAAAAATAATGTCGAGGCGGTATTAACGGCCTGAAATTGGCGGGACGAAGGCCACGCCCATATCCCATGGCTGTTCAATCCAGGTATCCTGCGGGATATCGATAACGTAATCGTCAACCAGCGGCTGACCGGCCGGTTTGGCGAAAATCGTGACGAAATGCGCTTTTGGATACATGTCACGGATCGCAACCGCGGTACCGCCGGTGTCGACCAGATCGTCAATCACGATAAAGCCTTCGCCATCGCCTTCAGCGCGTTTCAGCACGGTCAGCTCACGCTGGTTATCGTGGTCATAGCTGGAGATGCAAACGGTATCAACATGACGAATACCCAGTTCACGCGCCAGCAGTGCGCCAGGCACCAGACCGCCACGGCTAACGGCAATAATGCCTTTCCACTGTTCAGAAGGCATCAGACGCGCAGCAAGCTTGCGGGCGTGAATCTGCAACATGTCCCAGGTGACGACGTATTTTTCGCTCATGTGAAGTGTCCCAGCCTGTGTATATACGGCTTAAAAAGTGTTCGAGGGGGAAATAGGTTGCGCGAGATTATAGAGATCTGACGCGCTAAAAACCAGTATTAAGCGGCGCTGGCCGGAGTTTTTACTTGCATTATGCTAGCAGCAGACGGAGAAAGTGGTATTCTCGACCTTATCTCGCAAGCCCGACTTGTGGTGACTATTAATCTGCTAACCCTGTGACCTGCAAGCTTGTTGCAGCGCCACGACAAGGAGACTCATCGTGTCTGAACTGTCTCAATTATCTCCACAGCCGCTGTGGGATATTTTTGCCAAAATCTGTTCCATTCCTCACCCGTCCTATCACGAAGAACAGCTTGCCGAACATATTATGGGCTGGGCGAAGGAAAAAGGCCTGCACGCTGAACGCGATCAGGTTGGCAATATTCTGATTCGTAAAGCGGCTACTGCAGGGATGGAAAACCGTAAACCGGTTGTGCTTCAGGCGCACCTGGACATGGTTCCGCAGAAGAACAACGACACTGAACACGACTTCACCAAAGATCCGATTCAGCCGTACATTGACGGCGAGTGGATCAAAGCGCGCGGCACGACGCTCGGCGCCGATAACGGTATCGGTATGGCGTCAGCGCTGGCCGTGCTGGCCGACGATCGCGTTGAACACGGTCCGCTGGAAGTGCTGCTGACCATGACCGAAGAAGCCGGCATGGACGGCGCATTCGGTTTGCAGGCCAACTGGCTGCAGGCGGATATCCTGATCAACACCGACTCAGAAGAAGAAGGTGAGATCTACATGGGTTGCGCGGGCGGGATTGATTTTATCTCTACGCTGCCGCTGTCCCGTGAAGCGGTTCCGGCCGGTTTCCAGACCTTCAAGCTGACGCTGAAAGGGCTGAAAGGCGGTCACTCAGGCGGTGATATTCACCTGGGCCTGGGTAATGCCAACAAACTGCTGGCGCGCTTCCTGGCGGGTCATGCAGACGAACTGGATTTGCGTCTGGTGGATTTCAACGGCGGTACGTTGCGTAACGCGATCCCACGTGAAGCCTTCGCGACCGTTGCCATTGCCGCGGATAAAGTCGACGCGCTGAAAAAACTGTCGACCGAGTATCTGGATATCCTGAAAAACGAACTGGCCGCGAAAGAGAAAAATCTGACCGTGGTTCTGGAAGCCGTATCCAGCGATAAAGCGGCGCTGACCAAACCGTCACGTGACAGCTTTGTTCAGCTGCTGAACGCGACGCCAAACGGCGTGATCCGTAACTCTGACGTGGCGAAAGGCGTGGTAGAAACCTCCCTGAACGTGGGCGTTGTGACCATGAGCGACGACAGCGCAGAAATCATCTGCCTGATCCGTTCTCTTATCGACAGCGGTAAAGAGTACGTGGTGAGCATGCTGGAATCGTTGGGCAAACTGTCTGGCGCGAAAACGTCTGCTAAAGGCAGCTACCCAGGCTGGCAGCCAGACGCAAGCTCTCCGGTGATGGCACTGGTGCGCGAGACTTATCAGCGTCTGTTCAACAGCACACCAAATATTCAGGTGATCCACGCCGGTCTTGAGTGCGGTCTGTTCAAAAAACCGTACCCGGATATGGATATGGTGTCCATTGGGCCGACCATCACCGGGCCGCACTCCCCGGATGAACAGGTTCATATCGAAAGCGTGGGCCACTACTGGACGCTGCTGACCGAACTGCTGAAATCCATTCCGGCAAAATAATCGCCCTCTCTTAAGAGAGTGACATGAAAAGCCCGGTTAGCGCCGGGCTTTTTTATAGCCCCAGTACCAGTTGTCGCTCAAGCTGAGGATCGAGCAGCGTGACATGCAGGCCCACCAGCCTGACTCCCCTTCCCGCGCGGCGTTCTTGCCAGGTTTTCTTTGCTGTCGCAATCAGATCGTCTTTGTTAAGTTTCGGCCAGACGTGTTCCTGCGTGGTTTGCTGGAAATCGTTAAATTTCAGCTTCACGCCCTGGCGCGCAATCAGCAGATCCGGCTTCACTTTTGCCAGCCGCCGTTCCAGCTCGGGATAAAGCTGTTCGGTGATAATCGTTTCGCAATCGTTCCAGTCGTGAATATCGTCTGCCAGCGTGCGCTCGACACCCACGGATTTGCGCAGGCGTTCATTGTTGATACTGCGCTCGTCAATCCCCTGACTGCGCTCCCACAGCACGCGCCCAAACTTACCAAAACGCTTCAGCAGCATCGCCAGATCGCTTTTCTGCACGTCTTCACAGGTGCGCAGCCCCAGGTTTTCCAGCTTGGCGGCGGAGACTTTGCCGACACCGGGTATTTTACTCAGCGGCAGGGTTTTCAAAAAATGCGGAACCTCATCGGGCGTGATCACGTACTGGCCGTTAGGTTTGTTGAGATCCGAGGCGATTTTGGCGAGAAACTTTACCGGCGCGATCCCCGCCGAAGCGGTGAGATTCAGTTCATCAGAAATGGTCTGGCGGATCTCCTGCGCCATTAGCGTGGCGGAGCCGTGGCAGTGCAGGCTGTCCGTCACGTCCAGATAAGCTTCATCCAGCGACAGCGGTTCAATAAGCGAAGTGTAACGGGAGAAGATTTCCTGAATACGAACCGAGGCCTCTTTATAAGCATCGAAACGGCCGGGCAGCAGAATCAGATGAGGGCAGAGCTTGAGCGCCATCGCTGTAGGCATGGCGCTGCGCACGCCAAATTTGCGCGCCGGATAATTGGCGGTGCTGATTACGCCACGCTTGACGCGGCTACCGCCAATCGCGATGGGGACATCCCGCAACGCCGGATTGTCTCGCATCTCTACTGCGGCAAAAAAGCAGTCCATATCGACATGGATTATTTTGCGCATAGTAAGCCCTCACTCATCACTGGATAAGTATACAGTAAAAGTTGAGACATTGAGAAGCACTCTGTCGCGAAGGCAATCGTCCGAATAAGGCGCGCTTTTACACTGTTCTTACAGTTATTCCGCCGTGAATGCAGTATAAAGAAAACTATTTTGTAAACTCATGGCTTCGCGCTTGCGAAAAAATTCAGCGATGCTAATGTGAGCGCTCCTAATCCAGAATATTCTGATTTCGGGTCTCTTTTGCCGTCCTGGCAAGTTGGTTTGGCTTTATCAAGGAACTTGTAGTATGCGTAAAATCGCATTGTTCATTGCGATGCTTCTGATTCCGTGTCTCTCGTTTGCTGGGCTATTAAGTAGCAACAGTTCAACAACACCAATCAGCAAAGAATATAAACAGCAGTTAATGGGATCACCGGTTTATATTCAGATCTTCAAGGAAGAACGCACACTCGATCTATTTGTCAAAATGGGCGAGACATATCAACTGCTTGATAGCTACAAAATCTGTAGTTATTCCGGCGGATTAGGCCCGAAACAGCGTCAGGGTGATTTCAAAAGTCCTGAAGGGTTCTACACCGTTCAACGTAATCAGCTCAAACCTGACAGCCGCTTTTATAAAGCCATTAATATCGGCTTCCCGAACGCCTATGACCGTGCACACGGTTACGACGGCAAATACCTGATGATTCACGGTGCCTGCGTGTCTATTGGCTGTTACGCCATGACGGACGGCGGTATTGATGAGATTTTCCAGTTTGTGACTGGCGCACTGGTGTTTGGTCAGGCGGGCGTGCAGGTGAGCATCTATCCGTTCAGAATGACGGATGCCAACATGCAGCGTCATAAGTTCTCGACCTACTCGGAGTTCTGGAAACAGCTAAAACCGGGCTATGACTACTTCGAGCAGACGCATAAACCGCCAACCGTTTCGGTTGCAGATGGACGCTACATCGTCAGCAAACCGCTGAGCCACGAAGTCGTCCATCCACAGCTGGCGTCAAATTACGCGGTCCCCGAGACAAAATAAGACCCACTCGCCTGGCATAATCTTTTGCCAGGTTTCATTGCCCGTCAGTGGCTGAGTGGCGATCACCGTGACCACATCGTTAGGTGTGGTCTCCGTTTGAAAATCAATTTCCACATCCGGATCGAGCAGCTTCGCGACACCAAACGGCGCGCGGCGCGTTATCCAAAACAGATTGGTCGAGCAGAACGCCATCACGTAGCGCCCATCCGACAGCAGCATATTAAAGACCCCCTTCTCACGCAGCTCACAGGCCAGCGAGCCGATGTATTTGAACACGGCGGTCATGTTGGTCGGCGTACGCGGATAGCGCTCGGCAAGCTTATGCAGCAGCCAGCAAAACGCCTTTTCACTGTCGGTTTCCCCCACTGGGCGGAAATTGCCCGTCTCCAGCGTTTTATAACCCGTCAGCTGTCCGTTATGCGCGTAAGTCCAGTTGCGGCCCCACAGTTCACGGGTAAAGGGATGGGTATTTTCCAGCGCCACTTCACCGCGATTCGCCTGACGAATATGCGCGATCACCGAGCGGGATTTGATCGGGTAATCCTGCACCAGTTTGGCAATCGGGGAGTTAAAGCTCGGTTGCGGATCTTTGAACGTGCGACAGCCTTTGCCTTCGTAGAAGGTAATGCCCCAGCCGTCTTTATGCGGCCCGGTTCCTCCACCGCGCTGCACCAGCCCGGTGAAACTAAAGCAGATATCGGTTGGCACATTGGCGCTCATCCCGAGCAATTCGCACATACATCACCTCCAAAAACGCCTGAACGCGAGAAGGCGTAATGGTTACAGCCAGTTTGGATACGGACAGCGCGCGACACCCGGCGCGTACCTGTGTACGTCACAAGTGCGAGCACTGCCCGGCTTCAAAATGGCAAACAAAAGAGCCGTCTTACTTAACCATCTCTTTTTCGATCAACTGAATCAGGATATGAATCACTTTGATGTGAATCTCCTGAACGCGGTCGGCGTAGCCGAAGTGCGGCACACGAATTTCAATATCCGCTGAACCTGCCATCTTACCGCCATCTTTACCGGTCAGAGTGATGACTTTCATCCCCTTCTCACGCGCCGCTTCGATCGCTTTGGCAACGTTTGCGGAGTTACCGGAAGTAGAAATACCCAGCAGAACGTCACCTTCACGACCAACCGCTTCAACGTAACGAGAGAAGATATGGTCATAACCGAAGTCGTTACCCACGCAGGAGATGTGGCTCACGTCAGAAATCGCAATCGCCGGATAGCCCGGACGGTTTTCACGGTAGCGACCGGTCAGCTCTTCTGCAAAGTGCATCGCATCGCAGTGAGAGCCGCCGTTACCGCACGAGATCACTTTGCCGCCTGCTTTAAAGCTGTCCGCCAGCAGAACCGCCGCGCGCTGAATTGCATGAATATTGGCTTCATCTTTCAGAAAGTTAGCTAACGTTTCCGCTGCTTCGTTCAGTTCGTTACGAATAAGATCCTGGTACATGAGGATAATCCTTCAGTATTGATGAAATAACTTACGGAGTGTACCGGATAGCGATAAAAGCGAGAAGCTAAAGCCATGCGAATCATCCGGCGTTTTGATGATTCGTGCCTGCCACACCCTGAACATTGTGAACCAGGTTGTAATTATTTTGTGAACGTATTGCTAAAAGAAATAACATCCACTACAACCATATCATCACAAGTGGTCAGACCTCCTACAAGACAGGGAGCTTTTCTTTATGATGATTTTGAGCATTCTCGCAACCGTTGTTCTGCTCGGTGTGCTGTTTTATCACCGCGTAGGTTTACTTCTGAGCAGCCTGATTTTACTGGCCTGGACCGCTGCGCTGGGTCTTTCGGGCCTGTGGACTATCTGGCTTGTCCTGCCGCTGGCCATCATCCTGCTGCCGCTGAACGTACCGGCGATGCGTAAGTCGATGATTTCCGCGCCCGTGTTTAAAGGCTTCCGTAAAGTGATGCCGCCGATGTCCCGCACTGAAAAAGAGGCAATCGACGCGGGCACAACCTGGTGGGAAGGCGATCTGTTCCAGGGAAATCCTGACTGGAAAAAACTGCACAACTATCCGCAGCCGCGTTTAACGGCCGAAGAAGTGGCCTTTATCGACGGCCCGGTTGAAGAAGCATGCCGCATGGCGAACGACTTCCAGATCACCCATGAAATGGCCGATCTCCCGCCGGAGCTGTGGGCGTTCCTTAAAGAGCATCGCTTCTTCGCGATGATCATCAAAAAAGAGTACGGCGGTCTGGAATTCTCCGCTTACGCTCAGGCTCGCGTCCTGCAAAAACTGGCAGGTGTCTCCGGGATTCTGGCGATCACCGTCGGCGTACCGAACTCGTTAGGCCCGGGCGAATTGCTGCAACATTACGGCACTGAAGCGCAAAAAGATCACTATCTGCCGCGTCTGGCTCGTGGACAGGAAATTCCATGCTTCGCGCTGACCAGCCCGGAAGCGGGTTCTGATGCCGGTGCGATCCCGGATACCGGCGTGGTCTGCATGGGCGATTGGCAGGGTCAGCAGGTGCTGGGTATGCGCCTGACCTGGAACAAACGCTATATCACCCTTGCGCCTATCGCGACCGTACTGGGTCTGGCCTTTAAGCTCTCTGACCCCGACAAACTGCTGGGCGATGAAGAAGATCTGGGCATTACCTGTGCGCTGATCCCAACCTCCACGCCGGGCGTTGAAATTGGTCGCCGCCACTTCCCGCTGAACGTCCCGTTCCAGAACGGTCCAACCCGTGGCGAAGACATTTTTGTGCCGATTGATTACATCATCGGCGGTCCGAGCATGGCCGGTCAGGGCTGGCGGATGCTGGTGGAATGTCTGTCGGTCGGTCGCGGTATCACCTTGCCGTCAAACTCTACCGGCAGCCTGAAGTCTGTGGCGATGGGTATCGGCGCCTACGCGCACATTCGCCGCCAGTTCAAAATCTCCATCGGCAAGATGGAAGGTATCGAAGAGCCGCTGGCACGTATCGCGGGCAACGCTTACGTGATGGACGCCGCTGCATCGCTGATCACTTACGGCATCATGCTCGGTGAAAAACCGGCGGTGCTGTCGGCTATCGTGAAGTATCACTGTACCCACCGCGCACAGCAGTCAATTATTGATGCAATGGATATCGCGGGCGGCAAAGGCATCATGCTTGGCGAGAGCAACTTCCTGGCACGCGGATATCAGGGCGCACCGATTGCCATCACCGTTGAGGGGGCAAACATTCTGACCCGCAGCATGATGATCTTCGGTCAGGGCGCGATTCGCTGCCATCCGTATGTGCTGGAAGAGATGGCGGCGGCGCAGAATAACGACGTCAACGCCTTCGATAAGCTGCTGTTCAAGCATATCGGCCACGTGGGCAGCAACAAAGTACGCAGCTTCTGGCTCGGCCTGACGCGCGGTTTGACCAGCGCCACGCCAACCGGCGATGCAACCAAACGCTATTACCAGCACCTGAACCGTCTGAGCGCTAACCTCGCGCTGCTGTCTGACGTGTCGATGGCCGTCCTGGGCGGCAGCCTGAAGCGCCGCGAGCGTATCTCTGCCCGTCTCGGCGATGTGTTAAGCCAGGTGTTCCTCGCATCTGCCACGCTGAAACGCTACGACGATGAAGGCCGTCACGAAGCGGATCTGCCGCTGGTGCACTGGGGCGTACAGGATGCGCTGTATAAAGCAGAACAGGCGATTGACGATCTGCTGGCGAACTTCCCGAATCGACTGGTTGCAGGCGCGTTGCGCGTGGTGATCTTCCCGACCGGGCGTCACTATCTCGCCCCGTCCGATAAACTCGATCACAAAGTGGCGAAGATCCTGCAGGTCCCAAGCGCGACGCGCTCCCGTATTGGCCGCGGTCAGTACCTGACGCCAAGCGAGCACAATCCGGTCGGTCTGCTGGAAGCGGCGCTGCTGGACGTCATGGCTGCCGATCCTATCCATCAGAAGATCTGCAAACAGCTCGGCAAAAACCTGCCGTTTACACGTCTGGATGCGCTGGCAGAACAGGCGCTGGCGGGTGGAATTATCGATCACACCGAAGCCGCCGTTTTGATTAAAGCCGAAGAGAGCCGTCTGCGCAGTATCAACGTCGATGATTTCGAGCACGACGAGCTGGCGACCAAGCCGGTAAAGCTGCCGGAGCAGGTCCGCAAATCTGAAGCGGCATAACCCGCTACGCTCCCACTAACCCCGCCCTGTGCGGGGTTTTTTATTGCCACATTTTCTCTTTGCCCCGTGCTACAGTGTCAAAATGCTGTCTGACGAGGAGTCTGAATTGTGCCTGGTTTGAAGATTACCCTACTGCAACAACCCCTGGTGTGGATGGATGGCCCTGCCAACCTGCGCCATTTTGATCGCCAGCTCGAAGATATTTCCGGGCGCGATGTGATTGTTCTGCCAGAAATGTTCACGACCGGCTTCGCCATGGAGGCGGCAAAACAGTCTCTGCCGCAGGACGAAGTGGTCGCCTGGATGCATACCAAGGCTCAGCAAACCAATGCCCTGGTAGCGGGAAGCGCGGCGCTGCAAACCGATCGCGGCCCCGTTAACCGCTTCCTGCTGGTCGAGCCGGACGGTACGCTGCACTTTTACGACAAACGCCATCTGTTCCGCATGGCGGATGAGCATCATCATTACGAAGCGGGTCACGAGCGGGTGATCTTTGAGTGGCGCGGCTGGCGGATCCTGCCGCTGGTGTGTTACGACCTGCGCTTCCCGGTGTGGTCACGCAACCGCAATGATTACGATCTGGCGCTGTACGTCGCCAACTGGCCAGCCCCGCGCTCGCTGCACTGGCAGGCGCTGCTGGTGGCGCGTGCAATTGAAAATCAGGCATATGTCGTCGGCTGCAATCGCGTCGGCACGGACGGTAACGGACACCACTATCGCGGTGATAGCCGGGTGGTGACTCCACAAGGTGAAATTCTGGCAACGGCGGAGGCGCATCAGGCGACGCGTATTGACGCCGAACTGTCGCTGACGGCGCTGAAAGAATATCGGGAGAAGTTTCCTGCGTGGCAGGATGCAGATCCGTTTAGCATCGGGTGAGTTTATCCCTGCGCAACAGCCCTCTCCCCACTGGGGAGAGGGTGGATCAATCGTTAGCTGACTAATGCCTGTCCGTCTTTGCGGCTTTCGGTTGCCGCAACGTAATGCCCTTCCGGCATGCGGTAAATCACCTGCGCACCGCCGAAGTTGTATTCCTGCAACGGATCTTCCACCACAATCTGATGCCCGCGCTCGCGCAGCGCCGCAATCGTATTGCGATCAAACGTCGATTCGACGATCACTTCCCTGCCCTGCACCACGCGCCAGCGCGGCGCATCGATTGCCGCCTGCGGGTTTTGTCCATGCAACATAATGCGCAGCGCCATTTGCATATGCCCTTGCGCCTGCATTGGGCCGCCCATCACGCCAAATGACATCAGCGGCTGACCGTTTCCATCCATCGCAAAGCCCGGAATGATAGTGTGGAACGGACGCTTGCCGCCCGCTAGCGCGTTCGGGTGTTTGGGGTCGAGCACAAAACCGCAGCCACGGTTTTGCAGGCTGATGCCGGTATCCGGCACAACCACACCGGAGCCAAAGCCCATAAAGTTCGACTGAATAAAGGAGATCATCATGCCGCTGGAATCGGCTGCGGAAAGGTAAACCGTCCCGCTTTGCGTCGGCGCGCCGTAGGTAAAATCTGACGCTTTATCGTGGTCAATCAGTGCCGCGCGCGATGCCAGATACTCATCGGTCAACAACGCTTTCGCCGCGAACTCCATGTGTTCTTCGTCGGCCACGTAACGATCCAGATCGGCCAGCGCCAGCTTCATCGCTTCGATTGACAGATGCAGCGACTGCACAGAATCCGGGTGATGGCGCTCAATTCCGCACTGTTCCAGAATCCCGAGAGCAATCAGCGTCGCAATCCCCTGACCGTTCGGCGGTAGCTCTTGTACCGAGCCGCCCGCAAAGTCGCGCGACAGCAACTCAACCCAATCAACGCGATGATTCGCCAGATCCTCAGCCGTCAAATGCGCGCCGTGCTCTTTGGCAAAGGCGGCAATTTTCTGCGCCAGTTCGCCACGATAGAACGCTTCACCGTTGGTTTTGGCAATCAGCTCCAGGGAATTGGCCTGCGCCGGATTACGGAAAATCTCACCGACGCGCGGAGCGCAGCCTTCTGGGGCAAAGCAGGCGCTAAAGCCCGGCTGATCCTTCAGTTTGTTATAGCCGCGCTGCCACAGATGACCAATCAGCGGTGAAACCGGGAAACCGTTGCGTGCATACTCAATGGCCGGTTGCGCCAGTGTCGTCATCGGCAACGTGCCGAAACGTTCTGCCAGCGCCACCCAACCAGACACCGCGCCGGGTACGGTAACGGCATCCCAGCCAAGCTCTGGCATGGCGGTTTTGCCAGCGAACAGATCCGCATGCCAGCTGGCAGGCGAACGGCCCGAAGCGTTCAAACCGTGCAGTTTTTTACCGTCCCAGACGATGGCAAACGCATCGCTGCCAATTCCGTTACCGGTTGGCTCAACGACGGTGAGCGCCATGGCCGTGGCAATCGCGGCGTCAACGGCATTGCCGCCGAGCTGCAGCATGCGCATCCCAGCCTGCGCCGCCAGGGGCTGAGAGGTGGCGACCGCATTGTGCCCCATCATCGGAGGGCGTCGTGACGCGTAACCGGTCGTAAAATCAAGCGCTTTGGTCATCATGACTCCTTAGTCGTGGCGCGGATCGAGCGCATCGCGTAGCCCGTCGCCGAGTAAATTAAAGCCCTGCACCGCCAGGAAAATAGCGATGCCAGGAAAAATGGACATCCAGGGGGATTGTTCCAGGAAACCTTTTGCCGTGTTGAGCATGGAACCCCACGATGGGTTTGGCGGCTGTTGGCCCAGGCCGAGGAACGACAGACTGGCTTCGGCGATAATCGCGGAAGCAATCGCCAGCGTAGCCTGCACCAGAATCGGTGACATCACGTTTGGCAGCACGTATTTGATGATGATCCAGCGATCCGGCAGGCCAATTGCTCGCGCCCCGTCGATGTACTCTTCGTTGCGGATGGCGATCACCTGACCGCGCGTCAGTCGCGCAAAGATCGGCATGGCGGATAAACCGATAGCGATCATCGCGTTGGTCAGGCTTGGACCTAAAAAAGCCCCCAGCGCGATCGCCATGATCAGGAACGGACAGGCCAGCAGCGCTTCGATAAACCGCGAAATGACGCCGTCCCAGATTCCCTGGAAATAACCGGCCACCAGCCCCAACGGCACACCGATCACCACCGCGATCACCACAGACATACAGCCCGCCATCAGCGACGTACGTGCGCCCCAGACAATACGCGAGAGAATATCGCGGCCCAGTTCGTCGGTGCCAAACCAGAACAGTTCAGACGGCGGTTTGCGCACCGCCAGAAAGTTGGCTTTGACCGGATCGAACGGCGCGAGCCACGGCGCCAGGAGCGCAATCAGCACAAAGATGCCGACCACGACGGCGCCAATCACCGCACTTTTATTGGCGAGGAATTTCTTCAGCACCCGGTTTTGCGCACGCTGCAGCACGGGCGCAACGGTTTGAGTGGTCATTTCCGCCATGATTAGCCTCGCATTTTCGGGTTGATGAGAACATAAAGCACGTCAGCCAGCAGGTTCAGCAGCAGGAAACCTATTGCGACGATCAGCACCACCCCCTGCACCACCGCGTAATCACGGTTGAACACGGAATCGACAATCATTTTGCCAAAGCCGGGGATGGTGAAAACCTGCTCAGTCAGCACCGCTCCGCCCAACAATTCGCCGAACAGCAGCGTGGTGAGCGTGATAACCGGCACCAGCGCATTACGAAAGGCGTGCTTGAGGATCACTGCGTTTGGCAGCAGCCCTTTCGCGCGCGCCGTCCGAATGTAATCTGCTTTCAGCACCGCAATCATCGACGCGCGCGTGTGACGCATCAGCGTTGCCGCAAGCCCGGTTCCGAGTACTGACGCGGGCAGTAACAGTGTGCGCAGGTTTTGCAGCGGATCCTCGCTGAACGGCACATAGCCAGAAGCAGGAAGCCACTGCAAATTGACCGAGAACACCAGGATCAACAAGATCCCCAGCCAAAAGTGCGGTATCGAGATCCCGGAGATCGCCACAAAGTTTGCCCCGTGATCGACCCAGGTGTTTTTGTTGACCGCCGCGAGGATCCCCATGCCGATACCAAACACCAGCGCGATGATCATCGCCAGCAATGACAGCTCCATCGTGACCGGCAATTTGCTGGCAATCAGCTGTGTCACCGGTTCATGTGTACGTAAGGAGACACCAAGATCGCCCTGCAACGCGCGCGTCAGCCAGTCGAAATACTGCACCGGCAACGGCGCATCCAGGTTCAGTTCCGCACGCAGCTGAGCGATGACCACCGGGTCACGCTCTTCTCCTGCCATGGCGATGAGCGGATCGCCGGGCAGCAATTTTTGCAGCCCGAAAACCATCATGCTGACCAGCAGTAACGTTGGGATCGCCAGCAGCAGGCGTTTACAAATCAGTTCCAGCATGGTTTCTCCTCACACCCTCGTTACTTCGCAAGCGTTAAGCCCGCCAGACGCACGATGCCGTCCGGATACGGTTTGAAGCCTTGCACGCTTTTATTCAGACCGAAAATACGTGGCTCAAAATAGAGGTAAGCGATCGGCATATCCGTTTGCAGCTGTTTGACCACCTTGTCGTACAACGGCTGGCGCGCCGCAGGATCGGTATTCAAACGAGCCTGAGTCAGCCATTCATCCACCTGCGCGTTGCTGTACCGACCGTCGTTCAGGTTGCCTTTGCTGTTAATAAAGCCGTAGATGCTGCCGTCCGGATCCGGGCGACCAGACCAGCCGGAGAAGCTCAGCTGATAATCGCCGCTTTGCTGGCGATCCAGCAGCGTAGCGAATTCGGTCATTTGCAGATTCAGATTAAAGCCCGCTTCCGCCACCATCGCCTGTAAGACCTGGCCCACCTGCTGCGAGGTTGGGTTGTTTGGCACCAGCAGATTCACATTAAGCGGAGCGTTAATGCCTGCCGCTTTCAGCAGTGATTTTGATTTCTCAACGTCGCGCGCCGGGACGGGCACGTTGACGTGGTAGGGGCTGACCGGTGAGAACGCCTGGTTTGCCGGGGTGTACAGCCCTTCAAACACCACCTGATTCAGCGCATCGCGGTCAATCGCCAGCGAGAACGCCTCACGTACGCGGGCGTCTTTGAACGGATCGTTCGCCGGGACTTTGCCGTTGTTGATGTTGAACGTGATGCCCTGATATCCCAGCCCGGTGACTTTTGCCAGCGCCAGCTTGCTGTCCGCTTCGACCGTTTTAACGTCGCTTGCCGCCACGCCTTCGGTCAGATCCAGATCGCCCGCGCGCAGGTTCGCCAGGCGCACAGAGGCATCCGGGATCGGCAGATAGATGATTTTGTCGAAGTGATACGCGCCTTTATTCCAGTAATTGTCGAAACGACTCAGAACGATGCGATCCTGCGAAACGCGGCTATCGAATTTGTAAGGCCCGGAGCACACCGGATGCGCGGCAAAATCAGGCTTCGCTGCCGCTTCTGGCGCCATCATCGCCCCTGCACGGTCGGTTAGCTGCATCAGCAGCGCGGCGTCTGGCGTTTTCAGGTGAATCGCAATTTGAGTTGGGCTTTTTACTTCGACGGATTCGATAGACGAAATTTCGCTTTTACGCAGCGAGCCTTTCAGCGTTAATGCGCGGTCGAGGTTGTATTTCGCGGCTTTCGCATCAAACTTTTCGCCATCGTGGAAGGTCACGCCTTCACGCAAATTCATGGTCAGCGTTTTATTGTCATCGCTCCACGACCAGTCTTTCGCCAGGCCCGGCACCACTTTCAGATTTTCATCCACGTCCACCAGCCTGTCGCACAGAGAGGCAAACACGAAGCGGCCATAGTAGGTGCGCGCCAGATGCGGATCGAGCATATCCGGGTCAGCGCCCAGTCCGATTCGCAGGACGCTTTCTGAGTGCGCGGGAACGGCCGCACCAAGCAACATTACACTTCCCAGTACGGTCAAAAGAGAATTACGCATTGTCATTATCATGAGTTCCTTGCTGGAAGAGACGAGTGAGTTGCCGCATGTTCGAACAGCGCGCGGCGGCGCAAAAAGGCTGCGGATGGCGGTGCTATCTGGATAACACTGCGATCGCGATTGATCTCCTGCCAGCGATGGCAGGCGACCTGACGTCCACCTTCCAAAACCTGATCGATAGGTTCTACCTGGCGGCATTCATCCGTGACGTAAGGACAGCGGGTGTGGAATCGACATCCCGTTGGCGGGTTTGCCGGGTTCGGCAAATCCCCTTGTAATAGCGGCGTAGTGCGCTGCGCGCCCGGCTGCATTTGCGGTGCGGAAGCAATCAACGCCTGAGTGTATGGGTGTAGCGGTGCGTCAAAAATTTCATCGACGGTCGCCAGCTCAACGATTTGCCCGAGGTACATGACCGCCACGCGGTCGCTCATATGGCGGATCACCGCCAGACCGTGCGCCACAATCACCATCGTCAGGCCCAACTGATGCTTCAGGCTTTCCAGTAAATTCACGACCTGTGCCTGCACGGAAACATCCAGCGCCGACACCGGCTCATCGCCGAGCAACAGTTTTGGCCCTGACGCGAGCGCACGCGCAATGCCGATGCGCTGGCGCTGGCCGCCGGAAAACTCATGTGGATAACGTCCGGCCCAGGCGGCAGGTAATCCGACGGTTTTGAGCAGTTCCGCCACGCGATACTGGCGGTCGGCTTTTTTCATGTTCTGGTGCAACCACAGCGGTTCACCGACGATTTGCTCCACCGTCATGCGCGGATTCAGCGAGGCAAACGGATCCTGAAAGATGATTTGCAGCTCGCGGCGCAGCTGGTTCAGACGCGAACCTGAAGCCTGGGTGATCTCTTCGCCCTGATAAAAAACACGACCTTCGCTGGCCGCGAGTAAACGCAGGAGCAAGCGTCCAAGGGTGGACTTTCCGGAGCCGGACTCACCGACGATAGCCAGCGTTTCGCCCGGCATTACCGAGAGCGAAACCCTGTCGACCGCCGTCACAAATTTTGCGGGCGCGAAGAGCTTTTTAGGGCCGGGAAAAAGTTTGCTCAGATCGCGAGCTTCAAGAATGGGTACGGTCATGCGATTTCTCCCAGCGCGATATGTTGCTCAAGGGGGACGCGGAAACAGGCGACCTGATGCCCCGCGCCCAGGGTGTTCAGCACAGGTTTTTCATCGTGACAGCGGGTTTGCGCGAACGGGCAGCGAGTGGCGAAACGACAGCCTTTAGGCATAAATTCCGGCAGCGGTACGGCTCCTGGAATGGTGGAAAGCTGGCCTTTACGCGCACCGAGCGAGGGAATGGAACCCATTAAACCAATGGTGTAAGGATGCTGCGGATCGGCAAATATCGCCTCGACGCTTCCCTGCTCTACTACTTGTCCTGCATACATCACCGCCACCTGCTGCGCGACTTCTGCCACGACGCCCAGATCGTGAGTGATCATTAATACCGCAGTGCCGGTTTCGGCTTTCAGGGTGTTCAGCAGGCTCAGAATTTGCGCCTGAATGGTGACATCCAGTGCGGTCGTCGGTTCGTCGGCGATGAGCAGACGCGGGTGATTGATAAGCGCCATCGCAATCATCACACGCTGGCGCATCCCGCCCGAAAGCTGATGGGGATACGATTTCAGACGCATTTCTGGCGCAGGAATTTGCACTTTTTCCAGAATTTGCAGCGCCACTGCCATGGCGTCTGAAGGGGACATTTTCTGATGGCGTATAACCGCTTCGCTGAGCTGATCGCCCAGAGTGAAGGCCGGGTTTAGCGAGGTCATGGGTTCCTGGAAAATCATCGCCAGCTCGCTCCCGCGCAGATCGGCGTATTCCCGGGGCGAGAGCTTGCGCAGATCGTGGCGGCGGAACTGCATTTCTCCGCTCACGATTTGCGCGCTGGCTGGCAACAGCCCCATCAGCGCCAGGGAGGTGATGCTTTTTCCGCACCCGGATTCGCCCACCAGCGCCAGGGTTTCACCCGATTTGACCGTCAGGGAAATACCGTCGAGCACGCTGACCGGCGAGCCGGCAAATTTCACGTTGAGATTGTGCAGGCGAAGGACCGGCGCGGCCTCCTTAAAAGGGATCGTCGTCATAACAGGGAATCATCCTCAAGGTTGATGGCCTGAATCAGGGCGGTTTGCAGGCTGAGCAAGTGTTCGCGCATGGCGGCCGCGGCTTCATTGGGTTGGCGATTGATTATCGCCGTCATGATTTTGTCGTGATGGTCGTTGTAGCTGTCAACGCGCTCCGGCGTTCGGGCTAGTTCGCGTAAATGCTGCCAGCCGGGCTCCCGGCGGACGGCATCAATGGCGTCGAACAGCCCCAGCATCAAGCGATTTCCGGCGGCCTCCGCGATAGCGCGGTGAAAGGCGCTGTCCCAGAGTTCGTTAAGATCGCGGTCATCCGGGCTGACCTTATTGATGCGTTCCAGCATGCGCTGCATGAGCGCGAGGTTTTCCCTGGTGGCACGCAGTGCCGCAAGTCGGGCCAGGCCCGGTTCGAGCTGCAGACGGGCTTCCATGACTTCCAGCAAATTGGTTTGTTGCACTAAACCCTGAAGTGCCAGCGGTTCAACAGGTGCAGCCGGACCAATAAAGGTCCCTTTGCCCTGCTTGCGCCAGATGCGCCCCTCTTCTTCCAGCACGTCCAGCGCACGACGAATTTCACGTCGCCCTACGCTGAGTGTTTCCGCCAATTCACGTTCAGTGGGCAGCGGAATGCCTGGTGTTGACTCGTGCTGATGGATGAGACCACGCAACTGCTCAAGCGCAGTGCTGGAATTTGCCAGAAACCGTGACGCTTTTTCCATAATGGTTCGCCTGCTTTCATCATTGCTTTATAGTTATTAACGATAAGCTATTGATATAGATAAGTACTTATCGCCTATATGATTAAGCAATTAACGAACCAATAAATGATTGGTTCAGGAACTTTCTGGAAAACAGTGAGTAAGCTAATGATTATCGGAGGATTATTTTTTACAAAGCAGTTACAAAAAGTCATGTTTGCAAATGAGTTGGCACATACAGTTGCACAAAAAAGGTGCGAAAGACGCACTGAAATCGCACAATTGTTAATTAATTGCACCACTAGCATTAACTTTTAGCTAACAAAGCTGAGGGAAAGATAAGAGACGTGATAGGGCTTAAATGACGAAAGCCTGAATCATTTCTGATTCAGGCTTTCTAATGTGGCGGAACGGACGGGACTCGAACCCGCGACCCCCTGCGTGACAGGCAGGTATTCTAACCGACTGAACTACCGCTCCGCATTGTTCCCTTGGGAACGAGGCGAATATTACGGTTTGCCTTCGATCCCGTCAACGCTTTTTCTCAACATTTGAATCAGTTGCTGCAAAAATCACCCGTGCGCCAGGTTTAAAGGGTTTAAAGCTGATTTATGCCCGCCACAGGCAGCTTCCACCTTTCTTCTGGACGATATCGAGACGCGACTCATGCTCTGCCAGCTCTTCTTCACTGGCTAAAATGACGCGTAGTCGGCTGTCTTGTCGCACAACGCGTTGAATTCCGCCGTTGGCCTGCTGCTGAGAATCGCTTTCAGTGCTGAAAGCCATCGACGTCTGACCGCCCGTCATGAGCAGATAGACGTCAGCCAGAATCTGGGCATCGAGCAATGCGCCGTGCAGCGTTCGTTTGCTGTTGTCTATTTCATAACGCGAGCAGAGCGCATCAAGGCTGTTACGTTTGCCCGGATACATTTTTCTCGCCAGTGCCAGGCTGTCGGTCACCTTGCAGAAGGTGTTTGTTTTCGGGATGTTACGGTTGAGCTTGCTGAACTCATAATCCATAAAGCCGATATCGAACGAGGCGTTATGGATGACAAGTTCTGCCCCATTGATGTACTCGATAAACTCATCCGCTACGTCCGCAAACGTGGGTTTGTCTAACAAGAATTCATCGGCAATACCGTGAACGCCAAACGCTTCCGGATCCACCAGACGATCGGGCTTGAGATAAACATGGAAATTTCTGCCAGTCAGACGACGGTTAATCACCTCAACGGCACCGATCTCAATGATCTTGTGACCTTCGTAGTGCGCGCCAATCTGATTCATACCGGTGGTTTCAGTATCGAGAACGATCTGTCGTGTAATTGCAGTGCTCATATCAGTCATTTATGTCAGACTCGTCGTTTTACTGATCGTTTCAAATACAGGAAGTCTACCAGAGATGACTAAGCAGGTAGAAATTTTCACCGATGGATCTTGCCTCGGCAATCCGGGGCCTGGCGGCTACGGTGCTATTTTGCGTTATCGCGGACATGAAAAAACCTTTAATGAAGGTTATCACCTGACCACCAATAATCGCATGGAGCTGATGGCGGCCATCGTCGCGCTGGAAGCGTTAAAAGAAGATTGTGATGTGGTCATCAGCACGGACAGCCAATACGTGCGCCAGGGGATTACGCAGTGGATTCATAACTGGAAGAAGCGCGGATGGAAAACCGCAGATAAGAAACCGGTCAAAAATGTGGATCTCTGGAAGCGCCTGGATGCGGCGTTGAGCCATCACACCATTAAATGGGAATGGGTAAAAGGCCATGCGGGACACCCGGAAAACGAACGCTGCGACGAACTTGCGCGCGCGGCCGCGATGAATCCCATTCAAGAAGACGTGGGTTATCAGCCGGGTTCCTGATTACGGTTTGCGAAAATGTCGCGTTGCGCCCACGGCCTGACGAATCTGGGATTTCGCTTTGCTCTGTTTCATCGGATTAAGCGTAAGAGGAATGGTCCGCTTACGCGCGACAATAAGCTGCATGCAGCCCAGCGCCGGAAAGTGCGTGGTTAGCATTTTCCCTCCCTCTTGCGTCCAGGGTAATACCTGAAAACCGCTGTAATGCATGACTTCAAAATTCAGTAACGAGAGCCAGTCAAGCTGCCGTGTGAACGTAAACATCCGGCTGTTGTACGGGACTTTCCGCCGCAAAACAGGCACCAGTTTGCGCAGTCCCATCAGGCTCATCGGGTTAAAACCACTCAATATCAGCCATCCATCATCGATTAACACGCGGTCAGCCTCTCGCAAAAGACGATGCGGATCGCTACACCACGGCAGCGTATTTGCCAGCAGACAGGCATCAACGGATTTTTCAGCAAAGGGTAAATGCAGCGGATCTGCCTTAACCTGAATGGGTTGACCAGCTAGCGAAACATTCACCTGATGGGAGATAGCACAGCTTTCGGTATTGATTTCCGCGCTGAGATTGCCAATCTTGAGCAGGTGAAAACCGTACATTTTTGCGAGCCAGGGTTTGAGCTGACGCTCAAGCGCGTCGCGAAAATATTCACCCTTAGGCAATTGTGCCCAATGTTCTGGTGCAGAGACAATCTGAGGTATCCTTGCCGGCTTCATCAAAACACTCGCTAGGTTATGAGAGGTAATTTATGAATCTTATCAGTATTCCCGCATTTCAGGACAACTACATCTGGGTTTTAGCGGACGATAAAGATCGCTGCGTTATTGTCGATCCTGGTGAAGCGGCTCCAGTGCTGAAAGCGATTGAAGAAAATGGCTGGCAGCCTGAGGCCATTTTACTGACGCATCATCATAACGATCATGTTGGCGGCGTTCCTGCTCTGCGCGCAAAATTCCCTCATCTTGAGGTATATGGACCGCAGGAGACGCAAAATAAGGGAACCACCTGCGTAGTCGAAGAGGGGCAAAATGTCCTCATACTGGAGTGGGAATTTTCTGTATTTGCTACACCGGGTCACACTTCAGGACACATTTGTTTCTACAGCTCTCCTTATCTTTTTTGTGGGGACACGATGTTTTCTGCCGGTTGCGGACGGCTTTTTGAAGGGACGCCTGAGCAAATGTATAAGTCTTTCCAAAAGATTAACGCACTGCCTGAAGAAACCATCATTTGTTGCGCTCATGAGTATACATTAGCAAACATGAAGTTTGAGGCGAGCATCCTTCCTGAGGATCGTGCGATTCAGGATTATTACCACAAAGTGAAGGAGTTACGGGCAAAAAACCTAAGTACACTGCCTGTAATTCTCAAAAATGAGCGGGAAATAAATTTATTTTTAAGAACTGATGATATTGATTTAATTAACAAAATTAACCAAGAAACAAAATTGCAACAACCTGAACAACGTTTTGCATGGTTACGGTCAAAGAAAGATAACTTCTAACAATTGCGGGTTGCCTTTTCAAAATTTCGCCGTTATTATCGCTCGTCTTTTAAGCAACTATTGACACACACATGAAGGCAAAAGCGATATTACTCGCCTCTGTCCTGCTCGCTGGGTGCCAGTCTTCTCAGAATACTGGTAACGTTCAGCAGCACGCACAGAGCCTTTCTGCAGCTGGTCAAGGGGAAGCAGGGAAGTTTACAAGTCAGGCGCGATGGATGGACGATGGGACATCATTTGCGCAGGATCAGGACTTGTGGGCCTCTATTAGCGACGAGCTGAAGATGGGAATTCCGGAAAACACCCGGATTCGCGATCAGAAACAGAAGTATTTGAGAAATAAGAGCTATCTCCACGATGTAACTTTACGGGCAGAGCCGTATATGTACTGGATAGCAGGGCAAGTTAAGAAACGTAACATGCCTATGGAACTGGTACTACTACCCATAGTGGAGAGCGCTTTTGACCCGCACGCGACGTCTGGCGCCAATGCTGCAGGCATTTGGCAGATCATTCCGAGCACTGGGCGCAATTATGGATTGAAACAGACCCGCAGCTACGATGCGCGTCGTGATGTAGTCGCTTCAACGACTGCCGCTCTCGACATGATGCAACGTCTGAATAAGATGTTTGACGGTGACTGGTTACTCACAGTCGCAGCGTATAACAGCGGTGAAGGTCGTGTACTGAAAGCAATGAAAGCGAACAAATCGCGTGGTAAACCTACCGATTTTTGGTCTCTCTCTCTGCCTCAGGAAACCAAGCTTTACGTACCGAAAATGCTGGCTTTGAGCGATATACTCAAAAACAGTAAACGTTATGGCGTACAACTGCCTACATCCGATGAAAGTCGTGCGTTGGCCAGAGTTAGCCTCAGCAGCCCAGTTGATATGAAACAGGTTGCTGATATGACGGGAATTCCGGTTAAGAAGCTTAAGACCTTTAATGCAGGCATTAAAGGCTCCACACTGGGCGCAAATGGGCCACAGTACGTTCTTGTTCCGCAGAAGCATGCAGAGCAGTTACGCGAGTCTTTAGCCTCAGGTGAAATTGCTGCCGTTCAGTCTACGCTGATCGCTGACGTTTCCTCTGTGACGAGTCGTAGCTACAAGGTTAGATCTGGCGATACACTTTCAGGCATCGCTTCACGTCTTGGCGTGAACACAAAAGATCTGCAGCAGTGGAATAATCTGCGCGGTTCTAGTCTGAAAGTGGGTCAGAATCTGACGATTGGTGCAGGTAGCAGTGCACAGCGTCTTGCCCGCAACAGCGATAGCATTACTTATCGCGTACGCAAAGGCGATTCGCTGTCCAGTATCGCGAAGACTCACGGCGTGAACATCAAAGATGTGATGCGCTGGAACGATGATACCGGAAATCTGCAACCTGGCGATCAGTTGACGCTGTTTGTGAAAAATAGCGCAACGCCAGACTCCTGATAGCTCAATCCTTAATGAAAAGGCACCGATTCCCCCGGTGCCTTTTTTGTTTATCCTGCTTTATGTGCCTCGGCCAGGATCGTATCGCTGGTGAACGAACCGTCCTCCTGAAGCTCAAAGTACGCTCTCACGTCCGCAGAAGCACTTTCCTGATACAACCTAATCGCCTGGCGTAACGCCTCAGGTGTGCGCATACGCGCAATCCAGGAGGTGAACTCAAGAGGCAAGCGGTCAGTCACCAACGATCGTGAAATTAATCCCGCGTCTGTCATCATTGAAAACCACTCGCCGCTGGAATAGTTGCGCACATGCGAGGTGTCACGCAAGGCTTCAACAGTCTGGAGCCAAACGTCACGTACCGGGTGTCCCGGGGACATAATATCCATGATGATAAAAATACCGCCGGGCTTCAGCACACGTTTGATTTCGCGTAACGCCAGGCCGACATCGTGCCAGTGGTGAGCAGAATAGCGGCTGATAACAATATCAAATGACTCATCGGTTAAAGGCAGCGATTCGGCATACCCCTGCTGGGTCGTTATGTTACTCAGCCCTTTGTCTTTTGCCGCGTGACTAACCACCTCAAGCATTTGGCTGGATAAGTCATATGCTGTCACTTTTGCAACGTGCTGCGCCGCAACAAAGCTCGCGTGTCCTGCCCCGCAACCTAAATCGAGAACATGAGCCCGGGGAAATGCGGCCAGTCGCTCGCCAAGACGCACCAAGTCGTTGCCAGATGCATGTACGGCGCTGGTCAGATAGGCCTTCGCCTGTGAGCCAAACTGTTTTTCTACGTTGTCATGATGGGATTGTGTTGTCATCGTACTGTCCTTTTGATTGAAAAATAAAGGGCAGCACCTCCGTAGGCCTGCCCGACGGCAGACCTGACTCACCATTACTTATCAGGTTTGCCGGGACTGAATTCAACGAGTAGGGGATTGTGATCGGAGGCACGGGTGACCAACACGGAAGCTTCGTGCACGTTCAGGCCCCGATAGAACACAAAATCAAGCGGACGACCAAACGCTTTACGGCGCTGGTCATCGGTAAAGCGAACTTCACGCAGAGACATTTCACGCGCAAAGCGATAAAGGGCATTCATTCGCGGCCGACTCCAGGCATTGAAATCGCCCGCCATAATAATCGGTCCACTGTGGTGCGCTATCTGATCGCCAATCGGAAGTAGCTGTTTACTGTAGACATCCACGCCCAGACTAAAATTCACAGCATGAATATTCACGACCATCAGTAAACGGGTATCCGGCAAAGGATAGACCGTGACCAACGCCGATTTAGCCAGGCGTAAAATGGGCTCACGTTCACGCAATGGACAACAATAGACAGGGTGTGCAGCCGAGAGTGTCATGACGCCTGACGGATGCTGAGGCAAGACAAATGCGGGAACCTGATCGGCGGCCAGATAGTTGGTCGTCGCAAAACGGACTAACTCAGGTGTGGTCTGCGCCTCTTGTAATAAGACCAGATGCGCATCTTTGCCGAAATTCTTCAGGACGGATAACCATTCGGCGCGCTGTTGCTTAAAAATGTTCCATACCAGTACGCGGATTTTTTCATCGCTGCTTAGCGGTGCACCAGCAGGCAATGCCTGACCAATGCTCGCAAAGGATCCCGGAGGCCAAATTCTCTCCGCGGGTTGTCCGGCGATATAGCGCATAGCATAGGTATTTTTTCGCACTTTTAGAAACGACCTCTATTACATGGACCCGGCCGAAATACTGGCGGGTTCTAATGTTATAGGGACTTTAGCTCACACTTTCAACGCAATTACTCATAAACCTGTTTCTGATTTTGTAAGCAAGCGCTTACTAAAGCTCATCAATCCGGGACATTTACGACTTAATTTTCGAACGGGTCTTCATTTTCAGGAGGCTCATATGGAGTTGCGCAGTGAAGTTTACGGATCATGATGACATGAAGCGGACGTGAGTGTATTACTATCAAAAAAAGTCATAACATGAATGG
Source organism: Lelliottia sp. GFLA7 (assembly GCF_056490165.1). Taxonomy (NCBI): domain Bacteria; kingdom Pseudomonadati; phylum Pseudomonadota; class Gammaproteobacteria; order Enterobacterales; family Enterobacteriaceae; genus Lelliottia; species Lelliottia sp. GFLA7. The sequence continues at coordinate 1,199 of NZ_JBWLAQ010000014.1, read as the reverse complement.
AATTTTGCGGATGGTGCAACAATGAAAGCAACGTCAGAAGAGCTGGTTATCTTTGTGGCGGTGGTAGAAAGCGGGAGCTTCAGTCGGGCAGCGGTGCAACTGGGTCAGGCTAATTCAGCCATCAGTCGTTCGGTAAAAAAGTTGGAAATGAAACTTGGGGTGAGTTTATTAAATCGCACCACGCGACAACTGAGCCTTACGGAAGAAGGTGAGCGATATTTTCGTCGCGTTCAATCTATCTTGCAGGAGATGGCCGCCGCAGAAACAGAAATTATCGAAACCAGGAGCACACCTCGAGGTCTACTGCGGATCGATGCTGCTACACCTGTCGTCTTGCACTTTTTGCTGCCGCTAGTGAAACCTTTCCGTGAGCGTTATCCGGAAGTGTCGCTGTCGCTTGTTTCGTCCGAGACTTTTATCAACCTGATTGAACGTAAAGTAGATGTAGCGATTCGCGCCGGTACACTGACTGACTCAAGCCTGCGCGCACGGCCTCTCTTTACTAGCTACCGAAAAATGATTGCCTCACCCAGTTACATTGCCCGCTACGGGAACCCCACTAACGTGGAAGACCTTAAACGCCATGTATGCCTTGGCTTTACTGAACCTGTATCGCTGAATACCTGGCCTATCGCCGGCAGCGACGGACAACCACATGAGATTATCAGCGGGTTATCCTCTAATAGTGGAGAGACGTTAAAACAGCTTTGCCTCAGCGGCAACGGTATTGCCTGTTTATCAGACTATATGATTAATAAAGAGTTAGAGAAGGGAGATCTCGTTGAGATATTGGCAGACAAACGTCTACCGGTTGAGATGCCATTCAGTGCGGTATATTACAGTGACCGAGCGGTAAGTACTCGTATTCGCGCCTTTATCGACTTTCTAAGTGAGCATGTAAAACAAATTCCGCTGGAAAGATAAGAGATTTGAGGCTGCTTCATAAATACCCCACTCGGCATTGAACATGCCAAGTAATCTTGTTTACTGAGATTCACAACCGAGATTTTGGTGATGAAAAAACTCAAACAACAGGCAAAAAAAAAGCCCTGAGCGTTAGCTCAGGGCTTTAAATAAGTGGCGGAACGGACGGGACTCGAACCCGCGACCCCCTGCGTGACAGGCAGGTATTCTAACCGACTGAACTACCGCTCCACCGAAGACTGCTGTAACCACCGGATTTATGCACCGGCTTACTA
>NZ_JBWLAQ010000013.1:0-85794 GCF_056490165.1 Lelliottia sp. GFLA7 | reverse complement strand
TTGCCTGGCGGCTTTAGCGCGGTGGTCCCACCTGACCCCATGCCGAACTCAGAAGTGAAACGCCGTAGCGCCGATGGTAGTGTGGGGTCTCCCCATGTGAGAGTAGGGAACTGCCAGGCATCAAATTAAGTAGTAAGCCGGTGCATAAATCCGGTGGTTACAGCAGTCTTCGGTGGAGCGGTAGTTCAGTCGGTTAGAATACCTGCCTGTCACGCAGGGGGTCGCGGGTTCGAGTCCCGTCCGTTCCGCCACTTATTATAAAAATTAAGCCTGCTAAACAAGCAGGCTTAATAGTAAGAAAATTTAGGGGCGTAGCTCAGTTGGTAGAGCACCGGTCTCCAAAACCGGGTGTCGCGAGTTCGAGTCTCTCCGCCCCTGCCATATATAATCCTTTGCTTAGGCAAAGGATTTTTTTTGTTTCGAAATCCCCAAAACCTGCATCCTTGCAAGCCTTCAGCTATCAATCCATCACATTGATTTTTAAAAGATCCTTTATTTGCACCTGCTTATCACTGTTCTGAAGCCAAACGGCGTAAAGCGGTCTGGGTAGCGTTGTTGAATCCGTAACAGTGTGCAAATTGGGCTTCTTATCGGCCCAACGAGCGGGCAACCAGGTGCATGCTTTAAGAGTCGCTAATTGCTGACAAGCCATCTCAGCTGAACTCGTTGTCAGAGCCGGGACATCATCTGCTGCAATCAAACCCGTTTCGTGCTGCTGAAAATCAGGTCCCCATTCCAGGCGCAAATAGGTCAGATCCGCTTTCATCATTGAAGGCGCAGAGGCATAGAGTGCGAGACTAAACTGTCCAAGGATCTGACTGCTAAACTCATCCATTTTAGGGGCTTCGGTAGTAATCAAAAGATCCAACTGGCGCTCATGCAGCTGCTTCACAAGCGATTGTCTCTGTGCGATCCTGGCCTCAAACTGCAAATTATCATGTGATCGGTATAAACGGGTAAGCCACTGACTTAGCATGCATTCCCACAAAGACGCGCTGGCCCCAATGGAAAACTCATTGTATCGCGAGGTGTGGGCGACTTCTTTTCGCGCGGCCTGCCAGGTGTTCATCAATGTTTCTGCGTAAGGGAGGAGCTTTTCCCCGGCAGCAGTTAAGCGAATATTGTTGCGATGACGGGTAAAAAGATTCACACCAAGCTGGTTTTCTAGCTGGCGAATACGAAAACTGACGGCTGATTGCGTCAGATAAAGCGCTTCTGCTGCCCGCCCGAAGTGACGCGTTCTGCTCACTTCGAGGAAAGTTTTTAGCAATTCCGTATCCACATCTTTCTCCGCAAAATTATTTGTCGTTATGATTTAAATCTTTTGTTTTACACTCTGTCAAGCGTAACTAATACTCCGCGCCATAAATAGCTCGGCCAAAGAATTAGGAGCGTGTAGGATGGCGGAAAGCTTTACGACGACTAATCGTTTTTTTGACAATAAAAATTATCCGCGTGGGTTCTCTCGTCATGGTGACTTCACCATTAAAGAAGCGCAACTGCTTGAACGTCATGGTTACGCTTTTAACGAGTTAGATCTGGGGAAACGTGAGCCTGCAACGGAAGACGAAAAACAGTTTGTTGCCGTTTGCCGTGGGGAACGTGAGCCGGAATCTGAAATAGAACGTGTGTGGATCAAGTACATGGGTCGTATTAAGCGACCAAAGCGTTTTCATACACTGTCTGGCGGTAAGCCACAGGTAGAAGGCGCAGAAGACTACACCGAATCGGACGATTGATATAATGAGAAAGGGGCTTAGGCCCCTTTTTTACGTCAGCATCTTTTGCAGATGCAGCAGCAGACGATCTATCGCGCGATAGCTTAATGCTTCTTGCAAATGCCTCCTCTCGATATCTCCACAACTCTCCAAATCTGCAATAGTGCGTGCGACCTTCAATAAGCGTTGCCAGGCCCGCACTGAAAGCCCAAGCCGCGTTAACGTCTCTTCTAGCCAACGGGAATCCTCCTCTGACAAACGACAACGCTGGCGAATCTCGGCGTTATCGAGACGTGCATTGAGCTTATTTTGGCGCTTCAACTGTCGTGCCTGTGCAATGATCACTCTTTCCCGCACGGTCACGCTGGTTTCACCCGTAGAGTTTGTCTGGCTAAGCACTCCCGGTGGTGGCAGCGGGATCTCCAGAGACAAATCAAAACGGTCAAGGAAGGGCCCTGACAACCTCCCCAGGTAGCGAAGCGTCTGTTCAGGCGTACTCCGGTTGTGATTGCCCTGATAATGCCCTGATGGGCTTGGATTCATGGCGGCAATGAGCTGAAACTGCGCGGGGTAGCTAATCTTCGCTCGTGTACGCGAAATGTGGATCTGTCCGGACTCGATAGGCTCACGTAATGCATCCAGAACCCGTCGTTCAAACTCCGGTAACTCATCAAGAAAAAGAATTCCGTTATGAGCTAAAGAGATTTCACCGGGCTCAGGAATAGAGCCGCCGCCGACCATCGCACAGAGTGAGGCGCTATGATGAGGAGAACGAAACGGTCGTCTCTTCCATTGCTTCTTCAATGATATTGAATTCGCCAGACTTATGATTGCGGCACTCTCAAGCGCTTCCTGATTATTTAGTGGTGGGAGCAGACCGTTCAGTCGACTTGCCAGCATCGTTTTTCCTGTCCCCGGCGGCCCGATAAGCAGAAGGTTATGACCACCGGCCGCAGTGATTTCCAGCGCACGCTTTCCCTGATCCTGGCCAATGATATCGCTCAGGTCGTCAAGAGAGTCTGATACCACTAGACGATTTTCCTCGGGCTCGGCAAGCTCATGACGGCCTTCGAGAAAAGCACAGACTTCTTGTAGGTGATTGGCAATCAGGCAACCCTTTTTCTCGATCAGGCTGACCTCTGATGCATTCTCGGCAGCAACGATAATCTCTCTTCCCGCCTGTAAGGCGGCTAACGCCCCGGAGATTGCGCCTGGAACGCCACGTAACGCACCTGTAAGCGCTAGTTCGCCCACAAACTCGTACGTGTTCAGTCTGGGGGCGTTAAGTTGCTCAGAGGCGGTGAGAAGCGCTATAGCGATAGGTAAATCATATCGCCCGCCTTCTTTGGGCAAGTCTGCAGGCGCCAGGTTGATGGTTATCTTTTTTGCCGGAAAGGTATAACCACTATTGATAATGGCGCTACGAACGCGATCTCGGGCTTCTTTCACTGTCGTTTCGGGCAGCCCGACAAGTGTTAAGCCTGGGAGACCGTTACTCAAATGAACCTCAACAGAGATGAGCGGAGCCTGCACTCCTAAAGCAGCGCGGGTATAAACAACAGACAGTGACATGAACGTCTCCTTTTGATGTCACTATGCCTGGATTATTTTTCGTTTTTTAGCAGCAATTTGTAGCATTACGAGGCGCTTTCACGTTTTTTTAAGACATTATGCAATGTTTGCATAATGCTTGAATCACGCTCGCAACTCGAAGTAAGCCGGTGTATCACCTGACGCCAGATTGAAAAAAATAATGAAAAATCTTCATTTTATAACTTTCTTATATAAAACAATCATTTTTAACAAAACGATTCGTTAGCCAAATGAATGCGCCGTAAATATTCCTTGTCTTCAAATCAATATCTGTGTTACCTCTTTAGGTATTCCTTCGAACAAGATGCAAAAATAACTGAATATGAAAGCCCTTCTACAAGTGATTAGCCTAGTCGTAATTAGCGTGGTGGTGATTATTATCCCACCGTGCGGGGCTGCACTTGGACGAGGAAAGGCTTAAAAAACAAGCCTTAACGAACTAAGACCCCCGCACCGAAAGGTCCGGGGGTTTTTTTATGACTTAAAAACTTAAACGAGGAGCAGATAATGATGACTAGCATAAAATACTGTTTCTCTCGAAGTATGACGGGGAACTGACTATGAATGGGGCACAGTGGGTAGTACATGCGTTGCGCGCGCAGGGAGTCGAGATGGTGTTCGGATATCCAGGAGGCGCAATTATGCCGATTTACGATGCACTGTATGACGGCGGCGTGGAACATCTGTTGTGCCGACACGAGCAGGGCGCGGCAATGGCGGCGATTGGTTTCGCCCGAGCCACGGGGAAAACCGGCGTTTGTATGGCGACTTCCGGTCCTGGGGCGACTAACCTGATCACCGGCCTGGCTGATGCGTTACTCGATTCCGTTCCTGTTGTGGCAATCACCGGTCAGGTGGCGTTGCCCCTGATTGGTACAGATGCGTTTCAGGAAGTGGACGTTCTGGGTTTGTCACTAGCCTGCACCAAGCACAGCTTTTTGGTGCAGTCTCTGGAAGAACTGCCACGCGTAATGGCAGAAGCCTTTGAGGTGGCAAACTCAGGCCGTCCGGGTCCGGTCCTGATCGACATTCCTAAAGATATCCAGCTCGCAATGGGCGATCTGGAGCCCCATTTTTCCACGGTTGAAACGGAAGATGCTTTCCCTTACTCGGAAGTAGAAGAAGCCCGGCAGATGCTGGCGCTGGCGCAGCAACCCATCCTGTATATCGGCGGTGGCGTAGGCATGGCGCAGGCGGTTCCGGCTATGCGGGAGTTTATCGACGTCACTCAAATGCCTGCAACCTGCACACTGAAAGGCCTCGGCGCGGTGGATGCTGATTACTCGTACTATCTGGGTATGTTGGGTATGCACGGGACGAAAGCCGCTAATCTGGCCGTTCAAGAGTGCGATTTACTTATCGCAGTGGGCGCCCGCTTTGATGACCGTGTGACCGGTAAGCTGAATACGTTTGCGCCGAATGCGAAAGTGATCCACATGGATATCGACCCCGCCGAAATGCACAAACTGCGTCAGGCTCATGTGACACTGCAGGGCGACCTGAATGCTTTATTGCCAGCACTGCAGCAGTCTTTGTCGATCGACAAATGGCGTGAACATACGGCGCAGATGCGCACAGAAAATGCCTGGCGTTACGACCACCCGGGCGAAGCAATCTACGCGCCATTGCTGTTAAAGCAGTTGTCGGATCGTAAACCGGCTAACAGCGTGGTCACCACCGATGTCGGTCAGCATCAGATGTGGTCCGCACAGCACATGACCTACACCCGCCCGGAAAATTTCATCACCTCGAGCGGCTTAGGCACCATGGGATTTGGATTACCCGCAGCGGTGGGTGCGCAGGTTGCGCGTCCCAACGATACGGTTATCTGCGTCTCGGGTGACGGCTCGTTCATGATGAACGTTCAGGAACTGGGCACCGTTAAGCGTAAACAATTACCGCTGAAAATCCTGTTACTGGATAACCAGCGTTTGGGGATGGTTCGCCAGTGGCAGCAGTTGTTCTTCAACGAACGCTACAGCGAAACAACCCTTACCGATAACCCCGATTTCCTCGTGTTAGCTAGCGCCTTCGGCATCCCAGGCCAACACATCACCCGTAAAGACCAGGTTGAAGCGGCACTCGACACCATGCTGTCCAGCGAGGGGCCCTATCTGCTTCATGTCTCAATCGACGAGCTTGAGAATGTCTGGCCATTGGTACCACCCGGTGCCAGTAACGCACAAATGCTGGAGAAATTATCATGATGCAACATCAGGTCGCCGTGCAGGCTCGCTTCAACCCGGAAACGTTAGAGCGCGTGCTGCGCGTAGTGCGCCATCGTGGTTTTCAGATTTGCGCCATGAATATGGAAACCGCTACCGATGCCCAGAACATAAATATCGAATTGACCGTTGCCAGCCCACGGTCGGTCGACTTACTGTTTAGTCAGCTAAGTAAACTGGTTGATGTTGCCCATGTCGCCATCTGCCAGAGCACAACCGCATCACAACAAATTCGCGCCTGAGCGCAATAGGAAGAAAAATGACCACGAAGAAAGCGGATTACATTTGGTTCAACGGTGAGATGGTGCGTTGGGAAGACGCGAAGATCCATGTAATGTCCCACGCCCTGCACTACGGCACCTCCGTTTTTGAAGGTATCCGTTGCTACGATTCTCACAAAGGACCGGTGGTGTTCCGTCATCGCGAACACATGCAGCGTCTGCGTGACTCGGCCAAAATCTACCGTTTTCCTGTCTCTCAGAGCGTTGATGAATTGATGGAAGCGTGCCGCGCCGTGATTCGTCAAAACAACCTGACCAGCGCCTATATTCGCCCGTTGGTCTTCGTGGGTGATGTCGGAATGGGCGTAAACCCGCCAGACGGTTACACCACCGATGTGATCATTGCCGCCTTCCCATGGGGGGCATATTTAGGTGCTGACGCGCTGGATCAGGGGATCGACGCCATGGTCTCTTCCTGGAATCGCGTGGCGCCAAACACCATCCCGACCGCTGCGAAAGCCGGTGGTAACTACCTTTCTTCACTGTTAGTGGGTAGCGAAGCGCGCCGCCACGGTTACCAGGAAGGTATCGCCCTGGATGTGAATGGCTACATCTCTGAAGGTGCGGGTGAAAACCTGTTTGAAGTGAAAGATGGCATCTTATTCACGCCGCCGTTTACCTCATCTGCATTGCCGGGTATCACCCGCGACGCCATCATCAAGTTGGCGAAAGATTTGGATATTGAAGTGCGCGAGCAGGTGCTATCCCGCGAATCGCTGTATCTTGCCGACGAAGTATTCATGTCCGGAACGGCGGCAGAAATCACCCCCGTTCGCAGCGTTGACGGCATCCAGGTAGGCGAAGGCCGCTGTGGCCCGGTCACTAAACGTATTCAGCAAGCATTCTTTGGCCTCTTCACCGGTGAAACGGAAGATAAATGGGGCTGGTTGGATCAAGTTAATTCATAAGCATAATTTTGGGGCGGCACGCACCGTCCCACTCATGAGAGAGATTAAGCATGCCTAAGTATCGTTCTGCCACCACCACTCACGGCCGCAATATGGCCGGTGCCCGCGCGCTGTGGCGCGCAACCGGGATGACCGACGACGACTTCGGTAAGCCGATTATCGCCGTGGTGAACTCCTTCACCCAGTTTGTGCCGGGCCATGTGCACTTGCGCGATCTCGGCAAACTGGTCGCTGAGCAAATCGAAGCGTCCGGCGGCGTGGCAAAAGAGTTCAACACCATCGCGGTGGACGACGGTATCGCCATGGGCCACGGAGGCATGCTTTATTCCCTGCCGTCGCGTGAACTGATCGCCGACTCCGTGGAATACATGGTGAACGCCCACTGCGCCGACGCCATGGTCTGTATCTCCAACTGCGACAAAATCACCCCAGGGATGCTGATGGCGTCCTTGCGTCTGAACATTCCGGTGATCTTTGTTTCCGGCGGTCCGATGGAAGCTGGTAAAACCAAGCTCTCTGACCAGATTATCAAGCTCGATCTCGTCGATGCGATGATTCAGGGCGCGGATCCGAAAGTCTCCGATGCACAAAGCGATCAGGTGGAACGCTCCGCGTGTCCAACCTGCGGATCCTGTTCCGGTATGTTCACCGCCAACTCCATGAACTGTCTGACCGAAGCGCTGGGTCTTTCTCAGCCGGGCAACGGTTCACTGCTGGCGACGCACGCCGATCGCGAGCAGCTGTTCCTGAGTGCCGGGACGCGCATCGTTGAGCTGACCAAACGCTATTACGAGCAAGACGATGCCAGCGCGCTTCCGCGTAACATCGCCAACAAAGCCGCATTCGAAAACGCCATGACGCTGGATATCGCCATGGGCGGTTCAACCAACACCGTTCTGCACCTGCTGGCGGCGGCGCAGGAAGCCGAAATCGACTTCACGATGAGTGATATCGACAAGCTCTCCCGCAAAGTGCCGCAGCTGTGTAAAGTCGCGCCGAGCACGCCAAAATATCACATGGAAGATGTTCACCGTGCCGGTGGCGTTCTGGGGATTTTGGGTGAGTTGGATCGTGCCGGGCTGTTGAACCGTGAAGTGAAAAACATTCTCGGGCTGACGCTGCCGCAGTCGCTTGAGCAGTACGACATCATGCTCACCAAAGACGATGCGGTGAAAAGCATGTTCCGCGCGGGCCCTGCCGGGATTCGTACCACCAAAGCATTCTCGCAAAACTGCCGTTGGGATACTTTGGATGATGACCGCGCCGAAGGCTGCATTCGCTCGCTGGAGCATGCTTACAGCCAGGAAGGCGGCCTGGCGGTTCTGTACGGTAACTTTGCCGAAAACGGCTGTATCGTTAAAACCGCAGGCGTCGACGACAGTATTCTGAAATTCACTGGTCCGGCGAAAGTGTATGAAAGCCAGGACGATGCCGTTGAGGCGATTCTGGGCGGTAAAGTGGTTGCAGGTGACGTGGTGGTGATTCGCTACGAAGGGCCAAAAGGCGGACCGGGCATGCAGGAAATGCTTTACCCAACGACCTTCCTGAAGTCGATGGGCCTGGGCAAAGCCTGTGCGCTGATCACCGACGGCCGATTCTCGGGCGGCACTTCTGGACTCTCTATCGGTCACGTTTCACCAGAAGCGGCGAGCGGCGGGAATATCGCGATTATCGAAGACGGCGATCTGATTGAAATCGACATTCCAAACCGTGGCATTCAGCTCCAGTTGAGCGATCAAGAAATTGCAGCGCGACGCGAAGCGCAAGACGCTCGCGGTGATAAAGCCTGGACGCCAAAAGATCGCCAGCGTGAGGTTTCTTACGCATTGCGTGCCTACGCCACGCTTGCCACCAGTGCTGACAAAGGCGCGGTGCGCGATAAATCCAAACTTGGGGGCTAATGATGGCCGAATCACAACCCTTATCCGCCGCCCCCGATGGGGCGGAATATCTCCGGGCGGTGCTGCGTGCGCCAGTCTACGAGGCAGTGCAAGTCACACCGCTGCAAAAAATGGACAAGCTCTCGTCTCGTCTTGATAACGTGATTCTGGTGAAGCGCGAAGACCGTCAGCCTGTGCACAGCTTCAAGCTGCGCGGCGCTTATACGATGATGGCCGGGCTGAACGAGGAGCAAAAAGCACGCGGTGTAATTACGGCTTCTGCGGGCAACCATGCGCAGGGCGTGGCGTTTTCTGCCGCGCGTCTGGGCGTGAAAGCGCTCATCGTGATGCCCGTAGCAACCGCTGATATCAAAGTCGATGCGGTACGCGGTTTTGGCGGTGAAGTGTTATTGCACGGCGCCAACTTTGACGAAGCCAAAGCGAAAGCGATCGACCTCGCGCAGCAGCAGGGTTTTACCTGGGTACCGCCGTTTGATCATCCGATGGTCATTGCCGGCCAGGGAACGCTGGCGCTGGAGCTGTTGCAGCAGGATGCGCACCTCGATCGGATATTTGTCCCGGTCGGCGGTGGCGGCCTTGCCGCAGGCGTCGCGGTGCTCATCAAGCAGTTAATGCCGCAAATCAAAGTTATCGCCGTTGAAGCGGAAGACTCCGCCTGCCTGAAAGCGGCGCTGGATGCGGGTCATCCTGTCGATCTGGCGCGTGTGGGATTGTTTGCCGAAGGCGTTGCCGTGAAGCGTATTGGCGATGAAACCTTCCGCGTATGTCAGGAATATCTCGACGACATCATTACCGTCGACAGCGATGCCATTTGTGCGGCAATGAAAGATCTGTTCGAAGATGTTCGTGCGGTTGCGGAACCGTCGGGTGCGCTGGCGCTGGCGGGGATGAAAAAATACATCGCGCAGCACAACATTCGCGGCGAACGCCTGGCGCATGTGCTGTCTGGCGCTAACGTCAACTTCCACGGCTTGCGTTATGTTTCCGAACGCTGCGAGCTGGGCGAACAGCGTGAAGCGCTTCTGGCGGTGACCATTCCGGAAGAGAAGGGCAGCTTCCTGAAATTCTGCCAACTGCTCGGCGGGCGTTCGGTCACTGAATTTAACTACCGTTTTGCCGATGCCAAAGACGCCTGTATTTTTGTTGGTGTGCGTTTGAGCCGTGGCGTGGAAGAGCGCAAAGAGATCCTGAGTTTGCTGCACGACGGCGGCTACAGCGTCGTTGATCTCTCCGACGATGAAATTGCGAAGCTGCACGTTCGCTATATGGTGGGTGGACGTCCGTCTAAGCCGTTGCAGGAACGTTTGTTCAGCTTTGAGTTCCCGGAATCACCGGGTGCGTTACTGAAATTCCTTCATACGCTGGGAACGCACTGGAACATTTCCCTGTTCCATTATCGTAGCCACGGTACGGATTTCGGACGCGTGCTGGCCGCCTTTGAGCTGGGCGAGCACGAGCCAGATTTCGAAACGCGGCTGAACGAGTTGGGCTACGATTGTCATGACGAAACCCATAATCCGGCGTTCAGGTTCTTCCTGGCGGGCTAGTGGTTCGGCAAAATCTGCCAGAAAGCGTCAATAAGCGGCTCATGCAGCCGCTTTTTTTGTGCGCACACACCCAGTTCAAACGGTGTCTTCTCATCGCTGCGCTCTAAAATCATCACGCGATTACGCACCGGTTCCGGACTGTTTTCCAACACCACTTCCGGGAGCAACGCCACGCCGCATCCAAGCGCCACCATCGACACCATTGCTTCGTGCCCGCCTACCGTGGCGTAAATGGACGGATTGCTGATTTTCTGCCGACGGAACCATAGCTCGATGCGGCGGCGAACCGGGCCCTGATCGGCCATGATAAACGGCACCGTTGACCAGTCAGGCTCCTCCACAGAGATCTGATTACGTACCGGGCAGGGCAGCGCCGGGGCGATCAACACCACTGCCAGATTTTCCAGCATCGAGAACGCCACCGCGCCGGGCAACATTTCCGGTTTACCGGCAATCGCCAGATCCGCTTCACCCGTCACCACTTTTTCCATCGCGTCGGCGGCATCGCCGGTGGTGAGCTTTATTTCAACGGACGGATGCTCTGCGCGGAAGCGATCAAGAATGGGCGGTAAATGGCTGTACGCCGCCGTCACAGAACAAAAAATATGGAGTTCGCCCGATAGCGATGGGCCTTGCTGATCGAGGGTGTGGCGCAACTGCTGATATTGCAAAAGCGTTTGCTGGGCGAAGACGCGCAATTCTTCGCCCGCTTCCGTGAGCGTGACGGTGCGGTTATCGCGAACAAACAGTGCCTGACCGAGATCCTCTTCGAGGCGCTGGATTTGCCGGGAAAGCGTGGAAGGACTGACGTGCATCGCCCGTGCGCTGCGGCCAAAATGACGACTTTCCGCCAGATGCAGAAAGGTTTTCAGATCGCGTAAATCCACAGGACGCACTCCACGATTTTACGTTGCAGAAATTGCAACGTGACGTTGTGAATATATCAATTTCCGCAATAAATTTCCTGTCATATAGTAAGTTCATTCTCGCATAAGCGAAGTAAACCGAATAATAAGCACCACAACACAACATCACGAGGTTCCACCATGGCTAACTACTTCAACACACTGAATCTGCGTCAGCAGCTGGCGCAGCTGGGCAAATGCCGCTTCATGGCGCGCGACGAATTTGCCGATGGCGCAAGCTACCTTCAGGGTAAAAAAGTGGTCATCGTCGGCTGTGGCGCACAGGGTCTGAACCAGGGCCTGAACATGCGTGACTCCGGTCTGGATATCTCTTACGCCCTGCGTAAAGAAGCGATTGCTGAAAAGCGCGCATCATGGCGTAAAGCGACTGAAAACGGCTTCAAAGTGGGCACTTACGAAGAGCTGGTGCCGCAGGCGGATCTGGTTGTTAACCTGACGCCAGACAAACAGCACTCCGACGTTGTGCGTTCCGTTCAGCCGCTGATGAAAGACGGCGCTGCGCTGGGTTACTCTCACGGTTTCAACATCGTTGAAGTGGGCGAGCAAATTCGTAAAGACATCACCGTGGTGATGGTTGCGCCGAAGTGCCCAGGCACCGAAGTGCGTGAAGAATACAAACGTGGTTTCGGTGTTCCGACGCTGATCGCCGTTCACCCGGAAAACGATCCAAAAGGCGAAGGCATGGCGATTGCCAAAGCCTGGGCTGCTGCAACCGGCGGTCACCGTGCGGGCGTTCTGGAATCCTCATTCGTGGCAGAAGTAAAATCTGACCTGATGGGTGAGCAAACCATTCTGTGCGGCATGCTGCAGGCCGGTTCTCTGCTGTGCTTCGACAAGCTGGTGGAAGAAGGTACCGATCCGGCGTACGCAGAAAAACTGATTCAGTTCGGCTGGGAAACCATCACCGAAGCGCTGAAGCAGGGCGGAATTACGCTGATGATGGACCGTCTGTCTAATCCAGCAAAACTGCGTGCTTATGCGCTGTCAGAGGAATTGAAAGAGATTATGGCTCCGCTGTTCCAGAAACACATGGACGATATCATCTCCGGCGAATTCTCCTCCGGTATGATGGCTGACTGGGCGAATGACGATAAAAACCTGCTGACCTGGCGTGAAGAGACCGGCAAAACCGCGTTCGAAACCGCTTCGCAGTTTGACGGTAAAATCAGCGAGCAAGAGTACTTCGATAAAGGCGTTCTGATGATCGCGATGGTGAAAGCGGGCGTTGAGCTGGCGTTCGAAACCATGGTTGATTCCGGCATCATCGAAGAGTCTGCTTACTACGAATCACTGCACGAGCTGCCGCTGATCGCGAACACCATTGCGCGTAAGCGTCTGTATGAAATGAACGTGGTCATCTCTGATACCGCCGAGTACGGTAACTATCTGTTCTCTTATGCCTGTGTACCGTTGCTGAAAGAGTTCATGACGACCCTGCAGACAGGCGACCTGGGCAAAGCAGTTGCTGAAGGCGCGGTAGACAACGCTCAGCTGCGTGACGTGAACGAAGCGATCCGCAGCCATGCAATCGAAAGCGTGGGTCATACGCTGCGTGGTTATATGAAAGATATGAAGCGTATTGCTGTCGCAGGCTGATTCCTCGTCGCCTTTCGACTTGCCGATGCGTTGGCGGCAAATCGAAATACTCAGAGAAATCGCTTTTCACTATTAAAAAAGCCCGGTGAACTTGAATTCACCGGGCTTTTTATTAATTCCTGTAAAGCACTTTAATGATGTGGTAACCGAACTGGGTGTGCAGCGGGCCAGTTGGCTCCAGCACCGGGCAGGAGAACACCACTTTATCAAACGCCGGCACCATCTGGCCCTGACGGAATTCACCCAGGTGGCCGCCTTTTTTACCGGATGGGCAGGTAGAGTGTTTCTTCGCCAGCTTCTCGAAGTCTGCGCCGTTTTTGATCTGTTCCAGAAGATCTAATGCCAGTTTTTCTTCTTTAACAAGGATATGCAGTGCTGCTGCTGTTTTTGCCATGATCGTGCCTTGAGTGGTATGGATTAGGCTCGCTATACTACCACGCGTTTTCCTCCTCTCCCGACTTTCATTGAGTGACCTGCATATGCGTTTAAACCCCGGACAACAACAAGCTGTCGAATTCGTCACCGGACCTTGCCTGGTGCTGGCGGGGGCGGGATCCGGAAAAACGCGCGTGATTACCAATAAAATCGCGCATTTGATTCGTGGCTGTGGCTATCAGGCACGTCATATCGCCGCGGTGACCTTTACCAACAAAGCCGCGCGCGAGATGAAAGAGCGCGTCGGGCAAACGCTGGGGCGCAAAGAAGCGCGCGGCCTGATGATTTCGACGTTCCACACGCTGGGCCTGGATATCATCAAGCGCGAATATGCCGCGTTGGGGATGAAATCCAATTTCTCATTATTTGACGATACCGATCAGGTGGCGCTGCTCAAAGAACTGACTGAAGGGCGGATCGAAGACGACAAGCTGATCCTCCAGCAGCTGATCTCGACGATCTCAAACTGGAAAAACGATCTGATGACGCCCTCTCAGGCTGCCGCGAGTGCCAAAGGCGAGCGCGATCGGATCTTTGCGCACTGCTACAGCCTGTACGACGACCACCTCAAAGCCTGTAATGTTCTCGATTTTGACGATTTGATTCTGCTGCCGACGCTGCTTTTACAGCGTAATGAAGAGGTGCGGGAGCGCTGGCAAAACAAGATTCGTTATCTGCTGGTGGATGAGTATCAGGACACCAACACCAGCCAGTATGAGCTGGTGAAATTGCTGGTGGGACAGCGCGCACGCTTCACCGTGGTTGGCGATGACGACCAGTCGATTTATTCCTGGCGTGGTGCTCGTCCGCAAAACCTGGTGCTGTTGAGCCAAGATTTCCCGGCATTACAGGTGGTTAAGCTGGAGCAGAACTACCGCTCTTCAGGGCGGATCCTGAAGGCGGCAAACATCCTGATCGCCAATAACCCCCATGTCTTTGAAAAGCGGCTTTTCTCCGAACTGGGCTACGGCACGGAACTCAAAGTGCTTAGCGCCAACAATGAAGAGCATGAGGCTGAGCGCGTGGCTGGCGAGTTGATTGCCCATCACTTCGTGAATAAAACCGCGTACAAAGACTATGCGATTCTCTACCGCGGCAACCACCAGTCGCGCGTGTTTGAAAAGATGCTGATGCAAAACCGCATCCCGTACAAAATTTCGGGAGGCACGTCGTTTTTCTCTCGCCCGGAAATCAAAGATTTACTCGCTTATCTGCGTGTGCTCACCAATCCGGATGATGACAGTGCGTTTTTGCGTATCGTGAATACACCGAAGCGTGAAATCGGCCCGGCGACGCTGCAAAAGCTGGGTGAGTGGGCGATGACGCGCAATAAAAGTATGTTCACCGCCAGCTTTGATATGGGCCTTAGTCAGTCGCTGACCGGGCGTGGTTATGAATCGCTCACGCGCTTTACCCAGTGGCTGGGCGAAATCCAGCGTCTCGCCGAGCGCGAACCGGTCTCGGCGGTGCGCGATTTGATTCATGGTATCAACTATGAATCCTGGCTGTATGAGACGTCCGCGAGCCCTAAAGCGGCGGAAATGCGCATGAAAAACGTTAATCAGCTCTTTACGTGGATGACCGAAATGCTGGAAGGCTCCGAAATTGATGAGCCAATGACGCTGACGCAGGTCGTCACCCGATTTACCCTGCGCGATATGATGGAACGCGGTGAGAGCGATGAAGAGACGGATCAGGTTCAGCTGATGACGCTGCATGCGTCTAAAGGGCTTGAATTTCCGTATGTCTATTTAATCGGGATGGAAGAGGGATTACTGCCGCATCAGAGCAGCATTGACGAAGATAACGTCGATGAAGAGCGTCGACTGGCGTATGTAGGAATCACACGCGCCCAGAAAGAGCTGACCTTTACGCTGTGCAAAGAGCGCCGTCAATATGGCGAAATGGTGCGTCCAGAACCGAGTCGATTCCTGCTGGAGTTACCGCAGGATGATTTGCAGTGGGAACAAGAACGCAAAGTGATTACCGCGGAAGAAAGAATGCACAAAGGGCAGGCGAACGTGGCGAATATCCGCGCGATGCTGGCAAAAGCGAAAGAGAAATAACCCGCTATTTTACCTCTAAAGCCCAGTGGACATAGCTTTGCCACTGGTATTCCTGCTCAATCATTTCTGCGCCAAGTGGATGATTATCTAACCAATCTTCTGGAAGCGTGAGCGTCAGGTTTTCACCTTCGGCCTCAAGCTTGATTGCGGGCAGCAAATCGTCGCGGCGGCGGCTGGCAAACAAAATCGCCAGACGCAGAAGCCGGCAGAGATGTTCGGCAACGCGCGGTGGTACGGCATTTTGCTGATGCAAAGAGGAGAGATCGACAGTATTGGTTTGGTTCAGAAGCAAGGTGGCGAGCAGTTTTTTCTGCGCTGGGGTAAATCCAGGCAGATCAAGATTTCGTACCAGATAGGCGGCATGAATGGGCGCCTGTTTGAAATCAATGCTCAGACCCATTTCATGCAGCGCACAGGCGCTGATGAGCAAATCCTGACTTAATGGCTCAAGTGCCCACGTTGTCTTGAGTTGATTCGCGAAGCTGGAAGCCAATTGTGCAACGCGCTGTGCCTGTTCAGTATCGACAATAAAGCGGCGCTGGATATTACGCAGCGTACGGCTGCGAATATCCTGTTCTACCGCCAAATGCAACATACCGTAAACCAGCCCTTCGCGCAGCGCACCGCCCGCAAGCGTCATACAGTGAATGTCCAACTCGGAGAAAATGGCAATCAGGATCGCCAGGCCGCTTGGGAAAACCAGCGCACGCTCCAGCGTCAAGCCTTCGATTTCCAGCTCTTCAAGGCGACCACACTGGATGGCGCGCTGTTTGAGCTGTTGCAGTTTGGCAAGCGTAATACGCTCGTCCATACCCTGCGCCATCATGATTTCTTGCAGTGCCTGAACCGTACCCGACGCCCCGACGCACACTTTCCAGCCGTGATAACGCAGTTTGTCCATGACCGGGCGCAGGACTTCACGCGCGGCATTTTCCGCCACGTCGAAATTTTCCAGGGCGAGATTGCGATCGGTAAAATAGCGCTCGAGCCAGGTAACGCATCCCATCGACAGGCTAAACAGCGACGTTGCCTGGGCACCTGTACCGGTGACCAGTTCCGTGCTTGCACCACCAATATCCACAACAAGACGACGATCGTCGCCGCCAGTGGTATGGGCGACACCTTGGTAAATCAGACGCGCTTCTTCTTCGCCGCTGATCACCTGTACCGGACAGCCGAGAATCTCCTGCGCTTTAGCAATAAAATCAACAGAGTTGACCGCCAGACGTAAGGTAGCTGTCGCCACAACGCGGATTTGATTGTGCGGGATGTCCTGCAGACGTTCAGCGAAGAGACGCAGGCATTGCCAGCCGCGTTCCATCGCTTCGGGAGAAAGGTGGTTATCTTGACTCAGGCCCGCCGCGAGACGGACCTTACGCTTAATGCGTGTCAGGGTTTGAATGCTCCCCGCCACCTCGCGCACTACCAGCATATGAAAACTATTCGAACCTAAATCAATAGCGGCATAGAGCGAGGAACCGGTGATCATCATTTTTAGCCCGGACGACGGCGATTACGCGGCGCGCCAGTACGACGCGGACCATTGCCAGAGCGTGCACGCGTCAGGCGTTTCGGCGGTGGCAGTTCGCTCAACAGCGCGTCCGGATTATACTTGCTCTGCGGAACAGAGTGACCGATGTAGGTCTCAATCGCGGTAAGGTTCAGCGCGTACTCTTCACAGGCTAGGCTGATAGAGTGACCGCTTGCACCAGCGCGACCGGTACGGCCGATACGGTGAACGTAATCTTCGCAATCGTCAGGGAGATCGTAGTTGAAGACGTGCGTAACGGCTGGGATGTGCAGGCCGCGTGCAGCAACGTCAGTCGCAACCAGAATATCCAGATCGCCACGGGTGAAATCTTCGAGAATACGCAGACGTTTTTTCTGCGCGACGTCGCCCGTCAGCAGGCCCACGCGATGACCGTCCGCAGCCAAATGGCCCCAGATATCTTCGCAGCGGTGTTTGGTGTTCGCAAAAATAATGGCGCGATCTGGCCACTCTTCTTCGATGAGGGTCTGCAGAAGACGCATTTTCTCTTCGTTAGAAGGATAGAAAAGCTCTTCTTTAATACGGTGGCCCGTTTTCTGCTCCGGCTCAACTTCGACGTATTCGGCGTTGTTCATTTGTTCGAACGCCAGTTCACGGACGCGATAAGAGAGGGTGGCAGAGAAAAGCATATTCAGGCGCTGCGGCGTAGGCGGCATGCGGCGGAACAACCAGCGGATATCTTTAATGAAGCCCAGATCGTACATACGGTCTGCTTCGTCGAGTACCACAACCTGGATCGCACCGAGGTTAATGTGGTTTTGCTTAGCGTAATCGATAAGACGGCCAGTGGTGCCGATCAGAATATCAACACCGCTTTCTAATACTTTCAGCTGTTTATCGTAACCATCGCCGCCATAAGCCAGACCCAGCTTTAAGCCAGTGGTCTGCGCCAGGGGTTCTGCGTCAGCATGGATCTGCACCGCAAGTTCTCGCGTTGGGGCCATAATCAGCGCACGCGGTTGGTTAACTTTTCGGTCAGCCATTGCCGGGTTTGAGAGTAAATAATGGAACGCTGACGTTAAAAACGCCATCGTTTTGCCAGTACCGGTTTGCGCCTGCCCTGCAACATCGCGACCCGCCAGCGTGAGCGGCAGGGCGAGAGCTTGAATGGGCGTGCAGTAATGGAAGCCTTTATTTTCAAGGGCTTCGATGACTTTTGCATGCAGGGCGAAGTCGGAAAACTTCTGTTCTGTTAAATGTGTTTTGCTCATAGTGTGGTAGAATATCAGCTTACTATTGCTTTACGAAAGCGTATCCGGTGAAATAAAGTCAACCTTTAGTTGGTTAATGCTACATCAACACGTCGTTGATTAATCCTACACCAACACGCCAGGCTTATTCCTGTGGAGTTATATATGAGCGATAAAATTATTCACCTGACTGACGATAGTTTTGACACGGACGTACTTAAAGCTGACGGGCTGATCCTCGTCGATTTCTGGGCTGAATGGTGTGGTCCTTGCAAAATGATTGCTCCGATTCTGGATGAAATCGCTGACGAATATCAGGGCAAACTGACGGTTGCCAAGCTGAACATCGACCAGAACCCGGGCACCGCGCCGAAATACGGCATTCGTGGCATCCCGACACTGCTGCTGTTCAAAAACGGCGAAGTGGCTGCGACCAAAGTGGGCGCACTGTCCAAAGGTCAGTTGAAAGAGTTCCTGGACGCGAATCTGGCGTAAGGTCTCTCGGCCTGTGGCGTCTGGAATTCCGAATTGATTCGGATCTCTGGACGCCCGGCTTTAGTCGTGCTAAGTTACTTATGACTTCGATTTAAACATACCTTGTCGTTCTTGTTTTACCCGATGCTTCCCATTGTTGACACTCACAGTGCGTGAAGTTGCTAGATTCCGGGCTTGTCACTCAATCCGTCTTGTCGTTTCAGAGCTGCGTTCTTTCCCTGTAACCAGACAGCGAACAGACATGAGTTGATGGCCGCAAACAGGCATGGATGACCCTTCCATACCATTCACAAATTAAGTTCGAGATTTACCCCGAGTTTAAGAACCCACACCATTATGAATCTTACCGAATTAAAGAATACGCCGGTTTCTGAGCTGATTACTCTCGGCGAAAACATGGGCCTTGAAAACCAGGCTCGTATGCGCAAGCAGGACATCATTTTTGCCATCCTGAAGCAGCATGCTAAGAGTGGCGAAGATATCTTTGGCGACGGTGTACTGGAGATATTGCAAGACGGATTTGGTTTCCTCCGTTCTGGAGATAGCTCCTACCTCGCCGGTCCTGATGACATCTACGTATCCCCTAGCCAAATCCGCCGTTTCAACCTCCGTACTGGTGACACCATTTCAGGTAAGATTCGTCCTCCTAAAGAGGGTGAACGCTACTTTGCGCTGTTGAAAGTTAACGAAGTTAACTACGATAAACCTGAAAACTCGCGCAATAAGATCCTGTTTGAAAACTTAACGCCGCTGCACGCGAATTCTCGCCTGCGCATGGAGCGTGGTAACGGTTCTACCGAAGACCTGACGGCTCGCGTTCTGGATCTGGCGTCTCCAATTGGTCGTGGTCAGCGTGGTCTGATCGTGGCACCACCGAAAGCAGGTAAGACCATGCTGCTGCAGAACATCGCGCAGAGCATTGCTTACAACCATCCTGATTGCGTACTGATGGTTCTGCTGATCGATGAGCGTCCAGAAGAAGTAACAGAGATGCAGCGTCTGGTGAAAGGTGAAGTGATTGCATCTACCTTTGATGAGCCAGCCTCTCGCCACGTTCAGGTTGCTGAAATGGTTATCGAGAAAGCTAAGCGTCTGGTTGAGCACAAGAAAGACGTTATTATTCTGCTCGACTCCATCACTCGTCTGGCGCGTGCTTACAACACCGTAGTTCCTGCTTCCGGTAAAGTACTGACTGGTGGTGTGGATGCGAACGCATTACACCGTCCGAAGCGTTTCTTTGGTGCTGCGCGTAACGTTGAAGAGGGCGGAAGCCTGACGATTATCGCGACAGCTCTGGTTGATACCGGCTCTAAAATGGATGAAGTTATCTACGAAGAGTTTAAAGGCACCGGTAACATGGAACTGCACCTGGCACGTAAAATCGCCGAGAAGCGTGTCTTCCCAGCGATTGATTACAACCGTTCAGGGACGCGTAAAGAAGAGCTGCTCACTACTCAGGAAGAGCTGCAGAAAATGTGGATCCTGCGTAAGATTATTCACCCGATGGGCGAAATCGACGCAATGGAGTTCCTCATCAATAAGCTGGCAATGACGAAGACCAACGATGATTTCTTCGACATGATGAAACGCTCGTAAAACAAATAAACCCAGCAAACGCCACGTTTTTACGTGGCGTTTTCTTTTTTTGGACTATACGCTATAACCGCAGACTCCCATTTTTGACCTGCCGATGCGACAATCAGAATGTTTGTAACGTCAAAGATTAATTGATTGAAAAACATACAAAGGGAGTTGTAAGAGGCCAGCTTTAATCCTTCGGGAGCGGTGGCTTCATGGTTATAATTCCAGGACTAACATTTGTTGAGAGCAAGCATTGTGAATCTACTCACGGCGGTTACTGAGCTAATCAGTATTTTTTTATTCACAACCTGTTTTTTATTCTTTGCCCGAAAAGTGGCCAAGAGAATAGGGTTAGTGGACAAGCCTAACTATCGTAAACGTCATCAAGGTCTGATCCCATTAGTCGGCGGGATCTCCGTTTACGCAGGCATTTGCTTCACGTTCGGTATCGCAGATTATTATATTCCTCACGCGGCGCTCTATCTGGCCTGCGCGGGTGTTCTGGTGTTAGTAGGTGCTCTCGATGACCGATTTGATATCAGCGTAAAATTCCGTGCATCGGTTCAGGCTGCCATCGGCATCATTATGATGGTTGTCGGCAAACTGTATCTCAGCAGCCTCGGCTATATTTTTGGCACCTGGGAAATGGTGCTCGGGCCGTTCGGTTTCTTCCTGACGCTTTTCGCCGTTTGGGCAGCCATCAATGCCTTTAATATGGTTGATGGGATCGATGGCTTGCTCGGCGGGCTATCATCCGTTTCGTTTGCCGCTATCGGCATTATTTTATGGTTTGATGGCCAGTACAGCCTGTCGATGTGGTGTTTCGCCATGATCGCCGCCATCCTGCCTTATATCCTCTTGAACCTGGGTGTGCTTGGACGTCGCTATAAAGTCTTTATGGGCGATGCGGGCAGTACGCTGATTGGTTTTACCGTTATCTGGATTTTGTTAGAAACTACGCAGGGAAAAACGCACCCTATCAGCCCGGTCACGGCGCTGTGGATTATTGCTATTCCCCTGATGGACATGGTCGCGATCATGTACCGTCGACTTCGCAAAGGGATGAGCCCTTTTTCTCCTGACCGCCAGCATATTCATCATCTGATCATGCGTGCGGGCTTTACTTCACGTCAGGCATTTGTGCTGATCACCCTTGCTGCCGCGCTTCTGGCGGGTATCGGTGTGGCTGCAGAATATGCACATTTTATTCCTGAATGGGTAATGTTGGTATTATTCTTGCTAGCATTCTTCCTGTACGGATACTGTATTAAACGCGCATGGAAAGTCGCGCGCTTTATCAAACGTGTAAAACGCCGGATGCGTAAAAACAGTGATAAAAATCCAACACTAACTAAGTAAAACCGGGATTGTGATGACTCAACCGTTGGCAGGATCGAAATCAGTAGTAACTGAGAATGAACTGGATATTCGTGGTTTGTTTCGTGTTTTGTGGGCGGGCAAGCTGTGGATTGCAGGAATCGCGCTGGCCTTCGCGCTGCTCGCGTTGGCGTATACCTTTTTTGCAAAACAAGAATGGAGTGCGACAGCGATTACTGACCGTCCAACGGTGAATATGCTGGGAGGTTTTTACTCCCAGCAGCAATTCCTGCGCAATCTCGATATCAAGGCAAGTCTTGCGTCTACCGATCAACCTTCGGTGATGGATGAGTCGTACAAAGAGTTCATCATGCAGTTGGCTTCATGGGATACCCGTCGTGATTTTTGGTCGCAGACGGATTATTACAAGCAACGCATGGTCGGTAACAGCAAAGCGGATGCCGCGCTTCTTGATGATATGATTGATAACATCCAGTTTATGCCTGGCGATGCTATGCGTAACATCAATGATAACGTGAAGCTGATCGCTGAAACCGCGCCAGACGCCAACAATCTGCTGCGTCAGTACGTCGCTTTTGCCAGCCAGCGGGCGGCCAGTCATCTGAACGATGAGCTCAAAGGTGCCTGGGCTGCGCGAACTATCCAGATGAAAGCGCAGGTCAAACGCCAGGAAGAAGTGGCTAAAACGATTTTCTCCCGCCGTGTACACAACATCGAACAGGCTCTGAAAATTGCTGAACAACGCAATATTTCTCGCAGTGAAACCGATGTACCCGCCGACGAATTACCAGATTCAGAGATGTTCCTGCTGGGACGCCCTATGCTTCAGGCTCGCCTGGAGAATTTGCAGGCCGTTGGGCCCGATTTTGACCTCGATTACGATCAAAACCGCGCCATGCTGAACACGCTGAATGTAGGGCCTACGCTCGACCCACGTTTTCAGACCTATCGTTATTTGCGAACGCCTGAAGAACCTGTAAAACGCGATAGTCCGCGTCGCGCATTCCTGATGATTATGTGGGGTATTGTGGGCGCGCTGATTGGCGCAGGGGTGGCACTCACGCGTCGTCGCACAATTTAAGAACGCCGTCTACGATGAAGGCTTCGGCCTTCATCGCCTAATCGAAGAGAATCGATGTGAAAGTACTTACCGTATTTGGCACAAGGCCGGAGGCCATCAAGATGGCGCCGCTGGTCCATGCGTTGGCAAATGATCCCTGGTTTGAGGCGAAAGTTTGCGTCACTGCGCAGCATCGGGAGATGCTTGATCAGGTCTTAAATCTCTTTTCTATTGTCCCGGATTACGATCTCAATATTATGAAACCGGGACAAGGATTGACCGAAATTACCTGCCGCATTCTGGAAGGGTTAAAACCCATTCTGGAGTCATTTAAGCCAGACGTTGTTCTGGTTCATGGTGATACCACCACCACCATCGCAACAAGCCTGGCCGCTTTTTATCAGCGCATTCCTGTCGGGCACGTCGAAGCGGGTTTACGCACGGGCGATCTCTATTCTCCGTGGCCAGAAGAGGCGAACCGTACGCTGACCGGGCATTTGGCGATGTACCACTTTGCGCCAACCGAAAACTCCCGGCAGAATCTGCTGCGCGAAAATATCGCGGATAACAAAATTTTTGTCACCGGGAACACGGTGATTGATGCGCTGATTTGGGTTCGCGATCGCGTTCTGGCCAGCGAAACGCTGCGCGCAGAGTTATCCGAGCGTTATCCATTCCTCTCTCCTGACAAAAAAATGATTCTGGTGACGGGCCATCGCCGCGAAAGTTTTGGGCGCGGGTTTGAGCAAATCTGTCACGCGCTGGCGGAGATCGCCGCGCAGAACAGTGATGTGCAGATTGTTTATCCTGTCCACCTCAACCCGAACGTCAGCGAACCGGTCAACCGCATTCTGGGCCATATCGACAATATCATTTTGATTGAGCCGCAGGATTATCTGCCATTCGTCTGGCTGATGAATCACGCCTGGTTAATTTTGACCGACTCAGGCGGTATTCAGGAAGAGGCCCCATCGCTGGGTAAACCGGTGCTGGTGATGCGCGAAACCACTGAACGACCGGAGGCCGTGAAAGCCGGAACCGTGCGTCTGGTGGGCACAGATATGAAACGTATCGTGGACGAGGTAACAAACCTGCTGCGCGACGAAAAAGAGTACCAGGCCATGAGCCACGCCCATAATCCTTATGGTGACGGTGAGGCCTGCAGCCGTATTTTGCATGCACTTAAACACAATCGGGTATCGCTATGAGTTTTACAACCATCTCTGTCATTGGTCTTGGCTACATTGGACTGCCTACTGCGGCAGCCTTTGCATCGCGTCAAAAGCAGGTTGTCGGAGTGGATATCAACCAGCACGCGGTTGATACCATCAACCGGGGTGAAATTCATATTGTGGAGCCCGATCTCGACAAAGTAGTAAAAACCGCGGTTGAAGGCGGTTTTTTGAAAGCAACGACCGCACCCGTTGAAGCGGATGCTTATCTGATTGCTGTCCCGACGCCGTTCAAGGGCGATCACGAGCCAGATATGGTTTACGTCGAAGCGGCAGCAAAATCGATTGCACCCGTGCTGAAAAAAGGGGCGCTGGTGATTCTGGAGTCAACGTCCCCCGTCGGGGCGACTGAGCAAATGGCCCAGTGGCTGGCAGAGGCTCGCCCGGATTTAACCTTCCCGCAGCAACAGGGTGAGCAGGCTGATATCAACATCGCCTATTGCCCGGAACGTGTGCTGCCAGGTCAGGTGATGGTTGAGCTGATCAAAAATGACCGCGTGATTGGCGGGATGACCCCCGTCTGTTCGACGCGCGCCAGCGAGCTTTATAACATCTTCCTCGAAGGCGAGTGTGTGGTCACTAACTCCCGCACGGCTGAAATGTGCAAGCTGACGGAAAACAGCTTCCGTGATGTGAACATCGCGTTCGCCAATGAGTTGTCGCTGATTTGCGCCGATCAGGGGATTAACGTATGGGAACTTATCCGTCTGGCGAATCGCCATCCCCGCGTCAATATTCTTCAGCCCGGCCCTGGCGTAGGCGGCCACTGTATCGCGGTTGATCCGTGGTTCATCGTGGCGCAAAACCCTGATCAGGCGCGTCTGATCCGCACCGCGCGTGAAGTGAACGACGGCAAACCGCATTGGGTTATGAATCAGGTTAAAGCGACGGTGGCAGATTTTCTCGCTGACAGCGGCAAACGCGCCAGCGACGTAAAAATTGCCTGCTTTGGCCTGGCGTTCAAGCCAAACATCGACGATCTTCGCGAAAGCCCAGCGATGGGGATTGCTGAGATGATAGCCACCTGGCATACGGGTGAAACGCTGGTCGTTGAGCCTAATATTCACACGTTGCCGAAGAAACTGACTGGCATTTGCCAGCTCGCAACCTTAGACGACGCGCTGAAAACCGCCGATGTACTGGTCCTGCTGGTCGATCACAAAGAATTTAAAGCGCTCGGCGGCGATGCCGTGCGTCAGAACCACATTGTCGACACCAAAGGGGTGTGGCGTTGAGTGAACTGCACGGCGTGCTTGAGCCACTCGATTGGGAAAGCCAGTTTTTTGGCATCCCGTCGGCGGTTGTGCGCTTTCGCGATAACGCACCGGCACTTTCGGTGGCCGATTTCGCGCCGTGGCAGCGCGTGCAGGCAAAAATTCCTGCCGCCGATGCCGATTGTCTTGATGCACTTCAGCAGATGGGCTTCCAGCTTGTCGAAGGTGAAGTAGACCTGAAAATGGCGATCGCCCATCAGGTCCCGTCCGCTGCTGAAAGGGCAACGGAGCAGGATATTCCTGTGCTGCGCCAGATGGCTGCACGCGCTTTTGCGCAGAGCCGTTTTCGTGCGCCGTGGTATGCGGCGGATGACAGTGGCCGCTTTTACGCCCAGTGGATCGAAAACGCGGTAAAAGGCACGTTTGATCATGAATGCCTGGTCTTTCGCGCAACCGACGGTGAGATTCAGGCGTTTGTTTCCCTGCGCCAGTTGAATGACAGCGAAGCGCGCATCGGTCTGCTCGCTGGACGCGGTATGGGTGACAAACTGATGCATGCCGCAGCGCATTGGGCGGCGGCGCGTCAGCTATCAACTTTGCGGGTGGCGACCCAGATGGGCAACACCGCCGCGCTTAAACGTTATATTGCGAGTGGTGCCAACGTTGACACAACCGCTTACTGGCTTTACAGGTGACCTTATGATTCCATTTAACGCACCTCCCGTTGTGGGAACCGAACTCGAATACATGCAGTCTGCTATGGGCAGCGGTAAGCTTTGCGGAGACGGCGGCTATACCCGTCGCTGCCAGCAGTGGATGGAGCAGCGTTTCCACAGCGTCAAGGTGTTGCTGACGCCATCCTGTACGGCATCACTGGAAATGGCTGCGCTGCTGCTGGATATCCAGCCGGGTGACGAAGTCATCATGCCGAGTTATACCTTCGTTTCCACGGCGAATGCCTTTGTACTGCGCGGGGCGAAAATCGTGTTTGTTGATGTCCGCCCGGATACGATGAATATTGATGAAACCCTGATTGAAGCCGCGATAACTGACAAAACGCGAGCGATTGTTCCGGTTCACTACGCGGGTGTGGCCTGTGAAATGGACACCATTATGGCGCTCGCCAAAAAACACGATCTGTTTGTGGTAGAAGATGCCGCGCAGGGCGTGATGTCGACTTATAAAGGCCGTGCGCTGGGGACGATTGGTCACATCGGGTGTTTTAGCTTCCATGAAACCAAAAACTATACCGCGGGCGGTGAAGGCGGTGCGACGCTGATTAACGATCGCGCGCTGGTGGAGCGGGCGGAAGTGATCCGCGAAAAAGGCACCAACCGTAGCCAGTTCTTCCGTGGTCAGGTCGATAAATATACCTGGCGCGATATCGGCTCCAGCTATTTGATGGCCGATCTGCAGGCTGCATTCCTGTGGGCGCAGCTCGAAGCCGCCGAGCGTATCAATCAGCAGCGTTTGTCCTTATGGCAAACCTATTACGACGCTCTGGCGCCGCTGGCGAAAAAAGGGCGGATTGAACTGCCGACGATCCCGGCGGATTGCGTACACAATGCCCACATGTTTTACATCAAACTGCGCGATAACGACGATCGCAGCGATTTGATTGCCTATCTGAAAGAAGCCGAAATTATGGCGGTGTTCCATTACATCCCGCTTCACTCCAGCCCGGCAGGAGAAATGTTCGGTCGATTTGCCGGTGAAGACCGCTACACCACGAAAGAAAGTGAGCGTTTGCTTCGTCTGCCGCTGTTCTACAACCTCGCGCCGGTCAATCAGCGCACGGTGATTAATACGCTTCTGAGCTATTTCCACTGATATGTCTCTGGCGAAAGCATCGGTGTGGACCGCCGCGTCCACGCTCGTAAAGATTGGCACCGGGCTGTTAGTGGTTAAACTTCTGGCCGTCTCGTACGGCCCCTCAGGTGTTGGTCAGGCCGGCAATTTCCGCCAGCTTGTGACCGTGCTTGGGGTTCTCGCAGGTGCCGGTATTTTCAACGGCGTGACCAAATACGTTGCACAGCATCATGACGATGCCGCATCGCTTCGCAAGGTGATCGGCACCTCGTCCGCGATGGTATTGGGTTTCTCGACGTTGCTGGCGGTTGTATTTCTTCTTGCGGCGGCCCCCATCAGTCAGGGGCTTTTCGGCAACACCCATTATCAGGGCCTGGTGCGCCTGGTTGCGCTGGTGCAGATGGGCATTGCCTGGGCCAACCTGCTGTTAGCATTGATGAAGGGTTTTCGGGATGCGGCCGGGAACGCGCTGGCGCTGATTGCGGGCAGTTTTATTGGCGTCATCGCCTATTACTTTTGCTATCGTCTGGGCGGCTACGAAGGCGCATTGCTTGGCCTGGCGCTGGTTCCCGCGTTGGTCGTGATCCCCGCTGCGTTGATGTTGATGCGCAGACGCACGATTCCGCTAAGCTATCTCAAACCGCAGTGGGACAAAATTCTGGCGGGGCAATTGGGGAAATTTACCCTGATGGCACTCATCACATCCGTCACGTTACCCGTGGCCTACGTGATGATGCGAAACCTGCTGGCGGCGCACTACAGCTGGGATGAAGTGGGGATCTGGCAAGGTGTGAGCAGTATTTCTGACGCCTATCTCCAGTTTATCACTGCGTCTTTTAGCGTTTATTTGCTGCCAACCTTGTCGCGCCTGGTGTCAAAACAGGACATTACCCGCGAGATTGGCCGCTCTCTGCGTTTTGTTCTTCCTGCCGTGGCTGTCGCGAGTTTGACCGTCTGGTTGCTGCGAGATGTAGCCATCTGGCTGCTGTTCTCGGCAAAATTTACCGCGATGCGCGATCTGTTTGCCTGGCAACTGGTGGGCGATGTACTGAAAGTGGGTGCTTACGTTTTTGGCTATCTGGTGATTGCAAAAGCGTCGCTGCGCTTGTACATCCTGGCGGAAATCAGCCAGTTTTCGCTCTTAACCGCTTTCTCTCTTTGGCTGATCCCTGCGCACGGCGCGCTGGGGGCATCACAGGCCTATATGGCGACTTACATCGTTTATTTCGCTGCCTGTTGCGGCGTATTTTTACTTTGGCGTAAACGCGCATGACTGCACTGATTCATGTGTTGGGATCGAATATCCCGCACCATAACCAAACCGTTATGCGGTTCTTCAATGATGAGCTGGCGAGCACGAGCGCTGATGCGCGCGTATTTATGCTCGTTGGGCAGGATAATGGCTTAAGCGACGCTTACCCGGCGCTATCGTTGACCTGCTTTGCGGACAAAGCGACGCTGGCGAAAGCCGTTATCGCCAAAGCGAAAGCTAACCGCGATCAGTGTTTCTTCTTTCATGGACAGTTCAACACCGGTTTGTGGCTGGCATTGCTGAGTGGCGGTATTAAACCTGCGCAGTTTAGCTGGCATATCTGGGGCGCGGACCTGTATGAAGCGTCGCGCGGCTGGAAATTCCGCCTCTTCTATCCGCTGCGCCGTATGGCCCAGGGGCGAGTGGGCTGTGTGTTTGCGACGCGCGGCGATCTCAATTATTTTGCGAAGCAGCACCCGAATGTTCGTGGAGAGTTACTCTATTTCCCGACACGTATGAACCCTGCGCTGAATGGGATGGCAATCGACGCCCGGCGCGAAGGCAAGCTCACCGTCCTGGTGGGCAATTCAGGCGATCGCAGCAACGAACATATTGCGGCACTGAAAGCGGTGCATCAGCAGTTTGGCGATACGGTGAACGTGATCGTCCCGATGGGCTATCCTGCTAATAACGGCGCGTACATTACCGAGGTACGGCAGAGCGGTCTGGCACTCTTTAGCCCGGAAAATCTGCAGGTTCTCAGCGATAAGCTGGAGTTTGATGAATACTTGGCTTTGCTGCGTCAATGCGATCTTGGTTACTTCATCTTTGCGCGTCAGCAGGGGATTGGAACGCTGTGCCTGCTGATTCAGGCCGGCGTCCCGTGCGTGCTCAACCGTGAAAATCCGTTCTGGCAGGATATGGCGGAGCAAAATATTCCCGTCCTGTTTACGACGGATGATTTGAATGAAAACGTGGTGCGTGAAGCGCAACGTCAACTGGCACTGGTGGACAAAAATGCCATCGACTTTTTCAGCCCTAACTATCTCACGCCGTGGCACCGGGCGCTGCGAATTGCTGCGGGAGACAACGCATGAGCCAGTTGCAATTTAGCGGCCTGTTGGTGATTTGGCTTCTGAGCTCGTTGTTTATCGCGACCTTGACCTGGTTCGAGTTTCGCCGCGTGCGCTTTAATTTTAACGTCTTCTTTTCGCTGTTGTTTTTACTGACGTTTTTCTTCGGTTTTCCGCTGACCAGCATCCTTGTCTTCCGTTTTGATGTGGGTGTCGCACCGCCCGAAATTCTGATGCAGGCGTTGTTATCGGCGACCTGTTTCTACGCGGTTTATTACGTGACCTATAAAACGCGTTTACGCACGGTAAACCACGCCCCGCGTCGCCCGCTGTTCACCATGAATCGGGTGGAAACGCACCTGACGTGGGTAATGTTGATGATTATCGCGCTGGTTAGCGTCGGTATCTTCTTTATGCATAACGGCTTTTTGCTGTTTAAGCTGCATTCGTATAGCCAGATTTTCTCCGCAGAAGTCTCCGGCGTAGCGCTTAAACGCTTCTTCTATTTCTTCATTCCGGCGATGCTGGTGGTCTATTTTTTGCGTCAGGACAGTAAGGCGTGGCTGTTTTTCCTGGTCAGCACCGTGGCATTTGGCATGCTCACCTACATGATTGTCGGCGGCACACGCGCAAACATCATCATCGCCTTCGCCATCTTCCTGTTTATCGGCATCATTCGCGGCTGGATTTCACTGTGGATGCTGGTCGCGGCAGGTGTGTTTGGCATTGTCGGTATGTTCTGGCTAGCGCTGAAACGCTATAGCCTGGACGTGAGCGGTGACGAAGCGTTTTATACCTTCCTGTACCTCACCCGTGACACTTTCTCTCCGTGGGAAAACCTGGCGTTGCTGCTGCAAAATTACGACAAAATCGAATTTCAGGGGCTAGCTCCGATCGTGCGCGATTTCTACGTCTTCATCCCCACCTGGCTATGGCCAGACCGACCAGGAATTGTGCTGAACACGGCGAATTATTTCACCTGGGAAGTGCTGAACAACCACTCTGGGCTGGCGATCTCCCCCACGTTAATCGGCTCTCTGGTCGTCATGGGGGGCGTTTGGTTTATTTTGCCAGGCGCGGTAGCGGTCGGTTTAATCATCAAATGGTTTGACTGGTTATACCTCCGTGGAAACGAGGAGCCGAATCGCTACAAGGCAGCGATTTTGCACAGTTTCTGCTTTGGTGCCATTTTCAATATGATTGTTTTGGCGCGTGAAGGGCTGGATTCATTCGTTTCGCGCGTGGTGTTTTTTATGGTGGTTTTCGGCGTCTGCCTGCTACTGGCGAAGCTGTTGTACTGGCTGTTTGACGTTGCTGGTCTGGTTCACAAACGTGAGCTGCGGACTGCCAGGACGCTTTCCCAAGTCTGAGTAAGGATAATAATGACTGACAATACTTCTGCGCCAATGTACACGTTGCGCGGCCTGCAACTCATTGGCTGGCGTGATATGCAGCATGCGCTGGATTTTTTATGCGCTGCAGATGGACAGATTAAATCCGGTACGCTGGTGGCGATTAACGCGGAAAAGATGCTGGCCATTGAGGATAACGCTGAAGTAAAAGGCCTCATCGAGGCGGCAGAGTTCAAATATGCCGATGGCATCAGCGTTGTGCGCTCGATACGTAAGAAATACCCGCAGGCACGCGTCTCGCGCGTGGCAGGAGCGGACCTGTGGGAAGCCTTAATGGCACGTGCCGGCGCTGCCAATACGCCAGTATTCCTTATCGGTGGCAAGCCAGAGGTGCTGTCACAAACAGAACAAAAACTGCGTGCGCAGTGGAACGTGAATATCGTCGGAAGCCAGGACGGCTACTTCAAACCGGAAGACCGTCAGGCGCTTTTTGAACGCGTCCGTGACAGCGGTGCAAAGATTGTGACCGTCGCGATGGGCTCACCGCGTCAGGAGATCCTGATGCGCGACTGCCGGATGATTTGCCCCAACGCGCTCTATATGGGCGTGGGTGGTACGTACGATGTCTTTACCGGTCATGTAAAGCGTGCACCGAAAGTGTGGCAAAACTTAGGGCTTGAGTGGCTGTATCGTCTCTTGTCTCAGCCAAGCCGCATCACGCGACAGATAAAACTCCTGCGATACCTCGCTTGGCATTACACCGGCAAAATGTAATCAAAATGTAGCGCGATATGCTATTCGCGCTGCAACTCCCCTGCAAAACTGCTGCGTTTGTGTGCAATGCATTCATTTATTTAATGCATCGTTTGCCATTTGGCAGAATTTAAGAAACCATTCTCACGCTCATCGCAGTGCCATGGTGTTTTTGCGCCTACCGTTAATCTCGACGGTCGGTGCCGCATGGCCTGTTGTGGCGAAATCTTTACCCATAACAATAACCGGCGTAGGCCCGGAAGAAGCAAACACAACCGAGGATTTATGGCAGAGAAAAAACCTGAGCTACAGCGTGGGCTGGAAGCTCGACACATTGAATTAATAGCGCTTGGCGGTACCATCGGCGTTGGCCTGTTTATGGGCTCAGCCAGTACGCTGAAATGGGCTGGTCCGTCCGTTTTGTTGGCGTATATTGTCGCCGGGCTGTTCGTCTTCTTTATTATGCGATCGATGGGCGAGATGCTGTTCCTTGAGCCGGTTGCCGGATCATTTGCCGTCTACGCCCACCGCTACATGAGTCCCTTCTTTGGCTATCTCACGGCCTGGTCCTATTGGTTTATGTGGATGGCGGTCGGGATATCAGAAATTACCGCGATAGGGGTCTACGTCCAGTTCTGGTTCCCGGATATGGTGCAGTGGATACCCGCCTTGATAGCCGTGGGGTTGGTGGCATTAGCGAACCTCGCTGCCGTGCGTTTATACGGTGAAATTGAGTTTTGGTTTGCGATGATCAAGGTCACGACAATTATCGTAATGATTGTCGTGGGCCTTGGCGTGATTTTCTTCGGCTTTGGTAACGGCGGTCAGGCGATTGGTTTTGGCAATCTGACCGAGCACGGCGGTTTCTTTGCGGGCGGCTGGAAAGGCTTCCTGACGGCGCTCTGCATTGTGGTTGCGTCGTATCAGGGCGTAGAGCTGATTGGGATCACCGCCGGTGAAGCGAAAAACCCACAGGTCACGCTGCGTAGCGCAGTGGGCAAAGTTCTGTGGCGTATTCTGATTTTCTATGTGGGCGCGATTTTCGTTATCGTCACGATATTCCCGTGGAACCAAATTGGCACCACCGGCAGCCCGTTTGTGCTGACCTTCGCCAAAATTGGTATCACTGCAGCAGCGGGTATCATTAACTTTGTGGTGCTGACTGCGGCGCTCTCAGGCTGCAACAGCGGAATGTACAGCTGCGGGCGTATGCTCTATGCATTAGCCAACAATCGTCAGCTTCCGGCAGCCGTCGGAAAAGTCTCTCGCGCTGGCGTACCGGTCGCGGGCGTGGCTATTTCTATTGCCATTCTGCTGATAGGGTCGTGCCTGAATTACATTATTCCGAATCCGCAGCGCGTGTTTGTCTACGTCTATAGCGCAAGCGTATTGCCGGGTATGGTGCCGTGGTTTGTTATCCTGATCAGCCAGTTGCGTTTCCGCCAGGCGCATAAAGAAGCAATTGCCAGCCACCCGTTCCGCTCCATTATGTTCCCGTGGGCGAACTATTTAACGATGGCATTCCTGGTGTGCGTTTTGATCGGCATGTATTTCAATGAAGACACTCGCATGTCGCTGTTTGTCGGCATGATCTTCATGGCTGCGGTATCGGTCGCGTATAAGCTTTTTGGACTGAGTCGACACGCTCAACGCTAAAAAGTCGCGTTAGAAACAGCAAAATGCGCAAAGCATAACCAAACGCGCATTTATTTTGAAAAAGCACTAGACAGCAGGCCGAGACCTCCGTAATATCCAGCCCCGCAACGGCGCTAAGCGCCCGTAGCTCAGCTGGATAGAGCGCTGCCCTCCGGAGGCAGAGGTCTCAGGTTCGAATCCTGTCGGGCGCACCATTTACCCGGTGCTAGAGCTGCGGTGGTCTGTTAAGTAGACAGAACCGCGTGAAAGAATAAGTTGTGGTGGCTATAGCTCAGTTGGTAGAGCCCTGGATTGTGATTCCAGTTGTCGTGGGTTCGAGTCCCATTAGCCACCCCATTATTATAAGTTGTGACATGCGACGGTGGCGGAATTGGTAGACGCGCTAGCTTCAGGTGTTAGTGTCTTAACGGACGTGGGGGTTCAAGTCCCCCCCCTCGCACCACGACTTAAAGAGTTGAACTAGAAATTCAAAAAAGCAGTATTTCGGCGAGTAGCGCAGCTTGGTAGCGCAACTGGTTTGGGACCAGTGGGTCGGAGGTTCGAATCCTCTCTCGCCGACCAATTTTGAACCCCGCTTCGGCGGGGTTTTTTGTTTTTTGCGATTCCTTAATCTGTAGTCATTTCCCGACAACGTTATCACGGTTTGTCGCCATTCAGAGACATATAGCTATCTGATTTATAAGGTAATTATCATAACTGGATTATAGTGTCTCTGCCAGGAGACATCTTGGTTAGCTTTGCGCTCTCTCTTTCTGCACGTACTCACTCCAAAAAGAAAAAATTCCTTAATTCTTAAAATGTTGCAAAGCGAATAAGTTCTGGATGCAACCTTGGCACGTAACATGCAATAATATACATGTAGATGCTCATTCCACCTCTTATGTTCGCCTTAGTGCCTCATAAACTCAGGAATGACGCAGAGCCATTTACGGTGCTTATCGTCCACCGACAGATGTCGCTTCGGCCTCATCAAACACCATGGACACAACGTTGAGTGAAGCACCAAATATGTTGTCGAATAGATCTGTTTAACGCCTGCTTTTTAGCAGGCGTTTTTTTATGGATTATTCCCGGTAACGCGCCATCACTGCCGCCACAATGATTAACGCGCTGGCGGACACGATATACAATGCCTGAACCGCCCCAAGCGTTGAGGCAAGCGTTGCTGCAAAACAGGTAAACACTGACGCACTAAGGGTTTGCCATCGCCATGCCTTACCGCTCGCGGCTGAAACCTGTAGCGTCTCAAAATGGCTCAATACCCCGTACGTTCCGGCTGCAAACACAATGTTTGATGCCAGATGCGCGACAAAAATCATCCCCAGGGCCGCCGTATGCACTCCCGCAAAAAGCGGGAGCAGTCCATAAGCCAGTAAAAAGATGCTCAGGCAGGTCAGCAAAGGACGATTGCGATTTGCGTAGCGCGGAAGACTGTCTCTGTTTATCATCATCGGTCCGCACAATTGCCCGAGGCTACGGGCGAACAGCAAGGGGAGTGCTAGCCCCGCGGCATTGGTGGGGTTGATATGCTGCGCTAGAGCGGGAAGCAGCGCCATCGCAGGCGCACCCACGGCTGCCAGAGCCGGAAGCAGCAGGAGGCTACGCTTTTGTCGCCGGGAAAGTTTCTTTCAGTGCAACGGTTTTGGCGTAGTGATTTTTACAGGCTCTGTAGTAGTTAACGTCAGCGCGCTTCCCGCCAGCGATAACATCACGAGAGATCCGACAAAGCTGGCGGCGTCTATCGCCAACAAAGTCAGTACCGACAGATAGTCAAACAGCACAATCCCCAACCCCATCCCTAGCAACACTTGCGAAGCAAAAATCACATTTTCCAGACAGGTTGCGGCAGGGAGTTCGGCCGTGGTTAAAGCCCGCTTGAACAGTAGGGTGAGGGCAGGCCAGCTCATCCCGGTAAGGAGAGCTTCCGTTGACTGAACGGCTAATAATGCCGTGACGCTAGGATAATGAATGCCCAGCAAGGGAAAGAGCAGAGCCGTCAGGCCAAAGAGCTCCGTCAGTATTAGCAGGCGTACAGGCGAGTAAACTCGACAGAGTTTTTCTCCTATCAGGCTGCCAATAAATCCGGGTAAGGTCGCGAACAAATAGGCGACTGTGAGCAATGAGGCGGGGGCTTTCCAGCTCAACAGCAAGCCAAAGATAACGACCTGTGTTAAGCCATTCCCCAGAGAGGTAAAGACGAATGCACAGGCCAGCATGCGCAGCCAATGGTGGCGTCGCAGCGCTTCAAAAAGCGCATACAAAAGGGTATTCATAAAAACGGTCCTTTCAAGAACGATTTATTCCACGCAACAAAATGCGCGTGTAGGGAAAAAGGTTAATGAAAAGACATCGTTACATTGGCGGGAGCATTCTCTCTCTAATGACGTTGCAAAGAATGTAGCAGGAGAAAGGGAATAAAAAAAGGAGGCCGTTTTGGCCTCCTTTATGATGCTTACACCTGACTGCCGTTATTCTGCAACGTGAGCAGCAGGCCATCACGACGCATCGCTGCGGCTTCTTCTGGCTTGTGCTGTTTGTCCAGCGAGTCGGCAAGCCATGCATAATCGAACGCATCCGGGCGCTGTTTCAACGCTGCACGGAAAGCGAGGCTCGCCTCCTGCCACTCGCCGTGCTTCATCAGCGACTGACCCAGCGTGCTCCATAGCAGCGGACGATCGCCCACCGTCTTGATCTGCTGGCGTAACATTTTTTCCATCTGCTCAGGATTGTTGGTCTTGAGACGCGGGATCACCATCACCAGACGATCGTCATACTGACGCTTCAGGCCATCAAGAATGATCGCCTGCGCGGTGTCATGATCGTCACATTCGATGAGATGTTCTGCCATCGCCACCTGCAATGGAACTTGCTGGCGCGTTTTACGGCTCTGATTCTTCCACCAGGTTTTCAGGCCGTCGCTACCCAGATCGGCCCGCGCCTGATCCATCAGGCCAATCCACGCCTGACGCTGCAGCGCATCACGGTGTTCATCATCACCCACGTCGGCTTTTGCCATAGAAGGAATAATATCCAGCAATGAACCCCAGGCGCCGGTGCGGATATAAGCCTGCTCTGCCAGACGCAGCACTTCCGGATGGCGTGGCGTGATTTCCAGCAGACGGTCAACACCGTGACGCGCTGCGTGGTTTTCACCTCGCGCCAGTTGCAGACGCACGCGTGTAATTTCAACTGGTATCTGGTCGTTAGAGGCCAGTTCTGAAGCGCGCTCAAGATGCTGATTGGCACGCATTTCATCGCCGCGCTGCTGGGCGGCTTCTGCGGCTAGCAGATAGTTAACCACCGGCTGCTCAGCGTGATCGGCGTTTTTGGTCATCAGCTTTTCAACTTGCTGATAATCGCCTTCAGCCAGTTTCAGCAGCGCCTGTTCGGTCTGCTTGCGTGCGCGACGGCGTTTGCGGCCAACAAACCAGCTGCGGGTATGTGCGCCCGTGCGGAAAATACGGCGCAGGATCCATTCGATGGCGAACAGCGCCACCATGGTGAGGATCAAGATGATCACCAGGCCCGTGACGCTCGTTTCGATATTGTAGTTATCGGTCTGGATCAGCACGTAGCCTTGATGGCCCGCAAGCATTGGCCCCAGTACGATCCCGGCGATCAACAATAAGAAGAGGAAGAGAACTTTAAGCATCGCTACTCTCCTTGCGGGGCGCTTTCAGCCGCAGCGGCTGGCGCTTCGGCTGCGGGTTCTGCCGCAACGCCGGGCTGTGCCAGCAAATTACGCACGCGTGTTTGCATCAGCTTTTCCAGAATCGGCTGGCTTTCGAGCTGGTCCGGCACGTTCATCGTGATGTTCTGCTGACTCAGCTTATCAACATCATCCAAAAACGCCGTCGTAGTGGCATCGCTGGTGTCGTAGTAAGCACGCACCCATGTAGACACATTATCCAGCGCCTGTTTGTACGTCTCTTCCTGATGGCGTGGTACGGCCTGTGCGGCGACCAGCAGGCGGGAACGAATGTTTTCGCGCAGATAGACATCCTGGTTCGGTGCTAACAGCGGCACGGCGGTCTCGTCACGACGGCGGACAGTAATGAAGCTGTCCATAAAGATCTGCCAGCTTTTTTGCAGGTTGATGCGCCACTCGCTCAGAGAACTCGACAGCTCAGTGCCGTCAGAATCCATCGGGGTATCGTCATCGTTGTTATCGGCCAGACGCAGGTTATCAATCTGATTCGACAGCTGATTGACTTTAAGAATAATGCCGTCGTAATCGACTTGCGAGACGGCACCCAGGCTGGCGATATCTTCGGTAATGGCACGACGTGCGGTGATAAGACTTGGATCGTTCATGTCAGCCAGGCTGGCGTCCGCGCTCTTCAGCAGTGCAGCGGCAGTGGTGACATCCTGATCGCTCCACAGCTTGCGCCCGGCCAGTTTCACCAGGAAATCCGCCTGCGACAGCAGCCAGGTTTTGGCATCTGTCCCCGAAATCGTCGCGACTTTTTCTTGCACTTCACCGAGCTGTTTTGTCAGCTCTTCCTGCTTCGTATTGGCTTCGGCAAGCTGCGTCGATTGTTGCTTAATCACGTTTTCCAGCTCGGCTTTCTGCGTTTTTTGCGCTTTTTGCAGGGCCGTTATCTGATTCACCAGCGCATCGCTGGTCGCCGACTGATTCGTCGCTTGTTTTTTCACCACGCCATACAAGCCAACGCCCGCCGCCAGCGCAATGGCAATCGCGATAGCGCTCAGCGCCAGACTGGTTTTGTTATTGCCGTTTTTCTTCTCAACTGTTTTCTCAGTCGTCTCTGGCTGTGGCGTGATCTCCACAGTCTCCCTGGTCTCTTCAACCACGGCGGAGGATTTTTCGTGTTCCGTCATTATGGCTTCCCATTATGAGAGTTATTGTAATGCGCGCAGCAGCGCATCGTTGTCGGCGTTATCAGCGATCCGAATATCTTGCCAGCCCAATTCCCGGGCGAGGTTCGCCAGACGCTCACTGACGACCAGCAGTCGGCAGCGGAGTAACCAGTTTTCACGATACCATTGCGGAATCAGCGACCAGAGCTGTTGCAGCATTTCGCCGCTGGTGACCACCAGC
This sequence comes from Lelliottia sp. GFLA7, assembly GCF_056490165.1. Taxonomy (NCBI): domain Bacteria; kingdom Pseudomonadati; phylum Pseudomonadota; class Gammaproteobacteria; order Enterobacterales; family Enterobacteriaceae; genus Lelliottia; species Lelliottia sp. GFLA7. The sequence goes on along the minus strand of NZ_JBWLAQ010000013.1, from coordinate 47,982 downwards.
GTATCCACGCCGCGCAGATGCCAGCGCATCGCCTCTTCTGCCCCGTCATAATATTTCGCACAGCGCTGATAGCACTCGCAAAAAGTGACCTCTGCGCCGCGATCCGTTAGGGTTTCGCCCAATAATTCACGCCCACCGTTTCCGCGAAGAACCAGCGCGCGCTTTCCAGCAACAGTTTGTAATTCAGGTAATTGTAGCAAGACTTCGCTGATTTCCCGATCTAATGGATAGCGAACGTCAATTCCACTGACGGTATGCAATGCCAGCGCGGTGGTACGCCCGATGGCAAAATAGCGCGGTGCAGTCGGCCAGCGTTTGTTTTCTTGCTGCAACTGGGCTTGCGCAAATTCCACGGCATGTTGTGACAATGCGAAAACGAGATCGCCTTCTTGCAGGGCATAAAGAGAGTCGGCGAGCGTAGAAAGCGCCCGACCCGGGGAGAACTCAATCAGCGGAAAGCTCCATGCCACCTGCCCAAGTGCGCGCAGACGGCTCACTAACTGCTCTCCTGCGGGAGACGGGCGGGTGACGAGAATATTCATGCTGGTGGTTCTCCATTATAAACGTCTGCCAGGATCGCGCGCGCGCCGTTGTTCAGCAGCTCATCGGCCAGTGATATGCCCAGCATTTCGGCATCTTGCGGCAAGCCGCGGCGTTCACCGCGCACCATCTGTGAGCCGTCTGGCGCACCCACTAATGCGCGCAGCCAAAGCTCACCGTTAATCAATTCAGCATAGCTGCCAATCGGAACCTGACAGCCGCCTTCAAGTCGCATGTTCATTGCCCGCTCAGCCTGGACGCGAATAGCGGTTTCATCATGATTTAGCGGCGAGAGCAGCGCGCGGGTGCGGTCGTCATCGAGACGACATTCAATCCCCACGGCACCCTGACCGACGGCGGGCAGGCACAGTTCTGGTGGCATCGCGACGCGAATTCGTGATTCCAGCCCAAGGCGCTTAAGGCCAGCGACCGCCAGAATAATGGCATCATAATCACCATTATCGAGCTTGCCGAGGCGCGTGCCGACGTTTCCGCGCAGAGAGCGGATGACCAAATCTGGGCGGCGTTCAGCCAGCTGACACTGACGGCGTAAACTTGACGTGCCAACCACGCTTCCTTTGGGCAAATCATCCAAAGAAGCGTAGCGGTTTGAGACGAAAGCATCGCGGGGATCTTCGCGCTCGCAAATTGTCACCAGCCCTAATCCTTCTGGGAATTCGACTGGCACATCCTTCATTGAATGGACGGCGATATCGGCGCGGTTCTCAAGCAGTGCGATTTCCAGCTCTTTGACAAACAAGCCTTTTCCACCCACTTTTGCCAGGGGCGTATCCAGAATCACATCGCCGCGCGTCACCATCGGAACCAGTTCAACACGCAACCCTTGATGGCAGGCTTCGAGGCGCTGCTTCACATATTGTGCCTGCCAAAGCGCGAGTGGGCTTTGGCGTGTGGCAATTCTCAAAACATTGTCTAACATGCTTGTTACCGTCCTTATCGTCCGCCGCCCATCCTAACATTGTTGACTCTGGGATGTCAGTTTTACGGTCGATGAGGGGGAGAGGGACGAGGCGGTGCTCTGGCCATCCGCAGCCGTATTAAGGAATTTACACGTTAAGATCGATGCTACACTTGTCTGTAGCGCATCTTTCTTTACGGTCAATCGGCAAGGTGTTAGATTGATCACGTTTTAGACCATTTTTTCGTCTGTACCACCATAATGATAAGGACGAAAAAGGGTAACGGTTCTTTTTTGAAATACTGCGGGCTCGTAATCTTTCGCTGTTTTGAACGGTTGCTACGTCCGGAAACATCAGGCGATATGTCTTGTACCTCTATATTGAGACTCTGAAACAGAGACTGGATGCCATAAATCAATTGCGCGTGGATCGTGCGCTTGCTGCCATGGGACCTGCTTTCCAACAGGTTTACAGTCTGCTGCCTACATTATTGCACTACCACCATCCGCTGATGCCGGGCTACCTTGACGGTAACGTTCCCAAGGGCATCTGCATTTACACGCCTGATGAAACCCAACAGCATTACCTCAGCGAACTCGAACTCTACCGCGGTATGCCGACGCAGGAATCTCCAGAAGGTGAGTTGCCTATTACCGGCATTTACACCATGGGGAGTACCTCATCGGTAGGGCAAAGCTGTTCTTCTGACCTGGATATTTGGGTTTGCCATCAGTCCTGGCTTGATAACGAAGAGCGTCAGCTGTTGCAGCGTAAATGCAGCCTGCTCGAAAGCTGGGCGGCGTCGCTGGGCGTAGAAGTGAGCTTCTTCCTGATTGACGAAAACCGTTTCCGCCATAATGAAAGCGGCAGTCTGGGTGGTGAAGACTGCGGCTCAACCCAGCACATTTTACTGCTGGATGAATTTTATCGCAGTGCTGTGCGCCTCGCCGGTAAGCGTATTCTGTGGAATATGGTGCCGTGCGAAGAAGAAGAGCATTACGACGATTACGTCATGTCGCTCTATTCACAAGGTGTATTAACGCCAAACGAATGGTTGGATCTGGGAGGCTTAAGCTCCCTGTCTGCTGAAGAATACTTTGGCGCAAGCCTGTGGCAGCTCTACAAAAGCATCGATTCACCGTACAAAGCGGTGTTAAAAACGCTGCTGCTTGAGGCGTATTCCTGGGAGTACCCCACGCCACGCCTGCTGGCAAAAGATATCAAACAGCGCCTGCACGATGGGGAAATCGTCTCCTTCGGGCTTGATGCTTACTGCATGATGCTGGAACGCGTTACCGAATACCTGAAAGCCATTGATGACCACACGCGTCTCGATCTGGTGCGTCGATGTTTCTATCTCAAAGTCTGTGAAAAACTCAGCCGCGAACGCGCATGCGTTGGCTGGCGTCGTGAAGTGGTCAGTCAGCTTGTCAAAGAGTGGGGATGGGACGAAGAACGTCTGTCCATGCTCGATAACCGCGCCAACTGGAAGATCGATCAGGTGCGTGAAGCGCACAACGAATTGCTCGATGCGATGATGCAGAGCTACCGCAACCTGATTCGCTTTGCCCGCCGCAATAATCTCAGCGTTTCCGCCAGCCCGCAGGATATCGGTGTCTTGACCCGTAAACTTTACGCGGCGTTTGAAGCGCTTCCTGGTAAAGTCACGCTGGTTAACCCGCAGATTTCACCGGATCTGTCAGAACTCAATCTGACCTTTATTTACGTCCCGCCGGGTCGCGCGAACCGCACCGGCTGGTATCTCTACAACCGTGCCCCAAGCATGGATTCGATCGTCAGCCATCAGCCGCTGGAATATAACCGCTATCTTAACAAGCTGGTGGCCTGGGCCTGGTTTAACGGTCTGCTGACTTCTCGCACCCGCCTGTTTATCAAAGGCAACGAGGTCGTTGATTTAGCCAAACTGCAGGAAATGGTCGCGGACGTGTCGCATCACTTCCCGCTGCGTCTGCCTGCGCCGACGCCGAAAGCACTCTACAGCCCGTGCGAAATTCGTCATCTGGCGATTATCGTTAACCTGGAATACGACCCGACGGCGGCGTTCCGCAATCAGGTTGTCCATTTTGATTTCCGCAAACTGGATGTCTTCAGCTTTGGCGAGCAGCAAAATTGCCTGATTGGCAGCGTGGACCTGCTGTATCGCAACTCGTGGAACGAAGTGCGAACGCTGCATTTCAACGGCGAGCAGGCGATGATCGAGGCGTTAAAAACAATTCTCGGGAAGATGCATCAGGATGCCGCGCCGCCAGACAGCGTCGAAGTGTTCTGCTATAGCCAGCATCTGCGGGGCCTGATCCGTACTCGCGTCCAGCAGCTTGTCTCTGAGTGTATTGAACTGCGTCTTTCGAGCACCCGCCATGAAACCGGGCGTTTCAAAGCGCTGCGCGTTTCTGGCCAGACCTGGGGCCTGTTCTTTGAGCGCCTGAATGTGTCCGTGCAAAAACTGGAAAACGCGATCGAGTTTTACGGCGCTATCTCGCACAACAAGCTGCACAGCCTGTCCGTGCAGGTCGAAACCAATCCGGTGAGTTTGCCGCAGGTGGTGGATGGTTTTGCCAGCGAAGGGATTATTCAGTTCTTCTTCGAAGAAGCGGATGATCAATCTGGATTTAACATTTACATTCTGGATGAAACCAACCGTGCAGAGGTTTATCACCACTGCGAAGGGAGCAAAGAAGATTTGGTTCGCGATGTGAGCCGCTTCTATTCGTCATCGCACGATCGCTTTACCTACGGCTCAAGCTTCATCAACTTTAACCTGCCGCAGTTCTATCAGATCGTGAAAGTCGATGGGCGCGCACAGGTGCTTCCGTTCCGCAATCAGATGGTTGCAGCCCCTCCGGAGAACCTGGACGAAAACCAGCCGCTGTTACAGCAGTATTTTTCCTGAGTGCGGACCGACCCTCTCCCACGGGAGAGGGTGCTAACAGCAAAAACCGTCTCTGACGAGAAGCTAGTGACTGTTAACCTCGGAAACTGATTTCTTCGCCTGCCTGTTGCGTCGCCGCCTGTTCCAGCAAATCCCAGAACATCTCGCCGCTACGGTCGCAAATCCAGTCGTCCCCTTTCAGATTGAAATGGTAGCCGCCCTGTTTTGTCGCCAGCCACACCTGATGAAGCGGCTCCTGGCGATTAATAATAATTTTGCTGCCGTTCTCAAAGCTTAGTGTCAGCACGCCGCCGTTGATCTCACAATCAATATCGCTGTCGCCATCCCAGTCGTCCAGACGCGCTTCAATGGTCTGCCACAAGTTATCGGCAAGGCGATGAAATTCACTGTCATTCATGGTTTTGTTCCTGTTTTTCGTGATGGCGGGAGTATAACGCTAAATAAATCCCGTTGCAGGAAAGCGGCAAACTCTTGCTTTTGTGTCTTCTCCTGCGATGATAGAAACAGAAAGCATGAACTTACGGGCCACCACTAATGAAAAACGTTTTTCGAACGCTTGCCGTTCTTGTCACTCTGTTTAGCCTGACCGGCTGTGGACTGAAGGGACCGCTCTATTTCCCGCCTGCGGATAAATCCGCGCCACCGCCGACGAAACCGGTGAACAGTCAGATTGAGTCAACCACGCCTGTGAGCAACGATCGCGGCGATAACGGTGGCCCAAGCCAGGTCAATTACTGAGAACCAGTTTCGGTACCCGCGCAATGGAGTAGATGATGCAGTTCTCTAAAATGCATGGCCTTGGCAACGATTTTATGGTCGTCGACGCGGTAACGCAGAATGTCTTTTTCTCACCAGAGCTGATTCGCCGCCTGGCGGATCGGCATGTGGGCGTCGGTTTTGATCAACTGCTGGTGGTCGAACCGCCGTACGATCCGGATCTCGATTTTCACTATCGCATCTTTAATGCTGACGGCAGTGAAGTCTCGCAGTGCGGCAACGGCGCGCGCTGTTTCGCCCGCTTTGTGCGTCTGAAAGGCCTGACCAACAAGCGCGATATCTGCGTGAGCACGGCGAATGGCCGCATGATATTAAGCGTCACAGACGATGAGCTGGTGCGCGTGAACATGGGCGAGCCCAACTTTGAGCCATCAGCCGTACCGTTTCGCGCCATCAAAGCGGAAAAGACCTATATTATGCGCGCGTCCGAGCAGACAGTATTGTGCGGAGTCGTCTCGATGGGAAATCCCCACTGCGTGATTCAGGTTGATGATGTTGATACGGCCGCTGTGGAAATCCTCGGCCCCATCATGGAAAGCCACGAGCGCTTTCCGGAGCGGGCGAATATCGGATTTATGCAGGTGATGAAGCGTGAACACATCCGCCTGCGCGTCTACGAGCGCGGCGCGGGCGAAACGCGAGCCTGTGGCAGCGGCGCTTGTGCGGCCGTGGCTGTCGGTATATCGCAAGGTTTACTGGCAGAAGAGGTTCGCGTGGAATTGCCGGGCGGTCGTCTTGATATCGCCTGGAAAGGTCCGGGTCATCCGCTGTTTATGACTGGCCCGGCGGCACATGTTTATGACGGGTTTATCCATCTATGAAACAACCAGGGGAAGAACTGCAGGAAATAATGACGGAACTGGATGACCGGGCTGTTGTTGATTATCTGCTGCGCAATCCTGAGTTTTTTATCCGCAATGCACGCGTGGTTGAACAAATGCGCGTGCCGCATCCCGTGCGCGATACCGTGTCGCTGGTTGAATGGCACATGGCGCGCTCGCGTAAACACATCGATCAGCTTGAAGAAAACATGACGCTGCTGATGGAACAGGCCAGCAATAACGAAAGCCTGTTTTATCGTCTGCTGAATTTGCAGGCGCGGCTGGCGTCGGCGCACAGCCTGGAAGAGTTTCTCAGCCGTTTCCACCGCTGGGCGCGCGAAATAGGCCTGGCGGGAGCGACCATTCGTCTGTTCCCCGATCGCTGGCGCATCGGCGCGCCGTCCGGTTTTACCCATCTGGCCTTGAATCGTCAAACGTTTGAACCGCTGCGCATCCAGCGTCTTGGGCATGAGCATCACTATCTTGGGCCACTGAACGGACCTGAACTGCTGGTGGTACTGCCGGAAGCCAAAGCGATTGGCTCAGTGGCGATGTCGCTGATGGGGCGCGAAGGGGATCTGGGCGTAATGTTATTCACCAGCCGCGACGCGCACCACTACGAACAGGGGCAGGGCACGCATTTGCTGCAGGAAATCGCCCTAATGCTGCCTGAGCTGCTGGAGCGCTGGATTGAGCGCGTATGACGGACGCTCCTCTTAGCTCCTTCGTCGCGCGTTTTCTGCGTTATCTCGGCGTCGAACGCCAGCTCAGCCCGATTACGCTACTGAACTATCAGCGCCAGTTGGATGCGATCATGCAGCTGGCGGAAGAGATTGGCCTGAAAAGCTGGCCGCTTTGCGATGCCGCGACCGTGCGGGCCCTTGTTGTGCGCAGTCGCCGTAAAGGTCTGGGTCCGGCGAGCCTGGCGCTGCGTCTGTCGGCGTTGCGCAGTTTCTTCGACTGGCTGGTCAGCCAGGGCGAACTCAACGCCAATCCGGCAAAAGGTATTTCTACCCCCAAAGCCCCGCGTCATCTGCCGAAAAATATCGACGTTGATGATGTGAATCGCCTGCTCAATATCGACCTTAACGATCCGCTGGCAGTGCGCGATCGCGCCATGCTGGAAGTGATGTACGGTGCGGGATTGCGTCTGTCTGAACTGGTGAATTTAGATCTCAAACACCTCGATTTGGATACCGGCGAAGTGTGGGTAATGGGCAAAGGCAGCAAAGAGCGACGCTTGCCGATTGGCCGCAATGCGGTGGCCTGGATTGAACACTGGCTGGATCTGCGCGGGCTGTTTGGCGCAGAGGAAAACGCGCTGTTTCTCTCGAAGCTGGGGAAGCGAATTTCGGCGCGCAACGTGCAAAAACGGTTTGCCGAGTGGGGCATAAAGCAGGGGCTGAACAGCCATGTCCATCCGCACAAGCTGCGCCATTCTTTTGCGACGCATATGCTTGAATCCAGCGGTGACCTGCGCGGCGTGCAGGAGCTGTTAGGTCACGCCAATTTATCCACCACCCAGATCTATACCCATCTTGATTTTCAACATCTTGCGTCAGTTTATGACTCGGCGCATCCGCGCGCCAAACGGGGGAAATAATGCGTTTTTACCGCCCATTAGGTCAGATTTCTGCGCTGACTTTTGATCTTGATGACACGCTTTATGACAACCGTCAGGTCATTTTACGCACCGAACAGGAAGCGCTGGCGTTTGTACAAAATTATCATCCGTCCTTAAAAACCCTGCAAAACACCGATTTTCAGCGTTTGCGTCAGGCGCTGCGCGAGACGGAGCCAGACATTTATCACGACGTGACCGAATGGCGTCGTCGTGCGGTGGAACAAGCGATGAGCAATGCGGGTCTTACCGCAGCCGAAGCCGCGCTGGGCGCGGAAGCGTCAATGGCCAATTTTGCCAAATGGCGCAGCCGAATCGACGTGCCGCAAGAGACGCACGATACGCTGGCGAAGCTGGCCGAAAAATGGCCGCTGGTGGCGATCACCAACGGTAACGCCCAGCCGGAGCTGTTCGGGCTTGGCAACTATTTTACGTTTGTCTTCCGAGCGGGCCCGCATGGGCGTTCCAAACCGTTTAGCGATATGTATCATCTGGCGGCAGAAAAATTGGCGTTGCCGCTGGGCGAAATCCTGCACGTCGGCGACGATCTGACGACTGATGTCGCCGGGGCGATCCGCTGTGGCATGCAGGCCTGCTGGATCAAACCTGAAAACGCCGACCTGATGCAGACCGTCGACAGCCGCCTGTTGCCACACGTAGAAATTTCGCGGTTGGCATCCCTCACCACGCTGATATAATCACCAGCAGTATTGTATAAATCAACAGTATGTCCGGCAGATAAAACGCCGCCGGGCAGATGACTTCTGGCGGTGCCAATGGACGTTTCTTACCTGCTCGACAGCCTTAATGACAAACAACGTGAAGCGGTCGCCGCGACGCGGACCAATATGCTGGTGCTGGCAGGGGCGGGCAGTGGTAAGACGCGTGTTCTGGTTCACCGCATCGCGTGGTTGCAGAGCGTAGAAAACAGCTCGCCGTATTCCATTATGGCCGTGACGTTTACCAACAAAGCGGCGGCGGAAATGCGCCATCGTATTGCCCAGCTGATGGGCACCAGCCAGGGCGGCATGTGGGTGGGCACGTTCCACGGGCTGGCGCACCGACTGCTGCGTGCGCACCATATGGACGCTAATCTGCCACAGGATTTCCAGATCCTCGACAGCGAAGACCAGCTGCGTTTGCTGAAACGTCTGATCAAGGCGATGAACCTCGACGAGAAGCAATGGCCGCCGCGTCAGGCGATGTGGTACATCAACGGTCAAAAAGACGAAGGGCTGCGCCCGCACCATATTCAAAGCTTTGGCAATCCGGTTGAGCAAACCTGGCAGAAGGTTTATCAGGCTTATCAGGAAGCATGCGATCGCGCGGGTCTGGTGGATTTCGCCGAGTTGCTCCTGCGCGCGCATGAGCTGTGGCTGAACAAGCCGCATATTCTTCAGCATTATCGCGAACGCTTTACCAACATCCTCGTGGATGAATTCCAGGATACCAACAACATTCAGTACGCGTGGATCCGCATGCTGGCGGGTGACACCGGTAAAGTGATGATCGTGGGCGATGATGACCAGTCGATTTACGGCTGGCGTGGCGCACAGGTCGAAAACATTCAGCGCTTCCTCAATGATTTCCCTGGCGCAGAAACTATTCGTCTGGAGCAAAACTACCGCTCGACGAACAATATTCTGAGCGCCGCCAACGCCCTGATTGAAAACAACAACGGGCGACTGGGCAAAAAGCTGTGGACCGACGGCGTCGACGGCGAACCGATTTCAATCTACTGCGCGTTCAACGAGCTGGACGAAGCGCGTTTTGTGGTTAATCGCATCAAAACCTGGCAGGACAACGGCGGCGCGCTGGAAAAATGCGCCATTCTCTATCGCAGTAACGCCCAGTCGCGCGTTCTCGAAGAGGCGCTATTGCAGGTCAGCATGCCGTACCGCATCTATGGCGGCATGCGCTTCTTCGAACGCCAGGAAATCAAAGACGCGCTGTCGTATCTGCGCCTGATTGCTAACCGTAACGACGATGCGGCGTTTGAGCGTGTCGTGAATACCCCAACGCGCGGAATCGGCGATCGCACCCTGGACGTGGTGCGTCAGGCTGCTCGTGAGCGCCAGCTCACGCTGTGGCAATCGTGCCGTGAGCTATTGCAGGAAAAAGCCTTGGCCGGGCGCGCAGCAAGCGCGTTACAGCGCTTTATTGAACTGATTGACGCCCTGGCACAAGAAACCGCCGATATGCCGCTGCACGTTCAGACGGACCGTGTGGTGAAGGATTCGGGCCTGCGTATGATGTATGAGCAGGAAAAGGGCGAAAAGGGCCAGACGCGTATCGAGAACTTAGAGGAACTGGTGACGGCAACGCGTCAGTTCAGCTACAACGAAGAAGACGAAGATTTGATGCCGCTGCAGGCATTCCTCTCCCACGCGGCGCTGGAAGCGGGCGAAGGGCAGGCGGATACCTGGCAGGATGCGGTTCAACTGATGACGCTGCACTCCGCCAAAGGGCTGGAGTTCCCGCAAGTGTTTATTGTCGGGATGGAAGAGGGGATGTTCCCGAGCCAGATGTCGCTGGATGAAGGCGGACGTCTGGAAGAGGAGCGTCGTCTGGCCTATGTGGGCGTGACGCGTGCGATGGAGAAGCTGACGCTGACCTACGCTGAAACGCGTCGTCTGTATGGCAAAGAGGTCTATCACCGTCCGTCTCGCTTTATCGGCGAACTGCCGGAAGCCTGCGTCGAAGAGGTGCGCCTGCGCGCCAGCATCAGCCGTCCGGTTAACCATCAGCGGATGGGAACGCCAATCTCGGAAAACGACACCGGCTACAAGCTGGGCCAGCGCGTCCGCCATTCGAAATTTGGCGAAGGAACCATCGTGAATCTGGAAGGGAGCGGCGAGCACAGTCGCCTGCAGGTGGCGTTCCAGGGACAGGGTATCAAATGGCTGGTCGCCGCTTATGCGCGTCTGGAAAATGTGTAACTTTCAGAAAAATATCATTATTTTGTAATAATCTGCTAGCCTTAATAGCTGGCGGCTATTAAATGCCCTTCAGCGTTCCGCTGCGTGTTGACGCCACTATTACAGCTGGCGTAACATGCGCGCACGATTACGCTAAGAGGACATTCGCCTTGGACACACCCAGTACATACTGGCTCAATTCCCTGTCATCCAGGAACAACTCCTAAGGCTATCTCCTCTTGCTGATGGCCTTAGTGGTTGTCAGCGATCTGTTTTTTCCCGTCGCGCTGAGTCAGGCTGTTTAATGGTCTGAAACCCTTATTGTTTCTGTGTGCCCACCGAACTGTCCGATATTTTTTGCATTGGGAGTCCCGGTCATGTTGAGCGCATTTCAACTCGAAAAAAACCGACTGATTCGGCTTGAAGCTGAAGAGTCACAGCCCCTCATTGATGCCGTATGGGTGGATCTGGTCGAGCCGGACGACGATGAACGCTTGCGCGTACAATCAGAACTCGGACAAAGCCTGGCAACCCGTCCTGAACTGGAAGATATCGAAGCATCCGCGCGTTTTTTTGAAGACGAAGACGGCCTGCATATTCACTCCTTTTTCTTTTATGAAGATGCGGACGACCACGCCGGTAACTCCACCGTGGCATTTACCATTCGCGATGGCCGCCTGTTCACCTTACGTGAGCGCGAACTACCGGCATTTCGGCTCTACCGCATGCGCGCCCGTAGCCAGGCGATGGTCGATGGCAACGCCTACGAGCTGCTGCTCGATCTGTTCGAAACCAAAATTGAACAGCTGGCGGATGAAATCGAAAACATCTACAGCGATCTGGAAAAGCTGAGCCGCGTGATCATGGAAGGCCATCAGGGCGATGAATATGACGAAGCGCTCTCGACGCTGGCGGAGCAGGAAGATATCGGCTGGAAAGTGCGTTTGTGTCTGATGGATACCCAGCGCGCGTTGAACTTCCTGGTGCGTAAAGCGCGTTTACCGAGTGGTCAGCTTGAGCAGGCGCGTGAAATTTTGCGCGATATCGAATCCCTGTTGCCACACAACGAATCCCTGTTCCAGAAGGTGAACTTCCTGATGCAGGCGGCGATGGGCTTTATCAACATCGAGCAGAACCGCATCATCAAAATCTTCTCGGTGGTCTCCGTGGTGTTCCTGCCGCCAACGCTGGTGGCATCCAGCTACGGGATGAACTTTGAGTTTATGCCGGAACTGAAGTGGAGCTTTGGCTACCCTGGCGCGATTATCTTTATGCTGCTTGCCGGGCTGGCGCCGTATCTGTACTTCAAGCGCCGCAACTGGCTTTAATGCAGATGCCCTCTCCCGAGCTGGAGAGGGCTAAACCCTACAATCCTTTCTTCACTCTGCGCTGGGTATAAAGCGCATCGGCAACGAATACCGCCAACGCCACCCAGATGAACGCAAACGTCACCATTTTATCGGCCCCCGGCACTTCCCCGTAGAACATCACCGCCAGCAGGAACATCAGCGTTGGGCCGATATACTGGAAGAAGCCTAGCGTGGACAGGCGCAAACGCGTCGCCGCGCCGGTAAAGCACAGCAGCGGAATGGTGGTGACCACCCCGGCGGCGATCAGCATCAAATTCAGCGACCACGGATTGCTGCCCATATGGCTGGTGCTGCTGTCGGCAATGCCGAACAGGTAAATCGCTGCCAGCGGGAGCAACCACAGGGTTTCGAATAGCATCCCGGTTTGCGCTTCGACGGCGATTTTTTTCCGCACCAGACCATAAAACGCAAAGCTAAACGCCAGGCCCAACGCGATGACCGGCAGCGAGCCAAACGTCCAGAGCTGAACCAGCACGCCGCACAGCGCCAGAAGTACTGCCACCCACTGCATGCGGCGGAAACGTTCGCCGAGGAACAGCATCCCCAATACGATATTGACCAGCGGGTTGATAAAGTAACCGAGGCTGGCTTCGAGCATGTGATGGTTGTTAACCGCCCAGATAAACAGCAGCCAGTTTCCGCCAATCAGCACCGCTGAAAGGGCGAGCAGAAAAATTTTCTTCGGCGTTTGTAGCAGCTTTTTCACGCCTGACCACTGACGGCTGACGCTCATCAGCGCCACCATAAAGAAAAATGACCAGATTACGCGGTGGGTAAGGATTTCGTCGGCTGGTACGTAGTAAATCAGCTTGAAGTAGGCGGGTGCGATACCCCAAATAAAATAAGCGGCAAGAGCGAGTAAAACGCCCTGCCGCGTCTGTTTAGCATCCATCGGTAAAATCCGTGACAAGAAAGTGAAGTAATTTTACCCGATTTTGCCGCCTCAACCCACCATATAAGTGGCCGTTGCGCTGGCGATGTAAACTTGCTCTTCATTGTGCAATTCGACGCGGGCGACGGCGACTTTATTGCCTGCGCGCAGCAAACTGCTGGTGGCGGTGAAGCGATTGCCACGGCCTGGGCGTAAATAGTCTACGCGTAAATCGATGGTGCCCATCCTTGATAAGCGCTGACGCAACTCATCTTCGTTGATGGTGTCGTGACGCGCCAGCGTACTGCCCACGCAAACTAGCCCTGCGGCGACATCCAGCGCGGAGGCGATCACGCCGCCATGCAAAATACTTTGCGCCCAGTTGCCGACCATCATCGGCTGATTGTTGAAACTGAGTTGGGCAAACCCTTTCTCGTAACGATCCAGTTCAAGCCCGAGCGCACGGTTAAAAGGCATATGGTAAACAAAAATCTCGCCCACAAGTTTCAAAGCGTCTTCAGCGGTAAGCGTGGCTGACATCAGAAATCACATCCTTATTGTTAATGAGATGTTGATTTTATGCTTCTGACATACGAATTTCCACTTTCGGAAACGAGAGGGAGACGTAAACGAAGAAATAGGTAAAATGAGCTGCTCATAATATTCACAAAATTTTATTTCGCAGGAGAGCACCACCGATGCGGACGTATCTGGGTTGGTTACTGGCGGCGATTGCGCTGCCCTTTACGGCATTTGCGCAGGAAGCCACGATTAAGGAAGTTCATGATAAGCCCGCCGTTCACGGCAGCATTATTGCGAACCTTCTTCAGGAGCATGACAATCCGTTCACGCTTTACCCGTATGACACTAACTATCTGATTTACACCCAAACCAGCGACATCAATAAAGAGGCTATTAGCTCTTACAGTTGGTCAGATAACGCGCGCAAAGACGAAGTTAAATTCCAGCTCAGCCTGGCGTTTCCGCTCTGGCGCGGTATTTTAGGGCCGAGTTCAGTGCTGGGCGCGTCCTACACGCAGAAATCCTGGTGGCAGCTGTCTAACAGCGGTGAGTCTTCCCCCTTCCGCGAAACCAACTACGAGCCGCAGCTGTTCCTCGGCTTTGCAACGGATGACGAGTTTGCTGGCTGGACCTTACGCGACGTCGAATTTGGTTATAACCACGATTCGAATGGCCGCGCCGACCCCACTTCCCGCAGCTGGAACCGTCTCTATACGCGTTTGATGGCGCAAAACGGTAACTGGATGGTGGAAGTTAAGCCGTGGTACGTGCTGGGAAGCACCGACGATAATCCAGATATCACCAAGTACATGGGCTACTATCAACTTAAAGTGGGCTATCAGCTGGGTGATGCGGTACTGAGTGCGAAGGGGCAATATAACTGGAACACCGGCTATGGCGGCGCGGAACTGGGCCTGAGCTATCCGGTGACCAAGCATATGCGCATCTACACGCAGGTTTACAGCGGTTACGGTGAATCGCTCATCGACTATAACTTCAACCAGACCCGCGTGGGTGTGGGCGTGATGCTGAACGATCTTTTCTAAGCTCAAGAATGTTTTTGCGTTAAACGTTGAAGTTTCTCTCTCAGGCGCTGAAAATAGCGCCTGTTTTATTTCTGGCAAATGGGGTTAACGTGGCGCAGGCGGAAGTTTTGAATCAGGAATCGCTGGCTAAACAGGTTTTACAAGAAACCTTTGGCTATCAGCAATTCCGCCCTGGCCAGGAAACCATCATTGAAACCGTGCTGGAAGGCCGCGATTGTCTGGTGGTTATGCCGACCGGCGGCGGAAAATCGCTGTGCTATCAGGTGCCGGCGCTGGTGCTGAACGGCCTGACGGTCGTGGTTTCACCGCTAATCTCATTGATGAAAGATCAGGTGGACCAGCTGCTGGCGAACGGTGTTGCCGCCGCCTGTATCAACTCCACGCAAACCCGCGAACAGCAGCAGGACGTGATGGCGGGTTGCCGTACCGGACAAATTCGCCTGCTGTATATCGCGCCGGAACGCCTGATGCTGGATAACTTCCTTGAGCATTTAGCGCACTGGAATCCGGTGCTGCTGGCGGTGGATGAAGCGCACTGTATTTCGCAGTGGGGACACGATTTCCGCCCGGAATATGCCGCGCTCGGTCAGCTTCGTCAGCGCTTCCCGGCGCTGCCGTTTATGGCGCTTACCGCCACGGCTGATGACACGACCCGTCAGGATATCGTCCGTCTTCTTGGACTTAACGACCCGTTTATCCAGGTTAGTAGCTTTGACCGCCCCAACATCCGCTACATGCTGATGGAAAAATTCAAGCCGCTGGATCAGCTCTTGCGTTATGTGCAGGAGCAGCGCGGCAAATCGGGCATCATTTACTGCAACAGCCGCGCGAAAGTGGAAGATACCGCCGCGCGTTTGCAAACCCGTGGATTTAGCGCTGCGGCCTATCATGCCGGATTAGAAAATCACATTCGTGCCGACGTGCAGGAGAAATTCCAGCGCGACGACCTGCAAATTGTTGTCGCCACCGTCGCCTTCGGAATGGGCATCAATAAGCCCAACGTGCGCTTTGTGGTGCATTTCGACATCCCGCGCAATATCGAATCCTACTATCAGGAAACGGGTCGTGCTGGGCGTGACGGCCTGCCTGCGGAAGCGATGCTGTTTTACGATCCGGCTGATATGGCCTGGCTGCGTCGCTGTCTTGAAGAGAAACCGCAAGGGCAGATGCTGGATATCGAGCGTCACAAGCTCAACGCGATGGGTGCGTTTGCCGAAGCGCAAACCTGCCGCCGTCTGGTGCTGCTCAACTACTTTGGCGAAGGACGTCAGGAGCCGTGCGGTAACTGCGATGTCTGCCTCGATCCGCCGAAGCAGTACGATGGCTTAATGGATGCACGTAAGGCGCTGTCGACTATCGGGCGCGTCAATCAGCGCTTCGGGATGGGCTATGTGGTGGAAGTCCTGCGCGGGGCGAACAACCAGCGTATCCGCGAAATGGGCCACGATAAATTGCCTGTCTATGGCATCGGCAAAGAGCAAAGCCACGAGCACTGGGTGAGCATTATTCGCCAACTGATTCACCTGGGTTTCGCGACACAGAATATTGCCCAGCACTCTGCGCTTCAGCTGACCGAAGCCGCACGTCCGGTGCTGCGCGGTGAAATTGAGCTACAGCTCGCCGTGCCGCGCGTTATCGCCCTGAAACCACGCGTGATGCAGAAATCCTACGGCGGAAACTACGACCGCAAGCTGTTCGCCAAACTGCGCAAGCTGCGTAAAGCCATTGCCGATGAAGAGAACATTCCGCCGTATGTGGTGTTCAACGATGCAACGCTTATCGAAATGGCCGAGCAGATGCCGCTCAGCGCCAGCGAAATGCTCAGCGTCAACGGTGTCGGTACGCGCAAACTCGAGCGCTTTGGTAAAGAGTTTATGGCGCTGATTCGTTCACATGCCGACGGTGATGATGAGGAGTAGTCAGACCGGCGAAAAAGTGCCAGGATGATTGCTCTGTGAATTATTTCCCCGCGAGTTAACTATGTTAATGCTTTTTCTCACCGTGGCATTGGTGCATATCGTTGCGCTGATGAGCCCTGGCCCAGACTTTTTCTTCGTATCCCAGACCGCCGTCAGCCGTTCCCGCAAAGAAGCGATGATGGGTGTGCTCGGCATCACCATGGGCGTAATGGTGTGGGCCGCTGTCGCGCTGCTTGGCCTGAATCTGATCCTCGCCAAAATGGCCTGGCTGCATAACATCATTATGGTCGGCGGCGGATTGTACCTGTGCTGGATGGGTTATCAGATGCTGCGCGGGGCGCTGAAAAAAGAAGAGAAAGTGGCGGACGAACCTCATGTCGAACTGGCAACCGGTGGCCGCAGCTTTTTGAAAGGTCTGCTGACCAATCTGGCGAACCCGAAAGCGATTATCTATTTTGGCTCCGTCTTCTCCCTGTTTGTCGGTGATGACGTGGGCGCAGGCGCGCGTTGGGGGATTTTCCTGCTGATCGTGGTGGAAACGTTCGCCTGGTTTACCGTGGTGGCAAGTCTGTTCGCGCTCCCGTCAATGCGACGTGGCTATCAGCGTCTGGCAAAATGGATCGACGGCTTTGCCGGCGCACTGTTCGCCGGCTTTGGCATCCATCTCATCATCTCTCGCTAAGCATGACGCGCTGACGCAAGCAGCGCGCCAATCAGCATAAACAGCGATCCAAAGACTTTATTCAGGGCCTTCATCTGCTTAGGCCCTTTAATCCATCCCGCAATCCGCTGCGCCAGCGTCGCGTAGCCAATCATCACGATGATATCGACAATAATCGTCGTCGCGCCGAGCACGATGTACTGCATCACCTGCGGCTGATGCGGGACGATAAACTGCGGGAACAGCGCGGCCAAAAAGACGATGCTTTTCGGGTTGGTCAGATTGACGAACACGGCGCGTTTGAACAGTCGCCCACGGGTTTGCGTATTCGCCAGCGTGTTCAGGTCAATTGAACCCGCCGCGCGCCATTGCTGGATGCCCAGCCAAATCAGATACGCCGCGCCCGCCCATTTCAGTACTTCAAAGGCCAGAATCGATTGCGAGAAGAGCGTGCCCAAACCGATGCCGACCAGCACGATGTGGATCCCCAAGCCCGTCTGCAAACCGGCGATTGACGCCGCTGCGCCGCGATAACCGTGGCTAATGGAGGTGGTCATGGTATTGATTGCGCCAGAACCCGGTGAAAGGCTCAGGATAATGGATGTCAGCAGGTAAGCGAACCACCACTCGAAGGTCATTTGAAACTCCCGAATCGTCTATTTTTATGCCACAATACGCTATTGTTAGCGCATTTTGTGATGCGTCACGAAAAAACGATATTCCATGGCTTACAGGGGTGGAAACCCAATGTTTCAGCAGAAAAAGGACTGGGAAACACGCGAGAACGCATTTGCTGCTTTCTCCATGGGGCCGCTGACCGATTTCTGGCGTCAGCGCGAAGAAGCCGAGATCATGGGCGTGGACAATGTCCCGGTTCGCTTTGTGCGTTTTCGGGACAGCAAAAACGATCGCGTGATCGTCGTGTGCCCTGGCCGTATTGAAAGCTACGTCAAATACGCTGAACTGGCTTACGACCTGTTCCATCAGGGTTTTGATGTCCTGATTATCGACCATCGTGGGCAAGGGCGGTCCGGGCGTTTGCTGTCGGACTCGCATCGTGGCCACGTTGATCATTTCAGTGATTATGTCGACGATCTCGCCGCGTTCTGGCAGCAGGAAGTGCAGCCAGGTCCGTGGCGTAAAAGGAATATTCTTGCGCACTCTATGGGCGGCGCGATCGCCACGCTGTTTTTACAGCGCTATCCCCATCATCAGTGCGACGCCATTGCGCTCTCGGCGCCCATGTTCGGCATCGTCATGCGTTTTCCGGACTGGATGGTGCGCCATATTCTCGACTGGGCTGAGGGCCATCAGCGCATTCGCGAAGGCTACGCGATCGGTACCGGGCGCTGGCGCGCGTTGCCCTTTGCGATCAACGTGCTCACCCACAGTCGGC
Organism: Lelliottia sp. GFLA7; assembly: GCF_056490165.1. Classification (NCBI taxonomy): domain Bacteria; kingdom Pseudomonadati; phylum Pseudomonadota; class Gammaproteobacteria; order Enterobacterales; family Enterobacteriaceae; genus Lelliottia; species Lelliottia sp. GFLA7. The sequence goes on along the minus strand of NZ_JBWLAQ010000013.1, from coordinate 29,689 downwards.
AGCGGTATCGCCGTAATTTGCGTTTCTATGCCGATGAACCGCGTTTGCGCGTGGGCGGCCCAACGTATCACTGGGTCCGTGAAGGCATCCTCGCGGGTGAGTCTGCGCTGGCAGGCGTGGGTGACGATAATACGCCGACATTATTGATTCAGGCAGAAGAGGAGCGTGTGGTGGATAACCGCATGCATGAACGCTTTTGCGAACTGCGCGCTGCGGCGGGTCACCCTTGCGAAGGGGGGAAACCGCTGATTATAAACGGTGCGTTCCATGAGATCCTTTTTGAAAAGGACGCCATGCGCTCAGTCGCGCTAAACGCCATTGTTGAATTTTTCGACAGGCATAACTGATTTCCTATTGAGGTTAAATTTCCCTATGTACCAGGTTGTTGCATCTGACTTAGATGGCACGTTGCTTTCCCCCGATCACACCTTATCGCCGTACGCGAAAGAGACCTTAAAACTCCTGACCGCGCGCGGCGTGAATTTTGTCTTCGCGACAGGTCGCCATCATGTTGACGTCGGGCAAATCCGCGACGGCCTGGAGATTAAGGCGTACATGATCACCTCCAACGGTGCGCGCGTGCACGACACCGATGGCAATTTGATTTTCACTCACGATTTGGATCGCGATATCGCCGCCGATCTGTTCGGCGTTGTGCATGACAACCCGAATATCGTCACTAACGTCTATCGCAACGACGACTGGTTTATGAACCGTCATCGCCCGGATGAGATGCGTTTCTTCAAAGAAGCCGTGTTTAACTACACGCTGTATGAGCCCGCGTTGCTGGAGCCGGAAGGGATCAGCAAAGTGTTTTTCGTCTGCGAAACCCACGAAGAGCTGCTGCCGCTGGAACAGGCGATTAACGCGCGCTGGGGCGATCGCGTGAACGTTAGCTTCTCCACGCTGACCTGTCTTGAAGTGATGGCGGGCGGTGTGTCTAAAGGCCATGCCCTGGAAGCGGTTGCCAAACGCATGGGCTTTGAGCTGAAAGATTGCATCGCCTTTGGCGACGGTATGAACGACGCTGAAATGCTCTCCATGGCGGGCAAAGGCTGCATCATGGAAAACGCGCACCAGCGTTTGAAAGATCTGCACCCGGAGCTGGAAGTGATCGGCACCAACGGCGACAACGCCGTACCGAATTATCTGCGTAAGCTATTTCTTGAATAATTGTCATAACGTCGCGACTGACTAATTAACGCTCAGTTGTCAACCGAAGAGTCCGCTACAATGCCTGTCCTTCTTCCTGAGAGACAAGCATTGTGGCGCTACTCATTATCACCACTATTCTGTGGGCCTTCTCGTTCAGCCTGATCGGTGAATATCTTGCCGGGCATGTCGATAGCTATTTCTCCGTGCTGATGCGCGTAGGGCTGGCGGCGCTGGTGTTCCTGCCATTTCTGCGTCTGCGCGGACAAACGTTCAAAACCATTCTGCTGTATATGCTGGTGGGCGCGATGCAGCTCGGCATTATGTATCTGTTCAGCTTCCGCGCGTATGTCTATCTGTCGGTCTCAGAATTCCTGCTGTTCACCGTGCTGACGCCGCTCTATATCACGCTCATTTATGATTTGCTGAGCAAGCGACGCTTACGCTGGGGCTACGTGCTGAGCGCGCTACTGGCCGTGGCGGGCGCAGCGATTATTCGCTACGACAAAGTGAGCGATCACTTTTGGACCGGGCTGATGTTCGTTCAGCTCGCTAACATCAGCTTTGCGATTGGCATGGTTGGCTATAAACGCCTGATGGAAACCCGGCCGATGCCCCAGCACAATGCCTTTGCGTGGTTCTATATGGGGGCGCTTATTGTCGCGGTTATAGCGTGGCTCATGCTGGGTAATCCGCAGAAATTGCCGACCACCACGGTGCAGTGGAGCGTGCTGATTTGGCTGGGCGTGGTCGCGTCGGGGCTGGGCTATTTTATGTGGAACTACGGCGCTACGCAGGTAGACGCCGGAACGCTGGGCATTATGAACAACGTTCACGTGCCCGCAGGCCTGCTGGTGAACCTGGCCATCTGGCAGGAACAGCCGCACTGGCCGAGCTTTATCATTGGGGGAACGGTGATCCTGGCTTCACTGTGGGTGCATCGCCATTGGGTCGCTCCGCGCTCCGAACAAACGGCAGATGGTCGCAAGCGTGATTCCGCGCTGAACGAATAAACGCTTCCGTGACCGGCTGACGCTGCTCGCCATCGCGCACGGCGGAGTACAGCCGGCTCCATAATCCCTCACCCAGGGTTTTGGTGACCACCAGACCCTGGCGCTCAAAACTCTCTACCACCCAGTGCGGCAGCGCCGCAATACCCATTCTCGCCGCCACCATCTGAATCAATAGCAGCGTGTTATCGACGCTTTTCAGGTTCGGGCTGATGCCCGCCGGCTGCAGGAAATGCCGCCAGATATCCAGACGACTGCGCTGCACCGGATAAATCAGCAGCGTTTCGGTCGCCAAATCTTCCGGTGTGACGCGCGTTTTCGCCGCCAGCGGATGATCCGGAGCCAGCACCAGGCGCACTTCATAATCAAACATCGGTGAGTAGTGCAGCCCGCTGCGCGGCAGAATATCGGACGTCATCACCAGATCCAGTTCGCCCTGCTGAAGAGACGGCTGGGGGTCAAACGTCATGCCCGATTTAAAGTCCATCTCCACCTGCGGCCAGTGCTGGCGGAAATTCTCAAGCGCAGGCGTCAGCCACTGAATACAGCTGTGACACTCAATGGCGATGCGCAATTTCGTTTGCTGCGGCTCATTGCAGGACTGCAGCGCGGTGGCGATCTGCGGCAACACCTGATTGGCGAGCTGGAGCAAAATTTCCCCCTGCGGCGTAAAGCGCAGCGGCTGACTCTTACGCACGAACAGGCGAAAGCCAAGGCGTTGTTCCAGATCGCTGAACTGGTGTGACAGCGCGGATTGCGTCTGATGCAGTGTAGCCGCCGCCGCAGCGAGCGACCCGCAATTCCGCAACGCTTGTAGCGTTTTCAGGTGTTTTATCTCGATCATGAAAGTCCTTCACTTCGGCATGAGTATTTTGCGCTTGAGGAATATACAGTAACCGCCAATTATGGATGTGTAAACATCTGGACGTCCAAACTCGTCATATTTCGACTTGCAGATGCGTTGGCGTCCTCGCTTACCCCAGTCACTTACTTCAGTAAGTGACTGGGGATGCGCTGCGGGGCCGCCTTCCTGCCAGCCGAACTATTTAGAGTTTGCCTTCAGATTCAATGAATTCTTAGAGGAATGACACATGACTGTAATCAACCACACTCTCGGTTTCCCTCGCGTTGGCTTGCGCCGCGAACTGAAAAAAGCACAAGAAAGTTACTGGGCGGGTCAATCCACCCGCGAAGAGCTGTTGGCCGTTGGCCGCGAGCTGCGTGCTCGCCACTGGGATCAGCAAAAACAGGCGGGGATTGATCTGCTGCCGGTGGGCGATTTTGCCTGGTACGACCATGTTCTGACTACCAGCCTGCTGCTTGGCAACGTGCCGGCTCGTCATCAGAACAAAGATGGATCGGTGGATATCGACACCCTGTTCCGCCTGGGCCGTGGACGTGCGCCAACCGGCGAGCCAGCGGCGGCGGCGGAAATGACCAAATGGTTTAACACCAACTATCACTATATGGTTCCAGAGTTCGTGAAAGGCCAGCAGTTCAAACTGACCTGGACGCAGCTGCTGGATGAAGTTGACGAAGCGCTGGCGCTGGGCCACAACATTAAACCGGTTCTGCTCGGGCCGGTAACGTATCTGTGGCTGGGTAAAGTGAAAGGCGAGCAGTTTGACCGCCTGAGCCTGCTGAACGACATTTTGCCGGTGTACCAACAGGTGCTGGCTGAACTGGCAAAACGCGGCGTTGAGTGGGTACAAATCGACGAACCCGCGCTGGTGCTGGAGTTGCCGCAGGAATGGCTGGATGCGTTTAAACCGGCTTACGACGCACTGACGGGCCAGACCAAACTGCTGCTGACCACCTATTTCGAAGGCGTCACGCCGAATCTCGATACCATCACCGCGCTGCCCGTGCAGGGTCTGCACGTGGATCTGGTTCACGGCAAAGATGAGGTGGCTGAACTCAACAAACGTCTGCCGTCCGACTGGCTACTGTCTGCAGGCCTGGTGAACGGGCGTAACGTCTGGCGCGCCGATCTGACCGAGAAATACGCGCAGATTAAAGACATCGTCGGCAAACGCGATCTGTGGGTTGCCTCTTCGTGCTCTCTGCTGCACAGCCCGATCGATTTGAGTGTCGAAACGCGACTGGATGCAGAAGTGAAAAGCTGGTTCGCCTTCGCCCTGCAAAAATGTGAAGAGCTGGCTCTGCTGCGCGATGCGCTGAATAGCGGCGACACCGCGAAGCTGGTCGAGTGGAGTGCGCCGATTCAGGCGCGCCGTCATTCGACTCGCGTGCATAATGCGGCGGTCGAAAAACGTCTGGCGGCGATCACCGCGAAAGACAGCCAGCGTGAAAACGCCTATGAAGTGCGTGCCGAAGCGCAGCGTGCGCGCTTCAACTTGCCTGCGTGGCCGACCACCACTATCGGTTCATTCCCGCAGACCACTGAAATCCGCGGCCTGCGTCTGGACTTCAAAAAAGGCAATCTCGACGCCAACAACTACCGCACCGGCATTGCGGAACACATCAAGCAGGCGATTATTGAGCAGGAACGTTTGGGTCTGGACGTGCTGGTGCACGGCGAAGCCGAGCGTAATGACATGGTGGAATACTTCGGTGAGCACCTCGATGGTTTTGTGTTTACCCAAAACGGCTGGGTGCAAAGCTATGGCTCCCGCTGCGTGAAGCCGCCGGTCGTGATTGGCGACGTCAGCCGTCCGGAAGCGATTACCGTGGAGTGGGCGAAGTACGCACAGTCTCTGACCGACAAACCGGTGAAAGGCATGTTGACCGGCCCGGTGACCATTCTTTGCTGGTCATTCCCGCGAGAGGATGTGACGCGTGAAACCATCGCCAAGCAGATTGCGCTGGCGCTGCGTGACGAAGTGGCGGATCTCGAAGCCGCAGGAATCGGCATCATCCAGATTGACGAACCGGCCCTGCGCGAAGGCCTGCCGCTGCGCCGTAGCGACTGGGATGCTTACCTGCAATGGGGCGTGGAGGCTTTCCGCATCAACGCCGCGGTGGCAAAGAACGACACGCAGATCCACACTCATATGTGTTACTGCGAATTTAACGACATCATGGATTCCATCGCAGCGCTGGATGCCGACGTGATCACCATCGAAACTTCGCGCTCCGATATGGAACTGCTGGAGTCGTTCGAAGAATTCGACTATCCGAACGAAATCGGTCCGGGCGTGTACGACATTCACTCTCCGAATGTGCCAAGCGTAGAATGGATCGAGGCGTTGCTGGCGAAAGCCGCTCAGCGTATTCCGGCAGAGCGCTTGTGGGTGAACCCGGACTGCGGCCTGAAAACCCGTGGCTGGCCGGAAACCCGCGCCGCGCTCGCGAATATGGTGAAAGCCGCGCAGAACCTGCGTCAGGGTTAATTGCCCGAATGACCCTCTCCTCTTTGGGGAGAGGGGAAACAGGCGGCAGGGGGCGAAAACGCCAGCCCTACGCCTGACCTTCCATCAATCGGCTAATATGAATGCTCAGCCAGGTCAGTTCATCTTTTGGCAGCGTGAGTTGATATTTTTCCTGCACATAATCGCGAATCACCCACGCCACGGTCATGGCATCCGGGCGATGGCGCATTAATTCCTGATAAAAATCCTCGGTCTCGCTGACCACAATTTTCCCGGTTAACACCCGCTCGGCAAAGTAGCGTAGATGGGTAATAAACCGCATGTAGTTGACCGACTGCGTATCAATGGCTTTGCTCAGTTTATAGCGCACGATTTCGGCAATGCGATTGACCAACTCAACCTGCTGATGCGCCGAACTGTCGTCAGTCTGACCGCTGGCATTAATCAGGTGAAAAGCGATGTTCACCGCTTCGTCCTCCGGCAGGTCAACGCCAAACTGCGCGTTCACGTTTGCCCGCGCCTGCATCCCAACGCTGTATTCTTGCGGGTAGTAGCGCTTCACTTCCCAGCTCAGCTTATTGAGAATCACCTGCCCGCTGCGGCTGCGTTCTACCGCAAAGTGCAGATGCTCCGCGAGGGTGAAAAGCAGCACTGAGTTGAGTTTGTCGCCGCAAAGCGTGCGGGCGAGCGTCAGAATCTCGTGGCTTATTTCAAAGAATGCCGCAGGAATGGTGTCCGTGAGCGATAAAAAGTGACGGGACTTGAGATCGCTCAGCGGCAGGAAGACTTTCTCCACCTGCGTCAGGTCGATTTGGCTCCCCGCTTTCGCGCCAAAGCCAATCCCTTTGCCAAACAAAATCATCTCCCGCTGATCGTTGTCGACCAGCAGCATGCTGTTATTGAGCGATTTTTTTATCGTAATCACGGTTATTCCTGCGGCCTGGCCGTTTAGCTCATGTCAGCGCCATTGCTGGCGATCACTTTCTGATACCACCCAAAAGAATCTTTTTTCAGGCGCTTCAACGTGCCGTTGCCTTCATCATCCTGATCGACATAGATAAAGCCATAGCGCTTGGACATCTGCGACGTGCCTGCGCTAATAATGTCGATGCATCCCCAGGTGGTGAATCCCATCACATCCACCCCTTCATTGATAGCCGCCAAAGTTTGCTCGAAATGGGCGCGGAAATAGTCGATGCGGTAGCTGTCGTGAATCTTGCCATCTTCAACGATATCCTTCGCACCCAGCCCGTTTTCAACGATAAACAGCGGCTTTTGATAACGGTCGTACAGTTCGAGCAGGGAAATTTTTAGCCCGACCGGATCGATTTGCCAACCCCAATCAGACGCAGGCAGATACGGGTTTTTCACCCCAAGAATGGTGTTACCCGGGATGCGTTCAACGTCCGGCTGCGTCGATTCGGTCAGCGACATGTAGTAACTGAACGAGACGAAATCGACGGTATGATCTTTTAAAATACGCTGATCGTCGGCTTGCATTTCAATCTGAATATCGCGGCTCGCCAGATCGCGCAGGATCAGCGGCGGATATTCCCCGAAGACCTGCACATCCGCATAGAAATAGTTTTCGAGATTCTTTTTCAGCGTCGCCTCGACGTCTTCCGGGCGGCAGCTGTGCGGATAGGTGGTGAGTTTGGTCAGCATACACCCGACCTGGCTGCCAGGGATTTTGGCGTGGCAGTCACGGGTGACCAGCGCCGAGGCGACAAACTGATGATGCAGCCCCTGATAAATATCCTGTTTCGCTTTGCCCGGCGCGCTTTTCTCCTCGCGGATACCGGCGGTGGTAAACGGGTGGCGGTGGATGCTGTCGATTTCGTTAAACGTGAGCCAGTAGCGCACCAGATCTTTATATCGGTCGAAGCAGACATTGCTGAAGCGCACGAACGCGTCCACCACGTTGCGGTGCACCCAGCCGTTATATCGCTCACTCAGCGCCAGCGGCATTTCGTAGTGAGAAAGCGTCACCAGCGGCTCGATGTGATGGCGACGCAGTTCACGGAACATCTCTTCGTAAAATTGCAGGCCCGCTTCATTCGGCGCCGCGTCTTCGCCGTCCGGGAAAATACGTGACCAGGCAATGGACACGCGCAGCACTTTAAAGCCCATCTCGGCAAACAGCGCGATATCGTCTTTATAGTGGTGATAGAAATCGATGCCACGACGTTTCGGGTAAAGTGTGTCGTTTTTGCCTTCAAACGCATCCTGAATATTTTCATCCGTCAGCGCCATGTGGCCGTCATAATCTTTCAGCGACAGATTGGGTTTCCAGGTGATGGCATCCGCCACCGACGGTCCTTTGCCATCAACGTTCCAGGCCCCTTCGGCCTGATTAGCGGCAATTGCGCCGCCCCATAAAAAACCTTTCGGAAACGGGAGGGATTTATCCATTACACGGACTCCTTTAGCGTCATGATGATGTGAGGATTTGGATTGTTGTCGTCGTGGCTTTGTGGCGTGAGCGAGAAACGTTCGCCGTTAGTGACCACCATTATCACCACCGGATCGAGACCTGCTGCGGTGAGGGTATCAAGAGAAAATTCAATCAGCGTTTCGCCGCTTTTGACGTGTTGGCCTTCCTGCACTTTTGGGGAAAACCCTTCGCCTTGCAGCTTGATGGTGTCGATCCCGATATGGAAAATCAGTTCCACGCCCGCGTCGGTGAGGAGACTCAGCGCGTGGCCGCTCTCAAACACGTTAACGATGGTGCCGTCCGCCGGGGCGCGCAGCACGCCCTGAGAAGGGACAATCGCGATACCGTCACCCATGATTTTGCGCGAGAAAACATCGTCATTCACGTTTTCCAGCGCAATGATTTGCCCTTCTATCGGACGGGTGAACGTCAATTCTTCGGTTTGCTCAGTCACTTTGTCGCGCCACAACAGCAGGGCGCTGATAAAGGCGATGGCGAATGACAGACCCGCACCGGCAAACGCCCACAGGATATTCAGTGGGTTATCTGGCGAGACGAACATGGAGATACTGGCGAGGCCTGGCCCTACAATCGCAAAGGCTTCAACCGCCATCCAGCCGATAAAAGCGCCCCCCACGATGCTACCGAGGATCACGCTGTAGAGCGCTTTTTTATTCAGCAGCGTGACGCCGTAAAGTGCGGGTTCCGTAATGCCAAATAGCGCGGAAATGCCCGCCGAAAACGCGGTCGATTTCAGCACTTTGTCTTTGCTTTTCAGCGCAATGGCCAGGCACGCGCCCGATTCCGCAATGTTGTGCGCCAGCGACGCGGGGAGATACAGCAATTCGCGGCCAAACTGGCTCATGGATGCCACGGCGTAGGGCAGCATCGGTTTGTGCATTCCGGATGCGACCATAAACGGCAGGGCGGCGGCGAGTAATCCTGTCGCCACAAACCCTAATTTCCCGTAAAGCCACAGAATCACCGTTGCCAGGCCTGCGCCGAGTTCATAGCCCAAAGGCCCCAAAATCAGCAGCGTGACGGGAACGGTGACCAGCAACGACAGCATTGGTGAAAGGAAAATGCGCAGCGCGCCGGGTGAGTAACGGTTGAAGAACTTTTCCGTCTGGGCATAAAACAGCACGCACAGAATGGCCGGGAAAACCTGCGAGGCGTAGGCCACGTTGCGCAGATCGAACGACATGAATTCTGCGCCATCGGCCAGCTGTTTGGTCATCGCCGGTAATACCATAACCGCAACGGCAGAGACGGCAACCAGCACGTTGACCTTGAGCTTGGTTGCGGTGGTGATAGCCACCAGGATTGGCAGGAAATAGAGTGGGGCAGAGCCGATATTATCCAGCACTTTGTACGTGGAGCTGTCGCGGCTGAGCCAGCCCACGACATCCAACAACAGCAGCAGTGATTTCAGTACGCCGCCGCCAGCAATGGCGGGAACCAAAGGCTGGAAAACGCTGATCACAAAATCAACGGCTTGCGCCCAGCGGTTGGGTTTATTGGCGTGTGGGTGGGCACTTCCCTGCGTCGTGCCGACCAGAGAACGCACCGCCTCAAAAACCTGAACCACTTCATGTCCGATAATCACCTGGCACTGTACGTTGACGCGCACGCCCAGCACGCCGTCAATTTTCGCCAGCGCGGTTTCATTCACTTTGCTGTTGTCATACAGGCTCAACCGCAAACGGGTAGAGCAATGTTCGATATGTTCGATATTCTCAGCGCCACCCACATGGGCGATGACGTCCAGTGCTGTCTGCAAATGATTCATGTCTGGCCCCTGTCTCCAGAGCAAAAAAAAAGACCTGAAGCCCATTTCTCCTGGGGAGGAGAAATGGGCTTCAGGTCTTGCCTACGGAACGTAGTAACACGCCTGTACTTTTTATATCGGCCAAAAGCTGTTTAAAAGTCAAACAACCGTTGTGCTTCGTGCGCTAAATTGTGAGCGGCTTAACCCTTTTTCGCGCCATACAGCCGGAACCACGCCAGCATTCGCTGCCAGCCGTCTTTGGCAGACTCTTCGTGATAGCTTGGGCGATAATCAGCATTAAACGCATGTCCAGCCTCCGGATAAACCACGATTTCTGCTTTGGCATTCGCGGCACGCAGCGCCTGACGCATGGTCTCCACGCTCTCCAGCGAAATCCCCGTGTCTTCGCCACCGTAAAGGCCAAGAACGGGCGCGTTGAGATCGACCGCGATATCCACCGGGTGCTTGGGTGAATTCAGCGTTTTTTCGCCAACCAGCTTGCCGTACCAGGCCACGGCGGCTTTCAGCTGCGGATTGTGCGCGGCGTAGAGCCAGGTGATACGTCCGCCCCAGCAGAATCCCGTGACCATTAATCGATGCGCATCGCCGCCGTTACGCGCCGCCCAACTGGCGACATGATCGAGATCGGCCAGTACCTGCGCATCCGGTACTTTGCTGACCAGATTGCTGAACAGCGTGGGGATATCACCGTATTCATTGGGGTCGCCCTGACGGAAGTACAGCTCCGGCGCGACGGCCAGATAACCCTCCAGCGCCAGGCGACGGCAGACGTCCCGAATATGTTCGTGAACGCCAAAAATCTCCTGAACCACAATGACAATCGGCAAAGGCCCGTCCGCATCCTTTGGACGCGCGTGATACGCGGGCATGTTTTCACCCTGCGAAGGGATCGAGGTTTCGCCTGCCGTGATGGCGTCTTCAGACGTTGAAACAATGGTTGACGCGAGAGGGGCGGCGGCAGGTGCAAAATTCGTTTTTTGAGTCATGGTATTCTCCGTACCCGTTGGTGCAAATAAATATAGACCTCAAGTTAACAATTCACAGTGCCCGAAACGGGCTATCTTTTGTGCAGTAGTAAACGATATAACTTGTTAGTGTGATGCATGTCACTATTTTATGGTAATTAACTGCAATCATTTTCATTCGTGGTGAGGTCTGTCACGAAAATGTACCCGGTGCTTCTGTAAAGTACCGTTTTACTTCTTCTGACAACCCGACCCACAGAGGAGTCACCTATGTCTAAGTCTGATGTTTTTCATCTCGGCCTCACTAAAAACGATTTACAAGGGGCTACGCTGGCTATCGTCCCTGGCGATCCTGAGCGTGTGGAAAAGATCGCCGCGCTGATGGATAAGCCGGTCAAGCTGGCTGCGCATCGCGAATTCACCACCTGGCGTGCTGAGCTGGATGGCAAAGCGGTTATCGTGTGTTCGACCGGTATCGGCGGCCCGTCTACTTCTATCGCTGTTGAAGAACTGGCGCAGCTGGGCATTCGTACTTTCCTGCGTATCGGGACAACTGGCGCTATTCAGCCGCACATCAACGTCGGCGACGTGCTGGTGACCACGGCTTCTGTGCGTCTGGACGGTGCAAGTCTGCACTTTGCGCCAATGGAATATCCAGCTGTAGCGGACTTTGAATGTACCACTGCACTGGTTGAAGCCGCGAAATCCGTGGGCGCAACGACCCACATCGGCGTGACCGCCTCTTCTGATACCTTCTACCCAGGCCAGGAGCGTTACGACACCTTCTCCGGTCGCGTAGTGAACCGCTTCAAGGGTTCGATGGAAGAATGGCAGTCCATGGGCGTAATGAACTACGAAATGGAATCTGCAACGCTGCTGACCATGTGCGCAAGCCAGGGTCTGCGTGCCGGTATGGTGGCGGGTGTTATCGTTAACCGCACCCAGCAAGAAATTCCAAATGCAGAAACCATGAAGAAAACCGAAAGCCATGCGGTGAAAATCGTGGTTGAAGCGGCTCGCCGCCTAATCTAGTTTCCCCTTTCAGATAAAAGGCCGACGCGTTCGGCCTTTTCTTTTTGCGTAGCGCCTCGCAGGAAACCCCTTTCAAACTGGACGTTTATACAGCACAATTCTATTTTGTGCGGGTAATGGTTTGATGCAGGGGGCGTTGTGGATATCTCAATCCTAATTTATGCAGTGATTGCGCTGGTGGGCGCGGGTGTGGGCTGGCTGATGTCCGGCTACCAGCATGCGCAACATAAAGCCGATCAGCTGGCCGATCGTGAAGAGATGGTGGCTGAGCTCAGCGCTGCAAAACAACAACTTACCCAGAGCGCACACTGGCGTGATGAGTGCGAATTGCTCAACAATGAATTGCGTAATCTGCGTGATATCAACACCTCTTTAGAAGCCGATCTGCGCGAAGTCACCACCCGTCTGGAATCCACCCAACTGCATGCTGAAGACAAAATCCGTCAGATGATCAACAGCGAGCAGCGCCTGAGCGAGCAGTTTGAAAATCTGGCTAACCGTATCTTTGAGCAGAGCAATCGCCGCGTTGATGAGCAGAATCGCCAGAGCCTGAATGGTTTGCTGACCCCCTTGCGTGAACAACTGGATGGTTTTCGTCGCCAGGTGCAGGACAGCTTTGGCCAGGAGTCGCGTGAACGCCACACGCTGGCGCATGAGATCCGTAACCTCCAGCAGCTGAATGCGCAGATGGCGCAAGAGGCGGTCAACCTGACCCGTGCGCTCAAGGGCGACAATAAAACGCAGGGTAACTGGGGTGAAGTGGTGCTTACCCGCGTGCTGGAGGCCTCTGGTCTGCGAGAGGGATATGAATACGAAACGCAGGTGAGTATTGAAACCGACACTCGGTCGCGGATGCAGCCTGATGTCATCGTGCGTCTCCCGCAAGGTAAAGACGTGGTGATTGACGCCAAAATGACGCTGGTGGCCTACGAACGTTACTTCAATGCCGAAGATGACTTCACCCGAGAATCCGCGCTACAGGAGCACATCGCCTCCATGCGAAATCATATTCGCCTGCTGGGGCGAAAAGATTATCAGCAGTTGCCAGGACTACGCTCGCTGGATTATGTGCTGATGTTTATTCCGGTCGAGCCGGCATTTTTGCTGGCGCTCGACAGACAACCTGAACTTATCACCGAAGCGTTGAAAAACAATATTATGCTCGTCAGCCCCACCACGCTGCTGGTTGCGCTGCGCACCATCGCTAACCTGTGGCGCTACGAGCATCAAAGCCGTAACGCGCAGCAAATTGCCGATCGCGCCAGCAAGCTGTACGACAAAATGCGCCTGTTTGTGGACGACATGACCTCCGTTGGGCAAAGCCTGGACAGGGCGCAGGATAATTACCGCCAGGCGATGAAAAAACTCTCGTCTGGCCGAGGAAATCTGCTTTCACAAGCTGAGGCGTTTCGCAGCCTGGGCGTTGAAGTGAAGCGCGAGATTAATCCGGAATTGGTGGAGCAGGCCACGGCTCAGGACGAAGAATATCGTCTGCGGGACGGGGCAGGTGAGCAAAATACAGGCAATCAAGACAACGATTTAGACGCACAAGCGTCGTCCGAAACGCAGGCAGACCGATTCTTTCGGGGTGGTTGAATCGTAGGGCAAACGCGCCCAATCTGTTACACTTCACGAACATTTGACGGATTAGCAGGCACTGAGATGGTTGACGATTCACAAGATACGACACACTTTGGCTTTCAGACTGTCGCCAAAGCGCAGAAAGCTGACATGGTTGCCCACGTATTCCATTCCGTGGCGGCAAAGTACGATGTTATGAATGACCTGATGTCATTCGGAATTCATCGCTTGTGGAAGCGCTTCACTATCGACTGTAGCGGCGTTCGTCGTGGTCAAACCGTGCTGGATCTGGCGGGTGGTACAGGTGATTTAACCGCGAAATTCTCCCGCATGGTTGGCGACACTGGCCGCGTAGTGCTGGCAGATATCAACGACTCTATGCTGAAAATGGGGCGTGAAAAGCTGCGTAACATTGGCGTTGTCGGCAACGTTGAATATGTTCAGGCAAATGCCGAAGCCCTGCCATTCCCGGACAACACGTTTGACTGCATCACTATTTCTTTTGGTCTGCGTAACGTCACCGATAAAGAAAAAGCGCTGCGTTCTATGTATCGCGTGCTTAAGCCCGGTGGACGTTTGCTGGTACTCGAATTCTCCAAACCTATTATCGAACCGCTGAGCAAAGCCTACGATGCCTATTCGTTCCACGTTTTACCGCGTATCGGTGAAATGGTGGCAAATGACGGCGAAAGCTACCGCTATCTGGCGGAATCTATCCGTATGCACCCTGATCAGGACACCTTAAAAGCGATGATGCAGGATGCTGGGCTGGAGAACGTTGAGTATTTCAACCTGACGGCCGGTGTTGTTGCCTTGCATCGCGGCTACAAGTTCTGAGTGGAAGCGGCCTATGCCTATTAAACCCTTAGTCACCGCAGGCATCGAAAATGTCCTGAATACGTTTCTATATCGCTCTCCGGCGCTAAAAACAGCTCGCCAGCGTCTGAACGGCAAGGTCCTTCGCATTGTCTTGAAGGAGTTCTCCACGCCGCTGGTGCTGGTCTTTAGTGAACGCCAGCTTGATGTGGTCGGCGAATGGGAAGGCGAGGCCGACTGCTCAGTCATCACCCATATGAGCGTGTTACCGAAGTTACGCGACCGTCAGCAACTCACCGCGCTGATTCGCAGTGGCGAACTGGAAGTGGAAGGCGATCTGCAGGTTGTGCAGAACTTTGTCGCCCTTGCCGATCTGGCCGAGTTTGATCCGGCTGAACTGCTGGCGCCCTACATTGGCGACATTGCGGCTGAAAGCATTAGCAAGGTCCTTCGCGGCGGCTCGTCATTCCTGCGTAAAGGGTTACAGCGTCAGCAACGCTATGTTGCTGAGGTGATTACTGAAGAGTGGCGTATGGCGCCAGGCACGCTGGAATTAGCATGGTTTGCGGAAGAAACGTCTGCCGTTGAACGTGCCGTCGACGCGCTAACCAAACGGCTGGAAAAACTGGAGGGCAAATGACGCCTGGTGAAATTCGGCGCCTCTATTTTATCGTTCGCACCTTTTTAAGTTACGGGCTCGACGAACTCATTCCCAAAATGCGAATTACTCTGCCGTTGCGGATTTGGCGGCGCATGCTGTTCTGGATGCCTAATCGTCATAAGGACAAGCTGCTGGGCGAACGGTTACGGCTGGCATTACAGGAGCTTGGTCCGGTATGGATTAAGTTTGGGCAGATGCTTTCCACTCGCCGCGACCTTTTCCCGCCGCAAATCGCCGATCAGTTGGCCTTGTTGCAGGACCGTGTTGCTCCCTTTGACGGTGCGCGGGCTAAGCAGCAGATCGAAGAGGCGATGGGCAATATCCCTGTCGAAACCTGGTTTGATGATTTTGATATTAAGCCTTTGGCGTCCGCTTCCATTGCGCAGGTTCATACCGCGCGCCTGAAAGAGAACGGCAAAGAGATCGTTATTAAAGTGATTCGCCCGGATATCCTGCCGGTTATCAGAGCGGACATGAAACTGATTTATCGCCTGGCGCGCTGGGTTCCGCGTTTGCTGCCGGATGGCCGTCGACTGCGCCCGATGGAAGTGGTGCGCGAGTATGAAAAAACGCTCATCGATGAACTGAATTTGCTGCGTGAATCAGCCAACGCCATCCAGCTGCGTCGTAACTTTGAAAACAGCCCAATGCTGTATGTGCCGGAAGTGTATCCTGACTATTGCAGCCAGAATATGATGGTGATGGAGCGTATCTACGGCATTCCCGTGTCGGATATCGTGGCGCTGGAAAACCAGGGAACGAACATGAAACTGCTGGCCGAACGTGGCGTGCAGGTCTTCTTCACCCAGGTTTTCCGTGACAGCTTTTTCCATGCCGACATGCACCCAGGGAATATCTTTGTCAGTTACGAGCACCCGGAAGATCCGAAATATATCGGCATTGACTGCGGTATCGTCGGCTCGTTGAACAAAGAAGATAAGCGCTACCTGGCGGAGAACTTTATCGCCTTCTTCAATCGCGATTATCGCAAGGTGGCAGAGTTGCACGTTGATTCCGGTTGGGTTCCGCCCGATACCAACGTTGAAGAGTTTGAATTTGCGATTCGCACCGTATGTGAACCCATTTTTGAGAAACCGCTTTCCGAAATCTCCTTTGGTCACGTCCTGCTGAATCTGTTTAACACGGCTCGACGTTTTAATATGGAAGTACAACCGCAATTAGTTTTACTTCAGAAAACATTACTTTACGTCGAAGGCGTAGGCCGACAGCTCTATCCTCAGTTAGACTTATGGAAAACAGCGAAACCGTTCCTTGAGTCATGGATCAAGGATCAGGTCGGGCTGCCTGCGCTGGTGCGCTCTTTTAAAGAGAAAGCCCCGTTCTGGATTGAAAAAATGCCGGAGATTCCTGAGCTGATTTATGACAGTTTGCGTCACAGCAAGAACCTTCAGCACAGTATGGATAAAATCACCCGCGAGCTTCAGTCTAACCGCGTGCGGCAGGGGCAATCGCGCTATCTCTTTGGTATTGGCGCAACCCTGCTGCTGAGCGGAACATTGCTACTCATTAATCGACCAGACTGGCAAATGATGCCCGCCTGGTTGATGGCCGGCGGCCTTGTGGTTTGGCTTATTGGGTGGCGAAAAACGCGCTGAATTAGCGTCGCTATCACCGGGTTGCATACGTATAATGTGACCTGATTAATTAATCATCTATCGAGGATGTTGTATGGGTGGTATCAGTATCTGGCAATTGTTGATCATTGCCGTCATCGTCGTTCTGCTGTTTGGTACCAAAAAGCTCGGTTCTATCGGTTCCGATCTTGGCGCGTCCATCAAGGGCTTTAAGAAAGCCATTAGTGATGATGAAGATAAGCAGGATAAATCCAACCAGGATGCGGATTTCACGGCCAGGTCTATCGCTGATAAACAAGACGAAGCCAAAAAGGAAGACGCTAAACGCCACGATAAAGAGCAGGTGTAATTCGTGTTCGACATTGGCTTTGGTGAACTGGTACTGGTATTCGTGATCGGCCTTATCGTTTTAGGTCCGCAGCGTTTACCGGTAGCAGTAAAAACTGTTGCAGGCTGGGTACGCGCGCTGCGCTCGCTGGCGACGACGGTTCAAAATGAACTGGCGCAGGAACTCAAAATGCAGGAGTTTCAGGACAGCCTGAAAAAGGTTGAAAAAGCGAGCATGAGCAATTTATCGCCGGAGCTGAAAGCGTCGATGGATGAGTTGCGCGAGGCCGCTGAATCCATGAAACGTTCCTACAGCGTCAACGATCCCGAAAAAGCGAGCGATGAAGCCAACACCATTCGTAATCCGCTGGTGAAGGGTAATGAAGCGCAGCATGAAGGCGTGACGCCTGCGGGTGCAGAACATCAGGCCAGTGCGCCGTCGCAAGCGCCTGAAGTGCAAGAGCCGTTACCTGCGGCAGAATCCGTTGCGAAAGTGACGCCCGCAGAAGTGAAAGCTACCGCACCCGCTTCCGAATCATCCCCCTCGTCGAGTGATAAAGCGTAAACATGGCAGTAGATGATACTCAACCACTCATTGCGCATCTGATTGAGCTGCGTAAGCGTTTGTTAAACTGCATCATTGCAGTTTTGCTGATTTTCCTGTGCCTGGTTTATTTCGCGAACGACATCTATCAGATTGTCTCCGCGCCGTTGATTAAGCAAATGCCGCTGGGCGCAACGATGATTGCGACCGATGTGGCCTCGCCGTTTTTCACGCCAATCAAGCTGACCTTCTGGGTTTCGCTGATCGCCTCCGCACCCGTCATTTTGTATCAGGTGTGGGCATTCGTGGCACCGGCGTTATATAAGCATGAACGCAAGCTGGTGATCCCGCTGTTGGTCTCCAGTTCGCTGCTGTTTTATATCGGCATGGCCTTTGCGTACTTCGTGGTCTTCCCGCTGGCGTTTGGCTTCCTGACGCATACCGCGCCAGAAGGAGTACAGGTTTCGACCGACATCGCCAGCTATCTTAGCTTCGTCATGGCGCTGTTTATGGCGTTCGGCGTGGCGTTTGAAGTGCCCGTCGCTATCGTTCTCCTGTGCTGGATGGGCGTGACCACGCCTGATGATCTGCGCAAGAAGCGTCCGTATATGCTGGTCGGTGCATTTGTTGTCGGCATGCTGCTGACGCCGCCGGATGTTTTCTCGCAAACGCTGCTGGCCATACCGATGTATTGTCTGTTTGAAGTCGGCGTGTTCTTCTCGCGCTTCTACGTGGGTAAGCGACGTCCGCAGGATGATGAAGAAGACGAGCCAGAAAAAACGACAGAAGAATAAAACCAGCCGCCCGAAAGGGCGGTTGTCATATGGGAGACCGCATGTTTGATATCGGATTGAATTTGACCAGCCCTCAATTTGCCAACGACCGCGATGACGTTGTGGCGCGTGCGTTTGCGGCAGGTGTGAAAGGATTGCTGCTGACGGGAACGAATCTTCACGAAAGCGAACATGCGCAAGCGCTGGCAAAGGAATATGAGCGATGCTGGTCGACGGCGGGAGTGCATCCGCATGACAGCAGCCAGTGGACTGACGAAAGCGCTGAAACGCTCTATAAGCTCGCGAAAAATGAGGAGGTCGTTGCCATCGGCGAATGCGGTCTTGATTTCAATCGTAACTTTTCCACACCCGTTGAGCAGGAAGCGGCGTTCACCGCTCAGCTCGCCATCGCAGCAGAATTAGAAATGCCGGTGTTTATGCATTGTCGCGATGCCCATGAGCGCTCTCTAACCTTGCTGGAACCGTGGCTGGATAAACTGCCTGGCGCGGTGTTGCACTGCTTTACCGGCTCGCGACAGGAGGCGGTGGAGTGCCTGAATCGGGGGTTGTATCTGGGCATTACCGGTTGGGTGTGTGACGAACGACGCGGTATCGAATTGCGCGAGCTATTACCGGTAATTCCTGCCGATCGATTGTTGGTTGAAACGGATGCGCCGTATCTTCTGCCACGCGATATGAAGCCGAAACCCGCGTCGCGACGCAATGAACCGGCCTATCTTGGGCATATTGTTGAGCGCATTGCGCACTGGCGCGGAGAAGATAGGCAGTGGCTTGACGCGCAGACTGATGAAAACGTCCGTCGCCTGTTCGGCGTTAGATTTTAAACTTTGCGGAAGGCAGTATTTGCAACGCTCTGGAGCACTTGTTTGTTCAGCAAGTTGAGCAGCAGCATCGAGCGAGCTTCGCCGTCTGGTTCAGAGAATATCGCCTGCAATCCTTCGAAGGCGCCTTCGGTGATCACCACATCATCGCCGCTGAAGGGCGTGTCGGGATCGGTAATATCGTCCGGCTGTTTATAGACAGAAAGCTGGTGAATAACCGTAGAAGGAACGGTGGCGGGTTGCGCACCAAAGCGAACGAAGTGGCTGACGCCACGCGTGGCGTTGATGGTCGTGGTGTGAATCACTTCCGGGTCAAACTCGACGAACAGGTAGTTCGGAAAAAGGGGTTCGCTGACCATAGTGCGCTTACCGCGCTGGATTTTTTCGAGCGTGATAACAGGGGTCAGACAATTAACGGCCTGACGCTCAAGATGTTCCTGCGCACGCTGGAGCTGCCCACGTTTGCAATACAGTAAATACCACGCTTGCATAATCACTCTTTCCCTTTGTTTGCGGCGCAAGCATATCAAAACCCTGGCGGGATCGCTAAGGTGATTATAATGGCCAAAAGGGGATGATGACGTGGAAGTTCACGCTAATTTAACAAAATTACAGCGTACTGGTGACGAACGCCGTATAATGAAACGCTTACAGAGAGGCCATGACTAACTGCATGAAATACCACGATCTACGCGACTTCCTGGCGCTGCTGGAAAAGCAGGGCGAACTCAAACGCATCACGCTTCCTGTTGATCCCTATCTGGAAATGACAGAAATCGCTGACCGCACACTGCGTGCCGGTGGCCCTGCGCTGCTGTTTGAAAATCCGAAAGGCTATTCCATGCCGGTGCTTTGCAACCTGTTCGGCACGCCTAAACGCGTGGCGATGGGGATGGGGCAGGAAGACGTGTCAGCGTTGCGTGAGGTCGGCAAATTGCTCGCCTTTTTGAAAGAGCCGGAACCGCCAAAAGGCTTCCGCGATCTGTTCGATAAGCTGCCGCAGTTCAAACAAGTGTTGAACATGCCAACCAAACGCCTGCGCGGTGCGCCGTGTCAGCAGAAAATCCTCGAAGGCGATGCGGTCGACTTGACTCGTATCCCGATCATGCAGTGCTGGCCAGAAGATGCCGCGCCGCTGATTACCTGGGGTTTGACGGTGACCCGCGGTCCGCACAAAGAACGCCAAAATCTGGGTATTTATCGTCAGCAGTTAATCGGCAAAAATAAACTGATTATGCGTTGGCTGTCGCATCGCGGCGGCGCGCTTGATTTCCAGGAGTGGTGCGCGGCACATCCGGGCGAACGCTTCCCGGTTTCAGTCGCGTTGGGTGCCGATCCCGCGACCATTCTCGGAGCGGTCACGCCGGTGCCTGACACCCTTTCGGAATATGCGTTTGCTGGCTTGCTGCGCGGCACGAAAACCGAAGTGGTGAAGTGTATTTCCAACGACCTGGAAGTACCGGCCAGCGCGGAAATCGTGCTGGAAGGGTATATCGAACAGGGCGACATGGCACCGGAAGGGCCATATGGCGATCACACGGGATACTACAATGAAATTGATAACTTCCCGGTGTTTACCGTCACGCACATTACTCAGCGTGACGATGCCATTTATCATTCGACTTACACAGGCCGTCCGCCGGATGAGCCCGCCGTGTTGGGCGTGGCGCTGAACGAAGTGTTTGTGCCGATTCTGCAAAAGCAGTTCCCGGAAATTGTCGATTTCTATTTGCCGCCGGAAGGTTGTTCATATCGCCTGGCCGTTGTAACCATTAAGAAGCAATATGCGGGTCACGCCAAACGCGTAATGATGGGCGTATGGTCTTTCCTGCGCCAGTTTATGTACACCAAATTTGTTATTGTCTGTGATGATGACGTTAACGCTCGTGACTGGAATGATGTGATATGGGCGATTACAACGCGGATGGACCCGGCGCGTGACACGGTGTTAGTTGAAAACACGCCAATTGATTATCTGGATTTTGCCTCGCCGGTTTCCGGTCTTGGCTCAAAAATGGGACTGGATGCCACCAATAAATGGCCCGGCGAAACCTCGCGCGAATGGGGTCGTCCGATTCAAAAAGACCCAGAAGTGACGGCGCGAATTGACGCGATATGGGACGAGCTAGCCATATTGAATGACGGTAAGCCTGAGTCTGACCGTTAAGCCCTTTAGACTTCCCGACAGAGAGAGCGAATGACAACCTTAAGCTGTAAAGTGACCTCGGTAGATGCTATTACCGACACCGTATATCGCGTCCGTTTGGTTCCCGAGGCGGCATTTTCTTTCCGCGCGGGCCAATATTTGATGGTTGTGATGGATGAGCGTGATAAGCGTCCTTTCTCTATGGCGTCTACGCCAGCGGAGCAGGAGTTTATTGAGTTACACATAGGTGCGTCAGAGCTTAATCTTTATGCCATGGCTGTTATGGATCGCATCCTGAAAGAGCATGAAATACAGGTCGATATTCCGCACGGCGAAGCGTGGCTACGTGAAGACGAAGACCGTCCGCTGATTCTGATCGCGGGCGGGACGGGGTTCTCCTACGTACGTTCCATCCTGCTTACCGCGCTGGCGCAGAATCCTGACCGCGATATCACCATCTACTGGGGTGGTCGTGAAGAAAAACACCTGTACGACTTGTCTGAGCTGGAAGCGTTGAGCGTGACCCACCAAAATCTGCGCATCGAGCCAGTGGTTGAGCAACCGGAAGAAGGATGGCGTGGGCGCAGCGGTACGGTTCTGACGGCGGTGTTGCAGGATCACGGCACGCTGGCCGGACACGATATCTATATTGCAGGCCGTTTTGAGATGGCAAAAATTGCCCGCGATCTGTTCTGTAACGAACGTGATGCGCGTGAAGATCGCCTGTTTGGCGATGCGTTTGCGTTTATCTGAGAATAAAAAACCCGCCCCTGACAGGCGGGAAGAACGGCAACTAAACCTTCTCTCTTCGCCATTAATGCCATAACTGCGTTGGCTACGCTCACTCACCCGAATCGCTTACCTGTGTAAGCTCATCGGGATTTGATTGCTTGCCGCCTTGTTCTGACATCAATGGCTTTGAGATAACGCCAGCGTTATTGACGATGGCGTTTCACATCTGTTTACACCCTTTCAAATACCGTCGCGATCCCCTGACCCAGCCCGATGCACATCGTCGCCAGACCAAATTGAGCGTCTTTGCGTTCCATCAGGTTAATCAGCGTGGTGCTGATACGCGCACCTGAACAGCCCAGCGGATGCCCCAGCGCAATTGCGCCGCCGTTGAGGTTGATCTTCTCGTCGATCTGCTCCATCAGGCCCAGATCTTTAATGCACGGCAGGATCTGCGCGGCGAAGGCTTCGTTCATCTCAAACACGTCGATATCGCTGGCGGTCAGCCCGGCTTTTTTCAGCGCCAGTTTTGACGCCGGAACCGGACCGTAACCCATAATCGAAGGATCGCAGCCGACTACCGCCATGGAGCGGATTCGCGCGCGCGGCGTCAGACCCAATTCACGAGCACGACTTTCACTCATGACCAGCATGGCGGCAGCACCGTCGGAAAGCGCCGATGACGTTCCCGCCGTAACCGTGCCGGTTACCGGATCGAATGCCGGACGCAGGGTGGAAAGCGCTTCAACCGTTGTTTCCGGGCGAATCACTTCATCGTAGTAATATTGTTTCAGCACGCCATCAACATCGTGGCCGCCGGTGGGCAGAATTTCGTTCTTAAATGCACCGGATTGCGTCGCGGCCCAGGCACGGGCGTGAGAACGCGCGGCGAACTGGTCCTGCATTTCACGGCTGATACCGTGCATGCGTGAGAGCATTTCAGCGGTCAGCCCCATCATGCCAGCGGCTTTGGCGACGTTACGGCTCATGCCCGGATGGAAATCCACGCCGTGGCTCATCGGGACGTGACCCATATGTTCCACGCCGCCGACCATGCAGACCTGCGCATCGCCGGTCATGATCATGCGAGCCGCATCGTGCAAGGCCTGCATAGACGATCCGCACAGGCGGTTGACGGTAACCGCTGGAACGGAGTGTGGGATTTCCGCCAGCAGAGACGCGTTACGCGCAATGTTAAAACCTTGCTCCAGCGTTTGCTGCACGCAGCCCCAGTAAATATCATCAATCGCACTTGCTTCCAGCGCCGGGTTGCGCGCCAGCAGGCTCCGCATCAGGTGCGCGGAGAGATCTTCCGCACGTACGTGACGAAATGCGCCACCCTTTGAACGGCCCATCGGGGTGCGAATTGCATCGACAATGACAACCTTTTCCATTGTGACTCCTTAAGCCGTTTTCAGCGCGCCGACCGGACGGGCTGGCTCAACTGGCGGATAATACGGTTCGTTATGGCGGGCTTTGTTGCGCAGACCGTCCGGCACTTCGTATAGCGGACCGAGCTGCTGATACTGCTGAGCCATATCGAGATATTTGGCGCTGCCGAGCGTATCCAGCCAGCGGAACGCGCCGCCGTGGAACGGAGGGAAACCGAGGCCGTAAACCAGCGCCATATCAGCTTCTGCCGGGCTGGCGATAATGCCTTCTTCCAGACAACGCACCACTTCGTTGACCATCGGGATCATCATGCGCGCAATGATCTCTTCGTCGCTGAAATCGCGCTTCGGCTGACTGACGTCGGCCAGTAAATCCTCTACCGCAGCATCGTCTTCTTTCTTCGGCTTGCCTTTGCTGTCTTCTTTATAGCGCCAGAAGCCCAGACCGTTTTTCTGCCCAAAGCGATTGGCGTCAAACAGTGCGTCGATAGCGTCGCGATAATCTTTCTGCATACGCTGCGGGAAACCAGCGGCCATCACCGCCTGCGCGTGATGCGCGGTATCAATCCCGACCACATCCAGCAGATAGGCAGGGCCCATCGGCCAGCCGAACTGTTTTTCCATCACTTTATCGACTTTGCGGAAGTCCGCGCCGTCGCGTAGCAGCTGGCTAAAACCTGCGAAGTAAGGGAACAGCACGCGGTTGACGAAAAATCCTGGGCAGTCGTTAACCACGATGGGCGTTTTGCCCATTTTGCTGGCCCACGCCACCACTTTGGCGATGGTTTCGTCGGACGTTTTTTCTCCGCGAATCACTTCAACCAGCGGCATGCGGTGTACCGGGTTAAAGAAGTGCATGCCGCAGAAGTTTTCCGGACGCTTCAGAACGCTCGCCAGCTCGCCAATGGGAATGGTAGAGGTGTTGGACGCGAGAACGGTATCCGGACGAACTTTATCTTCTGTTTCTGCCAGTACCGCTTTTTTGATTTTCGGGTTTTCGACAACGGCTTCGACAACCACATCGACACGATCAAAACCGCTGTATTCCAGTGTTGGATGGATAGTCGAAATGACGCCCGAGAGTTTCAGTCCATCAATTTTTCCGCGCTCCAGCTGTTTATTCAGCAGCTTCGCGGCTTCGGTCATGCCCAGCGTCAGGGATTTGTCATTGATGTCCTTCATGATCACCGGCACGCCTTTCCAGGCGGACTGATAGGCAATCCCGCCGCCCATGATGCCTGCGCCCAGAACGGCGGCCTGCTTTGGCATCTCAACATTTTTTGTCAGCTGTTTTGCTTTGCCTTTCACGAACTGATCGTTCAGGAAAATACCAACCAGTGCGCGGGCTTCATTGGTGTGAGCCAGCGGGACGAAACTTTGGTTTTCGAGTTTGAGCGCCTCTTCACGACCCAAGCGCGCAGCGGCTTCGATGGTTTTCACGGCGGTAATCGGTGCCGGATAGTGTTTGCCCGCCGTCTGCATCACCATGCCTTTGGCAATGGTAAAGCTCATGGTCGCTTCGATTTTGCTGAGTTTCAGCGGCTCAAGCTTCGGCTGACGTTTGGCTTTCCAGTCGAGATCGCCATTGATCGCCTGATGTAAAATGCTGATCGCGCCATCGCGCAGTTTTTCGGCTTTCACGATGCCGTCGATCAGACCGATTTTGAGCGCTTGATCCGCGCCGACGTCTTTACCGGCGGCAATGATTTCCAGTGCGCTATCGGCACCCAACATGCGCGGCATACGAACGGAGCCGCCAAAGCCCGGCATGATACCCAGTTTGGTTTCCGGCAGGCCGATTCGCAGATCTGGCGTTGCCAGACGGTAGTCTGTCGCCAGCACGCATTCGCAACCGCCGCCGAGCGCATAGCCGTTAACGGCCGAAATTGTCGGGACCGGTAAATCTTCCAGTCGATTAAACACGCTGTTGGCAAAATGCAGCCATTGGCTGAGCTGTTCTTCCGGGACCTGGAATAAAGAGAGGAATTCGGTGATATCCGCACCAACGATAAAGGCGGCTTTTTCGGAACGCAGCAGCAGACCTTTGAGGTCAGATTGTTTTTCGAGTACATCCAGCGCGTGGCCAAGGCTGGCTACGGTCGCGGTATCGAGCTTGTTGACTGAGCCGGGGGCATCAAACACCAGTTCGGCGATGCCATCTTCCAGCCAGTCCACGTATAGGGTGTCACCTTTGTAGAGCATGTCAGTCTCCTGAATCCAGCAAGTGGATCTGGTCATACCAGATGAGACCGAGTGTGGGATTTATGTTAATAAAATGCAAATTTATCATTAAGAAATTGCTGCGGGGATCACGCTCGGCGGAGATCACGCAGGATAAGTGAGGTGTGCTAAGATGCGAAGACTAGAGCTCAAACATGAAAGGAATAATGATGGACTCACTGGCAGCACTTTATAAAAATCATATTGTTACGTTGCAAGAACGTACCCGCGACGTACTGACTCGTTTTAAACTCGATGCGCTGCTTATCCACTCCGGTGAGCTGTTGAATGTCTTCCTCGATGACCATGCTTATCCGTTCAAGGTTAACCCACAGTTCAAAGCCTGGGTTCCGGTGACGCAGGTTCCAAACTGCTGGTTGCTGGTTGATGGCGTGAACAAACCGAAACTGTGGTTCTACTTGCCGGTCGATTACTGGCACAACGTTGAACCGTTGCCGACGACGTTCTGGACGGAAGAAGTGGATGTGATCGCGCTGCCGAAAGCGGACGGTATTGGCAGCCAGTTACCTGCTGCGCGTGGCAACATCGCCTACATCGGTCCGGTTCCTGAGCGCGCGTTGGGTCTGGATATTCCGGCAGACAAAATCAACCCGAAAGGCGTGATCGATTATCTGCATTACTACCGCGCTTATAAGACCGACTATGAACTGTCCTGCATGCGCGAAGCGCAGAAAACCGCAGTGAATGGTCATCAGGCAGCGCACGAAGCGTTCCTGTCCGGCATGAGCGAGTTCGATATTAATCAGGCTTACCTGACGGCGACGGGTCATCGTGATACCGATGTGCCTTACGGGAATATTGTGGCGCTGAACGAGCACGCCTCCGTTCTACACTACACCAAACTGGATCACCGCGCGCCTTCGGAAATTCGCAGTTTCCTGCTGGATGCGGGTGCAGAGTACAACGGTTACGCGGCGGATCTGACGCGTACCTGGGCGGCAAACAGCGATACCGATTTTGCGCACCTGATTAAAGACGTGAACGACGAACAGCTGGCGCTTATCAGCACCATGAAAGCGGGCACGAGCTATGTTGACTATCATATTCAGTTCCATCAGCGCATCGCTAAGCTGCTGCGTAAGCATCAGATTGTGACGGATATGAGCGAAGAGGCGATGGTCGAAAACGATCTCACCGGGCCTTTTATGCCGCACGGTATTGGTCATCCGCTGGGTCTGCAGGTTCATGATGTGGCCGGTTTTATGCAGGATGATACGGGGACGCATCTGGCGGCGCCGTCTAAATATCCGTACCTGCGTTGCACTCGCGTACTGGAACCGCGCATGGTGTTGACTATCGAGCCAGGCATCTACTTTATTGATTCTCTGCTGAATCCATGGCGTGAAGGCCAGTTCAGCAAGCACTTCAACTGGCAGAAAATTGATGCGCTGAAACCTTTTGGTGGCATTCGTATTGAAGATAACGTGGTGGTTCACGAAAACAATATCGAAAACATGACGCGAGATCAGAAGCTGGCGTGATGGACAGTTGGCTGATACCGGCCGAGCCGGTCACCTTCTCTGAAGAGATCAAAAAAAGCCGTTTTATCACGCTGTTGGCTCACACCGACGGCGTGGAGGCGGCGAAAGCGTTTGTTGAGTCAGTTCGTGCAGACCATCCCGATGCCCGCCACCATTGCGTGGCGTGGGTCGCTGGAGCACCGAACGATTCGCAAAAGCTGGGGTTTTCTGATGATGGTGAACCTGCTGGAACGGCCGGTAAACCGATGCTCTCTCAGCTGATGGGGAGTGGCGTCGGTGAAATTACCGCGGTCGTCGTTCGTTATTACGGCGGCATATTATTAGGGACCGGTGGGCTAGTTAAGGCCTATGGTGGCGGTGTCCAGCAGGCGCTTAATCAACTTAACACCCTCCGCAAAACGCCATTAACCGAATATACTTTGTTGTGTGATTACGCTCAGTTATCCGGCATCGAAACGCTGCTTAAGCAATTTAACGGCGTGATTGTGCAAAGTGATTACCAGGCGACGGTTCAATTACGCGTGGCACTTCCTCTGGCGGAGCACTCGGCTTTTTCAGCAAAACTGGCTGATTTTAGTCGCGGTGCGTTGCAATTGCTGCCGATTGAAGAATAATCCCCACCTTACTTTCTGAATACCAAAGGAAACGGCAGAGATGCATTTTCGTGCCATAACCCGAATCGTTGGACTGCTGGTTATCCTCTTCTCCGGGACAATGATTCTCCCTGGACTGGTGGCGCTTATCTATCGGGACGGCGCGGGGCGGGCGTTCACACAAACCTTCTTTGCTGCGCTGGTGATTGGCTCAATGCTGTGGTGGCCAAACCGTCGTGAAAAGGGCGAATTGAAATCCCGTGAAGGCTTTCTGATCGTGGTTCTGTTCTGGACCGTGCTGGGAAGCGTGGGGGCGCTGCCGTTTATCTTTGCTGAACAGCCGAATCTGACGGTCACCGATGCCTTCTTTGAATCCTTTTCCGGGTTGACGACCACGGGCGCGACGACGCTGGTGGGGTTAGATTCGTTACCGCATGCGATTCTCTTTTATCGTCAGATGCTGCAGTGGTTCGGCGGTATGGGGATCATCGTGTTAGCCGTTGCGATTCTGCCTATTCTGGGTGTCGGGGGGATGCAGCTCTATCGCGCGGAAATGCCCGGGCCGCTTAAAGATAATAAGATGCGCCCGCGTATCGCCGAGACGGCCAAAACCCTCTGGTTCATCTATGTGTTGCTGACCGTTGCCTGCGCGCTGGCCCTATGGTTTGCCGGAATGCCTGCGTTTGATGCGATTGGACACAGCTTCTCGACGATTGCGATTGGCGGATTCTCCACGCACGACGCCAGCGTGGGGTATTTCGACAGTCCGACCATCAACACCATTATTGCTGTCTTCTTACTGATCTCCGGCTGTAACTACGGTCTCCACTTCTCTTTATTAAGTGGACGTAGCTTGAAGGTGTACTGGCGCGATCCGGAATTCAGGATGTTTATTGGGGTGCAGCTAACGCTGGTGGTGATTTGTACATCGGTCTTATGGCTCCACGATGTTTACAGCTCGGCCGTCACCACCGTCAAC
The DNA here is from genome assembly GCF_056490165.1 of Lelliottia sp. GFLA7. NCBI lineage: Bacteria > Pseudomonadati > Pseudomonadota > Gammaproteobacteria > Enterobacterales > Enterobacteriaceae > Lelliottia > Lelliottia sp. GFLA7. Next base: position 1,273 of record NZ_JBWLAQ010000013.1, on the reverse strand, counting down.
CAGGCGTTCTTCCAGGTTGTGTCGATGGCGACCACCGCGGGGTTCACGACGGACAGTATTTCCCGCTGGCCGCTGTTCTTGCCGGTCTTGCTTTTATGCTCTGCTTTTATAGGCGGGTGTGCGGGATCCACGGGCGGGGGGTTGAAGGTGATTCGTATCCTTCTGCTGTTTAAACAAGGGAATCGTGAGCTGAAACGACTGGTGCATCCGAATGCGGTCTACAGTATTAAGCTCGGTAACCGCGCGTTACCGGAACGTATCCTCGAAGCGGTATGGGGTTTCTTCTCTGCTTATGCGCTGGTCTTTATCGTCAGCATGCTGGCCATTATTGCGACGGGCGTTGATGATTTCTCGGCGTTTGCTTCTGTCGTGGCAACGCTCAATAACCTCGGGCCAGGGCTTGGCGTGGTAGCGGACAACTTTGCCAGCATGAATCCGGTGGCAAAATGGATCTTGATTGCCAATATGCTGTTTGGCCGTCTTGAGGTCTTTACGCTGCTGGTGCTGTTCACCCCAACATTCTGGCGCGATTAAGGAAGTATTTGGTGAAGACATTAATACTATTCTCCACACGAGACGGGCAGACGCGCGAGATTGCTTCTTATCTGGCCTCTGAATTAAAAGAGCAGGGCGTTTATGCCGACGTAGTGAATCTGAATCGTACGGAAGAGATTGTGTGGCAGGACTACGACCGTGTGGTGATCGGCGCGTCGATTCGGTACGGACATTTTCATCCAGCGGTGGCTCGCTTCGTGAAGAAACATGCTGTCACGCTGAATGCGCTGCCGAGCGCTTTCTATTCTGTGAACCTTGTAGCGCGTAAAGCAGAGAAGCGTACGCCACAGACGAACAGCTATACGCGCAAGTTCCTGCTGAGCTCTCCGTGGCAACCAACGCAGTGCGCCGTGTTTGCTGGCGCGCTGCGTTACCCTCGTTATCGCTGGCTTGACCGCTTTATGATTCGTTTAATTATGAAGATGACGGGTGGGGAAACCGATACAAGTAAAGAAGTGGTCTATACCGACTGGCAGCAGGTTGCCAGTTTTGCGCGGGATATCGCACAATTAACGGCCAATGCGCGGGTTTAATAAACGTAAAGTTTGAAAAATAAGCGAACGAAAACTTTTTTGAAATTTATGCTTGTCACCTCGGAATAACTCCCTATAATGCGCCTCCACTGACACGGAACAACGGAACACAAGCCGCCGGGTCAGCGGGGTTCAGCGATGAACGCCGGCAGAGAAAAGCGAAAATAAACGCTTGACTCTGAATG
>NZ_JBWLAQ010000012.1:0-99228 GCF_056490165.1 Lelliottia sp. GFLA7 | reverse complement strand
GCCGGCGTTCATCGCTGAACCCCGCTGACCCGGCGGCTTGTGTTCCGTTGTTCCGTGTCAGTGGAGGCGCATTATAGGGAGTTATTCTGAGGTGACAAGAGGAAATTTAAAATTAATTTCCAACCGTCTCTTTTTTACCCAAAAGCGCGTTAAAGCGCTAGTTTTTCGAGCGTTTCAAAGCCGTAACGCTGTAAAACGGGTAAAAGTTGCTCAGTCTCAGGGGTTAACGCCATACAAAAGGCAATGTTCTTATCACTGGATTTAGCCTCTGGCGCTTCATGTTCCAGCAACCAGGCTGTACGACGGGCGATTGCCGCGCCGGAATCCACAAGACGTGTCCCTTCCGGCAACACCTCCAGTAGCTCTTCCTGTAATAGAGGAAAATGCGTGCAGCCGAGCACCACCGTATCTGGCGGTTCAGCCATCCGCAGCCATGGGCCGAGAATGCGTCGCAACTCTTCGAGCGAAACGGGTTCACCGTGCAGCTTCGCTTCGGCCATCTCCACCAGCTCAGCTGAGCCTAACATTGCAATCTTGCATTCGTTGGCAAAGCGGTCGATGAGTTCACGCGTATAAGGACGCTTCACCGTTCCGCGTGTCGCTAATAATCCAACGATGCCATTCGCCGTCAGACGAGCTGCAGGCTTAATCGCCGGAACGACACCCACAACCGGGAACGGGAATTTTTCACGCAATGAAGGAAGAGAAACGGTACTCGCCGTATTACAGGCAATGACGGCTAATGCTAAGGGGTAGCGCGCCTGAACGGCTGTGACGATTTCAACCACACGTTCGACAATAAAGTCCTCGCTCTTTTCCCCATACGGAAAGGCGACATTATCGAAAGCATAGATGTAATGAAGATCCGGCAGAAGATGCCGAATCTCATCATAGACCGAAAGCCCACCGACGCCGGAGTCAAACACCAGCACGGTGGGACGTGGATCAGAAGGTGTAGCTGCCAGACAAGGTGTATTCCCGTCCTGCAGTTTCGTAGCCATAAACTGTCTCGTAATCTTTATCGAACAGGTTGGCTATTTTACCACGAACTGTGAGATGTGAGGTGACCGGATATGAAACTGCGAGATCCCACAGACTTACGCCCCCCATTTGCACGCGTTCAGTTGCGTAGGTATTAGGATCAACGGCCACATCATAACGCGTACCCAGATAGCGATAGGCCAAGTTCCAGTCGAGATCCCAAACCTGCGTATCCAACTGGTATTTCACCTGTTGCTTAGAACGACGGGCGAGCACCTGATTGGTCGTGGCATTACGCGGGTCAACATAATCATAAGAAATCTGATGACCGACCGGGCCGGTATCAAACTCTGCCGTGGCTTCAACCCCTTCGATACGCGCTTTATCGACGTTATAAGGACGATTTCGGTTGCCATAGCCAATCAGGTTATCGACATCATTGCGATAGGCGCTGACACGCCAGGTCACCGGACCCGTCAGCCCTTCAAAGCCACCTTCCCACTGTTCGCTCTCTTCTGGCTTGAGATCGGGATTACCGTATTGCGGGCTGTGGATCTGGCTCATCGTTGGCGCTTTATACGCTGTACCGTAAGAACCGATGATGCGATAGCCCTCAACGAATTCCCACGCCGCGCTGGTCTGCCAGGTGCTGTGGTTACCAAAGTTAGAATTATCATCATGACGCGCCGCCGCTTCCAGCGTGACACTATCAAACTGCTGCATCGCAGAAAGGAAAACGCCGGTGTTATGCTGTTTGAAGCCTTCATTAAGAAGACCCGTGCCCGCCTGCGTCTGCTGCTTCTGCCAGTCAATACCCGCGCCGATATTGCCGTGGCCAACGGTAAAGGTGTTCATCCACTGCGTGGTGTATTGCTTCACATCATCCATAGTAGAAGAGGCGGCATAGCGACCTTTACTCGGATCGTAGTTCTGGTCTTTACTGCGACCGTAACCCGCCACCAGTTGCGTCTGATAAATACCCTGCTTGTAACGCAGTCCGGTATCCCAGTTCTGGCTGTATAACTGACGCGTATCCGGCGTGCCGGTAAAATTGAAGTTATCATCGTAGCTGTCATACCCGTCGTAGGCCGTACGGTTGTCATAGCCAAAACCACGCACGAAGCCGCTCAGACTGTCGGTAATCTGCTGTTCGATAGAGCCATACAGCGACTTACTCATAAAGCCATCGCGATCGGGTTGACGCGGTGCATCCTGCGCATCGATATCAAAACCGCGCGTGTAGGTATAGTTACCCGCCATCGTGATTTTAGTTTTATCCAGCACCTGCTGGAATGAACCATCGTAAGACTGATAGCCCTTCGAACCGACACTCGCAGTGATGTCCGCGCCAGGCTTATCACGCCCGGTAATAATGTTGATCACGCCGCCAATCGCATCGGAACCGTACAGCGCCGAACGCGGGCCGCGAATGTATTCGATACGTTGAATGAGGGATGTTGGGATTTGGCTCAGATCGGCAACGTTGCTGATTCCCGCATTGTTCAGCGGAATACCATCGATCAGCACCAGGACGTGACGGGATTCTGTACCACGAATAAAGGTAGAAGCGTTTGCCCCCATTCCGCCGCTTTGCGCAATATCCACGCCCGGTAAACGCTGCATAACTTCGACGACGCTTTTTGCCTGCCAGCGTTCAATATCTTCACGCGTCACAACAGAAGTTGGTGCCAGAACGGTATTTGCCGGTTGTTCGAAACGGTTTGCTGTGACCACCAATGAGTCAGCGCTATCCTGCGCCCAGCCCGAAAATGCCGTGACGGAGAGAGCCGTCATCAGCGATACTTTTTTAATCATTTTTAAAGCATCCACAATATAAGAAGGATGCCGCAGGCGTCATCTATAGCACGCGATGATGAAACCAGATGCGACGTAATTCCGGCAGGTCTTCGGGCTTAGTGGCGTTTTACGGATGAAGACTTCCCATTTTCACAGTGTCTACAACTCTCATCCCGCCAGTCTTTACCGCTGCGCGTCAGCTCCAGATTTGCACTGGATTCCCTTTTCACTTACATGAGACCGGAAACAGAATGCTACAATTAGAAACGTATAGATGTCCAGACAGCTATGCATGATTAAATCTGGACATCCCCTGTACAGTGCTTACAATCCCCGCGAAATTCTTCACCACTCAGGATGCATGATGACACCCGAACACCTCCCGACAGAACAGTACGACGCGCAGCTGGCAGAGAAAGTTGTCCGCCTGCAAAGTATGATGACGCCTTTTGCCGCGCCCGTTCCAGAGGTGTTCCGCTCTCCTGTCAGCCATTACCGCATGCGTGCTGAGTTCCGTATTTGGCATGACGGCGACGACCTGTATCACATCATTTTCGATCAGCAGACCAAGTCCCGCATCCGCGTAAACAGTTTCCCGGCAGCCAGCGAATTAATTAACCAATTAATGACGCTGATGATTGAAGGCGTGCGCAATAACCCCCAGTTGCGCCATAAACTGTTCCAGATTGATTACCTGACTACCCAAAGCAATCAGGCCATCGTCTCGATGCTGTATCACAAAAAGCTGGCCGACGAATGGCGCAAAGAAGCCGAAGTTCTGCGCGATGCGCTGCGGGCGCAGAATATCAACGTCCATCTGATTGGCCGCGCGACCAAAACTAAAATCATGCTCGATCAGGATTACGTGGATGAACGCCTGCCGGTGGCCGGTAAAGAGATGATTTATCGTCAGGTCGAAAACAGCTTCACTCAGCCGAATGCGGCCATGAATGTGCAAATGCTGGAGTGGGCGCTGAGTGCAACGGAAGGGTCAAAAGGCGATCTGCTGGAGCTGTACTGCGGTAACGGCAACTTCTCGCTGGCGCTGGCGCGTAACTTTGAGCGCGTGCTGGCCACCGAAATTGCCAAGCCGTCTGTCGCCTCCGCGCAATACAATATTGCCGCCAACCATATCGATAACGTGCAGATCATTCGTATGGCGGCAGAAGAATTTACGCAGGCAATGAACGGTGAGCGTGAATTCAACCGTTTGCAGGGTATCGATTTGAGGAGCTACCAGTGCGAGACGATTTTCGTCGATCCCCCGCGCAGCGGGCTGGACAGCGAAACCGAGAAGATGGTGCAGGCGTATCCGCGTATTTTGTACATTTCCTGTAACCCGGAAACGCTGTGCAAGAACCTGGAAACATTAAGCCAGACGCACAAGGTTGAACGTCTGGCACTGTTCGATCAGTTCCCCTACACGCACCATATGGAGTGCGGCGTACTGTTAACGTTGAAATAACGCCATCATTCAGGGAGCTGGTGCTTACGGTGACGCATTTTGATGCCAATCCAGAACACCAGCGCCACAGACAGCACGGCGGGCAGGAAATTGGAGCCGATATCCGGATACTCCGCGCGCACGACGGTGCTATACAACAGGACACCCAGAATAAAGAACGCCGCCGCCAGGCCCGGTAAACCTACCGGCATGGTGCGGTTCTGATAACGCTGGTGCAGACAGTAAACTGTCAGTACCAACGCGATCATCGGGAAAATCGAAAACGGCACAATCGAGCTAAACACCGCTGCAAACGTACCATTAATTGATAAGCCAGCGATCAATGCCAGCAACAACGTACCTTTATCCTGACCTGACTGTTTCATTACTCACCCTTCGTCGATTTGATGCGCCGACCTTTCTTGTTCACGGCGATACCAGTAATAAGCGCCTTTTGAAATCATCCGCAGTTGCAAGACCAGTCGCTCTTCGAGTTGTTTGCGTTGTTCAACGCCCACATCCAGTGCTTCGGCACCCGCACTGAAAACAATGGTCACCATCGCCTCGGCCTGCGCTTCCGTGAAGGCTCGTGGCATATGGTTTTCGAGTTCCAGATAGTCGGCAAGTTCCGCGATAAAATGCTGAATTTCTCGCACCACAGCGGCACGGAAAGCAGCCGACGTTCCCGAACGCTCACGCAATAACAGGCGGAATGCGTTAGGGTTGTTGCCAATAAATTCCATAAAAGTAGAGACTGACGTGCGGATCACGCTGCCACCCTTGGCAATACGCTGACGCGCCTGGCGCATGAGCTGGCGCAGCATTAACCCGCTCTCATCCACCATGGTCAGGCCCAGTTCATCCACATCCCGGAAATGACGATAGAAAGACGTTGGCGCAATCCCGGCTTCGCGTGCGACTTCGCGCAGGCTCAAACTGGCAAAGCTTCGCTCAGCACTCAGTTGACTGAATGCCGCTTCCACCAGCGAACGCCGGGTTTTCTCTTTTTGTTGTGCTCTTACGCCCATCACAATAGTTGAATCCTTCCAAAGGCCTTAAGGCACTATACCAGAGAATAAAATTAATCTGTTTGCACAGCTTTGTGAATGATTGTTTACGCGAGGTTTGTGCTCCACAGCTCGAAAAGAGCACAACGATAATTGGGTTATCCCACCAATGATGTTACTATTCTGTTGCTTTTATGTATAAGAACAGGTAAGCCTTGCCATGTCACATTCCTACGATTACGACGCAATAGTTATTGGTTCCGGCCCCGGCGGCGAAGGCGCTGCTATGGGTCTGGTGAAACAGGGAGCCAGAGTAGCGGTCATTGAGCGCTACCATAATGTTGGCGGCGGTTGTACCCACTGGGGCACCATCCCTTCAAAAGCCCTCCGCCACGCCGTTAGCCGCATTATCGAATTTAACCAAAACCCTCTTTACAGCGATCACTCCCGTCTTCTTCGATCCTCTTTTGCCGACATCCTCAATCATGCTGATACCGTAATTAATCAGCAGACGCGGATGCGCCAGGGGTTTTACGAACGCAACCACTGCGAAATCCTGCAGGGTGACGCGCACTTTGTTGACGAGCATACGCTGGCGCTGAAATGTCACGACGGCTCCGTCGAGACCATTACCGCCGAGAAATTTGTCATCGCCTGCGGTTCACGCCCCTATCATCCGGACGACGTCGATTTTTCACATCCGCGCGTTTATGACAGCGACTCCATTTTGAGCCTGCATCATGAGCCGCGCCATGTGCTGATCTACGGCGCTGGGGTTATCGGCTGCGAATACGCCTCCATTTTCCGTGGGATGGAAGTCAAAGTTGATTTGATCAACACCCGCGACCGCCTGCTGGCGTTTCTCGATCAGGAGATGTCCGATTCGCTCTCGTACCATTTCTGGAACAGCGGTGTGGTGATTCGCCACAACGAAGAGTACGAAAGAATCGAAGCCTGCGACGATGGCGTGATCATGCATCTGAAGTCCGGCAAAAAGCTGAAAGCCGATTGCCTGCTGTACGCGAATGGCCGTACCGGTAACACCGATTCGCTGGCGCTGGAAAACATCGGTCTTACCACCGACAGTCGTGGCCAGTTGAAGGTCAACAGCATGTACCAGACGGCACTGCCGCATATCTACGCGGTAGGCGATGTGATTGGTTATCCGAGTCTGGCCTCTGCCGCTTACGATCAGGGTCGCATCGCGGCGCAAGCGCTGGTGAAAGGTGAAGCCACCGCCCATCTGATTGAAGATATTCCCACCGGCATTTATACCATTCCGGAAATCAGTTCTGTGGGTAAGACCGAACAGCAGCTGACGTCGATGAAAGTGCCATACGAAGTCGGTCGTGCGCAGTTTAAACATCTGGCGCGGGCGCAAATCGTGGGAATGAGCGTGGGAACGCTGAAGATTTTGTTCCATCGCGAGACGAAAGAGATCCTCGGCATTCACTGCTTCGGTGAACGTGCGGCGGAAATCATTCATATCGGCCAGGCAATCATGGAGCAAAAAGGTGGCGGTAACACGATCGAGTACTTCGTTAACACCACCTTTAACTACCCGACAATGGCGGAAGCCTATCGGGTAGCCGCGCTGAACGGCTTAAACCGCCTGTTTTAACGCGTCGTCAAAATGGCCATCCATCGAACTGCGGATGGCCTCTGCCAGCTGCTCATAGCGGCTGCGCAGGGGTGATCCCGGACGATAAACCAGGCCCACCGTGCGACGCGGCTCCGGTTTAATGCACGGCAGATAAACCACGCCATCGCGTCGACGCTCGCGCGGTACAGCCAGCGCAGGCAGCAGCGTAATACCACTTCCCGCCGCCACCATATTACGCAGCGTTTCCAGGCTGGTTGCGCGGAAATGGGTATCTTCCTCAGCACCCGCTTCAAAGCAGAAACCCATCGCCTGATCGCGCAGGCAGTGACCGTCTTCCAGCATCAGCAGCTTTTCACCCGCCAGATCACCCATCGGTACGCGATCGCGATTGGCCCACGGGTGATCGTCGTAGATCGCCAGCATCATCGGTTCATCAAACAGCGGCACCTCAATAAACGCTTCGCTCTCTTTGACCAGCGCCAGGATCGCGCAGTCGAGCTTGCCGCTGTCGAGCTGGGCCAGCAACTGATGTGTCTGCGCTTCATGCAGATACATTTCGAGTTTCGGGAAGGTCTGATGCAGCATCGGAATGATGAGCGGAAGTAGATACGGACCAACGGTTGGAATCAGGCCAATATGCAGCGGACCGGACATCGCCTCGCCCTGCTGGCTTGCCATTTCCTTGAGCACTTTGACCTCGCGCAACACGGTGCGCGCCTGATCCACCAGCAGCAAACCGGCCTGGGTGAACAGCACTTTACGGCTGGTGCGCTCTAGCAGCATGACGCCCAGCTCATCTTCCAGCTTGCGGATCTGACCGCTCAGCGTAGGCTGGCTAACGTGGCAGGAATCTGCCGCGCGGCGAAAATGTCGGTGCTCAGCGAGTGCCACCAGGTATTCAAGATCACGAATATTCATTATTCATCCTCTATCGCCATGATAGTTCATGGCGATAGATAGCATAGCAACGAACGATTATCCCTATCAAGCACTCTGTTGAATAATACACCACATAGACGAGGCGGCACGTGTTTGACCCTTGACGTCCCCGCCGAGTCAGACGAGTTTATCCCTAACTCGAACAACTAAAGCCAACGTGAACTTTTGCGGACCCCGTGGTCCGCTTTTTTTTGCATAAAAAAGCCCGGCTTTAAGCCAGGCTGCATATTCTTCCCTTACCCTAACCCTCTCCCAGAGGGAGAGGGGACTGATCGAGCCTCTTCCACGGTGAGAGGCTCGGGATGAAATAACGTAAAAGCAAATGGCAACCAACGTTGCCATTTTAAGTGTTTACTCCCTCTCCCTGTCGAAGGGGATCGGGGCGAGGCAAGGCAAAAGAAAAATGGCAACCGACGTTGCCATTTTAAGTGTTTACTCCCTCTCCCCGTGGAAGAGGATCGGAGTGAGGTAAGATAAAAGCAAAATGGCAACCAACGTTGCCATTTTTAAGTGCTTGCTCCCTCTCCCAGTGGGAGAGGGCTGGGGTGAGGGCATCAGCCCGCACAAATCCTACACAAGACGCGATTTCGCATCCGCAATCGCCTGCGCGACTTGCTTCGGTGACACGCCGCCTTTCGCCGCGCGCTTATCCAGACAGGATTGCAGCGAAAGAATCGGGTACACGTCATCGCCAATCACGGCGCTAAATTTCTGCAAATCGGCTAGCGTCAAATCTTCCAGCGGCTTGCCCTGGCGAATCGCCTCAACCACGGCTTCGCCCACAATATGGTGCGCCTCGCGGAACGGTACACCTTTGGCGACAAGATAATCCGCCAGCTCGGTGGAGTTTGCATAGCCCTGCTGCGCTGCTTCCTGGCAACGCGGACGTTTCACCTGAATGCCGTCCAGCACCAGTGCGCCCATATGCAGACAATCCAGCCAGGTGTCGAGCGCATCGAACAGCCCTTCTTTATCTTCCTGCATATCTTTGTTGTAGGCCAACGGCAGACCTTTCAGGGTCATCATCATGCCCGTCAATGCGCCCTGCACACGACCACACTTACCGCGAATCAGCTCCAGCGCATCCGGATTTTTCTTCTGCGGCATCAACGAAGAACCAGAAGTGACACGATCGGACAGCTCCACAAAACCGGCTTCCCCGGAGTTGAAGAAAATCAGATCTTCGGCAAAACGCGACAAATGCACCATGCCGATAGAGGCATTCGACAGCAGCTCCAGAACATGGTCACGATCCGACACGCTGTCCAGACTGTTGCGGGTCGCAGAAGCAAAGCCCAACCAGCCCGCCAACTGTTCACGGTCGATTTCATAGGCGGTTCCTGCCAGCGCCCCGCTGCCCAGCGGGCTCACGTCCAGACGCTTCAGCGTATCCTGCAAACGGCTTTCGTCACGCGCCAGCATCTCGACATACGCCAGAGACCAGTGAGCAAAGGTAACAGGCTGCGCGCGCTGCAGGTGGGTATAACCCGGCATCACCGCGTCCTGATTGTTCTGCGCGGTTTCGACCAGCGCATTCTGTAGCTGACGATTCGCCGACAGCAGTTCCACGATAGTGTCTTTACACCACAGCTTCAGGTCGGTCGCCACCTGATCGTTACGGCTACGTCCGGTGTGCAGCTTTTTACCCAACTGGCCCACTTTGTCGATCAGCTTGCCTTCCACCCAGCTGTGAATATCTTCCGCGTCGCTTTCGAGGATTTGCTGCGGATTCAGGCGTACTTCTTCCAGCAGATTGTTCAGCGCCTCTTCGAGCTGTACTTGCTCACCGGCACTTAACACCCCGACGGTGACCAGCGCTTTGGACCAGGCCACAGAGCCGACGATATCTTGTTCGGCCAGGCGGTAGTCGAAGCGCAAAGAGTCGTTGAACTGTTTGAACCGTTGATCCGCTGCCTGTGTAAAACGCCCACCCCAAAGTGCCATAACATGCTTCCTTAAATTCGTTTATTGATACCCCTCTGATGAGGGGGAAAATGCTTATGCCAGAATACGCGTGCCAATCGGCGTGCCGTTAAACAGCGCCGGAAGTTGTTCCGCGTGCCGCCATGAGGCGATGTCCACCGGACGACCTAACGTGCGCGCAGCGTCCAGCGCTGCGTTCACTTTCACAATCATGCCATCCGTAATGATGCCCTGAGAAATCAGCTGCTCGGCTTTCGCCGCCGTCATCTCAGCGATACGCTGGCCTTTACCGTCCAGAATTCCGCTCACGTCGGAAAGCAGAATCAAGTCAGCACCCAGCGTGGCGGCCAGAGCCGTTGCGGCCTGGTCGGCGTTCACGTTCATCAGTTGCCCTTCTTCGGTGACACCGATAGAGCTCACCACTGGCAGGAAACCGCCTTCCAGCAGCGTGTTAATCAGCTTAGGCGAACCCGGCTGCGCCAGTCCAACATGGCCCAACTCTTCATCGAGCTGTGTCACTTTTACGCTGTCGCCATCGCCCAAGTACAGGCCAACCGACGCGATATGATGTTTCTTCGCCCATGACAACAGCGTTTTGTTTGCCGTTCCCGCCAGCGCACCGGTGATGATGTCAATCTGATCGGCAGGCGTCACGCGCAGGCCGTTCTTCTTTTTCACCGGCAGGTTAAGGCCTTTCATCAGCTCATCCACTACGCAGCCGCCGCCGTGAACAATCACCAGCGGACGCTGATGGGATTCACGATAGTCAACCAGCGCGCTAAACAGACGCTCCAGCGCTTCTTCACTGTCCAGCAACACGCCACCGAGTTTGATAATTAATGGATTCATCATCACACCTTAAATAAGAGACTGGGTTTCAGCGTAGCCAAAACGAATATTTGCGCACTGCATCGCCTGAGCGGCAGCGCCTTTAAGAAGATTATCTTCCGCCGCCACCACAATCAGATGCTCGCCCTGAACGGCAAAGCCGATGTCGCAGAACGGCAGACCAACCACGTTTTTCAGCGCCGGAACGCCTTTATCGTACAGACGCACCAGCGGTTTGTTGGCATAGGCCTGCGTAAAGGCTTCAGAAATCTGGTCTTTGGTCACGCCCGGCTTCAGACGACAGGTGATGGTTTCCAGAATCCCGCGCGGGAAATTGCCCAGATGCGGTGTGAAAATCACCTCCGCGCCCAGATGCGTGGTGATCTCCGGGTGATGACGGTGATTGAACACGCCATACGGTTGCAGACTCACTTCGCAGAAACTGTTGGCCATCGCCGCCTTGCGACCAGCACCGCTCACGCCGCTGGTGGCGTTGATCACCGGCCACTGATTCAGATCCAGCAGGTCGGCGTCGATCAGCGGTTTAAGCGAAAGCTGCGCCGCCGTTGGATAACAACCCGGAACGGCAATCAGATTGGCTTCTTTTATCTTGTCGTCGTTCCACTCTGCCAGTCCGTAAACCGCCTGCTCAAGCAGATCGGTATGCTGGTGAGTGAAACCGTAATATTTTTCGTAGAACGCACTGTCGTTAACGCGGAACGCGCCGGAGAGGTCAAACACCACGCAACCCGCCGCCAAAAACTGCGGGGCCAGATCGTGGCTGACTTCGTGCGCGGTTGCCAGAAACACCACATCCACGCCGCCAACAAACTCACTGATATCGGACATCGGCTGCAACGGCAGATCGACGATTCCCTTAAGTTGCGGATGCAAATCGGAAATTAACTTTCCCGCATCATTGCTTTGCGCTGAGACAGTCAAAGCGGTTATGGTCATATGAGGATGGCGATTCACGTAGCTTACAAGCTCTGCGCCCGCATAACCGCTAGCGCCCACAATCAGCGTATTCAACATCGGGTTCCTTTACGATCAACGTTAGTGTATTTTTATTCACATTTAGTGCATGAATATTGATACTATCACGACCTAAGGTATGTCAACAATGAAAATGAATTTACCACCCTTTATCGAGATTTACCGCGCCCTGATTGCCACGCCGTCCATCAGTGCGACCGAAGAAGCGCTCGACCAGAGCAATGAGTCTTTAATCAATATGCTGGCTGGATGGTTTAGCGATCTCGGCTTTAAGGTGGAAGTTCAACCCGTTCCTGAAACCCGTCATAAATTTAACCTGCTGGCCAGTGCCGGACAGGGTGCAGGCGGTCTTTTACTGGCCGGCCATACGGACACCGTGCCCTTTGATGATGGGCGCTGGACGCGCGATCCCTTCACCCTCACCGAGCATGACGGCAAGCTTTACGGCCTGGGCACAGCCGACATGAAAGGCTTTTTTGCCTTTATTCTCGATGCGCTGCGTGACGTTGATGTGAAGACGCTGAAAAAACCGCTCTACATTCTGGCGACCGCCGACGAAGAAACCAGCATGGCGGGCGCACGTTATTTCTCTGAAAATACCGCCATTCGCCCGGACTGCGCGATTATTGGCGAGCCGACGTCCCTGCAACCGATTCGGGCGCATAAAGGCCATATCTCTACGGCGGTGCGCGTGTTGGGCCAGTCGGGTCACTCCAGCGATCCGGCGCGCGGCGTCAATGCCATTGAGCTGATGCACGACGCCATTGGCCGCATTATGGTGCTGCGCGACTCCCTAAAAGAACGCTTCCACCACGATTCCTTCACCGTGCCGTATCCCACGCTGAATCTCGGTAGTCTGCACGGCGGTGACGCATCCAACCGTATCTGCGCCTGCTGCGAACTGCACATGGATATTCGCCCGCTGCCGGGCATGACGCTCGACGATCTCAACGGTTTACTCAGCGAAGCGCTGGCCCCGGTGAGTGAACGCTGGCCTGGCCGTCTGACCATTTTCGATCTGCATCCACCGATTCCAGGTTACGAATGCCCGCCGGATCATCAATTGGTGCAAGTAGTCGAGAAACTGCTCGGTGAGAAAACGGACGTGGTGAACTACTGCACCGAAGCGCCGTTTATCCAGACGCTGTGCCCAACGCTGGTGCTGGGTCCGGGCTCCATCAATCAGGCTCACCAGCCGGATGAATACCTGGAAACACGCTTTATTAAGCCCACGCGCGAGTTAATTACGCAGGTTGTGCATCACTTCTGCTGGCATTAAAACGCCCCCAGTGGTTCCCTCTCCTCATGGGAGAGGGTTTCGGTGAGAGCAACAAAACGCATGATCCCCATCACATTCCCATAAGCATCTCTTATCTGACGCGAAGCGAATTAAATTTCGTAAATTGCCTGCATTTATTCGTTTGCTGAACCGTTTTCGCAGCAATTGACGACAGGGGTTTTACGTGGCTTTATAAAGAGAGATGACAAAATAATGTCCAAAAGATTTTTGAATGGACATAAAACATAATGATGGGGTGTCTGGGTTTATATGAACGAACAATATTCCGCGTTGCGTAGTAATGTCAGTATGCTCGGCAAAGTGCTGGGAGATACCATCAAGGATGCGCTAGGAGAGACCATTCTCGACCGCGTCGAAACAATCCGTAAGCTGTCCAAATCCTCCCGTGCAGGAAATGAAGCCAATCGTCAGGAGCTGCTCACCACGCTGCAAAACCTGTCAAATGATGAGCTTCTGCCCGTGGCGCGCGCGTTCAGCCAGTTCCTGAATCTGGCTAACACCGCCGAGCAATACCACAGCATTTCGCCAAAAGGCGAAGGTGCCAGCAACCCGGAAGTGATTGCCCGTACGCTCAGAAAACTCAAAGACCAGCCTGAACTGAACGAAGAGATCATCAAGAAAGCGGTTGAGTCCCTTTCGCTTGAGCTGGTGCTGACTGCGCACCCGACCGAAATCACCCGCCGTACCCTGATTCACAAAATGGGCGAAGTGAATAGCTGTCTCAAGCAGTTAGATAACAAAGACATCGTCGATTACGAACGTAACCAGCTGATGCGCCGCCTGCGCCAGCTGATTGCTCAGTCCTGGCACACCGATGAAATTCGCAAATATCGCCCAAGCCCGGTTGATGAAGCCAAATGGGGTTTTGCGGTTGTCGAAAATAGCCTGTGGGAAGGCGTGCCGAACTACCTGCGTGAATTAAACGAACAGCTCGAAGAGAACCTCGGCTATCGCCTGCCGGTGGATTTTGTTCCGGTGCGTTTCACCTCCTGGATGGGTGGCGACCGCGACGGTAACCCAAACGTGACCGCCGAAATCACGCGTCATGTGCTGTTGCTCAGCCGCTGGAAAGCCACCGACCTGTTCCTGAAAGATATTCAGATCCTGATTTCTGAGCTGTCGATGGTGGAAGCCACGCCAGAACTGCTCGAACTGGTCGGCGAAGCCGGTGCAACCGAACCGTACCGCTTCTTGCTAAAAGGTCTGCGCGGCCAGCTGATGGCGACTCAAGCCTGGCTGGAAGCACGTTTGAAAGGCCAGCGTCTGCCAAAACCAGCCGGACTGCTGAGTCAAAACGAGCAGCTGTGGGACCCGCTGTACGCCTGCTATAAATCACTGCAAGCGTGCGGCATGGGCATCATCGCCAACGGCGAACTGCTCGACACCCTGCGCCGCGTGAAGTGTTTCGGCGTGCCTTTGGTGCGTATTGATGTGCGTCAGGAAAGCACCCGCCATACCGAAGCGCTGGGCGAGTTGACCCGTTATCTCGGCATTGGCGATTACGAAAGCTGGTCAGAAGCCGACAAACAGGCGTTCCTGATCCGCGAATTAAATTCCAAACGTCCGCTTCTGCCACGCAGCTGGGAACCGAGCGAAGAAACCAGCGAAGTCCTCAACACCTGCAAAGCGATCGTTGATGCGCCAAAAGGATCGGTTGCGGCCTATGTGATCTCCATGGCCAAAACGCCGTCAGACGTGCTGGCCGTTCATCTGCTGCTGAAAGAAGCCGGTATCAGCTTTGCGCTGCCTGTCGCGCCGCTGTTTGAAACCCTCGACGACCTGAATAACGCCAACGACGTGATGACCCAGTTACTGAACATCGACTGGTATCGCGGCTTTATTCAGGGCAAACAAATGGTGATGATTGGCTATTCCGACTCCGCAAAAGACGCGGGTGTGATGGCGGCATCCTGGGCGCAGTACCAGGCGCAAGATGCGCTGATCAAAACCTGCGAAAAAGCAGGTATCGAATTAACGCTGTTCCACGGACGCGGCGGCTCTATCGGTCGTGGCGGTGCACCGGCTCATGCCGCACTGCTCTCTCAACCACCGGGTAGCCTGAAAGGCGGTCTGCGCGTCACCGAGCAGGGCGAGATGATCCGCTTTAAATACGGTCTGCCAGAAGTAACAATCAGTAGCCTGTCGCTCTACACCAGCGCGATTCTGGAAGCTAACCTGTTGCCACCGCCAGAGCCGAAAGACGCATGGCGTCACATCATGGATGAGCTGTCGGATATCTCCTGCGACTTGTACCGTGGCTACGTGCGTGAAAACAAAGACTTCGTGCCGTACTTCCGCTCGGCGACGCCTGAGCAGGAGCTGGGCAAACTGCCGCTGGGTTCTCGTCCGGCAAAACGCCGTCCGACCGGCGGTGTGGAATCTCTGCGTGCGATTCCGTGGATCTTCGCCTGGACGCAAAACCGCCTGATGCTGCCCGCCTGGCTGGGTGCGGGTGCGGCGCTGCAAAAAGTGGTGGAAGACGGTAAGCAGACTGAGCTTGAGACGATGTGCCGCGACTGGCCGTTCTTCTCCACGCGCCTTGGCATGCTGGAAATGGTGTTCTCCAAAGTCGACCTGTGGCTGGCGGAATACTACGATCAGCGTCTGGTGAAACCCGAACTGTGGGCGTTGGGCAAAGAGCTGCGCGAACTGCTGGAAGGCGACATTAAAATTGTGCTGGCTATCGCCAACGATTCGCATCTGATGGCCGATTTGCCATGGATTGCCGAGTCTATTCAGCTGCGTAATATCTACACCGACCCGCTGAACGTTCTGCAGGCTGAGCTGTTGCATCGCTCACGTAAGGCCGAAGAAGAAGGTAAAGAGGCGGATCCACGCGTTGAACAGGCACTGATGGTGACGATTGCGGGCGTTGCAGCAGGCATGCGTAACACCGGCTAACGGTTTTCTGAATCAAAAGGCCACACTTTGTGTGGCTTTTTTTTGCCCAAAAATCCCCCCTCCTTAGATGTAGCGCAACAAATACCGACTGCTGTGGCGGTAAAGTCCAAAGAGTGACGTTCGAGCACGACGGGAAAAACGCGTTTAGTAACCTCAACCTCTAAGGGAGAAATGTTATGGACCGTATCATTCAATCACCGGGCAAATATATCCAGGGTGCAGATGCCCTCACCCGACTCGGCGACTATCTCAAACCGCTGGCGAAACGCTGGCTGGTGGTCGGGGATAAGTTTGTTTTAGGCTTTGCGGAAGACACCTTGCGTCAAAGCTTCAAACAGGCAGAACTGCACGTGGAAATCGCGCCATTTGGCGGCGAATGTTCACAAAATGAGATTGACCGTTTGCGCAAGCTGGCCAAGGGCGATGACTGCCAGGCCGTGCTAGGTATTGGCGGCGGTAAAACGCTCGATACCGCCAAAGCATTAGCGCATTTTATGGATGTGCCGGTGGCTATCGCGCCAACCATTGCCTCCACGGATGCACCGTGCAGCGCTCTTTCTGTCATCTACACCGATAGCGGCGAGTTCGATCATTACCTGATGCTCCCACACAATCCCAATATGGTTATCGTCGATACCAAAGTCGTAGCGGGTGCGCCTGCGCGTCTTTTGGCCGCCGGGATTGGCGATGCGCTGGCGACCTGGTTTGAGGCGCGCGCCTGCTCACGCAGCGGAGCCACCACCATGGCCGGGGGGAAATGCACCCAAGCGGCTCTCGCTCTGGCGGAACTCTGCTACAACACCCTGATCGAAGAGGGAGAAAAGGCGATGCTGGCAGCGGAACAGCATGTCGTCACGCCAGCCCTTGAGCGCGTCGTCGAAGCCAATACTTACCTCAGCGGCGTGGGCTTTGAAAGTGGCGGACTGGCCGCTGCCCACGCGATTCACAACGGCCTGACGGCGATTCCGGATGCACACCATTTTTATCACGGTGAAAAAGTCGCGTTCGGCACGCTCACCCAGTTGGTGCTGGAAAACGCGCCGGTAGAAGAGATCGAAACGGTTGCCGCGCTGTGTCACAGCGTTGGGCTGCCCATCACTCTGGCACAGCTGGATATCAAAGAAGATATTCCCGCTAAGATGCGCCGGGTGGCCGAGACGGCCTGCGCCAAAGGCGAAACCATCCACAATATGCCGGGCGGTGTGACGCCAGATGAGGTGTATGCGGCACTGCTGGTCGCCGATCAATATGGTCAGCGTTGTCTGCATGAGTGGGAATAACGTCTGACATAAAAAAATCCCCGCCGAGGCGGGGATTTTTATTTATGACTGATGCCTGATTACTTCACATCAAAACGATCCAGATTCATCACTTTGGTCCATGCCGCGACAAAATCTTTGACGAACTTCTCGCTGGCATCCTGGCTGGCGTAAACCTCCGCCAGCGCACGCAGAACCGCGTTAGAACCAAACACCAGATCGGCACGCGTTGCGGTGTATTTCACCTCGCCACTTGCACGGTCGCTGCCCGCAAACAGTTCGTTGGATTCGTCTGTGGCTTTCCACTGGGTTCCCATATCGAGCAAATTCACAAAGAAATCGGTGGTCAACACACCAACGCGATCGGTGAACACGCCATTCTGGCTGCCATCAAAGTTAGCGCCCAGCACACGCATTCCCCCAACCAGCGCGGTCAGTTCTGGCGCGGTTAACGTCAGCTGTTGCGCTTTATCAATCAGCAGCGATTCCGTTGTCGAAACATCAACCTGAGCGCGATAGTTGCGGAAGCCATCGGCAATTGGCTCAAGCAGATTAAACATCTCGATATCAGTCTGATCCTGACGCGCATCGACGCGGCCCGGCGTAAATGGCACGGTGATGTACACACCCGCCGCTTTTGCCGCCTGCTCAACGCCAACAACACCCGCCAGCACGATGATATCGGCCAGTGACGCTTTGTTGGTCGTGCGTTGAATCGCTTCCAAAGTCGGTAACGCGCGCACCGCTGCGGCGTTCACGTCCCAGTCGCGCTGCGGAGCCAGTGCCAGACGCGCGCCGTTGGCACCACCACGTTTGTCACCGCCGCGGAAGGTGGAAGCAGACGCCCAGGCAACCGACACCAGCTCGCTAACAGACAGCCCGGAAGCCACAATTTCCGCTTTCAGACTCGCAATATCTTCTTGTGACGGATTGAACACCGCCTGCGGCAGCGGGTCCTGCCAGATCAGATCCTCTTTCGGCACTTCAGGACCGATGTAACGTGCTTTTGGCCCCATATCTCGGTGCGTCAGTTTGTACCAGGCACGCGCGAATGCTTCGTTAAATGCCTGCGGATCGTTCAGGAAGCGACGAGAAATTTTCTCGAACTCTGGGTCGAAACGCAGCGTCAGATCGGTCACCAGCATGGTAGGTTTGCGTTTTTTCGACGGGTCGAACGGATCGGGAATAATTTCCGGCGCGTCAACGGCTTCGAACTGGATCGCGCCAGCCGGGCTGCGGGTCTGTACCCACTCGTATTTGAACAGGTTTTCGAAGAAGTAGTTACTCCACTGGGTTGGCGTCTGTGACCAGACGACTTCCAGACCGGAGGTGATCGCATCTGCGCCCACGCCCGTTCCGTGTGTGCTGGTCCAGCCTAAGCCCTGAGATTCAATCAACGCCCCTTCCGGATCGACACCCACATGCGTGGCCGCCGCTGCGCCGTGCGTTTTGCCGAGCGTATGCCCGCCCGCAATCAGTGCGACGGTCTCTTCATCGTTCATGCCCATGTTGCCGAACGTTGCGCGAATCGCTGCGGCTGCCGACAGCGGCTCACCGCTGGCGTTTGGCCCTTCCGGATTGACGTAAATCAGCCCCATTTCAGTGGCCGCTAACGGACGTTTTGCCAGTGATTCAGGATCGCGATGGGTTAGCCAGGCTTTTTCATCACCCCAGTTAACGTCCATATCTGGCTCCCAGACATCTTCGCGCCCGGCACCAAAGCCAAACGTACGGAAGCCTGAATTCTCCAGCGCCACGTTCCCCGCCAGGATATACAGATCGGCCCAGGAAATTTTCTGCCCGTATTTTTGTTTAATAGGCCACAGCAGACGGCGTGCTTTATCAAGACTCACGTTATCCGGCCATGCATTCAGAGGGGCAAAGCGCTGCTGACCGCGACCGGCACCGCCACGACCATCCACGGAACGGTATGTCCCTGCGCCGTGCCATGCCATACGAATAAACAGGCCCACGTAGCTGCCCCAGTCGGCAGGCCACCAGGATTGAGAATCGGTCAGAAGAGCTTTGATATCGCCTTTGAGAGCGGAATAGTCGAGTTTGCTGAATTCTTTGCGGTAGTCGAAGTCTTCACCCAAGGGGTTCGAACGGTTGGAATGTTGGTTTAAGAGTTCAACGCGTAGCTGCTTGGGCCACCAGTCGCGACTGCCTGTCCCCGCGCCTGCGCTCTGATCAGACCCTCCATGGTGAAAAGGACACTTGCCGCTGGATAACGAATTATTGGTCTCTTCTGACATGCTCATCTCTCTGCTCCCTCTATAGTGTTCTTTTTAAGATATACACGCTTGCTGATAAGGTATAGTTGAGATAACCCACAGATTCGATAGTTAAATCCTTTTAATTAACCTCGGATATTGCATGGCTTTTGCATAATGCCGCGCGGAAGCGGGCGGTATCGGGGGGAGGCGGAAATGAAAAACCCTCCGAAGAGGGTCTTGGTATTATAGTCCTGGGCGAACGCCGAGAGTGTGGCAGATGGCGTAACTCATCTCGGCGCGGTTAAGCGTGTAGAAATGGAAATCCTTCACCCCTTCACGACTCAAAATTTTCACCATGTCCATCGCGATATTAGCCCCCACCAGCTTGCGGGTTTCAGCGTCGTCATCCAGCCCTTCGTACATTTTCTGCATCCACAGCGGGATACGCACGTTGGTCATGTCCGCAAACTTCTTCGCCTGCTTGAAGTTCGAGACCGGCAGGATGCCCGGGATAATTTCCAGGTCGATTCCAGCGTTAACGCAGCGGTCACGAAAACGCAGATAGCTTTCGACGTCGAAGAAAAACTGGGTAATCGCGCGGTTGGCACCAGCATCGACTTTACGTTTCAGGTTGAGCAGATCGGCCTGGGCGCTTTTCGCTTCCGGATGCACTTCCGGATAAGCGGCGACGGAGATATCAAAATCGCCCACGTCCTTGAGCAACGTGACCAGATCGGTGGCGTACATTTCCGGTTTACCGCTGCCCGGCGGCAGGTCGCCGCGCAGGGCGACGATATGGCGAATCCCGTTGTTCCAGTAATCCTGGGCGATAGCGCGCAATTCGTCGCGAGTCGCATCCACACAGGTTAAATGCGGCGCGGCTTCAAGTCCCGTGCGGTCCTTAATGCCTTTAATAATGCTGTGCGTACGGTCGCGCTCGCCTGAGTTTGCCCCGTAGGTGACGGAGACAAATTTCGGCTTCAGGCTGCTCAGGCGATCGATAGAGCTCCATAGGGTTTGCTCCATTTCACTGGTGCGCGGCGGAAAGAATTCAAAAGAGACGTTAATCTGGCCCTGCACTTCAGCCAGGCTCTGATTCAGGGCTTCCCGCTGGTTGGCGTGAAAAAAGCTCATACCTTACCTCATCAATCGCGTGATAATTATTGCTAGTTATAAACATCTATCCATTTAGACGTCTGGATGTAAAAATGACGGAAAACGCGAATGCCGTCAACTGAAATAATCAGTCATAACGGTGAGGAATGTTCAGGCAAGATGAAAGAAGTTCATGATGGTGGGGAAAGTGCGGTCTGATGCCCTCACCCCAGCCCTCTCCCACAGGGAGAGGGAGAAAAGAATCCTTTCGCTGCGTTGTGAAAAGGGAGACGCGAATCCCTCGCCATGTTGTGAAGAGGGAGAAAAGAATCCCTTCGCTACGTTGTGAAAAGGGAGACGATAATCCCTCGCCACGTTGTGAAGAGAGAGAAAAAAGTCTCTTCGCCGCGCTGTGAAGGGAGAGAAAACATTCCCTCTTATCTACGAGGATTGAGGGAAGACCGCCCCGAGCGATTCCCTCTCCCGTGGGAGAGGGTTAGGGTGAGGGCATCAGACGATGCAGAGCAAAAACTACAGCAGTTGCGCCAGACGGTTAATATCCGACTGAATGGCACCTGCAGTCACATCACGCCCCGCGCCTGGCCCACGAATCACCAGCGGGTTATCGCGATACCAGCGGCTTTCGATGGCAAAGACGTTATCGCACGGCAGCAGCGCCGCCAGCGGATGCTCCGGACGCACCGCTTCCACACCCACGCGCGCTTTACCGTTGGCATCGAAACGCGCTACGTAGCGCAGCACCAGTCCCATTTCTTGCGCGGCTTCCAGGCGTTGCACCATCTGGTCGTTCAGCTCATCACCGTTCTCAAAGAAATGATCGACGGAACCCTCTTCGCAGCCCGCAGGAACTAACGATTCCACACGCACCTGGCCTGGCTCGATATCGTAACCCGCCTCACGCGCCAGAATCACCAGCTTGCGCATCACGTCTTTCCCGGCTAAATCCACACGCGGATCGGGTTCGGTCAACCCCTGCTGCCACGCCTGATCGACCAGGTCGGTGAACGGCACCGTGCCGTCGAATTGCAGGAACAGCCACGACAGCGTCCCGGAGAAAATCCCGCTGATGGCTAAAATGCTGTCGCCACTGTCGATCAGGTCCCGCACCGTATGGTTGACCGGTAAGCCCGCGCCCACGGTGGCGTTGTACAGCCAGTGACGCCCGGTTTTTTCAAACGCATCGTGAATCTGACGATATTTATCGGTGCTGCTCGCGCCTGCCAGCTTGTTCGCACTGATGACATGGAAACCATGGCTAGCAAAATCCAGATACTGATCGGCAAGCTGTTCGCTGGCCGTGACATCCAGCACAACTAAATCGTCGTACGGGTGCGCGCGCATCCACAGGAACAGCGACTCTTCATCCTGTTCAACGGCTTCGTCATTGAAGAACGCGAGCGCACGGCTGGCGTCCAGCCCTTCGTAATTGAGCAGGCTGCGGCGACTGTCCACTACGCCTGCCAGGACAAATTCAAATCCGGTACGCGCCGACAGCGTCGTTTGCTCGCGAGCAAACAGCTCCAGCCAGCGGGAACCGATATTACCTTTACCAAAAAGCACCAGACCGATACGTTTTTCCGCGCGGAACAGCGTGGTGTGCAGGCCCTGAATCAGACTCTCGGTTGGCCCTTTACGCAGCACGGCGACCAGGCTGATGCCCTCTTCCGACTGCCAGGTAAATTCAACCGGCTGCCCCTTCAACTGTTGCCAGAAACGGTGGCAATGCAGCGGATTACGGGAGACGCCTGCGCCGACCATCGCCACCAGCGCCAGGCCCTGACGCAAACGGAGTTCGCCCGGCAAACCGGCTTCGTCCAGCGTTTTAAGCGCGCTATCGGCCACTTCTGCGGTGTAGCAGAACTGCAGTAAATGACGATCGCTGTGCACGCCAACCGCCAGCGGACGCACCTGCGCACGCTTGAGAATTAAATCGATATCTTTATGCGCCAGCTTGACGTCCTGGCCCGCAGGCACCTGGAACTCAATCAGGCAAATATCATCGTGACTGGTGACAATGCGCGCGCCCGTACCCGATGCCAGAACGCGTTCGATGCGTGTGGAACCCTGATCCGGCGTGTAGCTGCAGCGCAGTTGCAGATCGATATCGCTCCCGGAAACGGGCTGCAGCGTGCGGGCGTGCAGAACCGGGGCGGCGAGACGTGCCAGCTCGCTGGCTTCGTCCAGGCGCAGCAGCGGCAGCAGACAGGCATCTTTGACTTTGCGTGGATCGGCACTGTAAACGCCGGCCACATCGCTCCAGATGGTGACGCGAGACGCCCCGGCCAGCGCACCGATTTGCGTGGCGGAATAGTCAGAACCGTTACGGCCCAACAGCACGGTTTCACCCGCGTTGCTGCGGCTGATAAAGCCCGTAACGACGATACGTTTACCCGGATGCTGCACCAAAAGCTGTTGCAGCAGCGGATAAGACAACCCTTCGTCAACCTGCGGCTGCGCAGCGCGTTCGGCGCGCAGGAAATCGCGTGCGTCCAGCCACGCGGCCTCCAGACCTTGCTGTTCCAGCACTGCGGCCATCAGGCGTGCAGACCAGACTTCACCGTGGCCGACCACTTCCGCGTAAACCGCTTCGGTAATGCCGCTGTCCAGCAGCGCCGCCAGACGCTCCAGATCGTGAACAAAAGCGCTGATCAGCCCGTCCGCCGCTTGCGCGGGCAGCAGGCCGGAAATCAAATCACTCTGATAACGGCGTAACGTTTGTTGAACCTGATGCGCAGAAAGGCGATCGGTCTGGCTCAGTTTGAGCCAGCTAATCAACTGGTTGGTAGTGCTGCCCGCCGCCGAGACAACCATCATGTCGCCCGGCATCGAATACTCCGCCATGATCCCTGCGACACGCAGGTAACATTTCACATCAGCAAGACTACTACCACCAAACTTATGCAGTTGACGACCCTTCGCCCCTGCCTGCGCTATCACACTCATGATTACCCCTTGGCTGCGACCTGGAAGGCATTTTCCAGATCGGCAATTAAATCTTCACAGTCTTCAATACCGGTTGAGATGCGAAGCAGCGTCTCAGAAATCCCGGCTGCGGCACGCGCTTCTGGCGCCATGCCTGCATGTGTCATTGTTGCGGCGTGAGAGATCAAGCTTTCGACTCCCCCTAATGATTCCGCCAGCGTAAACAGTGACAACGCGCTCAGGAAGCGACGCAGCGTTTGCTCATCGCCATCCAGTTCAAAACTTAACATCGCGCCAAACCCTTTCTGCTGGCGCGCGGCGATCACGTGGCCCTGGTTTTCCGGCAACGACGGGTGATACAGCTTTTTCACCAGCGGCTGGTTTTTCAGGAAATCGACAATCGCCTGGGCATTGCGTTGTGCCACTTCCATACGTGGCGACAGCGTGCGGATCCCGCGCAGCAGCAAATAGCTGTCGAACGCGCCCGCAGTCACGCCAATGTTATTGGCCCACCATGCCAGTTCGGTGACAACTTCCGGATCTTTTGCAATCACCACGCCCGCGACCACGTCAGAGTGACCGTTCAAATATTTCGTGCATGAATGCAATACCAGGTCCGCACCCAGGGAAAGTGGGTTCTGAAGCGCCGGACTGAGGAACGTATTATCCACTACACTTATCGCTCCCGCATCCCTTGCGAGCTGACAAATTTTCGCAATATCGACAACACGCAATAACGGGTTGCTTGGGCTTTCCACCAGAACGAGCTTAGGCTTTTCGGCAAGTGCTTGTTTTAGCGCCTGTTCGTCATTTTGATCGACAAAAAGAACGCGATAACAGCCACGTTTTGCCAGGCTATCAAAAAGTCGGTAGCTGCCACCGTAACAGTCGTGTGGAGCGAGCAACAAATCGCCAGGTTTCAGGAATACCGTGGTCACCAGATGAATGGCCGACATACCGGTATTGGTCAGAACCGCACCTGCGCCGCCTTCGAGTTCCGCCAGCGCGCGCTGGGTAACGTCACGCGTCGGGTTGCCACGACGTGAATAGTCATGCGCACGAGGTTCATTAAATCCGGTGAAATTATAGGTACTGGAAAGATGAATCGGCGGGACAACGCAGCCGTACTGCTCGTCATCATTCAATCCGCTACGCACTGCGATCGTGGCCTGTTTACGCGTCATGGTGAAGGCTTCCTGGCTAATAAGGTGAAAAGTCAGGCACCAGAGTAAACACTGAACTTATGGACGTCAATACATCTGGACATCTAAACTTCTTTGCGTATAGATTGAGCAATGCGAGAATAGCCGTTAAAATGACATGCTTTAGTGCACGCTAAAGGCGCAATACCCGTGTCACGGTATCGTCCTTACGGTAAACTACGCGAGATTACGGTATAAAGCCCCATACAACTTATGGCTTTATGCCCTTATAAATGACAGAGAGGATTAAAGGTATCTCATGGCTGAATGGAGCGGCGAATATATCAGCCCATACGCTGAGCACGGTAAGAAGAGTGAGCAAGTAAAAAAAATTACGGTTTCCATTCCTCTGAAGGTGTTAAAGATCCTCACCGATGAACGCACGCGTCGTCAGGTGAATAACCTGCGTCACGCGACAAACAGCGAACTGCTCTGCGAAGCATTTTTGCATGCGTTTACTGGCCAACCCCTGCCGAATGATGAAGACCTGCGCAAAGAGCGTAGCGATGAAATTCCGGAAGCGGCGAAAGTGATCATGCGTGAACTGGGTATCGACCCGGATACGTGGGAATACTGAAGTGCAGAAACAAAAAAAGCGCCTTTCGGCGCTTTTTTTTCGGGTAGCTTATTTAGCGCCCGGGATGCTGAAACGCTTGTTGAAGCGGTCAACACGGCCACCGGTTGCAACATCACGCTGCTTACCAGTGTAGAACGGGTGGCATTGGCCGCACACGTCCAGGTTCAGATCGTGACCCACTGTAGAGCGGATTTTGATCGCGTTACCGCAAGAGCAGTTTGCAGTAATAAAATCGTATTTCGGGTGAATATCTTTTTTCATGGGGAGAACCTCAGTTAAGGCCGCGTCGCTCTTCCAGCCCTAACGCCAGACACCACGCGATGTTGATAGTAAATTCTTTGGCGTAATGTTACACCAAAGGCGGCGAATCATACAGAATCCATTCGGTGGATGCAAACTGATCAGCACGTCTATAGCATCTAATGTGTATACTAACGCGCCACTTTTCAAGTCAGGAAGATTCGATGCCCGTTGCTCACGTTGCCCTGCCCGTTCCGCTTCCCCGCACCTTTGACTATTTGCTGCCCGACAGCATGAGCGCCAAAGCGGGCTGTCGCGTAACCGTGCCTTTTGGCAAGCAGCAGCGCGTCGGCGTGGTGGTGTCGGTAAGCGACAAAAGCGAGCTGCCGATCAATGAATTAAAAGCGGTGGTGGAAGTGCTCGACGTTGAGCCGGTTTACTCCGCAAGCGTCTGGCGGCTGCTGCTGTGGGCGGCGGATTATTATCACCACCCGATTGGCGACGTGCTGTTTCACGCGCTGCCGATTTTGCTGCGCCAGGGTAAAAGCGCCAGCCATGCCCCGACGTGGTTCTGGTTTGCGACAGAAGACGGACAAGCCGTCGATATCAACAGCCTGAAAAGATCGCCTAAGCAGCAGCAGGCGCTGGCCGCACTGCGTCAGGGCAGGATCTGGCGTCATCAGGTTGAAGAGCTGGAATTTAATGACGCAGCGCTGCAGGCATTGCGCAAAAAAGGGCTGTGCGAGCTTGCCAGCGAAGCCCCTGCGCTGGTGGACTGGCGCGACGGGTTTAGCGTGGCCGGTGAGCGGCTGCGTCTCAACACGGAGCAAGCGACCGCCGTTGGCGCAATTCACAGCGCATCTGATAGTTTTTCCGCCTGGCTGTTAGCGGGCGTGACCGGTTCCGGCAAGACCGAAGTGTATCTGAGCGTACTGGAAAATGCGCTCGCGCAGGGTAAACAAGCGCTGGTAATGGTGCCTGAGATCGGCCTGACGCCGCAGACCATCGCCCGTTTTCGTGAACGTTTTAACGCCCCGGTCGAAGTGCTCCATTCCGGCTTGAACGATACAGAACGTTTAAGCGCCTGGCTGAAAGCCAAAAACGGCGAAGCGGCGATTGTGATTGGTACCCGCTCGTCGCTGTTTACCCCGTTTAAAAATCTCGGCGTCATCGTGATCGACGAAGAACACGACAGTTCCTATAAACAGCAGGAAGGCTGGCGCTATCACGCCCGCGATCTGGCCGTTTACCGCGCGCACAGCGAACGAATCCCGATTATTCTTGGCTCGGCAACGCCCGCCCTGGAAACGCTGCACAACGTGCGCCAGCGCAAATACCACATGCTGCGCCTGACGCGCCGCGCGGGTAATGCGCGCCCGGCCATTCAGCATGTGCTGGATCTGAAAGGCCAGCAGGTACAGGCCGGACTCGCGCCCGCGTTAATCACCCGCATGCGCCAGCATTTGCAGGCCGATAATCAGGTGATTCTTTTCCTGAACCGCCGTGGATTTGCGCCGACGCTGCTGTGCCACGACTGCGGCTGGATAGCGGAATGCCCGCGCTGCGATCATTACTACACGCTGCATCAGGCGCAGCATCATTTGCGTTGTCACCACTGTGACAGCCAGCGCCCGGTGCCGCGCCAGTGCCCATCGTGCGGCTCGACGCATATGGTTCCGGTCGGTCTTGGCACCGAGCAGCTCGAACAGGCGCTGGCACCGTTTTTCCCCGGCGTACCGCTTTCGCGTATTGACCGCGACACCACCAGCCGTAAAGGGGCGCTAGAGCAACAGCTGGCTGAAGTTCATCGCGGCGGCGCGCGCATTCTGATTGGTACACAGATGCTGGCGAAAGGGCATCACTTCCCGGACGTCACGCTGGTGGCGCTGCTGGACGTCGATGGCGCGCTGTTTTCTGCCGATTTCCGTTCCGCTGAGCGCTTCGCCCAGCTTTACACGCAGGTGGCCGGGCGTGCAGGTCGCGCGGGCAAACAGGGTGAAGTGGTGCTGCAAACTCATCACCCTGAACACCCGCTGCTGCAAACATTGCTCCATAAAGGCTATGACGCGTTTGCGGAGCAGGCGCTGGCTGAGCGTCAGACCATGCAGTTACCCCCGTGGACCAGCCACGTGATTATTCGCGCGGAAGACCATAACAATCAGCAGGCACCGCTGTTTTTGCAGCAGTTACGTAATCTGCTGCAGGCCAGCCCGCTGGTGGATAATCAGCTGTGGATTTTAGGCCCCGTTCCTGCGCTTGCGCCTAAGCGCGGTGGCCGGTATCGCTGGCAAATTTTGCTCCAGCACCCTTCTCGCGTGCGTTTACAGCATGTGATTAGTGGCACGCTGGCGCTCATCAACACCTTGCCAGAAGCGCGAAAAGTGAAGTGGGTTCTGGATGTCGACCCCATCGAAGGATAGAAACGATGCGAGAGGGATCGAAAAATCAAACGCTCCTCACACTTTTTATGAAAATTCTGTAACCGCTTCCATTCACTATCTGTAAAAATGAATCAGTCAGTAGTTGGTGGTCCTGCGAGGAGAAGACGTTGAAGTCCAGGAAAGAGGTTGCCCCGGCGACCATGAAAGACGTTGCCCAGAAAGCCAAAGTGTCCACGGCAACGGTGTCCCGCGCGTTAATGAACCCGGATAAAGTCTCTCAGACGACGCGTAATCGCGTTGAGCAGGCGGCGCTGGAAGTGGGCTATTTACCTCAGGCAATGGGCCGTAACCTCAAGCGAAATGAATCGCGGACCATCCTGGTGATTGTGCCGGACATTTGCGATCCCTTCTTTAGCGAGATTATTCGCGGCATCGAAGTTACCGCCGCCGCACAGGGTTATCTGGTGCTGATCGGTGATTGCGCGCATCAGAATCAGCAAGAAAAAACCTTTATCGACCTCATCATTACCAAGCAGATCGACGGCATGTTGCTGCTCGGATCGCGTTTGCCGTTTGATGCCAGCATCGAAGAGCAGCGCAACCTGCCGCCGATGGTGATGGCGAATGAATTTGCGCCAGAGCTTAAACTGCCGACGGTTCATATTGATAATCTGACTGCCGCGTTTAACGCCGTGAACTATCTCCAGGATTTGGGGCATAAGCGCATTGGCTGTATCGCCGGGCCGGAAGAGATGCCGCTGTGCCATTATCGTCTGCAGGGCTACGTTCAGGCACTGCGTCGTGCTGGCGTGACGGTCGATCCGCATTACATCGCGCGCGGTGATTTTACGCTTGAAGCTGGAGGCCTGGCGCTCGAGCAACTACTGTCGCAGCCTGTACCGCCAACGGCCGTTTTCTGCCACAGCGACGTGATGGCGTTGGGCGCGTTGTCGTATGCCAAACGCCGGGGCCTGCGCGTGCCGCAAGATTTGTCTATTATCGGGTTCGATAATATTTCCCTTTCCGAGTTTTGCGATCCTCCCCTCTCGACCGTCGCGCAACCGCGCTATGATATTGGGCGCGAGGCCATGCTGTTACTGCTTGATCAGCTGCATGGGCAAACCGTCAGCAGCGGCTCGCGGTTACTGGATTGCGAACTTATTATTCGGGGCTCTACACAGGCGCTTACTTAAAGTAAACGGCTTTAAGACTCCCTCATCTGGTCAAAGGCCCGCCGCTTAAGTAACATGGCGGGCTGACGAATGCATAAATACAGCGAAACGATAGTGGCACAACGAGATTATGTACGTCGCGGCCAGCCGGCACCTTCGCGACGCAAAAAGAGCACCTCACGGAGCAAGAAAAGTAGCCTGTCCTCCGTCTCGCCCGCTATGGTCGCGATAGCCGCGGCTGTGCTCGTGGCCTTTATCGGCGGTTTATACTTTATTACTCACCACAAAAAAGAAGAGTCAGAAGCGCTTCAGGGCAACAAAGTGGCCGGTAATGGTTTGCCGCCAAAACCTGAAGAGCGCTGGCGCTATATCAAAGAGCTGGAAAGCCGCCAGCCAGGCGTGCGTGCCCCGACCGAGCCTTCTGCCGGTGGTGAAGTGAAAAATGCCGATCAGCTAACGAATGAGCAACGCCAGCTTCTGGCGCAGATGCAGGCCGATATGCGCCAGCAGCCAACGCAGCTGACCGAAGTGCCGTGGAATGAACAGACGCCACAGCAGCGTCAGCAAACGCTGCAACGTCAACGTCAGGCACAGCAGCAAGTTCAGCAACCGCAGTTGACGCAAACGCAGCCGGTACAGCAACCGCGCGCACAGCCGCGTGTGACCGAACAACCGTATCAGCAGCCACAGCAGCAGACGCGTACCGTGCAGACTCAGCCTGTCCAGCAGCCGCGCCAGACGCAGCAGCAGAAACAAACCGCATCAGCACAGCCGTATCAGGATCTGCTGCAAACGCCAGCGCATAATACCGCGCAGCAGCCGAAAGCGCAGCCACAGCAGAGCGCACCGGTTACGCAGCCAGCCGAAGCACCGAAACAAACGGCCGAGAAGAAAGACGATCGTCGCTGGATGGTTCAGTGTGGATCGTTCAAAGGCGCAGACCAGGCAGAAACCGTGCGTGCGCAGTTGGCCTTTGAAGGTTTTGATTCACGCATCACCACCAACGGCGGCTGGAATCGCGTTGTAATCGGCCCGGTGAAGGGCAAAGAAAATGCAGACGGCACCATTAGCCGCCTGAAAATTGCCGGTCACACAAACTGCATTCGACTCGCCTCTGGGGGTTGAAACCCCCAAAATCCCCCCCATCTATCATTCTATTCAGCCCTGAGTATTAGCTCAGGGCATCTGTTTCGAATTTGTAACCAGGGGGTCTGCTCGTGACAACAATAGTAAGTGTACGCCGTAACGGCCATGTGGTAATCGCCGGTGATGGCCAGGCCACGCTGGGTAATACCGTCATGAAAGGCAACGTGAAAAAAGTGCGCCGCCTGTATAACGACAAAGTGATCGCCGGTTTTGCGGGCGGTACCGCTGACGCCTTCACGCTCTTCGAACTGTTTGAACGCAAGCTTGAAATGCACCAGGGCCACCTGGTCAAAGCGGCCGTTGAGCTGGCGAAAGACTGGCGCACCGACCGTATGCTGCGCAAACTCGAAGCGCTGTTGGCCGTCGCGGATGAAAATGCCTCTCTGATTATCACCGGGAACGGTGACGTCATTCAGCCAGAAAACGATCTGATTGCTATCGGCTCCGGCGGTCCTTACGCCCAGGCCGCTGCGCGTGCTTTGCTTGAAAATACTGAGCTGAGCGCCCGCGAAATTGCCGAGAAGGCGTTGGGAATTGCAGGTGATATCTGCATTTACACCAACCACTTCCATACCATCGAAGAATTGAACTCTAAAGCGTAAGGATCTCCCATGTCTGAAATGACCCCACGCGAAATTGTCAGTGAGCTGAACAAACACATTATCGGCCAGGACAACGCCAAGCGTTCCGTGGCAATCGCCCTGCGTAACCGCTGGCGTCGTATGCAGCTTGATGAAGAGCTGCGCCACGAAGTTACCCCAAAAAATATTCTGATGATCGGCCCGACCGGCGTCGGTAAAACCGAAATCGCCCGTCGTCTGGCGAAGCTGGCAAACGCACCGTTCATCAAAGTTGAAGCCACCAAGTTCACTGAAGTGGGCTACGTCGGTAAAGAAGTGGACTCGATTATCCGCGATCTGGCCGATTCAGCGATGAAAATGGTGCGCGTACAGGCCATTGAGAAAAACCGTTATCGTGCTGAAGAAATGGCCGAAGAACGTATTCTCGACGTGCTGATCCCACCGGCAAAAAACAACTGGGGTCAGAATGAACAACCTCAGGAGCCGTCCGCCGCGCGTCAGGCATTCCGCAAAAAACTGCGTGAAGGCCAACTGGACGACAAAGAGATTGAAATTGATCTGGCTGCGGCCCCAATGGGTGTAGAAATTATGTCTCCTCCGGGTATGGAAGAGATGACAAGCCAGCTGCAGTCGATGTTCCAGAACCTGGGCGGCCAGAAGCAAAAACCGCGCAAGCTGAAAATCAAAGACGCAATGAAGCTGCTGATTGAAGAAGAAGCGGCCAAACTGGTGAATCCAGAAGAGTTGAAACAAGACGCAATCGACGCGGTTGAGCAGCACGGCATCGTGTTTATCGATGAGATCGACAAAATCTGTAAGCGCGGTGAATCCAACGGTCCGGACGTGTCTCGTGAAGGCGTTCAGCGTGACCTGTTGCCGCTGGTCGAGGGCTGTACCGTTTCGACCAAGCACGGCATGGTTAAAACCGATCACATTCTGTTTATTGCTTCTGGCGCGTTCCAGGTGGCTAAGCCTTCCGATCTCATTCCTGAATTGCAGGGCCGTCTGCCGATTCGCGTGGAGCTGCAGGCGCTGACTACCGACGATTTTGAACGCATTCTGACTGAGCCAAATGCCTCGATCACCGTGCAGTACAAAGCGCTGATGGCCACCGAAGGCGTGACCATTGAGTTCACCGCAGACGGTATCAAGCGTATCGCTCAGGCCGCATGGCAGGTTAACGAAACCACCGAAAACATCGGGGCGCGTCGTTTGCACACCGTGCTGGAACGTCTGGTCGAAGATATCTCTTATGAAGCCAGCGATCTGAACGGCCAAAGTATTACCATTGACGCAGATTATGTGAGTAAACATCTGGATGCGTTAGTGGCAGATGAAGATCTAAGCCGTTTTATCTTATAATCGCGGTTAATGCATTTTCATCACTGTTGATGGGGGCTAATGCCCCCATTTTTATTGGCTAAATAAAATGACTGATATCAGCCGTACTCAGGCGTGGCTCGAAAGCCTGCGTCCCAAGACATTACCTCTGGCCTTTGCCGCCATCGTCGTTGGCACCACGCTTGCCTGGTGGCAAGGTCATTTCGATCCGCTGGTTGCCGGACTGGCGCTCATCACGGCCGGTCTGCTGCAAATCCTCTCTAACCTTGCTAACGACTACGGCGATGCGGTCAAGGGCAGCGATAAACCCGATCGTATTGGGCCGCTGCGCGGCATGCAGAAAGGGGTGATAACTCAGCCACAGATGAAACGTGCACTGATTATCACCGTGCTGCTCATCTGTCTTTCAGGTCTGGCGCTGGTGTCGGTGGCCTGCAAAACAACGGCCGATTTCATCGGCTTTATGGTGTTGGGGATTCTGGCGATTATTGCGGCGATTACCTATACCGTCGGCACGCGCCCTTATGGTTATATCGGTTTGGGTGATATTTCCGTGCTGGTTTTCTTTGGCTGGCTGAGCGTGATGGGCAGTTGGTATTTGCAGGCGCATACGCTGATTCCCGCGCTATTCCTGCCCGCTACTGCCTGCGGATTACTGGCTGCGGCGGTTCTCAACATCAATAACCTGCGCGATATCGAAAGTGACCGTGAGAACGGTAAAAACACCCTCGCGGTACGGTTAGGACCGGTCAACGCCCGTCGCTATCACGCGGGCCTGTTGATGGGGGCGCTGATCTGCCTTGCACTGTTTAATCTGCTTTCATTGCACAGCCTCTGGGGCTGGCTGTTTGTTCTGGCCGCGCCGTTGCTGATCAAACAGGCGCGTTTCGTGATGCGCGAGCTAAACCCCTCCGCGATGCCGCCCATGCTCGAACGTACGGTAAAAGGCGCATTACTGACTAACCTGTTGTTCGTACTTGGGATTATCCTGAGCCAGACGCTGCGTTAACTGACAAATATCAATTAACAATTGATGATTTTGCCAACAACGCGTTTAGCACGATATACTGAACACATTCGCAGCAACCGAGCGTTAAACCTATGAAATACGATACTTCCGAGCTTTGTGACATCTATCAAGAAGATGTCAACGTCGTGGAACCGCTGTTTTCCAACTTTGGGGGACGGTCGTCATTTGGCGGACAAATCATCACGGTAAAATGTTTCGAGGACAACGGGTTGCTGTATGAGCTGCTCGAACAAAATGGCCGTGGCCGTATTTTGCTGGTTGATGGCGGCGGCTCTGTCCGTCGTGCGTTAATCGACGCCGATCTTGCCCGTCTGGCCCTGCAAAACGAGTGGGAAGGAATTGTGGTGTACGGCGCTGTCCGTCAGGTTGACGATTTGGAAGAGCTGGATTTGGGCATTCAGGCCATTGCAGCTATCCCCGTGGGTGCCGCAGGCGAAGGCATCGGCGAAAGCGATGTGCGCGTTAACTTCGGTGGCGTCACCTTCTTCTCCGGCGACCATCTCTACGCCGACAATACCGGCATCATCCTTTCCGAAGATCCTCTCGATATCGAGTAATAAAAAAGGCACCGAAAGGTGCCTTTTTTATGAGTTCACTTTGGCCTGCATTTGACGCGGGCCATTACGCTAAGATTTCGTGTTGTAGCAAGGCGGCAAACGAAGATATCCCCAGGAGCGTAGTCAACTACGTGACTGGGGTAGCTGAGCGCAGCCAACGCCGCTACGGCGCGAAAGATGAAGCGTAATTAAACTTCTTCCATGCGGCCGAGCAATGCCTGCAGACGATCCTGCCAGCCGTTCTGCTGTTCGCGCAGCTGCTGATTTTCGCGCTCGAGCTCTTCACGACCGTTCTGAGCAGAATGCACTTCCTGCGCCAGGGCGTTGTTCTTTTCTTTCAGTTCTTCGATTTCCATCTGCAGCAGTGTGATGGTGTCGATCGCCTGCTGTACTTTTGATTCCAGTTTCTCAAACACTTCTAATGACATGGTCATACCTCTTCTGAATGGCAAGGCGACGCTTCGAACTTACGCTACATCGTTC
This sequence comes from Lelliottia sp. GFLA7, assembly GCF_056490165.1. NCBI lineage: Bacteria > Pseudomonadati > Pseudomonadota > Gammaproteobacteria > Enterobacterales > Enterobacteriaceae > Lelliottia > Lelliottia sp. GFLA7. Next base: position 65,286 of record NZ_JBWLAQ010000012.1, on the reverse strand, counting down.
ACATTTCATCAAGGAGGAGGAAAACTGAACAATGGCGTGTAAAACGCGCACAACATATTTAATGTCGATTGTATGGAGCGCGGCGTCCCCTGTCCAGCGGCATGCCGCGCAGATCGCGGTTTGCAACACTTTTCGGTCTGGTCCTGGTGCATTCGCACCATCTACCCCTAAATTGTTAATACTTTAGTTAATGAAATGATTCAGCTCACATTTCTCTACTGCTGCTAAAACACGCTTTATAGCGCGAAAACGCTCATTTTATTGACACAGCACACACATTTTGATTTCGATATTTCTCGTTTTTGCTCGTTAACGATAAATTAACAGCATGTCTACAGGACATCGTGGCTGTTCGTTGTCGCTGCGCTAACAATAAACATTCATCTTTCTTCAGGATTCCGATTATGAGTCAGACATCAACCTTAAAAGGCCAGTGCATCGCCGAGTTCCTTGGTACCGGGTTGTTGATTTTCTTTGGGGTAGGCTGTGTTGCTGCCCTGAAAGTGGCTGGCGCGACCTTCGGCCAGTGGGAGATCAGCATCATCTGGGGTTTGGGCGTGGCAATGGCCATTTACCTGACTGCAGGGGTTTCCGGCGCACACCTTAACCCGGCGGTGACCATCGCGTTGTGGCTATTCGCATGCTTTGACGGACGCAAAGTTGTGCCGTTTATTATTTCTCAATTTGCCGGCGCCTTTTGCGCAGCGGCATTAGTTTACGGGCTTTATTACAATCTTTTCATCGACTTCGAACAGACGCATCATATGGTGCGCGGCAGTGTCGAAAGTCTGGATCTGGCCGGTATCTTCTCAACGTATCCAAACCCGCATATCAATTTTGTGCAGGCATTCGCAGTTGAGATGGTGATTACCGCTATTCTGATGGGCGTTATCATGGCGCTGGGCGATGATGGTAACGGCATTCCGCGCGGCCCACTGGCTCCACTGTTGATTGGTTTACTGATTGCCGTGATCGGCGCATCAATGGGTCCACTGACGGGCTTTGCGATGAACCCGGCGCGTGACCTGGGTCCGAAAACCTTCGCCTTCTTTGCGGGCTGGGGTGAAGTGGCCTTTACTGGTGCCAAAGATATCCCTTACTTCCTGGTGCCGCTGTTCGGCCCGATTGCAGGGGCTGCGCTGGGCGCATTCGGCTATCGCAAATTAATTGGTCGCCACTTACCGTGCGACACCTGTGTGGAAGACGAGAAAGAAACGACCTCTACCGCACAACAAAAAGCTTCGCTGTAATCTGACTACGGGACACATACTATGACCGACAAAAAATATATCGTTGCGCTCGACCAGGGCACTACCAGCTCCCGCGCTGTCGTAATGGATCATGACGCGAATATCGTCAGCGTGTCACAGCGCGAATTCGAACAAATCTATCCTAAGCCTGGCTGGGTAGAGCACGATCCAATGGAAATCTGGGCGACCCAAAGCTCAACGCTGGTCGAAGTGCTGGCGAAAGCCGACATCAGTTCCGATGAAATCGCGGCAATTGGTATCACCAACCAGCGTGAAACCGCGATTGTGTGGGAACGTGAAACCGGTAAACCAATCTATAACGCCATCGTCTGGCAGTGTCGCCGTACGGCCGAAATCTGCGAGAAGCTCAAGCGCGACGGCATGGAAGATTACATCCGCAGCACCACCGGTCTGGTGGTGGATCCGTACTTCTCAGGCACCAAAGTGAAGTGGATTTTGGATCACGTTGAAGGTTCCCGTGAGCGCGCAAAACGCGGCGAACTGCTGTTCGGTACCGTCGATACCTGGCTCATCTGGAAGATGACCCAAGGGCGGGTGCACGTTACCGATTACACCAACGCTTCCCGTACCATGCTGTTCAACATCCACAAGCTGGACTGGGATGACAAAATGCTGGAGGCGCTGGACATCCCGCGCGCCATGCTGCCAGAAGTGCGTAAATCATCCGAAGTGTACGGCCAGACCAACATCGGTGGTAAAGGCGGCACGCGTATTCCGATCTCCGGTATCGCCGGTGACCAGCAGGCTGCGCTGTTTGGCCAGCTATGCGTGAAAGAAGGGATGGCGAAAAACACCTACGGTACCGGCTGCTTTATGCTGATGAATACCGGCGAGAAAGCGGTGAAATCAGAAAATGGCCTGCTGACCACCATCGCCTGCGGCCCACGCGGCGAAGTGAATTATGCGCTGGAAGGTGCGGTCTTCATGGCGGGGGCATCCATTCAGTGGCTGCGCGACGAAATGAAGCTCATCAGCGATGCGTTCGATTCCGAATACTTCGCCACCAAAGTGAAGGACACCAACGGTGTATACGTGGTGCCGGCATTCACAGGTCTGGGCGCGCCATACTGGGACCCGTATGCGCGCGGCGCTATTTTCGGCCTGACGCGTGGGGTGAACTCTAACCACATCATCCGCGCCACGCTGGAATCCATCGCCTACCAGACGCGTGACGTGCTGGAAGCGATGCAAGCCGACTCCGGCATTCGTCTGCACGCTCTGCGCGTGGACGGCGGCGCGGTCGCGAACAACTTCCTGATGCAGTTCCAGTCCGACATTCTGGGCACCCGCGTTGAGCGTCCAGAAGTGCGCGAAGTCACCGCGTTGGGTGCTGCGTATCTGGCAGGTCTGGCGGTTGGTTTCTGGCAGAATCTGGATGAGCTGCAGGAAAAAGCGGTCATCGAGCGTGAATTCCGTCCGGGTATCGAAACGACCGAGCGTAACTATCGCTACAGCGGCTGGAAAAAAGCGGTGAAACGCGCCCTGGCGTGGGAAGAGCACGAAGAGTAATTTCCCTCACCCTCCCCTCTCCCAATGGGAGAGGGAGTTTTCTGGTTTTCACTCACACGTTACCTGCCGCTTTTTTCCTGCCCGACGCATGATAATCCTGACCTCTCCCCGTGGGTGTACGGTCCGGGGTGAGGGCATCAGGCCGCACCGCATCAACCCGCACCCCATCCCACTCTGTGATAAACTTCGTGCAATTCCTTTTGACTGCACGAGTACCCCATGAAACGTGAACTTGCCATCGAATTCTCCCGCGTAACCGAAGCCGCCGCCCTCGCAGGCTATAAGTGGTTAGGACGTGGCGACAAAAATATTGCTGACGGCGCGGCCGTTCATGCAATGCGCATTATGCTCAACCAGGTCAACATTGACGGGACCATTGTCATTGGCGAAGGCGAGATCGACGAAGCGCCCATGCTGTTCATCGGTGAGAAAGTGGGCACCGGCAACGGTGATGCGGTGGATATCGCTGTCGACCCGATTGAAGGCACGCGCATGACGGCGATGGGCCAGGCGAACGCGCTGGCGGTGCTTGCCGTTGGCGATAAAGGCTGCTTCCTCAACGCGCCTGATATGTACATGGAAAAACTGATTGTCGGTCCAGGCGCGAAAGGCGCTATCGATCTCAATCTGCCTCTGGCAGATAACCTGCGTAATGTCGCGGCTGCGCTGGGTAAACCGCTCAGTGAACTGACCGTCACTATTCTCGCCAAACCGCGCCATGACGTCACCATTGCGCATATGCAGCAGCTCGGCGTGCGTGTTTTTGCCATTCCGGATGGCGACGTCGCGGCGTCTATTTTGACCTGTATGCCAGACAGCGAAGTCGACGTGCTGTACGGCATTGGTGGCGCGCCGGAAGGCGTAGTGTCCGCTGCGGTGATTCGCGCGCTGGATGGTGATATGCAGGGTCGCCTGCTGGCTCGTCATGACGTGAAGGGTGACAGCGAAGAGAACCGTCGCATCGGCGAACAGGAGCTGGCGCGCTGCAAAGCGATGGGCATTGAAGCGAATAAAGTGCTGTCCCTGGATGATATGGCGCGCAGCGATAACGTGATCTTCTCGGCAACCGGTATCACCAAAGGCGACCTGCTGGACGGCATCACCCGCAAGGGCAATATGGCCACCACTGAAACGCTGCTGATTCGCGGAAAATCACGCACTATCCGTCGCATCCAGTCGATTCATTATCTGGATCGCAAAGACCCAAATGTTCAAACTCACATCCTGTAAGGTGATTTGATCAATAGAGCTTTCCGGCCCCGCTGGGCTGGAAATCTCCCCGGCAAGAACGGAAGATAGAAACAGATATCAGCACAGGAGATCGTCATGGCGGACTGGGTAACAGGTAAAGTCACAAAAGTAACGTTCTGGACCGATGCGCTTTTTAGTATCACCGTTCATGCCCCCATTCATCCGTTCACGGCCGGGCAATTCGCCAAGCTGGGGCTGGAAATTGACGGCGAGCGCGTGCAGCGCGCCTATTCCTACGTCAATGCGCCGGACAATCCGGATCTCGAGTTTTATCTGGTGACCGTTCCTGACGGCAAACTCAGCCCGCGCCTGGCTGCGCTTCAGCCCGGTGATGACGTTCTGATGGTCAGCGAAGCCGCTGGTTTCTTTGTGCTGGAAGAGATCCCCGACTGCGACACCCTGTGGATGCTGGCAACCGGTACGGCCATCGGCCCTTATCTGTCGATTCTGCAATACGGGAAGGATCTGGAGCGATTCAAAAATATCGTTCTGGTGCATGCCGCACGCTACGCCGCCGATCTGAGCTATCTGCCGCTGATGCAGGAGCTTGAAAAACGCTACGCAGGAAAGTTGAAAATCCAGACGGTGGTCAGCCGTGAAACGGTTGATGGTGCGCTCACCGGACGCGTTCCGGCGCTGATTGAAAGCGGTGAACTTGAATCCGCCGTGGGTTTACAGATGAATGCGGAAACCAGCCACGTGATGCTCTGCGGCAACCCGCAGATGGTGCGTGATACCCAGCAGTTGCTGAAAGACTCCCGGCAGATGACCAAACATTTGCGCCGCCGACCGGGCCATATGACTGCTGAACACTACTGGTAATTAGCGGAACTTCACGTCCAGCGTGTCCTTGCCGTATTTATTCTCGCTCTGGGTGCCCACGAACGCGCCCAGATCGATGATAGTCATGACAAAAATCACCGTCGGAATGAGTTTCCCTACCACCCAAGGTAGGACCGACGGGAGTATCGCCCAGTGACCCGCCACCAGCATCCACGCCAGAGGGATCAGCAGTGCCCACAAACCGGAACGGCCCCTGTCATGCAGACGTTTAACGATCACGGAAGCCGTTGGCCACAGCAGACACACCAGCGCAAACGCTGCCGTTTGGGTGCCCAGCCAGTTGCTGTAGGCCAGGCCGAAAAGCACCAGCATCGCGACAATCCACGTCACGATCCAAATCCAGAAATCACGGCGTCCAATACGCCCTTTGAATGAAAACAGCCACTGCTGTATGGTCATGTCAGGTTCCTTATTATCGTCTGCCGCGTAGTTTACCCTGGAGTGCCGACCTTTTGACAAGCCGGGCAGATATCGTTTTAATCATGAGCAATGACCGCCAGGGATAATATTGATGAAAAGATGGACTCACCCGATTCTGCTGTGTTTAACGATGCTGAGCACCAGCTTTTCCCTGCACGCCAATGACGCCTCTCCCCCTGCGACTGCGCCGTATCTTCTGCAAGGCGCGCCGTCATTCGATCAATCGATCAGTCAGTTCCGCGAAACGTTCAACAAAGATAATCCCACACTCGCGCTGGGTGAGTTTCGCGCGATAGACGGCGCAAAAGACACGCCTACCCTGACGCGTGCGGCCAGTAAAATTAACGAAAATCTGTACGCCTCGACTGCGCTTGAACGCGGCACGTTAAAAATCAAAAGCATGCAAATCACCTGGCTGCCGATTCAAGGCCCGGAACAGAAAGCCGCCAAAGCCAAAGCGCTGGAGTACATGAGCGCGATTTTGCGCGCCTTCACCCCGATTTTGACCAAAGCGCAAAGCCAGCAAAAACTGCAAAAATTGCTGACCGCCGGTAAAAACAAACGTTACTACGCCGAAACAGACGGCGCGATTCGCTATGTGGTCGCAGATCACGGCGAAAAGGGGCTGACCTTCGCCGTTGAACCGATTAAGCTGGCGCTATCTCACACACTCGGAGGGGCGAATTAATGACAAAAAGCAAAGCCTTTCGAGGGAAAATCTCTATACTGATTCACAGACCATGCTGCCCGTCAGGGCGGCCATAATCCTTAATTCGCTTTAGTAGCGTGGAGAATTGAAATGCGACATCCTTTAGTGATGGGTAACTGGAAACTGAACGGCAGCCGCCACATGGTAAACGAGCTGATCGCGAACCTGCGTAAAGAGCTGGCTGGCGTGACAGGCTGTGCTGTAGCGATCGCTCCACCAGACATTTATCTGGATCTGGCTAAACACGCTGCTGACGGCAGCCACATCGTTCTGGGTGCACAGAACGTTGACGTTAACCTCTCTGGCGCATTCACCGGCGAAACCTCCGCTGAAATGCTGAAAGATATCGGCGCAAAATACATCATCATCGGCCACTCTGAGCGTCGTACTTATCACAAAGAGTCTGACGAGCTGATCGCGAAGAAATTCGCAGTGCTGAAAGAGCAGAGTCTGATCCCGGTTCTGTGCATTGGTGAAACCGAAGCAGAAAACGAAGCAGGCAAAACCGAAGAAGTGTGCGCACGTCAGATCGATGCTGTGCTAAAAACTCAGGGCGCGAGCGCGTTCGAAGGCGTGGTTATCGCTTACGAACCGGTATGGGCAATCGGTACTGGCAAATCTGCGACCCCTGCGCAGGCACAGGCTGTTCACAAATTTATCCGTGACCACATTGCGAAAGCCGACGCGAAAGTGGCTGAGCAAGTGATCATTCAGTACGGCGGTTCCGTTAACGCGGCAAACGCTGCTGAGCTGTTCACCCAGCCGGACATCGACGGCGCGCTGGTTGGCGGTGCTTCCCTGAAAGCTGACGCTTTCGCGGTGATCGTTAAAGCAGCAGAAGCCGCTAAACAGGCGTAATGGCTTGTCCCCTCACCCTCTCCCAACAAGGGAGAGGAAACCGTTCAGCGTCTTCTTTCCCGAGTGGCGAGATAAATGCCTGAAAGGTTTCTCCCTCTCCCATTGTGAGAGGGCCAAGGTGAGGGGAAACACAGCGCAGAATCTATAATTTCCCCAGCACGCTAAACCATAAGTAATCGAGCGGCAACAGGACCACATAGGTCGCCACTGCCAGCGCCAGACACAGCATCATTCCCGCCTTTGCAGGCACTTTCCCAAGTCCCATCGCCACCACAATCGGCGATGCCTGATACGGCAACAGCGGCGTGGAATAACCCAACACCTGAATCATAATCACCGACAGCAGCGGGAAACCGGTCGCATCGGAAAAACTCTGCGCCAGCGTGGTGTACAGCGCCGGAACGCCGTTGGCGGTCATGATGAAGTTAAGCGCCGTGGTGATACCCGTGAGCGCCAGGAAACTGGTGAAAGGCTTATCCGCGTCCAACGGCATCAGGTGAAGCAACGCCTCTCCTACGGCGCTCCCAATTCCCGTCTGCGTGACGGTGATAGCCAGCCCCAAAATACCCGCCACGTAGATGCAGGTACGCATATTCACGCCCGCCGAAAACTCCTCACCGGAAATAAAACCGATGCGCGGGAGCATCACCACCAGCGATGCCGCCAGCCCGGTCCACGCCGGGCCAATTCCATGCCAGCTCTCCGTCACCCACATCACAAGCACTACCGCCAGAAGCCAGGCGAGCCGTTTCTCATCGCGCCCCATCGGTTCAGGCGCAGAAACCTCCTGCGGATGTTTGGGTGAGCCGGGGAACAGCCAGCAGATCAGCCCAATCAGAATCAGCCCTTTTAGAATGCCGAGCACCGGCGTGTGCAGCAGGAGATAAGGCACGTAGTTCAGATGGATGCCGTATGAACCTTCCGCCGCGCCGCTCATCACCAGATTCGGTACGTTAGCGGGCAAAATAGTCGCGGAAAGCTGGAAGGTCCCGAAACCCACCGCCAACGCCAGACCAAACCACGCGCGGGAGCCGTCCGCGATGCTGGCACGTTTAGCCATCGCCGCCACAATCGGCATCAGCAGCGCGATGCGCCCCATGTTCGACGGCATCACAAACGCCAGGGCATAACTCAGCAGCACCACGCTTGCTACCATCAACAGCCACGAATCGGTCAGTTTTGCCGATAGCGCTCGCGCCGCCCTGTCCGCCAGGCCGGTTTTGCGAATCGCCACACCGAGCACAAATCCGCTAAAGACCAGCCAGAATGCCGATGACGCAAAGCCCCCAAAAATGACATCCGCTGGGGCAATTTTGGCGATCATCGCTGCCGTAAAGAACAGCAGCGCGGTGATAAATTCAGGCAGGAGCGAGGTCGCCCACAGCACGATGGTGATGCCAACAATGAGCGAAGGCAGAAAAAGAGGGTGAGTAAACCAGAGCGACATACCTGTCTCCTGTCGATTTTTTCAGCAAGTCTACGGCGACAGGCAGGCCGAGTAAACGCTATTTATGGTGGGGTCAATTCAGGATATCGCATTGATGATCCTGTAATTCCTCAGCCGATGCGCGGTTAAGTACCAGTAAATTTCGCTCGGTCGCCAGCAGCACAAACGAACCGTCGGATTGCTGCGCCATCGCCATGGCAAACCGCCCCATGTGCTCACGCGCTTGTGGCAGTTCTTGCGCCAGCATCATAAACGGGCTGCGTTTGACCAGCTCCGCTTCTGTCACCCGTCGCGCAAGATACTCATGCCCTTCCAGTCCGCCAGGAAACGGCAGCCACTGCGTGCTAATTTGTCCCTGATTCGCATCCAGCTTTTCGCGCACGTCAGCACGCAGGCAGGAGATGTGAATATGAAAATGATTTTGCGTGCGCCCGGTCGGCGAATTAATCGTGAGCGCGATGGCGCTGTCCGGCACTTCCGTACCGCGCTTCATGCTCATAAAGTTGCGCGATTGCCACGCCAGCCAGAAGAAATTGGGCGTCTGCGGCTCGGTCAGCAGCGGGCTTTCGGTACCGTTGATACGGTACGTCGGCATCAGCAAATATTGCAGCGGCCCGTTGCGATCTTTAAACACCACGTAACCGGCATCCGGTTTAACCTGCGCGCACGGCGCGGGATTGCGGTGCTGTTGCTGATTTGGAACACACTGTTCGAGAACGATATGGCGAAGTGCGTCAGGATTACCGGACTTCATCCAGAACCAGCCGCCCGCTACAGCCACACTGACGACCAACGCCAGTACGATAAGTTTTTTCATTACGCGTTCCCGATATCCAGTTGAAGCGAAAGAGTAACGCAAAATGATGACCAAATAAAAACCCGGCGGATTTCTCGCGCCGGGTCTGTTGTCATGCGGGTTGAACGCTTAGCGTTTGCTGATCTGGTCGAACGTGCCGCCGTTAGAGAAGTGCTCTTTCTGCGCTTTCGCCCAGCCGCCGAACTCTTCGTCAATGGTGAACAGCTTCAGTTTCGGGAACGCGCTATCATATTTCTTCGCTACTTCCGGGTCGCGTGGACGATAGAAGTTTTTCGCTGCGATCTCCTGGCCTTCCGGAGAGTAGAGATACTTCAGATAGGCTTCGGCCACCGCTTTGGTGTCTTTTTTCTCAACCACTTTATCGACGATAGAAACGGTCGGTTCCGCCAGAATCGATTCGCTCGGGGTGACAATTTCGAACTTATCTTTGTCCAGTTCATGGGTTGCCAGCAGCGCTTCGTTTTCCCATGCAATCAGCACGTCACCGATGCCGCGTTCTACGAAGGTATTGGTTGCGCCGCGCGCGCCGGAATCCAGCACTTCGACGTTTTTGAACAGGGACTTCACGAAATCCTGTGCTTTGGCCTGGTCACCGTTGTTATGGTGCAGCGCGTAGCCCCAGGCTGCCAGGTAGTTCCAGCGTGCGCCGCCGGAGCTTTTCGGGTTCGGGGTGATCACAGAAACGCCCGGTTTAATCAGATCGTTCCAGTCATGAATCTGTTTCGGATTACCTTTGCGCACCAGGAAGACGATGGTGGAGGTATACGGCGCGGAATTGTCCGGCAGACGTTTAATCCAGTTTTTATCAATACGACCGCGCTCAGCGATGGCGTCTACGTCGTAGGCCAGTGCCAGGGTGACCACATCCGCTTCGATGCCGTTAATGACAGAGGTAGCCTGTTTACCGGAGCCGCCATGCGACTGGCGAATCACCACGTTATCGCCGGTCTCCTGCTTGTAGTGTGCCGCGAACGCTTTGTTGTATTGATCGTACAGTTCACGCGTCGGATCGTACGACACGTTCAGTAACTGGATGTCTTTTGCCAGAACGCTGGTCGATGCCAGCAATAACGTTAAACCCACGCCCCATTTGTTCATCGCCCAACTCTCTTAAAGTAGTGTTTTGATGAATGCAGCGTGCCAGAAAGAGAACCAATCATTAAAGAATAAAAAAAGATTGGCTATAACTTAGGGGAATAAACACCCCTCTCCGACGGGAAGAGGGGTGTCTGCTATCAATACAGTTTTTTCGCGCAGTCCAGCCAGTCACCTTTGAACGGACGCTTCATGCTTTCGATCGCGTCAACGATGTCATGGTGAACCAGTTTTTCGTTCTGAATACCGACGCAACGACCGCCATGACCCTGCAGCAGCAGATCGATAGCGTATGCGCCCATGCGGGAAGCCAGAATACGATCGTAAGGACCCGGGGAACCGCCGCGCTGGATGTGACCCAGAACCGTGGCACGCGTCTCGCGCTTGGTCTCGGTTTCGATGTATTTTGCCAGCTCGTCCACATCACAGATGTGTTCGGTGATCGCCACGATGGCGTGTTTTTTGCCTTTCGCGATACCGGCTTTGATTTCGTTGACCAGATCTTCACGGCTGAATTCCACTTCTGGAACAACGATGAACTCACAGCCGCCGGCAATTGCCGCAGCCAGGGTCAGGTCGCCGCAGTAACGGCCCATCACTTCAACGATGGAAATACGCTGGTGAGAAGAAGAGGTGTCACGCAGACGGTCAATCGCTTCAACAACAGTACCGAGGGCAGTAAAGAAACCAATGGTGTAGTCGGTGCCTTTGATGTCGTTATCGATGGTGCCCGGCAGACCGATACATGGGAAGCCCATTTCAGTCAGGCGTTTTGCGCCCATATAAGAACCGTCACCGCCGATAACCACTAACGCGTCCAGGCCGCGTTTTTTCATGTTTTCGATAGCCACCTGACGGATGTGCTCTTCGCGGAATTCCGGGAAGCGCGCGGAACCGAGGAAAGTACCGCCACGGTTAATCATGTCAGATACGCTGTAGCGATCGAGCTGAACCATACGGTCTTCATACAGACCCAGGTAGCCGTCATAAACGCCAAAAATTTCCAGACCTTCCGTCAACGCTGCACGCACAACACCACGAATTGCCGCGTTCATGCCTGGGGCATCACCGCCGCTTGTCAACACACCGATTTTCTTAATCATGACTACCTCTGAACTTAGGAATGCAAAATGAAATCTGTTGCCGGAAGAGGTCTATACCCGAAATATTTCAATTTGCAGGAAAGCACGGGCAACTTGAAATATAACGGGTCGATTCAACCAACCAATACTGCAAATAGTATATCAACCACTTCCAGCTGAATTGATTCAGGTCAGCCCCAATGGTGGTAATTTATCCACAAAATGCTGGCCTGGCTCACTTTTTTACAACGAATTACGAAAGCTCAAATGTCCTGGTACGACTGAGCAGGGATCCTGGTGAATAATGACGTCCGACCCCGGGAAACGCTGCAAAATCGCCTGTTCAACCTGCTCAGCAATCACATGCGCCTGAACCAGCGGCAGGTTATCTTCCATTTCTAAATGAATCTGAATAAAGCGGGTCGGCCCTGACTGCCGCGTACGAAGATCGTGAGCACCACTGACGCCCGGCCAGGAGGTGACGATATCAAAGATGTCTGCTCGTTCTGCATCGGGCAGCGCGCGGTCAAGAAGCGATTGCACAGCCTCATAACCCATTCGCAAGGCGCTGTATAAAATATAGATCCCAATCCCTAACGCAAATATTGCGTCGGCACGATGCCATCCATACCATGCGAGTCCGAGCGCAACAAGAATCGCACCATTCATCATAACATCAGACTGATAATGAAGCATATCTGCCCGTACCGCCTGACTTTGCGTTTTGCGAACCACCCAGCGTTGGAACGTTACCAGAACAATTGTGCTAATAAGTGCTATAACCGTCACGACCACGCCAACACCCGGATCTTTCATGGGGACGGGCGAGGCCAAATGCTGAATACCGGTCAAAAAGAGAAATAACGCGGAGCCCGAAATAAACATACTTTGCGCCAGCGCGGCGAGCGATTCTGCTTTGCCGTGGCCAAACGTGTGTTCATCATCCGCAGGTTGCAGAGAATAGCGCACCACCAGCAGATTGGTTAACGACGCGGCGATGTCGACGAGGGAATCCACCAGTGCCGCCAGAATACTGACCGAGCCGGTGTACCACCACGCAAAGATTTTGATGATTAGCAAACACGACGCCATGACCGTCGCGGCGATTGCGGCGCGGCTCACCAGCCGGCCATAGGATTGATTCATACACGCTCCTGTCATGCCCTGCCGCTAGTATAACGGATGCATCAGGAGGTAAAGCATGAATAAACGGTTAACAAATCAGAATGAAAGGCAAAAAAAACCCCCTCATCATGAGGGGGAAGACAGGGATGGTGTCTATGGCAAGGAAAACAGGGTCTACTGGTTACTACGGGTATTGCTACTGAAAAGCGTCATATCAGAGCTTTGTTGCATCCGGGCAACCTCACGCAACTGATCCATTCGTTGCTGATGTTTCTCGTTCAAAACCGCTTGCTGCTCGGGCGATAGCAGGTGGAACATTTGGTTGCGAACCCTGGCCATCTCGACCTGGCGGGCAACTTGTTCCTGCGCCATCTTTTGTGCCTGAGCGCGTACAGCGCTTTCGTCAAAATTTTCTGCAGTGACAAGGCTGTGCATTGTCTCTATTTCGCTAACATTAACAGGGGGCTGATCGTGTCTTGCCCTGTGCATCAGATCTCGCATCTGTTGACGCTGGTGTTCAGTTAAATTTATGCCGTCAAACATATGGCTTTGGCCACTGTGCTGCGTAATGCCCTCAGCTGAGGACCCGTTAACGCCGGTAATGACTCCAGCAGCCTGGCTTAAAGCACTAAACGCCAGTGTTGAGGCCATGACGGCAGCGGTAACTTTGCGCATCACTTGCTCCCAAAATCTTTCGTGTCGCGATTCAACGAAGACAGATTACGATACGTGCTGCAAACATGCGTCAGGGGGTGTAAAACAACGTAAAGTCATGGATTAGATAGCCTTGATGTCGTAATTTCTGCCTCGGAGGTATTTAAACAATGAATAAAATCCTGTTAGTTGATGATGACCGAGAGCTTACATCTCTACTAAAAGAGCTGCTGGACATGGAAGGTTTCAACGTGATTGTTGCCCATGATGGGGAACAGGCGCTGAGTCTCCTGGACGACAGCATTGACTTGCTTTTGCTTGACGTGATGATGCCGAAGAAAAACGGTATCGATACGCTTAAAGAACTACGCCAGACCTATCAGACACCTGTAATCATGCTGACCGCTCGCGGCAGCGAACTGGATCGCGTTCTCGGCCTTGAGCTGGGCGCGGATGACTATTTACCTAAACCGTTTAACGATCGCGAGCTGGTAGCGCGTATCCGCGCGATTCTGCGTCGTTCCCACTGGAGCGAACAGCAGCAGAATAGCGATAACAGTTCACCGACGCTGGAAGTGGATTCCCTGAGCCTGAACCCAGGCCGCCAGGAAGCAAGCTTTGATGGCGTCACGCTGGAATTAACCGGCACCGAGTTCACCCTGCTTTATCTGCTGGCGCAGCATCTCGGCCAAGTGGTATCGCGTGAACATTTGAGTCAGGAAGTGCTGGGCAAGCGTCTTACGCCGTTTGACCGCGCCATCGACATGCACATCTCTAACCTGCGCCGTAAGCTGCCGGAGCGCAAAGATGGTCACCCATGGTTTAAAACCCTACGTGGCCGCGGTTATCTGATGGTTTCCGCTTCATGATAGGCAGCTTAACCGCCCGCATCTTCGCCATTTTTTGGCTGACGCTGGCACTGGTTTTGATGCTGGTTTTGATGTTGCCAAAACTCGACTCACGCCAGATGACGGAGCTTCTCGACAGCGAGCAACGTCAGGGCGTGATGATCGAACAACACGTAGAAGCTGAACTGGCAAACGATCCGCCCAATGATTTGATGTGGTGGCGCAGGCTGTTTCGCGCTATCGACAAATGGGCGCCGCCCGGACAACGCCTGCTGCTGGTCACCAGCGAAGGCCGCGTGATCGGTGCGGAACGCAATGAAATGCAAATTATCCGTAACTTCATTGGCCAGGCGGATAACGCCGATCATCCGCAAAAGAAAAAGTACGGTCGGGTAGAAATGGTAGGGCCATTTTCCATCAGGGATGGGGAAGATAATTACCAGCTCTATCTGATTCGACCGGCAAGTAGCTCCCAAACTGACTTTATCAACTTGCTGTTTGACCGTCCGCTGCTGCTGCTGATTGTCACCATGCTGTTGAGTTCCCCGCTACTGTTATGGCTGGCGTGGAGCCTGGCAAAACCGGCGCGTAAGCTGAAAAACGCGGCGGATGAAGTGGCTCAGGGAAACCTGCGACAACATCCGGAACTGGAAGCCGGGCCGCAAGAATTCCTTGCCGCTGGAGCCAGTTTTAACCAGATGGTCACCGCACTTGAAAGGATGATGACTTCACAGCAACGTTTGCTGTCGGACATCTCACACGAGCTGCGCACCCCGCTGACGCGCCTGCAGCTCGGCACCGCGCTGCTGCGTCGTCGTAGCGGTGAAAGCAAGGAGCTGGAACGTATCGAGATGGAAGCGCATCGTTTGGACAGCATGATCAACGATCTGCTGGTGATGTCGCGCAATCAGCAAAAAAATGCACTGGTGAGCGAAACGGTGAAAGCCAATCACCTGTGGCATGAGGTGCTGGATAACGCCGCGTTCGAAGCCGAACAGATGGGCAAGTCGTTTACCGTCAACTTCCCACCGGGACCGTGGCCGCTGTACGGTAACCCCAACACGCTGGAAAGCGCGCTGGAGAATATCGTGCGTAATGCCCTGCGCTACTCGCACACGAAAATTGAGGTGGCGTTTTCGGTCGATAAAGATGGGGTCACCATCAACGTGGACGACGATGGTCCAGGCGTGAGTCCGGATGATCGTGAGCAGATTTTCCGTCCGTTCTACCGTACCGACGAGGCCCGCGATCGCGAGTCAGGCGGCACGGGGCTTGGGCTGGCGATTGTCGAAACCGCCATTCAGCAGCATCGCGGCTGGGTTAAAGCCGACGACAGCCCGCTGGGAGGATTACGGTTAACCATGTGGTTGCCGCTGTATAAGCGTTCGTAGCCCTTTGTCCTCACCCTACCCCTCTCCCACAGGGAGAGGGAATGGTTCAGTGCCGTCTTTCCCCTCTCCGACAGGAAAAGGAATGGCTCCGTGCAGTGTTTCGCCCTCTCCGCAAGGAGAAGGGAGGCTCCGTGCAGTCTTCTCCCCTCTCCGACAGGAGAAGGAATGGCTCCGTGCAGTCTTCTCCCCTCTCCGACAGGAGAAGGGAGGCTCCGTGCAGTCTTTCTCCCTCTCCGACAGGAGAAGGGAGGCTCCGTGCAGTCTTTCGCCCTCTCCGCCAGGAGAAGGGAGGCTTCGTGCAGTCTTTCTCCCTCTCCCCTTGGGAGAGGGCAGGGGTGAGGGGATAACAGTCGCGCTATTTCCCCCACAATCTCCGCGAGTTATCCTCGATCTTGCGGGCAATTCGTCGCTTCTGCATCGTTCGGGTCCAGCTTGTCGACAGCCCCGCCGCAGACAAAAGCCGATGGTACTGTTCGTCATCAAACGGCATATGCCAGGCAATGGCGCAGGCATCGTAAACCGACACATCACTCAGACGCGACGCCAGCTCCAGCGGCGCATCGGCAAAAACCTGCCCCGCCAGCACCACGCGATACAGCCAGCCGGTTTTACTCGCGCTTTGCATCTGCGAGGACATATCGCTGATACCGAAATGGAAGTTGAGTTTAAAGCATGGGGAACGCGGCTGCGTGACCTGAATCAGCGCATCGCCCCAGCGATAAATGTCGCCGATAAAGACGTCTTTTTCGGTCATCCCGTCGGTCGACAGGTTTTCACCAAACGCGGGAGCGACGAAGAGATCCGCCTGCTCGGGGAATTCACGCGCCCAATGGAGATAGTGTTCGCGGGGATAATGGCACAGCGCGCGCTCAGGCCCGCCGTGGATTTTCTTTTCGGCCTGTTCGTCACCCGCCAGCCCGAGATCGGTCAGGGTCAGTTCGCCGTCGACCTGCACTTTGGCGATAGCGCTCGGACGGCTACCGTCGTAATCCCTTACCTTGCCTGTAAACACGTTAACTGGATAGCGCATGTGTCATTGCTCCTTTATGCAGAGACAAAAAAAGCGAGTCATCAGACTCGCTTCTCACAGGCGTCAATGCAACCTTATTTTTTAGCAGCGAAACGCGCGGCTGCTTCGTCCCAGTTCACCACGTCCCAGAATGCTTTGATGTAGTCTGGACGACGGTTCTGGAATTTCAGGTAGTAAGCGTGTTCCCACACATCCAGGCCCACGATTGGGAAACCAGACACGCCAGAAACGGCTTCACCCATCAGCGGGGAATCCTGGTTAGCGGTAGAAACCACAGCCAGTTTGTCGCCTTTCAGAACCAGCCAAGCCCAGCCAGAACCGAAACGGGTCGCAGCGGCTTTCTCGAATTCCGCTTTGAAAGCATCCACAGAACCGAAATCGCGCTCGATAGCCGCTTTCAGGTCGCCCTGCAGGGTGGTGCCGGTTTTCAGGCCTTTCCAGAACAGGCTGTGGTTAGCGTGACCGCCAGCGTTGTTACGCAGAACGGTTTTCTTGTCTGCTGGCAGTTGATCCAGTTTGGTGATCAGCTCTTCAACGGACAGTTCAGCGAATTCTGGCAGGCTTTCCAGCGCAGCGTTCGCGTTGTTTACATAAGCCTGGTGGTGTTTAGTGTGATGGATTTCCATCGTCTGCTTGTCGAAATGCGGTTCCAGTGCGTCATAGGCATACGGCAGGGATGGCAGTGTATAACTCATAATCCTCTCCATTATTGTCGGGCGGCACAGCTGTTAATGCCGCGTAAGCAGTTGGTTCATTATAGTTAATTAAATGATATTGAAAATGATTATCAATGCCGTACTTTTTATAAGGTTATTTTTTGTATCATTCGTGAAATTGTGAGTCTGCTCACGCGGTTAACGCGTTGATTGCCATTTGGAAGAAAAGTGCGGCAACCTTCTGAAGGTTCGCTCACCGCTTAATTTTTACACTCATCGGGTCGGAGGGAAGCCAACGACATATAAAAACGATGAGGATGTAAAAATGAATCATGCGATTACGATGGGTATTTTCTGGCATTTGATAGGCGCAGCCAGTGCAGCCTGTTTCTATGCCCCCTTTAAAAAGGTCAAACATTGGTCATGGGAAACCATGTGGTCCGTTGGCGGTACGGTTTCGTGGCTGATCCTGCCCTGGACCATCAGCGCCATACTTCTGCCTGATTTCTGGGCCTACTTCACCTCCTTTAACGCCTCGACGCTGCTGCCCGTTTTTCTGTTTGGCGCAATGTGGGGCATCGGCAATATCAACTACGGCCTGACCATGCGCTATCTGGGCATGTCGATGGGGATCGGGATTGCCATCGGGATCACCCTGATTGTCGGCACGCTGATGACGCCAATCCTGAACGGTAATTTCGACGTGTTGATCAACACCCATGGCGGTCGAATGACGCTGCTCGGCGTGCTGGTGGCGGTGATTGGCGTGGGGATTGTCACCCGCGCGGGTCAGTTGAAAGAGCGCAAAATGGGCATCACCGCCGAGGATTTCAATCTGAGGAAAGGGCTGGTGCTGGCGGTGATGTGCGGCATTTTCTCGGCGGGCATGTCGTTTGCGATGAACGCGGCCAAACCAATGCACGAAGCCGCTGCCGCGCTCGGCGTTGATCCGCTGTACGTCGCGTTGCCAAGCTATGTGGTCATCATGGGCGGCGGTGCGCTGGTCAATCTGGGCTTCTGTTTTATTCGTCTGGCAAAAGTGAAGAATCTGTCGGTAAAAGCCGACTTCTCGCTGGCAAAACCCCTGATCGTCACCAACGTGCTGCTTTCGGCGCTCGGCGGCCTGATGTGGTATTTGCAGTTCTTCTTCTACGCCTGGGGCCACGCCAGCATTCCACCGCAATATGACTATATGAGTTGGATGCTACACATGAGCTTCTACGTGTTGTGCGGCGGGATGGTGGGCCTGGTGCTAAAAGAGTGGAACAACGCCGGGCGTCGTCCGGTGGGCGTGCTGAGTCTGGGTTGCGTGGTGATTATTATTGCCGCCAACATTGTCGGCCTGGGCATGGCGAGTTAACTACGCTGCTTTTCGACTGCGATGACGCCACTGAACCGGCGTCATCCCTACCTCCCGGTTAAACACCACCGAAAAATAGTTACTGTCCTCAAAGCCGCAGCGCATCGCCACTTCACTCACCATCAGCTCCGTATGTTGCAGCAGATATTGCGCGTGGCAAATGCGTAACTGGCGCAAATAGTGGTTCACGGTCATGCCCGTCTGGGTGCGGAACTGCTGGCGCAAGGCGCGTTCGCTGCACTGCTCTTGCTCGCAAAACTTCTCCAGCACAAAGCTGCGGTTCAGGCTGCCAGCCAGCGCAGTAATCAGTTTATCCAGCAGCGCCTCTTGCTCGTTCGCCGAAGGGTTATCGGTCGCATAACGAAAGCGTTTGAGCGTCATCACCAGTTGGGCGAACAGCAGTTCAGCCATCTCGTTCGCACTCTGATCCGCCTTCAAACTCTCCTGCTCAAGCTGCGTGATAACGGGCCTGACCTGCGCCATACCGTTGCTGCTTAAACGCCAGTGCGGCGCGCCGCGTGCATCGTTAAAGCCAGGAATGTTGCTGGCCCAGTCAACGTTCAGCTTGAGCCTGTCGGGGCAATAAATGACGTTTTGCAAAACCAGATCGTTAACCGAGGCGTAGGAGTGTTTGTCTTCCGCGCGGATATAAAACAGGTCACCGCGCGTAATGCGGTAAGGGCGATCGTTGAGGACGTGAAGGCCGTTGCCGCGCCATACCAGAACTAACTCGCAAAACTCGTGCGTATGCTCAGCAAAGACATTTTGCGGATAGCGGTCCGCCACCGCGACAGCCTGTCCGGCGTTGGCAAAAAAATCAGTTTTGCGAAGGATTAACGGAACGCCCACGACACACCCCAGCGGCTAATAACCGAACATTATTAGCGGGTTCGCGATAAAAAAACGGTGATTGGCCTCGCGTTACTGAAGTGACGCATCACGGCCCTGACGGATCGCGCGCGGTGACCAGCTAAACTCCCGGCGAAAAAGCGTCGAAAAGTGGTTACTGTCGCCAAAACCGCAGCGATAAGCGATGTCCGTCACGCTCTCATCCGTATGACGCAAAAGATGGCGGGCTTTGATCAAGCGCAGACGGTTCAGATAGCGCTGCGGCGTCAATCCGGTGTGCTGTTTGAGCTGGCGATGCAGAGTGCGCAGGGAAAGCGAAAACACGTCCGCCACCGTCTCCCAACTCACCTCTTCGGCAAAGTGATCTTCCAGCCAGGCCATCAGTTGATTGAGCCGCGCGTCGTTATTCTCGAGACCTTCCACCAGACTGCTACGGCGCAGGAGCACCAGCAGTTGCATGAACGTCAGTTCACGGCTGGCGAGCGCATGTGATTCGGTATTTTCCTCGGCCTGCTCCATCTGGGTGACGAGCTGGCGTACCTGCTGCAGCGTGGATTGATTCACTCGCCAGTGCGACGGATAGTGCCCGTCTTTTTCCTGCGGCAGTAGCTGGTTTAGCCCCGATAAAAACTGGAACGCATCCGGAGAACGATAGAGCACATTCGTCAGGCACAGGTTGTCGGTATGTTCATACATGTGCCGGTCGTGGTCGCGAACAAAACAGACCGTTCCACCGCTGATGGTGTACGGCTGGCCGTTAAAAACGTGAATGCCCGTACCATGCTCAACAATCACAATTTCATGAAAATCATGGTGATGTTCCGGAAAGGCCGCCTGTGGCAGGCGCGGCTCAATCGCAACGGGCGAATGTCCGGAAGGGAAAAAATCCACGCTGTGCAGAACGGTCATAACGGCCACCACCAATGAGAAATGTTCTCAAAATAGTAATTAAGGGCCGCGATTCTCACCTTCAATTTTCGACAGTAAAGCGTGCAAAGCCTGTCGGATTTTTAAGAAACAGCGGGAAAGATCGGGAAATGCGGCAACCGTCACATGGCCTGACATCCGCGCCATAACTGGAAACTGTGAACTCCCTCACGTTCATCTTTGATTCCTTGCCAGCCGCGGATTTTGGCTGTCAGTGGCGAGAAGGTCTGTTTTTCTTTCCTTTCTTACACTCTCCGGTAATGACTTAAAGAAGGACCGGAACATGACTCTTCGCCATTGTGTCGCTGTCGATTTAGGCGCCTCCAGCGGTCGCGTAATGCTGGCCTGCTATACCCCTGAACAGCGCACGCTGACTCTTCGCGAGATCCACCGTTTTGTTAACTGCCTGCAAAAACAGGTCGGCGTGGACACCTGGGATATTGACAGCCTGGAAGCTGAAATCCGCACTGGACTGAACAAGGTCTGCGAAGAAGGCATTCTGATTGACAGTATCGGGATTGATACCTGGGGCGTGGATTACGTCCTGCTGGACCGCGACGGCGCGCGCATCGGTTTGCCGGTGTCATATCGAGACAGCCGCACCGACGGCGTGATGGCCCGCGCCATTGAACAGCTCGGCAAAGCGGATATCTACGGGCGCAGCGGCATTCAGTTTTTACCGTTCAACACGCTGTATCAGCTGCGTGCGCTGGCGGAACAGCAGCCAGAGTTGATTAAAAACGTCGCTCATGCGCTGCTGATCCCGGACTACTTCAGCTATCGCCTGACCGGCAATATGAACTGGGAATACACCAACGCCACCACCACGCAGTTGGTCAACATCAACTCGGATAACTGGGATGAAAGCCTGCTCAACTGGACCGGCGTCTCCGCCGCCTGGTTTGGCACGCCGACGCATCCCGGCAATGTGATCGGTCACTGGATTTGCCCGCTGGGCAATCAAATCCCCGTTGTCGCGGTAGCAAGCCACGACACCGCCAGCGCCGTGATAGCCTCTCCGCTCGCCAGTAAAGACGCGGCGTATCTCTCGTCCGGCACCTGGTCGCTGATGGGTTTTGAGAGCAAAACGCCGTACACCAGCGATGCGGCGCTGGCTGCCAACATCACCAACGAAGGTGGCGCGGAAGGCCGCTATCGGGTGCTGAAAAATATCATGGGGCTGTGGCTGCTCCAGCGCGTGCTGAAAGAGCAAAACGTCTCCGACCTGTCGACGCTGATAACCGATACCGAAGCGCTGGCGGCGTGTCGTTTCGTGATCAACCCGAACGACGATCGCTTTATCAATCCGGCCAATATGAGCGCCGAAATCCAGGCCGCCTGTCGCGAAACAAACCAGCCTGTTCCTAACACTCCAACTGAACTGGCGCGATGTATTTTCGACAGCCTCGCCCTGCTGTATGCCGACGTGCTGCAGGAGTTGGCAACGCTGCGCGGTAAACCGTTCAGCCAGTTACACATCGTGGGCGGCGGCTGCCAGAACCAACTACTGAATCAGCTTTGCGCCGACGCCTGCGGGATCACCGTCGTGGCGGGTCCTGTCGAGGCGTCCACGCTCGGCAATATCGGCATCCAGTTGATGACGCTGGACGAACTCACCAACGTGGACGATTTCCGCACCGTGGTCACGGGCAACTACGCCCTCACCACGTTTACCCCTCATTCCTGCCATGAAATTGCCCGCTACCGAGCGCAGTTTCAGCAAAAACGACTGACTAAGGAGCTTTGCGCATGACCACTCAACTTGAACAAGCCTGGGAACTGGCTAAACAGCGTTTCGCCGCCGTCGGCGTGGATGTCGAAGAGGCGCTGCGTCAGCTCGATCGTCTGCCGGTTTCCATGCACTGCTGGCAAGGCGATGACGTCGCAGGCTTTGAAAATACCGGCGCCGCGCTGACGGGGGGTATTCAGGCCACCGGTAACTATCCAGGTAAAGCGCGTAACGCGACCGAGCTGCGCGCCGACCTGGAGCTGGCGCTGAGCTTAATCCCCGGCCCAAAACGCCTGAATCTGCATGCGATTTACCACGAAGCCCCGGAGCCGGTCGGGCGTAACGAAATCAAACCGGAACACTTTAAGAACTGGGTTGAGTGGGCAAAAGCCAACAAACTCGGGCTGGATTTCAATCCGTCCTGCTTCTCGCATCCGCTGAGCGCCGACGGTTTTACTCTCTCTCACGCAGATGATGAAATTCGCCAGTTCTGGATCGACCACGTCAAGGCCAGCCGCCGCGTGTCCGCTTATTTTGGCGAACAGTTGGGCACGCCGTCGGTGATGAACATCTGGATCCCGGACGGCATGAAAGACATCACCGTCGACCGTCTGGCCCCACGCCAGCGCCTGCTGGCGGCGCTCGATGAGATCATCAGCGAAAAGATAAATCCGGCGCATCACATTGATGCCGTGGAAAGCAAACTGTTCGGTATCGGCGCGGAGAGCTACACCGTTGGCTCAAATGAGTTCTACATGGGTTACGCCACCAGCCGCCAGACCGCGCTGTGCCTGGATGCCGGCCACTTCCATCCAACGGAAGTGATCTCCGACAAAATCTCTGCCGCCATGCTCTACGTGCCGCGCCTGCTGCTGCACGTCAGCCGTCCGGTGCGTTGGGACAGTGACCACGTGGTGCTGCTGGATGACGAAACCCAGGCCATCGCCAGCGAAATCATCCGTCACGATCTGTTCGACCGCGTGCACATTGGGCTCGACTTCTTTGACGCCTCGATCAACCGCATCGCCGCGTGGGTGATTGGTACGCGCAACATGAAAAAAGCCCTGCTGCGCGCGCTGCTTGAGCCTACGGCTGCACTGAAACAGCTCGAAGAAAACGGCGATTACACCGCGCGTCTGGCGCTGCTGGAAGAGCAAAAATCCCTGCCGTGGCAGGCCATCTGGGAAATGTACTGCCAGCGCAACGACGCGCCAGCCGGTAGCCAGTGGCTGGACAACGTGCGGGCATATGAGAAAGAGGTGTTGAGCCAGCGCGGGTAATTTTGCCCTCACCCCGCCCTCTCCCACAGGGAGAGGGAGAAAACCGAGCGCCCCTCCACCAAAAGGGAGAGGGAGAAGACCGAGTGGCCCTCCACCAAATGGAGAGGGAGAAGACCGCACCGAACAGTCCCCTCTCCCTGTGGGAGAGGGCTAGGGTGAGGGCATCAGGCCTCACCGAATATCAGATTTTGTAGGCCGGGTAAGCGCAGCGCCACCCGGCACTTTGAAGGAAAGAGAAACTATGCAGACCATCACCAACGCCTGGTTCGTCCAGGGCATGATTAAAGCTACCACCGACGCCTGGCTGAAAGGCTGGGACGAGCGCAACGGCGGCAACCTGACGCTGCGTCTTGACGATGCGGATATCGCCCCGTTTGAAGCAGATTTTCACCACAAGCCGCGCTATATCGCGCTGAGCCAGCCGATGCCGCTGCTCGCCAACACGGCGTTTATCGTCACCGGCTCCGGTAAATTCTTCCGCAACGTGCAGCTCGATCCGACCGCGAATTTAGGCGTGGTAAAAGTGGACAGCGACGGCGCGGGCTACCACATTCTTTGGGGGCTGACGAACGAAGCGGTACCGACGTCTGAGCTGCCAGCGCATTTCCTATCCCACTGCGAACGTATCAAAGCGACCGATGGGAAAGACCGCGTGATCATGCACTGTCATGCCACCAACCTGATCGCACTGACTTACGTGCTGGAGAACGACAGCGCGTTTATCACCCGCAAACTGTGGGAAGGCAGCACCGAATGTCTGGTGGTGTTCCCGGACGGCGTGGGCATTTTGCCGTGGATGGTGCCGGGTACCGACGAGATCGGCCAGGCGACGGCGCAAGACATGCAAAAACATTCGTTGGTGCTGTGGCCGTTCCACGGTGTGTTCGGCAGCGGTCCAACGCTGGATGAAGCCTTTGGCCTGATCGATACCGCCGAGAAATCCGCCGAAGTGTTAGTCAAAGTCTATTCCATGGGCGGAATGAAACAGACCATTACTCAGGAAGAACTGATTGCACTGGGCAAACGCTTTGGCGTGACCCCGATGAAATCGGCGTTAGAGCTGTACAAATAAGAACATCGCGCCCCGCTCACTGAGACGGGGCGAAACCACCTGCAATCCCTACACAAATCACTTATTCAGTGGAGTAAAAGCAATGAAAATAAAACTAAGCTTAATCCTCACCGTTGCCGCTCTGGCGTTGTCCGGTTCCGCAGTAGCAGAAGTTAAAATCGCCCTGGTGGCGAAATCCCTCGGAAATGGATTCTTCGAAGCCGCGAACGTCGGCGCGCAGGAGGCGGCCAAAGAGTTAGGTGATGTCAAAGTGATTTACACCGGTCCAACGACGACCACCGCCGAAGCGCAGATCGAAGTGCTGAACGGGTTGATCGCACAAGGTGTCGATGCGATCGCCATTTCCGCTAACGATCCGGATGCCCTGGTTCCGGTACTCAAGAAAGCTATGCAGCGCGGCATCAAAGTGGTGTCGTGGGATTCTGGCGTGGCAAAAGCCGGGCGTCAGATCCATCTGAATCCTTCTAATAACGCGCTGATCGGCGAAACCAACGTCAAGCTGGCGGCAGATGCATTGAAAGCCCTGAACGTGGAAAAAGGGGATGTGGCGGTACTGAGCGCGACACCCACCTCCACCAACCAGAACACCTGGATTGCCGAGATGAAAAAGGTGCTGCCGAAGTACCCGTCCGTCAATCTGGTGACCGTGGCCTACGGCGACGATCTCTCTGACAAAAGCTACCGCGAAGCGGTTGGCCTGCTGAAAACCTATCCTGATTTGAAAGTGATTGTCTCGCCATCCTCCGTCGGCATTGTCGCTGCCGCGCAGGCAGTGAAAGACCAGGGCAAAATCGGCAAAGTGTATGTCACCGGTCTGGGCTTGCCGTCTGAAATGGCGGGCGCGGTGAAATCCGGCGCGAGCAAAAGCTTCGCCATCTGGAACCCCATCGATCTCGGCTATGCCGCAACCTATCTGGCGGACGATCTGGTGAAAGGCACCGCCACCAAAGATGAAGCCAGCATGGGCAAACTGGGCAAAGTGAAGCTGGATGCCGACGGCAGCGGCGCGATGGCTGAGCCGTTCGTCTACGATGCCAGCAACATTGATAAGTTCTCTAAGATTTTCTAATCCCCTCACCCTCTCCCAAAGGAAAAGGGAACGTTAACCCCCTCTCCCTGTGGGAGAGGGCCGGGGTGAGGGCATCAGACCGCACGCCCCCTAACCCTCTTCAGAGGGGAGGCGGATACTACGGAGAACTATCATGACCCCATTGCTTCAACTTAAGGGCATCACCAAGGTTTTCCCCGGTGTGCGCGCCCTTGAGAACGTGCAGCTTGAGCTTTGGCCCGGCAAAGTCACCGCCCTTATCGGTGAAAATGGCGCGGGCAAATCGACGCTGGTCAAAGTGATGACCGGCATTTATCAGCCTGAAGAGGGCGAAATCCTCTACAAAGCGATCCCCATTCAGCTCCCGACGCCGGAATCGGCGCACAAAGTCGGGATCACCGCCATTCATCAGGAAACCGTGCTGTTCGATGAACTGTCGGTGACCGAAAATATTTTCGTCGGTCAGTATCTGCACAAAGGCTTTTTCAAAAAGCTCGACTGGCCGGAAATGCACCGTCGCGCGCAGGAGATTTTGTCGCGTCTCGAGGTACAGATTGACCCGCGCGCCACGCTCAAAACCCTGAGCATTGCCCAGCGTCATATGGTGGCTATTGCCCGTGCGCTGTCGTTTGAGGCGCAGGTGGTGATCCTCGACGAACCCACAGCCGCGCTGTCTCAGCATGAAATTCTCGAGTTCTATCACATCGTTGAGCGCTTAAAGCAGGAAGGCAAAGCCATTCTGTTTATCTCGCACAAATTCGACGAGATTTTCGAACTGGCGGATCACTACACCATTTTGCGCGACGGCGTGTTTGTCGGCGCGGGCGCGATGAATGAGATCACCGAAGAACGTATGGTCTCGATGATGGTGGGTCGCGCTATCACCCAAACTTTCCCAAAAGTGGAATGCGAAAAAGGCGAGACGGTACTGGAGGTCAACGATCTCTGCCATCCAACTGAATTCGCGCACATTTCGTTTTCACTGCGCAAAGGCGAAATCCTTGGCTTTTACGGCCTGGTCGGTGCAGGACGTACCGAGCTGATGCAGGCGTTGTCCGGCGTCACGCGCCCGTCTTCCGGGGAAATCGTGCTGAACGGCAAAGCGCAACAGTTCCGCCAGCCGTCCGATGCCATCAAAGCGGGGATTGTCTGCGTACCGGAAGAGCGGCAAAAACAGGGGGCGATTATTGCCCTGCCGATTGCGCAAAACATCAGTCTGCCGCAGCTCGGCAAGCTCAACCCCAACGGCGTGTTGAATGACCGCCGCGAATGGGCGCTGGCGGACGAATACGCTACGCGTCTGCAGGTGAAGGCTTTTAGCTGGAAACAGCCGGTCGAAACGCTCTCTGGCGGCAATCAGCAAAAAGTGGTTATCGGCAAATGGCTGGCGACGCATCCTGACGTGATTATCCTCGATGAGCCGACAAAAGGCATCGATATCGGCTCAAAAGCGGCCGTTCATCAGTTTATGTCAGAACTGGTTGGACAGGGGCTGGCGGTGATTATGGTGTCGTCAGAACTGCCGGAAGTGATGGGCATGGCTGACCGCATCATCGTGATGCACGAGGGGCTGATGGTGGCGGAATACAGCGCAGGTGGTGCGACGGCGGAAACCATCGTCAGCGCGGCCAGCGGTGCAAAACAGGAGGCTGCGTAATGATCAAGCAACTGCTGAAGCACCGTGAGGCGCTGCTCGGCGCCGTAATCGTGCTGCTGATTCTCGCCATCGGCAGCCGCGTGCCGTCATTTATCGCGCCGGGCAATCTGGTGGAGATGTTTAACGACACCTCCATTCTGATCATTCTCGCGCTCGGCCAGATGATGGTTTTACTGACCAAAGGCATCGACCTGTCGATGGCGGCAAACCTGGCGCTGACCGGGATGATTGTCGCGCTGATTAATTTCCATTATCCGGATGTTCCCGTCTGGGCGCTGCTGATTCTGGCCACTGGGCTTGGGTTGCTGATGGGCGCGATCAACGGCCTGCTGGTGTGGAAGCTCGGCATCCCGGCGATTGTGGTGACGCTCGGCACCATGAGCATTTACCGCGGAATTATCTTTTTGCTCTCCGGCGGCGGCTGGGTGAACTCCAACCAGATGGGCACGGATTTTCTCGCCCTGCCGCGCACAGCGATTTTAGGTTTGCCTGTGCTGAGCTGGTGTGCGGTTGCCGCGCTGCTGTTGGTGGGCTATTTCCTGCGCTACAGCCGCACCGGACGCGCCCTTTACACCGCGGGCGGCAACGCGACGGCGGCGTATTACACCGGGATTAACGCCGGAAAAATGCAGTTCGTCAGCTTCTGCCTGTCGGGCGCGCTGGCCGGATTCTGCGGCTATCTGTGGATCTCGCGCTTCGCGGTGGCGTACGTCGACGTGGCAAACGGGTTTGAGCTGCAAGTCGTGGCGGCGTGCGTAATTGGTGGCATCAGCACCATGGGCGGCACCGGACGTGTCCTGGGCTGCCTGTTCGGCGCGCTGTTCCTCGGCGTTATCAATAACGCGCTGCCGGTGATTGGCGTTTCGCCGTTCTGGCAAATGGCGATTTCCGGCACGGTGATTGTGATTGCGGTGCTGCTCAACGAGCGCGGCAATAAACGCAAAGGACGGCTGATCTTGCGCGATGCCGCGCTGGCACGTCAGAAACAGGCGGTGAAATCATGAGCAAAATAATAACGTCGGAAGAGATGAACAATACGCCTGCGCCAACGGGAATTTTCCAGCGTCTGCTGTGCTGGGAAGGATTTTTGCTGGCCGTGACCCTGGCGGTGTTTGTGGTCAATGCTTTCGCCTCGCCCTATTTTCTTGATATCTGGAATCTGTCGGACGCGACGTTTAACTTCACCGAAAAGGCGATCATCGTGCTTCCGATGGCGATGCTGATTATCGCCCGAGAGATCGATCTGTCAGTGGCGTCCACTATCGCGCTGAGTTCCACGGTGATGGGCTTTTGCGCGGCGGCGGGCGTGGATACGCCGCTGCTGGTCTGTGTGGGATTAGGCGTCGGGCTGCTGTGCGGATTGTTCAACGGCCTGCTGGTGACCCGCTTTAATCTGTCGTCGATTGTCATCACCATCGGCACCATGAGCCTGTATCGCGGCATTACCTACATTTTGCTCGGCGATCAGGCGCTGAACAGCTATCCCGAAAGTTTCGCCTGGCTAGGTCAAGGCTACGTGTGGGGCGCGCTGTCATTCGATTTCGCGCTGTTTATCGTGCTGGCCGTGGTGTTTGCCTTCGTGTTGCATCGCACCAACTTTGGCCGACGCACCTACGCCATCGGCAACAATCCGACCGGGGCCTGGTATTCCGGCATCAACGTGAAACGTCACAACTTACTGCTGTTTGCGCTGGTGGGGCTGATGTCCGGGCTGGCGTCGGTATTGCTCACCTCGCGTTTAGGCAGCACGCGCCCGACGATTGCGATGGGCTGGGAATTGGCAGTGGTGACGATGGCGGTGCTCGGCGGCGTCAATATTCTCGGCGGGTCCGGCAGCATGGTGGGCGTGATTATCGCCGCCTTCCTGATGGGGCTGGTGACCTTTGGCCTGAGCTTGCTGAATGTGCCTGGCATTGTGATGTCGGTGATCATCGGCGCGATGCTGATTGTGGTGATCTCCCTGCCGATTATCACCCGCCGGATTATGCAACGCAGACGGATTTGAGTCCCCTCACCCTACCCCTCTCCCGTAGGGAGAGGGTGAAAAGCCGCACCGAGCAGTCCCTTCTCCCCTCTGCGGAGAAGGTTGGGCGAGGGGAACAGGATTTCCCAAAATCAATGTTAAGGAGAATTATCATGAGCTTTATGTTGGCGCTTCCCAAAATCAGCCTGCACGGCGCGGGCGCAATCGGCGATATGGTCAATCTGGTGGCAAACAAACAGTGGGGAAAAGCACTGATTGTTACCGACGGGCAGTTGGTGAAAATGGGGCTGCTCGACAGCCTGTTCACCGCGCTGGACGTCCATCAGATGTCGTATCATCTGTTCGACGACGTGTTCCCGAACCCAACCGAAGCGCTGGTGCAGAAAGGGTTCGCCGCATATCAGGATGCGGACTGTGATTATCTGATCGCTTTCGGCGGCGGTAGCCCGATTGATACCGCAAAAGCGATTAAAATCCTGACGGCGAATCCTGGCCCGTCCACCGCTTATTCTGGCGTCGGGAAAGTCAAAAACGCGGGCGTGCCGCTGGTGGCGATCAATACCACTGCGGGCACGGCGGCGGAGATGACCAGCAACGCGGTGATTATCGATACCGCGCGCCAGGTGAAAGAAGTCATTATTGATTCCAATATTATCCCGGATATCGCCGTCGATGACGCCAGCGTGATGCTCGATATTCCCGCGTCCGTCACTGCCGCAACGGGCATGGATGCGCTGACGCACGCCATCGAAGCCTATGTGTCTGTCGGCGCGCACCCGCTGACCGACGCCAACGCGCTGGAAGCTATTCGCCTGATCGCGCTGTGGCTGCCGAAAGCGGTTGATGACGGGCATAACCTGCACGCCCGTGAGCAGATGGCTTTTGGGCAGTATCTGGCGGGCATGGCGTTTAACAGCGCCGGTCTGGGTCTGGTGCACGCTCTGGCGCATCAGCCAGGCGCGACGCACAACCTGCCGCACGGCGTGTGCAACGCTATTCTCCTGCCGATCATCGAAAACTTTAACCGGCCCAATGCGGTCGCACGTTTTGCTCGCGTGGCCCAGGCGATGGGCATCGAGACGCGTGGAATGAGCGACGAAACCGCAAGCCAGTCAGCGATTCAGGCGATCCGCGATCTCAGCACGCGCGTCGGCATTCCATCAGGATTCAGCCAGCTTGGCGTCACCAAAGCGGATATCGAAGGCTGGCTGGACAAAGCGCTCGCCGACCCGTGCGCACCGTGCAACCCGCGTACCGCCAGCCGCGACGAGGTTCGCGAGCTGTATCTGGAGGCATTATGATCCGCAAAGCTTTTGTGATGCAGGTGAACCCAGATTCACACGATGAATATGAACGCCGCCACACGCCGATCTGGCCAGAACTTGAATCGGTGTTGAAAGACCACGGCGCGCACCATTACGCCATTTATCTGGATAAAGCCCGTAATCTACTGTTTGCGACTGTCGAGATTGAATCGGAAGAGCGCTGGAACGCAGTGGCACATACTGACGTTTGCCAGCGCTGGTGGAAACACATGCGTGATGTGATGCCCTCAAATCCGGACAACAGCCCGGTGAGTGCAGAACTGAAAGAGGTGTTTTACCTGGATTAAGCGTTTTGCGCTGCCGCATGAACTGCGGCAGCGTCCTGGTTTTAACTGGCCTGCACCGTGTTCCCTCTGGCCGCAATTTGCTGTTTGCTACTCAGCGTAAACGCCGATATCACCGTCACCGTCAGTACAATACAGCCCAGCATCAGGTAGGTATCCTGGAAGCCGATCCGGTCATACATATTTCCGGCAAAGGCGGACAGGAAAATCGCCGCCGACTGTTTGGCAAAATTGAAACCTATCAGATAGATCGTCGCAGACAATCGGGTATCAAACACGCCGGTAATGTATTTGAACGCGCCCACCAGCAGGAACGGCACTTCCAGCGCATGCAGCATTTTCAAGGCGATCACTTCCACCACCGTGGTGGCGAACGATGAGCCGATAATGCGCGTCGCCATGATCAGCCCGGCAATCAGCAACGTATTTTTAGCGCCAATGCGGTTAATGATCCACGGCGAGCAGAACATGATAATCGCGTTACAAATTTCCCCTGCCGTCGTCGCAAATCCAAAGGCACGCGTGCCTTCTTCTGGCGTGGCGAAGAATGATTTAAAGAATGTGGCAAACTGCTGATCGAACACGTCATAGACGCACGCCACGCCAATCACATACAAAATAAACATCCACATTCTGCGCTGGCGGAACAGGCTAATGACGGTTTTAGCGGTGATTTGCGGCTGGTTGGCACCGAGCGCGTTCATTACTTCAGCCGTCTGGTTTGGCTTAGGTTTGGCAACCACTAACAACAGCATAAGCAGCAGCGCCGCACCGGACCCCATCCAGAACACCAGCGACGGATCGATGCTGAACAGCACGCCACCCGTTGAGGCGCACAGCCCCCAGCCCAGACAACCGAACATGCGCGCTTTGCCATATTCGAAGAAACTGTTGCGGCTGACGCGTTCGATGTAGGCCTCAATGGCACCAGACCCCGCCGAGAAGACAAAGCCGATATACAGCCCGCCGCTCAGCGCCCCAAGCCAGATACTGGTTTTTAAAAGCGGCGCGAAGACATACAGGAAGAACGGCGCGAATAAAAACAGCAGCACCGCGATTATCCACAGCAGATGTTTTTTCAGCCCCAGTTTGTCAGAAATCACGCCCAGCACAGGCTGGAAGGCGATCGCAGAAAGCGAAATACAGGAGAAAACAATCCCGGTATGGGTTTTGTTCAAGCCGATGACGTCCGACAGCCAGATCGGCAGGAACGGAAAACAGGTGGCCATGATAAAGAAGTAGAGAAAGAAGAACGCCCCGAAAATCCAGAAATTAGGGTTGTTTTTGTGGGTACAGGCAGTCGTGTTCATTATTTTTATCCTCAACTGAGGGCCGGCTATCCGGCCCGTCACCTTTACACGCGTTCAACGCCAATCAGAATGGCGGTTTCCGGATCCAGAATCGGCAGCGCAATGCCTGCCTGCATCAACCATTCACCGCTCACCGTTTGCGGTGCTTCCATCCACGCGGGGAGTTTGCGCATGGTGTGCCCGCCCTCGCCCGTCAGACGGATATTCGGATGTTCGAGCAGCGTGATGCGGTACTGCGCGCTCGCCTCAAGGCCCGGCATGCGCAGCGGCATCATTAGCGTGTAATCTGGCATCGCTAACTGGCTGACAATAAACAACCCCTGCCCTTTGTCGGCACTCACTATACCGTTCGCCAGCGTGCTGGCATCCGGCATATCCACGCGCCACTGCGTGCCGTGATGAATCACCTCGCGCCACTGCTTGTGCAGCGCGGCATAGTGCCGATAACCGTCTCGCTCGTGCTCGTCGACGCTCAGCGGATCAAGTTCCAGTCCCATATGACCAAACAGCGCAGTAAGGCCCCGGAAGGCGATACTGTGCTGGCGGAAAGTGGCATGGCATTTATGATGACCGATATGCGCGCCCATCACTTCCGGCGGAAAGAAATAGCTCATGCCGCGCTGGATGGTGTTGCGTTCCAGCGCGTCATTGTTGTCCGACGCCCAAAAACGGTGGCAGCGGGTCAGCACTTCGTAATCAATGCGCCCACCACCCGACGAGCAGGATTCAAATTCAACCTGCGGGAAGCGTTCGCCCAGCAGATCTAACAGACGGTAGAACTGGCGGGTTTGCGCGTCGGCAGCGGCTTTACCGTTATGGCCGGGCTGCACCAGCTCGCGGTTCATGTCCCACTTCACGTAATCAATCGCGTGTTCACCAAGCAGCCAGCTCAGGCGTTCGAGTAAATAATCAAAGGCTTCAGGAATGTTCAGATTGAGCACCCACTGATGGCGTCCAGTGGCCTGCGTGTAGCCCGGCAGGGCGAGCACCCAGTCGGGATGGGCGCGGTACAAATCGGAATCAGGGCTGATCATCTCGGGTTCGACCCAAATCCCAAACTCCATGCCGAGATTTTTGACGTGATGAATCACCGGCGTTAAGCCGTCAGGATATTTTTTCTCATCGAGATACCAGTCGCCCAGCGCGCCATGGTCGTTATTGCGCCCCTTAAACCAGCCGTCGTCGATGATAAAACGCTCCACGCCTAGCCCGGCGGCTTCGTCCGCCATTCGCATGATGTATTGCGGATCGTGGTCGAAGTAGATCCCTTCCCAGGTATTGAGATGCACCGGACGCGATTTGTTTTCCGGGAAGCGAATAATATTTTCACGCAGATAGCGGTGGAACTGCTGGCTCATACCGTTCAGCCCGTGAGCGGAATAGCTGGCGTAGAGGCGTGGCGTCCACAGCGTTTCGCCCTCCTCCACCGCCATTTCGCCCGGCAGATAGAGCGCTTCAGCCTGAACATAACGACGTCCGTCCGTTTTGGCTTCGGCGCGCAGGCGGTGGTTGCCGCTCCAGCCTAAATGTACGCCCCACACGTCGCCGTGCATTTCGTTGAACGATGGCGTGCCGGTCATCAGCGCCGGGAAGTGTTCGTGGGAAGAGCGCCCGCGACGGCTTTCGATCACAAAGCTGTCGTGCTCAAGCGTAACGCGGTGCGGTTGAAACTCGCGGATCCAGCGGCCATGAAAGGCCATCACTTCCTGCGCGCGTTCGGCGATTGGCAGCGTGACGGCGAGCCTATCGACCTGCCAAGGCTGCGCGCGTAAATTCGTCAGGCCATGACGCACCACCAGCACGCCGCTGTCATCGAGGGTGATTTCACTGGTGAGACGTAAACCTGCAGTGTCATCTTCGGCGGTAATCGACAGACGTTGTCCTTCCTGCGTTACAGCAACCGTTTTGAATATCGGTGAACCGTCGAGTCCCTGACGATGGCCTTCAATACCGGGCGCGCCAAACAATCCGTGGCCCAGCTCAGCCATCAGTGTCAGCGGGATATCAACATCCAGTCGACCGTTCGCAATGGGGCGGGAAAGGCTTTGCACATCTTGCGGGGAAAAGTGGCGAAGATGCGGCCCCCAGTAAAGAATTTCGGCGAATGGGTGCGTTTTTATCACCACGTCAACCGTATCGCTTTCGAGTCGTAAAATGAAATCGTGCATCGGACATCTCCTGTCATCAGATGTCCTGAGTGTTGATCCGAAACGTTTCGGATGCCAACCCAAACGTTTCGGATTTGTGATCGGTTTACAATTTTAACGAGTTTAGGCGGTTTCGCCTGGCGAGAATTCAGGTTGCCACAGCACCTGAAGTTGAGCGAGGTCATCGCCGCCGATAAGCTGGCGCACCATGTCAGCAATTTGTTTACCCACGCCCTGCCGGGTGGATTGGATCACCGCCGCCACGTCGGTCTCGACAATGCTGTCCTGCGGTAGCCCGTCGTACACGATCAGCGCCACCGCGTGCTCGCCGTGTAAACGCCCGGCTTGCGCCAGCGCCATAGCGGCCCCGTCACCGTGGGTGTTGCAGTCGGTGATGATGGCGGTCGGCGGTTCTGTCAGCGCCAGCAGCGCTTGCGTGGTGTTGTAACCCGCGCGACGAGAAGGCGGCATCGCGCGCAGCCATTCGCTGGACAGTCCGGCTTCACGCAGTGCATCAAGATATCCCTGACGACGCTGGGTGATGAACGCCTGATTATTGCTTTCACCGAGCAGCGCAATGCGCTGATGACCTTTCGCAATCAGCCAGCGGGTGGCGTTATACGTTCCGGCGTAGTTGTCAAAATCAAACCAGGCGTAAGGCTGCGGCAACTGGCTACGCCCTAACGCCAGGAAAGGGAATCCCGCCGCCTGAAGCTGCTCAAGACGCGGATCGTGATCGAGCGTATGCGCCACAATCAGCGCATCCACGCGGCGGCTTTGCACCATACGCATATAGCTGTGTTTGTCGGCCAAGTCGTCGTCAGCGATCAGCAGCAAGTCGATCTCATGTCGCGCCAGTTCATGGCTAATTTCGCCGACCATGTCCATAAAAACGCTGTTATTGAGCGGAACCGGATGCACCGGAAATACCAGCCCAACGGCGTCGATTTTGCCCATCTTCAGGCGGCGGGCAAAGGTGTTGGGGCGATAGCCACGGCGCTGCGCTTCGGCTTCAACGCGCGCGCGCGTCTCGCTGGAAACGTCATCATATCCGTTGAGGGCGCGGCTGACGGTGGTAACCGACAGTCCCAGTTCTTTGGCAATGGCTTTAAGCGACATGATTTTCCGTGTCCTGCTGTTTAGTTTTGTTCCGCCACCATAAGCGCATAGGTATCTTGCTCAAGGGCTTTAAAGATATGCGGCTGGTCAGCGGGATAACAAATATAGTCCCCTTCGCCCAGCTCTTCTGGGGCTTCCGTCAGGCCAACCAACGCCCGGCCCTGCGTCACAATGATATGTTCCACCGATCCCGGCGGATGTGGCTGCGAAATTCTGTCCGCGCCCGGCTGAGCCATCAGCATATACACATCGCGACGAGCACCCGGCGGGCATGCGGCCAGCAAAATCGCCTGATAATGGGCATGTTCGGCGGTCACTTTGGTCCCTTCACCACGACGAATCACTTGCGTGGTGGGCTGCTGCGGCTCCAGTAAACGAGCAAACGGAATGCCGAGCGCGACGCACAGCGACCATAATGTTTCCAGGCTCGGATTGCCGTTGCCGGACTCTAACTGGGAAAGCGTGGATTTGGCGATCCCGGCACGACGCGCGATTTCCGCCAGTGAAAGCCCGGTCCGCGTACGCTCTCGCACCAGACTTTTGGCGATAACGCTAATTGGCTGCGTCATAAAAGGGCCTCTGTTCTATAAATCGAACGAATCGTTCATCTTGTAAAACGACATTGATGCGTTCATTATAATGGAAACTCGTTCGATATGGCTAAAATTGTATGAAGCATTATTTCTCCTGCCTGAAAGGCGACACGATAAAAGCGATCGTCCTGGTGTGCCTGGCCGTGGGCGTCGTGGGGGTGTCTTATGGTTCGCTGGCGATGGCGTATGGTTTCCCGATTTGGGTGCCGTTTGTCCTTTCGCTCACCGTGCTGGCGGGCGCGTCGGAATTTATGTTTATCGGCATTGTCGCCAGCGGCGGAAATCCGCTGGCCGCCGCCGCAGCGGGTTTGCTGGTCAATGCGCGTCATGTTCCGTTTGGCGTGACGGTGCGTGAACTGGTCGGCAAACGCGGCGCGAGCTTTTTGGGCTGCCACATCATGAACGACGAAAGCGTGGTGTTTGGCCTGTCGCAAAAAACGCCGGAGCAGCGCAAAGCAGCCTACTGGCTGTGCGGTTTGGGCGTCGCCATCATCTGGCCGCTCGGCACGTTGCTGGGCGCAGGGGTTGGGAAATTATTGCCTGCGCCGGAGACCATCGGTCTGGACGCCGTGTTCCCGGCCATTCTATTGGCTTTAGTGGTGCCTGCGTTTAAGAACCGCACCACGCTTATCCGCGCCTGTAGCGGTGCGGCGCTGTCGCTGGCGGCGGTGCCGTTTGCGCCTGTCGGTTTGCCGGTGTTGCTCTCGTTACTGGGCCTTGCTGCGAGGAAGAAATAATGGGCAATATGACGATTTTCATCCTCGGCATCGCCATTTTATCGGCGGGAACGTACCTGATGCGCCTTGGCGGCGCGAAGCTGGGCAACCGTTTAGCGCTCTCTGAGCGTTCTCAGGCGCTGCTTTCCGATGCCGCAACGGTGCTGTTATTTTCCGTGGCGCTGGCGACCACGTTTTACGAAAGCGAACATTTTGCTGGAATGGCGCGGGTGACCGGTGTGGCGTTTGCGGTGTTTTTGGCGTGGCGGAAAATGCCGTTGATCGTGGTGATTTTTGCGGCGGCGGTGGTCACCGCGCTATTGCGCGTGGCGGGCATAAACTAAAAAAGCGCCCCAGGGGCGCTCTTTCGACAGGTGATTCGCTTATTTAGTCAGTTCAGCGGTCATGTGAACCTGGTTACCAGTGAATGCCTGAGTAATTTTATACGATGACGCGCCCGCTTCTTGTGCCTGAGCCGCAATTTTCGCTTCTGCACCGTCGATGGTGGTTGCGGTTGCGGTCACTGACTGAGCAGCAAATGAGCCGAAAGAAGTCGCCAGTGCGATTACTGCAACAAAAGTTTTGATGTTTTTCATGGTTTAAATCCTGTTCGTTAGTTGTTTAGATAAGGCGTTTTGCCTTGATATGATAAATAATAGACCTCATCACCGACAACTGAAAGCGGAAGGATTTGCTCAGGTTATTCAAATTTACTGATTAATAATCAGGCGCTGCGGATGGGTATAAATCGTGACGCGCCCCGGCTTACAAAATCCCACCAGCGTCAGATTGCAGCGCTGCGCCACCTCGACCGCCAGCGTCGTCGCTGCTGAGACCGCGAACAAAATTTCTACGCCACACATCGCGGCTTTCTGCACCATCTCATAGCTTGCCCGGCTGGACACCAACGCAGCGCCCTGCTGCCACGCGTCGCTTTCTCCCGCGCGGCGGCCCAGCAGCTTATCCAGCGCGACGTGACGTCCCACATCTTCGTGTCCGCCTGCAATTACACCCGACGGTAAAACCCAGGCGGCGGCATGCGTACAGCCACTCAGTTGACCGATGGGCTGCACGTCGTTGAGATGGTTCAGGGCATGATCGAGCTGGCGGAGATTGAACGTCTGGGTAAACGGCAGCGGGATAATCGGCTTGCCGATATCGTTGAGTTGCTCGACACCGCAAACGCCACAGCCCGTGCGTCCGGCCAGCGCGCGGCGACGTTCTTTGAGTCCCATAAAGCGGCGGCTGGACAGCTCGATTTGCACTTCCAGGCCGTTGCAGACGTTAACAACGTCCATGCCGTAGATTTCCTGAGGCTGCTCGATAATGCCTTCAGAGAGCGAAAAGCCGATGGCGAACAGCTCGAGATCTTTGGGTGAGGCCATCATCACGACATGGGAAATACCGTTGTAAACCAGCGCAACGGGCACCTCCTCCGCCAGAAAATCGGGGACGGAATGGGTAATGTGAGGGGGTCTGTGTACCGAATGTTCCACCACACCCGCAGGCAGTGGAGACGTTTGGGTATCACGATTCTGTTTTGACACAACGGTATTCCTGAGCAACCACGTAGGTGAGACCTGCTATTGCATCATAAACCGCAGGCCACGCGCATAGTATGGATCAACTTTTCGGCTCCCATACCCTTCAAGTTTACCTACTCCTTCTGGAGAGGCACAACGTTGACACCGATACATAGTCGTAACATCCCCTAAGCAAAACGTGATTGATATCACGTTTTATAATCATCACGGTGATAATACGCTCACTTTGTTTTAACACGGCGGGAACAGGCTTACCGACATTGTGGTATTCTCAACATATCCCTCGTGCAAATGGGGGAATAAATCAATTTTTCACCTTTGTGGTTATTTCTCATCCATAAAGTAAAACAATAATGCCCCTAAATAACTCGCCTAACGGGTTAAACGCCCGCTGTCCGAGGAATGAAGGGTGGCAATGTCGAAACAAGGAGTGACCCATGCAGGTCAGCAGAAGGCAGTTCTTTAAGATCTGCGCTGGCGGTATGGCAGGCACGACGGTAGCCGCACTGGGCTTTGCCCCAGGCGTCGCGCTCGCGGAAACACGGCAGTACAAACTGCTGCGCACCCGTGAAACCCGTAATACCTGCACTTACTGCTCTGTCGGTTGTGGGCTGTTAATGTATAGCCTCGGCGACGGCGCGAAAAACGCTAAAGCATCTATTTTCCATATCGAAGGTGACCCGGATCATCCGGTCAACCGTGGCGCGTTGTGCCCGAAAGGCGCAGGTCTGGTGGATTTCATCCACTCAGAAAGCCGCCTCAAATTCCCCGAATATCGCGCACCTGGCTCTGACAAGTGGCAGCAAATCACCTGGGACGACGCATTTGATCGCATCGCGAAGCTGATGAAAGAAGATCGCGACGCCAACTTTATGCCGCAGAACGCGGACGGTGTAACGGTCAACCGCTGGCTCTCCACCGGGATGCTCTGTGCCTCGGCGTCCAGCAACGAAACCGGCTATTTAACGCAGAAATTCACGCGCGCACTCGGTATGCTCGCGGTCGACAACCAGGCGCGTGTCTGACACGGACCAACGGTAGCAAGTCTTGCTCCAACATTTGGTCGCGGTGCGATGACCAACCACTGGGTCGACATCAAAAACGCCAACCTCATCGTCGTGATGGGTGGGAATGCGGCAGAAGCGCATCCGGTGGGATTCCGCTGGGCGATGGAAGCCAAAATCCATAATGGCGCGAAACTGATTGTGATCGATCCCCGCTTCACGCGCACAGCGTCAGTGGCGGATTTCTATACCCCTATTCGATCAGGTACTGACATTACTTTCCTGTCAGGCGTTTTGCTGTACCTGCTCACCAACGAAAAATATAACCGTGAATACGCCGAAGCCTACACCAACGCCAGCCTGATCGTGCGTGAGGATTATGGCTTTGAAGATGGCTTGTTCAGCGGTTACGACGCCGAAAAACGCAAGTACGACAAAACCAGCTGGAACTACGAGCTGGACGAGAACGGCTTTGCGAAACGCGACACCACGCTGACTCATCCGCGCTGTGTATGGAACCTGCTCAAAGAGCACGTTTCCCGTTACACGCCAGATGTGGTCGAAAACATCTGCGGCACGCCAAAAGCGGATTTCCTGAAAGTCTGTGAATACATTGCAGAAACCAGCGCCAAAGACAAAACGGCGTCGTTCCTGTATGCGCTCGGCTGGACGCAGCACTCCGTCGGGGCACAGAACATCCGCACCATGGCGATGATTCAGCTGCTGCTCGGCAATATGGGCATGGCAGGCGGCGGCGTGAATGCCCTGCGCGGTCACTCCAATATTCAGGGGCTCACCGACCTTGGTCTGCTGTCACAAAGCCTGACGGGCTATATGACGCTGCCAAGCGAGAAGCAGACCGACCTGCAGACCTATCTGACTGCCAACACGCCGAAACCGCTGCTGGAAGGCCAGGTCAACTACTGGGGCAACTACCCGAAATTCTTCGTCTCAATGATGAAGGCCTTCTACGGCGACAAAGCGACGGCAGAGAACAGCTGGGGCTTTGATTGGTTGCCGAAGTGGGACAAAGGGTACGACGTGCTGCAGTACTTCGAGATGATGCACCAGGGCAAAGTGAACGGCTATCTGTGCCAGGGCTTTAACCCGGTCGCCTCGTTCCCGAACAAAAACAAGGTAGTGGAGTCACTGTCGAAACTGAAATTCCTGGTCACCATTGACCCGCTCAATACCGAGACCGCGACGTTCTGGCAGAACCACGGTGAATCAAACGACGTCGATCCGTCGAAGATTCAGACCGAAGTGTTCCGTTTACCATCGACCTGCTTCGCCGAAGAGAAC
Organism: Lelliottia sp. GFLA7; assembly: GCF_056490165.1. NCBI lineage: Bacteria > Pseudomonadati > Pseudomonadota > Gammaproteobacteria > Enterobacterales > Enterobacteriaceae > Lelliottia > Lelliottia sp. GFLA7. The sequence goes on along the minus strand of NZ_JBWLAQ010000012.1, from coordinate 25,030 downwards.
GGTTCTATCGTCAACTCTGGCCGCTGGCTGCAGTGGCACTGGAAAGGTGCAGACGCCCCAGGCATCGCCATGAACGACGGCGAGATCCTGGCCGGTATCTTCATGCGGCTGCGTAAAATGTATGCGACCGAAGGCGGCGCGAATCCGGAACCGGTTCTGAACATGACCTGGAACTATTCGACGCCTGAAAATCCAGCGCCAGAAGAAGTGGCGATGGAGAGCAACGGCAAAGCATTGGCGGATATTATCGATCCGGCCACCGGCACCGTGCTGGCGAAGAAAGGCGAACAGCTGAGCACCTTTGCGCATCTTCGCGATGACGGCTCAACCTCCAGCGGCTGCTGGATCTTCGCCGGTAGCTGGACGCCGAAAGGCAATCAGATGGCTAACCGCGATAACGCCGATCCATCGGGTCTTGGCAATACGCTGGGCTGGGCGTGGGCGTGGCCGCTGAACCGCCGCATTCTGTATAACCGCGCATCCGCCGATCCGCAGGGCAATCCGTGGGACCCGAAACGCCAGCTCCTGAAATGGGACGGCGCGAAATGGGGTGGCGTCGATATTCCGGACTACAGCGCCGCCGCACCGGGCAGCAACGTGGGGCCGTTTATCATGCAGCCTGAAGGGATGGGCCGCCTGTTTGCTATCGATAAGATGGCGGAAGGGCCGTTCCCGGAACACTACGAGCCGTTTGAGACGCCGCTGGGCACTAACCCGCTGCACCCGAACGTTATCTCTAACCCGGCCGCCCGTATCTTTAAAGGCGATCTGGAAGCGCTGGGTAAAAAAGATAAATTCCCGTATGTCGGCACCACTTACCGCCTGACCGAGCACTTCCACTACTGGACCAAGCATGCGCTGCTTAACGCCATCGCACAGCCGGAACAGTTTGTAGAGATCGGTGAGAAGCTGGCGAATAAGCTCGGCATCGCCCACGGCGACACGGTGAAAGTTTCGTCTAACCGTGGCTATATCAAAGCCAAGGCGGTGGTGACTAAACGTATTCGCACGTTGCAGGTACACGGGCAAGAGGTGGATACCATCGGCATCCCGATTCACTGGGGTTACGAAGGCGTGGCGAAGAAAGGCTTTATCGCCAACACCCTGACACCGTTCGTCGGCGATGCGAACACGCAGACGCCGGAGTTTAAGGCTTTCCTCGTGAACGTGGAAAAGGTGTAAGGAAGACGACTTATGGCTTATCAATCGCAAGACATTATTCGTCGTTCCGCGACTAACGGTTTCACGCCCGCGCCTCATGCGCGGGACCACCAGCAGGAAGTGGCGAAGCTTATCGACGTCACCACCTGTATCGGCTGTAAGGCCTGTCAGGTGGCGTGTTCCGAGTGGAACGATATCCGTGATGAAGTGGGACATAACGTCGGGGTGTACGATAACCCCGCCGATTTGACCGCGAAATCCTGGACGGTGATGCGTTTTTCGGAAGTGGAGCAGAACGACAAACTGGAATGGCTGATCCGCAAAGACGGCTGTATGCACTGCGCCGATCCGGGCTGCCTGAAGGCGTGTCCGGCTGAAGGGGCTATCATTCAGTATGCCAACGGCATCGTCGATTTTCAGTCCGAACAGTGTATTGGCTGCGGCTATTGCATCGCGGGCTGTCCGTTCGACGTACCGCGCATGAACCCGGAAGACAACCGCGTCTACAAATGTACGCTGTGCGTTGACCGCGTGAATGTCGGCCAGGAGCCGGCCTGCGTGAAAACCTGTCCGACTGGGGCCATCCACTTTGGCTCCAAAGAGGATATGAAAACGCTAGCGGGCGAGCGCGTGTCCGAGCTGAAAACCCGTGGTTATGACAACGCAGGTCTGTACGATCCGGCGGGTGTTGGCGGGACGCACGTGATGTATGTGCTGCACCATGCCGACAAGCCGAATCTGTATCACGGCCTGCCGGAGAACCCGGAGATCAGCGCGACCGTGAAGTTCTGGAAAGGTATCTGGAAACCGCTGGCCGCCGTTGGCTTTGCAGCGACGTTTGCCGCCAGTATCTTCCACTACGTCGGCGTCGGTCCTAACCGTGCGGATGATGAAGAAGACAATCTTCATGAGGAAAAAGACACGCCTCGTGACGATCGTGAGGAGGAGCGCAAATGAGGAAACGTGACACCATCGTGCGCTACACCGCGCCGGAACGTATCAACCACTGGGTCACCGCTTTCTGCTTCATGCTGGCGGCGATAAGCGGACTGGGATTTTTCTTCCCGTCGTTCAACTGGCTGATGCAAATCTTGGGCACCCCGCAGCTGGCGCGAATTCTGCACCCGTTTGTGGGCGTGATTATGTTTGCGTCGTTCATCATCATGTTTTTCCGTTACTGGCACCATAACCTAATCAATCGGGATGATATCTTTTGGGCGAAGAATATTCGTAAGATCATCGTCAACGAGGAAGTGGGTGACACCGGGCGTTATAACTTCGGCCAGAAATGCGTATTCTGGGCGGCGATTATTTTCCTGGTTCTGCTGCTGGTGAGCGGTGTGATCATCTGGCGTCCGTATTTTGCGCCTGCTTTCTCAATCCCGGTGATCCGATTTGCGCTGATGCTGCATTCATTTGCCGCAGTCGCGTTAATTGTGGTTATCATGGTGCATATTTACGCGGCCCTTTGGGTCAAAGGCACCATTACCGCGATGGTGGAAGGATGGGTTACCAGCGCATGGGCGAAGAAACATCACCCGCGCTGGTACCGTGAAGTCCGCCGGAAACAGGAAAAGTCATCTGAATGAGCATTCGCATAATCCCGCAAGATGAGCTGGGTTCGAGCGAGAAACGCACGGCGGATTACATTCCGCCGTTGTTATTCCCCAGACTCAAGAACCTCTACAACCGCCGCGCAGAGCGTCTGCGCGAGTTGGCAGAGAACAATCCGCTTGGCGATTTCTTGCGCTTCGCTGCGCTTATCGCCCATGCGCAGGAAGTGGTGCTGTATGACCACCCGCTGCAAATCGACCTGACCGCGCGCATCAAAGAAGCGAACGATCAGGGCAAGCCGCCGCTAGATATCCACGTTTTGCCGCGCGATAAGCACTGGCACACGCTGCTGCAATCACTGATTGCTGAGCTGAAGCCAGAGATGAGCGGTCCGGCACTGGCGGTTATCGAGAATCTGGAAAAAGCCTCTGCGCTTGAACTGGAAGAGATGGCGAGCGCGCTGTTTGCTGCCGATTTTGCGTTAGTTAGCAGTGATAAAGCACCGTTTATTTGGGCTGCGCTGTCGCTCTACTGGGCGCAAATGGCCAGCCTGATTCCGGGCAAAGCGCGCGCTGAGTACGGTGAAGCCCGCCAGTTCTGCCCAGTCTGTGGCTCAATGCCCGTCACCAGCATGGTGCAAATCGGTACGACGCAAGGCTTGCGCTATTTGCACTGCAACCTGTGTGAAACCGAGTGGCATGTGGTGCGCATTAAATGCAGCAACTGCGAGCAGACCCGCGATCTGAACTACTGGTCGCTGGAAAACGAAAACGCTGCCGTAAAAGCCGAAAGTTGCGGTGATTGCGGGACGTACCTGAAGATTCTTTATCAGGAAAAAGACCCGAAAGTCGAGGCCGTCGCAGACGATCTCGCCACGCTGGTACTGGACGCGCACATGGAGCAAGAGGGCTTTGCCCGTAGCTCTATCAACCCGTTCCTGTTCCCGGGTGAAGGGGAGTAATTTCCTACTTTAGTGAGTGCCGGGCGGCATACGTTGCTCGGCACTAAAGTTTATCGGGTGAAACCACGCCTGCAATCCCAGTAAAGCCTTTGGTATTTCGTGAAATTAACGCGCAATTTCTGCTCTGGGTAGTAACCAAAATGATGGCATCGGGAAGTTCATCCCATGTATCTCTCGGAGCGACACGCTTCTTCCAGCAATCTCTCGCGACACATCAATAATTTCAAAAGCGTCCATCACTGCCGCACTTTTAACTTTGTGACCGTGTTTACGCGCCCCCACAATGACTTCTATCCAGATTTAGAACAGCGGTCTTCGATTCTGCGAGTCGCTTTCCATTATCTAATCCCTACCTAAATCCTCTATTTTCATCTGTAAAAAATCGCGCTATAAGACTGTATATCCGCACAGTAAAAAGGACAAATTCATGGCACTGGAAAAGGGTATTGATAAGCTGGTTCAGGATTTCATTGCAGCCGGGCGACCTTCGTCTCGAAACCAGAATATTGATGATCGGCGAGCAGGATACGTTGCCAGCAGAGTGCTATCCGGAAAAACGGAGACACGGGTAAAAGTGGAAACGTTCGATTTGGAAGGCATAACTTTCCGCGTATTTTCACCACTCAATGCATCAGAAACTCTACCCGCGGTAATCTACTACCACGGTGGCTGTTTTATCAGCGGGGGTTTTGATACCCATGATAATCAGCTCCGCCAACTGGCGTTTTACAGTCACTGTCGGGTCATTGCGGTTCAGTACAGGCTGGCCCCCGAACATGTCTTCCCCGCTGCGCATGACGACGCGGAGAAAGGCGCTAATCTGGTCTGGCAATACGCCGAATTGTTTGGTGCGGATAAACAGCGTCTCACACTTTGCGGAGACAGTGCTGGAGGCCATCTGGCGTTGGTGACGTCATTGCGGCTTAAAGCTGCAGAAACATGGCAACCCGCGCAACTTATTCTTATTTATCCTATGCTTGATGCCACGGCACTGTGTGAGAGTTATACCCGCAATGGCGTGGATTATGTCATCACCCGCGATACGCTGCAGAGCGGCTATGAAATGTATCTGCCGAATGGTGAACGCCAACATCCAGAAGCCAGTCCGATATGGCGCGATGATTTTAGCGGTCTACCGCCTGTACATATTATTACGGCTGAGTTTGATCCACTGTGCGATGAGGGCGAGGCTCTCTATGAGCGCCTGACAGAGCAAAGCGTGGTGTGCACTGCTCAGCGGTGGCAGGGCGTGATTCACGGATTCTTTCAACTGGGCGGCATAAGCCAGTCTGCACGCGATGTTATGAAAGATATCGCATGGCGAGTTGGGACAGCCCGGTAATGCACCAGGCTGGCTTGAGGCTACTCTTCCTCGTTCCCGCCCTCTTCAAAGGCACCATACGGTTTCGCAGGCAGGACGATATAGGTTCCCTCGAACACAGCTCCCGACGTCTCGTCGCCAAACAATTCTACCTGCATCTGCACGCGGGCTTTACGTCCACGTGCCAGACGGTCCAGATCGCCGCTCAGACAGCCTAAATCGGCAATCGCGCTTGGTTTACCGCTGATGGGCCTGCTGTAACGGATATGCGCATCGGCAAGAATAATGGTGCCGCCAAGGTGGCGTTCGCGCAGCATCAGCCAGATCAACCCCCAGCCCGTCAGCGTCGCCAGCGAGAACAGACTCCCGGCAAACAGCGTGTGGTGCGGGTTTTGATTGCCGATTTCCGGCATGGTGGTAATGAATTTCTGCCCGGTATATTGCTGGATGCGTACGCCCATTTTCTCGCTGAGCGGAATGTGCTGATACCAGGCCTGCTGCAGCTGACCGCACCAGTCACCGCGATGCAAAATGTCATCGAGGGAGGCGATCGGTTTGATCATCAGGAAATGCCGTATCGGCGTGGTTTGTGGCGCGGTGATTTCGCCTTCGTTGACGAATCCGAGCTTAGAGAAAAACTCAACCGCATCTTCGCGGGCACTACAGGTGACGCGCTTTACACCCTCCTGACGGGCAACGGACTCCAGCGTCATCGCCATCAGCGTGCCCAGCCCTTTGTCCTGCACGGAGGGATGAACCGCCATAAAGCGGATGGAGGCTTCATAGTCGGCATTGATGTATAAGCGGCCGACCGCAACCAGATTCCCCTCTTCATCCACCACCATCTGATGGTGCGCCATTGCATCCCAGGCATCACGCTCTGAGCCTTTCGGCTGATGCAACGGTTTGCGCAGCATTTCCCAACGGAAATGGTAGTAAACCTCTAACTCTTCTTCTGTTTGCGGTACGCGTAGATGATACATAGCGGTACTCTCTCTTGTTACCCGCGGCCAGGCCGCCAGCTGGCTCATACCTGCAGCCAGAAGGTGACGGGGCCATCGTTCACCAGCGAGACCTGCATATCTGCAGCGAATCGTCCGGTTTGCGTGTTCATTTCTTGTTGGCGACAACGCTCAACAAAGTAGTCGTACAACGCCTCAGCACGATCGGGCGCAGCCCCTTTCGAAAATCCTGGGCGCATGCCACGGTCGGTATCGGCCGCCAGCGTAAATTGAGACACCACCAGCACGCTGCCACCGGCCTGCTGGACGTTGAGATTCATCTTGCCGTCTGCATCGCTGAAAATGCGATAGCCGAGCACTCGCTCGCACAAGCGATTGGCCTTTTGCTCGTCGTCATCCTTTTCGACACCTAACAACACCAAAAGTCCTGGGCCAATTTCACCCGTCACCTCGTCCTCCACGGTGACGCTGGCACGGTTTACGCGCTGAATCAATGCAATCATGGTTGGTCTGCTTCTTCTTGTTCTGCGGCTAATTTGAGTTTGCGGTATTCCCCGAGAGTGACAGTTATTTCCGCCCCAAGCAAGACGATGCACCAGGTCCAGTAGACCCAGACGAACAGAATCGGCACGACAGCCAGCACGCCATAAATCAGCTGATAGGAAGGGAATGTGGTGATGTAAAGTGCGAAGCCTTTTTTTCCCAATTCGAAGAGAATGGCCGCAACCAGGGCACCGACAATGGCATCACGATTAGGGACACGAAGGGTCGGCACAATGCTGTAAAGGAGCCAAAAGGCGAGCCACGACAAAATCAGCGGAAAGATCCGCAGCACGTTATCAATCACCGTGTTCAGCTCGCTGGCCCAGCGTAGAGACAGCAGATAAGAACTGATGGCCAGACTTGCCCCCGCCAGCAGCGGGCCGAGGGTCAAAATCATCCAGTAGACGGCGAAAGAGTAAACTTTTGGCCGCACTTTTTTGCTGCGCCAGATGGTATTGAGTGCACTATCAATGGCATACATCAGCAGCAGCGCCGTGACGATCAGCCCGCAGGCGCCGACCGCCGTCATCTTGCTGGAGTTGGCGACAAACTGTTCGATGTAGCGCTGGATGACGTCGCCCGTTGCCGGCATAAAGTTAGCAAAGACAAAATGTCGCAGTTGGACGCTGACTTCCGAAAACATCGGAAATGCAGCGAACAGCGCAAAAATCACCGCCACCAGCGGCACCAACGAAAGCAACGACACATAAGCGAGATTGCCCGCCAGCGTGGTCATGTTGTCCTCATCAATGCGCTGCCAGAGCAGTTTTATCCATGCCCGAAACGGACGGGTGTGATGTGAAGCTTTTTGATGAACGTTTTTTAACATACCTGCTTCGCAAAATAATTCGGTATCGTCTCTTTCCCGGTCACCAAAATTGAGGTGATACCCAACTGGTTAGCACCCTCAATATTATCGGCGTTGTCGTCAAAAAAGACCGCATCGGCGGCGGAGAAACCTTCGGCCTGCAAGACGGCCTGGTAAATTCGCGCTTCCGGTTTACGCATGCCCATCTCCTGGGAAAGGTAAATTTTATCGGCTGCTGCGCAGATCTCCGGATATTCCTCCGGCCAGAAAGTGGTGTGAAGACGGTTGGTATTGGACAGGACTACCACGCGATGCCCATGCTCGCGCAGTTTGTGCATGATGTCGACAACATCCGGACGTATCGCCACAAAGACCGCCTGCCAGCCGTGGGAAAATTGCTCGTAGCTCAGCGGCAAAACCATTTCATGGCACATCGCTTCTGCGAAGGCCTCATCGCTGATTTCACCGCGCTCGTGCTGATGAAACGCCTCGCCCATTGCGAAGTTCTGTTTGAGCGTCGCCAGCGGCACGCGGCTGAAATCGCTCCATGCGCCCAGCACCCGATTGAAATCGATATCAACGATGACATTTCCTAAGTCAAAGATATAAAGCATGTTTATCTCCCTTTGCGCCGTGAAGAAATAACTGTAGCGGGAAAGATAAGCTTTGGCTATGCGTCAGGTTCAGCTTAGCGCATAGGAGGGGGTCTGAATGGGTGCCAATAAAAAAGCCGCTGAAACTCAGCGGCTTTTTTTGCCGGGTATCACTTTCGCTTAGCCCGGACTACGCATCCTTAAAAAGGAGTCGTATTAGTCTTTGCTGCCACGGCCCGCACGTTTACGGTCGTTCTCAGTCAGGTGACGTTTACGGATACGTACGGAGGTAGGAGTCACTTCTACCAGTTCGTCGTCATCGATAAATTCCAGAGCCTGCTCAAGAGACATTTTCAGTGCTGGAACCAGCGTGGTCGCTTCGTCAGTACCGGAAGCACGCATGTTGGTCAGTTTCTTACCGGTCAGGCAGTTTACAGTCAGGTCGTTAGAACGACTGTGAATACCGATGATCTGGCCTTCGTAAACTTCTGCACCGTGACCCAGGAACAGCTTACCGCGATCCTGCAGGCTGAACAGTGCGAACGCAACTGCTTTACCCTGGCCGTTAGAGATCAGCACGCCGTTCTGGCGCTGGCCGATTTCACCCGGTTTAACGTCATCGTAGTGGCTGAACGTGGAGTACAGCAGACCAGTACCAGACGTCATGGTCATGAACTCGGTACGGAAGCCGATCAGGCCACGTGCCGGGATCAGGTAATCCAGACGAATACGGCCTTTGCCGTCAGGGATCATGTCTTTGACATCGCCCTTACGCTCGCCCATTGCCTGCATCACAGAACCCTGGTGCTGTTCTTCGATGTCCAGCGTCACGTTCTCGAACGGCTCTTGCAAACGGCCGTCGATCATACGGTTGATAACTTTCGGACGGGACACAGCCAGTTCGAAGCCTTCACGACGCATGTTTTCGATAAGAACGGACAGGTGCAGCTCACCACGACCGGATACACGGAACGCGTCCGCATCTTCGGTTTCTTCAACACGCAGTGCCACGTTGTGCACCAGCTCTTTGTTCAGGCGGTCAAGAATCTGACGAGAGGTAACATATTTACCTTCTTTGCCACAGAACGGAGAGGTGTTGACGTTGAAGAACATGGTAACTGTTGGTTCATCAACAGACAGCGCTGGCAGCGCTTCGACATTTTGCGGATCGCAAAGGGTGTCGGAGATGTTCAGTTCGCCCAGACCGGTGATCGCGATGATATCGCCCGCTTCAGCTTCGGTGGATTCAATACGCTCCAGACCGAGGTGAGTCAGTACTTTACCGACTTTACCGTTACGTGTTTTACCTTCGCTGTCGATCAGAGTGATCTGCTGGTTAGGTTTCACACGGCCACGTTTGATACGACCGATGCCGATTACGCCAACGTAGTTGTTGTAATCCAGCTGGGAGATTTGCATCTGGAACGGACCGTCAAGATCAACGCTCGGTGCTTTAACGTGGTCAACGATAGCCTGGTACAGCGGGGTCATGTCTTCCGCCATATCAGTGTGTTCGTTGCCCGCGATACCCATCAATGCTGATGCATAGATGATTGGGAAGTCGAGTTGCTCGTCGCTTGCATCCAGGTTTACGAACAGGTCGAAGACCTGATCCACAACCCAGTCAGGACGCGCGCCAGGACGGTCAACTTTGTTGATAACCACGATTGGCTTCAAACCATGGGCAAATGCCTTTTTGGTTACGAAGCGCGTCTGCGGCATTGGGCCATCCATTGCGTCAACGACCAGCAGAACGGAGTCTACCATGGACATTACACGTTCAACTTCACCACCGAAGTCGGCGTGCCCTGGGGTATCAACGATGTTGATACGGTAGTCATTCCATTTGATAGCGGTGTTTTTAGCGAGGATGGTAATCCCACGCTCTTTCTCCAAATCGTTGGAGTCCATCACGCGTTCGGTGGCTTCCGCACGATCATTGCTGAACGTACCGGATTGCTGTAGCAGCTTGTCAACCAGGGTAGTTTTACCATGGTCAACGTGCGCGATGATGGCGATATTACGCAGATTTTCGATCACAACTTTGCCTCAGGCATTTAGAAATAGCGCGTTATTGTACACGGATTAATCGCAGGACTAAACAGGATCACAAACATCCTCCGCAAACAAGTATTGCAGAGTTGCTTTGTGATCGCTTTCACGCAGCGTAAAAAGTGCACTTTAACGGAAATCGCACCATTATGGTGCTCAATGTTCACATCGAAGCACTATAATGGTGCAATGTGACGTTCGTGGTGCAGGTCGTTTGCACTATGGTGTGCATGATAGCGCCTTTTGGGGGTAATTTGAAAGTTGGCACAGATTTCGCTTTATAAAAATACGGCAAAAAGATGGCGACAACGCCAGCCTTACACAGAATTGAAGACCTCGTTACCACGACGACAATGACCAATCCGGGAGAGTTAAGTATGTCCGCTGAACACGTTTTGACGATGCTGAACGAACATGAAGTGAAGTTTGTTGATCTGCGCTTCACCGATACCAAAGGCAAAGAACAGCACGTCACAATTCCTGCTCACCAGGTAAATGCCGAATTCTTCGAAGAAGGCAAAATGTTTGACGGCTCCTCTATCGGTGGCTGGAAAGGCATTAACGAATCCGACATGGTGCTGATGCCAGATTCAACGACTGCGCTCATTGACCCGTTCTACGAAGAGTCTACCCTGATTATCCGTTGCGACATTCTTGAGCCAGGCACGCTGCAGGGCTACGATCGCGACCCACGCTCCATCGCTAAACGCGCTGAAGAGTACCTGCGCTCTACTGGCATTGCAGACACCGTTCTGTTTGGGCCAGAGCCAGAATTCTTCCTGTTCGACGACATTCGTTTTGGTGCGTCCATTTCCGGTTCCCACGTGGCTATCGATGATATCGAAGGCGCATGGAACTCCTCCACCAAATACGAAGGCGGTAACAAAGGTCACCGTCCTGGCGTGAAAGGCGGTTACTTCCCGGTTCCTCCGGTCGATTCTTCACAGGACATCCGTTCTACCATGTGTCTGATCATGGAAGAGATGGGCCTGGTGGTTGAAGCTCACCACCACGAAGTGGCGACGGCGGGCCAGAACGAAATCGCAACCCGCTTTAACACCATGACCAAAAAAGCGGATGAAATTCAGATCTACAAATATGTGGTGCACAACGTTGCTCACCGCTTCGGTAAAACTGCGACCTTTATGCCAAAACCAATGTTTGGCGACAACGGTTCCGGTATGCACTGCCACATGTCCCTGTCCAAGAACGGCGTAAACCTGTTCTCTGGTGACAAATATGCGGGTCTGTCTGAGCAAGCGCTGTTCTACATCGGCGGTGTTATCAAGCACGCTAAAGCAATCAACGCCCTGGCAAACCCAACGACCAACTCCTACAAGCGTCTGGTCCCAGGTTATGAAGCCCCTGTTATGCTGGCTTACTCCGCGCGTAACCGTTCTGCGTCTATCCGTATCCCAGTGGTGGCATCTCCGAAAGCACGTCGTATCGAAGTGCGCTTCCCGGATCCAGCCGCTAACCCATACCTGTGCTTCGCAGCACTGCTGATGGCGGGTCTGGACGGCATTAAGAACAAGATCCATCCTGGCGAAGCCATGGATAAAAACCTGTATGACCTGCCGCCAGAAGAAGCGAAAGAGATCCCACAGGTTGCAGGCTCTCTGGAAGAAGCACTGAACGCGCTGGACGCCGACCGTGAGTTCCTGACGGCGGGTGGTGTGTTCACTGACGATGCAATCGATGCTTACATCGGCCTGCGTATCGAAGAGAACGACCGCGTACGCATGACTCCGCACCCGGTTGAGTTCGAGCTGTACTACAGCGTTTAAGTCAGCATTAAAGAAAACCCTATTCGGCGGATTTCTTGTCGCAGCAAGGCGGCAACTGAGTAAATCTCCGGGGCATAGACAGCTATGTGGCCGGGGTTAACGAAGGTTGCCAACGCAGTGGTGGCGAGAAAGACGCGAGAAGATTTTTGTTGCCGTGGAAACTTTCAGCCCATCTTCGGATGGGCTTTTTTCTCCACCAACAGACTGATCTGACGCGCTTTTCACGACGAAAAAGCTATACTGCACTAAATTAGTGCACCTACTCCAGGAGACTGCTGAATGGCAACTGGCGCGCTGCCCGATGCTGGGCAGATCCTCAATTCTTTAATCAACAGTATCTTACTTGTCGATGATGAGCTGGCGGTCCATTACGCCAACCCTGCGGCGCAGCAGTTGCTCGCCCAAAGCTCACGCAAATTATTCGGCACACCTTTACCGGAACTGTTGAGTTATTTTTCACTGAATATCGCGTTGATGCAGGAAAGTTTGGCTGCCGGTCAGGGGTTTACCGACAACGAAGTGACCCTGGTTATCGACGGACGCTCGCATATTCTCTCGTTAACGGCGCAACGCTTGCCGGACGGCCTGATTTTACTGGAAATGGCGCCGATGGATAATCTGCGTCGGCTCAGCCAGGAACAGCTTCAGCATGCACAGCAGATTGCTGCACGCGATCTGGTGAGAGGCCTTGCCCACGAAATCAAAAACCCATTAGGCGGTTTACGCGGTGCAGCACAGCTGTTGACCAAGGCGCTGCCAGACCCTGCGCTGGCGGAATATACCAACGTCATCATTGAACAGGCCGACCGCCTGCGCAATCTGGTTGACCGTTTACTTGGGCCGCAGCAGCCGGGTATGCACGTAACGGAAAGTATTCATAAAGTGGCGGAGCGGGTCGTGAAGTTGGTGTCGATGGAGCTCCCACCTAACGTCAAACTGATTCGCGATTACGATCCGAGCCTGCCGGAATTACCGCACGATCCCGACCAGGTTGAGCAAGTTCTGCTGAACATCGTGCGCAATGCTCTTCAGGCGTTAGGCCCCGAAGGCGGCGAAATTGTTTTACGTACCCGCACGGCATTCCAGCTGACACTACACGGCGTGCGCTATCGCCTGGCGGCGAGAATCGACGTTGAAGACAACGGGCCGGGTATTCCATCGCACCTTCAAGATACGCTTTTCTACCCGATGGTGAGCGGCCGTGAAGGCGGCACCGGGCTTGGGTTGTCCATTGCCCGCAATTTGATCGATCAACACTCCGGCAAAATTGAATTTACCAGTTGGCCGGGTCATACCGAGTTTTCGGTTTACCTGCCAATAAAAAAATAAGGTGACGACGATGCAACGAGGGATAGTCTGGGTAGTCGATGATGATAGTTCCATTCGCTGGGTGCTCGAACGCGCGCTTACCGGAGCAGGATTAAACTGCACCACCTTTGAAAGCGGTAGCGAAGTGCTTGACGCGCTCATCACCAAAACCCCGGACGTGCTGCTTTCTGATATTCGCATGCCGGGAATGGACGGGCTTGCGTTACTGAAGCAAATCAAGCAGCGCCACCCGATGTTGCCGGTCATCATAATGACCGCACATTCCGATCTGGATGCGGCCGTGAGCGCGTACCAGCAGGGTGCATTTGATTATTTACCCAAGCCGTTTGATATCGACGAAGCGGTAGCGCTGGTTGAGCGCGCGATCAGTCATTATCAGGAACAGCAACAGCCGCGCAATGCGCCAGTGTTTGGGCCAACGACCGATATTATTGGCGAAGCGCCTGCCATGCAGGACGTGTTTCGCATCATTGGGCGTTTATCGCGCTCATCCATCAGCGTTTTGATTAATGGTGAGTCCGGGACCGGTAAAGAGCTGGTTGCCCACGCCCTGCACCGCCACAGTCCGCGTGCGAAAGCGCCGTTTATCGCGCTGAATATGGCGGCGATTCCAAAAGACTTGATCGAGTCGGAACTGTTTGGTCACGAGAAAGGGGCCTTTACCGGTGCGAACACCGTTCGTCAGGGGCGCTTTGAGCAAGCCGATGGCGGGACGCTGTTCCTTGATGAAATCGGTGATATGCCGATGGATGTGCAGACTCGTCTGTTGCGCGTACTGGCCGATGGTCAGTTCTATCGCGTCGGCGGTTATGCGCCGGTGAAAGTGGACGTGCGTATTATCGCCGCGACGCACCAGAACCTGGAGCAACGCGTTCAGGAAGGCAAATTCCGTGAGGATTTGTTCCACCGCCTGAACGTTATCCGCGTTCATCTGCCGCCGCTGCGCGAGCGCCGTGAAGATATTCCCCGTCTGGCACGCCACTTTTTGCAGGTTGCTGCCCGCGAATTGGGTGTGGAAGCCAAACTCCTGCATCCGGAGACCGATGCTGCATTAACTCGTCTCGCCTGGCCCGGAAACGTGCGCCAGCTTGAAAACACCTGCCGCTGGCTCACCGTGATGGCTGCCGGTCAGGAAGTGTTGATCCAGGATTTACCGAGTGAGTTGTTTGAAGCGACAGCCCCAGAGAGCAGCAACGGGCAGTCATTGCCCGATAGCTGGGCAACGCTTCTGGCGCAATGGGCGGATCGCGCGCTGCGTTCCGGTCATCAAAATTTATTGTCAGAGGCACAGCCAGAGATGGAGCGTACGTTGCTGACGACCGCACTTCGCCACACTCAAGGGCACAAACAGGAAGCGGCTCGACTGCTAGGTTGGGGGCGAAATACCCTGACGCGTAAGCTGAAAGAGTTAGGAATGGAATAAGTAAAGTTCAAACCGGAGGCTTGTGCCTCCGGTTTATTGCTTAAATGACTCTTGAGAACTGCTGCAGTCGTGCCTTCTGGCGCAGATAGGCGTCAAAACACATGCAGATATTACGAATTAATAAGCGCCCTTTCGGCGTCACCTGAATCGCTTTATCCGTCACATCCACCAGCCCATCTTTCGCCAGCGGGGCGATCAGCTTCAAATCTTCGGCAAAATAATCAGAAAAGTTAAGATCCCATTGCGCTTCTACTGGCTCAAAATCGAGGCGGAAATTACAGATAAGCGCCTTAATAACGTCGCGGCGAATACAATCGTCACGCGTTAAAGCAATCCCGCGCCACAGCGCGTTCCCGATGTCATCCACCTGCTGATAATACTGCTTCAGCTCTTTCTGGTTTTGCGCATAGCAGTCGCCGATCATACTGATGGCGGATACGCCCATGCCCAGTAAATCGCTGTCGCCCTGAGTGGTGTAGCCCTGGAAATTACGATGCAGCACGCCTTCGCGTTGGGCGATGGCCAGCTCATCATCCGGGCGGGCAAAGTGATCCATACCGATAAACTGATAGCCAGTTTCCGTCAATGACGTGATGGTTTCTTGCAGGATATCGAGCTTCTGCTGCGCAGACGGCAGGTCAGCATCTTTGATTTTACGTTGCGCCGCAAACAGCGTTGGCAGATGCGCATAGTTAAAGACACTCAGGCGATCGGGATTCAGCTCTGCCACACGTTTAAGGGTGAAGGCAAAGCTTTCAGGCGTCTGCTTCGGCAGGCCATAAATCAGGTCAATATTGGTTGAGGTAAAACCAATTTCGCGAGCATGGTTCAGGAGAGCAAAAATAAAATCTTCATCCTGCTCGCGGTTAACCAGACGCTGGACCTCTTTGTTGAAGTCCTGGACCCCCATACTCAGACGGTTGAAGCCTTCGGCGCGCAGGTGATCGACGACATCCAGTTCAATTTCACGCGGATCGACTTCAATAGAAATTTCGGCATCAGCATCGAACCGGAAGTTTGCCCGCAGCAGATCCATCAGGCGGCTGATTTGTGCTTTATTCAGATAGGTCGGCGTACCGCCGCCCCAGTGCAGCTGGCTAACGTGACGGCCAGCAAAAAGCGGTGCGCGGTGCAGAATTTCCTGCTCAAGGGCATCAAGATAGTGGTCGGCTTTATGCTGCTGGCGAGTCACGATCTTATTACAGCCGCAGAAATAGCAGAGCTTGTGGCAAAAAGGGATGTGAACATACAGCGAAAGCGGGCGCTCAGGATAACGCACCACGGCTTGCTGAAAATCAGCCTCACTGAACGTTTCGGCAAACTCCAGCGCAGTCGGATATGAGGTATAACGCGGCCCGGAATAGTTATATTTTTGGATCAGGGCCAGATCCCAGTCGATGCTCAGTACAGACATGTTCACTCCTTCCGATGGTGTCGCATTCGTATACGGCGGCCCGTTTTTACCCCATTGC
The DNA here is from genome assembly GCF_056490165.1 of Lelliottia sp. GFLA7. Classification (NCBI taxonomy): domain Bacteria; kingdom Pseudomonadati; phylum Pseudomonadota; class Gammaproteobacteria; order Enterobacterales; family Enterobacteriaceae; genus Lelliottia; species Lelliottia sp. GFLA7. Next base: position 9,064 of record NZ_JBWLAQ010000012.1, on the reverse strand, counting down.
GGGTCATCATTCGGGTGCGCAACAACCTCTGTCGCCGCGACAACCGCCGTAGTTTAACGAATAACCACACCAGATAACATATAACCGGAAGGGTTATAAGCAGGACGATAGAGCCTGCCGGGTGCAAATGTTAGTTTCCACCTTTCAGAAGACGCATCATGTCGTCTTGCTTCTCTTCTTCTTCGTCGTCTTCATCATCTTCATAAGAAAGACCGAGCTGCTGCATCAGTTCATCAATACGGTCTAGTTTGGCATCGACCCATTTCTGCTCATCAGCATTCAGTTTTTCGCCTGCTTCAAGGCGTTCCAGCAGCGCGTCCAGGCGCTCATCATTCTCCAGCATATCCAGCTCAGCCTGCGGTGAAAGCATAGGTTTCTCGCTCTTGGGTTTGTGCTGCTTGACGACTGGGGTGTCCGTCACGCCCAGTGGAATTGGCGTTTTACTGCCAATGCGTGGATCTTTCTGTTTGCTGTTTTGTGCAGCAGAACCTGATGCACTGCTACCATTCGCACGGCTCCCCGCAGAATGCCCACTGTGCTTTTTAACACGTTTGCGATCGCGTGCTTCCTGATTCAGTTCTTCACGTGTTTTGCGGTGCGCTTTTGTCGGGCGTTTCGCGCCCGCTGCAGAGGTCGGTTTTTTCATGATGTCTTATCTTTAAGCCGTTTTATTCAGTATAGAATTGCGGCGAAATCTAGCAGAAAGCAAGCAAAGAAAAAAGGCGACAGAGCAATCTGTCGCCTTTTTTCCTGACTCACCACCCTAAACGGGTTTTACAATCCCTGTTCGCCAACAACTAACCCTGTTTATCCTTTAGCGCAATCATCCGTGATACGGTTCCATTTCCCTTTTAAACGCCTCCTGGCGTGTCGTCCTTGTAATCCTGAGTCTTCGCCTCCTGGCGCTCCTGACCCTCATCCTTAAGTCATAATCCTGATGGCATCCTCGCCGTGGGTGCTACTTTACCTTTTTCAGTTCTTCTGACAAGTAACGAAAGTGTACAAAAAAGGATTTTAGGAAAAATACTTAAAAACAACTCTTTGATTTTAAATGGATTGGTTATTTTAAAGCCTGGCATTAGTCTGAAATGTCCCATAGATATCATGGCGGATATCTCACAATGGAGAAGGTGTTAACGTACGCCGCATTCGCGAAGGGAAAGCCTTTTGCCTGCATTCAGGTATAATCCCTTTCAGAATAAGAATTTTGGAGACAAGTACGTGACTAACTGGAACTATCAACAGACGAATTTTGTCACCAGTGCGCCTGATATTCGCCACTTACCCCCTGATACCGGGATTGAAGTGGCGTTTGCGGGCCGTTCTAATGCAGGGAAATCCAGCGCCCTCAATACGCTGACTAATCAGAGAAGCCTGGCGCGTACCTCAAAAACCCCAGGGCGTACTCAGCTTATTAACTTGTTTGAAGTGGCTGAAGGCAAGCGACTGGTTGATTTACCCGGCTACGGCTATGCGGAAGTTCCAGAAGAGGTAAAACTCAAATGGCAAAAAGCCCTGGGTGAATATCTTGAAAAACGCCAGTGCCTGAAAGGTCTGGTTGTGCTGATGGATATCCGCCACCCGCTGAAAGATCTCGATCAGCAGATGATCCACTGGGCGGTAGCGAGTGAAATCCCAGTTCTAGTGCTATTGACCAAATCCGACAAGCTGGCCAGCGGAGCGCGTAAAGCGCAGCTCAAGATGGTGCGTGAAGCCGCACTGGCATTCAACGGTGACGTGCAAATTGAGACGTTTTCATCGCTGAAAAAGCAAGGCGTCGATGTTTTACGTCAAAAGCTAGACAGTTGGTATAACGGGCTGGAACCCGCTGTAGAAGCGGAAGAGTGATAAGAAGCGCGGCGATGTCCGCGCTTTTTTTTTGCCGAAAATTTTCTTTGCCGCAATAAAAAACGCCCCAGTCATTACTGACTGGGGCGGCTAAAATATTCAGCCAAATCCGATTACGTGAAGTAAAAGGTCTGAAAGATAGAACATCTTACCTCTGTACCCTACGCGAATAACTCTACTCTTTTTTTATCGCTGGACAAAGCATTTTTTGTAGTTTTTTTTCACTCTTTACATAGGTAAATCTAATGAATGTCACATAATGCACACTGTTATGTTGCTTACTTACATAAAAAGCGCATTACGCATCGAATCATTAGTGAGCCAAGTCCCAGTTTTCACCGCTTCCTACTTCCACCAGCAACGGCACATCTAATGTCATGCTGCCTTCCATCAGTTCATGGATCTTTTTAGAAACGGCTTCCAGATCTTCATGATGAACTTCGAACACCAGTTCATCGTGTACCTGCATGATCATGCGCACGCGCGGTTTGTCTTTTTCAAGCCAAGCATCCACTGCAATCATTGCACGTTTGATGATGTCGGCTGCCGTGCCCTGCATCGGTGCGTTGATCGCCGCTCGCTCTGCTCCAGCTCGACGAGCTGCATTGCTTGACGTGATGTCAGGGAGATAAAGGCGACGGCCGTCCAGCGTTTCGACATAACCTTTTTCCTTCGCCTGCGCGCGCGTGCGTTCCATGTATTCCAGAACGCCTGGATAACGCTCAAAGTAGAGGTCCATGTATTTTTGCGACTCTTTGCGCGGAATATTTAGCTGGCGAGAAAGGCCAAACGCGCTCATGCCGTAAATCAGACCAAAATTGATCGCTTTCGCACTACGGCGCTGATCGTTGGTCACGCTATCCAGTGGCAAACCAAAAACTTCTGCTGCAGTCGCGCGATGGATATCTTTGCCTTCGGCAAATGCGGTCAGTAAGCCTTTATCCCGCGACAAATGCGCCATGATGCGCAGTTCAATTTGCGAGTAGTCGGCAGATACAATCAGATAATCTTTCGGCGCGATAAATGCCTGACGGATTCTGCGCCCCTCTTCATTACGAACCGGGATGTTCTGCAGGTTTGGCTCAGTAGAGGACAAACGCCCTGTCGCCGCAACCGCCTGATGATAAGAGGTGTGAACGCGACTGGTTTTTGGGTTAATCATCAACGGAAGCTTATCGGTATAAGTCGATTTAAGCTTGGCGAGACCACGGTATTGCAGAATCACTTTAGGTAATGGGTAATCGAGTGCCAGCTCCTCCAGTACCTCTTCAGACGTTGATGGTGCACCACCAGGCGTTTTCTTCAGCGGCTTGATACCTTGCTTTTCAAACAAGATAGTCTGCAACTGCTTGGTGGAGGACAGGTTGAACGGCTCTCCGGCAATCTCATGGGCTTTTTGCTCAAGCTCACTCAATCGTAGGGCAAGCTCCTCAGAATGTTTGTGCAACACCGCCGGATCGATTTTGACGCCATTGCGCTCAATGCGCGAAATAACGGGCACCAGCGGCATTTCAATATGTTCGAATACATTCAGCGGGCCTTCCTGCTTTTGCAGTTTTGGCCACATTTTCAGATGCAGTTGCAGCGTGACGTCGGCGTCTTCCGCCGCGTAACGGCCCGCTTCTTCGAGCGCGATCTGATTAAACGTCAGTTGATTCTTCCCTTTACCGGCGATCTCTTCAAAGGTGACGGTTTTATGCTTAAGCCAGCGATCTGAAAGCGAATCCATATCATGGCGGCCCGCGACACTGTTCAGAATGTACGATTCCAGCATGGTGTCATAGGCAATACCGCGCAGCTCAACGCCGTAATTTTGCAAAATGCCGCGGTCAAACTTGAGGTTTTGCCCAACTTTTTTGGCTTTCTCATCCTCGAGGAGCGGTTTCATTAATTCCAGTACGCGCTCACGGGAGATCTGATTAGGGGCATCAAGATAGTCATGCGCGACAGGAACGTAAGCCGCCATGCCAGGCTCCGTCGCAAATGACAGACCCACCATATTGGCAGAGATGTTATCAAGGCTGTCGGTTTCGGTATCAAAAGCAAAAACGGGCGCTTTTTTCAGTTTTTCTATCCAGGCAATGAGCTGAGACTCTTCAAGCACCACTTCATAGTTATCATAAGAGAGCGTCGTCGCCTCTTCTTCTACTTCGTCTTCAGCATTGACGACAATGGTGTCTTTTGGCTTCGCGGCAGGTTTACTGCCCTTAGCTTGCATCCATTTGCCGGCTTCGACATCGGTTATCCAGCGCTTGAATTCATATTGCTTAAACAGGCCAAGCAGCTCTTCAGCAATAGGTTGCTGCACCTCAAGCTGTTCACAGGTCAGTTCCAGTTCAACGTCGGTTTTGATGGTCGCCAGTTTGTAGGAGAGGTAGGCCACCTCTTTGTTCTGTTCCAGCTTCGCGGCTATGGTTTTCGCGCCACGGAATGTTAAGCCAGCGATTTTATCTGATTCAGCATACAGGGTGTCCAGCCCACCTAACCCTTGAAGCAGCGCTTGCGCAGTTTTTTCGCCTACACCCGGCACGCCTGGGATGTTATCTGAGGAGTCACCCATCAAGGCCAGGAAATCGATAATCAGTTCTGGAGGCACGCCATATTTGGTGGCGACTTCATCTGGCCCAAGAATGGTATTTGTCATGGTATTGATTAGGGTGATACCAGGGGTGACGAGTTGAGCCATGTCTTTATCACCCGTGCTGATTAGCACCGGACGGCCTAACTTTTCAGCTTCACGCGCCAGCGTGCCAATGACGTCATCAGCTTCAACGCCAGAAACGGCCAGCAACGGCAAGCCCATTGCTTTCACCATGGCATGCAGAGGCTCAATTTGCGCACGCAAATCGTCCGGCATAGGGGGACGATGGGATTTGTAATGCTCGAACAGTTCATCGCGGAACGTTTTGCCCTTCGCGTCAAAAACGACCGCGGCATGCGATGGCTGATACTGAAGGATGAGGCTGCGCAGCATGTTCAGCACGCCGTACATCGCGCCGGTCGGCAACCCCGCGCTATTGGTCAGAGGAGGAAACGCATGATACGCCCGATAAAGGTAAGAAGAGCCATCGACGAGAATAAGAGGGTTTTCTGGGATCTGAACCATAGTGTACGTGCCTTTAATTAATTTATGGTTCAAGGATGCCACAGACGGATGAAAACATCAGTTTTTAGCGCCGTGTCCAGGAAAAGATTTCGCGATCCTGAGGATCACTCGCAAATTAAAACTGTGGATAACTTTGTGAATACTTTCATGACATATGAATAATCATGTCATTCTAAATATCAATTTTAATAATTTATGCTTTATGATCAACCGACTATGAAAGGATTCTACCTGTATATTTCCGGTTGCTGATTATTTACTCTATGTGGATATTCCCTGCGCCAAAATTGTTTCGGGTGAAAACTCTGTTGCAAAATCAATTCCACATAATCGCAGAATGAAAGCATATTCGACGCCAGGTTTACTGATAAAATCAGCGCCCTGCGTTAACGGTACCCTCGTTGATTATCAGTTAACCACCTTCAAAAACCCATCATGTCGAGATTTCTCGCTGCATTCACCTTAAAGCTGAGTTCTGGTCACTCTCTTTCGCTCTGTGCCCATTATTCTCGCCGGCGTGATCAAATTATTGCTTCCGGTTCCAGTCGTTTGGCGCACAGTTTCGACATTCTGTAATTTCATGATGCATTGCTGGTGCGAAGGGTTAGCGTTGTAGAGGTGAATGAAGAGTTACACGGCGATTACATTAGCGATAAGCATTTCAAGCGTCGATTCCAGAGTTGGCTAAACACGCTATGGAATGATAAAGATGAGCTGATAAACAGGATTAAATTGCCAAACAAAAACGCCGGCTGTTAGCCGGCGTTTTCTTTTATTTCTTCTCAACCAGATATTTTACGGTGTCAGCATATTGCTGCACGAAAATGTCCATGCTGCTTGTATCCATGCCTTGCGGGTTTACTTGATATTTGCCATTAACGAACATGGCTGGAACACCCTGCAGCTGAAGATCTGCGGCAGCTTTTTCCTGTTGGGCGACCAGGGATTTCACTACAAAGCTATTCCATGCAGCGTCGTAATCTTCGCCTTTCACACCGGCATCAACAAAGACTTTGCGAATATCAGCCGTCGTCTGAACGGTTTGGGTTTTCTGTACGGCTTCAAACATTGGCGCGGTAACTTGATCTTCCACACCTAACGCCAGTGCAACAGCCCAAGCCTGGGTCAAATCTTTGCCCAATGGACCCAAGAATTCGACATGATATTTGGTCATTTTGGTGCCTTCAGGCAACTTTTTCTTCACGTTATCAGAAACGTGCAGCACTTCCTCAAACTGATAGCAATGGGGGCAATAGAAAGAGAAAAACTCCAGTACCTGAGGCTCACCGGCAACCGGTTTCTCAAGGGTATTGAACTGCTTGCCATCGCTGAATTGAGCAGCGGATGCGCTAAATGCCAGAATCATACCTGCCAGCGCCAGCCATATTTTTTTCATAATCAACTTTCTCCTGATATTTCCGATTAATACATTGGCGTTAATTGCAGTGGAGGTTCATTAAGAACCTTAACCTGCTCAATAAATGTGGTTGTCTGGCTGCGCCAGTAATCTTCCCCGGTCAGCCACGGGAAGTTTTTAGGAAACGCGGGATCGTCCCAACGCCTGATTAACCATGCGAGATAATATACAAAACGCATGGCGCGTAAAGGTTCAATCAGAGCGATTTCATCTGAATTGAAGGGGCTAAATTCTTCATATGCTTCAATAATGGTTTCAAGCTGCATGCGCTGTTCCGCTTTATCACCATTCAGCAGCATCCAGAGATCCTGAACCGCGGGTCCCATTCTGGCATCGTCGAGATCGACAAACAGAGGACCATCTCGCCATAGGATATTACCGGCATGACAATCCCCATGAAGGCGCAACGTTTCTGCCTGACCATCCCAGTGCATCGCAACCGCGTTAATCAGTGCATCGGTCGCTTTAAGGAAGTTCGCTTTCAGGGCCTTGGGGATCAGCGTGGCGGTTTCGAAAACCTGGCGGGGTTCTGTTAAATATTCCTGAATACCGATCGCAGGACGGGCGTTAAAGGTTTTTTTTCGGCCAGTCTGATGAATTCGACCCAGATAGCGAGCAACCCACTCCATTTGATCGATGTTATCGGACTCAAACTGACGGCCGCCCAGGCTTGGGAAAACAGCATAAAAAAAGCCTTTATGCGTCAGTAACGTTTGGTTATCAAATTGGATCGGCGCGGCTACAGGAATCTCATCATTTACGAGATCCAGAGCAAACTGATGCTCTTCCTGAATTTGCTCAGCAGACCACCGTTGAGGCCGATAAAACTTAACGACAAAACGCTGGCGGTCTTCATCCTGGAATTGATAGACGCGGTTTTCATAGCTGTTAAGAGGTGTTAACCCGGAGTCTACGCGGATACCCTGTTCGAACAGGGCATCCATAATGGTATCCGGGTGTAATGTCTGGAAAGTAAAAGACTTGTCGTTCATCCGATCATCCGGAAATTATACGAATGATTCAGGATATCATTTCACAGAGATTTCGGTGGCGCCTCTTACAAGGTTTTACTCTTTAATTACGCCGCGGGCGCGTAGAAGTGCGGTTTTAAAATCTTCTTCGTAATCTTTCTTTATCCCCGGAATCGCAGCATCTTTTGCGGAATCGCGCATTTTGAGGTGATAGATCAGAATGTCATCAGAAAGGTCGGTCAGTTCGCCGTCATAACCTGACTCTTTCGCCAGTTTCTGTAAAAATTGGATTAGATTCAGTTCCGGCTCTTTTTGCCAGGCTGGCTGGAGGAGTTCAATAACTTCATTCAGACGTTTACATTTCATTGCGATGCTCCTTTCGTTTATGGGAATACGTTATCAGGGTCAATCCCACAATAAAAGAGGCGATATTTGTGAATCAATGCAAGGAAGTACTCGCCGTGGTTCTGGCAGGTGGAAGAGCGACGCGAATGGGGGGAAGAGATAAGGGCTTACAAGAGCTAAATGGAAAGCCTTTATGGAAGCATGTGGCCGATACGCTTCGTAAGCAAGTCGATGCCATCGCGATTAGTGCTAACCGGCATATCGATATTTACCAGCAAAGTGGCTATCCCGTCTATCAAGACAGTCTGGACGATTATCCGGGGCCTTTAGCCGGTATGCTCAGCGTTATGCAGCAGTCTGAGCGTGAATGGTTTCTCTTTTGTCCCTGCGATACTCCTTTTATTCCAGCTTGTCTTGCTGAGCGTCTGGTGAGCAATCGGAATAATGCCCCTGTCGTCTGGGTACATGATGGCGAGCGAGATCATCCTACTATTGCATTGATTAACCGAAAGTTAATTGCAGAATTAAAAACGTACCTAGTATCCGGAGAACGTCGAGTGATGATGTTCATGCGTCAATCCGGCGGTCATTCAGTCGATTTTAGCGATCAAAAATCTGCTTTTATTAACGTGAATACACCTGAAGATCTGCGAAATATACAGGGGATTGTATGAAACCCGTTTTAGCCATCGCCGCATGGAGTGGCACAGGCAAAACATCGCTTCTAAAAAAACTCATTCCTGCGCTTTACGAGCGAGGTATTCGTACTGGAGTAATAAAGCATACCCATCACAATATGGATATCGATAAACCGGGTAAGGACAGTTACGAATTGCGTCGCGCTGGAGCCGCACAAACCATGGTTACCAGTACGCAGCGATGGGCACTAATGACTGAGACACCTGAGAACGACACACTCGATCTCAATTATCTTGTGAGTCGCATGGATCATTCCGCTTTGGATCTGGTATTAGTTGAGGGATTTAAGCATGAACCAGTGACTAAGATTCTATTATTCAGGAAAGGTACCGGGCATGGGGTCGATGAGTTAATGTTAAATGAGGATGTGATTGCCGTTGCCAGTGATGTTTTGCTGACTTTACAGGTGCCCGTATTAGATCTCAATAACACGGATGAGATTGCTGATTTTATTCAGGAGTGGCTACTGAAGCAGTAAACATCTGGACTTCTTATCAGCCTGGCTTATTTTCTGAGCATTATCACCAAAAACACAAGCAAAAAACCCCGGGCCTTGCGGACCGGGGTTCTTCTTTATTGATGCCTGGCAGTTCCCTACTCTCACATGGGGAGACCCCACACTACCATCGGCGCTACGGCGTTTCACTTCTGAGTTCGGCATGGGGTCAGGTGGGACCA
>NZ_JBWLAQ010000011.1:0-101883 GCF_056490165.1 Lelliottia sp. GFLA7 | reverse complement strand
AGAAGTGAAACGCCGTAGCGCCGATGGTAGTGTGGGGTCTCCCCATGTGAGAGTAGGGAACTGCCAGGCATCAATAAAGAAGAACCCCGGTCCGCAAGGTCCGGGGTTTTTTGCTTGTGTTTTTGTGTAAGATCGCAGACTCCCTCCTGTCAAACTAATCCCCTATCGACTCACATATACGGTAAACTATCGCAGAAATTGCATCAGGATAGCGTCTATGAACCATAACCTTAAGCCCTGGAATACCTTTGGTATTCAACGAATTGCCGATAACATCGTACGTGCCGACAATACTCATCAACTTCTTGATGCGTGGAACATGGCGACTGAAAATCATCAACCCGTTCTGATTCTCGGTGAGGGAAGTAACGTCCTCTTTCTTGAAGATTTTGCCGGTACAGTCATTATTAACCGCATTATGGGCATTGAGGTTAGTGAAACGGATGATAGCTGGCACCTGCATGTAGGCGCGGGCGAAAACTGGCATAAACTGGTGCAATTCACGCTTGAAAATGGGATGGCTGGCCTGGAAAATCTGGCGCTGATCCCGGGTTGTGTAGGCTCATCCCCCATTCAGAACATCGGTGCTTATGGCATTGAACTTAAACATGTTTGTGACTATGTCGACTGCATCGAACTGGCGACAGGCAAAACGAGTCGCCTGACTGCGGAACAGTGCCGCTTTGGTTACCGGGACAGTATTTTCAAACACGAATATCAGGATCGTTATGTCATCGTGTACGTGGGTTTGCGCCTCGCAAAACGTTGGCAGCCGGTATTAACTTACGGTGATTTAACCCGTCTCGATCCGCTAAAAGTCACTGCACGTGAAGTTTTCGACGCGGTATGTCATATGCGAATGACGAAACTTCCTGATCCCAAAGTGAATGGAAATGCCGGTAGTTTCTTTAAAAACCCTGTTATTAGCTCCGAAACGGCAGAAAAATTGCTCGCTGAATGGCCTAACGCGCCGCATTATCCGCAAGCAGATGGATACGTGAAGCTCGCCGCTGGATGGCTAATCGATCAATGTCAGCTCAAAGGTTCGGTAAAAGGTGGTGCTGCGGTCCATCGCCAGCAAGCGCTGGTACTGATCAATGAAAATAATGCGACCAGCGAAGATGTCGTTGCTTTGGCCCATTATGTTCGCCAATGCGTTGGCGATAAATTCGGGGTTTGGCTTGAGCCAGAGGTCCGTTTTATCGGGCGTACTGGTGAAGTGAATGCCGTGGAGACGATTGCGTGAGAGATAATACCGTTCCATTAACGCTGATCAGCATTCTTGCTGATGGTGAATTTCACTCGGGCGAGCAACTGGGCGAGCGCCTGGGCATGAGTCGTGCGGCGATCAATAAACACATTCAGACCCTGCGCGACTGGGGAGTTGATGTTTTCACGGTACCCGGAAAAGGCTATAGCTTACCGGAACCTATTCAGCTACTGGATGAGGACGTCATTCGCAGCCAGTTGAAGCAGGGAAAAGTGACCGTTCTGCCCGTTATTGATTCCACAAACCAGTATTTACTAGAACGTATCAATGAACTGAACTCTGGTGACAGCTGCGTTGCTGAGTACCAGCAGGCCGGTCGGGGACGTCGAGGGCGCAAGTGGTTCTCACCGTTTGGCGCAAATCTCTATCTCTCAATGTTCTGGCGTCTTGAGCAAGGTCCGGCTGCCGCCATCGGTTTAAGTCTGGTGATCGGTATTGTGATTGCTGAAGTGCTTCACGACTTGGGCGCTGATAAAGTCCGCGTAAAATGGCCTAACGACCTCTATCTGAACGATCGGAAACTTGCAGGTATTTTGGTCGAAATGACGGGGAAAACCGGGGATGCTGCGCAGATCGTGATCGGTGCGGGTCTTAATATGGTCATGCGGAACGTGCAGACGGATGTGGTCAATCAGGGCTGGATCACGCTGCAGGAAGCGGGCGTAACTATTGATCGTAATACCCTCGCTGTTCGCCTTATTAAAGAATTACGTGAGGCGTTAACCCTCTTTGAGCAAGACGGGCTGTCACCGTTCCTGAGTCGTTGGGAAAAACTGGATAATTTTATCAACCGCCCGGTGAAACTGATTATTGGTGATAAGGAAATCTTTGGCACCTCTCGTGGTATCAATGCTCAAGGTGCTCTCCTGCTCGAACAGGACGGTATTGTGAAGCCGTGGGTTGGTGGCGAAATTTCACTGCGAAGCGCAGAATAACCAGAGGGAGCCACTGGCTCCCTTTTTTTTGCGTGCGCGTATATTAAGCCCCCCTAAAGTAGTAGGCCTGGAAAGAATATTAGTAAGAATAAGGAGTTAACGAAAATCGGTAAAAACTAACGACGAAAAAGTATTTCTAAATATTTCACAGGGTAACTTTTTATTAAATCAATGGTCACCGTAAGTAGATATTAAATCTAACAAATCATTTTAAATCACTATTTAAATCTGGATTTGTGAGTTTTATATAAAATATAACCCCATGAATTTATTTTAGTTAAGCCAATAAGCGCACCGTGTTTTTTTCGATCAAAAACAGTTAGCATGTGTCGAGTCGATGTTTACTGTTAAGTCGTAAATAAACAATCCGGCATTAAAACCATAATTTAAGCATGCCCATAATAAGCGTTCAGTTAACTCTGCAACGTAACTGTATACCTACACCTGAATAAAACTCGTCTGTCGATCGTAAATGACCACGTGAGTCAAACTGTGGTGTGTACATTATTCATTTGTAAATCATGAGTATAACTATGAATCATTATGATGATTTGCAGCGATTTAAGGACAAAACGCGCAATCAGGCGCTCGATTTTAAAGACTTCTCCGGACAAAATCAGGTGAGCGAGCAAGGAAGTTGGGCCATTCTTAATCAACTTCTTCCTGCAACGGAAACAAATGCCCTTGCCGCCGGAGGACACGTCTCTTTATCCGTTCCTCAACCTGTCACTCCAGAGGCATTTGCGCTGACGGATGCTGCCTTCGTGCCTGATAAGGTTGTGATTGAGCCGGTGTCTCATGATGCCCCTTCGATATTACATGACGTTGCCGAACAGCTTGCCGTTACGCCTGACACTGTATCTGCTGCACCTGCACCTGCACCTGCACCTGCACCTGAATCGACCCGCGCCGTTATGCCTGCGCCTGCTGAGGTGAATTTCTCGCGTCTGTTCGCTCCTGCGACGAACACCCCGAAGCCCACCGCTGAAAAAAATCAGCCCCTGAATTCCCTGCTGGAAAGGATCGCCACATGCCGTTAGTTTGCATTTGTTCGCCAAAAGGCGGCGTGGGTAAGACGACCATGACCGCAAATCTGGCCTATGCGCTCGCGCGCTCGGGAAGCAAGGTTTTAGCGCTGGATTTCGATGTGCAAAACGCGCTGCGTCTGCATTTTGGCGTGCCGCTTTCCGACACCCGTGGCTACGTTGCCAGAGCAGCAGAATCCTCCGACTGGAGTCAGTTTGTGCTGACTGCCGGTGGAAACCTGTTTGTACTCCCATACGGTGATGCCACCGAACCGCAACGCATGGCGTTTGAAGAACGCCTCACCCATGATGAGCATTTCCTCACGCGCGGTTTAAGCACCCTTTTGAATTATCCGGGGCTGATTATTATTGCCGATTTCCCACCGGGACCGTCGCCAGCCTTAAAAGCAATGTCGCGCCTGGCGGATCTGCACTTGATTACGCTGATGGCGGACACCGCTTCACTTTCTCTGTTGCCACAAATTGAGAATCAACGCCTGACGGGCGGCGCGCTCAATCATAAAGCCGGGCACTATTTTATCCTCAATCAAAGCGACAACCGCCGACAAATCAGTCGTGATGTGACGGCCTTTGTCGAAAATAAACTTGGCGACAAATTGTTGGGCGTTGTGCACCGCGATGAAAGCGTTGGCGAAGCAAATGCCTCCCAACAGTCCGTATTTGACTTCAGTCCGGCATCCGCCGCAGCCTTCGACATTGAGCTTATTGCCAAAAAAGTCGCGGGTATTCTTGGGGTGAAAGTGGGTGACGGTACTGTTCACACCCTTCCGCGTCATTCAGGGTTCTAAACTCAGGCAGAGCAACCTATGAAAAAGTTTCTATTTATTTTGCTGGCCTTAGCAATGATTCCTGTTGCCTTGCTCATCATCATCACGCCGATGGACAGCCAGAAACAATATATCTTTGGCTTTATTAGTATTGGCCTTCTGTTTTTAATGGGCTTTAGCAAAAGACGCAGTATTTCCGTGATTATGGTGGTGATGTCATTATTGATGTCGACCCGCTATATGTATTTCCGCCTGACGCAAACCCTGCATTTTAATTCTGAGATTGAAACAATACTCGGCATGGGGTTATTTCTGGCGGAAGTCTACGTCTGGGTGCTTTTGCTGCTCAACTACCTGCAAACCGTCTGGCCGCTGAAGCGTGAAATTGTCCCGCTGCCCGACGACATGTCGAAATGGCCGACGGTTGACGTCTACATCCCAACCTATAACGAATCGCTGGACGTGGTGCGTGATACGGTGCTGGCCGCGCAGTGTATCGACTACCCGCGCGACAAAATGAAAATCTACCTGCTCGATGACGGGAAGCGCCGTGAGTTTGCCGTCTTCGCGGCAGACGTTGGTGTGGGTTATATCACCCGTAACGACAACTCCCACGCCAAAGCGGGTAACCTGAACCACGCGATGAAGCTGACGCAGGGCGAGCTGATCACGGTATTTGACTGTGACCACGTCGCCACGCGTATTTTCCTGCAAGCCACCGTGGGCGGGTTCCTGAAAGATCCCAAGCTGGCGCTTGTGCAAACGCCGCACTATTTCTATTCGCCAGATCCGTTCGAACGCAACCTCTCCGTCGGGCGAAATATCCCGAATGAAGGGACGCTGTTCTACGGCCCGATTCAGCAGGGCAATGACAACTGGAACGCCACGTTCTTCTGCGGCTCCTGTGCGGTTATCCGCCGTAGCGCATTGGAAGAGATCGGCGGCTTCGCCGTGGAAACCGTCACCGAAGATGCGCACACCGCGTTGAAAATGCAGCGTCTCGGTTGGAAATCCGCGTTCCTCGATATTCCCCTGGCCGCCGGTCTTGCCACCGAACGCCTGGTTCTGCACGTCATCCAGCGTACCCGCTGGGCGCGCGGCATGACGCAAATTTTCCGTCTGGATAACCCACTGTTAGGCCGCGGGCTGACGATTCAGCAGCGCCTGTGCTACCTCAGCGCCATGCTCTATTATCAGTTCGCACTGCCGCGCATCGCGTTCTTAACCGCGCCGCTGGCCTATCTGCTGTTCAACCTCAACATCATTCACTCGTCGGCGGGGCTGGTGTTTGCCTATGCGCTGCCGCACCTGTTCCTGGCGATTTACCTCAACTCGCGGATGAACGGCCGCTATCGCTACAGCTTCTGGGGTGAAATCTACGATCTGGTGCTGGCATTCCACCTGGTATTGCCAACCGCTGTGACCATGATTTTCCCGAAGCGCGGCAAGTTCAACGTGACGGATAAAGGCGCGCTGCTTAACGTCGGCTACTTCGATTTCCGGGTTGTGCGCCCGCATCTGGTGATCGCCATTCTGCTGGCCATCGGCGTTATTGCCGGTATTGTTCGCGCATGCGCCCACGACTACTACGGCGTCGATCCCAGCGTTATCGCGCTCAATGTCGGTTGGGGGCTTTACAGCCTGATCTTCCTGCTGGCGGCGATTGCCGTCGCCCGTGAAACGCGCCAGACGCGCAAAACTATTCGTATCGACGTCAAAATCCCGGTGCTGATCCACTACGCCAGCGGGATCTCTTCCCGCAGCCAGACGGCGGATTTATCGATGGGCGGTTGCCGCATTGAACTGCCGGATGAACGCCATCTGACGGATGAAATCGAAGAAGTGGAACTCCTGCTGCAATCGGGGGCGATCAGCATTCCGGTGAAAGTGGTCGCCACAGACGAAGAGTATATCCGCCTGATGTTTGAAGAGATTCCGCTGGCGCGCCGCCGTGAACTGGTGCGCGTGGTGCTGGCTCGCGCTGATGCGTGGATCCAACCGCCAAAACCGCAGGATAATCCGTTCCGTTCGCTGCTGACGATCGTGCGCTGCGTATTTGATCTCTTCTGGCTGACGTGGAAAACGCGCCGGGAGAACCGCCGCGCGCAAGCGCAGGTGCAGGAGGACGGCAACGCATGAAGCATCTGACAAAACTGACTTTGCTGGCGGCTTCCTTATTTGCGCTGCCGCTGCATGGCGAAGAAACCTCTGTTGAGGCGCTCTTGCCGGTAGAAATGCCCGCGCCGACCGCGCCAGTGCTGGCCAATTTTGTGCCGTCCACGGTAAACAGTATCAGTGTGGCGCAGATGGGCCAGTCGCAGGGCCTGGTGCTCAGCGGCGGCCAGTTACAGGGCGGGATGAACTTCACTCTGCCGATGGATCAGGTCATCACCAACGCGCAGTTGTCGCTAAACCTGAAAGTCTCTCCGGCAATGGCAACGCGCAACGCCACTATGCAGCTGATGCTCAACGGCCAGCCGCTCGGTACCGTGCCGCTGGGTGCGGCGGACAGCGACGTGTCTCGCTTCCAGCTGGATATCCCCGCTGCGCTGTTGGTATCCAGCAACAGCCTGAGCTTCAAGATTAACGATGGCGATGCGATGCAGTGCCAGCGCGATCTGTCGGAAAAATACCGCGTCACCATCCTGCCGGATTCTCGCTTTGATTTGGAAGGCCAGCAGCTCGATATCGGCGCGGATCTCAGCCATTTCCCGCGCCCGTTCTTTGATTCGATGCAGATGACACCCGCCACGATTGCTTTCGCCTTTGGGCCCACGCTCAGCAGCGATACGCTCGGTGCAGCGGCATCGATCTCCTCCTGGCTCGGCATTCAGGCGGATTATCGCGGCGTCTCATTTGCCGCGCTGCACGACACGCTACCCGAGAAAAATGGCATTCTGATTGGCCATCCGGGCGAGAAAATCGGCGGCCTGACGCTGCCGCAGTCTTCTCAGCCGATGCTGCAGATTATCGATAACCCGGCGAACCCGGTTTATAAACTGCTGCTGATCGTCGGTAACGATGAAGCCGCGCTGCGCACCGCCGCATGGCGACTGACGCGGGGCAATTTCACGCAGCAAACCGCCAGCATGGCGATCCCCACGCAGACGATCCCGGCCAGCAAACCTTACGACGCGCCGCGCTGGATCCCAACCGATCGTCCGGTGAAGCTCTCAGAGCTGATCCGCAAGGATCAAAGCCTGACCGTCACCGGGATCTGGCATGCGCCGCTGCGCGTGGCATTCCGCGCGGCCCCGGATCTGTTCCTGTGGGACGGCGAAACCATTCCGCTGCATATCGGCTACCGTTTCCCGACCGAAAGTTGGATCGACGAGAACAAGTCCTGGCTCAGCATGACCATGAACGACACATTCCTGCACAACCTGCCGGTCAACAAACAGGGCGCGCTGGAAACGCTGTGGCATAAAGTGGGTGGCGACGCGCGGCAGGAGAAGTTCGACATGCCGCTGGAGCCGTACATGATTTACGGTGACAACCAGTTGTCGCTCTATTTCAACATCACGGCGAAAGAGAACGCGCCGTGTAGCGTGCTGATGAACAACAACATCAAGAGCCGCATTGACGAAGATTCGTGGATCGATCTGAGCCACACGCGCCACTTCTCGCTCTTGCCGAATCTTTCCTATTTTGTCGGCGCATCCTTCCCGTTCACGCGTCTGGCCGATTATTCGCAAACCGTTCTGCTGCTACCTGAGCAGCCGACCGAAACGCAAATCGCCACGCTGCTGGATATGGCGGCGCGTTCCGGCAATGCCACCGGCACGGCGCTGTACAACAACCGCGTAGTGCTCGGCGTACCGACGGCGGGTGGTAACCTCGAACTGCTGCGCACGCGGGATGTTCTGGCGGTCAGCGGCATGGCGCAGCACGACTTCAACCAGGCACTGTTGAGCGGTTCACCGTTTACTTCCCATGACAACACGCTGGGCGTCCGCACCCCGTCAACGTGGCAGAAACTGCAACGCTGGCTGGCGGGCGACTGGACATCTGATGGTGTCGAAGCCGACCGCTATTTCTCCTCGAACGAAGCCTGGCGCGGGTTTGTCAGCTTCCGTTCCCCATGGAGCAGCGATCGTCTGGTGGTGATGGCGCTCGGCAGTAACGACGAGCAGTTAGCCCGTCTGCATGACGATTTAACTTCTGCGCGCATCAACGCCGGGATTCGCGGTGACGCGGCCATTATCACCAACGAAAACGGCGTACGCAGCTTCCGCGTGGGGTCGCAGTTCCCGAGCGGCGAAATGCCGACCCAGATGATGATTGTCTGGTACGCCAACCAGCACTCGGCGCTGCTGGCGATTCTGGGGCTGATCATGAGTACGCTTTGCGGTCTGGGGCTGTATGCCTGGCTGAAAAAGCGCGCGCGTAAGCGTTTGAATCCGGAGACAGGAAAGTGAAAAAAATAACCATTAAATCGGCAATCTGTCTCTCCGGCGTGCTGGCATTTGGATCGTCGGCTTATGCGGCGCAAAACGATGCGGCGCTGAAAGCGTTGTTCGACCAGGCCAACTACTGGCACGAAAAATCCCATGACGATCTGGCGAGCGAATCGCTCAAAAAGGTGTTGATGGTTGATGCCAACAACACCCAGGCGCTGTATCTGATGGCGCTGTGGGCGCAGCAAAACGGTGATTTGCAGGGCGCGGCGCAGTGGCGTGCGCGGCTGGCAAAAGTCTCGCCGGGCGATGCGGGTTTGCAATCGCTGGATAATGCCAAACAGATGACGCAAGTCCCGCAGGGCACGCTGACCCTGGCCCGTCAGCAGGCGCGGAGCGGCAATATTCCCGCCGCGCTGGCGACCTGGAAAACGCTGTTCAGCGGTGACACGCCACCTGCAAGTCTGGCGCCCGAGTATTACCAGACCATGGGCAGCGATAAATCACTCTATCCACAGGCGCTCGCGGAATTACAGCGCTTTGCGGCGCAAAACCCGCAGGACAACGCCGCGCGCGTGGCGCTGGGCAAAATGCTGACCTGGCAGGAAAGCACGCGCCGCGACGGGATTATCCAGTTACAACAAATGGCGAGCGGCAGCAAAGACGCGGATGCCGGTTTACGTCAGGCGCTGCTGTGGCTGGGACCTAAAGCGGGTGACGAGCAGTTCTACGACACCTGGCTGCAACGCCATCCGCAGGACAGCGAAGTGCAGGCGTACTATCGCAAAAACATCGGCGGTGCCGCGAAAGGCGAAGGCTATACCGCGCTGAACAGCGGCAATACCGACGCGGCAAAACGTCAGTTTGAGCAGGTGCTGCAAACCAACCCGCAGGACGCCGACGCGCTGGCGGGAATGGGGTATATCGCTCAGCGCAGCGGTGACTATCAGGCGGCTGCGCAATATCTCGGTCGCGCCGCCAGCCAGGGTGGAGACGCGTCAACGGCGCGCCAAACGCAGGCCGACGACGCCGCATTTTACGGTCAGCTCGCCCAGGCGCAGCAGGCGCTGAAAGAGGGCAACGTCAGCCAGGCGCTGGCGCTCTCCGCACCGCTGGTGCAGCAAAGTGGCGAACGTGGAACGGCGGCCAAACTGTTCCGCGCCGACGTGCTGCGCCATAACAAAGACTATCCGCAGGCCGAACAGACGCTGCGTGAGTTGATTAACCAGCAGCCGCAAAACGGCGCGGCGCGGGAAAATCTCTATTACGTTCTGAAAGAGCAGAACAAAACGGAAGACGCACAGGCGATGCTGCGCACGTTGCCAGAGAGTTTGCAGGCGAAGCTCCAGCCGCGTGTGGTGGCGGGTTTGCCTGGCGATCCGATTCGTCGTCAGGCGCAGCAGGCGGCGGCCAACGGCAATACTGAACAGGCGATCGGCATTCTGCGTCAGGGCATAGCGCGTTTACCGGATGACCCATGGTTGCGTCTCGATCTGGCACGCTTGCTGCAAAAATCAGGCGCGGATGGCGAAGCTGCGGCGGTGATGCAGCCCGCGTCTCGTCCGGGGGCGGGCGCAAGTTCCCTGTACGCGGCAGCGTTATTCGCCAGCGAAAGTGGGGCATGGCAGCAATCTCAAAGCCTGCTGTCGCGCGTTTCTCCTGCCAGCCAGACGCCGCAAATGCGCGAGCTGGCGCAGCGCGTGAACACCAATCTACAAATGGCGACAGCTGAACGCTATCTGGCGCAGGGTAACTCAGTGGCAGCGGCGAACACGCTTAAAACGCTGTCGGCGCGTCCGCCGGAAAGCCCGGCAGATGCGGGCAAACTGGCGCGAATGTTGGCGCAAAGTGGTGACCTCACTACCGCGGTGTCGGTGGTGCGCAGCAATATGCGTGAAGGCGTGAAGGGGAACGCGGGTGATTATGCCGATCAGGTGGCGGTGCTGAATCAGGCCGGGCTGAACGGCGAAGCGCAGAGTTTCCTCTCGAATCCAGAACTGTTGTCGCGCAGCACGCCAACGCAGCTTGCGGGCGTGCGAAACGGCTATGTGATCAACGAAGCGGATCAGCTCCGCGAGCAGGGCAACTATGCGGCGGCGTATGACAAGCTGATTCGCGCCCTGCAAAGCGATCCGCAAAATACCGATCTGATGTTTGCGATGGCGCGTCTGTATCAGACCGGCAAAATGAACAAAGAAGCGGGCGTGGTTTACGACTACCTGATGACCCGCGACACGCCAACTCAGGATGCTCGCGTGGGCGCAATCGACGTGGCGCTGGCCGAAGATAACGTGGTCAAAGCGAAACATCTCGCCAACGGCCTGCAAAGCGATACTTCGCCGCAGCGTCTGATTTTGTTGGCACGCCTGGAAGAGGCGCAGGGCAATCATCAGCAGGCGATGACGTATCTGCGCAGCGCGCGCGGCAAGCTGCTGGGTCTGCAGTCGACCAACAGCTCTGCCACGCCGACCATGGGCGGTTTATTGCTGGCGGATAACCCGTTCATGACCACCAGCCGTTCGTCACAGGCGGTGGGCGCGACAACGTCCAGCGACAGCGCATTGCCGTGGCAACTGGCGCAAACCGCACGCGAGCCGGGCACCACGCTGCCGGGCACCACGCGTACCGATTTGCCGCAGGAGACGGCCCAAAGCCGCACGCTGCGCCAGGTTGATGACATGATGCAGCGGATGGATGAGCAGACTGGCATGTGGCTGCAAGGTGGAGTCGAGGTGCGCGGTCGCGACGGTGAATCGGGCACCAGCAAACTGACCGAAGCCAAAGCGCCGCTGACCTGGTCCAGCTCGCCGTTTGGTGAATCGCGCTTCGAGTTTACCGCGACACCGGTGACGTTGAGTGCGGGCAGTGCCAGCGGTGACGCCTGGCGTCGTTACGGTACCAATCCGCTGGCAAATGCGCTCAGCAACGTCAGTACGGCAGTGAAGGCCGCGCTCAATGACAACGTTAATGGACCGGCATTTACCGATCTTAGCGCCTATCAAGACGCGTCGAATTTCACGCCGTTCACTGAGCCTGGCTATGAGCGTTTTGATCGCTTGCTGAATTCTCCGCAACTTACCGCGCTGAGCCAGTCGACTTATAAGCCCAATTCCGGCGAGAAGATCTCGGAGTCAACCGACTCGCAAAAAGCCAACGGCGTTGAGCTAAACATGGCGTTGAGCGGCAAAGACTACAAGCTGGATATCGGCAGCACTCCGCTGGGACAGGATCTCAGCACGCTGGTGGGCGGCGTGAAATGGTCGCCGAAGCTCACGAATTATCTGTCGGTCATTCTGACGGGGGAACGACGAGCCGTGACCGACAGCCTGCTTTCTTACGTGGGAATGAAGGATAAATATTCCGGCGAAACCTGGGGACGGGTGACCAAAAACGGCGGCACCGCGCAGCTGAGCTTCGATGACGGCGATGCCGGTTTTTACGTCGGCGGTGGTGGTTACAGCTATCTGGGCGAGAATGTTGCAAGCAATACCAGCATCAACGCCAATGCGGGTGTGTATGTGCGTCCGTATCACGACGATTTCCGTCAGGTGCAAACCGGGATCAGCATTGGCTGGATGGATTTCTCGAAAAACCTTAGCCAGTTCACGATGGGTCAGGGCGGCTATTTCAGCCCGCAAAACTACGTTAGCGTCTCGCTGCCTGTCGATTATTCGCAGAAGTTTGATAACTGGAAACTGAATCTCGGCGGCTCCGTGGGCTATCAGTCATACAGCCAGGACAGCAGCGATTACTTCCCGGACAGCCCTGACGCCCAGAAAGCGTTAGAAACGCTGGCGGATCTTGGGTTTACCAAAGAGGCTCAGTACAAAGGCACTTCTGAGAGCGGCATAGGCTATACGATGCGTGCTGGCGTGGATTACAACGTCAACAAAGACATGACCATCGGCGGCAAAGTGGGTTATGACACCTTTGGCAGCTATAACGAAAGTACGGCGGGCCTCTATTTCCGCTACATGCTGGGAGACAAATAATGACAACGACACTGGAAAACCCTGCGCTGCTGGGCTGGTTTCGCGGACAGCAAACGCCGGAAGGCTGGTTTGATCTGCTGGCGCTGATCGTGGACGGCATGGTACGCAACGTGGGAGAGCTGGAAAGCCAGCCGTTCCTACGCCAGATGGGCATCGCGCTGGCCGATCAATATCCGCTCCCGGCCTCCGAAACCGTGGGTGAACTTGAAGCGAATATCAATGCGCAACTGGCGCGTTTTGGCTGGGGATGCGTGGAGATCGACACCAGCGATACCGATCTTACGCTGCGTCATCAGGCGCTGCCGGTGAGCCGGGTAGAGGATCAGCAAAGCCGCTGGTGTCATGCCTTCTGTGCAATACTGGAAGGGCTTTATGTCCGCTGGATGCAGGGGCAGGGCGGAAAATCGCACGTGACGGTGAGTCGCGAGCGTCTTTTTTCCCTTTCAGACGTGCAATTCCGTTACCACAACCCACAATGAGCTAATTATGCGTAAGCCCGCATGTGCCGCACTGGCGGTCATGATGACTATGATATTTTCCCCGTTCTCTCAGGCCGGTCAGGCCTGGGAGAGTTATAAAGCGCGCTTTTTGATGCCGGATGGCCGGGTTGTCGACACTGGCAACGGCAACGTTTCGCACACCGAAGGGCAAGGCTTTGCCATGCTGATGGCAGTGGCGAGCGATGACAAAACGGCGTTCGACAAGCTTTGGCACTGGACTGACAGTACGTTGAAAAACAAAAGCAACGGCCTGTTTTACTGGCGCTACAATCCGGTCCTGCCGGACCCGATTCCTGACAAAAATAATGCCTCCGATGGCGACGCGCTGATCGCCTGGGCGTTGTTAAAAGCGGACGCGCGCTGGCATGACGCGCGTTACAGCCAGGTATCCGATGCGATAACCAAATCGCTGGTGGCGCGCACGGTCATTCGCTATGCGGGTTACCGGGTGATGCTGCCGGGCGCGCAGGGGTTTAATCTCAACAGCGAAGTGATTTTGAATCCGTCGTACTTTATTTTCCCTGCCTGGCAGGCCTTTGCCGATCGCAGTCATTTGCAGGTGTGGCGCGAGCTGATTCAGGATGGGCACAAGGTGCTGGGCAAAATGGGCACGGGCACGGCGAATTTGCCGACTGACTGGATGTCACTGGCGGCGGGCGGCAAGCTGACCCCGGCCAACGCCTGGCCGCCGCGAATGAGCTATGACGCGATCCGTATTCCGCTGTATATCCGCTGGTCGAGTCCGCAAAGTCCGTCACTGACGCCATGGCGCAGCTGGTTTGGACAATTCAGCCGCGAGAAAACGCCCGCCTGGGTGAACGTCACGACCAATGAATACGCGCCTTACATGATGGAAGGTGGGTTGTTGGCAGTGCGTGATTTAACGATGGGGCAATCCTCCGGCGAACCGGATATCACCGCGAAGGATGATTATTATTCGGCGAGTCTGAAGATGTTGGTGTGGTTGGCGGAGCAATGATTGATCTCCTCTCCTCGTGAGTGGAGGAATCCCTACACATTGATGATTGGCACAATGTACTCCCTCTCCCTAAATGGAGAGGGAGCAAATGCTGCAAATCATCAAGTTGCAGCAATCTACATCCATAAGTGGAAAGCGCTTACTGCGGATACGGCACCCAATCCCCGCCATTCAACCGCACGTACGGTTTATCCTGATACTGAATCACTACCGCGTTGGCGTTCTCGGAGACTTCCGCCGTCTGCGGCAGGCTGCTGGTGAGCTGATTCCAGTTCACGCTGTCCTCCACAAACAATTTCCCGTCCACCGCACGCGCCACCAGTTCTGAAATCGCCAGATAGCTGCTTGGCTGGGTAATCTCAATTGGCGCACCCTGATGCGGGGTTTTCATGCCAAAGAATTTAATCCCGGCAGGCACGTTGGTGATCGACGGGCTTGGAATATCGCGCAGCCCGGACACCTGCATTCTGTCGCCTTTCAGCGCGCCGCCATGTTCTGGCACGACCACAACCATCACCTTACGGCCAGATTTTTCCAGCTCGGTAAAGAACGCATCCAGCTCATCGAAGAATTTCTGCGCACGCACTTTGTAATCCGCCGTTTTGCTCACGCCCGGATAGTGGTTCCCGTCATGCAGCGGCAACGTGTTGTAGAACGTGGCGCTACGCGCGTTATTGTCCTTGTCGACCGTTTGCAGCCAGCGTTGTAGCACGGCGGTGTCGTCATACACTGGCGAACCGTCAAAGCCCAGCAGCGGAACCGGAAGACCCGTTTGATCCATCAGCGGCGCATGCATGCCGCCGTTTTCGCGCACTTCTTTCAGGAAGCCGCCAAAAATACCGTTATGACCGAGCATCAGGTGCTGAGAGAAACCCAGTTTTTCGAGGTTATCGAACAGATAACACTGGTTGGCTGCGGGCTGATACAAATTCTTATGCGACGGCTGACCGCAGCTAGCGCGCAGCAGGCGAATCGCCGCCGGACCGCTGTACGAGGTGGCCGAGTTGAAGTCTTTGAACTGAATATCGAAATGCGACCACAGCGGATGCGACATCAAACCGGCAGCTTCCACGTCCGCCCACGAAAGGGAGCAAATGTTAATCACCAGCAGTTCAAACGGCTGTGCATCGGCGGGTAACGCATCCGGGAATTTGGTCTGGCGCTTGGCTTCTGCGTTATAAAAACTGGAAAGCCAGGCGTTGAGATTGGTGTTGGTCGGCGGCGCGGTTTGTGACGGGATATCACCAATGACCGGCGTAGCTCCGGCAGTGGCGACCGTAGGCGCAGCCGTACCGCCCGTGGTGGTGACCGTGTCCGTCGCTTGACCGGCTGGCCACAAAGAGAAGCTCGGGCCGGCCAGGGTTAACACGTTCAGCCAGATCAGTATGGCCACCACGAACACCGTGATGCGAAGCCATTGCGACAGGAAAAGCCACGCAATGAACAGCACGAAAATCGCGCCGATCATTTGCCAGTTAATAAACCGCTCGACCAGATCCTGAATATAGCCCGCGCTAAAGCCCGCGACCTGCGAACCCTGGCTCATAATACTTTCCGGGCCGGGCAGCCAGGTGTCGTGCCAGAACAGCACAAAACCAATCGGGATGGCTATCCAGTGACGCAGGCGGTGTAGCTTCAGGTTGGGGATTGGCATCAGCAAAAATGCCATAAACACCAAGTTTAACAGCGGATGGAAATTCAGATAGCCCGCCCACAGCAAACCAAATTTCACCAGAAAGTAGAAGTTCCAACCGGAAAGGCCGCGCCAGTATTGCCAAAGCGGCGAAGGTGCCGAAGCAGTATAAGTAGAATTAGTCATGTTTTCGGTTTGCCTTGACGTGTGTAGCCCGTTTCAGTGTTCCTGCTGGTTTGACGTAGCGGGGTTTTGCAAACAGCAATCTTGTCGTATCACGAATACGGCGCAGCGAATGGCGTGCAAGGTAGCCAAGCGGGAAGAAAATGATCGCGCAGACGATCACCAACTGAATGATATCGCTGGTATTCATGATGAAGCTCTCTCTTCCGCATCGTTCAGTAAACGAAGCGGCTCAGGGGTACGGCGCCAGGCGTGCCCGTCATGCGTAGCATTCAGAACGGGTTTCGCATCGCTCGCCATCAGCAGCGGTTTGCCCCACTGCTCAGGTTCCAGCGTTTGCATCTGTACGATTTCGGCGCTGATCAAGTTGTCTTCAAACCAAATCATGCGGTTAGAGAAGATATCGCCGGTCGGCAGCGGGAATATGTGGTTCAGCGCGGTATCCAGATCGTTAACCCGACAGAAGGATAAAAACAGCACCAGACGATTATCGCCAATGGTCATGATATCGCCGGTACGGTTTGGACGACACAGCGTCAGCGCCTGTTCAATACGAATGCCCGGAACCGGGCGCAGCGCGACCATCACGCCTTTACCATTTTCTGGCAACAGCGTGTTGCTCATCATATTGCTGACCGCTTCGCAGAAGGTGTCCCACTTCTGATAGCCGCGCAGTTTCATCGGCTGGGTCATGGAAAGCAGCGTCGAAATATCCTCCGGGACGTAGCGATTAAACTGCTGGCCCTGAATGCTTTCGATCAATGTTAAGCAGCGCGAAAGGGGCGCGTTCCACGGAATCACCATGTTTGCCCCACACCCCAGGAGCAGACGCTCATCGGTGGCGCGCAGGCTGGTGGTATTCTCACGCACGACGATTTTCAACGCGCTTCCGCGCTGACGGCGCAAGGTATGGATCTGCCGCGCAATCGCCTCAATTTGATTATTCTGAGTGAGCGAAAAAACAATCGTGGCGGCCTGAGTCGTGCGGGCCTCGTTAAACAAACCTTCGTTGGTTTCAAACAGCGACCAATATTCAGAAAGCGCAGGCGCACCTTCTAATACCGCAATGTGACTCAAAATGCGTTTTTCATCATTACGCGGCTGAACGACCGTTTCTTCCTGCCGCGCAACATGCCACTCACCATTATTATGCATAAGGGTGAGTTGTTGCCGCGCGCTTACGCCTTTTTCATTACACCAGAAAGCAATATCGTAAAGATGGCTGTCGGCCTGATGGCGGATGCTGGCAAGACCAAAAAGGGATCGATATTCACTCATTAAAAATGAGAACTGCTTATCATTATTACTGCCTGGGCTGATTACCAGCAGCGTACAATTTTGAACCCGCACCCATTTATTGATCTTTTCCAGCCACAGACGCAATTTTTCTGAAGATATATTTTGCCAAAAATTATTTGTGCATTTGAGGATCACTAAATAATGTTCAGGGTCAATACTGCATTGAATATCGCGGGGCAAAAAGTATAGACCATCTTCTTCATGGGGCATGGAAAACAAACGCACTTTATCGGGACCGCGCGTTTCATTGAGTCTGATGATTTTTTTAGGGTCTTCACCCATAGTGACAACGGCGACTTTTGCGCCCTTATCTTGTGCTGCAATTGTTTGATTCACCAGACTTATAGCATCGTCATTGCGATCCGTGCTAATCCACCAGACTCCGCCGGCTGGCATGTGGCGCAATTCATACCACAATGACTGGATACCAACTGAAAATATGGGGTTCACAGTGTCCCTCTTGGCGTTTAATTTACCTGTATCTCAGTTTACTAGCGAAAGCGCAGAAATAAACCTAACATTGAAATTAAAGAGCATCAGATTTAGCATGTAAATGAATTTTCGCTGGCAGGAAGCCTTTCTACGTCTGTAGTTCGTTTGGTTTTAATAAAGGGATGAAACTAAAATGCATAATAATGAGCCTGCAACGCCGGTTGATTCTAGCCTGGGGTACACATTCCAAAACGATTTTTTGGCGCTTAGCCAGGCATTTTCATTGCCAGAAATAGATTACACCGATATTTCCCAACGGGAACAGTTGGCGGCGGCGATTAAACGCTGGCCTTTATTAGCTGAATTTGCCCGTCAACAATAAGGGAGCCATTGATGGCCATACTCGGATTACAGGGCATTCGTGGCGGTGTAGGCACGACGTCTATCGCAGCGGCGCTGGGATGGTCATTACAGGTATTAGGTGAATCCGTCCTGGTTATTGATGCCTGCCCTGATAATTTGCTGCGCATGTCTTTTAACGTCGATTATGACGTCTCCGACGGCTGGGCGCGCGCGCTGCTTGATGGCCGCGACTGGCGTGATACCGCGCAACGTTATACCTCGCAGCTTGATATCTTGCCGTTTGGTCAATTGACCGTGAGCGAGATGGAATCGCTGCACACCCGTTTTGGTACGCTGGGATATTTTGCGGATGCCCTGCAATTGTTGCAGGAAAAAAGCCACTACCAGTGGATTTTGCTGGATCTGCCAAACGGCTTTTCTCCGCTGACTCGCCAGTTAATCGAACACTGCGACCACATGCTGACCATCGTCAATGCCGATGCCAATTGCCATATTCGCCTGCATCAACAGGCACTGCCCGCGGGCGCACATATTCTGATCAATGATTTACGTATCGGCAGCCAAATTCAGGATGATTTGTATCAGGTGTGGCTGCAAAGCCAGCGCCGTCTGCTGCCGATGATCGTCCATCGTGACGAAGCGATTGCAGAATGCCTGGCATCAAAACAACCGCTGGGTGAATATCGCGGTGACTCGCTGGCAGCCGAAGAGATCCTTACGCTGGCCAACTGGTGTCTGCTGCACTATACCGGACGTCCGGAACCGGGTAGGAGCCACCCATGAGCCGCGCGTCCGCCTGGTTACTCATCCCGCCGGTCAGCGCCCGTTTAAGCGAGCGTTACCGGAATTACCGCCGTCATGGCGCGTCGCCCTTCAGCGCCGCGCTCGGCTGTTTCTGGATGGTCCTGGCCTGGATTTTTATCCCGCTCGAACACCCACGCTGGCAGCGTATTCGCGCACGCCATCACGAACTGTATCCGCATCTGAATCCTGACAGGCCAAGGCCGTTAGATCCTGCGCGTTACGCGATTCAGGCCCTGTGGCTGATTGCCACGTCTGCTAAGAAAGAAAAAACCGAACCGCGCTGGCGCGGCATGGGCGGCTTTAAAAATCTGCGTGGCCGCTACCATCAGTGGCTCGAAAACCTGCCCGACCGCGTCAGAAATCAGACCCGCCATCTTGAGAGCGAGAAAGAGCTGGGGCATCTGCATCCCGGATTACGCCGCTTTATTCTGGGCATCATCGTCGTTTTCTCGCTTATTCTGGCACTGGTGTGCATTACTCAGCCCTTTAACCCGCTCGCGCAGTTTATCTTCCTGATGCTGCTGTGGGGCGTAGCGCTGCTGGTGCGCCGTATTCCGGGGCGTTTCTCGGCGATGATGCTGATTGTCCTGTCGCTGACCGTCTCCTGCCGCTACATCTGGTGGCGCTACACTTCCACGCTGAATTGGGACGACCCGGTGAGTCTGGTGTGTGGCCTGGTGCTGCTGTTTGCCGAAACTTACGCGTGGATTGTCCTGATTTTGGGGTATTTCCAGGTCGTGTGGCCGCTGAATCGCCAGCCGGTTCCGCTGCCGAAAGACACGCGTGTGTGGCCGACAGTCGACATTTTTGTTCCGACGTATAACGAAGATCTGAGCGTGGTGAAAAACACCATTTATGCTTCGCTGGGCATCGACTGGCCGAAAGACAAGCTTAAGATTTGGCTCCTCGACGACGGCGGTCGCGAAGAGTTTCGCCAGTTTGCGCAGAGCGTCGGGGTGGAATATATCGCTCGTACCACGCACGAGCACGCTAAAGCCGGGAACATTAACAATGCGCTGAAATACGCCACGGGCGAATTTGTCTCTATCTTCGACTGCGACCACGTCCCGACGCGCTCGTTCCTGCAAATGACGATGGGCTGGTTCCTGAAAGAGAAACAGCTGGCGATGATGCAGACGCCGCACCACTTCTTCTCGCCCGATCCGTTTGAACGCAATCTGGGTCGGTTCCGCAAAACGCCGAACGAAGGGACGCTGTTCTACGGGCTGGTGCAGGACGGTAACGACATGTGGGATGCGACCTTCTTCTGCGGCTCCTGCGCGGTGATTCGACGCGTTCCGCTGGACGAAATCGGCGGCATCGCGGTCGAAACCGTCACCGAAGATGCGCACACTTCGCTGCGTCTGCACCGTCGCGGTTATACCTCCGCCTACATGCGTATTCCGCAGGCTGCGGGGCTGGCGACCGAATCGCTGTCGGCGCACATTGGTCAACGTATTCGCTGGGCACGCGGGATGGTGCAGATTTTCCGCCTCGATAACCCGCTGTTTGGCAAAGGGCTGAAGATGGCGCAGCGCCTGTGTTATCTCAACGCCATGTTCCACTTCTTGTCCGGTATTCCGCGGCTGATCTTCCTGACCGCGCCGCTGGCGTTCCTGCTGCTGCATGCGTACATCATCTTTGCCCCGGCGTTGATGATCGCGCTGTTCGTGCTGCCGCACATGATTCACGCCAGCCTGACGAACTCAAAAATTCAGGGCAAATATCGCCATTCGTTCTGGAGTGAAATCTACGAAACGGTGCTGGCGTGGTACATCGCGCCGCCGACGCTGGTGGCGCTGATCAACCCGCACAAAGGCAAATTTAACGTTACCGCAAAAGGTGGCCTGGTGGAGGAAGAGTATGTCGACTGGGTGATTTCCCGTCCGTACATTTTCCTCGTACTGCTGAATATTGTCGGGGTGCTGGTGGGGATTTGGCGCTATTTCTACGGGCCGGAAAGCGAAATGCTGACCGTGATCGTGAGCCTCGCGTGGGTCTTCTACAACCTGATTATCCTCGGCGGCGCAGTGGCGGTGTCGGTGGAGAGTAAACAGGTGCGCCGCGCGCATCGCGTCGAAATCTCCATGCCTGCAGCGATTGCCCGCGAAGATGGGCATCTTTTCTCCTGCACCGTTCAGGACTTCTCGGACGGCGGTCTGGGCATCAAGATCAACGGCCAGGCAAAAGTGCTGGAGGGGCAAAAAGTGAAATTGCTGCTCAAGCGCGGCCAGCAGGAGTATGTCTTCCCGACGCAGGTGGTCCGCGTTTTGGGGGATGAAGTTGGGCTGCAATTGATGCCGCTCACTAAGAAGCAACATATCGATTTTGTGCAGTGTACGTTTGCCCGCGCGGATACGTGGGCGCTCTGGCAGGACAGCTTCCCGGAAGATAAACCGCTGGAAAGCCTGCTGGATATTCTGAAGTTGGGGTTCCGTGGTTATCGCCATCTTGCAGAATTTGCTCCGCCGTCAGTGAAAATAATTTTCCGGTCACTTACCTCGCTGGTTTCCTGGGTGGTGTCGTTTATCCCTCGTCGTCCTGAGCGAGATGAGGCGATACAGCAACCGGACCCGGTTATGGCTCAACAATGATGATAACGCGATGAAAAGAAAACTTTCCTGGATATGTGCAGTGGCGGTTGGGATGAGTGCGCTGCCCGCGATGATGGCTCAAGCGGCGCCTGAAAATACGGCGGCAACGCCTGCACCGACCGTGCCTGTCGTCGCGCAAGCGACCGATCCGGTGGTCACCGCAGCGCCAATGCAAACTGAAAACGTGGTGCCAAATCAGCCAACCGAGGGCAACACCCTTCCGGCAACGCCGACAGGTGCGCAGGCGGTTGGGCAGGTGATGCCGGGCGTTAACGGGGCGAATGCGCCTATCGTGGCTGAAAACACGCCGTCACGTGACGTGAAGCTGACGTTTGCGCAGATCGCACCGCCGCCGGGCAGCATGATTTTGCGCGGCATCAACCCGAATGGCGGCGTTGAGTTTGGGATGCGCAGCGATGAAGTGGTGTCGAATGCCCTGCTGAATCTCGAATACACGCCATCGCCGTCTCTGCTGCCGGTTCAGTCCCAGCTTAAGGTCTATCTCAACGATGAGCTGATGGGCGTGTTGCCGGTCACCAAAGAGCAACTGGGCAAAAAAACGCTGGCGCAGGTGCCGATTAATCCGCTGTTTATCACCGATTTTAACCGCGTGCGTCTGGAGTTTGTCGGTCACTATCGCGACGTGTGCGAAAACCCGGCCAGCAGCACGCTGTGGATGGATGTGAGCCGCAATTCCTCGCTGAGCATGACTTACCAGACGCTGGCGGTGAAAAACGATCTCTCCGCGTTCCCGGTGCCGTTCTTTGATCCGCGTGACAGCCGCGAGCTGAATCTGCCGGTTGTCTTTGCCGGTTCGCCGGATATTACCCAGCAGCAGGCGGCCACCATCGTCACCTCGTGGTTTGGCTCCCGTTCAGGCTGGCGCGGGCAGAGCTTCCCGGTGCTGTTCGACAAACTGCCGGATCGCAACGCCATTGTGTTTGCCACCAACGACAAACGCCCATCATTCCTGCGCGACCATCCTGATGTGAAAGGCCCGGTGGTCGAAATGGTGAATCATCCGGACAAACCGTATGTGAAACTGCTGGTGGTCTTTGGCCGCGACGATAAAGATTTAGTGCAAGCCGCGAAAGGGATTGCTCAGGGCAACGTCCTGTTCCGTGGCAATAGCGTTGCCATTGGCGATGTTAAACCGCTGCTGGCGCGTAAACCGTACGATGCGCCAAACTGGATCCGCACCGACCGCGCGGTGACGTTTGGCGAGCTGAAAACCTATGAAGAGCAGCTTCAGTCCACGGGGCTTGAGCCGTCAGCGATTAACGTCCCGCTGAATCTGCCGCCGGATATGTACCTGCTGCGCAGCAACGGGATTGATATTGCGCTGAACTATCGTTACACCGCGCCGCCAACCAAAGACAGCTCGCGGATGGATATCAGCCTGAACAACCAGTTCCTGCAATCCTTCCCGCTGACCAGCAGCCAGGACACCAACAAGCTGCTGCTGCGTCTGCCGGTACTGCAAGGCCTGCTGGACGGTAAAACGGACGTTTCGATTCCGGCGCTGAAACTCGGCGCGGTCAACCAGCTACGCTTTGATTTCCAGTACATGAACCCGATGCCGGGTGGCTCGGTGGATAACTGTATTACTTTCCAGCCGGTGCAGAATCATGTGGTTATCGGCGATGATTCGACGATCGACTTCTCGAAGTACTATCACTTCATTGCGCTGCCGGATCTGCGCGCGTTTGCGAACGCCAGCTTCCCGTTCAGCCGCATGGCCGATCTGTCAGAATCCATTGTTGTGATGCCTAAAACGCCAAACGAAGGGCAGATCGCTACTCTGCTGGATGCCATGGCGGCAGTGGGTGCGCAAACCGGTTTACCGGCCATTAACGTCACGTTGACCGATGATGGCAGCCAGATTCAGAACAAAGACGCCGATATTATGGTGATCGGCAACATTCCGGAAAAACTGAAAGACGACAAACGTATCGACTTGCTGGTTCAGGCGACAGAATCCTGGGTCAACACGCCGCTGCGTCAGACGACGTTCCCAAGCATCATGCCGGATAACGCCGATCGCGAAGCCAGCGTGCAGACGAATGTCAGCTCGGAAGGCCCAATGGCGGCGATTGTCGGGTTCCAGTCTCCGTACAACGAACAGCGCAGCGTCATTGCCCTGCTGGCGGACAGCCCACGCGGGTATGAGCTGCTGAACATGGCGATGAATGACAGCGGCAAGCGTGCGGCGATGTTCGGTTCCGTGGCGGTGATTCGTGAGTCTGGCGTCAACAGTCTGCGCGTGGGGGATGTTTACTATGTCGGCCACTTGCCGTGGTTTGAGCGCGTCTGGTATGCGCTGTCCAATCACCCGGTTCTGCTGGCGGTGTTTGCGGCCATCAGCGTGGTGTTGCTGGCGTGGGTGATGTGGCGTCTGCTGCGAATCATCAGCCGTCGTCGTCTCCATTCGGAAAACGAGTAACGGACGATGAACGCGCTTCGCGGGTGGATGATGGTCGCGCTGGTTCTGGCGGCAGCGAATGCGCGTGCGGCCTGTAGCTGGCCCGCGTGGGAGCAGTTTAAACAGGACTACATCAGCGATGGCGGGCGCGTGATTGATCCCAGTGACGCGCGGAAAATCAGCACTTCGGAAGGGCAAAGCTATGCGCTGTTCTTTGCCCTGGCCGCCAACGATCGCAAAGCGTTCGATTTACTGCTGACCTGGACGAGCGACAATCTCGCCCAGGGCTCCCTGAGTCAGCATCTGCCTGCCTGGTTGTGGGGAAAAAAGGATGCGGATACCTGGGCGGTGATCGACAAAAACTCTGCGTCTGATGCGGATATCTGGATTGCCTGGTCGTTGCTGGAAGCAGGGCGTTTGTGGAAAGCGCCGCAATACACCGCCACCGGCAAAGCGCTGCTAAAACGCATCGCCAGCGAAGAAGTGATCAAAGTTCCGGGTTTAGGGCTGATGCTCCTGCCCGGCAACGTCGGTTTTACCGAGGAGAAAGCCTGGCGCTTTAACCCCAGCTATCTCCCGCCGCAGCTGGCGAACTATTTCACCCGCTTTGGCGCGCCGTGGACCACACTTCGCGAGACGAATCTGCGTTTGCTGCTGGAAACCGCGCCAAAAGGATTTGCGCCCAACTGGGTGCAGTATCAGCAAAAAAAAGGCTGGCAATTGCAGCCAGAAAAAACCTTTATCGGCAGTTACGACGCGATTCGCGTGTATCTCTGGACGGGCATGATGAACGACCGCGATCCGCAAAAAGCCAGACTGCTGGCACGTTTTAAACCGATGGCGACGCTCACAACAAAAAATGGCGTCCCGCCGGAGAAGGTTGATGTCGCAAGCGGTAAACCCACAGGCGATGGCCCGGTCGGTTTCTCCGCCTCGCTGCTGCCGTTTTTACAAGACCGTGATGCACAAGCGGTGCAACGCCAGCGCGTCGCCGACCATTTTCCCGGCAATGACGCCTATTACAGCTACGTGCTGACCCTGTTCGGACAAGGATGGGATCAGCATCGTTTTCGCTTCACCGCAAAGGGTGAATTACACCCTGACTGGGGCCAGGAATGCGCAAGTTCTCATTAAGTTTACTCAGTTTATCGCTTGGCTTAACGCTGATGCCGCTGGCGCAGGCCGCCAACTCTCCCCAGCAAAAACAGTTGCTGGAACAGGTTCGGCTGGGCGAAGCGACGCAACGCGAAGATCTGGTACGCCAGTCGCTCTATCGTCTGGAGCTGATCGACCCGAATAATCCGGACGTGATCGCCGCGCGATTCCGCTATCTGCTGCGTCAGGGCGATAATGCGGGCGCGCAAAAAGAGCTGGATCGCCTGAAGGGTATCGCGCCGAGTTCGAGTGCTTATAAGGCTTCGCAAAACGCCATGTTGCTCTCGACGCCAGAAGGGCGTCAGGAATTACAGCAGGCGCGTTTACTGGCGACCACTGGCCATACGCAGGAAGCGATTGACGCTTACGACAAAATCTTCGCTGGTAATCCGCCAAACGATGCACTGGCGACGGAATACTGGACCGTTGTCGCTAAGAATCCTGCACGTCGCGTGGAGGCCATCAACCAGCTCAAAAAAATTAATCTCACCAGCCCTGGCGATACGCAGCTGCAAAACACGCTGGCGCAGCTTCTGTTCCAGAGCGGGCGCAGCGATGAAGGCTTTGCGGTACTGCGGCAAATGGCGAAATCCAACGCTGGACGTGATGCCGCTTCAGACCTCTGGTATCAGCAGATCAAAGATGCGCCGGTGAGTGCCGCCAGCGTCAAAGCCTTACAGGATTATTTGCAGGTGTTCAGCACGGGCGATAACGTCACCGCAGCCCGCTCGCAGTTGGATGACCAGCAAAAACGCTTAGCCGATCCCGCGTTCCGTGCCAAAGCCGAAGGGCTGGCAGCGGTTGAAGCAGGCCAGGGCGGCAAAGCCGTTGCCGAGCTACAGCAGGCGGTGAGCGCCAATCATGCCGACAGCGAAGCCGTGGGCGCGCTGGGGCAAGCGTATTCCCAGCGCGGCGATCGTGCGCGAGCGGTCACTCAGTTTGAAAAGGCGATCGCGCTCGATCCGCAAAGCGATAACCGCGGGAAATGGGACAGTCTGCTGAAGGTCAACCGCTACTGGCTGCTGATTCAGCAGGGCGATGCCGCGCTGAAAGCCAATAATATTAGCCAGGCTGAACGTCATTATCAGCAGGCGCGCAACATCGACAATACCGACAGCTATGCGGTGCTTGGTCTGGGCGATGCGGCGGTTGCACGCAAAGATAACGCCGCCGCCGAGCGTTTTTATCGTCAGGCGCTGCGCATGGACAGCGGCAACAGCAACGCGGTACGCGGGCTGGCCAATATTTATCGCGCACAATCACCGGAAAAAGCCGACCAGTTTATCCAGTCACTTACCGCCAGCCAGCGTCGCAGCATCGATGATATCCAGCGCAGTCTGGATAACGACCGGCTCGCGCAGCAGGCGGAACAGCTGGAAAACCTGGGCAGTTTTGCCCAGGCGGCTGAAATTCAGCGCCGTCGGCTGGCGCTCGATCCAGGCAACGTGTGGATAACCTATCGTCTGTCACGCGATCTCTACAGCGCCGGGCAGCGCAGCCAGGCGGATACGCTGATGCGCCAGCTGGCGAGCCAAAAACCGGGCGATCCGGAACAGGTTTATGCCTACGGTTTGTATCTGTCGGGCAATAATCAGGATCGTGCCGCGCTGGCGCATCTCAACACGCTTTCACGCGATAAATGGAACGGCAATATTCAGGAACTGGCTGACCGACTGCAAGGCGATCAGGTGCTGGAAACCGCCAACCGCCTGCGCGATAGCGGCCAGGAGCGCGAGGCGGAAACGCTATTACGCCAGCAGCCGCAGTCCACGCGTATCGACTTAACGCTGGCAGACTGGGCGCAGCAGCGGGGCGATCGGGCCTCAGCCAAAGCCGCGTACAGCACTGTTTTGCAGCGTGAACCGCAAAACACTGATGCGATTCTTGGCCTGACGGAAGTCTATCTTTCTGAAGGCGATAAAGACGCTGCACGCGCACAGCTGGCGACACTGCCCGCCGGGCAAAATAGCGAGCCGCCGTCGGTGAATATGCAGCGCCGCGTTGCGCTGGCGCAGGCTGAGCTGGGCGACACAGCTGCCGCAGAGCATACGTTCAGCAAACTGGTTCCGCAGGCAAAATCGCAGCCGCCGTCAATGGACAGCGCGCTGGTGCTGCGCGATGCAGCACGTTTCCAGGCCAGTAACGGCCAGCCGCAACAGGCGCTAGAAAGCTATAAAGATGCGATGGTTGCGTCCGGTATCACCCCGACGCGCCCTGAAGATAACGACAGTTTTACGCGTCTGACGCGAAATGACGAAAAAGACGATTGGCTTAAGCGCGGCGTGCGCAGCGATGCGGGCGATCTCTATCAACAGCAGGATCTCAACGTCACGCTGCAGCATGACTACTGGGGCTCCAGCGGGACCGGCGGGTATTCCGATCTGAAAGCACACACCACCATGCTGCATGTCGATGCGCCGCTGTCCGACGGACGGATGTTCTTCCGCAGCGATCTGGTGAATATGAACGCCGGTTCGTTTGAGACCAAAGATGGGACTTACGATCCCAAATGGGGCACGTGCGCCGGAACGCCATGTCACGGCAGTACCAATCAAAGCGCAAACGGCGCGAGCGTGGCGGTGGGCTGGGAAAACAAAACCTGGGCGATGGACATTGGCACCACGCCAATGGGCTTTAACGTCGTCGACGTGGTGGGCGGCCTGAGCTACAGCAATGATTTAGGGCCGATTGGCTATACCGTTAACGCCCATCGCCGGCCGATCTCCAGCTCCGTGCTGGCGTTTGCCGGACAAAAAGATCCTAACACCGGCACCACATGGGGCGGCGTGCGTGCCACCGGTGGCGGCGCGAGCATTAGTTATGACAAAGGCGAAGCCAACGGCATCTGGTCGAGTCTGAACATGGACGCGCTCGAGGGCAAAAACGTTGAGGATAACTGGCGCATCCGTTGGATGACCGGCTATTACTACAAGATTATCAACAAAAACAACGAACGCCTGACGGTGGGGCTGTCGAATATGCTCTGGCATTACGACAAAGATTTGAGTTCCTATTCGCTGGGTCAGGGCGGCTATTACAGCCCGCAGGAGTACGTCTCCTTTGCGGTGCCTGTGACCTGGCGTAAACGCACCGAAAACTGGTCATGGGAACTGGGCGGTTCTGTCTCATGGTCGCATTCCAAAACCAAAGATGGGATGCGCTACCCGATTCAGGGGCTGATCCCGACCAATGAACCGGGACGATACGGCGACAGAAGCGAGCCGGAAGAGGGCAGCAGTTCGTCCGGAACCGGCTATACCGCGCGGGCGATTGTGGAACGTCGCGTAACGTCAAACTGGTTTGTCGGTTTGGGCGTCGATATTCAGGAGGCGAAGGATTATACCCCGAGCCATGCGCTGCTTTACGTGCGCTACTCCGCTGCAGGCTGGCAGGGCGATATGGACTTACCGCCGGAACCGCTCACACCTTACGCGGACTGGTAACCGGAATTATCCTTAATAGAAATCTTAGACTCTCTTAAATTCGTCGCAATCGGGTATACTCTGGCGGCAATAGGGTAACGTTTTGTTACGCTATGCTTCGGGTTTGTGGAGAGTCAATTTGCGTGTCAGCCGTTCTTTAACGATCAAACAAATGGCGATGGTGTCTGCCGTCACTATGGTGTTTGTTTTCATATTTTGCGTTATTTTGCTGTTTCATTCCGTACAGCAGAATCGCTACAACACGGCTTCACAACTGGAAAGTATCGCCCGTTCGGTTCGTTTACCGCTCTCGGCCGCCATTCTGAAAGGGGATATCCCCGAGGCAGAAACCATTTTACAGCGCATTCAACCTGCAGGAATTGTCAGCCGGGCGGATGTGGTGTTACCCAATCAATTCCAGGCGCTGCGGATGAGCTTTATTCCCGAGCGTCCGGTTCCGATGATGATCATGCGGATGTTTGAGCTGCCGGTGCAGATTTCGCTCCCGCTTTACTCCCTTGAACGCCCTGCCAATCCGCAGCCGTTAGCCTATTTGGTTCTACAGGCGGACGCGTATCGGATGCACAAGTTCGTGATGAGTTGGGTCTCGACGTTAGTAACTACTTACTTACTTTTAACACTGATCCTGAGCGTGGCGCTGACCTGGTGTATCAACCGTTTGATTGTCCATCCGCTGCGCAAAATTGCCCGTGAGCTGGATAATCTCTCGCCGCAGGACCAGGTGGGACATCAGCTTTCCCTGCCGCGCCTGCATCATGACGACGAAATCGGCATGCTGGTGCGCAGTTACAACATTAACCAGCAGCGCTTGCTGCGCCACCAGGATGAGCTGAACAGCAACGCCACGCGTTTCCCAGTCTCTGAGCTGCCAAACAAAGCCTTCCTGATGGCGTTACTGGAACAAACCGTCGCGCGTCAGCAGACCACGGCGCTGATGGCTATCGCCTGTGAAACCTTGCAGGACACGGCCGGCGTGCTGAAAGAGAGTCAGCGCGAAATGCTGCTCCTGACGCTGGTGGAAAAAATCAAATCGGTGCTCGCGCCACGAATGGTCCTCACCCAAGTGAGCGGCTACGATTTTGTGATTCTCGCCCACGGAGTGAAAGAGCCGTGGCACGCCATTACGTTAGGTCAGCAAGTACTCACTGTCATAAATGAGCGTCTGCCGGTGCAGGGCATTCAGCTGCGTCCGAGCGCCAGTATCGGTCTGGCGATGTATTACGGCGATCTGACGGCAGAACAACTGTATCGACGTGCGTTCTCCGCGGCCTTTACCGCCCGTCGCAAAGGCAAAAATCAGATTCAGTTCTTCGAACCGGAGCAGATGGAAAAGGCGCAGCGGCGGTTGACGGAAGAGAGCGATATTCTCACCGCGCTGGATAATAATCAGTTCGCGCTTTGGCTGCAGCCGCAGGTCAATCTTGAAACGGGCGAAGTGAAGAGCGCCGAAGCGCTGTTACGCGTCCAACAGCCGGATGGTTCTTGGGAGCTGCCCGAAGGGCTGATTGAGCGGATTGAATCCTGCGGGCTGATGGTGACAGTGGGTTATTGGGTGCTGGAAGAGTCGTGCCGTCAGCTTTCTGCCTGGCAGGAACGCGGCATCGAGATGCCGCTGTCGGTCAACCTTTCTGCTTTACAGCTGATGCACCCGACGATGGTGTCGGAGATGCTGGAGCTGATCAATCGCTACCGGATCAAGCCCGACACGTTGACCCTCGAAGTCACAGAAAGCCGTCGTATTGACGACCCAAATGAAGCGGTGGCGATTCTGAAACCGCTGCGTAATGCCGGGATTCGCATTGCGCTGGATGATTTTGGCATGGGCTACGCGGGGCTGCGCCAGCTCCAGCACATGAAAACGCTGCCCGTCGACGTACTGAAGATCGACAAGACTTTTGTTGACGGTCTGCCAGACGACAGCAGCATGGTTGAAGCCATTATTCAGATGGCGCGCAGCCTTGATTTGCATGTGATTGCTGAAGGTGTCGAAACGGAAGCCCAGCGCGACTGGCTGGCGAAGGCGGGTGTCGAAAGTGGTCAGGGCTTCTTATTTGCTCGCGCCGTGCCGTCTGATGAATTTGAAAAACGTTATCTCACAGCCGAAAACACGCCCGCAAAAGTGTAAGTTTGTTGCTGGCTTGTTCGAGTCAGCTCTAATTTCTTAACATTTTTGTTTCAATTTTGACGTGTGTTCATTTCTGTCCTGTTTTACGGGTGTTATTTTAAAGCCGCAGGTGAGTCTTACCCATAAAAAACCTGTGGTTTTTCTTTCCAAGGACACCCTATGAAAACCTCACTCTTTAAAAGTCTCTACTTTCAGGTTCTGACAGCGATTGCCATTGGTATTCTCCTTGGCCATTTCTATCCTGAACTGGGCGCACAAATGAAACCGCTTGGCGACGCGTTCGTGAAGCTCATCAAAATGATCATCGCGCCCGTTATCTTCTGTACCGTAGTGACCGGAATCGCTGGCATGGAAAGCATGAAGGCGGTCGGTCGTACCGGTGCAGTTGCCCTACTGTATTTCGAAGTCGTTAGTACTATTGCGCTGATTATCGGCCTGATTATCGTGAACGTGATGCAGCCGGGTGCGGGGATGAACGTTGATCCTTCCACGCTGGATGCCAAAGCGGTCGCGATTTATGCCGAACAGGCTAAAGATCAGGGCATCGTCGCGTTTCTGCTGGATGTGATTCCCGGCAGCGTGATTGGTGCCTTTGCCAGCGGCAACATTTTGCAGGTGCTGCTCTTCGCCGTGCTGTTTGGTTTTGCCCTGCATCGCCTGGGCAGCAAAGGCCAGCTGATTTTCAACGTGATTGAAAGCTTCTCGCAGGTCATTTTCGGCATCATCAATATGATCATGCGCCTGGCACCAATTGGTGCGTTCGGGGCGATGGCCTTTACGATTGGTAAATATGGCGTGGGGACACTGATTCAGCTCGGCCAGCTGATCATCTGCTTCTATATCACCTGTATTCTGTTTGTGGTGGTGGTGCTCGGTTCGATTGCACGCGCGACCGGTTTCAACATCTTCAAATTTATCCGCTACATCCGCGAAGAGCTGCTGATCGTGCTGGGTACGTCCTCTTCTGAATCGGCGCTGCCGCGTATGCTCGATAAGATGGAGAAACTAGGCTGCCGTAAATCGGTCGTGGGGCTGGTGATACCGACCGGGTACTCCTTCAACCTCGACGGTACATCGATTTATCTGACCATGGCCGCCGTGTTTATCGCCCAGGCGACAAACACCCATATGGATATTTTCCATCAGATAACCCTGCTGGTGGTGCTCCTGCTTTCATCAAAAGGGGCGGCGGGTGTGACGGGCAGTGGGTTTATCGTGCTGGCAGCCACCATTTCGGCCGTCGGGCACCTGCCGATTGCGGGTCTGGCGTTGATTCTCGGTATCGACCGCTTTATGTCTGAAGCCCGTGCCCTGACCAACCTAATCGGTAACGGCGTTGCCACCGTGGTGGTAGCGAAATGGGTGAAAGAGCTGGACCATAAAAAACTCGACGATACGCTGAATAATCGCGTGCCAGATAGCAAAACCCAAGGTTTATCCTCATAAAATCAGCACTTATGCCCGCTTACCCTTGTAGGGGGGCGGGCTCCTGCGCATAATACCGACTCATATCTGTCATAATTCGACAAGATTTTTTTCAGGTATATTTCACTTCATGCCGTGACGTTTCACCCTTCACGCGGTCTAATCGAAGTGTTTGAACGTTTATTACAGAGTGCTCGAGGCAGTGAGACACTCTTTTTAACCAGGAATGTTGATCAGGGGTTTACATGCAGGGCACAAAAATTCGACTCTTAACCGGCGGTTTGCTGATGATGGCAGCAGCCAGTTATGTGCAGGCAGATACACTCCAGCCCGACCCGGCCTGGCAACAGGGAACACTGGCGAATGGTTTTCAGTGGCAAGTTTTAGCCACGCCGCAGCGTCCCAGCGATCGCATCGAAATTCGCCTTTCTGTTAATACCGGTTCACTGACTGAAAACTCGCAGCAGAGCGGGTTTAGCCATTTTATTCCTCGACTGGCGCTGACTCAAAGCGGCAGTTTGCAAGCCGTGCAGGTGCGTTCACTGTGGCAGCAGGGTATTGACCCGAAGCGTCCACTTCCGCCTGCCGTTGTCTCTTACGACTACACCATGTTTAACCTCAGCCTGCCGAATAACCGTAACGATCTGCTGAAAGAATCGCTGACCTGGCTGGGTGATACCGCGGGTAAAGTGGCGATCACGCCGGATACGGTTAACTATGCGCTGAGCAACAGTGACATGGTGGCGACCTGGCCTGCGGACACCAAAGACAGCTGGTGGCGCTATCGCCTGAAAGGCTCCACGCTGCTGGGACATGACCCGGCAGAGCCGGTGAAACAACCGGTCGATATCGAGCAAGTTAAGTCGTTTTATCAGAAATGGTACACCCCGGACGCGATGACGCTGATCGTGGTGGGTAACGTGGACAGCCGTTCAGTTATCGAGCAGATCGGCAAAGCGTTTGGCGATCTCAAAGGCAAACGTGATGTGCCAGCGCCGGTCCCGACGCTGTCACCGCTGCGCCCAGAGCCTGTGAGCATTATGACCGACGCCGTGCGCCAGGATCGTCTGGCGCTGATGTGGGACACGCCATGGCAGCCGATTCGTGAATCTGCGGCGCTGCTGCGTTACTGGCGTGCAGACTTAGCGCGTGAAGCGCTGTTCTGGCATGTTCAGCAAACGCTCAGCAAAAATAACGCCAAAGATATCGGCATTGGCTTCGACTGCCGCGTGCTGTTCCAGCGTGCCCAGTGCGCTATCAACGTTGAATCACCGAGCGATAAGTTGAACGCCAATCTTAGCGTCGTTGCGAAAGAGCTGGCAAAAGTGCGTAAAGACGGTCTGTCGAAAGAGGAGTTTGATGCGCTGGTGGCGCAGAAAAGTCTCGAACTGCAAAAACTGTTCGCCACTTACGCCCGCACTGATACTGACGTTCTGATCAGTCAGCGTATCCGTTCCCTGCAAAACCAGGTGGTGGATATCGCGCCAGAGCAGTATCAGAAACTTCGCCAGGATTTCCTGAATAGCCTGACCGTTGAGATGATTAATCAGGATCTTCGTCAGCAATTGTCTCAGGATATGGCGCTTGTGCTGCTGCAGCCGAAAGGCGAGCCGGAATTCAACATGAAGGATTTACAAGCGACCTGGAATGAGATCATGACGCCGGACGCTGCGCTTGCTGTACAGCCAGCGGTGGATGATTTACATCAGGATGCGTCAGATATTCCACCAAGGCAGTAAATCTGATGCGGGATGAGTTCTTCATCCCCGTTCTGAGTGAGATACAAAAAAGCCCGATGTCCATCGGGCTTTTTCATTTAGTCAGGCATCGCATCGCGGGGAATAATCGCCCCGCGATATTGAATCACGGTGCTCGCCGTCAGGTGACCGCGTTTGGCGGCATCTTCAGGTGTGCCGCCCGTCAAACGCACTGCCAAATAGCCCGCGCTGAAGGAATCACCTGCCGCTGTGGTATCCACCACTTTGTCTTTGGCTAATTTCACCGCCGGGACGTCAATCACGGCTTCACCCGCCACCGACACCAGACAAGAATCCGCGCCGCGCTTAATCACAACTTCAGAAACCCCTGCCGCATGGGTACGCGCAATCACCTCTTCAACCGGCTTTTCGCCCCATAACGCATCTTCGTCATCGAGGGTTAAAAACGCGATATCGGTGCATTGCAGCATCTGCGAATAAACCTGCTGCGTCTCTTCGCAGCTGGCCCACAAGCGTGGACGATAGTTGTTGTCGAAAATGACTTTGCCACCATTTGCACGGCATTCGTGCATCAGGGAGAGTAATTTTTCACGGCTGGACGGGCTTAAAATGGCCAGGCTAATGCCGCTCAGATAGAGATAATCAAACGTCGCCAGTTCTTCACAAATGGCCGCAGAATCTTCGCTCTCGAGCCAGAATTTGGCGGCGGCTTCGTTGCGCCAGTAATAGAAAGTACGTTCGCCAGTGCTGTCGGTTTCGATGTAATACAACCCTGGCAGACGGTTTTCCATACGCTGAATCAGCGAAGTTTGCACGTTTTCACTCTGCCAGGCTTCCAGCATCTGCTGGCTAAAGCTGTCGGTACCCAGCGCAGTGACGTAATTGACGGCCAGCGCTTCAGGAGCGACCTGGCGTGCAATGTAAACCGAAGTATTCAACGTGTCGCCACCAAAGCCGCGGCTAACTTCTGCGCCTTTCTGTGACAACTCAATCATGCATTCGCCAATCACGGCAATTTTTTTAGACATAGTCGTGAACCTGAACAGATAAATTAAAGTGAGTGTGCGCTGTGAGGAATTTATGGTCAACTATATTAAAACGTCGTTCCATAATTTTTTTTGAGCCAGCGCGTGTTCCGGAAAGTTTCTGTCATCTTAATTTCATTTTCCCGGCCAATTGAACATAAAGTTCTCACCCCATAAGCCGATAACCTTTTGACGAGTCCAGACAGGTCATCATTTTTCAACAGGACATCTGAAATGAAGTCAGAGCAGGTTATCCAGCGGCTATGCACCACTCCAGAAGCGAGCATTGAAAGCTTGCAGGAGCATCGCTATTGGCTGCAATGTGAGCGTGCTTATACTTATCAGCCTATCTACCGTATCAACGGCAGACTCATGGCAGTTGAGATTTTAACCGTTGTAACGCATCCATCCGATCCCACGCAACGCATCGCCCCTGACCGCTATTTTGCGGAGGTCAGCGTGCGCCAGCGTCTTGATGTTCTGGAAGAGCAGCTGGAAATGCTGGCGACGAGAGAAGCCTTTTTCATGCGCAATGACATCCTGGCTTCGGTCAATGTGGATGGCCCAACGCTTATCGCCTTGCGCCAGAATCCTGGGCTGCAAAAACTCGTCGCTTCGCTGCCGTGGATGCGCTTTGAACTGGTTGAACATGTGCAGTTGCCGCAGGACTCTTCGTTTGCTTCGATGTGCGAATTTGGCCCGCTGTGGCTGGAT
The DNA here is from genome assembly GCF_056490165.1 of Lelliottia sp. GFLA7. Classification (NCBI taxonomy): domain Bacteria; kingdom Pseudomonadati; phylum Pseudomonadota; class Gammaproteobacteria; order Enterobacterales; family Enterobacteriaceae; genus Lelliottia; species Lelliottia sp. GFLA7. Next base: position 66,662 of record NZ_JBWLAQ010000011.1, on the reverse strand, counting down.
GACTTCGGTACGGGCATGGCGAACTTCTCAGCGCTAAGCGAAGTCCGTTACGACTACATCAAAGTCGCGCGCGACCTGTTCATCATGCTGCGTCAAACCCCGGAAGGCCGAAACCTCTTCACTTTGCTACTGCAACTGATGAACCGCTATTGCCAGGGCGTGATTGTCGAAGGCGTTGAAACGCTCGAAGAGTGGCGCGATGTGCAGAATTCGCCAGCGGCAGCGGCTCAGGGCTATTACCTGTCTCGCCCCGTACCCATGGATACCCTCGAAAACGTGATTATCACCCTGTAAAACTTGCTGTTTCCCACAATAGCGCGTCAGTAAAACGCGCTATTCCCGGAAGCAGCAAATCCCCATTTCGCTTTGCCTGGACTATATTCATGAGAGGTAAAGTCACAATGAAAGGGGACAGTGATGACAAAAACGACCAGGATCGTCACCTGGGTGGCAGGGATTTTCTTGTTGTTGATTGTGGTAGCAATCATCATTATTGCGACGTTCGACTGGAATCGTCTCAAGCCGACCATCAACCAGAAAGTCTCAACCGAACTTAACCGACCCTTCGCCATTCGCGGCGATCTTGGCGTTGTGTGGGAGCGTCAGAAAGACGAAACCGGCTGGCGCAGCTGGGTTCCCTGGCCGCACGTACACGCCAACGATATTGTTCTCGGCAACCCGCCGGACATTCCTGAAGTCACCATGGTTCATCTGCCACGCGTAGAAGCCACGCTTGCGCCATTGGCGCTGCTGACGAAAACGGTTTATCTGCCATGGATCAAACTGCAACAGCCCGATGCGCGGCTGATTCGTCTGTCCGAGAAAAACGACAACTGGACGTTTAATCTGGCCAGCAGCGATGAAAAAGATCCCAACGCACCGCCATCGTCCTGGTCATTCCGTCTGGATAATATTCTGTTCGATCGCGGGCGGATCGCGATTGATGACAAGGTCAGCAAAGCGGATGTGGAGATCTTTGTCGATCCGCTGGGCAAACCGCTGCCGTTCAGCGAAGTCACCGGTAGCAAAGGCAAAGACGATACCCAAAAAGTGGGCGATTACGTTTTCGGTCTGAAAGCAACAGGGCGCTACAACGGCCAGCCGTTAACCGGCTCAGGCAAAATTGGCGGCGTGCTGGCGCTGCGCAGCGAAGGCACACCGTTCCCGGTGCAGGCGGATTTCCGCTCCGGCAACTCCCGCGTGGCGTTTGTCGGTACGGTCGACGACCCGATGAAAATGGGCGGCGTCGATGTGCAGCTTAAATTCTCCGGCGATTCGCTGGGTGAACTTTATGATTTAACGGGCGTGCTGCTCCCCGATACCCCGCCGTTTGAGACGGACGGGCGTCTGGTGGCAAAAATCGATACCGAAAAATCGTCGGTGTTTGATTATCGCAATTTCAACGGACGTATCGGCGACAGCGACATTCGCGGCTCGCTCACTTATACGACAGGAAAACCGCGCCCAAAACTGGAAGGCGATCTCGAATCCCGACAGCTGCGGCTGGCCGATCTCGGCCCGCTGATCGGCGTCGATTCCGGGAAAGGTGCGCAGAAGGCAAAAAGCGCCGAGCAGAAAAAGGGTGAGAAAGATATTCAGCCGGCGGACAAAGTGCTGCCCTACGATCGCTTTGAAACCGACAAATGGGATGTGATGGACGCCGATGTGCGCTTCAAAGGGCGCAAAATCGAGCACGGCAGCACGTTGCCTATCAGCGACCTTTCAACGCATATCATCCTGAAAAATTCAGACTTGCACCTGCAGCCGCTCAAATTCGGGCTGGCGGGAGGCACCATCTCGTCGAATATTCATCTCGACGGCGACAAAAAACCGATGCAGGGGCGGGCGGATATTCAGGCGCGCAGGCTGAAGCTGAAAGAGCTGATGCCAAACGTTGAGTTGATGCAGAAAACTCTCGGTGAGATGAACGGCGATGCGGAAATCCGTGGCGTGGGCAACTCGATTGCTGCGCTGCTGGGCAGCAGTAACGGGAATCTTAAACTGCTGATGAATGACGGGCTGATTAGCCGCAACCTGATGGAGATTTTGGGGCTGAACGTCGGTAACTTCATCATTGGGCAGATTTTTGGCGATGACGAAGTGCGCGTGAACTGTGCGGCGGCGAATCTGGATCTGGTCAACGGTGTGGCGCGTCCGCAGATTTTTGCCTTCGATACGGAAAACGCAGTGATCAACGTGACGGGCACGGCGAGCATGGCTTCGGAACAGCTGGATTTGACGATTAATCCGGAGAGTAAGGGTTTCCGCATCATTACGCTGCGCTCCCCGCTCTACGTGCGCGGTTCGTTTAAAAATCCGCAAGCCGGTGTCAAACCCGGTCCGCTGATTGCGCGCGGTGCGGTGGCTGCGGCGCTGGCAACATTAGTGACGCCTGCGGCCGCGTTGCTGGCGCTGATTTCGCCATCAGAGGGTGACGCGAATCAGTGCCGCAATATTCTGTCGCAGATGAAGAAATAACGTGGGGGGATGGAGGGTGTGTGCCTCTCGCGTGAAGATTTGCGCGATTTCACCCATCTCCAGAGGGTCGGGTCGGGGAAAATAATGCTTAGGAGGTTATTCCGTTCACTTCCAGACATGTGCTTATTTTAAGTTATGGAACCGGTGAACGTGCCAGGGTGGCTCAATCGCCACCACCCTGGCGACCCGGGCTCCCGGCAAGAAAATCGCCGCTTCGCGGTGCCCTCGTTTTATTCCCTCCGTCTATCGGGGACAGGCGCTGTAACATCCCTGTAAATGCGCCCTTGCCGCGCATCCATGCGCGTCGCCCCGGCCTACGGGAAACAACTCGGCGATTTACAGCCGGACCAGAGCGTCGCTGTTATTCCAGCCATCACTGAGATGCATTGCTTGCTGATAGATAACTATTAGTGTGGAGTGCAAATCATCAAGCAATCACAAAGACTGATCGCGCGTCTCGTGCGTTAACAGCAAGGCAATCAGCGTCAGCGCGGCCATCGATGCCAGATACACGCCCACGTAGAACAGGCCGTAATTTGCCTGTAACCAGGTGGCAATATACGGCGCAACGGACGCACCCAGAATCGATGAAACGTTATAGGAGAACGACGCGCCGGTGTAGCGCACTTCCGTTGGGAACAGCTCCGGGAGCAGCGCGCCCATCGGGCCAAACGTCAGCCCCATCAGGCTCAAACCAATCAGCAGATATGCCATCACCAGCGCCGGGCTGCCGGAACCCAACAGCGGCGGGAAGACGAACAGCGCGAACAGAATGATAAGCGTAGTAATCACGATCATGCTGGAGCGACGGCCAAATTTATCCGCCAGCAGGCCCGCAATCGGCACCATCACGCCAAAGCCAATCACCGCCATCATCAGCATCCAAAGCACTTCATTACGCGGCAGGCCCAGCCCAACCGGCGCAGCAGCGGTGCTGAAGGTCATGGAATACACGGTCATGATGTAAAACAGCGTGTAGGTCGCCAGCATGATGAACGTGCCCAGCACCGTTACGCGGACGTGTTTGGTCAGCAGCGTTCCCAGCGGGATTTTGACCTGTTTTTTCGCCGCCGCGACTTTGGCGAAAACTGGCGTTTCGTGCAGAGAAACGCGCACGTACAGGCCAATCAACACCAGCACAGCAGAGAAGATAAACGGAATACGCCAGCCCCAGCTCATGAACTGCTCGTCGGTCAGCAGCCACGACAGCAGCAGGAACGTGCCGTTAGCGAAGAAGAAGCCAATCGGTGCGCCTAACTGCGGGAACGAGCCGTACAGCGCGCGTTTACGCGGCGGGGCATTTTCAGTCGCCAGTAACGCAGCGCCACCCCACTCACCGCCCAGTCCCAAACCCTGACCAAAGCGCGCCAGCGCCAGCAGAATTGGGGCTAAAATGCCGATCGTTTCGTAGGTTGGCAGCAAGCCAATCGCCACGGTGGAAATCCCCATGGTCAGCAGCGAAGCCACCAGGGTGACTTTGCGGCCAACGCGATCGCCAAAGTGGCCGAAGACTGCCGAACCAATCGGGCGCGCGATAAAGGCGATGGCGAACGTTGCCAGCGATTGCAGCGTTGCAGCCGTAGGATCGCCCTGCGGGAAGAAAATATGCGGAAAGACGATGACCGCAGCGGTGGCGTAAATGTAGAAATCGAAGAATTCGATGGCGGTGCCAATCAGTGAGGCAACGACGACTTTATTACGCGAGTTGACCGGCGTGCTTTCCGGTTCGGAATCGATGGTAGTGGCTGTGGCTTGCATAAAATTTTCTTATTTTTTGGCGAACGAACGGCCATATTACGCATAGCAAAAGCGACATTTCAATCTGTAACAAAGTGGCGAGGCGGCGATAAAAGCAGCAAAAAGCGGATAATATCCAGGCCAGCGAAATATCTTCTATGAAATGCTTCACAGTTTTTATATATCAGAGGATAAAACTGGTTTTTGGTTAAATAAAAGTTACAGGCTGGATTTATATGCTGAAATGCCGAATCGGGCTGAAATTATGCATGCTTATTCAGCCCGATAGCGGATTTACCGGTGCGTTTTACCCGGCATTCGTGGGTCGTCTTTGTACTGCGCGGTGGCGATCCACGCGGCGCAGAAGAGCGTCAGGCGGGCAAAGAAGTAGAAGAACGCCATCAGGCCTAACACCGAGCCAAACGCTGCACCAGACGGCGATTTCACCAGCGTCGGAAGGGTATAGGTCATGACGATTTTGATCACTTCAAACCCAATCGCCGCGATAAACGTCCCCCGAATCAACGCTTTTTTGCGCGGGCGGTGGCGCGGTAGTCGCCAGAAGATCCAGAAGAAAAGCAGATAGTTGGCAAAAATAGAAATGGCCAGGCCGATGACCCGCCAGGCCGGTTTGAGCCACTCAATGTAATCGAGATACAGCGCGGAGATAATCATCTGCTGTGCGGACCCGGCGACGGAAGTGATCGACAGCGTCACGATCAACGCAATCAGCAGGCCAATCAGCGAGACGAAATCGCGGAGATATTTAATCCAGATTTTTTCTTCGTCCTGCGGCGTACGCTCCCACACATCACGCGACTGCGCGCGGATGGCTTCGCGCAGGTTTCCCATCCAGTTAATGCCTGAATAGAGCGCAATCAGCAGCCCGACAATTCCCACGGTGGTACGTTGCTGAACCGCTGTGCTGATGGTGTTTTTGAGGGTGGCGGCGAGCGTGGGGTCGCTGACGTTGACCAGAATTTTATTGAAGATGTCCTGTAACAGCGTGGGATGCGAGGCGAGGATAAAACCGGCCGCTGCAAACGACACCATCATAATCGGGATCATGGATAAGAAAGAGAAATAGGTGATCGCCGCACCAAACTGGTTGCCCATGCGATCGTTAAAGCGCTCGGTGGCGCGTATCAGGTGCGCAATCATCGGGCGGCGCTGAATTTTCTGCGCCGTATCGGTCACCGTTTCCAGTGCCTTATTCGCTTTGCCGGGAGAGGGCTTTTTTTCTGGCTCCGTTTCCATTTTTTTAATGGGATCGTATTCCAGTTCCTGGGTCGGTCGTTGCTGGTTGTTTTCCGGCGTCACGCGCATTTTCCTTATTCGTTTGACTGGAGGTTAGTGAATTATAGCTTGCGACTAGTCAACGTAGGCTTTCATTATGCCGGTGAGCCACTCCATGAACAGGTGAACGCGCCGGGAGAGGTTGCGGCGATGGGGATAAATCAGTGAAACGGGCATCGGTTCGGCGCGATATTGCGGCAGGATCTCCACCATTTTTTTCGCCCGTAGCGCCTCGCGCACGCCGACGCGCGGCACCTGAATAATACCCAGACCGGCCAGGCACGCCGCGTGATACGTTTCGGTACTGTTGACCGTTAAAATGCCCCCGGTTTTTACCCACAGCGTTGTATCACCATTAAAAAATTCAAAACCCTGCGGGCGCGTGCCCAGATTAACGGCGTAATGAATGACGGCGTGAGATGCGAGATCGTCCAGATTTTCCGGATAGCCAAAACGCGCCAGATAATCGGGGCTGGCGCAGTTAATAATCGACAATTTGCCCAGCGTGCGCGCGATCAGGCCAGAATCCTTGAGCGTGCCGACGCGCACCACGCAGTCGAACCCTTCACGAATTACATCCACCAGCCGATCGCTGCTGCTCAATTCCAGCTCAATGCCGGGGTATTGCTGTAAGAAGGAGGGCAGTTTCGGGATGACTAAATTTCGTGCAACGCCAACCGGCATATCGACGCGCAATCGTCCGCTGATGCTGGTGGGGTCGCTCTGGAAAAGCCCATCCAGTTCGTCGAGGTTGGCGAGCAGATCTTTTGCCCGCTCGTAATAGACCATGCCGTCTTGCGTAAGGCTGACGCGGCGCGTGGTGCGGTGTAAAAGCTGGGTGCCCAGCAGGTTTTCCAGCGCCTGAATCTGGCGCGATACGCTACCTTTAGGAAGACCTAACGTGTCCGCGGCGCGAGAAAAACTCTCCAGTTCCGCCACGCGGATAAAGAGCTGCATTGCGTGAATTTTATCCATAGGCTGCGCTCATTATTGTTGTCATTGAAACAGTGAAGCGTTTTTTGCCATCTTTATTGATTTTCTATCACCTAATAAGCTCTTACTCAATCTCCATAACAGCCGAAACGGGGTTTTCCATGAGTGAACGTATCGCATTAGTGACGGGTGGGAGTCGCGGACTGGGTAAAAACGCGGCGTTGAAGCTGGCAGCAAAGGGAACGGGAATCATCCTGACTTACCACAGCAGCCAGAAAGAAGCGCGTGATGTGGTCCATCAGATTGAAGAGAAAGGCGTGAAGGCCGTGGCTTTGCCGCTCAATGTGGGTGACGTCGCGAGCTTTGAACGTTTTGTGAGCGAGGTGCGCTCGCAGCTAAAACATGTCTGGCAACGAGATTCGTTCGATTATTTATTGAACAATGCTGGAACGGGTTTATATGCTCCGTACGCAGAGACCACGGAAGCGCAATTTGATGACGCGATGAACATCCATTTTAAAGGACCTTTCTTCCTGACGCAGGGCCTGTTGCCAGTCATCAAAGACGGCGGGCGCATTTTGAACGTCTCCAGCGGGTTGGCGCGTTTTGCCCAGCCGGGTTCCAGTGCGTATGCGGCGATGAAAGGCGCAATGGAAGTGCTCACGCGCTATCAGGCAAAAGAGCTGGGCGCGCGCGGCATATCAGTCAATGTCATCGCCCCTGGTGCTATCGAAACTGATTTTGGCGGCGGTCGCGTGCGGGACAATGAGCAACTGAATCAGATGATTGCTTCGCAAACGGCGCTGGGCCGCGTCGGTCTGCCGGATGATATCGGTGACGCGATCGCGGCAGTGCTGAGCGATGAGCTGGGCTGGATGAATGCGCAGCGCATTGAGGTGTCAGGGGGAATGTTCCTGTAATCCTCAGCGTGTTTGCGCCACATGCTCGTGCTTGAGCAAGCCAAATACCCAGTCATTATGCCAGCCCCCAGACAGCCAGAAGCTTTCTCGCAGCTCGCCTTCCAGCACAAAGCCTGCTTTTTCCAGCAGGCGCCGGGAGGCGATGTTGCCTGCCGTTACCGTTGCGGTCAGACGACGGATCCCGCCCTGCTCAAACGCAAAATCACACAGCGCACGTAACGACTCATATCCATAGCCTTGACCCTGAGCTTCCGGCGCGAATAAGAACCCGACTTCTGCGCAATCATTTTCTCTATGAATGTATCCAATCGCTCCCAGCGGTTTTTGGCTGACGGCGTCACGCACAGTTAAACACAGCCAGTGATCGCTGCCAGGCGACCAGTGTTGAAGACGCGGTTCAAATGCCTCGCGGATCACCGCAATTGGCCGCTGATTTGCAACAAATTTCATCACATCGGGATCCTGCTGGAGCGACAGATAAAACGGCCAGTCTTGCTCCTCGACAGGTGAGCAAATCAGGCGGGGCGTTGTTATCACCGGCATGCACTTTCTCCTATAACAATTTTCAATGATTATAGGATTGTCACTTTATTTCTCCATATTCTCGGTTATGTTTAACGGCATATAAATTAAAAAAATTAGCCCTTTGCGGCCGACTTCTCCTTTTTGCTGTACTTAAGGTAAATGATGACATCAAGCACATCACATCACATTCGTGGGCAATTTGAACAATGCATCGGCATTATTCGGCTCGCCTCCGTGGAGATCTTGCTGTTACTTGATCTACGCGTCTCTGAAGGGAAAGATCCCCGCTGGTTCCTGGAACAACTCGACACGGCCCGCCTGGGTCTGGGCGGATGGGGGCCGGTGGCGAAGCGCCTGAATCTCAATGATGCCGAAATGTCCGATTTCACTCTGCAATTGCGGCTTTTGCAGCAGCGCGTGCCGCAGTATGAAAGCGGCCAGGATGTGAGTGAAAATCAGCTGATCGCTGCCGTGCGTTTTGTCACTTCGCTGGAACATCTGCGTTTGCAGCAGCCGCTGCTGAGCTACAACACGGACCTCGCGCCGGGAAATGAGTCTCAGCAATTGCAGGCGCATAAGCAGGTGCGTGCCATTGAGCTGATCATTAGATCGTTAATTATGCAGGCGTGGCCCGATCAGGTTCGGCTGAATAACCATTTAAAAACTTTATTTAATGTCGACCGCGTCAGGCGTTGGCTGAAACTCGGTGAGCGTAACGATATCCTTAGCGGCATGATGTTCAGCGAAATGGCGCAGATGCTGGTCGATAAAAAAGAGTTCAGCCGCTATTACTCGCGTCTGTTTAACGATGGCACCAACCTCACCCTGCTGGTTGAGCCGCGTAAAACGCTGCAGATTTTCCTGGATGATATTCGCCAGATTCGTAATGCCCTGACCGTTCAGCAAACCTTAACCTCCGCGCAACTCCTGATGCTGGATAATTACTATGGGCAGATCTCCCGGCCTATCCAGCGCGCTTTCGAAGAGGGGCGCACGCGCATTAACCCGACGGGGCTGATGGCGGTCGATGCCAGCGAGCTCCACAGCTTCTGGGAAAACGCGCAAAAAATGGACAGGCAGACCGGCGGCGATCTCTTTGAGGTGCGCGACAGCATCGAAAAGCCGACCCAGCGCGCGCCGCGCACGCCAGAGCAACGCGATCAGCTGATCTCCGGTACGCTGTGGGGGGCAGTGGGCGTGATGGTTCTCGCGATTATTGCGGGCGGCGTGTGGCTGGTGGTGAGTGAAATGCCTTCTGCTCCGGCGGCCACAGTGACAGCACAGGTGCAGGCCCCGTTGCCAGAGACGCGTGACAAGCCGTCGCCGCGAGAAAAACTGACGCGTATGGGCGTGACATGGGACGAAAACAGCCTCCGTTCCGCCATCGATCGCAACGATACGCGTATGACGCTGCTGTTCCTGCAAAGTGGCATGGACTGGAAGCTGTCGTGGACCGAGCAGGCGATGGCGTCTAAAAACGACGAGGTGCTGGAAGTGCTGATGCGCTATCCGCAGAAAATGGTGGAGGAAAAACCGTGCCGCCGTTTCATCAGCACCTTGAGCCATGCGATGTCGAACGGGGAACCGCTCACGTCGGTGCGTAAACAGTTCCTGGCGGCTTTTTGTACCGTGCCTGCGGTCGTGAAGCGCCAGAAACGTGAAGTCGAGCAAGCGACGCTGCGAGCACAAGCGCAGCCGGATGAAATCAACAAACGTTGGCAGTCAATCCAGGCGGATATTTACGATGTGATTCGCTAAAGATATTCGTTGAACAGAGGGGAACTACGGTTCCCCGTACAGTCCAATCAAACGCCGCACCACGCCGTTCGTCCAGCCAAAGCCATCCTGCAACGGATATTCACCCCCACCCCCTTCGCGCGGTGTGCTGCTGGCAATGTGATATTTTTCAATCAACTTGTGATGCGCTTTGTAGAAGTGATTCACCGTTTGCAGCCAGCTCCAGGCGATCTCATCCCCCAGCGAATCATTGCCGTACTGTTTGAACCCCTGGATGGCCATCCATTGCAGCGGTGCCCAGCCGTTCGGTTTATCCCACTGCTCGCCGGTTTCGTATTCGGTCGCCAAAATACCGCCCGGCGTAAGCAAGCGGGCTTTGACCGTATCCGCCAGGCGGTCGGCCTGTTCATGCGTCGCCATGCCCACATACAACGGGACGATACTGGCGGCAGAAAAGAGCGCCATCTCTTCGCGACGCCAATCGTAATCGCGATAACAGCCGCCCACGTCATCCCACAGGAAACGGTTTACGGCGGCACGGCGGTCATTGGCTTTCTGACGGAATAGCTCAGACGTCTCTTTATCGCCTTTCGATGCTGAAATATTGGCAATTGCACTTTCGAGTTTGAACAAGAACGCGTTCAAATCGATCGGGATAAATTGCGTGGTGCGGATGCTGGCGAGCCGTCCGGCATCGCGCAGCCAGCGAGAGGAGTAATCCCAGCCGGACGCCGCGCCTGCGCGCAGATCGCGATACACTTCGTTCGGCGGACGACTTGAGTGTTTGGCGGTTTCAACGTCTTCTATCCACGACTCATCGCGCGGGGTATCGCGGTCATCCCAATAGCGGTTGAGCAATGAGCCGTCCGGCATGCGCACCGTGTGACGGTAGGCCTGGTTCGGAATCAGCGAGTCAGCGCCGTCCATCCAGAACGCATACTCCATCATCAGATGATCCAGATAACGCTTCGCCCCGCGTACGCCGTCCTCTTCAAACAGCTCGACCATCAGCGCAAATACCGGGGGCTGTGAGCGGCTGAGATAATAGGTTCGGTTGCCGTTCGGGATATGGCCGTAGCGCTCAATCATCCACGCGAAGTTATCCGCCATGCACTTGAGCAGATCGTTGCGCCCACTTTCCGCCAGGCCCAGCATAGTGAAATACGAATCCCAGTAGTAAGTTTCGCTGAATCGACCGCCCGGCACGATATACGCCTGCGGCAGCGCCAGGAGCGATGACCATGGGATGTGATCCTGCGGCTCGCGCGTCAGCACCGGCCACAGATTATCAATATGTTCTTTGAGCGACAGGCTCGGGTCCGAGACATATTCGGTTGTCAGGTTTTCCGGCATCCAGAAGTGATTCTCAACGAAGCGTTGCAAATCAAAGTCGCGATGACGCCGAACCTTACGGTAACGAATCAGAATATCCAACGGATCCATCTTCGGCGCACAGTCTGGGAACGTTTTGCTGTCCGCGAACAGGCGCGTCGATTGTACGTGCTCAAAAAGTTCCAGATAACGATCGGCAGGGGTGAGCGCATCGGATGCGGGCAGCCCCTCAATCATCTCCGGTTCCGGCTCCGCCTCGATCATCTCATCCAGTTTCAATTCGCAGGGATCGGTCTCATAACGCAGCTCTTCTGCGATTTCGAACTCGATAATGTCTGCAGCATGTAATTTCTGGTTGAACATGGTGGTTAGGACCTCCGGTTTTGCATTGTCACAAAGACGGGTATTGCTTGGGTATTGACTAAGCTTAGACACTCGCTTCGGTGTCTGGGGTACGAAGTGTGCGGTTGATCACGTTTCGATAATATCCCATGAGCAAAGAAAATTGACGTAATGATTTGAATTTACGTGGGTTATTGATGGTTTTTGCAGAATGGCGGACGCGTGAAATTCAGAGCATTCGTTTTGCAACGATTTATGTATGTTAAAACAAAATGCCCCTCTGGATAGGGGCATTGGGGTTAGCGCATGGTGACAAATTCTTCTGCGGCGGTTGGGTGAATCGCCACGGTATTGTCGAAGTCTTTCTTCGTCGCACCCATTTTCAGTGCTACCGCAAAGCCTTGCAGGATCTCGTCCATACCAAAGCCGATGCCGTGAATGCCGACGATTTTCTCTTCCGGCCCCACACAAACCAGCTTCATACGGCACGGCTGGCGATGCGACGTGACGGCGGTGTACATCGCGGTGAACGACGATTTGTACACTTTCACCTGGTCGTCGCCATACTGCTCGCGCGCCTGCGGTTCGGTTAAACCGACGGTGCCGATTGGTGGATGGCTGAAGACCACGGTCGGAATGTTGCTGTAATCCAGATGCTCGTCCGGCTTGTTATTGAACAAACGTTCGGACAGACGACGACCTGCCGCCACGGCAACAGGCGTCAGCTCAACGGCACCGGTGTTATCGCCGACCGCATAAATACCCGGAACGTTGGTGTTCTGGAATTTATCGACGTCGATATAACCTTTCTCGTTCGTTTTAACGCCGGTCACCGCCAGGTTGAAGTTGTCGTTAGCCGGTTCACGCCCAATCGCCCAAATCAGGCAATCGACGGTCTGACTACGGCCATCTTCCAGGGACAGCGTCAGGCTGCCGTCGGCGTTTTTCTCGATGGCTTTCGGCACCGCATGAGTGTGCAACGTTGGGCCTTCGGCGTTCATCACTTCTACCAGCGTCTCGACGATCAGCGGATCAAAGCTGCGCAGCGGCGCATGTTTACGCACAAACAGATGCGTTTCCGCGCCCAGACCGTTAATCACACCCGCCAGTTCCACGGCGATATAACCCGCACCAACCACGGCAACGCGTTTTGGCAGCGCTGGCAATTCGAAGAAACCGTCAGAGTCGATACCGAATTCCACGCCCGGAATATTCGGGTGGCTCGGACGGCCGCCGGTGGCGATCAGGATGTGATCGGCGGTGATCGTCTCGCCATTCACTTCGATCGTTTTGGCATCGACAAAGCGTGCAAAGCCTTTGATGACATCGACATTATTTTTACCCAGCACGTTATCGTACGAGGTGTGAATACGGTCGATATAGGCGGTACGGCTGGCAATCAGCTTGTCCCAATCGAAGTGATTAATGGTGGTGTCAAAACCGTAATCCGGGCCGTACATGTGGATGGCTTCGCGGATTTGCGCAGCGTGCCACATCACTTTTTTCGGTACACAACCGACGTTAACGCAGGTGCCGCCCAGCTCTTTGGCTTCAATCAGCGCACATTTCTGGCCGTACATGGCTGCACGGTTAATAGAGGCGATTCCGCCGCTGCCGCCGCCAATGGCGATGTAGTCATAATGCTTGCTCATGGGTCATGTCCTTAATTTCTGATTGCCGCGATTGTATACCTGAAATAAATAGTTTCCACCGATGACTGCGATTACTCAGGCACGATCCAGCTGACTGTCGCATGGCCAATTCCGGCGGGCACCAGCGTTTTGTGCAGCCATGGCAGCACGTTGTTCATTTGTGCTTCGAGCTTCCACGGCGGGTTAACCACGATCATGCCGGAACCGGTCATGCCGCGCTGATCGCTGTCAGGACGCACGGCCAGTTCAATTTGCATTATTTTACGGATGCCCGTCGCTTCCAGCTCTTTGATCATGCGTTTGATTTGCGCGCGCAGCACCACCGGATACCACAGCGCGTAAGTCCCGGTCGCGAAGCGTTTGTAGCCTTCGTTAATGCCGGTCACAACCGCCTGATAATCGGTTTTAATTTCGTATGGCGGGTCAATCAGCACCAGACCGCGACGGGATACCGGCGGCAGTTTGGATTTGAGCTGCTGATAACCGTCGGCCTTTTCCACGCGTGCGCGGGCGTCTTTTTGGAATTCAGATCGCAGCAGCGGGAAATCGCTTGGGTGCAGTTCGGTCAGTTGCAGGCTGTCCTGTTCGCGCAACAGCTGGCGAGCAATCAGCGGGGAGCCAGGGTAGTAGCGCAACTGGCCGCTGCGGTTGTAATGATTCACCACGGTGATGTATGGCTCCAGCTCGGCAGGCAGATCGTCCTGTTGCCAGATGCGAGCGATACCTTCCAGATATTCACCGGTACGCTCCGCGTGCTGACTGCTTAACTGGTAGCGGCCTGCGCCAGCGTGGGTGTCCAGATAGAGAAAGGGTTTATCTTTCTCTTTCAGAGACTCGATAATCAGGCTCTGAACGGTATGTTTGAGGACATCGGCGTGGTTGCCCGCGTGGTAGCTGTGGCGATAACTGAGCATGGGTAAAGGTGTTCCAGTAAGTAAACGTAGGCCCGGATCGCGGTGCGCGGTCAGGCAAAAAAAAGCATATCGCCACAGTATACAGAAAAGTCACCCTCGCCGCGAAAGCGCAACGTTTGGCATTGAAATTCACTACACTTAACCCCATTCTACAAACAATATGCACAGCGCCGGATGCGCGCTTCATTCATCTTTTCTACAGGACAGCGCTTATGACCAATCCATTACTGACGCCTTTCTCGTTACCGCCATTTTCTAAAATCCAGCCAGAGCATGTGGTTCCAGCCGTCACCAAAGCGTTGGACGATTGCCGCACGGCGGTAGAAAGCGTGGTCGCGAAGGGCGGACCGTACACCTGGGAGAATTTGTGCCAGACGCTAGCCGAAGTGGATGACGTGTTGGGCCGCCTTTTTTCACCGGTCAGCCATCTGAACTCTGTAAAAAACAGCCCGGAACTGCGCGAAGCCTACGAACAAACCCTGCCGCTGCTGTCGGAATACAGCACCTGGGTGGGCCAGCACGAAGGGTTGTACAACGCCTATCGCGATCTGCGCGACGGTGAAAATTACGCCAAACTGGATATCGCGCAGAAAAAAGCGGTCGATAACGCGCTGCGTGATTTTGAACTGTCCGGGATTGGCCTGCCGAAAGAGAAGCAAACGCGCTACGGCGAAATCGCGGCGCGCCTGTCAGAGCTGGGCAATCAGTACAGCAACAACGTGCTTGATGCCACCATGGGCTGGTCGAAGCTGGTCACCGACGAATCCGAGCTGGCCGGCATGCCGGAGAGCGCGCTGGCGGCGGCTAAAGCGCAGGCCGAAGCGAAAGAGCAGGACGGTTTCCTGTTAACGCTCGATATCCCGAGCTATCTGCCGGTGATGACCTATTGCGACAATCAGGCGCTGCGCGAAGAGCTGTACCGCGCGTACAGCACGCGTGCGTCAGACCAGGGCCCTAATGCCGGGAAATGGGATAACAGCCCGGTGATGGCAGAAATCCTCGCGCTGCGCCACGAGCTGGCACAGCTGCTGGGCTTCGACAGCTACGCGGATAAATCTCTCGCCACCAAAATGGCAGAAAACCCGCAGCAGGTTCTGGAGTTCTTAACCGATCTGGCAAAACGTGCACGTCCGCAGGGCGAAAAAGAGCTGGCACAGCTGCGCGCATTTGCGAACGCTGAATTTGGCGTCGACGACCTGCAACCGTGGGACATCGCGTACTACAGCGAAAAACAGAAACAGCATTTGTACAGCATCAGCGATGAACAGCTGCGCCCGTACTTCCCAGAAAACAAAGCCGTTAACGGCCTGTTTGAAGTGGTAAAACGCATTTACGGCATCACCGCCAAAGAACGTACTGATGTGGATGTCTGGCATCCGGAAGTGCGTTTCTTCGAGCTGTATGACGAGAAAAACGAACTGCGCGGCAGTTTCTATCTGGATCTGTATGCGCGAGAAAACAAACGTGGCGGCGCTTGGATGGACGACTGCGTCGGCCAGATGCGTAAAGCCGACGGCTCGCTGCAAAAACCGGTTGCTTACCTGACCTGTAACTTCAACCGTCCGGTCAGCGGCAAGCCTGCGCTGTTCACGCACGACGAAGTGATCACCCTGTTCCACGAGTTCGGTCACGGTCTGCATCATATGCTGACGCGTATTGAAGCGGCGGGCGTGTCGGGTATCAGCGGTGTGCCGTGGGATGCCGTCGAGCTACCAAGCCAGTTTATGGAAAATTGGTGCTGGGAGCCGGACGCGCTGGCGTTTATCTCCGGTCACTATGAAACGGGCGAACCCCTGCCAAAAGAGCTGTTGGATAAAATGCTGGCGGCGAAAAACTACCAGGCGGCGATGTTTATCCTGCGCCAGCTGGAGTTCGGTCTGTTCGATTTCCGTCTGCACGCTGAATTCAGCCCAGAGCAGGGGGCGAAAATCCTGGAAACTCTGGCTGAAATTAAAAAGCAGGTCGCACTGATTCCTGGTCCAACGTGGGGTCGATTCCCGCACGCGTTCAGCCATATCTTTGCTGGTGGCTATGCGGCGGGTTACTACAGCTACCTGTGGGCCGACGTGCTGGCAGCCGATGCCTATTCGCGCTTTGAAGAGGAAGGGATCTTCAACCGCGAAACCGGTCAGTCGTTCCTGGACAGCATCCTGACGCGCGGAGGTTCCGAAGAGCCAATGGAGCTGTTCAAACGCTTCCGTGGCCGCGAGCCGCAGCTGGATGCGATGCTTGAGCATTACGGAATCAAAGGCTAATCGCAGCGTGAAAATCTGCTTAGTAGATGAAACAGGCGCCGGAGACGGCGCCTTATCTGTTCTTGCGGCCCGCTGGGGGCTTGAACACGATGAACAAAATTTGATGGCGCTGGTGATGACGCCGGAACATCTCGAACTGCGTAAGCGTGATGAGCCCAAGCTCGGCGGCATCTTTGTTGATTTCGCTGACGGCGCGATGGCGCATCGGCGTAAGTTTGGCGGCGGTCGCGGTGAAGCGGTAGCGAAAGCGGTGGGTGTCAAAGGGAGTTATCTGCCCGACGTGGTGGATGCCACGGCAGGGCTGGGGCGCGATGCATTTGTGCTGGCCTCTGTTGGCTGTCGCGTTCGAATGCTGGAACGCAATCCTGTGGTGGCGGCGCTGCTCGACGATGGTCTGGCGCGCGGCTATGCCGATCCTGAGATTGGCGCGTGGTTACAGGAACGTTTACAGTTGATTCACGCGTCGAGCCTGACGGCACTGACGGATATCACGCCGCGCCCGCAGGTGGTGTATCTCGATCCGATGTTCCCGCACAAGCAGAAAAGCGCGCTGGTCAAAAAAGAGATGCGCGTGTTTCAGTCGCTGGTGGGACCGGATTTAGATGCGGATGGTTTGCTGGAACCTGCGCGATTGCTGGCCACAAAACGGGTGGTGGTGAAGCGCCCTGATTACGCGCCGCCGCTGGCGGATGTGGCGACGACGAATGCGGTGACGACCAAAGGGCACCGGTTTGATATCTATTCGGGAACGGCTGAGGTGAGTGCGGTCTGATGCCCTCTCCCACGGGAGAGGGTGAAGACACAAAAAACGGCAACCTAAGTAGCCGTTTTCTTTTGCCTTGTGCGGTCTGATGCCTTAACCCTCTCCCAAAAGGGGACAGGGAATTAACCGGCGCTGTTTTTACTCGCTCCTATGGGGAGAGGGAATTCAGAATTACTCTTCTTCTTCGTCACGCAGTGGAACAATCAGCATATCAACGTGAACGGTGTTGATCAGCTGACGCGCTGAAGACATCAGTTTGCTCCAGAAATCCTGGTGATGACCGCAAACCACCAAATCCATATCGTATTTCTTAATCGCATCAACCAGCACCTGGCCGAGATCGCCGCTACCGCTCAAGGTTTCGGTAATTGGGTATCCTGCGTTTGTGGATAATTCAGTTAGCGCGTGGTGAGTTTCTTCAGAAATGCGCTTCTGCATGTCGCCGAGATTGACGTCGATGAGGCCGGTGTAGAGATCAGAGTAATTCACATCAACGTGAATCAAAGAAACTTTCGCGTTATAGGGACGTGCCATGGATACCGCTTTATCAACCAGCACTTTACTCTCAGGAGAGAGGTCTACCGCGATAAGAATGTGTTTGTAAGCCATAGTGTTACTCCTTCCTTAAGTTATCGATGACCCATGAGTTAAGCCGTCGTCTATCTGTCTTTATTACGGCCCAGTTAACGAAAATTTTCAAGCTTTGGTGTTGATAACGATTAACCTTGTGGCAAAAAAAGTAGCGGATCTCCTACACTATTTAATGAGCCGTTCGGATAATTAAACGTGAACCCGATCGACTTTCGTCATTCTTTCACTGAACTGTCTGTCAGGGCATTGGAGTGCGGTTGTCCAGAAGCCTTGCTTCGTGGGCGGACGCCGGGGAGGAAGTATGATTAGCACCGTCGCATTGTTTTGGGCGTTATGTGTGGTTTGCATAGTGAATATGGCGCGTTATTTCTCATCGTTACGCGCGCTATTAGTGGTACTTCGTGGTTGCGATCCGTTGCTTTATCAGTATGTGGATGGTGGAGGCTTCTTCACGTCGCATGGACAGCCCAGCAAACAGATGCGTCTGGTGTGGTACATCTACGCCCAACGCTATCGCGATCATCATGACGACGAATTTATCCGTCGTTGCGAGCGTTTACGTTGTCAGTTCATTTTGACCAGCGCCCTGTGTGGGCTGGTTGTGGTGAGCATGGTGGCGCTCCTGATCTGGCATTGAGTATGAAAATGAGTATAAAAAAAGCGGGTCAGTTTCCTGACCCGCTTTTTTATGCACTCTGATGGTTAAATCAGCTTCAGGGAGACCCAGTACAGACCGCCTGACAGCAGAATTGACGCCGGAAGGGTAAACACCCAGGCCATCAGAATATTGGTCACGGTTTTGCGTTGCAGACCGCCACCGTCAACAATCATCGTACCCGCCACGGACGAAGACAGAACGTGCGTGGTGGAGACCGGCATACCGGTGTAACTCGCCAGACCGATAGACACGGCCGCCGTCATCTGTGCGGACATACCTTGCGCATACGTCATGCCTTTCTTACCGATCTTCTCACCGATAGTGGTGGCAACACGACGCCAGCCAATCATCGTACCGATACCCAGCGCCAGCGCGACCGCCATGATTATCCAGATTGGCGCGTACTCAATAGTATTGAGCATATCGCCTTTCAGTTTCTTCAGCAGGCGCTTATCGTCTGCGTTCACTTCTGGCAACTTCGCGACTTTATCGGTCACATCAGAGATGCAGAGCATGATACGACGCAGCTGACCACGTTGATCGACGGACAGTTTGTCGTAGCTTTCGATATCACCCAGCATAACCTTAACGCGTTCCAGCGCGTTGATCGCGTTTGCCGGATGGCAATGGAACTCGCCCGGCGCGGTCGCCGCACCCGGTTCAGGTGAAGGAATCAGTTGGTCAACGCCGGTGGCTTTCTTCAACAGCGCAGGATGCTGCTGGAAGTAAACTTCGACGTTATTGATGGCATCGCGGGTACGGGTGATTTCGTAGCCGGACGCGTTCATGTTAACCACGAAACCTGCTGGTGCCACGCCAATCAGTACCAGCATCACCAGACCAATGCCTTTCTGGCCATCGTTCGCGCCATGAGAGAAGGCCACGCCGATGGCTGAAATGATCAATGCGATACGGGTCCAGAATGGCGGCTTTTTCTTGCCGTCTTTCTTTTCACGCTCTGCTGGCGTCAGGTGAATACGGGCGCGTTTTTTGGTTCCGCTCCAGTAACGACGCAGGATGAAAATCAATCCACCTGCAACGACCAGACCCACGATCGGGGAAATGATAAGCGAACCAAAAATACCAATAACTTTCGGGATATTCAGCGCATCAACGACTGACGTACCGGTCATCAGGGCGTTGGTTAACCCAATACCGATAATCGCGCCGATCAGCGTGTGAGAACTGGATGCAGGCAGACCGAAATACCAGGTTCCGAGGTTCCAGATAATTGCGGCAAGCAGCATTGAAAATACCATCGCCAGACCATGGGCTGAACTCATATTCAGAAGGAGGTCTGTAGGCAGCATGTGAACGATGGCGTAGGCTACGCTTAGACCACCAAGGAGAACACCAAAGAAGTTAAATACAGCCGCCATCACAACCGCAACTTGCGATCGTAACGCTCGAGTGTAGATAACGGTAGCTACTGCGTTCGCCGTATCGTGGAAGCCATTGATAGCTTCGTAGAACAAGACAAATGCCAGAGCAAGCAATAATAAAAGTCCGGTATGTAAATCCAGACCAGCAAACAAATGTAGCATAGGACGTTACGCCATTTTGGAGGACATGAACGCGGCGCATTATCCAGGACAAACGCGCAACGGGCAAAGTGAAATATAGCTTTTTTTTGATATACCTTCTGCTTCGTATACTTCCAGTAAAGAAATATATTTTATATTTCAAGTAAATGACTGAGATATTGGATATTTGCGCTGGTGCGACCACATAGGAAACTTTACAATTCGCGCCGGTAAAACAAGAGGATTTTGATGTGGAAAGGTTTGATGCCGTTGTAATTGGTGCCGGTGCGGCGGGAATGTTCTGTGCGGCAATGGCCGGACAGGCGGGTCGTCGCGTGCTGCTGCTGGATAATGGCAAGAGGCCTGGACGCAAGATCCTGATGTCCGGCGGAGGGCGCTGCAATTTTACCAACTTATATGTTGAACCCGCCGCGTATTTGAGCCAAAACCGACATTTTTGCAAATCTGCCCTGGCGCGTTATACCCAGTGGGATTTCATTGAACTGGTGGGAAAACACGGCATCGCCTGGCATGAGAAAACGCTGGGACAGCTATTTTGCGACGACTCCGCGCAGCAGATTGTCGATATGCTGGTGGCCGAATGCGAGAAAGGCGGCGTTATCACGCGCCTGCGCACCGAAGTCCTGAACGTGACCCGCGATGACGACGGCTATACCCTCGAACTGAACGGCGACACCGTAAGTGCCGATAATCTGGTGATTGCCAGCGGCGGTCTGTCGATGCCTGGATTAGGTGCCACGCCGTTTGGCTACAAAATCGCGGAGCAGTTTGGTCTGAAGGTCTTGCCAACGCGCGCCGGGCTAGTGCCCTTTACGCTGCACAAGCCGCTGCTGGAACAGCTCCAGACGCTCTCCGGCGTGTCGGTTTCGTCCACCATCACCGCGGAAGACGGGACGCTTTTCCGCGAAAATCTGCTCTTCACCCATCGCGGTCTCTCGGGTCCGGCGGTATTACAAATTTCCAGCTACTGGCAGCCGGGTGAGTTTGTGACGGTGAATTTAGTGCCGGATTGCGATCTGGACGGCTTTATCAACGAGCAACGCGCTGAGCATCCCAATCAAAGTTTGAAAAATACGCTGGCGATGCAACTGCCGAAGCGTTTGATTGAGTGCCTGCAGCTGCTGGGGCAAATTCCGGATGTGACGCTCAAGCAGCTCAACAGCCGCGAGCAGCAAGCGCTGGTCGACACGCTGACAAACTGGCGCGTTCAGCCAAACGGCACCGAAGGGTATCGCACGGCGGAAGTAACGCTCGGCGGTGTCGATACCGATGAACTCTCCTCACGCACCATGGAAGCCCGCAACGTGCCGGGGTTGTACTTTATTGGTGAAGTGATGGATGTGACCGGCTGGCTGGGTGGGTACAACTTCCAGTGGGCGTGGGCGAGCGCATGGGCATGTGCGCAGGCGCTGGCACAAAAATAATAACCCATCGCAATTATTGCGCGCTTTTTCTTTCGCCGTTCCGCTAAGCTTTGATGAGACCTGTACCATTCGCCGCATCCTTTCCTCTTGAAAGCATGCGGCCATCTAGTCTCTCACTCAGAGTTTCCCATGCAGCTAATTAGCATCATTATCTTGCTCACCCTGACGGTGGTCATTCACTCCGTGTGGATGTTTATCGTTCTGAAATTCATCAACCTGAACGTTGACGCGGTGTTTCGTATCGTCTTTCGCAACGTCGCGATCGTCATTTCCATGCTGTTTGCGCACCTGATAGAAGCCAGCCTGTTTGCGGGTTTTTACTATTTTGTCGATGCTTTCAAAGACTGGAATACCAGTTTTTACTTCTCGCTGGTGAGCTATGCCACGGTGGGATACGGCGACGTCACGCTACCCGAACACTGGCGTTTGATAGGCGGTGTTGAAGGGCTCGTCGGCGCCTTAATGGTTGGCTGGTCGGTCGCGGTATTGGTTGCGGTGTTGCAGAGATTACGCGGGATGAGTGCCTAATCGGCAGATGCAAGGCACCCTTCTCTGAGGTAAAGTAGGCAGCTTGCGCGAGCGTCACTGTCGCGGCTTTGAGGGCGTAGAAACTGGTCAACAGTCCGTCCTTTTCAATTGCTGGTTAACCCCAGTCTGCATGGTTTGTGTTTTGTCCTCAAAAAGGGTTGTTTATGGCTTCTGCTCATCTCGGTTTCCCGACGGAAACCGTCGTTGTCTTTGTTGTGATGGCTGTGGGGGCGATGTTTATCGACCTCTTCATGCACCGTCACGACAAACCTATTTCGTTAAAAAGCGCGGCGATGTGGTCCATTTTTTGGGTCATGATGGCAATGGCGTTTGCGGGATTCCTGTACGTTCACCACGGCGCAGAGGTGGCGAGTTTATTCCTCACCGGTTATGCGCTGGAAGAGGTGCTCTCGGTTGATAACCTGTTTGTGATGATGGCGATTTTCGCCTGGTTCGGGGTGCCGGATAAATATCGTCACCGGGTGCTGTACTGGGGCATTTTGGGGGCGATTGTGTTCCGCGGGATTTTTGTCGCCATCGGCACCAGCCTGTTGAGCCTTGGGCCGTACGTGGAAGTGGTCTTCGCGCTGGTGGTGGGCTGGACGGCGCTGATGATGCTCAGACGCAACGAAGAGAGCGACGAGGTCGAGGATTACTCGCATCATCTGGCCTATCGGTTGGTGAAACGCTTTTATCCTGTCTGGCCGAAGATCAGCAGTAACGCATTTCTTCTGACGCAAAAAGAGGTGGATGCGGAGCTTGAGAAACCCGAAAACCAGGACGTGATGGTTGGGCGCGTGAAGAAAGCGAAACGCTACGCCACACCACTGCTGCTGTGCGTCGCGGTGGTTGAACTGTCTGACGTGATGTTTGCATTCGACTCCGTACCCGCGATTATCGCCGTTAGCCGTGAACCGCTGATTATTTATAGCGCCATGATGTTCGCGATTCTCGGATTACGTACGCTCTATTTTGTGCTCGAAGCGCTGAAACAGTATCTGGTGCATCTGGAGAAATCAGTGGTTCTGCTGCTGTTCTTCGTGGCCTTTAAGTTGGGGCTGAACGCGACGGATCACTTCTGGCATCACGGCTATAGCATTTCCGCCACGGCAAGCCTGTTTGTGGTGTTGGGCGTACTGGCGCTGGGAATTATCGCGAGCGTGATGTTCCCTGGGAAACGCGCCGAAAGGTAAAAACAAAACGGCAACTGAGGTTGCCGTTTGTGTTTTCCCCTCTCCCTGTGGGAGAGGGTTGGGATGAGGGCATCAGACCGCACAAGGTAAATTCAAAACGGCAACTGAGGTTGCCGTTTGTGTTTTCCCCTCTCCCTGTGGGAGAGGGTTAGGGTGAGGGCATCAGATCGCAGCTAGTTTTTAATCGGCGAACGACGACGCGCTTTAGGCGGATGGAAATGCCGCCAGTGCGGATCTTGTGCCGCGGCTAGCAACTCATGATCTCCACGGGTGTCGCCCCAGGCGCGCAGGTGGTAATCGTTCAGATTGCCATACACCAGCTCAAGCCGCGCCACCTTCTGCGCGCAGCGGCAGTTGTGCCCGGTAATACGCCCGGTCAGTTTGCCGTCTGCCACTTCCAATTGCGTGCCAATCAGCTTAATGCCGAGCTTATCGGCCCACGGCTGAAGAACCAGCGCGGGCGACGCTGAACAGATCGTCACTTCCGCACCTGAATTCACCTCAGCCGCAACCGCCAGAACCCCCGCCGGACGCATCAGTTTGTTCCAGTATTTTTCGCAAAACAGTTCCGCTTGCTGGCGCATCCAGTGCTCATCCACGCCCGTCAGGAAGGTTTTAATCAGCACTTCCTTGAGCTCATCGCGCGTCAGTTTGCGACGCACGCAGTGAAGCGTTGGCAGCGCCATACGCACCAAACGCCCAGCAAAATAACGTTTACCAAAGGCAAAACGCAGGAAAGGGATAAAACTGTCGTGATGCGTCAACGTTCCATCAAAATCAAAAACGGACAGCACTCTGGATTTGGCCACTGCCTCATCGGCAATCATATTGGTCATAAATACGTCTTAGCTGAAATACACATTCTGCTCATTAGTTTACCTGCTTTACCTCTCCAGTCCTTATACCGCGCCTATTTTTTTCTCATTCTTGCGACCTGCTAGTGAGTCCGATAATGGATTCCTCAGGCTTTGTTCAAAAAACAATCTGTCTATATTATCGCCGTCTCGAAAGGTGATTCGGGGGAACGCTGTCTCCTCACTGGTAAGGAAAAATTCACTCAATTTAAGTTATCGTTATGATTTTTAGACTTCTTATTTCAATACTCGCGTTAAGTTTTGCCTCTGCTGCATTGAGTTTTCAACTGCCTGCATCGATGTTATCGCAACATCACCCGCTTTCTGCGTCTACCGCGAAGACCGCGCTGGAGCAAAAGGAAACCGGCCCGCTTCGTGGACGGATCCTGACGCAATACCAAAAATGGAAAGGGACGGACTACAAATGGGGCGGCACCAGCCATCGTGGCGTGGATTGCTCCGCGCTGATGCAGCATTTATTTAGCGACGCGGCGCATCTTTCGCTGCCGCGTACTACGGGGGAGCAGATCCACCGTGGCGTTCAGGTTGCGGAACACCGCCTCAAAGCCGGGGATCTGATTTTCTTCCAGACCGGGCCAAACCGCCGCCACGTTGGGGTGTATATCGGCAATCGCCAGTTTATCCACGCCTCCACCAGTCAGGGCGTCACGGTCTCCACGCTGGCGAACGATTACTGGCATACGCACTTTATTACCGCTCGCCGGATCACCGGTTGAGCCATTAGATAATATCGTCCACCACACCCCCGTCGACGCGCAACGCCGCGCCGGAGGTGGCGGAAGCCTGAGTTGAGCAAACATAAACCACCATGTTTGCCACTTCTTCCACCGTGGCGGCGCGCTGGATAACCGAACTTGGGCGATGGGCCATCACGAACTCTTTCGCCAGCGTTTCCAGTGATTTCCCGGTTTTCTCCATCTCGTCTTTCATCATCTCGGCAAAACCGTCTGACATTGTCGGTCCCGGCAAGACGCTGTTCACCGTGACGCCGCTTCCGGCGACGAATTTCGCCAGACCACGCGCGAGCGAGAGCTGCGCCGTTTTCGTCACGCCGTAGTGGATCATGTCAGCCGGAATATTGCGCGCTGATTCAGAAGAGATAAACACCACGCGGCCCCAGCCTTTTTGCACCATGCCAGGAAGCAATGCGCGCGACAGCCGCACGCCGGACATCACGTTGGTTTGCCAGTAGTTATTCCAGGTGTCGTCGTCGGTAGCGTAAAAATCCTGTGGGCCGTAAATCCCGGCGTTGTTCACCAGAATATCGATATTAGACGCCACTTTTAGCAGCGATTCGACGCCGTCAGGCGAGCTGAGATCGGCAATCGCCGCGCGAACCTGAACGCCAGGCACAACCTGCTGAAGCTGCTGAATGCCTTTATTGACGGACTCTACGCTGCGGCCATTGATAATCACTTCAGCCCCGCTTTCTGCCAGGCCGCGTGCAATGGCAAATCCGATGCCGCCGGTAGAGGCGGTGACGAGTGCGACTTTCCCCGTAAGATCGATTTTCATGGTCTGTTCCTTTTGATGATAAAAGTGCAGACCATAAAGCGTAGCAGAGGGGAACGTCTGCGCAGGAATCAGAGGAACGTGACGGCGTTGTCGTCCAGCGTAAAGGGGGTAGGGGTGCAGACCGCCAGACTCAGCGCGCCAAACTGACAGTGGCTGATGTTCAGGGCGGATTTGAAGGTGCTGTCGATACTGACAATTTGCCAGGCGCTGCCGCCGCGCTGTTTCACTATCGCCTCTTTGCGCGTCCAGATGCGCCAAAACGCCGACAGTTTTTCTTCTGGCATTTCGCGCTCCAGCTCATCATGTTCCGCCACGCTAAACACGGCATTGGCGAGGGCTTGCCAGTTATCGCGCGGTCGAATCACTTCAATATCGCAGCCTACTTCGCCTTCGTCGCTCATCAGCAGGGCTATGTCATCCCCGCTATGGCTCAGGTTGAACCAGAATGGCTTTGCATCGACAAACGCGGGTTTCCCCTGATCGCCAAAGACGATTTCCGGCAACGAGGCGGGAGACAACGCACGCGCAAGCAGCGTACGGCCCGCCAGCCAGCGGGCGCGACGGGCACCCTGTGGCGCCCTGTCTGCAAGCGCTGACACCAAAGGGTCAGCGGTAAGAGTCGAAATTTTTCCCAGTACCAACTGGTACATAGTTACGCCCAACGTTTAATGATGATGGAGGTGTTAATGCCGCCAAAGGCGAAATTATTGCTTTGCAGATATTCACAGTCAATCTGACGTGCCACCCCATAATATAATCTAAAGCGCCAAATTGCTCATCAGGTTGTCTTAAATTGCGCGTCGGGGCGAACCCTCTGCAGGCCTATCCGCGCTTCTATCGCCCCGCAGGCCCCTATCGTATCACGCATAATAATGCGTTGATGACGAGAGGGGCACGGTATCACTGTAGCAAGGGTTTCATGAAGATATATTTAGCCCGGAAGCCGGCTTTTGGGTCGCCCTGGCCCAAGAAGAATCGCCAGTTTTCCACCGCCTTTGGTGGTTTCCATCCATATTTTACAGACGCTGGTGAGTGGTACGGAAAGCAGCATACCCACCGGGCCGAGCAGCCATCCCCAGATTAATAATGACAGGAAGACGACCATCGTTGACATGCCCAGGCGGTGGCCCATCATGCGTGGTTCTAAAATATTTCCCAATATCATATGCACCACCAGGAACAGCGCGCCGACCAGCATACATTCGTAAATACCATTGAACAGAAACGCCTGGATCATTGGCGGCACGGCGGAAAGCACCGCGCCGATATTTGGCACGTAGTTCAGCAGAAACGCCAGCACGCCCCACATCAGTGCGAACTGTACGCCCATCAGCGTCAACCCCAGCCACACAATCACCCCGGTCCACAGGCTCAGTAGCGTTTTCAGCGCCAGATATTTGGATACGCCTTTCAGCGCGCGGTGCAGGCCCGCAATATGAATTTGCGGATTGTTCAGCGCAAAGCGTAGCTTGTAAGGGACATGGCGCACCTCAAACAGCATAAAGACCACCGTCATCACCAGCAGCAAAATGCTGGCCATCGCGCCCGAAAGCCCGGTCATCAGCGTGGTGGCGAAGGTCATGATTTTTTCTGAATCCATACGCTGCAACATGCGCTCAGGTGACATATGAAGATTGAGGAACGGCAGCATCTCCTGTAATTCCAGCGCCTTGCGGGTCAGCTCTTTGTTGTATTTGGGGAGCATCGTAGAAAATTCACTGAGCGATGCTGCCAGCACGCCGAACAGCGCAGTCAGCACGATCAGCATGACCAGGACAACGATGGTGATCGCCACCGGCCGTTTGATGCCTCGACGGATAAACCAGGTGACTAATGGATTGAGAACAATAGCGAAAAAGAGCGCCAGTAAAAGTTGAACAATAATGTCGGCTGCGGCGTGGATCCCCGCGAGGATCACCACCAGACAGGCGAGTTTTAACAGAATATGGAGACCCGTTTTATCGGGCTGAGCGGATGTCATGCTGATTCCTTATGTTGTGTGCTCGTTAAGTGTAGTGCCTGCGATGCGCTTCGCTTGAGGCTGTTAATCTGAAATTCGCGGCTGATTTTCACCGCGTGACGTGGTAATAGTGAAACACTGTTGCAAAAATCCAGGTAGAAAGTCATGCCCGTACCTGCCGCCGAACCGGCACTTAGCGGATTGCGCCTCAATCTGCGCATCGTTTCTGTTGTCATGTTTAATTTCGCCAGCTATCTCACCATCGGTCTGCCGCTGGCGGTTTTGCCCGGTTACGTCCACGACGTGATGGGGTATAGCGCTTTCTGGGCGGGGCTGGTGATCAGCCTGCAATATTTCGCCACGCTGTTGAGCCGTCCACAGTCGGGGCGATATGCCGACCTGTTTGGGCCAAAGAGTATTGTCGTCGTCGGGTTATGCGGCTGTTTCCTGAGCGGCCTGAGCTATTTGCTGGCGGCCACCACCAGCGGCTGGCCGATAATGAGTCTGGCGCTGCTGTGCCTTGGGCGAGTGATTCTGGGGATAGGGCAAAGCCTGGCGGGAACCGGCTCAACGCTGTGGGGCGTAGGCGTCGTCGGTAATGCGCACATTGGCCGCGTGATTTCGTGGAACGGGATTGTCACCTACGGCGCGATGGCACTCGGCGCGCCGCTTGGCGTGCTGTGCTATGCGTGGGGCGGGCTGCACGGGCTGGCGTTAACCATTATGGCCGTCGCGTTTATTGCCATTTTACTGGCGATTCCGCGACCGAAAGTCAAAGCCACGAAAGGCAAGCCGCTACCGTTTCGCGCCGTGCTCGGGCGCGTCTGGCCGTACGGCATGGCGCTGGCGCTGGCCTCCGCCGGTTTCGGCGTGATCGCCACCTTTATCACGCTGTTCTACGACGCGAAAGGCTGGGACGGCGCAGCGTTTGCGCTGACGCTGTTTAGCTGCGCGTTTGTCGGGGCGCGTCTACTGTTCCCGAACGGCATCAACCGTCTGGGCGGCCTGAATGTGGCGATGATTTGCTTCGCCGTTGAGATTATCGGCCTTCTGCTGACCGGGATCGCCGACGAGCCATGGGTTGCAAAAATCGGTGTGTTCCTCGCGGGCGCAGGGTTTTCATTGGTCTTTCCGGCACTCGGTGTGGTGGCGGTTAAAGCAGTGCCGCAGCAAAATCAGGGCTCGGCGCTGGCGACCTATACGGTATTTATGGATATGTCCCTGGGCGTAACCGGGCCACTGGCAGGGTTGCTCATGGCGTGGGCGGGCGTACCGGTGATTTATCTGGCGGCAGCGGGGCTGGTGGGTGCGGCATTCCTGCTGACATGGCGCTTAAAAAAACGGCCTCCGACGCAAACGCCGGAGGCCGTTGAATCCTCATCAAACGTTACTTGATGACGATGGTATTGATAATGTTTTCAGCCGTGGTCTGTGCTTTCTGCTGATCTTCTGCTGGCAGCGTGATCTGCAGGGTCAGCAGTTTGCCGTCTACTTTACCAAGCACTACGGAAGAGTAAGCGGTCTGGCCCTTTGCGGAGATGATGCTGTCCAGCTGTTGCAGAGTGCGGCCTTTCAGTTCGATAGATTTGTTGGTCACGACCTGGAGCTGCGGGTCGCGGCTACGCTGCTGATCTTCCAGACGCTTCGCCAGCACGGCCAGATCTTCGTTGGAGTCGTCGCCCACAATCACAATGACGGCTTTCTGTCCGGTAGCATCGGAATAAACGTGCATATTGTTCGCCTGCGTCCCCAGCTTACCGCTCTGATCGGTCATATCTGCTGGCAGGGCGAAACTGAGTTTGCCCTCCATCAGCTCGACCGGCTGACCGGTCGCATTACTTTCTGCGGCCGCGCCCTGAACAGGTGTTTTGGTGTCGCTATTATCACAGGCCGCAAGACCCACAACCAGCAGGCCAATCCCCACATATTTAACCAGATTGCGCATTGACTTCTTCCTTTCGATAAACGGCCATAACGGCTCATTCATCCATCTTATCACAACTGATAAAGCGAACGTTTAACCAGCCTGCAATGCGGTGATTTCAGATTTATCTGCGAGTCTTTTCAGCAGCATATTCAACAGAACGCCGTACATCGGCAGGAAGAATACGATGCTGATAAGCACTTTGAAGCCGTAATCCACCAGCGCGATTTCCATCCAGTGCTGAGCCATAAACGCATCGGGGCTGCGCCAGAAAGCAATAAAGAAGAAGGCCAGCGTGTCGCTCACGTTACCGAACAGCGTGGAGGCGGTCGGCGCCATCCACCAGCGATGGTTTTGACGCAGACGGTTAAACACATGGACGTCAAGAATCTGTCCCAGCGCGTAGGCCATAAAGCTCGCGGCGGCGATACGGGCGACGAACAGGTTGAAGTGCAACAGCGCCTCGAAACCTTGCCAGCATCCCATATAAAAAAGTGATGAAATCCCATACGACACGAACAGCGCAGGCAGCATCACCGCAAAAATAATGCGTCGGGCCAGCGGCGCGCCAAAAATGCGCACGGTTAAATCAGTCGCGAGGAAAATAAACGGAAAACTGAACGCGCCCCAGGTGGTATGAAAACCAAAAATGGAGATCGGGAGCTGCACCAGATAGTTGCTGGAGGTAATCACCAGCAGATGAAAAAGCGATAGCCAGAACAACGCTTTTACGCGCTGCGATTGAGAGAACTGCGTCATATTGTGACCTTTTTGATTAATGTTTGGGGTGAGGGAACCCAATTTGAATCTGACACCTTAGGCTTCAACAGCAACGCCTGATGGTCCAGATTCTGAACCGGCCGCATAATACTGCTTTGACAACACATTGCAATGGCTAATTTTCACGCAATCGTTAACCTGGTTTGCTTTGCCAAAAACGCGGCGTAAACTACAGCCGTTTTTAGATGATTGAGGCGATGATGACCGACCTGTTTTCCACTCCAGACCACACCCTTGATGCCCAGGGCCTTCGCTGCCCGGAGCCTGTTATGATGGTGCGTAAAACCGTGCGCACGATGCAAACCGGCGAAACGCTTTTAATCATTGCCGACGATCCGGCGACCACGCGAGACATCCCCGGTTTCTGTACTTTTATGGAACATGAGCTGATCGCACAAGAGACCGAAGCGCTGCCGTATCGCTATCTTTTACGCAAAGGCGCGTGATCGAATCTACGATTTCAAACCATCGTTTCAAAACTTATCGCTTTTGTGAGTTGCTTCACCTCTGCTTTCCAGGACGTAGTCTAATTTTTAAGCGTAAAACTAAAACAACGTTTTAACGCTTATCTCACTACCCTGGAGTTGACCCGATGAAAACGACCCTCAAGCCGTTACTGGCCTCTTTGTGCCTGTCCACCGCGTCACTGCTGTTCGCCACCACGGCGGCAGCGCAAACGATTAAAGCTGCTGATGTTCACCCTGAAGGCTACCCAAACGTGGTGGCCGTGCAAAACATGGGTGAAAAACTCAACCAACAAACCGATGGCAAGCTGGAGATCAAAGTCTTCCCTGGCGGTGTCCTGGGCGACGAAAAGCAAATGATTGAGCAGGCGCAGATGGGCGCTATCGATATCATTCGCGTCTCAATGGCACCTGTTGCGGCGATTTTGCCGGATATCGAAGTGTTCACACTGCCCTACGTGTTCCGCGATGAAGACCATATGCACAAGGTGATCGACGGTGATATCGGCAAAGAGATTGGCGAAAAACTCACGGCTAACCCGAAATCGCGCCTGGTGTTTCTGGGCTGGATGGACTCCGGCACGCGTAATCTGATCACCAAAGAGCCGATCGTCAAACCAGAAGACCTGAAAGGCAAGAAAATCCGCGTGCAGGGCAGCCCTGTCGCACTGGCGACCTTGAAAGCGATGGGGGCAAACTCGGTGGCGATGGGCGTCAGCGAAGTCTATAGCGGGATGCAAACCGGGGTGATCGACGGCGCGGAAAACAATCCGCCAACCTTTGTGGCGCATAACTACATGCCGGTTGCCAAAAACTACACCCTCAGCGGCCACTTCATCACGCCGGAAATGCTCCTGTACTCCAAAGTGAAATGGGACAAACTCAGCGCTGATGAGCAGCAGAAAATCAAAACTCTGGCCCGTGAAGCGCAATTTGAACAGCGCAAACTCTGGGACGCTTACAACCAGCAGGCGCTGGATAAAATGAAAGCGGGCGGCGTGCAATTCCACGATATCGACAAAGCGGTGTTTATCAAAGCGACAGAACCGGTGCGCGCGCAGTACGGCGATAAGCACAAGGAACTGATGCAGGCCATCGCGGACGTCAAGTAAACCCTAACGTGTTCGTGGAGGACGTATGTCCGAACTCTACCTGAAGTGGATGGACCGCCTGTACCTGTTCGCTATGGCCGTCGCGGGCGTGTCGCTGCTGGTCATGACGATTGTTATCCCCATCGGCATTTTCTCGCGCTATGTGCTCAATCGCGGGGAATCCTGGCCGGAACCGATCGCGATTATTTGCATGGTGACTTTCACCTTTATCGGTGCGGCGGTGGGGTACCGCGCCGGGTCGCATATCGCCGTGAATATGCTCACCGATCGCTTGCCCGACATGCTCAAAAACCTGTGCGCCAGGGCAGTGGATCTGCTGATGCTGCTGATTTCCGCACTGATCTTCTGGTACAGCCTGCTGCTGTGTATCGAACTGTGGGAACAGCCCGTCGCAGAGTTCCCCATCCTCACGTCGGGTGAAAGCTATCTGCCGTTGCCGGTAGGTTCGGCCATTCTGATCCTGTTTGTCATCGAGCGCTTGCTGTTTGGCTCGCAGGAAAACCGCCCGGTCGTATTGATCGGTAACCACAGTTAAGGGGTGAACAATGGATGCGTTTATTTTGTTATTCACCCTCGCCATTTTGTTGGCGCTGGGGATGCCGGTGGCTTTTGCTGTCGGGCTAAGTGCGGTTGCAGGTGCGCTGTGGATTGATTTGCCGCTGGAAGCGTTGATGATCCAGATTACCAGCGGGGTGAATAAATTCACGCTGCTGGCGATCCCGTTCTTTATCCTGGCGGGCGCGATCATGGCGGAAGGAGGCATTGCGCGACGGCTGGTGAACTTCGCGTACATTTTCGTCGGCTTCATTCGTGGCGGACTGTCGCTGGTCAATATCGTCGCATCAACGTTTTTTGGCGCGATTTCCGGATCGTCGGTGGCGGATACGGCATCAATCGGCAGCGTGATGATCCCGGAAATGGAGAAAAAGGGGTATCCGCGCGAGTACGCTGCAGCGGTGACGGCCAGCGGATCGGTGCAGGCGATTTTGATTCCGCCCAGCCATAACTCGGTGATTTACTCGCTGGCGGCGGGCGGTACGGTGTCGATCGCCACGCTGTTTATCGCGGGGGTGTTACCGGGGCTGCTGCTCGGTTTCTGCCTGATGATTTTGTGCCTCGGTTTCGCGCATAAGCGCGGCTATCCGAAGGGCGAAAAAATCCCGTTTAAGCAGGCGGTGAAGATTTTCTTCGATGCGCTGTGGGGGCTATTGACGGTGGTGATTATTCTGGGCGGGATTTTGTCCGGCATCTTCACAGCGACAGAATCGGCGGCCGTCGCCTGCCTGTGGGCGTTTTTCGTCACCATGTTTATCTACCGCGACTACAAGTGGAAAGAGCTGCCGAAGCTGATGTGCCGCACGGTGAAAACGGTCACGATCGTGATGATCCTGATTGGTTTTGCGGCGGCGTTTGGCGCGGTGATGACCTACATGCAGCTCCCGACGCGGATCACCGAGTTCTTCACGTCGCTGTCGGATAACAAGTACGTGATCCTGATGTACCTCAACATCATGTTGCTGCTGATTGGCACGCTGATGGACATGGCGCCGCTGATTCTGATTTTGACGCCGGTGCTGTTGCCAGTGACCAACTCGCTGGGTATCGATCCGGTGCATTTCGGCATGATCATGATGGTCAATCTGGGGATCGGACTGATTACGCCGCCGGTGGGTTCGGTGCTGTTTGTCGCCAGTGCGGTGAGTAAACAGCGCATCGAAACCGTGGTCCGCGCGATGCTGCCGTTTTACGCCATGCTGCTGGTGGTGCTGGGAATGGTGACGTATATCCCGGCGATATCGTTGTGGCTTCCGGGGGTACTGGGCATGCAGTGAGTTGTCTTTTCCCTTTCCCTGCGAGAGAGGGCATCAGGCCGCACGGATGAAAAGAAAACGGCAACTTCGGTTGCCGTTTTTAGTGTTTCTCCCTCTCCCTGTGGGAGAGGGCTGCGGTGAGGGCATCAGGCCACTCTATTTCTTTCGCAATAGCCTCAGTGCATTCGCCGTCACCAGCACCGTCGCACCAGTATCCGCCAGCACGGCCAGCCACAGCCCGGTGATGCCAAGCAGCGTGGTGACCAGGAAAATCCCTTTCAGCCCCAGCGCAATGCCAATGTTCTGGCGGATATTGGCACGCGTCGCGCGCGCCAGGCCGATCATCTGCGCCAGTCCGGTCAGACGGTTATGGGTCAGCGCAGCGTCGGCAGTTTCTAGCGCCACGTCTGTACCGCTACCCATCGCGATCCCGATGGTCGAGGCTTTCATCGCCGGAGCGTCGTTGATGCCGTCGCCCACCATCGCCAGCGGTGCCTGGCCGTTGAGCTCGGTAACGGCCTGCACTTTATCGGCAGGCAATAATCCGGCTTTGAATTCAAGGCCCAGCTCATTGGCAATAGCGGCAGCTGCGCGCGGATTATCCCCCGTCAGGATCACACCCTGAATACCCAGTTGATGCAGCGCAGCAACGGCCTCTTTCGCATCGTCACGCAACGTATCGCGCAGCGCCAGAACGCCTTTTGCGACGCCATCTACGGCCACAATGATGACGGTCTGCCCGGCCTGTTCCAGCTCACTAATTTGCTGACTCAGTGCCTGCGACGGGAATTTATCGGCGGCGGTGATCAGCACTTTTTTGCCGTCTACATCGGCTTCGATTCCTGAACCGACCAGCGCCCGCTGCTCGCTGGCTGCCGGAAGGGTTAAGCCGCGCGACTGCGCCTCACGTACAATGGCCTGCGCCAGCGGGTGAGTGGAGCCCTGTTCGACGGCGGCGGCCAGCGTCAGCAGGGCGTCCTCGGTCAATTCAAGCGGATAAACGCCGGTGACCTGCGGTTTGCCCACGGTGAGCGTGCCGGTCTTATCGAAAGCGACGTGCTGAATCTGGCTAAGCTGTTCCAGCGCCGCGCCGCCTTTGATCAATGCCCCACGGCGCGCCGCAGCGGCCAGACCGGAAGTGATCGCCGCAGGCGTCGAAATCACCAGCGCGCACGGACAACCGATCAGCAGCAACGTCAGCCCTTTGTAAATCCACTCCTGCCAGGAGGCGGCAAAGAGCAGCGGCGGGATAATCGTTACCAGCAGGGCGATGAGCATAATCACGGGGGTGTAAATTCGGCTGAAACGATCGATAAAACGCTCGACGGGCGCGCGGCGCTCTTCGGCTTCTTCAATAAGTTTCAGAATGCGGTCGATGGCGCTTTCGCCCGGTTCCGAGAGCACGCTGAGCTGCACCAGACGGTCAACGCTGGTGGCACCCGCAGGCACTTTTTCGCCCGTCGCGCGCTCGACGGGAATGGATTCGCCGGTCAGTGCGCTTTCATCAAAACTCGCCGTGGCGGTGATTAAGGTGCCATCGGCAGGCAGACGCCCTCCGGCAGCCACTTCAATCACATCGCCCGGACGCAGCGTGTTGATGGCCACGGTCTGACGCTCGCCGTTGAATACCCGCGTAGCGGTTTCGGGTTTTAATGCCATTAAAGCGCTGACGCCTTTACGCGCGCGGCTTGCGGCCCAGCCTTCAAGGCGTTCACCCACCAGGAACAACAGCAGGACCATTGCGGCTTCTGCCGTCGCGCCGATAAACAGCGCGCCGATGGCCGCGACGCTCATCAGCGTTTCAATTGCAAACCAGCTTCCGCTTTTCATCAGGCGCAGCGCCTGACGGGCTATCGGGAACAGCCCCACCAGCGTGGTGGCGATAAACGCCAGATTGCCTAATGGATGATTGAAATGCTCCAGCCCCCAGCTTAACGCCATCATGATGATGAGGGTGATGAGCGGCAGATTATCACGCAGCGGAGAGACTTTTTCGGCGGGCGCATCTTCGGCTCTGAGGGAATACCCGGCTTTGGTGACTGCCGATTCGACGGCGGCGCTCACGTCATTTTCTGCACTGACCAGCAGCTTTTCCGTGGCGAACAGCACCTGGACGTGGTTGACGCCCGCGACCTGTTTTACCGCGTTTTCCACTTTGCGGGCGCAGGCGGCGCAGTCCATTCCGTTGACGACCCATGTGTAACGCTCACCGCTGGCGGGCAGTACTGGAGCGCTTTGTGTGTCACACGTACCTGCGCTGCAGCAATCTTCTTTCGCGGGGACGGGGCTGAGTTTGAGTGCCGAAAATTGCGGCACTTTTTTAGATGTGTCTGGAGTCGACATGGCACTCTCCGGTAATGATAATTTTCTCATTAACCGCAGCATACACTCTGGAGTCGGCTCCAGAGTCAAGCGTTATTAGATATACAGCGAACGCACGATCAGGAAGTGGCCGCCGAAGTAGCAAGCCGCCGCAATGGCGTTATCCGCGCGGAAACGACGACGATAATGGCTGCCCAGCCAGACGATATTCCCCAGCAATAGCAGCGTGGCGCCAAAGAAAGCCGACATCGCAGGTGCGGTTGGGCGGAAGAACCACAGTTCACCGGCAAGCCAGACCATCACCAGCGTCATGGCGATAAACGTACACACCGGCCAGCGCATCTCTTCAAGGCGCGACCAGACAACGGCGACCAGCAGCGCACCGATTACCAGCAAAATCAGCGGCAGCGGCCAGAAGAAGGACAGCGTCATCTGGCTGGCGAAATAGATGGTGTAAAGCAGATGTGAGAGGAAAAATGCCCCGACGGCGTATAACACGCGCTGACGCGGGAGCAGCGTTAACGCATCGCCAATCAGCGAGGCGCACAGGCCAGCCAGCACCAGATAACTCACCGCGTTAAACATTGGCGCCTGCCAGGCGAGCAAAAGCAGCAGCAGTAGCGTGACGGGCTTAAACAACCAGCGCTGCCACACGGGACCGCGATACGACGCATCGACGTAGAGCCATGCGGAAAAACAGACAGCGATAAATGACCAAAGCATATTAACTCCCTGTATCTGTTATTTTTGAATAAACATTCTCTGATTCAGTGTAGTGACGCGGGCGGGCGTTTGGCAATGCCGGATCCGGCGAGGTATCCTGATTTCCGCATAATCTGATGGGATTCAACAATGAGCAAAATGCCGATTTTTTTGATTATCGTGGTGGTGGTCATTGTGATTGCCGCCTCGTTTCGTTTTGTGCAGCAGCGCCGCGAAAGGGCCGATAACGACGCCGCACCGCTTCTGCAAAAACGCGTGGTGGTGAGCAACAAACGCGAGAAAGCGCTCGATAACCGACGCTCTCGCCAGCAGCAGGTGACGCCCGCTGGCACAGCGATGCGTTATGAAGTGAGTTTTAAGCCGCAAAGCGGCGGGCTGGAGATGACCTTTCGCGTCGATGAAAAGCACTATCATCAGCTCACGGTAGGGGAGAAAGGGACGCTGAGTTACAAGGGATCGCGGTTTGAGGGGTTTACGGCGGAGCCGTAGTTTCCCCTTACCCTGACCTTCTAAGAGGCGAGGGCTAGGGTGCGGTGTCTGACAATGCGGATGCGTTCTTTTTTCCCCTCTCCCTGTGGGAGAGGGTTAGGGTGCGGTGTCTGGCAATGCGGATGTGTTCTTTTTTCCCTCTCCCTGTGGGAGGGGGTTAGGGTGCGGTTTCTGGCAATGCGGATGCGTTCTTTTTTTCCCTCTCCCTGTGGGAGAGGGTTAGGGTGAGGGCATCAGACCGCTTATTTCTTAACCTGTGCCTTAAACTTTTTCATCCACACCAGCAGCTCGAACACACCAAAAATAAACACGCGCAGCTGCTGCCAACCCGTCATCGGCGGGCTGTCTTTCGGTAAGCCGTTTTTCAGCATCACCATCTGCAGGGCATGCATAAACGCGGTGAATATTAGCGCCACGTTGACGAAAATGTTCAGCGGGCGCGGGAACGGATGGACCAGATTCAGGATCAGAAACGCCCAAACGCCTACCATCAGCACGCGCCCAACGTTAATCAGGATCGGCATGAGACTCTCCTTGTACTTCACGGTGATATAAACGATAGGCAACCTGCCCGGCAACCTGTTCACGATGTAAGTTCCAGTGCACGGGCACCGGCGGTAAGCCATTTTCGACTTCGCTTTCGACGTAAATCAGCGCGTCATCCGCCAGCCAGCCATTATTTTCCAGCAGCGTGAGTGTCTCTTCCAGCAGCCCTTTACGGAACGGCGGATCGATAAACACCACGTCGTGCGGTGTGCCCGGCTGCGCGAGGAACGCAAGCGTGTTGGTCGTAACCACCCTGGCATTCGATGCTTTGAGCGTAGCGAGGTTTTGCTGTAATTGCTGCGCAACGCCACGTTCCATCTCCAGCAGCGTGGCGCTGGCGGCATAACGCGACAGGGCTTCGAGGCCCAGCGCACCGCTTCCGGCGAAGCAATCCAGGCATTTCGCGTCTACCATCGATGGGGCCAGCCAGTTAAACAGCGTTTCTCTGACGCGATCGGTCGTGGGGCGCAGACCTGGGCTATCGGGCACAGGCAGTTTACGGCCACGCCACTGGCCACCGATAATGCGAATTTGTCCGGCCGGGCGGTTTGTTTTCTTCATTTCTGGAAAGCTCTGCTAACAATTGGCCTGCGATTCCAGGCGGTGATGTCAATTAAGTAAAGTGTTAGACTATTTCATCATTTTTATAGCTTCCATGTATATAGCGCCAGAAATTAACCGCAAGGGGTGTAGTCGCAGATGGCAAAACAAAAAAAACGTGGCTTCTTTTCCTGGTTGGGCTTTGGTGAAAAAGAGCAAGAAACAGAACAGAAAACCGAAGAGCAACAGGCGGTTGAAGAACAATCGCAGCCAGAAACGCCCGTTGAAACGGCGGCGGTAGTCGAAGCGGAAGAACAGACTCACAGCAAAGAAGAGACTGAAGCCTTCGCCGAAGAGGTTGTCGAGGTCACTGAGCAGGTTCAGGAAAGTGAAAAACCGCAGCATGTTGAAGCCGAACCGGTTATTGCAGAGCCTGTAGTCGAGGCAATTGTTGAGCCGGTGGTTGAAGAAACCCCGCGCGCTGTTGTTGAACACGAAGAGTTGCCGCTGCCGGAAGAGGTGAAAGCCGAAGTAATTTTACCGGAAGAGTGGCAGGCAGAAGCTGAAACCGTCGAAACGGTTGAAGACGCGTTCGTCGAACAAAAGGCGGCTGAAGAGGCCGACGACGAACCTGTAATTACTGATGAAGAGCTGGAAGCGCAGGCGCTGGCAGCGGTTGCCGCAGAAGAAGCGGTCATCGTTGTTCCGGTCGCGGAAGCGGACGAGCCTGTCGAAGAGATCGTTCAGGAGCAGGAAAAACCCACCAAAGAAGGTTTCTTCGCGCGCCTGAAACGCAGCCTGCTTAAGACGAAAGAAAATCTCGGTTCCGGATTTATCAGTCTGTTCCGCGGTAAAAAGATCGACGATGATCTGTTCGAGGAGCTGGAGGAACAGCTGCTGATCGCCGATGTCGGCGTAGAGACAACCCGTAAAATCATCGCCAGTCTGACCGAAGGCGCGAGCCGTAAACAGCTGCGCGATGCCGAGGCGCTGTACGGTCTGCTGAAAGACGAGATGGGCGAAATTCTCGCAAAAGTTGACGAACCACTTAATATTGAAGGCAAAACACCGTTTGTTATTCTGATGGTCGGCGTCAATGGCGTGGGTAAAACCACCACGATCGGTAAGATGGCGCGTCAGTTTGAGCAGCAGGGCAAATCGGTCATGCTGGCGGCGGGCGATACCTTCCGTGCGGCGGCCGTTGAGCAGCTCCAGGTTTGGGGTCAGCGCAACAACATTCCGGTGATTGCGCAGCATACGGGCGCAGATTCCGCGTCGGTTATATTCGATGCCATTCAGGCGGCGAAGGCGCGTAACGTGGATGTGCTGATTGCCGATACCGCAGGGCGTTTGCAGAACAAATCGCACCTGATGGAAGAATTAAAGAAAATCGTCCGCGTGATGAAGAAGCTAGACGAAGACGCACCGCATGAAATTATGCTGACTCTGGACGCCAGCACCGGGCAGAACGCCATCAGCCAGGCGAAGCTGTTCCATGAGGCGGTAGGGCTGACCGGCATTACGCTGACTAAACTGGACGGCACCGCGAAAGGGGGAGTGATCTTCTCCGTGGCGGATCAGTTCGGTATTCCAATCCGCTACATTGGTGTCGGCGAACGTATCGAGGATTTGCGTCCGTTTAAATCGGACGACTTTATTGAGGCACTTTTTGCCCGAGAGGATTAACAATGATTCGCTTTGAACATGTCAGCAAGGCCTATCTCGGTGGGAGACAAGCGTTGCAGGGAGTGACATTTCACCTGCAGCCAGGCGAGATGGCATTCCTGACCGGCCATTCCGGCGCGGGAAAAAGTACCCTGCTCAAGCTTATCTGTGGGATCGAGCGGCCAAGCGCCGGGAAAATTTTATTTGGCGGCCATGATATTAGCCGCCTGAAAAACCGTGAGGTGCCGTTTTTACGTCGCCAGATCGGGATGATTTTCCAGGATCACCACCTGTTGATGGATCGCACTGTTTTCGATAACGTGGCCATTCCGTTGATTATCGCGGGTGCCAGTTTTGATGATATCCGCCGTCGCGTTTCAGCGGCGCTGGACAAAGTGGGGCTGTTGGACAAAGCGAAAAATTTCCCGATCCAGCTCTCTGGCGGTGAACAACAGCGCGTGGGTATTGCCCGTGCAGTGGTGAACAAACCCGCTGTTTTGCTGGCGGACGAACCGACCGGTAACCTGGACGATGCGCTCTCGGAAGGGATTTTGCGTCTGTTTGAGGAGTTTAACCGCGTTGGCGTGACGGTACTGATGGCAACGCACGACATCGGCCTTATCTCTCGCCGTTCGTACCGCATGCTGTCGCTGAGCGACGGTCATTTGCATGGAGGCCTGAGTGAATAAGCGCGATGCAATAAACCAGATTCGTCAGTTTGGTAATCGATTTGACCGTTTCCGTCCTTCGCAGGGCGGTGGTGACGGCAACCGAAACGCGCCGAAACGCGCCAAATCGTCGCCGAAACCGCAGTCGCGGAAAACCAACGTGTTTAATGAGCAGGTGCGCTATGCCTTCCAGGGCGCGTTGCAGGATCTGAAAAGCAAACCGCTGGCCACGTTCCTGACGGTGATGGTGATTGCCATCTCCCTGACGCTGCCGAGCGTTTGCTACATGGTCTACAAAAACGTTAATCAGGCCGCGTCGCAATATTATCCTTCGCCGCAAATTACGGTGTATCTGGATAAAGCTCTCGACGATAACGCCGCGGCGCAGGTGGTGGGACAACTCCAGTCTGAACAGGGCGTGGAAAAGGTTAACTATCTCTCGCGTGACGAAGCGCTGGGTGAGTTCCGCAACTGGTCTGGCTTTGGTGGGGCGCTGGATATGCTTGAAGAAAACCCGTTGCCTGCTGTGGCGGTGGTCATTCCCAAGCTTGATTTCCAGGGTACAGAATCGCTGAACACCTTGCGCGATCGCATCAGCCAGGTGAAGGGTATTGATGAAGTGCGCATGGACGACAGCTGGTTTGCGCGTCTGGCATCACTCACCGGACTGGTTGGCCGCGTGGCGGCAATGATTGGCGTATTGATGGTGGCGGCGGTCTTCCTCGTCATCGGTAACAGCGTGCGTCTGAGTATCTTTGCCCGTCGCGATACGATTAACGTGCAAAAACTGATTGGTGCGACGGATGGATTCATCCTGCGCCCGTTCCTTTACGGCGGCGCATTGCTCGGTTTTTCCGGTGCATTTCTTTCACTGATATTGTCAGAAATTTTGGTGATGCGGCTCTCTTCTGCGGTGACGGAAGTGGCACAAGTTTTTGGAACTAAGTTTGATATCAGTGGGTTAGGCTTTGATGAGTGCCTGTTGTTACTGCTGGTGTGTTCGATGATCGGCTGGATCGCAGCATGGCTTGCGACCGTCCAACATTTACGCCACTTTACCCCCCAATAAAAAATTTCTGATATAATCTTTCCCTGCAATGAGTACTTCACTCGGCAGGGAAAGAGTATCTGTTCACTCTCCTCCCGCGAACCGCAATCCATGTCACATTTTGTGCGTAATCTATTCACCGCAGTGCATGGAACTTGTGGATAAAATCACGGTCTGATAAAAGAGTGGATAAAAGAGTGAATGTTAGTCTCGCTGCTCAAATGCTTTGGCATGCTTGTTGCCTGATGGGGACAAACCACCGCCAGAAGACACTAAATTGAGAGGAATGAATGACCAAAGAAATGCAAACTTTAGCTTTAGCCCCTGTTGGTAACCTGGAATCTTACATCCGGGCCGCTAACACTTGGCCGATGTTGACGGCCGAGGAAGAAAAGGAGCTTGCTGAAAAGCTGCATTACCAGGGCGATCTGGAAGCAGCTAAGACGCTGATCCTGTCTCACCTGCGCTTTGTTGTTCACGTTGCTCGTAATTATTCGGGCTACGGCCTACCGCAGGCGGACTTGATTCAGGAAGGCAACATCGGCCTCATGAAGGCTGTGCGTCGCTTCAACCCAGAAGTGGGTGTGCGACTGGTGTCTTTCGCCGTGCACTGGATTAAAGCTGAAATTCACGAATACGTTCTGCGTAACTGGCGTATCGTGAAAGTGGCGACCACCAAAGCGCAGCGCAAACTGTTCTTCAACCTGCGTAAAGCCAAGCAGCGTCTGGGCTGGTTCAACCAGGAAGAAGTCGAAATGGTAGCGCGCGAGCTGGGTGTTTCCAGTAAAGACGTGCGCGAGATGGAGTCCCGTATGGCCGCGCAGGACATGACGTTTGATATGTCTTCCGACGACGATGCGCAGGATAGCCAGCCGATGGCACCGGTTCTGTATCTCCAGGATAAAACCTCTAACTTTGCCGACGGTATTGAAGAGGACAATTGGGAAGATCAGGCCGCGAACAAACTGACCCACGCAATGGAAGGTCTCGACGAGCGTAGCCAGGCGATTATCCGCGCCCGCTGGCTGGACGAAGACAACAAGTCCACGCTGCAGGAACTGGCAGACCGCTACGGCGTCTCCGCTGAACGTGTACGTCAGCTTGAAAAGAACGCCATGAAAAAACTTCGCGCCGCTATCGAAGCGTAATTCCCGCGAAGTCCCCGATAACCCCTGGATGAAAATCTGGGGGTTTTGCTTTTCTGCTCTCCGCTTATTTTTCTGCGCCGCTCTGGCGAATTTCTCCCCCGTGGCAAACACTTACAGATGCGCTGTAGGTTTAGCTTGCTGACAACTTTAGGGGGATGGGGTGAAAAATAACGAATTGAATGAAAGGCGTTTACAGGCCACGCCACGTGGAGTCGGCGTCATGTGTGGGTTCTACGCCGACAAAGCCGAAAATGCGACCCTGTGGGATGTGGAAGGCAACGAAGTGATCGACTTCGCGGCGGGCATCGCGGTGCTCAATACCGGTCATCGCCATCCCAAAGTGATCGCCGCCATTGAACACCAGCTGCAATCCTTCACCCATACGGCCTATCAGATCGTGCCTTACGAGAGTTACATCTCCTTAGCGGAACGTATCAACGCCCGCGTGCCGATCGACGGGCCAGCAAAAACGGCGTTCTTCTCGACGGGCGCTGAAGCGGTGGAAAACGCCGTCAAAATCGCGCGGGCTTACACCAAACGCCCCGGACTGATCACCTTTGGCGGTGCGTTCCATGGCCGTACCTTTATGACCATGGCGCTCACGGGCAAAGTGGCCCCGTACAAAATTGGCTTTGGCCCGTTCCCCGGCTCGGTTTACCACGCGCAATACCCCAACATGCTGCACGGCGTTAGCTCGCAAGAGGCGTTGAAAAGCGTTGAGCGTATCTTCAAAGCGGATATCGCACCCGATCAGGTGGCCGCTATCATTCTTGAACCGGTTCAGGGTGAAGGTGGGTTTAACGTTGCGCCGGCCGATTTCATGCAAGGGCTGCGTGCGCTGTGCGATACCCACGGCATTTTGCTGATCGCAGATGAGGTGCAAACCGGCTTTGCCCGTACCGGCAAACTGTTCTCGATGGAACACCACTGCGTGAAACCTGATTTAATCACCATGGCGAAAAGTTTGGCGGGCGGAATGCCGCTCTCAGCAGTGTCGGGTCGCGCTGACGTGATGGATGCCCCTGCGCCTGGTGGTCTGGGCGGGACTTACGCCGGTAACCCGCTGGCGATCGCCGCCGCGCTGGCGGTGCTGGACGTCATCGACGAAGACGATCTCTGCACCCGCGCGGCGCATCTCGGTCATCATCTGGTGGAAGTGCTGAACAAAGCCAAATCTGATTGCCCGTTTATCGCCGATATTCGCGCCCAAGGATCGATGGTGGCGGTGGAATTCAATGACCCGGAAACCGGACAGCCGTCCCCAGAATTTACCCGCGAGGTGCAGAACCGCGCGTTGCAGGAAGGTCTGCTGCTGCTGAGCTGCGGCGTGTACGGCAACGTGATTCGCTTCCTCTATCCGCTCACCATTCCTGAAGCACAGTTCCGCAAAGCGCTGGATATTATCTCTGCCTCGCTGACACGTTAAAGCGCTCCGCCCGGCAGCCAACGCTGTCGGGCTTATCATATATTCATTTCAAATTAGCTATTCCAAAATCATAAAAATGGGGTATGTTTTAGCAGAGTGTGCTGAATAAGCGCGAACGGCACACCTATAATTGAAATAAAGCGCTACACAACAACATCACAACAATCGTTATAACCATAATAATGGGGAATCTCAGGATGAATATGAAGGGTAAAGCGTTACTGGCAGGATGTATCGCGTTGGCATTTAGCACAATGGCTCAGGCAGATATTAAAGTGGCCGTTGTCGGTGCGATGTCCGGTCCGGTAGCGCAGTATGGCGATCAGGAATTTACAGGTGCAGAACAAGCGGTTGCAGACATTAATGCCAAAGGCGGAATCAAAGGCGAAAAGCTGCAGATCGTAAAATATGATGATGCCTGTGACCCGAAACAAGCGGTTGCGGTCGCGAACAAAGTGGTGAACGACGGGATCAAATACGTTATCGGTCACCTGTGCTCTTCTTCTACTCAGCCCGCGTCTGATATCTACGAAGACGAAGGCATTCTGATGATCACCCCGGCCGCTACTGCGCCAGAGCTGACGGCTCGCGGCTATAAAATGGTGATGCGTACCACCGGTCTGGACTCCGATCAGGGCCCAACGGCGGCAAAATACATCGTGGAGAAAGTGAAGCCGAAGCGCATCGCGATCATTCATGATAAACAGCAGTACGGCGAAGGCC
Organism: Lelliottia sp. GFLA7; assembly: GCF_056490165.1. Classification (NCBI taxonomy): domain Bacteria; kingdom Pseudomonadati; phylum Pseudomonadota; class Gammaproteobacteria; order Enterobacterales; family Enterobacteriaceae; genus Lelliottia; species Lelliottia sp. GFLA7. Next base: position 22,101 of record NZ_JBWLAQ010000011.1, on the reverse strand, counting down.
TGGCGCGTTCCGTGCAGGACAACCTGAAGAAAGCCAATGCTAACGTGGTGTTCTTTGACGGTATCACTGCGGGCGAGAAAGACTTCTCTACGCTGGTGGCGCGTCTGAAGAAAGAAAATATCGATTTCGTTTACTACGGTGGCTATCACCCGGAAATGGGTCAGATTCTGCGTCAGGCGCGCGCCGCTGGCCTGAAAACCCACTTTATGGGCCCAGAAGGTGTGGCCAACGTTTCACTGTCTAACATTGCCGGTGAATCTGCAGAAGGCATGTTAGTGACTAAACCGAAGAACTACGATCAGGTACCGGCAAACAAACCAATCGTAGAAGCGATCAAAGCGAAGAAACAAGATCCGAGCGGCGCGTTCGTGTGGACCACCTACGCTGCGCTGCAGTCTTTGCAGGCGGGTCTGAATCAGTCAGCCGATCCGGCTGAAATCGCGAAATACCTGAAAGCGAATACCGTTGAAACCGTCATGGGGCCGTTGTCTTGGGACGAGAAAGGCGATCTGAAAGGCTTTGAGTTCGGTGTCTTTACCTGGCATGCGGATGGTTCGGCGACTGACGCCAAATAATTTTCCCATCGCCTTTCGTGCCGCAGGTGCGTTGGCTGCGTGATTCAACCCCGGTCACTTACTGATGTAAGCTGCTGGGGATTTCATCACTGGCCGCCTGCCTGCAACACGAAATTCTCGTGAAACGGCAACGTAAGTTGCCTTTTTTAATCTTTTCTCCCTCTCCCCGTGCGAGGTGAATTACTCGGTGCGATCTTTTCTCCCTCTCCCCGTACGAGGGGAATTGCTCGTTGCGATCTTTTCTCCCTCTCCCCGTGCGAGGGGAATTGCTCGGTGCGATCTTTTCTCCCTCTCCCCGTGCGAGGGGAATTGCTCGGTGCGACTTTTTCTCCCTCTCTCCGTGCGAGGGGAATTGCTCGGTGCGATCTTTTCTCCCTCTCCCCGTGAAAGGGGAATTGCTCGGTGCAATCTTTTCTCCCTCTCCCCGTGGGAGAGGGCGGGGTGAGGGCATCAGGCCGCAAAAAACTTAGCGCTTTTCCCAGCCCATCTCCACATCCACAAACCCCAATGCCAGCATAAACGCCGCCATTACGCTGCGGTCCTCAACGCCGACATCGGCCATCCACCAGGACGTCACATCGGGATGATGGCGAATCACTTCTTCGATCAAATATTGCCCCACGCCGCGACGTCGGGTGACATCACGCACGCGCAGTGAATCCAGCGCGCCTCGCGTACCGCTCAGCGTGACGCGCACTGCGCCCAGCAAGCGTTCATTAAAACGGGCGGCGTAGATACGGTGATGTTCATCAACGGCGAGTGAAGAAGAGGAATATTCCGGCCAGATTTTGCCCAGGTCGATAAGATCCTGGTCGCTAAAGGACACCAGACGAAGGATAGTCAGTTTCATTAGCTGCTTGTCCAAATCAAAAAGAGTAAGGCAGTGTACTCAATTTATCTCGCCAGCGGCTTCCACTTTTTAAATCCATTCTCCAGGTGATTACTTTTTTGGCAGCAACAAGAGTAGCTATAAAACGCAGGGATCGAAAAATAAGCAGAATTTTAACCTGAATGGCAGTGAATTATTCGGCGCTTTGTACCGTTATTTTATGCTGCAAACCGCGCTTTTATTTGTTTATCTCTGTCTGATTTCAGAATATTATCTTTGCTTAATCGCCTGAAAAATAGAGATTTTAGTCTGGTTTTTAGCAAAAAACTGCGCTAAACCATTAAAGGCACTGGTAAAAATAGCGTTGTTCATTAAAAGTACAGAATGCTTTTTAACCATAATAAAACAAAATATATACACGACATCACGAATGGGGATTCAGAGATGAAAAGGAACGCGAAAGCATTTATCGCGGGAATGGTTGCACTGGCGATTTCGCAGGCAGCTATGGCGGAAGAGATTAAAATTGCCGTGGTGGGTGCGATGTCCGGTCCGGTTGCCCAGTGGGGTGATATGGAATTTAACGGCGCGCGTCAGGCAATCAAAGACATCAACGCCAACGGTGGCATCAAGGGCGACAAGCTGGTCGGCGTGGAATATGACGACGCCTGTGACCCTAAACAAGCCGTCGCCGTTGCCAACAAAATTGTTAACGATGGCATTCAGTATGTGATCGGTCACCTCTGCTCCTCCTCCACACAGCCCGCTTCCGACATCTACGAAGACGAAGGCATTCTGATGATCACGCCCGGTGCGACCAACCCGGAGCTGACTCAGCGTGGCTATCAGCACATCATGCGTACCGCCGGTCTGGACTCTTCACAGGGACCGACAGCGGCGAAATACATTCTGGAAAAAGTGAAACCGCAGCGCATCGCGATCATTCACGATAAACAGCAATACGGCGAAGGCCTGGCGCGTTCCGTACAGGAAAGCCTGAAAAAAGGCGGCGCTAACGTGGTCTTCTTCGACGGTATCACTGCGGGCGAGAAAGATTTTTCCGCGCTGCTGGCCCGTCTGCAAAAAGAGAATATCGACTTCGTTTATTACGGCGGTTATTACCCGGAAATGGGCCAGATGCTGCGCCAGGCGCGGGCAACCGGGCTGAAAACGCAGTTCATGGGGCCAGAAGGCGTGGGTAACGCCTCGCTGTCTAACATCGCGGGGAATGCAGGCGAAGGCATGCTGGTGACGATGCCAAAACGCTATGACCAGGAACCGTCGAATAAAGCTATCGTAGACGCGCTCAACGCGCAGAAAAAAGATCCGAGCGGTCCGTATGTGTGGATCACCTATGCCGCCGTGCAGTCTCTGGCTACCGCCCTGGAACGCACCGGCAGCAAAGAGCCGCTGGATTTAATCAAAGATTTAAAAGCTCACGGTGCGAATACCGTGATTGGGCCGCTGAACTGGGATGAGAAAGGCGATCTGAAGGGATTTGAATTTGGTGTCTTCCAGTGGCATGCCGACGGTTCGTCAACCGTCGCGAAATAACGCCTGAAGACAAGTTATCCCGCCGCCCGCATTTAGCGGGCGGATTTAAAAAGGTTTCCTTATGTCAGAGCAGTTTCTCTATTTCTTGCAGCAGATGTTTAACGGCGTCACGCTGGGAAGCACCTACGCGCTGATCGCCATCGGCTATACGATGGTTTACGGCATTATCGGCATGATCAACTTCGCCCACGGCGAGGTCTACATGATCGGCAGTTATGTCTCCTTTATGATCATTGCCGCACTCATGATGATGGGCATCGACAGCAGTTGGCTGCTGGTCGGCGCCGGATTTGTGGGGGCGATTGTGATTGCCAGCGCCTATGGCTGGAGTATCGAACGCGTGGCCTATCGGCCTGTACGCAGCTCCAAACGCCTGATCGCACTGATCTCCGCCATCGGGATGTCAATATTCCTGCAAAACTACGTCAGCCTGACCGAAGGCTCTCGCGACGTGGCGCTGCCTAGTCTGTTTAATGGCCAGTGGATTGTCGGCGCGAGTGAAAACTTCTCTGCCTCAATCACCACCATGCAGCTGGTTATCTGGATTGTGACCTTCCTGGCGATGCTGGCGCTGACCATTTTTATCCGTTATTCCCGCATGGGACGCGCCTGTCGTGCCTGTGCAGAAGACCTGAAAATGGCGAGCCTGCTCGGTATCAACACCGATCGCGTGATTGCGCTGACCTTTGTGATTGGCGCGGCGATGGCGGCGGTGGCGGGCGTTCTGCTTGGTCAGTTCTACGGCGTGATTAACCCATACATCGGCTTTATGGCGGGGATGAAAGCCTTTACCGCCGCCGTGCTGGGCGGGATCGGTAGCATTCCTGGCGCGATGATTGGCGGCCTGATTCTGGGTGTGGCCGAAGCGCTCTCCTCGGCGTATCTGAGTACGGAATATAAAGATGTGGTGTCGTTTGCGCTGCTGATTGGCGTGCTGCTGGTGATGCCTACCGGGATTCTGGGCCGTCCGGAGGTCGAAAAAGTATGAAACCGATGCATTTTGCGATGGCGTTGCTCTCCGCTGCCATGTTCTTTGTTCTCGCGGGCGTCTTCATGGGCGTGCAGTTAGAACTTAACGGCACCAAATTGGTGGTGGATGTCGCGTCTGATATCCGCTGGCAGTGGGTGTTTGTTGGTACCGCAGTGGTCTTTTTGTTCCAGCTGCTACGCCCGGTCTTCCAGAAAACGTTGAAAAACGTCTCTGGGCCAAAATTTGTTTTGCCTGCGATTGATGGCTCATCCGTTAAGCAGAAACTGTTCCTGATTGCACTGCTGGTCGCCGCGGTGGCCTGGCCGTTTATGGTGTCGCGCGGCACGGTAGATATCGCCACGCTGACCATGATTTATGTGATTCTGGGTCTTGGCCTGAACGTGGTGGTGGGGCTGTCTGGCCTGCTGGTGCTCGGCTACGGCGGTTTCTACGCTATCGGTGCGTACACCTTTGCGCTGCTGAACCACTATTACGGCCTCGGTTTCTGGACCTGTCTGCCGCTGGCGGGGCTGGTGTCCGCTGCCGCCGGTTTCCTGCTGGGCTTCCCGGTGCTGCGTTTGCGCGGTGACTATCTGGCGATTGTGACGCTGGGCTTCGGTGAAATCGTCCGTATCCTGCTGCTGAATAACACCGAGATCACCGGCGGTCCGAATGGCGTCAGTCAGATCCCTAAACCGACGTTCTTTGGCCTTGAGTTCAGCCGTACCGCGCGCGAAGGCGGGTGGGATACGTTCAGCAACTTCTTTGGCATCAAATACGACCCGTCCGACCGCGTGATTTGGCTCTATCTGGTGGCGCTGCTGCTGGTAGTGGTGACGCTGTTCGTGATTAACCGCCTGCTGCGGATGCCGCTGGGCCGGGCGTGGGAAGCATTGCGTGAAGACGAAATCGCCTGCCGCTCGCTGGGTCTGAACCCGACGCGCATCAAGCTGACGGCATTTACCATCAGCGCCGCGTTTGCCGGTTTTGCCGGAACGCTGTTTGCTGCGCGCCAGGGCTTTGTCAGCCCGGAATCGTTCACCTTTGCCGAGTCGGCTTTCGTGCTGGCCATCGTCGTGCTGGGCGGAATGGGCTCGCAGTTTGCGGTTATTCTCGCGGCGATTTTGCTGGTCGTTTCCCGCGAACTGATGCGTGATTTCAATGAATACAGCATGTTAATGCTGGGTGGTTTGATGGTGCTGATGATGATCTGGCGTCCGCAAGGCTTGCTGCCGATGACCCGTCCACAGCTGAAGCTGAAAAACGCTCAGGCGAAAGGAGAGCAGGCATGAGTCAGCCATTATTAACCGTGAACGGCCTGATGATGCGTTTTGGCGGCCTGCTGGCGGTCAACAACGTGTCGCTGGATTTGCATCCAAAAGAGATTGTCTCCCTGATTGGCCCGAACGGCGCAGGGAAAACCACCGTCTTTAACTGCCTGACCGGTTTTTATAAGCCGACGGGCGGGACCATCATGCTGGGCGATAAGCATCTCGAAGGCTTACCGGGCCAGCAAATTGCGCGGATGGGCGTGGTGCGTACCTTCCAGCACGTGCGTCTGTTCCGTGAGATGACGGTGATTGAAAACCTGCTGGTAGCCCAGCACCAGCAGCTCAAAACCGGCGTGTTCTCGGGCTTACTGAAAACCCCGGCTTTCCGCCGTGCGCAGGCCGACGCGCTGGATCGTGCTGCGACCTGGCTCGAGCGCATCGGCTTGCTCCAGCACGCCAACCGTCAGGCGAGCAACCTCGCTTATGGCGATCAGCGCCGTCTGGAGATTATCCGCTGCATGGTGACGCAGCCAGAAATTCTGATGCTGGATGAACCGGCCGCAGGCTTAAACCCGAAAGAGACCAAAGAGCTGGACGAGCTGATCGTTGAGCTGCGTAACCATCACGACACCACTATCCTGCTGATTGAGCACGATATGAAGCTGGTGATGGGGATCTCCGATCGTATTTACGTGGTTAACCAGGGTACGCCGCTGGCAAACGGCACGCCGGATGAAATTCGACACAACCCGGACGTGATCCGCGCCTATTTGGGTGAGGCATAAGATGGAAAAAGCGATGTTATCTTTTGACAAAGTCAGCGCCCACTACGGCAAAATTCAGGCGCTGCACGACGTGAGCTTGCACATCAATCAGGGCGAAATCGTCACCCTGATTGGCGCGAACGGCGCGGGTAAAACCACGCTGCTCGGCACCTTGTGCGGCGATCCGCGCGCCACCAGCGGGCGTATCGTCTTTGATGGAAAAGACATTACCGACTGGCAGACCGCGAAAATCATGCGCGAAGCGGTAGCGATTGTGCCGGAAGGGCGTCGTGTCTTCTCGCGAATGACGGTGGAAGAGAACCTGGCAATGGGCGGCTTCTTTGTTGAACGCGACCAATACCAGTCCCGCATGAAGTGGGTGTATGAACTCTTTCCGCGCCTGTATGAACGTCGTATTCAGCGTGCGGGCACCATGTCCGGCGGTGAACAGCAGATGCTGGCGATCGGTCGTGCGCTGATGAGCCAGCCGCGTTTGCTGCTGCTCGATGAGCCGTCGCTCGGGCTTGCGCCGATCATTATTCAGCAGATTTTCGACACTATCGAACAGCTGCGTAAAGAAGGCATGACCATCTTCCTCGTCGAGCAAAACGCCAACCAGGCGCTGAAACTCGCCGATCGCGGCTACGTGCTGGAAAACGGCCACGTGGTGCTGGAAGACACCGGCGATGCGCTGCTGGCGAACGAAGCGGTGCGCAGCGCTTATCTGGGTGGCTAGGTAAAAGCAAAAGGCAACGCAAGTTGCCTTTTTAGTGTTTTCTCCCTCTCCCTGTAGGAGAGGGCTGGGGTGAGGGCATCAGACCGCACAAGGTAAAAGCAAAAGGCAACGCACGTTGCCTTTTTAGTATTTACTCCCTCTCCCGTGGGAGAGGGTTGGGGTGAGGGCATCAGACCGCACGAAGTTATTATTCCCGCCACATTACCTTCACCGTTCCATCATCCCTCTGCCTCTTGGTTGTCACTTATTTGTAATTAAACAGTTATTTTTCTGTCATTCGAGCATGTCATGTTACCTCGCGAGCATAAAACGCGTGATATCGCGCATCCGGCACAATAAGAGAGATGACAATGACATCGTTACGACACACAGCTTTGGGTCTGGCAATCGGTCTGGCTTTTGCGACGAACGCAATGGCTGTCACATCCATTCCATTCTGGCACTCCATGGAAGGGGAACTGGGTAAAGAAGTTGACTCCCTGGCGCAGCGTTTCAACGACACCCACCCGGATTACAAAATTGTGCCGGTGTACAAAGGCAACTATGAGCAGAGCCTGAGCGCAGGCATCGCGGCGTTCCGTACCGGTAACGCACCGGCGTTGCTCCAGGTTTACGAAGTCGGCACCGCGACCATGATGGCGTCCAAAGCCATCAAACCGGTGTACGAAGTGTTCAAAGATGCGGGCATTAACTTCGATGAATCCCAGTTTGTGCCGACCGTTTCCGGCTACTACACCGATTCCAAAACCGGGCACTTGCTGTCTCAGCCGTTTAACAGCTCCACGCCGGTGCTGTATTACAACAAAGACGCCTTCAAGAAAGCCGGTTTAAACCCGGAACAACCGCCAAAAACCTGGCAGGACCTGGCGGAATACACCGCGAAGCTGAAAGCCGCAGGCATGAAGTGTGGCTACGCGAGCGGCTGGCAGGGCTGGATCCAGATTGAGAACTTCAGCGCCTGGCATGGCTTGCCAGTGGCAACCAAAAATAACGGTTTCGACGGCACTGACGCGGTTCTTGAGTTCAACAAGCCAGAGCAGGTCAAACATATCGCGCTGCTGGAAGCGCTGAACAAGAAGGGTGATTTCAGCTATTTCGGGCGTAAAGACGAATCGACCGAGAAGTTCTACAACGGCGATTGCGCAATCACGACCGCCTCTTCTGGCTCGCTGGCAGACATCCGTCATTACGCCAAATTCAACTACGGCGTGGGCATGATGCCGTACGACGCGGACGTGAAAGGCGCGCCGCAGAACGCCATCATCGGCGGGGCGAGCCTGTGGGTGATGCAGGGCAAAGATAAGGGCACTTACAAAGGCGTCGCGGAGTTCCTCGACTTCCTGGCGAAACCGGAAAATGCGGCTGAATGGCACCAGAAAACCGGTTATCTGCCGATTACCAAAGCCGCGTACGATCTGACTCGCGAGCAGGGTTTCTATGAGAAAAACCCAGGCGCTGATATTGCCACACGTCAGATGATGAACAAGCCGCCGTTGCCGTTCACCAAAGGCCTGCGTCTGGGCAATATGCCGCAGATTCGTACTATCGTGGATGAAGAGCTGGAAAGCGTGTGGACCGGTAAGAAAACCCCTCAGCAGGCGCTGGATTCTGCCGTAGAGCGTGGAAATCTGCTGCTGCGTCGCTTTGAGCAGTCAACGAAGTCTTAATCTTTTTACCCTCACCCTAACCCTCTCCCAGGGGGAGAGGGAACTGTTCTCCCACTCCCAAAGATGGGGGACTGATTCTTTCAATCCCAAAGATTGAGGAACTGTTCTCCCACTCCCAAAGATGGGGGACTGATTCTTTCAATCCCAAAGATTGAGGAACTGTTCTCTCACTCCCAAAGATGGGGGACTGATTCTTCCAATCCCAAAGATTGAGGGAATTGAATCCCCCTCTCCCTGTGGGAGAGGGCCGGGGTGAGGGCTACTTAACGCAGAGCTAATCTATGTCATCTTCCCGTCCGGTGTTCCGTTCGCGCTGGCTGCCGTATCTGCTGGTCGCACCGCAGCTGATTATCACCGTCATCTTCTTTATCTGGCCTGCGGGCGAAGCGCTGTGGTACTCGGTACAAAGCGTCGATCCCTTCGGTTTGTCCAGCCAGTTCGTGGGTCTGGATAACTTCGCCGCGCTGTGGCGCGACAGCTACTACATCGACTCCTTCTGGACGACGATAAAATTCAGCACCATGGTCACTGTCAGCGGTCTGCTGGCCTCACTGTTCTTCGCCGCACTGGTGGATTACGTGGTGCGCGGCAGTCGTCTCTATCAAACGCTCATGCTGCTACCGTACGCCGTGGCGCCTGCTGTTGCCGCCGTGCTGTGGATCTTCCTGTTTAACCCAGGACGCGGATTGATAACCCATTTCCTCGGCGAGATGGGATACGACTGGAACCATGCGCAAAACAGCGGCCAGGCGATGTTCCTGGTGGTTTTCGCGTCGGTCTGGAAGCAGATCAGCTACAACTTTTTATTCTTCTTTGCCGCGCTGCAATCCATTCCGCGATCGCTGGTCGAAGCCGCCGCGATTGACGGCGCAGGCCCGATTCGGCGCTTCTTTAAGCTGGCACTGCCGCTGATCGCCCCGGTGAGTTTTTTCCTGCTGGTGGTCAACCTGGTTTACGCCTTCTTCGATACCTTCCCGGTGATCGACGCCGCCACCGCCGGAGGGCCGGTGCAGGCCACGACGACGCTGATTTATAAAATTTACCGCGAAGGGTTTGCTGGTCTGGATCTCTCGGCGTCTGCTGCCCAGTCGGTGGTGCTGATGCTGCTGGTGATTGTGCTGACGGTGGTTCAGTTCCGCTATGTCGAAAGTAAGGTGCGCTACCAATGATTGAGAACCGTCCGGGGCTGACGATTTTCAGCCACACCATGCTGATTCTGGGGATTGTCGTCATCCTCTTCCCGCTGTACATCGCTTTTGTGGCCGCTACGTTGGACACCAAAGCCGTGTTCGAAACACCGATGACGCTGATCCCCGGAGGTCATCTATTTGAAAATATGGCGACCATCTGGACGCAGGGCGTGGGCGCGAACAGCGCACCGTTTTGGCTGATGATGCTCAACAGTTTCATCATGGCGTTTGGCATCACGGTCGGCAAAATCACGGTGTCGATGCTCTCCGCGTTCGCCATCGTCTGGTTCCGTTTTCCGCTGCGCAACCTGTTCTTCTGGATGATTTTTATCACCCTGATGCTGCCGGTTGAAGTGCGAATTTTCCCGACCGTTGAAGTGATCGCCAACCTGAAAATGCTCGACAGCTACGCGGGGTTAACGCTGCCGCTGATGGCGTCGGCAACGGCGACGTTTTTGTTCCGCCAGTTCTTTATGACGCTGCCGGACGAGCTGATTGAAGCGGCGCGCATCGACGGTGCGTCACCGATGCGCTTTTTCCGTGACATCGTGCTGCCGCTATCCAAAACCAACCTCGCGGCGCTGTTCGTGATCACCTTTATCTACGGCTGGAACCAGTATTTGTGGCCGCTGCTGATTGTGCAGGACGTCAATCTCGGCACCGCCGTGGCGGGTATCAAAGGCATGATCGCCACGGGCGAAGGCACCACTCTCTGGAATCAGGTGATGGCGGCGATGCTGCTCACCCTCATCCCTCCGGTCGTTATCGTTTTAGCCATGCAGCGCGCGTTCGTGCGTGGTTTAGTGGACAGTGAGAAATAAAATGGCGGGTTTAAAACTACAGGCAGTCACCAAAAGCTGGGATGGTAAAACCCAGGTTATTCAGCCGCTGACGCTCGACGTGGCGGACGGTGAATTTATCGTGATGGTCGGTCCGTCCGGCTGCGGCAAATCTACGCTACTGCGTATGGTTGCCGGGCTGGAACGCGTGACCAGCGGCGACATCTGGATTGACCGTCAGCGCGTGACGGAAATGGAGCCGAAAGATCGCGGTATCGCGATGGTGTTCCAGAACTACGCGCTGTATCCCCACATGAGCGTGGAAGAGAACATGGCCTGGGGGCTGAAAATTCGCGGGATGGGCAAGGGCCACATCGACGAGCGCGTCAAAGAGGCGGCGCGCATTCTGGAACTCGACGGCTTGCTGAAACGCCGTCCGCGCGAATTGTCCGGCGGGCAGCGTCAGCGCGTGGCGATGGGGCGCGCTATCGTGCGCGATCCGGCGGTTTTCCTGTTCGATGAACCGCTCTCTAACCTCGACGCCAAACTGCGCGTGCAGATGCGCCTTGAGCTACAGCATTTGCATCGTCGCCTGAAAACCACCTCGCTGTACGTCACCCACGATCAGGTCGAAGCCATGACGCTGGCGCAGCGCGTGATGGTGATGAATAAAGGCATTGCCGAGCAAATCGGTACGCCGGTTGAAGTATATGAAAAACCAGCCAGCCGCTTTGTGGCGAGCTTTATTGGCAGTCCGGCGATGAATTTGCTGGAAGGGCGGATAAGCCACGCGGGCACCCATTTCGAGCTGGAGAGCGGCATGGCGCTGCCCATCAACTGGTTTTATCGCGGTTATGCCGGGCGTAAAATGACGCTGGGTATCCGCCCGGAACATATTGCGCTAAGCTCGCAGGCGGACGGCGGCGTGCCGTTAGTGATGGACACGCTGGAGATGCTGGGGGCCGATAACCTGGCGCACGGGCGCTGGGGCGATCAAAAAATGGTGGTGCGTCTTGCCCATCAGGAACGCCCTAAAGCGGGCAGCACGCTGTGGCTGCATCTGCCCGAAAATCATCTGCACTTATTTGATGGCGAAACAGGACAACGCGTATGAGTCACTGGCCTTATCCTCACATCGTCGCCCATCGCGGCGGCGGTAAACTGGCACCGGAAAACACGCTGGCGGCGATCGACGTCGGTGCGCATTACGGGCATTTGATGATTGAGTTCGACGCCAAGCTGTCGCAAGACGGTGAAATCTTTCTGCTGCATGACGACAATCTGGAACGCACCAGTAATGGCTGGGGCGTGGCGGGAGAGTTGCCGTGGCGCGATCTGCTGAAAGTGGACGCCGGGAGCTGGTACAGCGGCAAATTCAAAGGCGAACCGCTGCCGCTGCTGGCGGAAGTGGCGGATCGCTGTCGTCAGCATGGCATGATGGCCAATATCGAAATCAAGCCGACAACCGGCAGCGGGTCGCTGACGGGCAAAGTGATTGCGCTGGCGGCGCGTGAAATGTGGGAAGGCATGACCGCGCCACTGCTGTCGTCGTTTCAAATCGACGCGCTGGAAGCGGCGCAAGCGGCCGCACCTGAACTGCCGCGCGGTTTGCTGCTGGATGAATGGCGTGACGACTGGCAGGCATTGACCACGCGTTTAGGCTGCGTGTCGATTCATCTGAATCACAAACTCCTGGATGAGGCGCGCGTAAAAATGCTGAAAGACGCCGGATTACACATTCTGGTTTATACCGTCAATAAACCCCAGCGCGCGGCAGAGCTGCTGCGCTGGGGCGTTGACTGTATCTGTACCGATGCCATCGACGTGATTGGGCCAGACTTTAATTCAGCGGTGGAGTAAGTAAATCCCCGTTCTGACGCTGCGGCAGCATGTGCTGTTGCTGCGGCGCAACCCCTCCGTTGTCACCCCCCAGAAGCGTGCCAGAACTCTGACGCGGCGTGCTGTTGAGCATCCCGCCGTTGGTGTTCTGCAACGGTTGCTCACGCATCTGACCCTGCTGGATTCGCTGGGTATTGGTGTTCATCTGCGTCTGCAGATGCTGCTGCTGAAGCTGCGTTTGGGTCCTCAACTGCTGATTGAGCATCCCTTTTTGCTGTTGCTGTTGGTTCATCATTTCAGTCTGCATCCGCTGCTGACTCGGAATGACATAACCCGGCTGATTGGGGTTATTCATCGTATTCAGTGGCTGTGGCTGTGCCAACGCAGCAAACGGGAGCAGCGCCGTAATAATCAATAGTCGTTTCATTATCATTTCCTCCCTCTGAGGCTTCTCTTAAGTTTATCTCGATTCTGTCACCACGATGATTTTTTAGGAGTTGTGAACCAGGCTTAAACGGGAATATGGATCCCATCACCTGGAGAATAACAATGATAAAACCAACGTTTATGCGCTGGGTAGCGATTGCTGCGCTAATGGCTGGCGGGACGTTTACCGTGGCGGCCAACCCTCCTGCCGCGCCGCCTGTCTCCTATGGCGTCGAAGAAGATGTTTTTCATCCCGTTCGCGCGAAGCAGGGCATGGTGGCGTCGGTTGACGCGATGGCAACCCACGTGGGCGTGGACATTCTCAAGCAGGGCGGTAATGCGGTGGATGCCGCGGTTGCCGTGGGTTATGCGCTGGCGGTGACCCATCCGCAGGCGGGGAATCTGGGCGGCGGCGGGTTTATGATGCTGCGCACCAAAGACGGGAAAACGACGGCGATCGACTTCCGTGAAATGGCGCCGAATCAGGCTTCCCGCGATATGTTCCTCGACGATCAGGGCAACCCGGACAGTAAAAAGTCCCTCACCTTACATCTGGCAACCGGTACGCCGGGCACGGTGGCGGGCTTCTCGCTCGCGCTGGACAAATACGGCACGATGCCGCTGAACAAAGTGGTGCAGCCTGCGATCAAGCTGGCGCGCGACGGTTTTGTAGTGAACGACGCGCTGGCGGACGATCTCAAAACCTACGGCAGTGAAGTCATCCCTAATCATGAAAACAGCAAAGCGATTTTCTGGAAAGACGGCGAGCCGCTGAAAAAGGGCGACAAGCTGGTGCAGAAAAATCTGGCGAAAAGCCTGGAGCTGATTGCTGAAAACGGCCCTGACGCGTTCTATAAAGGGGCGATTGCCGACCAAATCGCGCAAGAGATGCAAAAGAACGGCGGGCTTATCACCAAAGCGGATTTGGCGGAATACAAAGCGATCGAGCGTGAGCCAATCAGCGGCGATTATCGCGGGTATCAGGTGTACTCAATGCCACCGCCATCTTCCGGTGGGATCCATATCGTGCAGATCCTCAATATTCTTGAAAACTTCGATATGCACAAATTCGGTTTTGGTAGTGCCGATACGATGCAGGTGATGGCCGAGGCGGAAAAATATGCTTACGCGGATCGCTCGGAATATCTGGGCGATCCAGATTTCGTTAAAGTGCCGTGGCAGGCGTTGACCAACAAAGCCTATGCCAAATCGCTAGCGGATCAGATTGATATCAACAAGGCGAAACCGTCGAGCCAGATTCGTCCCGGCAAGCTGGCCCCGTACGAAAGCAATCAAACCACCCACTTCTCGGTAGTGGATAAAGACGGCAACGCGGTGGCGGTAACCTACACGCTCAATACTATTTTTGGTACCGGGATTGTGGCGGGTAATAGCGGTATTTTGCTGAACAACGAGATGGATGATTTCTCGGCCAAACCGGGTGTGCCGAACGTTTACGGGCTGGTGGGCGGCGACGCCAATGCGGTTGGGCCGAAGAAACGTCCGCTGTCGTCGATGTCCCCGACGATTGTGGTGAAGGATGGCAAAACCTGGCTGGTAACCGGCAGCCCTGGCGGCAGTCGTATTATCACGACCGTGCTGCAAATGGTGGTGAACAGCATTGATTTTGGTATGAACGTGGCGGAAGCAACTAACGCACCGCGTTTCCATCATCAGTGGTTACCGGACGAACTGCGCGTGGAGAAAGGCTTTAGCCCGGATACCTTAAAACTGCTGGAACAGCGCGGGCAGAAAATTGCGGTGAAAGAGGCGATGGGCAGCACCCAGAGCATTATGGTTGGGCCGGACGGCACGCTGTTTGGGGCATCCGATCCGCGCACCGTCGATGATTTAACGGAAGGGTACTGATATTTCCCCTCACCCCGTTCCTCTTCCCATCGGGGTGAGGGGAAAAGCCGCACGGAGCAGGTCTCTAATTCGATAATGGTGATAGGAAAAACAGCACGGAACAGTTCTCTGACTCGATAATGGCGACAGGAAAGACAGCGCCAAACAGTTCCCTCTCCCTATGGGAGAGGGGTAGGGTGAGGGCATCAGACTACTTCAGTCGCGCCATATAATACGCATCGACATACTCGCCGTTGCGCAGCGCAAACTGCTTGCCGGTGCCTTCAATTTCAAAGCCATATTTGCGGTACAGCGCCAGCGCAGCAGGGTTATCTGAATACACCGTCAATTCAATACGTTCGATGCGCAGCCAGTTGTCGCAAAGAGTGATCATCTCACGCATTAACGCACTGCCCACGCCGCGCCCTTGCGCATCCGCCGCCACGCTGATGCCAAAGGTCGCCACATGGCTGCGCCTTGGGTTGGCTTCAACCTGTAGCGCCAGATCGCCGACGATTTTCTCATCAATGCAGGCGACAAGACGTCTTTGTCCAGGCTTAACCATCAGGCGCTCTTGCCACATTTCGAGAGAAGGATGAGGTAGTTGTAGCGTGTCATGATACACCCCCGGATGCATGTAATTCTGGCGTAAGGCCGCGGCATCATTCGGTTCAGCGTGGCGTATCACAATCTCACTCATTCCTTCGTCCTCTGTTAGTTAGGTGTCTCAATTAACATCAGTGACTTTGAAATTTGAGTCAACTCACTTTTTTGCAAAAAGTATTGGACAAGTGCGAATGAGAATGATTATTATTGTCTCGCGTTCAGGAAGACCTCTACGGAAACCTGAAAGCACGACATTGCTCACATTGCTTCCAGTATTACTTTAGCCAGCTTAACGCTGGCTTTTTTTTTTATCCTGTTTCAGCCTGGCTTACTTGCCATTTTGCCCCCGGGAAGTGCTCGCAATCCTCACGTACATTAAGTACGCTCCGGTTGCTGCGCGCTTGCCGTGAGCAAACCGCCTGCGACGCCGACGGCCGATGCGCGAGCATGAACGCTGAACGCTGGGGTGAACATCAAAATTGCGCTATGGTGGGGAACAGCAACCTTAAAAAGGACTGGACCATGACCCTAGATTGCGCATTTATTGGATTCGGCAAAAGCACCACCCGTTATCACCTGCCGTATGTTCTCAACCGTAAAAACAGCTGGCATGTGGCGCATATATACCGCCGCAGCGCAAAGCCGGAAGAGCAGGCTCCGCAGTATTCCCATATTCATTTCACCAGCGACCTGGATGAAGTACTGGGCGATCCGCAGGTCAAACTGGTGATCGTCTGCACGCACGCCGACAGCCACTTTGATTACGCGAAACGCGCGCTGGAAGCGGGCAAAAACGTGCTGGTGGAAAAGCCCTTTACCCCAACAATAGCTGAAGCTAAAGCGCTGTTCGCCCTGGCGAAAAGCAAAGGGCTGACCGTGACGCCGTACCAGAACCGCCGCTTTGATTCTTGCTTCCTGACGGCGAAAAAAGCGATTGAGAGCGGAAAGTTGGGGGAGATTGTTGAAGTCGAAAGTCATTTTGATTACTTCCGCCCGATTGCTGAAACCAAACCTGGCCTGCCGCAGGACGGTTCGTTTTACGGCCTTGGCGTGCATACCATGGACCAGATTATTTCTCTGTTTGGCCGCCCGGATCATGTGGCGTACGACATCCGTAGCCTGCGTAATAAAGCCAACCCCGACGACACCTTCGAGGCGCAGCTGTTTTATGGCGATTTAAAAGCGATCGTCAAAACCAGCCATCTGGTGAAAATCGACTATCCAAAATTCATCGTTCACGGCACCAAAGGCTCGTTTATCAAATACGGCATCGACCAGCAGGAAACCAGCCTGAAAGCCAATATCATGCCCGGCGAAACCGGTTTTGCGGCGGATGATTCCATCGGTATTCTGGAGTACGTCAATGCCGACGGCGTGACGGTCAAAGAAGAGATCGCACCGGAAATTGGCGACTATGGCCGCGTCTATGATGCGCTGTTTGAAACCCTCACCCACGGCACGCCAAATTACGTCAAGGAAACTGAAGTTCTGACTAATCTGGAAATCCTTGAACGCGCCTTTGAGCAGGCTTCTCCTGCTACGGTAACCCTCGCGAAATAAGCAAAAATGGCTCCTCTGGACTTGTTCACAATTTTTGAACAGAGGAGTCAATTTTCACCCACTATCATCCCGGAGCGAATGCGTCCACACTTATCCCATCGAAACGAACTGGGGTGAAAACAATGATCTTCTTACGCAAAGCTAACGAACGTGGTCACGCAAATCATGGCTGGCTGGACTCATGGCATACCTTCTCGTTTGCTGACTATTACGACCCGAATTTTATGGGCTTCTCGGCACTGCGCGTGATTAACGATGACGTGATTGATGCAGGCCAGGGCTTTGGTACTCATCCGCATAAAGACATGGAAATCCTGACCTACGTGCTCGAAGGTGCCGTGGCGCACAAAGACAGCATGGGTAACGAAGAGCAGGTTCCGGCGGGTGAATTCCAGATCATGAGCGCAGGTACCGGTGTTCGTCACTCGGAGTACAACCCGAGCAAAACGGAAAAACTGCACCTGTATCAAATCTGGATCATTCCAGAAGAAACTGGCATCAAGCCGCGCTACGAGCAGCGTCGCTTTGATGCAGAGCAGGGCAAACAGCTGGTGCTCTCTCCGGATGCTCGTGATGGCTCGCTGAAAGTGCATCAGGATATGGAACTGTATCGCTGGGCACTGGCGAAAAACGAACAGTCCGTACACCAGATTGCCGCGGACCGCCGCGTGTGGATCCAGGTTGTAAAAGGTGAGGTGAGCATTAACGGCACCAAAGCCACCACGGCCGATGGTCTGGCGATTTGGGATGAGCAGGCACTGTCCGTTCATGCCGACAGTGAAAGTGAAATTCTGCTGTTCGATCTGCCTCCAGTCTAAATACACGTCATCCTAAAAGCCGCATCTTCGTTGGCTTTCCTCGCAAACCCCGGTCACGTACTTATGTACGCTCCCGGGGATTTGCTGCGTCGCCGCCTCGATGCAACTTGGATGATTTAGTGTATTTATTTTGATAAAAGCCCAACCTTCCCCATTTGTCAGGGGAAGGTTGGGCTTTGTCCGTGATAAACTGAGAAAATCTCTCACTCAAGATTTCTCAGGACGATGAAAAAGAAAAGACCCGTACTTCAGGATGTGGCCGATCGCGTCGGTGTGACCAAAATGACGGTCAGCCGCTTTTTGCGTAACCCGGAACAAGTTTCGCTGGCGTTGCGTGGCAAGATTGCCGCTGCTCTCGATGAACTGGGTTATATCCCCAACCGCGCCCCCGATATTCTTTCTAACTCCACCAGTCGCGCGGTCGGTGTTCTGCTTCCTTCCCTGACCAACCAGGTTTTCGCCGAAGTGCTGCGCGGTATCGAAAGCGTCACCGATGCTTACGGCTATCAAACCATGCTCGCGCACTATGGGTACAAACCGGAACTGGAAGAAGAACGTCTTGAATCCATGCTTTCCTGGAACATTGACGGTCTGATTTTAACGGAACGAACTCACACCCCTCGCACGCTCAAAATGATTGAAGTCGCCGGTATTCCGGTCGTTGAGCTGATGGACAGCCAGTCCCCGTGTCTGGATATCGCCGTCGGATTCGACAACTTTGAGGCCGCCCGCCAGATGACCGCCGCCATACTTGCGCGTGGGCATCGCCACGTTGCCTATCTTGGCGCACGTCTGGATGAACGTACTATCATCAAACAGAAGGGCTACGAGCAGGCAATGCTCGACGCGAACTTAACGCCGTACAGCGTGATGGTGGAGCAATCGTCTTCCTATTCGTCCGGCATTGAGCTGATGCGTCAGGCGCGTCGCGAGTATCCGCAGCTCGATGGCATCTTCTGTACCAACGATGACCTGGCGGTTGGCGCTGCGTTTGAATGCCAGCGTCTGGGGCTGAAAATCCCTGACGACATCGCGATTGCCGGTTTCCACGGCCACGATATCGGCCAGGTGATGGAGCCGCGACTGGCGAGCGTCCTGACGCCGCGTGAACGCATGGGCCGCATCGGTGCGGAACGCCTGCTGGCGCGCATTCGGGGAGAAGTGGTGACGCCGAAAATGTTAGATTTAGGTTTCACCTTGTCACCAGGTGGATCAATTTAGTCTGACAAGTTTGAACTAGCTCACACTTATTCACTTCGCGCACGTTTGGATATTGCTTCTCTTTTGCCCCAGCAGGACAATGTTACCGATAACTGTTACCCGTAACAATTGACTGAGGGACTCCCTTTGAGCACGACGAATCTCGATCACCACGTTTACGTCCTGATGGGCGTTTCCGGTAGCGGTAAATCTGCCGTTGCCAGCGAAGTGGCGCATCAACTTCAGGCCGCATTTCTTGATGGCGACTTCCTTCATCCGCGCAGCAACATCACCAAAATGGCCGCTGGCGAACCGCTGAACGATGATGACCGCAAGCCATGGTTGCAGGCGCTGAATGACGCCGCGTTTGCCATGCAGCGCACCAATAAAGTGTCGTTGATCGTCTGTTCCGCGCTGAAAAAGACCTACCGTGACCTGCTGCGTGACGGCAATCCGAATCTCTCTTTCATCTATCTGAAAGGCGATTTCGAGGTGATTGAAAGCCGTCTGAAAGCGCGTAAAGGCCACTTCTTCAAAACCCAGATGCTGGTCACTCAGTTTGACGCGTTGCAGGAACCGGGCGCGGACGAAGCGGATGTACTGATTGTGGATATCGATCAGCCGCTGGACGGTGTTGTTGCCAGCACCATCGAGGTCATTACTAAAAGGCAGTAAGTTTTGAGTACATTAACGTTAGTTTTGACAGCAGTCGGCTCCGTTTTGCTGCTGCTGTTTTTAGTAATGAAAGCGCGTATGCACGCCTTTGTTGCTTTGATGGTGGTTTCTATTGGCGCAGGTCTCTTTTCTGGAATGCCGCTCGACAAAATCGCAGCGACCATGGAAAAAGGGATGGGAGGCACGCTGGGTTTCCTGGCAATTGTGGTCGCGCTCGGCGCGATGTTTGGCAAGATTTTGCATGAAACGGGCGCGGTCGATCAGATTGCGGTCAAGATGCTCAAATCCTTCGGTCACAGCCGCGCGCATTATGCGATTGGTCTGGCCGGTCTGATTTGCGCGCTGCCGCTGTTCTTTGAAGTGGCCGTGGTGCTGCTGATTAGCGTGGCGTTCTCGATGGCGCGTCATACCGGAACCAACCTCGTGAAGCTGGTGATCCCGCTGTTTGCGGGCGTTGCGGCCGCGGCGGCGTTCCTGCTGCCAGGGCCTGCGCCGATGCTCCTGGCGTCCCAGATGCACGCTGATTTTGGCTGGATGATCCTGATTGGTCTGTGCGCCGCAATTCCGGGGATGATTATCGCCGGGCCGCTGTGGGGCAATTTCATCAGTCGCTACGTTGAGTTGCACATCCCTGACGACATCACCGAGCCGCACCTTGGCGAAGGCAAAATGCCTTCCTTCGGGTTTAGCCTGGCGCTGATCCTGCTGCCGCTGGTGTTGGTCGGTCTGAAAACCATCGCCGCACGCTTTGTGCCGGTCGGTTCCAGCACCTACGAATGGTTCGAGTTTATTGGCCATCCGTTTACCGCGATCCTGGTGGCGTGTCTGGTGGCGATTTACGGCCTGGCGATACGTCAGGGCATGCCGAAAGACAGAGTCATGGAGATTTGCGGTGCTGCGCTACAGCCAGCGGGTATCATTTTGTTGGTGATCGGTGCAGGCGGCGTGTTCAAGCAGGTGCTGGTAGATTCCGGTGTGGGTCCCGCACTGGGCGAAGCGCTGACCGGGATGGGCTTGCCGATCGCCGTGACGTGCTTCGTGCTGGCGGCCGCGGTGCGCATTATCCAGGGCTCCGCAACCGTGGCGTGTCTGACTGCTGTGGGCCTGGTGATGCCAGTGATTGAACAGCTGAACTACTCCGGCGCGCAGATGGCAGCACTGTCTATCTGTATCGCGGGCGGTTCGATTGTGGTCTCCCACGTCAACGACGCCGGTTTCTGGCTGTTCGGTAAATTTACCGGCGCGACCGAAGCGCAAACCCTGAAAACCTGGACGCTGATGGAAACCATCCTCGGCACAACAGGTGCGATTGTCGGGATGATTGCGTTTACGCTGTTGAGCTAGACAAGGTGAAAGCAAAAGGCAACGTCAGTTGCCTTTTTAAATTTCTCGCCCTCTCCCTGTGGCAGAGGGCTAAGGTGAGGGCATCAGGCCGCACAAGCTCAAAGTAAAACGACAACAACAGTTGTCGTTTTTAATGTGTCCTCCCTCTCCTGTGGGAGAGAGCAGGGGTGAGGGCATCAAACCGCAAAATCCCTCTTTTTACATCAGCACCACACCCTCGTCAGTGCGCAACCAGCGCGGCGCTTTTAGCGTATCGCTGTAAAACCCGACCAAATCCTGCAGCAAATCTCCCGCCACTCTTTCGTCACTTTCCGATAGCGAACGAGTCAACAGCAGTTGCGTTAACAGCTGGCAATACCGTCCCAGTTGATCCACTTCCGGCTCGAAGACTGGCACGTCCAGCGGCAGATCATCGACCGTCAGGCTCGCTTTTAAATGTTCAGGCACTGGTTCCAGCAGCGTTGGCTGAAGCAGGTCGAGGCAGGCTGAGAGCCGTCCGCACAACGCCATTTTTTGTGTCGGGTCTTCGCATTCAACCAGCACGTCGACAAACCGCTCGCAGTTGTCGGCCAGCTCGGTGAAATCGGTGTTGCTATCGAATGGAACGGTAAATAAAGAATGAGAATAGCTAAGGGTCTTTGTCATATGACAGCCTCCAAAGAGTTGTTTTTATCCACCACTGGAGAGGCTAATCTCGCTGGCGGTGGAACCGAGCAGGGTTAGCCTTACCGGCCTCTTCGGATACCGGCGCGTCTTGCGACGCCCCCGCTCGGCCCACCATTGGAGTGTAGCTAAGCGCGCGACACAAAAGTGCTTGTGTCACCGAAGAAGTAGTTCAGGAGGCTAATCCCGACGCCTGATTTTGCAGGCGTGGCGAGAAGATACTGCTTTGCTGATTGGCTGGCAAGAGAGGCTCTGGAAAGCGGCTCGCAGAAACTGAAATTAAACTTCAGCAATGGAGACAGTAAGTTAAGCATTATCTGGCAGCGACGATCTGGTCCGGCTGTAAATCGCTGAGTCGTTGACTGAAGGCCAGGGCGACGCGCATGGATGCGCGGCGAGGGCGCATTTACAGGGACGTTGCAGCGCCCGTCCCCGATGGCTGTAAGGAATAAGACGAAGGTATCGCGAAGCGGCGATTTTCTTGCCGGGAGCCGGGATTGTTAAGGGAGCGGCGATAGCCCCCTTAACACGTTCACCGGTTATGGTATTAACAGAGGAACTGAGTTCGTAAGGTGAACGGAACAGGGTTCGGAGTCGCATGTTCCGCTCGGCTACGGGGTTAGGGTACTCTGATCGTGCGGGCTGATGCCCTCACCCCAACCCTCTCCCACTGTACGGTCCGGGGACATCATGAACACTTGTTCGGGGACATGGTAGACACTTACAACTAAGGCATACGAACCCCTTTTCCGGAGTCGCTTATGCCGTGGGATGCGAGAGATACCAT
>NZ_JBWLAQ010000010.1:0-103771 GCF_056490165.1 Lelliottia sp. GFLA7 | reverse complement strand
TGTGGTGGTACAGCACGAAAGTGGGGGTGGTCGACCTGAAGAAAAAGTCGATCACCCTGGGTAAAGGATGTTAAAAAGTGTTCACCATGTCCCCGAACACCTGTCTGCCATGTCTCCGGACCGTACAGTGGGAGAGGGTCGGGGTGAGGGCAACAGACGACCACAACACTTAAGCGGCAGTTCCCTGCGCCAGCGGTGCCAGCCCCGAAGGAATTCGGCTTAACTCTTGTACCAGCGAGTCTTTGCTGATTTCACTGATGGTCTTCGCACCGGTCAGGGTCATCGCCACTTTCATCTCTTTTTCGATCAGGTTCAGCAGATTCGCCACGCCCGCCTGGCCGTGCGTGGCCAGAGCGTACAGATATGCACGGCCTAGCAGCACGCTGTCTGCGCCCAATGCAATCATGCGTACCACGTCCAGCCCGTTACGAATGCCGCTGTCGGCCAGGATCGCGATATCGCCTTTCACCGCATCGGCAATCGCAGGCAGGGCGCGTGCAGAAGAGAGCACGCCGTCCAACTGCCGCCCACCGTGGTTCGACACCACAATCCCATCTGCGCCAAAGCGCACCGCATCGCGGGCATCTTCCGGGTCGAGGATCCCTTTGATCACCATCGGACCATCCCAGAATTCGCGGATCCACTCCAGGTCTTTCCATGAAATCGACGGATCGAAATTATTTGCCAGCCAGCCAATGTAATCCTCAAGCCCGGTTGGCTTGCCGAGATAGGCCGAGATATTCCCCAGATCGTGCGGGCGGCCGTTAACGCCGACATCCCACGCCCATTGCGGATGCGTCACCGCCTGCCAGTAACGACGCATCGCCGCATTCGCACCGCTCATTCCGGAGTGTGCATCGCGATAACGCGCACCCGGCGTGGGCATATCGACGGTAAACACCAGCGTGGAACAGCCTGCCGCTTTGGCACGTTCCAGCGCGTTACGCATAAAGCCGCGATCGCGCAGGACGTACAGCTGGAACCACATTGGGCGTTTAATGGTGGGTGCGACTTCTTCAATTGGGCAAACGGAGACGGTCGAAAGGGTAAAGGGGATCCCTTTGGTATCTGCCGCAGCCGCAGCCTGCACCTCGCCACGGCGCGCGTACATTCCACACAACCCCACGGGCGCAAGAGCTACGGGCATCGACAGCGTCTCGTTGAAGAGTTTTGTCTCAAGGCTCAGGTCTGACATGTTTTTCAGCACGCGCTGGCGCAGCGCCACCTCTGACAAATCTTCCACGTTGCGGCGCAGGGTGTACTCGGAGTACGCGCCGCCGTCGATATAATGGAATAAAAACGGCGGCAGGATGCGCTGCGCTGCGGCGCGGTAGTCACTGGCTGCGGAAATAATCATGCATTGTTCTCCCTGGAATTATCATGATCGCCGGGCAGGCGGGTAATGCGCGCCTGTCGGGCCTGATCTTCATCGAATCGTTTAATGGTGGTATGCACAAAACCCAGATGCGCCATCATTGCTTTGCGCGCGGCGTCGGCATCACCGGCCAGAATGGCGTTCAGCACCGCTTCGTGCTGTTCGGTCAACTGCGCGAAAACCGGCGGCACCAGATACATGCGCTGGCGGCTCTGCTTAACGGACGATTGCAGCAGATCGAAAAACCCGCGCATGGTTTGCAGCAGCACCACGTTGTGTGAGGCTTCGGCAATCGCCAGATGAAAGCGGACGTCAGCCTGCGAGGCGATATCCGGGTCGCTGCTTTGCGTGGCTTCAAAGCAGGCTTTGAGCTTCTCCTTGTCGCTGTCCGTAGCGCGCATCGCCGCATGCCAGGCGGTGCTGGTCTCAATCGCGTGGCGCGCTTCCAGAATGTCGAAACTGTAATCGGGGTCGTTCTCCATCAGCGTCTTCAGCGGCTGGACGATATTCTGCTCGGACCAGTCGTCGTGCTGCCAGCGCACAAACGTTCCGCCGCCACGACGACTCAGCAGCACCCCTTCGCTGGTCAGCGTCGCTAGCGCTTCGCGCAGTGAATTACGCGACACGCCAAGCTGGGCGGCTAGCTGGCGTTCGGCGGGCAATTTCATGCCCGCTTCCAGCTGTTGTTCTTCAATCAGCGCCCGCACGCGAGAGGCGATCTCATCGGACAGGCGTTTGGGCATCACTATCATGGAATCATCCAGGTTAAGACGTAAGCCTGCAACGTAGTGATAACGCCGACCATGCAGGTGAAAATCAAGCTGTGTTTAACGGTAAAGCGGAACAGATCCGACTCTTTCCCGACCAGGCCCACCGCGGCACAGGCAATGGCGATAGACTGCGGAGAAATCATCTTGCCCGTTACGCCGCCCGTGGTGTTAGCGGCGACTAAGAGTACGTCTGATACGCCAATCTGCTGAGCGGCGGTCGCCTGTAATGCGGCAAACAGTGCGTTTGATGACGTATCCGAACCGGTCAGGAACACCCCCAGCCAGCCGAGGAACGGCGAGAAAAAGGTAAACGCATGGCCAGTGTGGGCGAGCGCTAATGCCAGCGTTGATGACAGGCCGGAATAGTTCGAGATAAACGCGAATGCCAGCACCATCCCGATGGAGTAAATCGGCAGCGCCAGTTCCTTCAGCGTGCTGACAAAAGTCTGTATCGCCGCTGCAGGCTTCATGCGTAGCCATACGATGGAAAGGATAGCGGCAAACAGAATCGCCGTGCCAGTGGCGGAGAACCAGTCGAATTTATACACCGCAGCATACGGCGTGGCGACGTGGACCACGGGCGGCATACGCGCCACCATTTTGTCGAGGAACGGCACGGAGATGTTGATCACCATGTCGTACAGCGCGCCGCCTGGGGCGAAAAGCGCTTTAAAGGGTGGCACGCTCCACAGGGTGACGGTGGCCGTCAGGAACAGGAACGGCGACCAGGCGCGAACAATCTGCCCAACGGTGTAATTCGTGCGTGCCAGCGTTTGATCGACTTGTGACGCACCCATATCGCCAAAGCGGAAGACGCGCACCGGCTGCCAGCGTCGCAGGAACAGGGTAAGACACACCAGCGACACCAGAGACGAGATAATGTCCGGCAGTTCCGGACCAATGAAGTTCGAGCTGAGGTACTGCGCGATGGCGAACGAGCCGCCTGCGACCATCACCGCAGGCCAGGTTTCTTTTACGCCACGCCAGCCGTCCATAATCGCCATGATCCAGAACAGCACGATAATGGTCAGGAACGGCAGTTGGCGACCCACCATTTGGCCGATTTCGAAGCTGTCCAGGCCGGTGACCTGTCCGGCAACCAGAATCGGGATGCCCATCGCGCCAAATGCCACCGGTGCCGTGTTAACGATCAGGCACAGACCTGCAGCGTACAGCGGATTAAAGCCCAGCCCCACCAGCAGTGCAGCGGTAATCGCCACCGGTGCGCCAAATCCCGCGGCCCCTTCGAGGAAGGCCCCGAAGCAGAAGCCGACGATCAGCATTTGCAGGCGTTGGTCCGGGGTGATGGACAAAATCGACGAGCGGATAATGTCAAACTGCCCGGTTTTCACCGAGATTTTATAGACAAATACCGCGGCAATAATAATCCACGCAATGGGCCACAGACCGTAGAAGAAGCCATAGATGACGGACGCCAGTGCGCGATCGACCGGCATTTTGTAGAACAACAGCGCTACCGCGAGCGCGATAGCGACGGTATACGTCGCGGCCAAATAGCCTTTCAGCTTGAGCTTAATCAGCGCGAAGAAAAAGAACAGGATCGGTAGCGATGCGATCAGGCTAGACAACCAAATATTCCCGGCCGGATCGTAGTTTTGTTGCCAGAGGCTCATTGCAGGTCTCCTGTGGACCACACGCTCAGCGTCGCGGTGAGTCTATGCTCATCTCGGCGTCACATTGAGTGTAAAAGTGGTCCTGCCAATAGTGTGATGTAGGGTTAATGACAATGAATGGTTAATCAAATGTTATGGGTAGGCAATGGGTTTGTGAGCGGAATTTGCGGTAATGTGAAGCGTTGTACGATTAGAAAGGGGATTGGTTGGACCAATTTAACGGAGCCTTTCTCTAAATGGAGATTGACCCCGTGAAATGGTCTAAGTCAGCAACTAGCGGTCAAACTACATTTTCAAGGTTGTCAGACTCCTCAATGACCAAAAGGCCGTCTTTTAGCTTGAGCTGATTATCTTTAATCTGCTGCACAATGACGTCAGATATTACTCGTTTAAGAACACTACTGGTTGATTTGAAGCCCAGCATTCTAGATACAGCCGTAACGATTTCATCCTCTGTTGCTCCCATGCTTGCTTTGACGATTTCAATTGCTCCTACAGCAATCTCTTTAGAGGAAATCATTTCAGGTTTACGTAAACCAGGAGATAAAACGTTCTGCCTGTTTCGTGGATAAATCATTGTTTCGGTATGGAAGAGGAAGCCATTTTCTTCATAAATATTGCCTTTCTTACAGGCAATTTTGGCTGATTGGCTGACAACATTTTCGATGCGCGCTCCAGCACGTTGTAATCCCCAAGCTGTACGAAGTCGGGTTATTATTTCGCTTAGGTGAACTGGAGATTCGATAAGAACAATTTTTTCAATCATATCAGCAAGAATGCCGGTAGGTGTTTCATGCAAAGCATAGGAAATATTAGCTTCTGGCCGCGACTCTTCATAGTTAGTAGAGTGGTCATTAATCGATTTAGCGTTTTCTAAACCTACTTCAATAACATCTTCTCGTTCTACCGTTACGATCTCAATGGGAACAGCACGGATAGACCCTGATTTATGTTCTGCTCTGCTATTAAGTTCCGCCTTCGCGTTTTCGACAGCATTGATAACTCGTTGTAACTGTTCTTCAGGGCGCTGGAACCAATCAGTACTCCAGATCCGATGTATGATCCAGCCGTGATCTTCAAGAACGGCCTGACGTAAACGATCGCGTTCACGTGCTGAGCGAGAGGAATGATAAGCGCTGCCATCGCATTCTATTCCCAAGAGATAGCGTCCTGGCAATTCTGGATCCGCAATGGCGAGGTCAATAAAGAATCCAGCAATACCAACCTGCGGATGTACCTGGAAACCTTTGGCCTGCAGTGCAGCAGCGACTTGTTCTTCAAATACACTATCCATAGGGCGACCGGAAGAAGTGGACATTGATAGTCGTCCAGTTCGCGCATATTGAAGGAAAAGTTTGAAAGCAAGTACGCCAACGCCTTTCGCTCGTTCCAGGTCGATATCTTCATCGGTGATGGATGCGAAAACTTCGCAGCGGCGCTTTGCTCGGCTAATCAAAACATTTAAGCGACGTTCACCTCCTTGTGAGCTGAGTGGACCGAATCGCATGGCTAGGTAGCCCTGCGCATTTCGTGAATATCCCACAGAGATCATGATGACATCTCGCTCATCGCCTTGGATATTCTCAAGGTTCTTGATGAAGAATGGTTCGCCTGGATGGGAATGGAAAAATTCTTCATATTGAGGATTTAAGCGACGGAGCAGCTCTAATTCATCCTGAATGGCTTTGCGTTGTGACACTGAGAATGTTGCAACCCCCAAGGAAAGTTGTTGGTTTAATTGTATGTGTTCAAGGATTGCCATAGCGATTCGTTTCGCTTCGATTGGGTTAGATTTGCTGGCCCCTGATTCGAAAATACCTTCTTCAACATAATGGAATCGCAACCCCATACCCGCTTCTTCAGTATATGGGCTCGGAACGATATACAATTTGTTCTCGTAAAACTGACTATTTGAAACGGCAATAAGCGACTGATGTCGGCTTCGATAATGCCAACGCAACATTCGTTGTGGTAAGCCTCTGGCTACAAACAACCCAAGGATACTTTCGATATCGGCAACTTGCGTTGAATCGTCATCGTCATCGTTGCTGGCCTCAGTCATACGGGAGAAGAAGCTTGTAGGCGGCAACTGACGTTCATCGCCGACAACAACAACTTGTTGGCACCGTGCAATAGCTCCAATTGCATCGACAGGCTGGATCTGACTGGCTTCGTCCATCACCAGTAAATCAAATGTTTGTTTTCCAGGAATTAGAAACTGTGCCACTGAGAGCGGACTCATCATCATTACCGGCTTCAATGCTTGAATAGCTGGACCCGCTTTTAGCATTAGTTGACGGATAGGCATATGGCCTCTTTTTCTCGCCATTTCGGCGCGTAAAACCCCTACAGGCCCAGCAGCTCCTATTTTGGACGGGATGCGACGATGATGTGCGCGAGCAACTTCTATACTTGAGGCCTTTATGCGCCTCAAATCCATCTCGGCAAAATAATTAACTTTACGCGTATGAAGTTCGCCATCGAAACGAGAAAGGGACGGCGTCTGGTTTGCCATTGAACTAAACAGCGATTCATAATAGGTATATTCAACAGAGCTATAGCAATTGGTAAGAGATAGTCGTCCATCTTCAAGCCTCTCAATAACCTCTGAAAGACCCTGCTGATTAGCCTGGCTACGTCTGTGTTGCCATGCCACCCATTTTGAAAGTTGCTCAGAATTCTCAACCCATGATGCTAGTTTGCTTAAAACATGATCGATACGAATTGGTTGATCATCCGTTTGGAAAAGCACATTCGACGTAGACTCTAATTCTTTGGCCAACACATCCAGTTCACCAATAATAGATGAACTTACGAATGAAAGCTGATTGGCGGAGTTTAATAATTCATCACGGTTCTCTATAGTTGCGCAAACGAAGCGTAAATCACCATATTTTTCTATCCAGGCATAATCGCAGTTCAGCCTTTTCCAGTTTGACTGGTAGCTTAACCAATCGCTACCGAATGCAGCCTTTCCAGCTTCAGATTGGGCTTCGATAGATTTTTTCTGGTTTTGAAGCTCAATAACCCTTTTAACTAGCAACAAACGGTCACTCAGGAGAGTAGTGGGCGCTTTTATGACCTGATGAGATATGGAATCTATATTATTGAGCTTAAGTACAATGGCTTCGATGAAGCTTAATGGAACCCGTTTAATTGAAAAGTGATTATCAAACCAAGATTCTGGAGATACGCCAAATGCTTTCCAGAGTTGATTCAGTTCGATATTGGTTTTTTCAAGGAGCTGGCTTAACTGTTGGTTGAGATGTTTTAAGGCATCACGATCGGAAAGCTTGCTTGCTAGTATGCGTGCTTCAGATCCTACGTCTTTAAGCGTAGCCATCCACTCCACTAATGCCTTAACTACATTACTATCGCTATTTTCACCTCGCCAATGTGGGCCGAATGCACTACTACCAAATTCATTATTACTAGCGATTTTTTTTCGAAGCGTTTGCGCCTGAATGATATTATCCAGTAGTTCAATCTGTTGCTGAATAGGCTGATTTATATCACGGATAAGAGATCTTGCAAGCGCGCGTGAACGACGCCATTCACCGTTCAGGAATTTGAATACCCCAGTATGAATGGCGAGATTGTGACGAATTTGTGTAAGTTCAGAATCCCAGACGGCATCAAAAGCATGTGGTTCTATTTTTTTGCGTAGTGAATGTAAAGTGGCTATGGAGTTAACCAATTCCATTGCTTGTTCAACACCATGTTCCCAAACAGAAGCGATAAAAGCTTGGGGGCTGACATCAGGAGCATCTGCAACTCGCTGGCTAAGCTCAATCAGGTTTTTAATATCTTGAGCTGAAAGGAATACCGATTTAGTACCTAGCTCCTGGGCCAAGTTGGCAGAGGCAGCTTGGAGTTGAGGTAATAGCATCGATAATGTTCTTGATGAGGCGAATACCTCTGGCAGAAGATTACCAGGTACAGTTTGAAGCTCATCACGAAGCTCAAGGAGTTGCGTATCAAAATGATCTTCGTGTATCAGATGTTTAATCTCATCAAACCCTTTCTCAAACATGCAGCCCTGTTCAAGAAGCGTCCTTATCTCCTTAAGAGATGATGACCAGACCGTGTTAACTAATGCAGTTTCTTCAAATTCAGGTGCATGCTTTATTGTTTCTGCTAATTGTACAATTTTGCTCGCATCGTCAAAAAAACCAGGATCAGGTGTTAAATTGACTCGCCTAGCGATTGCAATAGCTGCGTTATGGAATTCATGAGTTTGGTTTAACAATGTATTAATTTTAGAAAGGAGGCGATCAAGATCGCCAGGCAAAATTGATTCTCGCTTAACCCCGTTCCAGGGATGATTGTGAGGCAGGCCGATATCCTCAATGCGCTCTATGAGTTCTCTCACGAGATTCAACCGTTTCGTTAAATCGTTATTACTCCACTTTTCAAAGTCAGGAAGTCTAAATTCTGTTGGCGTTTGCCCATTTTGGCGAAGGCGTACTAGCTGGCCTATAACCTGATAAGGACTGAGCCCTGAAGGTGAATATATCTTATGTAGTTGGGCTGGATGTTCATTCAGTGAGTCACGGGCTTCGGTTAAGTTTTCTATCAACTCATCGGGGAATTCTCCGCGAGGTGAACCCAATTCCCAAACTCTTTTCAACTCTTCAAGTAAAATACGTTTGTTGGCTTTATTGCTATGCAGTTCAAGACAAGCATCACCCACCCCGGTCTGATCTAAACGCCTTTTTACTACTTCGAGGGCGGCCATTTTTTCAGCAACGAAGAGTACTGTTTTCCCATCTGCAATTGCAGATGCAATGATATTGGCAATAGTTTGTGATTTGCCTGTTCCTGGAGGGCCTTGTATAACCAGGTTTTTGCCTTTCCTTACCTCATGAATAGCTAATGTCTGCGAGCTATCGCTATCCATAATGTGAAGCATATCTTTTGGTAAAATGATGGGATCTATAGGGCTATCATCAGAAAGTAGACCATCGCTTTCATCAAAACCCTCTTCCATTAACGCACGAATAAGGTATTTTGATGTGATCTCTTCTCCATCTGGCCAATTTGCAGGATCCAAATCTTTATACATCAAAAACTTAGAGAAAGAAAATAATCCAAGGGTCATATCATTCGTTTTTACTTCCCAGTCAGATTTCAACGCTACCGCTTGTTGAACTGCTTCGAAGTAATTGCTGACATTTATTTCATCGTCATCATCTTCAGAAAGCATTACTGGCATCTTAATGTGATGAACACGTTCAAGAAAGGCTTCTAATGAGAGATTAGGAATGATGTCTTCTTGCCTGGCTCTTAGTTTAAATCTCTCCCCAGCATTGCCTCGTTCCAGGCTCACTGGTACCAATATCAAAGGCGCATAACGTATATTTTCTTTATTGGCGGGGTCGATCCATTTCAATGTTCCTAGTGCGAGAAATAGGATATTTGCGCCTTGTTCCTCTTCTAGGGTCTTAGAGTCATGGTAAAGATCAAGTAAACGAGTCTGGAGACCTTTAGGTGTAAGACGGGTTTGAAGTTTAGTGTCTAGATGCTGAGACTTCGTCTCAGTGCTTGTTTCATCAAACTGATATATAAATCTTTTTTCGTCAGCCAACTCTTCTTCTTGCTCGACCTCACCGTCCTTGCCTGACTTTCCATGAAGAAAAGTGAATGTCTTTTTTTCATTTACAAGAAGGTTATAGATTAACTCAGACCTTTCATCTATGACTTCCAGGAAACGCGTATTTTTAGAACGAGGGATGTTAAGTAAACGGTTTCTGGCCCCTAAATCGAGCAGTTCTGCTCTGGCTTTCTCTAGTTTCTGTTCTAACGAAAGGAGGCTGTTTTGGAAGGTCGGGCTTTCAGTAGAATTCATAAGATTTATAACCTAATGCAATGACAAAACATCACCCCCAAGAAAACCAATTTGTTTTCAAAGGAATGCCGTGTGTATTAATTTAGATTCGAAAGGAATGAATACTACTTTACTCTCATGGCAAAGAATTGTGAACCTATCCGATTTTGATATTACATGTAATCATTGATTAAGAAGATGGGAGTTATTCTTGAAGAAAAAAGCCCAATATATTCACTATGGTAATATATTGGGCTAACTTAAACTAAATTCATTAGAACGCAGTCTTACAGAACCCCGTCATCTCTTGCAGGTCCATTTCACGGCCCAGCTCAGTCATCGGGTGTACGACGACCAGACCGCGCGCGCTTTTCTTCAGCTTGCCCAGGTCGGCTTGTTCTTTTTTGGTGATCGCACGGCGATGCGGCATACCCATCAGCTTTTGTGCTTCTTTACTCAGCTTATGGCCTTTAACAGCGCGCAGACGCTCGATTTCGCCTTCGAGTTTCTCTTTCTCTTTTTCAAGCTCTGCATATTTTTCGGCAGATTCAACAAGAGACATATCAGCCTGCTGGTGGCGGATCAGATCCAGACGGTCACTCAGGCGTTTAATTTCGTTCTTTTCGACTTCTTTCATCACATATAGCTCTAAAAACGGGGGAATTACAGGAAGGATACACCAATGTGCGCGGTCTTACTTCTGAAACGCTTTCTTTAAGCTGATTCGGGAAATCAGCTCAGTCAGGGAAAGGACCATTGTTGACCGCATAACCTGTTGATAACGAAGCTTTTGCATCGCATGCAGCTCAGGATCGCTGTTATCGAAATGAGGAGCAGGCGGCAGCGCGGTGACGCAATGTAATTCGCCGAAAGGCCCAAGAATTTCGTCATCGGTAAAGGCGTATTCATTGCCGTCGTGATTTAACTCTTCGCGCAGCGCCATCAGCAATTCAGCATCTTCATATTCATGCCTGCTGAGCACGCCAAGGCCATAAATCAGCTTCAGGCGGACTGACAAATCGCCCAGCGGTCCGTCTCCGTCCAGTAACGGTTCTACAGCATATTTTACCGCGTAGTCGTCTTTGCGAAACACCTGAAGAACCAGAATATTGACCGCCTCAGTAAGTAACTCGACGGCAGCAATCAGGAAACTTCGTACGGTTTTGCCAGCATTCAGACGCTCAAGCACACGATTTTCAAAGGCCTGGGTTTGTTCCATTATTGCCTGCATATCTGACAATCTATCCATCGGGCGCAGGGTGACCTGCGCCAGAACCTGCATCATTATTTCGTCGCGTTGTATGCGTTAACCGCCTCCAGCACTACGTCACTCTTCGCTTCAAGACCAGAAAGCTGCGCCAGCGCATCTTGCGGGCCTTTGGCATCAATCAATTCTGCCAGCTCAATCGCCTGCGGATCTTGCTCGCTGCGATAATGCATGGCAGCGGCGATACCTTTCACCAAATTGGCGTGCGGCAAACCGTATTCCAGCGTGCCCAGCAGCGGCTTGATCAGACGGTCGCCCGCGCTGAGTTTACGCAGCGGCTGACGCCCAACGCGCTCAACGTCATCTTTCAGATACGGGTTTTCAAAACGACCGAGGATTTTCTGAATGTATGCCGCATGTTTCTCAGCATCAAAACCGTAGCGTTTGATCAGGACCGCGCCGCTCTCGTCCATTGCACCTTTTACCACAGCGCGGATTTTCTCATCGAGAATCGCGTCACGAATGGTTTGATGACCGGCCAATTTTCCGAGGTACGCGGTTATAGCATGCCCGGTGTTCAGCGTGAAGAGTTTGCGTTCGACAAAGGCCATCAGGTTATCCGTCAATTCCATTCCCGGAATAGCTGGCAGCGTGCCTTTGAACTGGGTTTTGTCGACGATCCACTCGCTGAAGGTTTCAACGGTCACTTCCAGCGGATCGTTTGTTGCAGACTCGGATGGGGGAACGATGCGGTCAACGGCGGAATCCACAAAACCGACGTGCTCTTCAACCCAGGCTTTGTCTTCATCCGCCACGGCGGCCAGAACGTGGCCTTTCAGTTGTGTGGTACCGCGCACCATGTTTTCACAGGCGATGATGTTCAGCGGCGTGATATTGCCCTGTGCTTTGCGTTTTGCGAGGCCTTTTGCGACGGCAGGGGCGATGCGCTCAAGCACCACCGGGCCCACGGCGGTGGTCACCAGATCGACGCTTGCGATCAGGTCTACAACGTCATCGCCAATGCTGCTAACAGCGTTGACGCCTGAGACGGTTTCGACCTGTTCGTTTTCGCCGACAACGTGAACATCGTAGCTATGACGGGCATTCAGGGCATCGAGCACCACCTGATTCACATCGGCGAATGTTAGCGTAATGCCCGCGTCTGCCAGCAGTTTGCCGATAAAGCCACGACCGATATTACCTGCGCCAAAATGTAATGCTTTCATCGTATTAACCTTCATCAATGTTTTTACCCGAGAGGGCTGGGGTGAGGCTTTTCCCTCACCCTAACCCTCTCCCCAAAGGGAGAGGGGGCCAGGCAGAACTTATTTGTTCAGCAGAGCCAGCACTTCTTCAACGCTGGTGGTCTGTGACAGGCGCTCGATAACGCTTTCATCATCCAGC
Organism: Lelliottia sp. GFLA7; assembly: GCF_056490165.1. Taxonomy (NCBI): domain Bacteria; kingdom Pseudomonadati; phylum Pseudomonadota; class Gammaproteobacteria; order Enterobacterales; family Enterobacteriaceae; genus Lelliottia; species Lelliottia sp. GFLA7. The sequence goes on along the minus strand of NZ_JBWLAQ010000010.1, from coordinate 91,554 downwards.
GCGTTTGTCAGGCTGGTAATCACCTGGATGTGCTCGTTGTTGCGAGCGGCGATACCAATCACCAGACGGGCGATATCGTCTTCTTCTTCACCAAAACGCACGCCATCAGGATACTGACAGAACACCACGCCAGTTTTCAATACGCGGTCTTTCGCTTCAACCGTACCGTGTGGCACCGCGATAGATTCGCCCAGATACGTTGGGGTCAGCTTTTCACGTTCCAGCATGGCATCAACGTACTCTGGCTCAACGTAGCCGCCTTTCACCAGTTGCTCGCCGGCAAAGCGAATCGCTTCTTCTTTGTGGCTCGCCGTGCGGCCCAGGAAGATGTTCTCCGCACCCAGTTTGAACAGGTGGCTATCGTTCGGATCAAAACTGTCTTTCAGGCTATCGCGAACTTTCACTTCGTTTTCGGTGTGACGCTGTGCTGCAACCAGACGTTCGGTCAGGCTGGAATACAGGCCGCTATCGAGGAAGTTGGTCAGCGAAATGTGTTGTGCCTGCGGAACCTGACGCATCGCACGCTCAGTCAGATCGCGGTGCGTGATGACCAGGTCAACGTCCCCCGGCAGGCTGTTGATGGCGCTGTTGGTCACGGAGATGTGGGTCAGACCCGCATCCTGGACTTTTTTACGCAGCACACCGGCACCCATGGCGCTGGAACCCATACCCGCATCGCATGCCACGATGATTTTACGCACATGGCTCAGGTCGTTAGAGACATCGCCAGCAGATAGCGGCGTTGCAACACCTTTGGATTCGGACTTCATATCATGCATGCGACGGGTCGCAGCTTCGATATCGTCTTCTTCTTTCACTTTGCTGGTTTTCAGCAAGATGGCAGAGACCACGAAGGAGACCGCCATTGCGGCACAAATCGCTGCGATGTTAGCGAAGTAAGCGCCTTTTGGCGTCATCGCCAGTACCGCCAGGATAGAGCCTGGAGACGCTGGAGAAACCAGACCGCCACCCAACACGCTCAGAGTGAACACACCCGTCATACCGCCGAGGATAACGGCGAGGATCAGACGTGGGTTCATCAGCACGTATGGGAAGTAAATTTCGTGGATACCACCCAAGAAGTGGATGATTGCCGCGCCGCCTGCAGACTGTTTCGCACTGCCGCGACCAAAGAACATATACGCCAGCAGAACACCCATACCCGGACCTGGGTTTGCTTCAATCAGGAAGAAGATGGACTTGCCGAGTTCATGTGACTGCTGAATACCCAGCGGCGAGAAGATACCGTGGTTAATCGCGTTATTGAGGAACAGGATTTTAGCCGGTTCAACAAAGATAGACGCCAGCGGCAGCATGTCGTGAACGACCATGAAGTTAACGCCAGCAGCCAGCACTTTAGACAGCACTTCAACCGCAGGGCCAATGCCGAGGAACGCCAGAATCGCCAGGATCATACCGATGATGCCAGCGGAGAAGTTGTTCACCAGCATTTCGAAGCCGGATTTGATTTTGCCATCAACCCAAACGTCGAATTTCTTAATCGCCCAGCCGCCCAGCGGACCGGCAATCATTGCACCGAGGAACATCGGCATATCCGCGCCGACGATCACGCCCATGGTCGTAATGGCACCGACCACACCACCACGGTCACCGCCGACCAAACGACCACCGGTAAAACCGATGAGCAGTGGCAGCAGATAGGTAATCATTGGACCAACAAGCTTCGCCAGGGTTTCGCTCGGCAACCATCCTGTTGGAATGAACAAGGCGGTGATGATACCCCACGCGATAAACGCGCCGATATTTGGCATCACCATGTTGCTGAGGAAACGACCAAAGCTTTGTACTTTGATCTTGAAATCGGATGACATAAAACACCCCTTCTTATGTTTACGCTTAGGCTTTCAGCCCGAGGTTTATCGTTAATGTGCGGCGGCAGAGGTTGCTGAGCCCTGTTCTGATGCTGTGAAATTTGGCACCGAATCGTTCAACTGTCCAGACAGTGAAAATTTGTGTGATCTGCATCACGCAAATGTAGGGGGGGCGGATAACATTGAGGTGATCGTCATCACAAAATGAGAGTATGAAAAAAATACAATGGAGAAAAAAGTCGCTGATTAGGCATGTTAATGTGAAGTTGATCACATTTTATGATTTGGTGTTTGTCTCGTTATTGTGACTGATTTCACAAAATATTTTTATGCGGATTTCTCTTGATGCGATCGGCGGCAAACTCTGTATCGCCCTCCAGAGCCAGGATCACCTCACACGAAAAGCTAAATGAATTTCACCTCATAGGTTATGGCGAAAAGTGAAAACCTAGATTACGCTCATTATGTAAAGTTAAGTCTATTATTATTCATGATATATTTTGTCACGCTTATAAACTTGCATGGAGATATAACAAAAAACCATACTCCCCGGCTCTGAAATAATAAGTGCATTAGATTGTACTTAAAATGAATTAATTTGGTTGCGTACCATTTTATTAATTTAATGAGTTGACGTTGTTTTGAGTGAGGCAAATATGTTTTTAAACTATTTTGCGCTGGGTGTATTGATTTTCGTTTTCCTGGTTCTTTTTTACGGAATCATTGCCATCCACGACATCCCTTATTTAATGGCAAAAAAGCGTAATCATCCCCACGCTGATGCGATCCATACGGCGGGTTGGGTGAGTCTGTTTACGCTCCACGTTATCTGGCCCTTCCTGTGGATTTGGGCCACGCTGTACCAGCCAGAGCGCGGGTGGGGTATGCAAAATCAAGCCGTTCCCGGCCCGCAGCAACCTGATGTTGATGCCCTTTCTAAACGCGTTGCCGACCTGGAACAGCGGCTTGCCGCCACGCCTACGCCCGCGAATAAAAATACGGCAGAGGGTTAAATATGGATCTGCTCATTATTTTGACTTACGTGGCGTTTGCGTGGGCAATATTTAAAATTTTCCGCATACCTGTTAATCAATGGACGCTGTCTACTGCCGCATTAGGTGGAGTGTTTATTGTCGCTGGTTTGATTTTATTAATGAACTACAACCATCCGTATACGTACACGGCACAGAAAGCAGTAATTTCCATTCCGATTACCCCGCAGGTTACTGGGGTGGTGAGTGAAGTCACGGATAAAAATAATCAGCTCATTAAAAAAGGCGAAGTGTTATTTAAATTGGACCCGGTGCGCTATCAAGCCAGAGTCGACAGACTTAAAGCGGATTTAGTGACGGCGACACACAGTATTGATGTCCTGAAAGCGCAGCTTTCGGAAGCAGAAGCGAATACCACTCGCGTGTCTGCCGAACGTGACAGACTTTATAAAGATTTCCAACGCTACCTGAAGGGCAGCCAGGCGAAGGTCAATCCCTTCTCAGAAAGCGACATTGATAATGCGCGGCAAAACTATCTGGCGCAGGATGCCATGGTCAAAGCGTCCATCGCGGATCAGGCGCAAATCAAAAGTCAGTTAGACAGCATGGTCAACGGCGAGCAATCGCAAATTGTCTCACTGCGCGCCCAGCTTACAGAAGCCAACTACAATCTTGAACAGACCGTGGTGCGCGCACCCAGCGATGGCTATGTCACTCAGGTGCTGATCCGTCCCGGGACCTACGCCGCTGCGCTGCCATTACGTCCGGTGATGGTGTTTATTCCGGAGCAAAAACGACTCATTGTGGCGCAGTTCCGCCAGAACTCGTTACTGCGTCTGAAACCGGGTGACGAAGCTGAAGTGGTCTTCAACGCGCTTCCGGGCCAGGTCTTCAGCGGTAAGCTCACCAGCATTTTACCGGTGGTGCCGGGTGGTTCTTATCAGGCTCAGGGCGCGCTGCAATCGTTAACGGTGATTCCGGGTACGGACGGGGTGCTTGGCACGATTGAGCTCGCGCCGAATGCGGATGTCGAAGCGCTGCCGGACGGCATCTATGCGCAAGTGGCCGTCTATTCCGACCACTTCTCTCACGTCTCGGTGATGCGAAAAGTGCTGCTGCGCATGACCAGCTGGATGCATTACCTCTACCTCGATCATTAAGGTTCTGCCTTTTTTCGTTGCCTGATCCATACTTACCCTTTTGGGTGAATCAAGGATCAGGCAATGAAACTCATCGGCAGCTACACCAGTCCATTCGTGCGTAAAATTTCGGTTCTCCTGTTGGAAAAAGGCATCACGTTCGAGTTTGTGAATGAGCAGCCGTACAACGCAGAGAATGGCGTGGCGCAGTATAACCCGCTGGGAAAAGTCCCGGCGCTGCTCACCGATGACGGCGAATGCTGGTTTGATTCCCCGATTATTGCGGAATATATCGAACTGCTCGGCATTGCGCCTGCGATGGTGCCGCGTGAACCGAAAGCAGCGCTTACTGTGAGGCAAATCGAAGCGCTGGCGGATGGCATTATGGATGCGGCGCTGGCGTCCGTGCGTGAGCAAGCGCGCCCTGCGGCGCAGCAATCCGAAACGGAGCTATTGCGCCAGCGGGAGAAAATCAGTCGCAGCCTGGACAGATGTGAACAGCTTCTGCATGACGGCAGTGTTAAAACCGATACGCTGAATCTGGCCACGATTGCGATTGCTTGCGCCGTGGGCTACCTCAATTTCCGCCATGTTTCTCCGGGCTGGTGCGTAGAGCGTCCACTGCTGGTTAAACTCGCTGAAACGCTCTTCCAGCGCGAAAGTTTTGCCCGTACGGAACCGCCTAAGGCTTGATGCGGGTTATAACACTTCTCCTCTTTAGCCTGTACAATCCCTTTAGAAATTGACTCCCTCTCCCGTCGGGAGGGGGATAAAACCCCCACTTCCAGGCATGACAATGACGACTCATCATTCCCTCTACAGCCAGATACCTGCGTCCGATCGCCTGCTGCGTGATCCCCGCTTCACTCCCATTCTTGAACAGTTCGGACACACTCGCGCCGTCGCGTTGTTGCGTTTGTTACAGGATGAAGCGCGCCTGCATATTCAGGCTGAAAACGCACTGCCACAGTGGTGTGCGGACTGGCCACTGGAAGTCGAAAAGCGCTTGAAAACACAAGCGCAGAGCGCGTTGCGTCCGGTCATTAACCTTACCGGAACGGTACTTCACACCAATTTAGGCCGTGCACAGCAGGCTGAAGAGGCGATTGAGGCCGTCACGCAGGCGATGCGTTCGCCCGTGACGCTGGAATACGATCTGGATGGCGCTGGCCGTGGTCATCGTGACCGGGCGCTGGCGAGTCTGCTGTGCCAGATTACGGGCGCAGAAGATGCCTGCATCGTGAATAACAACGCGGCGGCAGTGCTGCTGATGCTGGCCGCGACCGCAAGCGGAAAAGAGGTTGTGGTGTCGCGTGGTGAATTAGTGGAGATCGGCGGGGCGTTTCGCATTCCGGATGTGATGCGCCAGGCCGGTTGCACGCTGCATGAAGTGGGGACGACGAACCGGACGCATGCGAAAGACTATCGCGCTGCGGTAAATGAAAACACCGCGCTGTTGATGAAAGTCCACACCAGTAATTATCAGATTGAAGGTTTTACCAAAACCGTTGAAGAGGTGGAGCTGGCAGAGATTGGCCGCGAGCTGAACGTGCCGGTGATTGCGGATTTGGGCAGCGGTTCGCTGGTGGATCTCAGCGTGTACGGCTTGCCGAAAGAGCCGATGCCGCAGGAGATGATCGCCGCGGGCGTCAGTCTGGTCAGTTTTTCGGGCGATAAGCTGCTGGGTGGTCCGCAGGCGGGCATTATTGTCGGCAAACGCGAACTGATTGAAAAGCTACAGCAGCATCCGCTGAAACGTGCGCTTCGCGCCGATAAAATGACGCTGGCGGCGCTCGAAGCCACGCTGCGACTGTATCTCCATCCGGAAAAACTGGCGGAACGGCTGCCCACGTTGCGATTGTTGGCGCGCGATGCGGCGTCGATTCGCGCTCAGGCCGAGTTATTGCGCGCAAAAATCGCTGCGCATTTCGTGGCGTTTGACGTGCATGTTGAATCCTGTCAGTCGCAGATTGGTAGCGGCTCGCTGCCAGTGGATCGCTTGCCGAGTGCCGCGCTGACGTTTACGCCCCGCGACGGGCGCGGTAGCCAGCTCGAAGCGCTGTCATCTTGCTGGCGTGCATTGCCTACGCCTGTCATTGGTCGCATCTATGACGGGCGGCTGTGGCTGGATCTGCGCTGCCTTGAAGATGAAGAACAGTTTCTGGAGATGTTGCTGAAATGATTATTGCCACTGCCGGTCATGTCGACCATGGGAAAACCACGCTACTGCAGGCCATCACGGGTGTGAATGCCGATCGCTTGCCCGAAGAGAAAAAACGCGGCATGACCATCGATTTGGGATATGCCTATTGGCCGCAACCCGATGGCCGGATTCTGGGCTTTATCGATGTGCCTGGGCATGAGAAGTTTCTCTCGAATATGCTGGCAGGCGTTGGCGGAATCGACCACGCACTGCTGGTGGTGGCCTGTGATGATGGCGTGATGGCGCAAACGTGCGAGCATCTGGCCATTTTGCAATTGACCGGTAACCCGCAGCTCACGGTTGCGCTGACGAAAGCGGATCGTGTCGATGAGAGTCGTATTAATGAAGTCCGCGAACAGCTTCAGGCGACATTACAGGAATACGGTTTTGCCGATGCGCCTGTTTTTGTCACGGTCGCTACAGAAGGGCGGGGAATCGACGAACTTCGCACGCATTTACAGAATATTTCTTCGCGCGAGCAAACCCGCGATCATCGGTTCCGTTTAGCCATCGACCGCGCATTTACCGTGAAAGGGGCTGGACTGGTCGTCACCGGTACGGCGCTGAGTGGTGAAGTGAAAGTGGGGGACAGCCTGTGGCTGACGGGCGTCAACAAACCGATGCGTGTACGTGGTCTCCATGCGCAGAATCAGCCCTCTGAACAGGCACATTCCGGGCAGCGTATCGCGCTGAACATTGCGGGTGATGCTGAAAAAGAACAGCTCAATCGCGGCGACTGGCTGCTGTCCGACGCGCCACCGGAGCCGTCCGAGCGCGTGATTGTGTCCCTGCAAGCCCATACGCCGTTGACGCAGTGGCAGCCGCTGCATATCCACCATGCCGCCAGCCACGTCACTGGCCGCGTTTCGCTGCTGGAAAACGATCTGGCAGAGCTGGTATTCGATACGCCGCTTTGGCTGGCTGATAATGACCGACTGGTGCTGCGCGATATCTCCGCGCGGACCACGCTGGCAGGTGCTCGGGTAGTGACGTTAAATCCACCCCGTCGCGGCAAGCGCAAAGCTGAATATCTCCAATGGTTGGCGGCGCTCGCGCTGGCAGAGAATGATAAATCCGCCCTGGCGGTGCATCTCGATCGCGGTGCGGTAAATCTTGCTGATTTTGCCTGGGCGCGGCAGCTGAGTGATGAGGGGCTGCGCCGATTGTCGCAGCAGCCCGATTTTATCCAGGCAGGCGTTAACTTACTGAACGCGCCGGTCGCCGCGCGCTGGCAGCGTAAAGTGCTGGCGACGCTTGCGACTTATCACGAACAGCATCAGGACGAACCGGGGCCTGGGCGTGAACGGCTGCGCCGTATGGCTCTGCCGATGGAAGATGACGCGCTGGTTCTGCTGTTGATTGAAAAAATGCGTGAAAGCGGCGTCATCCATAGCCACCACGGTTGGCTGCACCTGCCGGATCACAAAGCGGGCTTCACGCCTGAACAAGATGCGATATGGCAAAAAGTCGCGTCGTTATTTGGTGATGAGCCCTGGTGGGTACGCGATTTGGCCCAGCAGACGGGGACAGACGAGCAGTTCATGCGTCAGGTGTTGCGCCATTCAGCGCAGCAGGGGCTGATTACGGCGATCGTGAAAGATCGCTACTACCGTAACGATCGTATCGTGACGTTCGCCAATTTGATTCGCGAGTTGGATCAGGAAAAGGGATCGACCTGCGCGGCTGACTTCCGCGATCGGCTTAACGTCGGGCGTAAGCTGGCGATTCAGATTCTGGAATATTTTAATCGGATTGGTTTTACGCGTCGTCGTGGTAATGATCATCTATTACGCGATTCGTTATTATTTCCTGAGATAATATCAGTCGATAATACAAATTAACAAAAAGATAAGTTTATATACTAAATAATATATTTCGCAGGCTTAAAAATAAAAAGCCTGCGAATATCCACGCAATATTACATTTTTGATCATGTTTTTTATATTCCCCTTTTTGTATTCTGCCTTGAACATTAACCCCTTCGAGGTATTACTATGACTGCATCCGTATTTTATATTCCTTCGGTGAATATTATAGGCTCTGACTCATTAGTTAGCGCAATGGACACTATGCGCGATTACGGCTGGCGTCGCGCGCTGATTGTGACAGACGCGGTGTTAAACAAAATGGGGATGGTCGCCGATATTCAAAAAGCGCTTCAGGAGCGCGATATTGTGAGCGTGGTTTTTGATGGCACGCATCCAAATCCAACCACCGCCAATGTTGCTGCCGGGCTGAGAATATTAAAAGAGAATAACTGTGATTGCGTTATTTCACTCGGCGGCGGTTCTCCGCATGATTGCGCGAAAGGCATTGCGCTGGTGGCGGCAAACGGTGGCGATATTCGTGACTATGAGGGCGTCGATCGCTCGGCAAAACCGCAGTTACCCATGATTGCGATTAATACCACGGCGGGCACGGCATCCGAAATGACCCGTTTCTGCATTATTACCGATGAAGTGCGTCATATTAAAATGGCGATTGTCGATAAGCATGTCACACCTGTTTTGTCCGTGAATGACTCTTCGCTGATGGTTGGCATGCCGAAATCCCTGACGGCCGCAACCGGTATGGATGCGTTGACTCACGCGATAGAAGCCTATGTGTCCATTGCCGCCACGCCGATCACCGACGCTTGTGCATTGAAAGCGATGACAATGATCGCCGAGAACCTGACGCATGCGGTAGAAGATGGCAGCAATGCTGTCGCCCGTGAAGCAATGGCCTATGCGCAATTCCTGGCGGGTATGGCGTTTAATAATGCGTCTCTCGGGTATGTGCATGCGATGGCGCATCAACTGGGCGGTTTTTACGATCTGCCGCACGGCGTGTGCAATGCGATATTGTTGCCACACGTGCAGACGTTTAACTGCAAAGCGGCAGCCCCGCGTCTGCGTGATTGCGCCCAGGCGATGGGTGTCGATGTCAGTCAAATGACCGCAGAACAGGGTGCACAGGCGTGTATCGCAGAGATTCGCTCCCTGGCGCGTAAAGTGAATATCCCGGCGGGTCTGCGTGACCTCAACGTGAAGGAAGCGGACTTCCCAATTCTGGCGACCAATGCGCTGAAAGACGCCTGCGGATTCACTAATCCAATCCAGGCCACGCATGACGAGATTATGGCGATTTATCGTGCGGCGATGTAATCCGTGATTCCTGTCGTAAAGCTGTAAGCGGCTGGCGAAAAAAACGCCAGTCGTGACTACCCTTGTTAGACACCAACAGCAAGGAGACGGTCATGACGAATAATCCTCCCTCAACGCGTTTGCAGCCTGGCGAGTATGGTTATCCCCTCAAGTTAAAACCCCGGTACGGCAACTTCATAGGCGGCGGCTGGGTTGCTCCCGTCGACGGCGAATATTACTCGAACCTGACGCCTGTCACTGGGCAACCGCTGTGCGAAATCGCCAGCTCCGGCAAAAAAGATATCGATCTGGCGCTGGATGCAGCGCATAAAGCGAAAGAGAAATGGGGACACACCTCGGTTCAGGACCGAGCCGCCATTCTGTTGAAAATTGCCGATCGGATGGAGCAAAACCTGGAGCTGCTGGCAGCGGCTGAAACCTGGGATAACGGCAAACCGATCCGCGAAACCACCGGCGCTGACGTACCACTGGCTATCGACCACTTCCGTTATTTTGCCTCCTGTATTCGCGCTCAGGAAGGGGGAATCAGCGAGGTGGACAGTGAAACGGTTGCCTACCATTTCCACGAGCCGCTGGGTGTCGTGGGGCAAATTATTCCGTGGAACTTCCCGCTGCTGATGGCGAGCTGGAAAATGGCTCCCGCGCTGGCGGCGGGCAACTGCGTGATCCTCAAACCGGCACGCTTAACCCCGCTGTCCGTATTGCTGCTGATGGAAATCATTGGCGACCTGGTTCCGCCGGGGGTGATTAACGTTGTGAACGGGGCCGGCGGCGAAATCGGTGAATATCTGGCGACCTCGAAGCGAATCGCGAAAGTCGCGTTTACCGGCTCCACGGAAGTGGGCCAGCAGATCATGCAGTATGCGACCCAAAATATCATTCCAGTCACGCTGGAGTTGGGCGGCAAATCGCCGAACATTTTCTTTGCCGATGTGATGGATGAAGAGGACGCTTTCTTCGACAAAGCGCTGGAAGGGTTTGCGCTGTTTGCCTTTAACCAGGGCGAGGTTTGCACCTGTCCAAGCCGAGCGCTGGTGCAGGAATCCATTTATGAACGCTTCATGGAGCGGGCTATTCGTCGGGTGGAATCCATCCGCAGTGGTAATCCGCTGGATAGCGTCACGCAGATGGGCGCACAGGTTTCGCAGGGGCAGCTGGAGACTATCCTCAATTATATCGATATCGGTAAGAAAGAGGGCGCAGATGTTCTGACCGGCGGGCGTCGAAAAATGCTTGAAGGCGATCTGAAAGATGGCTTTTACCTTGAGCCGACCATTCTGTTTGGCAAAAATGATATGCGCGTTTTCCAGGAGGAAATCTTCGGTCCGGTGCTGGCGGTGACAACGTTTAAAACCATGGAGGAAGCACTGGAGTTGGCCAACGATACGCAATATGGCCTCGGGGCGGGTGTCTGGAGCCGCAACGGTAATCTGGCGTACAAAATGGGGCGCGGAATTCAGGCCGGACGCGTCTGGACAAACTGCTATCACGCCTATCCGGCCCATGCCGCGTTTGGCGGATATAAGCAGTCGGGGATTGGGCGCGAAACGCACAAGATGATGCTGAACCATTACCAGCAAACGAAATGCTTGCTGGTCAGCTATTCGGATAAACCGTTGGGTTTATTCTAATTATCAGGCGAGGGCCGTCCATGGACGGCCTGAGAAATATGTGTGCGTAAGCTATTCAGAACGCTGTCCAGCACATACTGGACACGCCACGGCTGATACTCTCGCTTGCGGAAAATAGCGGTGAGATCGAGCCACCACTCCTCCCGGTGCGGAAAGCAGGGAACCAGCGTGCCTTTACTGATCTCCTGCTGCAGGCTCTCTTTCGGCGCGAAGACAATACCTAAATTATTTCGCGCTAATTCCAGCGCTGTTTGCGTATTATCACAAATATAATTTCCGGTGACTTTGTAGTCGCGCACTTCATTGCTGTTATAAACACAAAATCGCCAAATATTGGCGTCATCAACCAGCATTGAATCAATCAAAATACAGGAATGATTAATTAAATCGTCTGGGCCTTGAATGGGATGTTGCTTTAAATAGGTTTCAGTGGCGAAAGCGGTCACGGAATATTTTGCCAGTACGCTGGCAACTAAATTTTCGTCTTTAGGTTGCGCATACGTAATTAATATATCGCAATCATCCGGGAAGGATACGCCTTCGGCAAATTCGTTGCGATCAAGATTATACGTTTTTAAGGCGAGACGAATGTCTCCGATCTCTTCAATCTCATGTACGACGTGACGCGCGAGATACGTAATGATTCCGGTAGGGGCATAAATTGTCACGCGGCCACTTTTCTCATGCTTATAATCAGCAATAAAATTAATGAGTTGGCTATTTTTATCCAGCGAAGCATTGATGTAAGGCACCAGCGCTTCGCCGAACTGAGTCAACGCCAGTTGTCGCGTCGTACGTTCAAATACTTTCAGCCCCACACGCATTTCAAAATCGGAAAGATATTTACTGACATTGGCCTGCGCCATGCCTAACAGGGCGGCGGCATCTCCGATACTGTGCGTTGCAGCGATGACGGAAATGATCTTTAACTCACGTGGTTTAATCTGTAAATTATTCATCGTGAACGGCCATTTATATGATTTTGTATATAATATTATACTATTTACGCCATTGCATAGACAAATTTGTAACCATTATTATTCGCCTGCTTCTTTGGCATTTAATGGATTACAGGGAATGAATATCAAAAAGAATTTACTTATCGTCGCGGCATTATTTTCTGCATCATCAGCCATGGCCGGTGAATTTTCACTGGGCGCCGGTGCGGTTTATAATGAATCGGCTTATAAAGGATATAACGAGAACGTTCTGGCAATTCCTTTAATCAGTTATGAAGGCGACAATTTCTATGTGCGTCAATTTACGGCGGGTTGGACGTTCTGGAAAGACAGCAAAAATGAATTAAGCCTGACGGCGTCATGGATGCCACTGCACTTCGATCCGGATGACAATGACGACCACGCGATGGCGCAACTGGACGAACGTAAAGCCTCTGCAATGCTGGGTGGCGCTTATTACCGCCATGAAAAATGGGGCAGCATGAAGTTTGCTGTCGCGGCGGACGCGATGGATGAAAGTGGGGGTGTGGTCGGTGAAATATCTTATTTCAAGCCGATTCGCATGGACAAACTGGCACTCATTCCATCGGTCGGCGTTCTGTACTATGACGAAAGCTTTAACGACTACTACTACGGTGTTTCAGGTAAAGAGTCACGCCGCAGCGGCCTGGATCAATACACTGCCGGAGATAGCTGGAACCCTTACGTGGCCCTGGTTGCCAAATATCAGCTGACGGATAACCTCATCCTGAATGCCAGCGCAGCATATACCGTATTACCTGACGACGTGAAGAACAGCCCAATGATCGACAGGCAAGACAGCCTCGCGCTGATGACTGGCTTGAGCTGGCGTTTCTAAGCACTCAATATTTGTCCTCAAGGATGAGGGCAATACCATATTCAACCCGGTGGTGCTGCACTTACCCGACTGCGAATTACAGCTTGGGTATGTTTAGCGCCACCGGGTTTTTAAGTTTCCCTACAGTTTGTTAAATGTTCATACGTGGTATTATTTGAATAAATTGAGATTCTTTACTGGATGAAATTGAATATTTATGTTTCTCAAGACCGTCGATGTAATAATATAAATTACATTAGATATTTTGAATGCTATTTATAGCATGCTTATTACATATACAAACTTGCAGTTGCTTTTAAAATATCTGCAAAAGAATAGATATCATCTACCGAGCCAATAGGATGGCGCGTCTCATTTTTATCGATATCGAATAAACCTATGTATTTTTGCGATCGATTAAAGTGCAACCGGCAGATTGGCTTGCGATTATTATCATCAACGAGTATGCCAAAGTAACTTTTTGTGTCACGTTGAGTAATGCGAGAAGCCTCCAATACCGTTCGTGTAATTGCTTTAACCACATGGTACCCCTCAAGCTCCTCGGGAGTCGTGACCACATCGCTATCATCCTTTTGAGTGTCTTCGTCTTCAAGTAATGCTTCACTTGGTTGCTCAGCACTAATCGAGGGAATTCCAGTGATAGCTGATTTCAATCTTTCGTTAATTTGATCGTTAATATATTGAGTTGCAGCTTTTTTTGTTAAATTAAGGAACGACTCTCTCACTTTTTGCGTCAATATCCCATCATATACCCTTGAGGCAAAGAATTTAACAAAGTCATCTTCTGGATTATTTAGCTGTGTATGAATAATTTTCTTAATTTGGCTGACATATTTTAACTCACCTGCTGCGTTAATTATTGATTCAAGGTCAAACGAAGCTTTAGTGAGTTTTTTTAATTCAGGTATGATATTTTCATCAATGTCCAATAGATCGATTTCTAAAAATGGTTTCTCATCCATTTTATTTGGTGCATCTAAGTCTGTATAAAACCGGTAAATCTGGCCATTAGTCAAAATCGATATACGTGCATTTGTAACATGGAAGTATCTAAATAATTGTGAGGCATGATTAATATTTAGCGACTCTCCAATTTTTTTGCATTCTATAAGAATTTGCACTTCATTATTTTTAATTATCGCATAATCGATTTTCTCACCTTTTTTTGTTCCAACATCACAAACAAACTCAGGAGTAACCTCAGAAGGGTCAAAAACATCATAACCGAGAACGTTATGAATAAATGGCATGACAAATGCTGTTTTTGTTGCTTCTTCAGTAGTAATAGCATTGATTTGCTGTTTTATTTTAACAGATAAAACATTGAGTCTTTCAGTGAAGTCCATTATAAACCCTTATGATTAGTTACGTTATAAATGGGATATCATTAAATTTTATTTTTTTCAATAAGGTCATCTGATATTTTAGATTAAATAAATGATTCCGAGGTAATGATCACATTTACGAATTAACAGTAAATCTGTAGTTACAAAGATAGATTCATAAATAATTTTATACATATAAATGATTACCCTACAGCGTGTATCGTCTGGATCCCTCTGTGCCCTCGACTAAGCTCGTTGTGGACTGTTGCCTTCATAATTTTCACATGGCTCAAATGATTAACACACTATGCTGAATTAAATCTTTGGCATACGACCAGGAACGATGGCTAATACCACAAATCTGACGTCTTCCCCCTCCAGGATCAAAGCAGCCTGGCGTGCTTTTCGGGCACTCTGGCTTTTTACCTGTTGCGCGGAGTAAGGGATGAACCGGTTTATCGTGGCGAATTCGGAAAAATGCATCGGCTGCCGGACTTGTGAGGTGGCCTGCGTCGTGGCACATCAGCAAGAACAGGACTGCGCGCAGCTTTCTGCCGAGGCTTTTCTCCCGCGAATCCAGGTGGTGAAAGGGGATACCTTTTCCACGGCGGTCACCTGTCATCACTGTGAAGATGCGCCATGCGGGAATGTTTGTCCGACGGGTGCGATTCGGCGCGAACAGGGCAGAATAGCAGTGGACCAGCAACGCTGCATCGGATGCAAAAGCTGCGTGATAGCGTGCCCGTTTGGCGCGATGCGAGTGGTGGCGAACCACCACCGCGCGCAGGCGATCAAATGTGATTTATGTCATCACCGGGCACAAGGGCCTGCCTGCGTCGAGGCCTGCCCAACTCATGCCCTCTCTTGTGTTGACGTCGCCCAACTGCGCGCCGCGAGATTACAGTAAATTATTGAAATTCCACGTCACCGTTAGGCTGTAACGCCAGTCACGGTTGCTGCTGTCTGACGGAACGTTGCCGACCGGACGCGCCGCTTCTACTGTGACGCTGTAGTGGCGATTATCACCCACCATCACCCCGGCAGCCACAGACGCTAATTGTTGATGGGGGAAACCGGTCTGATTAAACCAGGTTTGTGCCGTATCGGTTAAAATATACGGCTGAACGGTGGTAAGCCAGGTGCTCTCTTTGCGCATGTGCAGATACCGGAATTCGAGCTGTCCGCCGTAGCCATAGTCTCCGCTGGCTTCGCCATCCTGATAACCCCGACCAAAACGCTGCGCGCCAAAACTCACGCGTTCCGGTTCCGGTAAGTTGTTGTTTGACCACGCGCCTTCCCATGAAGTCGACAGTCGCCATTTTTCGTCGATGAGCCAGGCGGCATCCAGATACCCTTTCGACAGTGTAAAGTTGAGATCGGTGTTTTGCCCCGACACCACATCGGCTCCCAGATCGTTAAAACCCTGACGGACAACCAGTCTGCTGCTCACGCTGGCGGTGGTGAACTGATGCGCCCCGTTAACGCCGAATTCCAGTGCCGGATAGCGTGTGTGCTGGTTCTGGGGTTCCAGAGGGAAAGTGCGGTTGGCAATGCGCGCCTGCAAATCATAATCATCCTGCCTGTCGGTGTAGTCGAAACCGCTCGTCAGATTAAATTGTGATTTTTGCGTTAACAGCAGCGGGTAGCCAAAATTCACCCCGCCGTTGTACTGGGTCGATTCTTGTCGGGAATCGACAGTCACGTTATTGGGCAGAGACAACAGCGGAGTAAAATCACGTGGTTTTTCGCGGTAATAGCTGCCTTTTAGCTGCAAAGTCAGCCCTTCATCATTCAAAAATTGTTGCCAGTTCAAACCGAGATACGTTTTGCGCGTGTCGCTGTCCAGGGGGATTAGCGTCGCAACACCAAGCTGATCGCCGTACGACGTCAGATTGCTGAGCGTGCCATTGACCATCATCAAGTCTTGCCCTTTACGCGTATCAACGGTCGATGAGATATCCCAGATATGCGGTTGATTGCCGGTGATTTGCATGGCGGCCGCGCCGTAAATATTGGTCGGCAAGCGGGCATTGGCCGTAACGGGCACGCCAGGCGTGCGGGTCATCAACATGCTATAGCGATCAAACGTGTCTTGCGTGAGCGGCTTTTCCTGCATGATTTTTGCTGCCAGCCGCTGCAGACGGGCCGCGATATTGGGGTTGTTACTCTTGATATCGCTGTGGGCCACATACCCCTCGACCAGCACGATTTTGATATTTCCCTGCTGGAAATTATTATCCGGCAGCCATGCGTAAGAGAGGGAATACCCGTCGGCTTTATAGCGTGCCGTGATGTCATTAACCAGGCCAATCAGCGTTTTGAGTGGCACGGTTTTTTTCGCGTAGGGACGAAAAGGTTCCAGCAGTTCTTTTAAGGGATAAACCGTCCCGCCAATAAACTGGATATGATCAACCTGAATGGGCGTTTCGGGCGTGAGCTTGGATTCGGGTTTTTGGATGCTGGTTTTAGGCATCACCGCGGGTGTTGCAGGTGGTGCAGCCACCGTGGGTGAAGTTTGCGCGGGGTTATTTGGATCGACAATCGATGGCAGCGTATCGGCCCGCGCCATGCTCAACACAATCAGTCCAGACAGCGAATAGCGTAAAGTGTGTTTCATCGCGCAATCCCTGTTCTTTAAGCCCTAAGAGGCATTTTGCTGCGAAATGCGCCCCCATGCGGGGGCGCAGAAGGGTGAAGCACTTACTGACGTTTCGGATTCAGCAGGTTGCTGGTGAGTGAGTTAAGGCCACCCAAAGGATTGGCGGTGGCGCCGTTTTGACTGGTGGTTGTTCCTGCATTTGCTGTTACCCCGGCGGTGAGCGTATTGAGCGTGGTATTCACCGTCGCGCCCAGGCCTGAGTTATTCGCCGTGACATTGGCATCCGCAGAAATTGAACCCGTACCGCTGCTGGTGGATGAGGTTGGTTTCACCAACCCACCGACATCCGTGACGGTTTGCCCTGTGTTTTGCACAATCTGGCCGACACCACTTAACCCGCTATTACTGGTACTGATGTTGGTCCCCACGCCGCTGACGGTATTCCCCACCTGCGTCAGCAGGCCATTTACCGGCGTGCCAAGCCCGGTCGTGGTACCTACGCCTTGCGTGACGCCCTGAACACCCCCGAGCGTTTTGTTGACCACTGTGGTGGTGTCTGTCGTCAGCTGTGTCACAGCGGGGCTACTCACGGCGCTGGTCAAACCGGTACCTGTGTTGCTCACCAGTTGCCCGGTATTGTTCACAATGCTTCCTGTCAGGCCGGTTACGCCACTGATCGGTGTGCCCGCGGTCGTGCCAGAAAGACCCGTTCCGACGGTTGAAACCGTGTTACCCAGCGATGTCACGGTCGTGGTGACGCCTTTCACCGTGGTGCCGACGCCGTTGGCATTATCAGGATTACCGATGCCCGCAGTGACACCCGTTCCGACCGTTGAGACCGCGCTCCCAACACCACTAATGGTGGTCGATACGGTAGAGGTTACGGGATTATCAGTCGGAAGCTGGCTACCAAGCCCTTCAAGCGTTGAGCCGACGCTGGTGACGGTCTTTCCGGTATCGCTCAGCACGTTATTAATGGCGGCTGTAGAGGTGCCGCTATTTCCTGTGCCGCCACCGTCGCCACCTGTGCCTCCACCATTATTACCACCGCCTGTACCTCCGCCAGTTCCACCGCCTCCGCTGCCTGTTCCGCCACTACCGGAACCATTGCTTCCTGAGCCGCCATTATTGGCGGTTGAGCCATCCCCGCTTCCGGACCCCGATCCGCTATCTGTCCCAGTAGTCGGATTGTTTTTTGCTGAGGAATGCGAGCCTCCGCCGCTTCCACTGCAGGCAGAAAGAGAAAATGCGAGCAGGACCGCGACAGCAATAACGCTGACGCGGCTAACGTTATTAGGTAGCATATGAATACTCCACTTAATAAAACGCCGAGCGGCGTATTAGTGAGTATATGTGGTATTTACCGGGTTGCTTACGGGCAGTGACAATATCAATGGACAGAAAGAATAAATATATTTTTGGCAAAATAATGGAAATATGCTTCTGCTAAAAATAGCAATATTATCAGGATATTAATTTAATTAATTGCTACTAAACAATTTCCGGAATTAATACAGCGTAAATAAAATTATTCATTTTATAGATTAATCCTGGATAAAGGGGGTTATAGGAGAAAATGAATATATTATATTTCCAACAAGGCGATCAAAAAAATAAGGCTCATCAGTTGAAGAGCCTTATTTATCTGCTACTACTTTTCGCTCCAGGCGATTTCAATTTCTTCGGCAAGAATTTTAACACCGGCCTCGATCTTTTCTGGGTCCGGAACGTAATTCATGCGCATGCACTGGTGAGTGTGCGGCCACGGTTTATCCAGCCCCGGGAAAAAGTAATCGCCGGGCACCATCAACACGCCACGTTTTTTCAGACGCTGGTACAGCAGTTCGGTTGAAATCGGCAGATCTTTAAACCATAGCCAAAGGAAAATGGCTCCTTCAGGTTTATGAATAAGACAACGATCTTCCGGAAGATAGCGGCGAATGGTCGCAATCGTTTCATGAACGCGCTGATAGTAGAACGGTTTAATCACATCATTTGACAGGCGCAGCAGATCGTTACGCTTAATCATTTCACTCATCATCGCCGGGCCAATACCACCAGGCGCCAGGCTAATAATCCCGTTCATGTTGGTAATAGCAGAGATGATTTTTTCATTGGCAATAATAATGCCGCAGCGGCTGCCCGGCAGGCCAAGTTTAGACAGGCTCATGCAAAGGACAATATTCGGGTTCCACAGCGGGCGCGCTTCGCTAAAGATAATGCCCGGGAATGGCACGCCATAAGCATTATCGATCACCAGCGGAATGCCGTGCTGATTCGCCAGCGCGTCCAGTTTCATCAGCTCTTCGTCTGTGATGACGTTGCCCGTTGGGTTGGTCGGGCGCGACACACAAATCATGCCGGTCTCTTCACCAATGTGCAGATGTTCAAAATCGACGTGGTATTTGAACTGACCTTCCGGCAACAGCTCGATATTGGGACGAGCGGAGACAAAAAGATCCTCCTCCAGCCCAGAATCGGCATAGCCAATGTATTCAGGGGTCAGAGGGAATAGCACTTTCCGGGTCGTACCGTCTGCGCGTCGTCCTGCGAAAAGATTAAACAAGTAGAAAAATGCGCTCTGGCTGCCATTTGTCAGTGCAATATTCTGTGGTTCGATATCCCAACCCAGTTCATCGCGCAGCATGTTTGCCAGAAGAGACAGCAGCTCGGTTTTCCCCTGCGGGCCGTCATAATTGCAAAGTGCATCAGCGGCTTTGCCGTTTTGCAACATCTCCGTCAGCAGATCCTGAAAGTATTCATTCATGGCCGGGATTTGCGCCGGGTTTCCACCGCCGAGCATGATAGCGCCCGGTGTGCGCAGGCCGTCGTTGAGATCCTCCATCAGGCGGGTGATACCTGAATGGCGGGTGAATTTGTCGCCGAAAAGTGAAAAGGTCATAGCAGGTGATCTATCGTACTTATTCTAAGAGTGCGTCACCATAACGCTACAAATGCGCAGGTGCAAATCGTGAAAGGCAAGACGACTTATTGTTTTATGTTATGGATTGCTGATTGGGTGGTGGATTATTCTAAATGCGTCTCCGCTCTTTTTAGGCGCGGAGACGGAACGGTTTACTGATTTCCCGCCCACACCACCATCACTTTGTCGGTCTGGTGCTGACGGGTAAAACCGTAGCCCTGCTTCAGGGATAGCGTGGTTTGCGTGCCTTCGCCAATCGCTGGGTGACGGGTGCGGAACTGCCCCAGTATTTGCCAGTGCGCGACAGTTTGTGCCTTGCTGCCCGACACTTCTTGCCAGTTCATATCAGAACGCGTTCCCTGAAGCGGATCGGAACCGGTTGGACCGAACGGGCGTTCAGATTCGTCGCCGTAGTATATTTGTACGGCACCTGGCGCTAGCAGCAGCAGTTCGGCTGCACGTTGGCCACCTTCGCGGAACAGGCGGGTATCGTGAGAAGAGAGATAGCTCAGCACGTTATAGCCTTGCAGTTTTTCGGCCATTTGCTGCCAGGTTAGGTCCATATCAGCCAGACAATCGACCGCTTTTGCTGCCTGCTCCTGATAATCAAAATTGATCATGGCGTCGAAACCATGGCGATAATAGTCGCTTTGCATAACGCCGTGGCCCCAGGATTCGCCGGTCATCCAGAACGGAGCATCATCGAGCTTTTGGTCCGGATGGGCTGTTTTCCACGCTTTCAGCGCCGCAGAAGCCTGTTCTTTCAGCTGTTGCCAGCCCGCCATTTCGACATGTTTAGCGGTATCAACACGAAAACCATCAATGCCGTAATCGCGAACCCATTGACTCAGCCAATGGGTTAAATAATCGCGCGGGGTATAACCGGCGATGGCTTTGGCGTGCGTGTCCGGTTTATGCCGATAGAAATTTGGCAGGCCGGAAGGCGCAGTGGATTCCGTTTTGAGATCGGGTAAGAAGGCCAGCGACATGGTCAGATCATCGAAACCGGGATTGTCGTAATCGCCAATGTCGGTGCGGATCCATTTTTTACCCCACCAGTTTTCCCATCCCGCTTTATCGCTAAAATTAATGTAATCATTAAAGCTGTGCCAGCTTTGCCCCGCAGCGGGCTTCCAGTCGGTCCAGCGCTCACCCAGCGTTTTTTTTAGTTCATCACCCTGCACATACAACGCACCGAACTGATACTCCTGCATATCTGCAAGCGTGGCGTAGCCGGTGTGATTCATGACCACATCAAACAGAATGCGTATCCCGCGCTTGTGTGCCTCGTCGACCAGATGGCGTAAATCGTCCTCCTGACCCATGTTCGCGTCGAGTCGGGTCCAGTCCTGCGTGTAATAGCCGTGATAGGCGTAATGAGGGAAATCGCCCTTGGTTCCGCCGCCGACCCAGCCATGAATTTGCTCTAGCGGCGAGCTTATCCACAGCGCATTGACGCCCAGATTTTGCAGATAATCCAGTTTACTGGTGAGCCCTCTAAGATCGCCGCCGTGGAAAGTCCCAATCTCCTGCATGCCGTCTTTGTGGCGGCCATAGCTGTTGTCGTTTGACGGATCCCCGTTCACATAGCGGTCCGTCAGGACGAAATAAACGGTGGCGTTTTGCCAGCTAAAGGGTGCCGTTTTTTCGGTTTCGGCACGCTCAAGCAACAGAAGGCCATTGCTGTTGGCGGCAGGCTGAAGGGTGATTTTCCCTTGCTGAACCATAGCGGTTTGCTTGCTGTAGAAGTCCCGTACGACTGAGCCTTCCGGGAACGTGTTCGTCACGTCGAGGGTGAGGGGCTTTCCGTCCCATTTAGGACATTGTTGAGTGACGTTCGTAACAGGTTTGTCGGTTACACTTTGCACGGTGATCATGAGCGTGGGTGTACCGGAGCGCGTATCAATGCGAATTTGGTACTCCCCTTCGCGGAATAAGCGCCACTGCGGCGGGGTTCCTTCGCACGGTTTAAGCGAGAGCATTTCGTTGAGCTTTATTGCTTCGGTTGGCTGCCAGCACGCATTGTCAAAACTGAGCGTAAGAGGGCGCGTACCCTTCGCGAGCGTTGCATGGCCTGTGAAAAGTCCGGTCCCTTCAGCGTTAAACGCAGAGAAACCGGGGGATGACCAGCCAGCGTTTGCCATCGCGGGTAAGAGCAAGAGGGCTAAAGCGGAGCGTTTCATTCCTTTTTCCTGTTGTGGCAATTTTAACCAGTTTGCCACCAGGTGTATGCGCAGGACTCCTCCCCAGACGCGATCTTTCAGGTGGAGGGGTGAGGATGAGTGATCTCGCGCAAAATTAAGCTGTTATCTGCGATATCGCACACAATTTTGTAGAAATGATGCTTATGTGAGCAAGTTTCAGGTGACATAGTTTCGGAATTAGACTATTTCTTTGGATGCTCTGAAAGGTTATTTTTGCTATGATTTGAGATTCCGCTCTCAATTTTGTGAAAAAAATAAAGGGTTGGAACACAAATATCCGACCAGGAGACCTAATGATATCGACTCCCATACGACGATTTGGGGCTACGATACTCATGTTGCTCGCCGTGACTTTTTCAGGTGAGGTGCTTGCTAAAACGCACACGGATACAACGAGTAAGAAAGCCCACGTCATAAAGACGACGACAACGAGCAGTAAGAGTAAGGTTAGCAGTAAGAAAGAGTATTCTCGCAATAGTGTTAAGAGTAGTTCACTGCCTGATTTGCGAAAATACCCTTCCGGGACACCAAGAAAAAAAGCGTTTCTCCGGACGGTAATGCCTTATATTACGAGTCAAAATTCTGCGATTACCGCGGATCGTAACTGGTTGATCTCGAAACAGTACGCCAGCCGCTGGTCGCCGACCGAGCGTACGCGTCTGAA
This sequence comes from Lelliottia sp. GFLA7, assembly GCF_056490165.1. NCBI lineage: Bacteria > Pseudomonadati > Pseudomonadota > Gammaproteobacteria > Enterobacterales > Enterobacteriaceae > Lelliottia > Lelliottia sp. GFLA7. Next base: position 69,078 of record NZ_JBWLAQ010000010.1, on the reverse strand, counting down.
AGAGATCGCTAAACGCTACAATGTGAGCTGGAACGGGAATACACGTCGTGTACCGTGGAACTCACTGCTTGAGCGTGTAGACATTATTCCAGGTAGCATGGTGGCGACGATGGCTGCTGCGGAGAGTGGTTGGGGGACATCAAAATTGGCCCGCACCAACAATAATCTCTTCGGTATGAAGTGCGCCAAAGGCCGCTGTAACAACGCGCCAGGCAAAGTGAAAGGGTATTCGCAGTTCGAATCGGTGAAAGATTCAGTGAATGCCTACGTGGTGAATCTGAATACGCATCCGGCGTACGCTTCATTCCGTAAATCACGCGCGCAATTGCGTAAAGCAGACCAGGAAGTTACAGCGAGCACGATGATTCACAAGCTGAAAGGTTATTCCACCCAGGGACAGAGCTATAACAATTACTTGTTTGCAATGTACCAGGATAACCAGCGTTTAATCGCCGCCCATATGTAATCCATTAAAAAAGGCCTTCCATCGGAAGGCCTTTTTCTTTACTCAGCCAGCGCTAAATCAGCACCTCGCTGTACCGCTCCCGATACTCTTTCGGCGTGGTGTCATAATCTTTTTTAAACACCGAATAGAAATACTGTAACGATGGGTAGCCGCACATCTGAGAAATCTCGTTGATCGACAATGACGTCGACACTAACAGACTGCGCGCTTTTTCCAATTTTTCGGCGTGAATGACCGCATGAATCGTTTCCCCGACCTCTTCTTTAAAACGCTTCTCCAGATTCGAACGAGAAATGCCGACGGCATCCAACACCTGATCCACTTTGATACCCTTGCAGGCATGGTTACGGATGTAGTGCATCGCCTGAATCACCGCGGGATCGTTTAAAGAACGGTAATCGGTGGAGCGCCGTTCCACCACACGGACCGGTGGCACCAGTAGACGCTGCAGCGGCAGGGTTTCGTTATCCAGCAATCGGTGAAGTAATTTCGCGGCCTGATAGCCCATCTGACGCGTTCCCTGCGCGACTGATGACAGCGCGACGCGTGACAAATAACGGGTTAACTCTTCGTTATCGATGCCAATGACGCACAGTTTTTCAGGAACCGGAATGTGCAAATGGTCGCACACCTGGAGTACATGACGCGCACGCGCGTCTGTGACCGCAATAATGCCGGTTTGCGGTGGCAGCGTTTGCAGCCAGTCGGCCAGACGGTTTTGCGCGTGCTGCCAGTTTTCAGGTGCCGTCTCCAGCCCTTGATAAACGACGCCACGATACTTTTCCTGGGCCACAATCTGACAAAAAGCATGCTCGCGCTCCATCGCCCATCGCTTACCGCTGGAGGCTGGCAAACCATAAAAGGCAAAGCGGTGAACACCTTTTTCTTTTAAATGCAAAAACGCGCTTTCGACCAGCGCGTAGTTATCGGTCGCGATGTAATGTACCGGGGGATATTTTTCGGGCGAGTGGTAAGAACCGCCGACGCCCACAATGGGGACGTCGACATCGACAAGCATTTTTTGGATATCGGGGTCATCAAAATCTGCGATAACCCCATCGCCTAACCAGTCTTTAATCGTCTCGATGCTGGCACGAAAATCTTCTTCTATGAAGATGTCCCATTCGGATTGCGACGCCTGCAAATATTCACCCACGCCCTCCACGACCTGACGGTCATAGGCTTTGTTGGCATTGAATAACAACGTAATGCGGTGACGCTTCTCAAACATGGCTTATCTTTCCCAAATTTGTGGTTCTCAGGCCCGTCGCTTGGTTGCGGAGTCCATCCAGACTGCCAGCAACAGAATGGCGCCCTTAACGATATACTGCCAGAAGGTCGGCACGTCCATCATACTCATTCCGTTATCCAGCGACGCCATAATAAATGCGCCCATTACGGCGCCGGCAACGCTACCGATCCCGCCTGCCAGGCTGGTCCCACCGATGACACAGGCTGCGATGGCGTCCAGTTCGGCAATGTTCCCGGCAGACGGCGAACCGGCCCCCAAACGTGAACTCAGAATTAGCCCAGCAATCGCCACCATCAGGCCATTGATCGCAAACACCGCTAGTTTAGTCCGTTCGACATTAATGCCTGACAGACGTGCCGCTTCGATGTTGCCGCCGATGGCGTAGATACGGCGACCGAAAGCCGTGCGCGTGGCCATAAACATACCTGCCAGTAACAGCAGCGTCAGAATCAACACCGGCGTTGGAACGCCACGGTAATCGTTCAGCAACCAGATTGCGCCCAGCACAATCACCGCCGTTAATGCCTGGCGTCCAACAACAGAGGTTGATGCGGGTGCGGCGAGTCCCAATGCTTCACGGCGCATACGCGCACGCCATTGCCAGGCGATAAACGCCATGAGACCGATGGCACCGAACGTAAAGCCAAGACCGTCAGAGAGATAGCTTTGCCCAATTTGCGACATGGATGCGCTGGTGGGGGAAACGGTCGTGCCGTTGGTGATCCCAATCAGGATGCCGCGAAACGCCAGCATCCCCGCGAGGGTGACGATAAAGGACGGTACTTTGCGGTACGCGACCCACCAACCATTCCAGGTGCCCAGCAGAAGACCCAGCACAAGCGTCACGACGATGGTGAGCGGTAACGGCCAGCCTAGCCAGACGTCAAAGATGGCGGCAACGCCACCCAGCAATCCCATCATCGAGCCCACCGAGAGGTCAATCTCAGCAGAGATAATGACGAAGACCATACCAACTGCCAGAATGCCGGTGATCGCGGTCTGGCGCAGCAGGTTGGAGATATTACGCGCGCTCAAATACGAGCCGTCGGTCATCCATGTGAAGAACAGCATGATGGCGATTATGGCCGCGATCATGACGAAAACCTGTAAATTGAGCGCCTTGAGTCCCGAGAACGCACCGGGCGTGTGAACGGAGACTTTAAGATCAGACGGGTTGCTTTTCGACATGGCGTTCGCTCCTCAGGGCGGCTTCCATTACCTGTTCCTGCGTCAGGTTTTGGTTGTTCAAATTGGCTTTCAGTTTGCCTTCGTGCATCACAAGAACGCGATCGCTCAGGCCGAGTACTTCAGGTAGCTCAGACGAAATCACAATGACGGCAATGCCCTGCTGTACAAGCTGGTTAATCAGTTTGTAGATTTCGTATTTCGCACCGATATCGATCCCCCGAGTGGGCTCATCGAGAATCAGAATGCGCGGATTGAGCAGCAGGCAGCGGGCCAAAATGGCTTTCTGCTGATTGCCGCCGCTCAGTCGGCCAATCGCCAGTTCGGGCGAAGAGGTTTTGACCTTGAGGCGGGCGAGGGACTGGAGAATACACTGCTGTTCGGCAGCATCGTCCAGGCTGCTCAGCGGACCGGAAAACTGATCGAGTGCGGCCAGCGTGATATTTTTCCCGACCGCCATCACCGGCACGATGCCGTCTTTTTTACGGTCTTCCGGCACCATTGCAATACCGAGCGCAATCGCCTGCTGACAGTTATTGATCTGCACAGGTTGCCCGTCGATAAAAACTTTTCCCTCCCAGCGCCCAGGCCATACGCCGAATAAACACTGCACGGCTTCGGTACGGCCAGCGCCGACCAGTCCCGCAATCCCGAGGATTTCCCCGCGGCGCAGTGAGAAAGAGATATCGTTAACGCGTTTGATATGACGATTGACCGGATGCCAGGCGGTGAGATTCTCGACGCGCAAAATTTCATCGCCCGTGGTGTGGGGTTCGTTTGGATAAAGGGCGGTAAGTTCGCGGCCCACCATCATTGTGATGATGTCATCTTCACTCATGCCTGCTGCGGCGCGGGTGCCAATGTGCTGTCCGTCGCGGATCACGCAGATGGTGTCCGATATCGCTTTAACCTCGTTAAGCTTGTGCGAAATATAAACGCAGGCAATGCCGTGGTTTTGCAGGTCGCGGATGATGTTTAACAGTACCGCAGTTTCCTGTTCGGTAAGGGATGCCGTCGGCTCATCCAGAATCAACAGACGCACCTGTTTATTAAGTGCTTTGGCTATTTCAACCAGCTGCTGCTGGCCTAAACCCAAATCGCCAACACGTGTGTCAGGTGAGATAGCCAGACTGACCTGCGCCAGCAGTTTTTCACAACGCAGCGTCATGGTGTCGTAATCCAGCACCCCGTGACGCGAAAGCTCAGCACCAAGAAAAATATTCTCCAGCACGGTCAAATTCTTCACCAGCGCGAGTTCCTGGTGAATGATGGCAATACCTTTACGCTCGGTATCGCGAATATGAGTCGCTTGCAGCGTCTCTCCGGCAAATACGATTTCACCCTCGTAGCTCCCGTGCGGATAAATACCGCACAGCACTTTCATCAGCGTGGATTTTCCAGAGCCATTTTCACCACAGAGCGAGACGATTTCGCCGGGATTCAAGCGCAGGCTGACATTGTCGACGGCTTTCACCGCGCCAAATGCTTTGGTGATGCTTTTCATTTCCAGTAGATAAGACATAACTGCTCCACAAGACCCGAAGGAATACCCGTACAAGTCGGCACGCCCCTGCAGAACAGGGGCGTGGCTGGATTACAATTGACTCTTACTGTGGAAACCGTCTTTCACAACGGTGGCATCAATGTTGTCTTTGGTGACTTCAATCGGCGTCAACAGACGAGCGGGTACGTCTTTCAGGCCGTTGTTTAATGAGGAGTCTGCCTTAGGCTGTTTTCCATTACCCAACTCAACGGCAATTTCAGCTGCCGTATTGGCGAGTTCAGTGATTGGCTTATAAACCGTCATGGTTTGGGTGCCATTAAGAATACGTTTTACGCCAGCCAGATCGGCATCTTGTCCTGAAATAGCGACTTTACCTGCCAGGCCTTGTGCGCTCAGGGCCTGAATGGCCCCACCGGCTGTTGCATCGTTTGACGCGACGACCGCATCAATTTTGTTATTGTTAGCAGTTAAGGCATTTTCCATAATTTTGAGGGCGTTTTCAGGCAGCCAGCCGTCAGCCCATTGATCGCCTACGATTTTAATTTTTCCGTCATCAATATACGGCTTGAGCACTTTCATTTGCCCTTCGCGGAATAATTTTGCGTTGTTATCGACAGGTGAGCCACCCATCAGGAAATAATTCCCTTCAGGCACTTTTTTGATCAAACTTTGCGCCTGAATTTCGCCGACTTTTTCGTTATCAAAGGAAATATAAAAATCGATATCGGCATTATTAATCATACGGTCATATGCCAAAACTTTAATGCCTTCTTGTTTGGCTTCTTTCACAACATTACTTAAAACCTGACCGTTGTAAGGAATAATAACCAGCACATCAACGCCGCGGTTAATCATATTTTCGATTTGCGACATTTGTGTTTCTTCATTGCCGTTAGCCGACTGTACAAAAACAGTTGCGCCAAGAGATTCTGCTTTTTTAACAAAAATATCGCGATCTTTTTGCCAGCGCTCAAGACGCAGATCGTCGATAGCCATTCCGATTTTGACTTCTTTCGCATGGCCCGCAACGCTTGTCAGCAGCAGCGAAGCGCAGATTGTCAGGCACAGGTTTCTTATCTTCATAATTATTATTACCTTTTTCTGTAGGGTAGAGATTCAGAGAGAAAAGGATGATTCTTGTCAGATACGCAGCAAATTCTTAACGGGTAACGACAAACTAGCAATTACAGATTTTTATCTTCTCATTACGATATTTGGTTTATTTGCGAATTTATGACCGTGATCTGCTTTTAAAATGCACAACTTATTCATTACACATCATTCTGGAATAATTACAGAGAAATCGTTTGCTTGCGTATTATTTTTTTTGGGAGCCAGCGCACGTTTGTGCATTCTCTCAATACCAGTGTGAAATAACGTAATTGAGCAAATCACAATGAATATTCACTATTAGTTCCAGTATCGGTTATTTGCCGCACCTCTTGATTATGGAGTTAAATATGCAAGCTTATTTCGACCAACTCGATCGTGTTCGTTACGAAGGCCCGAAATCCACTAATCCTCTCGCATTTCGTCATTACAATCCCGACGAGCTGGTGCTGGGTAAGCGCATGGAAGATCACCTGCGTTTTGCTGCCTGCTACTGGCACACCTTCTGCTGGAACGGTGCGGATATGTTCGGCGTCGGTTCTTTTGACCGTCCGTGGCAGCAACCCGGCGAAGCGCTGGAGCTGGCGAAGCGCAAAGCGGATGTCGCGTTTGAGTTCTTCCACAAGCTGAATGTGCCGTATTACTGCTTCCACGATGTTGATGTTTCTCCGGAAGGGGCCTCGCTGAAAGAGTATCTGAATAACTTTGCGCAGATGGTCGATTATCTGGGTGAAAAACAACAGCAAAGCGGCGTGAAACTGCTGTGGGGCACGGCGAACTGCTTTACCAATCCTCGCTACGGCGCGGGTGCGGCGACCAATCCGGACCCTGAAGTGTTTAGCTGGGCGGCAACGCAGGTCGTGACCGCGATGAATGCCACTCACAAACTCGGCGGTGAAAACTATGTGCTGTGGGGTGGCCGCGAAGGCTACGAAACTCTGCTTAACACCGATCTCCGTCAGGAGCGTGAACAAATCGGCCGCTTCATGCAGATGGTGGTGGAGCACAAACACAAAATTGGTTTCCGTGGCACGTTGCTCATTGAGCCTAAACCGCAGGAACCGACTAAACATCAGTACGATTATGACGTGGCGACCGTCTACGGCTTCCTCAAACAATTTGGTCTGGAAAAAGAGATCAAAGTGAATATTGAAGCCAACCACGCAACGCTGGCGGGGCACTCTTTCCATCACGAAATTGCGTCTGCTATCGCGCTGGGCATCTTTGGCTCTGTCGATGCCAACCGTGGCGATCCGCAGTTGGGCTGGGATACTGACCAGTTCCCGATCAGCGTCGAAGAAAATGCGCTGGTGATGTACGAAATTATCAAAGCGGGCGGTTTTACCACCGGCGGCCTGAACTTTGACGCCAAAGTCCGCCGTCAAAGTACCGACAAATACGATCTGTTCTATGGGCATATTGGCGCAATGGATACCATGGCGCTGGCGCTGAAAGTGGCGGCCCGCATGATTGAAGATGGCGAGCTGGATAAACGCGTTGCGAAGCGTTACGCCGGTTGGAACGGTGAGCTGGGCCAGCAAATTTTGAAAGGCCAGTTATCGCTTGCTGAGATAGCGAAGTACGCTGAACAGCACTGCCTGGCACCGAGCCATCAGAGCGGTCATCAGGAATTGCTTGAAAACCTGGTGAATCACTACCTGTTCGATAAGTAATCAGCATTGCCCGGTACCCCATTACCGGGCTTCTCTTTTAAGGAGTCACCGCATGTATATCGGGATTGATCTTGGCACGTCGGGTGTGAAAGCCATCCTGTTAAACGAACAGGGCGATGTGTTGGCTACGCAAACTGAAAAGCTGCATGTCTCGCGCCCGCACCCGTTATGGTCTGAGCAAGATCCTGAAGAGTGGTGGCAAGCGACGGATCGCGCCATAAAAGCGCTGGGCGAACAGCACAGCTTACGGAACGTGAAAGCGCTGGGCATTGCCGGGCAAATGCACGGCGCGACGCTGCTGGATAAAGACCATCGCGTTCTGCGTCCGGCTATCTTGTGGAACGACGGTCGCTGCGCGGAGGAATGCGCCATTCTCGAAGAGCGCGTGCCGACTTCTCGCGAGATTACCGGCAATCTGATGATGCCGGGTTTCACTGCGCCAAAACTGCTGTGGGTGCAACGTCATGAGCCTGAGATTTTCCGTCAGGTCGCAAAAGTGCTTCTGCCAAAAGATTATCTGCGTTTTCGTATGACCGGCGACTTTGCCAGCGATATGTCGGACGCGGCAGGCACCATGTGGCTGGATGTTGCTCAGCGCGACTGGAGCGAAGCGATGCTCAGCGCCTGCCAGCTCACGCGCGAGCATATGCCTGCCCTTTTTGAAGGCAGTGAAATCACGGGAACCCTACAGTCATCTCTTGCCGAGCGCTGGAATATGCCCGCGGTGCCGCTTGTTGCGGGTGGCGGGGATAACGCGGCGGGTGCCGTCGGCGTTGGAATGGTTGATGCGGGCCAGGCAATGCTGTCGCTGGGCACATCGGGCGTCTATTTTGCCGTGAGCGACGGTTATCTTAGCAACCCGGAAAGTGCCGTTCACAGCTTCTGCCATGCGTTACCGGGGAAATGGCATTTGATGTCGGTCATGCTGAGTGCCGCTTCATGCCTGGACTGGGCCGCGAAGCTCACGGGTTTTGACGATGTCCCGTCGCTGATCGCTGGCGCACAACAGGCTGATGAAAATGCGGGTGCCGTCTGGTTCCTGCCGTATCTTTCGGGTGAACGTACCCCGCACAACAACCCGCAGGCGAAGGGGGTTTTCTTTGGCTTAACGCATCAGCACGGTCCGGCAGAACTGGCACGCGCAGTGCTGGAGGGCGTGGGCTTTGCGTTAGCCGATGGTATGGATGTGGTGCACGATTGTGGAGTGAAGCCCCACAGCATTACGCTGATTGGTGGCGGCGCTCGCAGCAGCTATTGGCGGCAGATGTTGGCCGATATCAGTGGATTACAACTTGACTACCGCACCGGTGGCGATGTGGGTCCCGCGTTGGGAGCCGCGCGTCTGGCGCAAATCGCAATGAATCCAGCAAAACCGCTCGCGCAGCTGTTGCCGCAATTACCGCTGGAGCAAGAGCACCGCCCAGATTCCGTGCGTCATGCGCATTACGCTAAACAGCGCGACGTGTTCCGCAAAATCTATCAGCAACTTCTGCCATTGATGTCGTGATCCTACATTGTCCCGATGCGGCGTGAGGATGTCCTTTTTTGGTCTTCTCGTCCGCGCTTCTCCTCGTCAGTATAGGGTTACACCCACTGGCGAGGAGAATCACCATGTCACGCACCGCGTTACTTAATATCGATACACAGCAATCATTCCATCACCGTGAATATTGGCAGGAAAAAGGTTTCGCTGAGTTCCAGCAGGCGATCCTGGGGCTTATCGAAGGCTGTGAATCTCATGGCGTCCCCGTTGTTGATATCTTTCACGTAGACGATACCGGCCCGTTCTCATTGGAAAGCGGTTTCGTTGAGCCAATGTCCTTTTTACGTCATCAGCCTGCGGTAGTTTTCCAGAAACATGTCCATAATGCTTTTACCGATACCGGCCTTGATCGTTGGCTGCGTGAGCGGGATATTAATCATCTGATCATTTGTGGTTTGCGGACTGAACAATGCTGCGAAACCACGGCGCGAGTCGCGTCAGATTTAGGCTATGCCGTCACTTTCGTCAGTGAAGCCACGCTGACATTCCCGATGACGCACAAGGGCATTACGCTGGATACCGATGACCTTCGCCATCGTACTGAAACGGTGCTGGATGGGCGTTTTGCAGAAATCAAAACCGTAGCGGAGACGCTGGAGTCACTTTGAAGAGTACCGATGTCTGGTTTGTGATGTTGCCGGGAATATTGTCGCTGGACATGACCGGCCCGGCCGAAACCTTTGCGTTGGCGGGCGATGCGTTTCGCCTGCATTTCGTGGGTCCGCAGCCAGAAGTGCCGACATCCATAGGCCTGACGATGAGCGGTATCAAACCGTTACCAGAAACGCTACCGGAAGGAAGCCTGCTGGTTTTACCGGGCGTCAGCGATTCCAGTCATCAGTTTTCATCACCTCAGGCGCTGAGCATTCAGCATTGGCTGATGCGCTTGCAGCCTGAGATCCATCAGCAACATATTACCGTGATGTGCGTCTGCTCCGGCGCGCTACTGGCGGCGAAATCAGGGCTGCTTGATGGCAAACAGTGCACGACTCACCACGACGTCATTGGCCGTCTCCGTGTCGCAGCGCCAGGTGCGCTGATCAAAGAGAATCGTATTTTTGTGCAGGACCAAAATATCTGGACCAGCGCGGGGATTACGTCGGGAATCGATCTGGCGTTGCACATGATTAACCGCCTGTGTGGGCCAGAAAAGGCCTTGGCGGTGGCTCGCGAAATGGTGGTTTGGTTTCGGCGTTCAGGAGACGATCCGCAGCTTTCGCCGTGGCTGCGTTATCGCAATCACCTGCATCCGGCCATTCATCGTGCGCAAGATGCGCTGACGGCGGAGCCGCAAAAGGGCTGGCAACTGGCTGATATCGCAGATCTGGCACACGTGAGCCCACGCCATTTAACCCGACTTTTTCAGGAACATTTAGGCATTAGCGTGCGCGATTACCTGGAACAGCTGCGACTGGCGGTTGCTGAACAGTGGCTATTGCAAGGACGCGGCGTTGAACACGCGGCAACGGCTGCAGGGTTTTCGTCACCGCGTCAGTTTCATCGCGCCAGGCAGCGTATCGTTAGCTGACAAAGCGGCGCGTATCGACTCGCTGTAACAGCATCGACAGGAGCAGGCTGATCAGCAGCGTGGCGGTGAAAATCCACACGATGTCCAGCAGCGGCCAGCTTTTAAACTCAACGCCTCGCGTGCGCAGAGCGTGGATCACCAGCGCGTGAAAACCATAAATCCCAAGTGAATGGCGTGAAATCAACCCCAGCACTGGGAGTGGACGCGCGTTCAGTGTGTTCTTCACCAGCGTGAGCAGAGAAACTGCGCAGATAAACACCATTGGACCGCAGTACAAATACCAGGTATCGGCAAAATTCCCACGCCAGCGCAACTCATGTAACGTCCCACGAGAAATCACAAAGACTGCGGTGATAAACAGCGCGGCACAGAGCCAGGTCAACCATGATTTGCGCGTGTCCATCATTCCGATTGCGCGCCCGAGCATGCCGTAAATCACGTAGTAAAAGGTGTCGCCATTGATATAAAGATTAATGGGCAGCCACTCAAAACCGCCAATTTTTTGCGAGACAGTATTTGGGTTGGCGAGCACGCCAATGACGATCATCAGCGCCAACAGCATTTTGCCCCCCACGTTTTTTACCTGAATCAGCGGCGACACCAGATAAATCACGACGATGGCGAAGAAAAACCACAGGTGATAGAACACGGGTTTTTGCAGTAAATTTCTGAGCGACAGTTCGCCGTTAATCGACGTAAAAAGGGTGATATAGAGCAACGCAATAGCGCTGTAAAACAGCAAGCACAGCCCGATGCGCAAAAAATGACGCGGCTGCGCGCTGCGCTCGCCAAAGAAGAGAAACCCAGAAATCATGAAAAACAGTGGAACGCTGACGCGGGACGCCGAGTTGAGAATATTCGCGACGTCCCAGTTTACCGGGCTGATGCTGTGGGCGTTGGTGATATACCAGGTGGTGGTGTGAATCATCACCACCATCAAACAGGCTATCCCTCGCAAATTATCAATCCAGTTAATTTTTGACTGCATCAGTTCCTCTGTTTATGCGGTAAATATGTTCTGACTCGTATTGTGTTCCAGCCTCTCACTGGATAAATCTGAGTTTGAATTATCGGACTTGTGTGAACATCGTGCTATTCGCAAAATGCGGGGCGATAAACTATAAAAGCTCTACAACTAAAAATAACAGCCAGAAACCACGGCGGTAATAAAAATGATGATGAAGCGTGCTGTGTCACTGATTGTGATCGTAATGCTTGCAGGATGTAGTTCACAAGAAGAGGCGCCAGCGCAAAGAGCGCAAAAAAGTAAAGTCAGCCCGGAACGCTCATTAAATATGGAGGAACTGTGCAAGGATCAGGCCGCGTATCGGTACAACACAGGTACGCAAAAAATTGATGTAACCGGGTTCGAGCAATTTCAGGGCAGCTATGAAATGCGCGGGTATACCACGCGTAAAGAGAGCTTTGTCTGTTCTTTTGATGCGGAAGGGCAGTTTTTACACCTCTCCATGCGCTAACGCGCCTGCGTTATAGCTGACCAGTGCGCTTGCTGCACTGGCTTAACGTCTTATTTCCCAATTTTCCCTAAACAAACCCGTTTCGTACTGTATATCTTGCAGTCAGCGGGTATACTGATCGCTTCCATTCAAAACACACGTATCCAGCACGAAATACTATGCAAAAGTTTGATACCAAGACCTTCCAGGGCCTGATCCTGACATTGCAGGATTACTGGGCTCGTCAGGGCTGCACCATCGTTCAACCTTTGGACATGGAAGTTGGCGCCGGCACTTCACACCCAATGACCAGCTTACGTGCGTTGGGGCCAGAACCGATGGCAACAGCCTATGTGCAGCCATCTCGTCGTCCGACCGATGGTCGTTATGGCGAAAACCCAAACCGCTTACAACACTATTATCAGTTCCAGGTAGTGATTAAACCTTCTCCGGACAATATTCAGGAACTGTATCTCGGCTCCCTGAAAGAGCTGGGCGTGGATCCAACTATTCACGATATTCGCTTCGTGGAAGATAACTGGGAAAACCCGACGCTGGGTGCCTGGGGTCTCGGCTGGGAAGTGTGGCTGAACGGCATGGAAGTGACGCAGTTCACTTACTTCCAGCAGGTTGGCGGTCTGGAATGTAAACCGATCACCGGTGAAATCACCTACGGTCTGGAACGTCTGGCAATGTACATTCAGGGCGTAGACAGCGTTTACGACCTGGTCTGGAGCGACGGCCCGCTGGGTAAAACCACGTACGGTGACGTGTTCCATCAGAACGAAGTGGAGCAATCCACCTATAACTTCGAATACGCGGATGTGGACTTCCTGTTCACCTGCTTCGAGCAGTACGAGAAAGAAGCGCAGCAACTGCTGGCGCTGGAAACGCCACTGCCGCTGCCAGCCTATGAGCGTATTCTGAAGGCCGCCCACAGCTTCAACCTGCTGGATGCCCGTAAAGCCATCTCCGTGACTGAACGTCAGCGCTACATTTTGCGTATTCGCACGCTGACTAAAGCCGTTGCAGAAGCTTACTACGCATCCCGTGAAGCCCTTGGCTTCCCGATGTGCAACCGAAATAAATAAGAGGCGGCCATGTCTGATAAAACTTTCCTGGTGGAAATCGGCACTGAAGAGCTGCCACCAAAAGCCCTGCGCAGCCTGGCGGAATCCTTTGCTGCGAACGTAACGGCTGAGCTGGATAACGCTGGCCTGACGCACGGTAAAATCGAATGGTTTGCTGCTCCGCGCCGCCTGGCGCTGAAAGTGGCGAATCTGGCTGCTTCTCAGGCGGATCGCGAAGTTGAAAAACGCGGCCCGGCAATTTCCCAGGCGTTTGACGCCGAAGGTAAGCCGAGCAAAGCGGCAGAAGGCTGGGCGCGCGGTTGCGGTATCACCGTTGACCAGGCCGAGCGTCTGACAACCGATAAAGGTGAGTGGCTGCTGTATCGCGCGCACGTGAAAGGCGAAAGCGCAGAAGCGCTGCTGCCAAACATGATTGCGACGTCGCTGGCTAAACTGCCGATCCCTAAACTGATGCGCTGGGGTGCGTCCGACGTGCACTTTGTGCGTCCGGTTCACACTGTGACCCTGCTGCTGGGCGATACCGTTATTCCGGCAACGATTTTGGGAATTCAGTCCGACCGCGTGATTCGCGGCCATCGCTTTATGGGCGAGCCGGAATTCACCATCGACAATGCCGATCAGTATCCGCAAATCCTGCTTGAGCGCGGTAAAGTCATTGCTGACTACGAATTGCGTAAAGCAAAAATCAAAGCGGACGCTGAAGAAGCGGCACGCAAAATCGGTGGTAACGCCGATCTGAGCGAAAGCCTGTTGGAAGAGGTGACCTCTCTGGTCGAATGGCCAGTGGTTCTGACGGCGAAGTTTGAAGAGAAATTCCTCGCGGTTCCGGCTGAAGCGCTGGTTTACACCATGAAGGGTGACCAGAAGTACTTCCCGGTTTACGCGAATGACGGCAAACTGCTGCCGAACTTTATCTTCGTGGCGAACATCGAATCCAAAGATCCGATTCAGATTATCTCCGGCAACGAAAAAGTGGTGCGCCCGCGCCTGGCAGATGCGGAGTTCTTCTTTAATACCGACCGCAAAAAGCGTCTGGAAGATCACCTGCCGCGTCTGCAAACCGTGCTGTTCCAGCAACAGTTGGGTACGCTGCGCGACAAGACTGACCGCATCGCGGAGCTGTCCGGCTGGATCGCCCGTGAAATCGGTGCCGATGTGAATCACGCTACCCGCGCAGGCCTGCTGTCCAAATGCGACCTGATGACCAACATGGTGTTCGAGTTTACTGACACCCAGGGCGTGATGGGCATGCACTATGCGCGTCATGACGGCGAAGCAGAAGATGTGGCCGTTGCGTTGAACGAGCAGTATCAGCCGCGCTTTGCGGGTGATGACCTGCCGTCTAACCCTGTTGCGTGTGCTGTCGCGATTGCCGACAAAATGGACACCCTCGCGGGTATCTTCGGTATCGGTCAGCATCCGAAAGGCGACAAAGACCCGTTTGCGCTGCGTCGTGCCGCACTGGGCGTGCTGCGCATCATCGTTGAGAAAAACCTGTCTCTGGACCTGCAGACTCTCACCGAAGAAGCGGTGCGTCTGTACGGTGACAAGCTGACCAACGCAAAAGTAGTCGATGACGTGATCGACTTTATGCTGGGCCGCTTCCGCGCCTGGTATCAGGACGAAGGTTATACCGTCGACACCATTCAGGCGGTTCTGGCACGTCGTCCGACCCGTCCGGCAGATTTCGATGCGCGCATGAAGGCGGTTTCGCATTTCCGCACGCTGGAAGCCGCGTCAGCACTGGCTGCGGCTAACAAACGCGTATCCAATATTCTGGCGAAATCCGACGAAACGCTGAACGAGCGTGTTAACGCCGCGACCTTGAAAGAGCCGGAAGAAATTGCGCTGGCACTGCAGGTAGTGGTGCTGCGTGACAAGCTGGAACCGTTCTTCGCTGAAGGGCGTTATCAGGAAGCGCTGGTGGAACTGGCCGAACTGCGTGAAGTGATTGATGCCTTCTTCGAGAAAGTGATGGTGAATGTTGAGGATAAAGATCTTCGCATTAACCGTCTCTCTATGCTCGAGAAACTGCGCGAATTATTCCTGCGCGTCGCGGACATTTCGTTACTGCAGTAATTCGTGTCACGTTAAAAAACCCGCCTCTGATGGCGGGTTTTTTTATGATTAAACGCGTTGAGGCAAATCTGTATATCCTGGATTAACCGGCGAAATATGTGGTGTTATAAGACGTTATAAACACAAACCCCCGCAATTGCGGGGGAAGATAACAAGCATTTTTTTAAATCACTACGCGCTAAGCGTTGGGGTCGCCTGTATCAGACGCATCAGCTTTAACTCGGTCATAGAGGGTTTAACACGTTTCGATTCCCACTCTTTCACCGTCGCGACACTGACACCCATTTCTCTTGCGAAATCAATAGGCTTCAGCCCTGTCCCTTTGCGCAACTGCTCAAATTCTGTAAAGGGATTGGATTTTTGGGTCAGGATAACGGTTTGCGACAGATCCTTAAAAACGATTTGTTCCAGGCTGGTTAACAGCTCAAACATTGTATCTTTAGATTCCATTAAGAACTCCTCATAAATCACACAACAGGATCATGAACTTCATAGAGCTTGTTAAGAATAGCTCTTAAAGGAGGTGAGGGATCGTCACGGGTGTGATTAATCGTGCGGTAAGTATTGCCTTGCTCGTTTCAGCAAAGCGGATAGTTATGCTAATTACCTGATTAATCATAAGCAGGCTTCGTATGGTATTTTTTTGTAAATCGTCAGAAAGAAAGTGGCAATAGCCGTTTTGCATGAAAAGAGTATCTTGCGCGGCTGACCTGGACTATTCTTGTCAACGTCAGGCACGCCAGTGCCAGTGTGTGCTTTTTGGGTGAAAGGAGTAATAAAATGGCGACAGGAAAGTCCTGCTCTCGCTGGTTCGCGCCTGTTGCGGCGTTGTTGATGGTAGTTAGCCTGAGTGGGTGTTTTGATAAAGAAGGCGATCAGCGCAAAGCGTTTATCGATTTTCTTCAGAATAACGTGATGCGCAGTGGTGAGCATTTACCAACGCTGACTGCGGATCAGAAAAAACAGTTTGGCCCCTTCGTTTCCGATTACGCCATCCTTTATGGTTATTCACAACAAGTGAATCAAGCAATGGATTCAGGCCTTCGTCCCGTTGTGGATAGCGTCAATGCGATTCGTGTCCCGCAGGATTACATGACTCAGCGCGAGCCTCTTCGCCAGTCTAACGGTGCGCTTGGCGTGTTGAGCCAGCAATTGCAGAATGCAAAAATGCAGGCTGATGCGGCGCGATCTGCGCTGAAACAGGGTGAAGACCTGAAACCTGTATTCGATAAAGTGTATGAGAAAGTGGTGACTAAGCCTTCTGATGCGATGCAGCCGTTGATTCCAGCCGCGCAGATTTTTAGTCAGCAACTGGCACAGGTGGGTGATTTTATCTCTCAGCAGGGTACCCAGGTGAGTTTTGTCTCTAATGGCATCCAGTTCCCGACGTCTCAGCAAGCCAGTCAGTACAACACGCTGATTGGGCCGCTAGCCTCGCAGCACCAAGCCTTCAGCCAGGCATGGAGCTCGGCGGTCACGGCCACCGAATAAATAAAAGCCTCGCAGAATGCGGGGCTTTTTTTATTAATTACAAAAATAATGCTTGTCATTCGAGTACCACCCAAGTATAACTATGTTCGTCGGTTTGTTCACAGACCTAAAGCAGTTTAGTTAAGCAGTCCAGATGAGTTATCTTAGATACCCTTCGTAGTGACCCTTCCTCTATCGCTTAAAAATCTGTAACACATTCCATCATCGCGCCGGAAGGCAAAACAAATATTTAAAAGGTAAAATCTATGTCTGGTAAAATGACTGGTCTGGTAAAATGGTTCAACGCTGATAAAGGTTTCGGCTTCATCACTCCTGACGATGGCTCTAAAGATGTATTCGTACACTTCTCTGCTATCCAGAACGAAGGCTACAAATCTTTGGACGAAGGCCAGAAAGTTTCCTTCACCATCGAAAGCGGCGCTAAAGGCCCAGCAGCTGGTAACGTTGTAAGCCTGTAAGCTTCCAACTCAGCAGCAAAGAATTTAAAAACCCGCCTCTGGCGGGTTTTTTTCGTTTAGGCGTTAACGTGTGGATTCACACAGTTTTTCTCAACGTTGCCGTTGAGAGCGTTGATCAGATTATCCACGGCAGTAGCGGCCATGTTGTAGCGGGTTTCATGCGTGGCGGACCCAATGTGCGGCAGGGCAACGACATTCGACATTGTCAGCAGCGGGGAATCAACCGGCAGCGGCTCTTGCTCAAACACGTCCAGACCGGCGGCGTGGATCTCACCCTTTTGCAGTGCCTCAATTAACGCTTTCTCATCGACGACCGGCCCACGACCGGCATTAATGAAAATCGCCGATTTCTTCATTTTCTCAAATTCTGCTTTACCGATCAGATGATGCGTCTCGTCCGTCAGCGGCAGGATCAGGCAAACATAGTCAGCTTCCTTTAGCAGCGTCTCTAACTCGCAGTAACGCGCCTCGAAACGCTCTTCCGCTTCGCTGTGATGACGGCGGGCGTTGTACAGAATCGGCATGTTAAAACCGAAATGCGCGCGCTGGGCTAACGCCAGCCCAATACGCCCCATCCCGACAATCCCCAGCGTTTTGCCATGCACATCCACACCAAACCAGTCGGGACCAATACTTTTCGTCCATTCGCCCGCTTTTACACGCTCAGCAACTTCTACCACCCGACGCGCCGTGCTCAGAACCAGCGCCATCAGCGTATCTGCGACCGTTTCGGTCAGCGCATAAGGCGTGTGCATGAGCAGGATTTTGCGTGTGTTGAGGGCATCAACGTCAAAATTATCGTAACCGACTGAAATGGTGGACGTCGCACGAAGCTTCGGCATTTTTTCCAGCAATGCGGTATCCACTTTTTCGCTTGATCCCAGTAATCCTGCTGCGCTGGCGAACGCGTCAGCATGCTCCGCGACGGTCTCTGGATTAAGATTCTTCACCTGGGTGACGGTGAAGTGCTCCTCAAGACGTTTTTGCAGATCGTCGGGCAAGGCTTTATACAAAATGACGGACGGCTTCATGCTAATCTCCGTTGATGTTAAAGGGTTCAGGCGTGGCGTGCGCCAGCAGGGACATGTTGATTATTAGCAGGCTTAACAATCAAAGTAAGCCACACTGAAGCGAAAAGTGCCACCCCCATAAAAATGTACGAGGCGGACGGGCTGCCGGTCGAGCCGTTCAGATAACCCACAAACCACGAGCCAAAGAACGACCCCAGCGCACCCATGCTGTTGATGAGTGCCATCGCGCCGCCCGCAACGTTACGCGGAAGCATCTCGGGAATGATGGCAAAGAAAGGGCCGTAAGGCGCATACATCGCGGCGCCCGCAATCACCAGCAGGGTGTAAGAAATCCAGAAGTGATCAGGCCCAACCGCCCATGACCCAATAAAGGCAAATGCGGCAATCAGCAGCAGCGGCCAAACGAAAAGCTTACGGTTTTGCAGTTTGTCAGATGCCCATGACACCACAATCATCGCGATAGTCGCTGCCAGATAAGGCACGGATGACAGCCAGCCCACTTCCACCATGCCAAGGTTTTCTCCGCCGCTGCGAATGATGGACGGCAGCCACAGCACAAATCCGTAGACACCAATACTCCACGTAAAGTACTGCATACACAGTAGTATCACGTTGCGGGAGCGGAACGCTTCGCCGTAGTTACGTACCGGTTTCAGCCCCTGTTGCTCTTTCTCCAGTTCCGCCTGAAGCGCGGCTTTTTCACTTTCGGAGAGCCATGTCGCCTGAGACGGTTTATCTTTTACCAACACCCACCAACAGAAGGCCCAGATAATCGCGGGGATCCCTTCAATGATGAACATATGACGCCAGCCGAACGATTGAATCAGGTAGCCAGAGACCACGGACATCCACAGTACCGTGACCGGGTTACCGAGGATCAGGAAAGTATTGGCGCGCGAACGTTCGGATTTGGTAAACCAGTTGCTGATATAAATCAGCATTGCCGGCATCACGGCGGCTTCGACCACGCCAAGAATAAAGCGAATGGCGGCGAGTGCCGGAATGTTGTTAACCATGCCGGTTAGCGACGCACAGGCTCCCCACAGAATCAGGCACACGAAGATCAGTTTGCGTACGCTGCGGCGTTCGGCATAAATCGCGCCCGGGATCTGGAAGAAGAAATAGCCCAGGAAGAACAACGCGCCTAAGAGAGAAGAGACCCCTTTGGTTATGCCCAGGTCTTCGGTGATCCCTGCGGCGGAAGCGAAACTGAAATTCGCGCGATCGAGATACGCCAGGCTGTACGTGATAAACACGATCGGCATGATGTACCACCAGCGTTTGACTGCATTGGTCGATTTGTTCATAGACTTGCCTCTGTTGTTGAGGTGACTTCCGCCGCTGTATGTAGGGTACGCGGGGCTGTGTTTTTAATTAGCGGTGGTGAGGATTTATTCCCCTAATGCTTCCCGCGTCGGTAATCCTTCGCTGTCGCCCTGAACCTGAATGGCGAGCGAGCCAATTTTGTTACCGCGGGCGACGGCCTTAGGTAACGTTTTCCCTTCGAGTAACGCGCTTATCACCCCGACAGCGAAACCATCGCCAGCGCCGACGGTATCGACCACATTCTCGACGTTTATCGCGGCAACGGTCCCTTGTTCACCTTCTGCCGTCTTGAACCATGCGCCATCGGCTCCCGTTTTCAGCACCACGGCTTTCACACCTTGATTTAGATAAAAATCGGCGATGGCTTCGGGGGAATGCTCTCCGGTCAAAATCATCCCTTCTTTTACACCAGGCAAAACCCAGTCAGCCTGGAAGGCGAGGTGATTGAGTTTACTGATCATCTCGGCCTCACTTTTCCACAGCACCGGACGCAGATTGGGATCGAAGGAAATCGTCTTACCCTGCGCTTTCATGGTGCTGGCAGCCTTGTCGAGCAGTTCATACGAACTGCACGACAAGGCCGCCGCGACACCGCTCAAATGCAGGTGTCGTGCCGACGAGAAATAATTAGGGTGATAATCGGCAATAGAAAGATGGCTGGCCGCCGAGCCTTTACGGAAATACTCCACAATGGGATCGGTTCCATTTTCAACTTTGGATTTTAACTGGAAACCCGTGGCGAAACGGCTGTCGAGCGTGACGCCAGCCGCGTCGATACCCTCTTTTTTGAGCGAATCCACGACAAACTGACCGAAGCTGTCGTCGCCTACGCGGCTGACCCAGCCGACGTTCATACCCAGGCGCGCCAGTCCGGTCGCAACGTTGAGTTCGGCGCCTGCCACGCGTTTGATAAAGTGCTCAACGGCGCGCAACTCACCTGTTTCAGTGGCAACAAACATCGCCATGGCTTCACCGATGGTGATGACGTCCAAAGTCTTAGACATGGCGTGGCTCCTCGCGCAGCAGGTTGACATAATGGCGGGTCACCGCGGCTAAATCCGGACCTTCCAGCGGGAATTCGATACCGCGCGGCGCATCCGCGGGAAGTTGATCCAGAAGCGCCATCCAGCGTGCATCGGCGTTATCCGGCGCGACAGCGCGGTAGTGTTGATTATGCGGGATTGCCGCTTTGACGTGGATATAGCTCACGGCAGGGGCCAGAAGACGTGCGGCTTCTTCAGGCGAATCGCCCACCCACAACCAGTTACCCGTATCGAAGGTCAGCGTGACGGGCAATTGCATTACCCGACAGGCCGCTTTGAATCGCTGCATGGGTGCCAACTGGCCACAATCGGTTTGATCGTTTTCGACCACCAGCGCCATGCCGCTGTCATTGAGTAATTCACGTAGCGCTTCCAGCGGCTGTTTATCACGGAAATGGCCCAGAGAAACCTTTAACCACAGGGCATTCAACGTGTTGGCTTCAGCAAGATAACGCGGCAGATCCGGGTTAAGCGTTCCATCGGGCATGAGCAATGCGGCTGGCGCGGAGTAACAGGCCAGCAAGCCAAGCAGCTCGATAGATTGGGCCAGCATCGGAAGGGTTTGCAGCTCTTGCTCGCTGAACAATTCGCGACGTATTTCGACGCCATCTGCGCCACCCGCTGCGATGACGGGCAACATGGCCCGCTGACCGCCTGCCTGACGTACCTGATCCGCACCGTATGCAGCGGTCACGACGATAATTTTTCTGCCCATTGGCTAACTCTCCTTCGTAGCTGATAGTTATCACGCTAGATGGAACCGGTTCCAAAGGAAAGCCCAGGGTGTTGAATTTATGATCGCCATCACGAAGGGGATTTAGCGGGACGTGGAACCGCGCACGATCAGCTCGCCAGAGAAAACTTGCTCGCGAACGGCGTCCGTCATGCCTTCAATACGGCGCACCACCTGTTCTACGGCGGCATAGCCAATCTGCCAGGTCGGCTGTTTTAGCGTGGTGATTCCTACGCCCGCGAGCTCAGCCCATTCCAGTTCGTCAAAGCCTAGCAGGCCGATATCGCTGCCCCAGTGCAGGCCAATCCGTTTGAGGGAGCGCGCCACCTGGAGCGTGAGTGCGCCATTGGCAGAAATCACGGCTTTACGCATTCCGCGATGGCGGGTGTGAAATTGACGCAGCGTGTTATCCATCTGGTCGGCTTCATGCAGTGGGATTTCAGCATTCTCGGCGATCACGCCGGGATAACGCGCCAGGGTCGCACGAAAAGCGCTGAGGCGATCGCGACGGGTATTGACCATTCCCAACGGTTCGCTCATAAACAAAATCGCTTCAAAACCCTGCTCTATGAGGTGTTCCGTGGCGGTCGTGGCGGCCTGAGTGTTATCCAGCCCGACGACATCGCAGGCAAATTCCGGGATTTTGCGGTCAATGAGTACCATCGGAAGCGCAGACTGCTGAAGACGGTTTAGCCCCTCTTCGCGCATACCCACGGCATTAACCACGATACCTTCCACCTGATAGCTGCGCAGCAGGTCGAGGTAGTGCAATTCCTGATTCAGCTCGTTATTGGTATTACACACCAGCGGCGTGAAGCCCTTTTCACGACACGCGGCTTCGATACCGCTCAGGACATTGACGGAGTAGGGATTGGTAATATCGGCGATAATCAGGCCGATGAGGCGAGTACGACCATGCTTTAGCCCGCGAGCCATGAGGCTTGGTCGATAATCGAGTTCGGCAATAGCCTGTTCAATACGGGCCAGCAGCGCGTCGGAAAGCAGGTGTTTCTCGCCATTCAGATAGCGTGAAATACTGGTTTTACCGGTTTTTGCGGCTTTCGCCACATCGCTGATGGTGGACCGTGTTGATTTGCTCATCGCTGATTTCTCTGAATTAAGTGAGAACACCTTAACGTGAAAATCAGCGATGGCAAGTGCTTCATATCGGATGATACAGGCGGCGGAGGCCTCATCCGCCCCTCTCCCAACGGGAGAGGGAAAAACAGTAAACTTACTGAATCGGACTGAGGGTGATCTCGACGCGACGGTTCTGCGCTTTGCCTTCTGCCGTGTTGTTGCTGGCGATTGGATTTGCCGGACCCATCCCGCTGGTGCGGATGCGGTTGGCGGCCACGCCCTGGGTGATCAGCGAGCTGGCGACGGAGTCCGCACGCTGCTGAGACAGGCGCATATTCAGATCCTGGCTGCCGGTGCTGTCGGTGTATCCGATCACGTTCACCGCGGTTTTGCTGTACTCTTTCAGAACCATTGCGACGCCCGTCAGGGTATTCGCCCCTGCAGGTTTCAGCGTGGCGCTGCTGCTGTCAAAGGTCACATTGCTTGGCATGTTCAAAATGATGTTGTCGCCATTTCGCGTCACGCTCACGCCAGTTCCCTGCATTTTGTCACGCAGTTTTGCTTCCTGAACATCCATGTAATAACCGGCACCGCCGCCCAGTGCCGCACCGGCAGCTGCACCAATCAGCGCACCTTTGCCGCGATCTTTTTTGGACGAGGAGAGCGCGCCAACACCGGCACCAACCAGTGAGCCGATACCTGCGCCAATGCCGGATTTACCCGCTTCACGCTCGCCGGTGTAAGGGTTTGTTGTGCAGCCAGAAACAGCCAGTGCGCCACTCACCAGAGCGGCAATAACCAATACGCGTTTATTCATCTTATTTCCTTAATCCTTTTTATTCTTTGCCACGACGGACGTGGCGGTTGATTATGACGCCCAGTTATGCAGAAAATTCCGGGGATAACTCTGAAATTTGTGTCAAACCATAAACGACCTCAAAGAAGGCCGTGAAACCTGCAACAGGCAACCCAGGAGCGCACGCTTTGACCACCTCAATAAAAACCATTCTGACCGCAGCCCACTGGGGGCCGATGCTGGTTGAAACCGACGGCGAGAACGTGCTGTCTTCACGCGGGGCGCTGCCCACTCATCATCCCAACTCATTACAAACCGCGGTGCGCGATCAGGTACACAGTAAAACCCGCGTGCGCTGGCCGATGGTGCGTAAAGGTTTTTTAGCCTCGCCGGATAATCCGCAGGGCGTGCGTGGGCAAGATGAATTTGTGCGCGTGAGCTGGGACGATGCGCTGGCGCTCATCCACGGACAACATAAACGCATCCGCGACAGCTACGGCGCGTCGTCTATCTTTGCTGGGTCTTACGGCTGGCGCTCTAACGGCGTGCTGCATAAAGCGGCGACGCTGTTGCAACGGTATATGAGCCTGGCGGGCGGCTACACTGGGCATCTGGGCGATTATTCGACCGGGGCGGCTCAGGCGATCATGCCGTATGTCGTGGGGGGCAATGAGGTGTATCAGCAGCAGACGAGCTGGCCGCTGGTGCTGGAGCATACGGACGTCGTGGTGTTGTGGAGCGCCAACCCGCTTAATACGCTGAAGATCGCGTGGAACGCCAGCGATGAGCAGGGCATTGCCTATTTTGACGCGCTGCGTAAAAGCGGTAAGCGGGTGATCTGCATCGATCCTATGCGTTCCGAAACCATGGATTTTCTCGGGGAGAGCGCCGAGTGGATCGCGCCGCATATGGGCACAGACGTCGCGATGATGCTGGGTGTGGCGCATACGCTGGTGGAAAACGGCTGGCATGACGCCGAATTCCTGGCGCGCTGTACGACCGGATTTGAACAGTTCGCCGCTTACCTGACCGGTAAATCTGACGGAGTGGCGAAAACCGCTGAATGGGCCGCAGAGATTTGTGGCGTTGATGCCGCTAAAATCCGCGAACTGGCGGCGTTATTCCATCAAAATACCACCATGTTGATGTCTGGCTGGGGTATGCAGCGTCAGCAGTTTGGCGAGCAAAAACACTGGATGCTGGTGACGCTTGCCGCGATGCTCGGCCAGATTGGTACGCCGGGCGGCGGTTTTGGCTTGTCGTATCATTTTGCCAACGGTGGGAACCCGACTCGTCGTGCGGCGGTGCTTGCCTCGATGCAAGGATCTGTGCAAAACGGGATTGATGCTGTCGATAAAATTCCGGTCGCACGCATCGTAGAAGCACTGGAAAAACCAGGCGGTTTTTATCAGCACAACGGCATGGATCGGCATTTCCCGGATATTCGTTTTGTCTGGTGGGCGGGCGGCGCAAACTTTACCCATCATCAGGATACTAACCGCCTGATTCGCGCCTGGCAGAAGCCAGAGCTGGTGGTCATTTCAGAGTGCTTCTGGACCGCCGCGGCAAAGCACGCAGACATCGTGTTGCCAGCGACCACCTCATTTGAGCGTAACGATCTGACCATGACTGGCGATTACAGCAATCAGCACATGGTGCCGATGAAGCGTGTGGTCCCCCCGCGTGACGAAGCGCGTGACGATTTTGAGGTGTTTGCAGCGTTGAGTGAGTTGTGGGAGCCGGGCGGTCGCGAGCGCTTCACGGAAGGCAAAACGGATCTGCAATGGCTGGAGACGTTTTACCAGATTGCCGGGCAGCGCGGTGAATCACAGGGCGTAACGTTGCCGCCGTTTACAGAGTTCTGGGAAGCGAATGCCATTTTTGAAATGCCGGAGAGCGAGCAGAACGCGCAGTTTGTCCGTTTTGCGGATTTCCGCCGTGACCCGCAGAGTCATCCGCTAAAAACGGAAAGTGGCAAAATCGAGATCTATTCGCAGCGTATCGCCAGTTTTAACTATGCCGATTGCCCGCCCCATCCGATGTGGCTTGAGCCCGACGAGTGGCACGGCAATGCGCAGCCGAAACAGCTACAGGTGCTGTCCGCGCATCCGGCGCATCGTCTGCACAGCCAGCTTAACTACTCGTCATTGCGCGAACAGTATGCCGTAGCGGGACGTGAGCCAATCACCTTGCATCCGGATGACGCCAACGCGCGTGGAATTGCCGACGGCGATGTGGTGCGGGTCTGGAACGCACGCGGACAGGTGCTGGCGGGAGCGGTGGTCAGCACGGGAATTAAACCTGGCGTGATCTGTATTCATCAGGGCGCGTGGCCCGACCTGGATCGCGATGAGGGCGGGATCTGTAAAAATGGCGCGGTGAACGTGTTAACCAAAGATCTCCCCAGCTCGAAGCTGGGGAATGGTTGCGCGGGAAATACGGCGCTGGCCTGGGTGGAGAAATATCAGGGACCGGAACTTACGTTGACGGCGTTTGATCCGCCTGCCAGCTCATAATCCACGTCGGGTGCTGAGTCTCTTCCTGCCAGGCGCTGTCTTCAATGCGAAAACCCTGAGCATGGTAGAAATTCACCGCCCGACTGTTTTTTTGGTAAACCTCAAGGCTTAAGTACGGGTACGCCTGCTGAACATGCTGAATCAGCGCGTGCCCGATCCCTTTCCCCAGATGGGGAGTGGCGACAAACAGCGCACCGATAAACTGTAACTGCATGACGCTGATAAAGCCTCTGACTTCGCCAGACTCTTCCCAAACCCACGTTTCTGCTGACGGCAGGTAAGCATCACGGACCAGCGCTTCGCTTTCAACCCAGTACTGCGCATCGATAAACGGATGCGCATCGGTGGTACTTTCCAGCCATAAACTCAGCAGCGGCGCGGTGTCCTCACTTTGCCATTTGCGAATCATGTTGTCCTCCAGGATGGCAGAAGCAGCCCGTCACATGATCGTTGACCAAGCCGCACGCTTGCATGAAAGAGTAGCAAATTGTGGTGCCAACAAATTTGAATCCACGTTTTTTCAACGCTTTAGAAAGGGCATCGGATGCAGGCGTGGAGGTGTCGATTTCAGCCAGCGTCGCAGACTGGGTGATCTTCGGTGTATGGTCGACAAACGACCAGACAAAATCTGAAAAAGGTTCGCCGTTTTCTTCCATCGCCAGGTAAGCGCGTGCGTTGCCGATAATGGCCTGAATTTTACCGCGATGACGGATGATACCGGCGTCCAGCACCAGTCTTTCGACGTCTTCTTCCGTCATCGCTGCCACGCGTACCGGGTCGAAATGATGGAAGGCGTTGCGGTAATTTTCCCGTTTTTTCAATACGGTAATCCACGATAATCCCGCCTGTTGGCCCTCCAGGCAGATCATCTCAAAGAGATTCTTGCCGTCTTTTTCCGGCACGCCCCACTCTTTATCGTGATAATCGATATAAAGCTGATCCTGGCTTACCCATCCGCAACGTTGCATAGGTTATTTCCCTTATTGATTGTGAATCCGTAAATATTCAGCCAACCTGGCTTGACGTGAGTGTTAAAAAGACAATATTTAATTAAGGGTTATGCCCTCATACCTCTTCTTAAACAATGACAAATATCGCCGAACTCGGCTCTTTCTGGAGTCGCTTTGATGATGATAAAAAAAATCAGTGGTCGCCATGCTGCTTCTGGCCTGGTGGGTGTATCAGTCTGCGTGTTTTTTTGTAGCACAGCCTCTGCCTGGCAACAGGAATATATCGTTTCAGATGCGCAAAGTCATACGACAGAACGCTATACATGGGACGCCGATCACCAACCGCGGTATGACGATATTCTCGCGGAGCGAATTCGCTCTTCGCAGAACGTACCGGGGCTGGCCCTGAATATGCCGGATAATTACCCGGCGGAATCGGCGAGCACCTTGAGCGTGGGGTTGAATATGCCTGTCACCCGGAATACCACAACCGGGCCGGTGGCGGCGTGGCATTACGATGGCTCAACGCAAATGATGTACAACGAGTTTGGTGATAACGGCAGCCCAACGTCGCTCACCGATCCGCTCTGGCACGCCAGCGTCAGCACGCTTGGCTGGCGGGTGGATACCCGTGTGGGCGATTTACGGCCCTGGGCGCAGGTGAGCTATAACCAGCAGTTTGGCGATAATCAATGGAAATCCCAGTCCGGAATGAGCCGACTGCCTACGTCCATGCAGTATAACAACTGGATGGACGTGACGGTGGGGGCCGACGTGCTGCTGTATCCCCATCTGGCGGCGTATGCGTCGCTTTCCCAGGCGGAGAGTACGATGACCGGCGAGGACTATCTTTATACTCTTGGCGTGAGTGCGAGATTCTAAAATCATTACTTCTGCTAACGCTTCTTTAACATCTTAAGTACAATCACAGCAGGGACTGTGGCGATAGCAGTCACTAACAAATGCACGTTACGCAATCCGGCAAGGTCATTCATTCCTGATTTCAGGCATTTCATTCCGTCTCTACTGCATTTCATGCCGTTTCTCCCCTGGCAATAAAGGGATTTGTATATCGTTGTCTGCAGCGAATTCCCTTAATTTCTCTTGCAGGACAACTGCCATGAACACATCAACCTATAACCGTACTCGTTGGCTGACACTCTTCGGCACCATCGTGACGCAATTTGCGTTGGGATCGGTTTATACCTGGAGCCTGTTTAACAGCGCGCTGTCCGACAAACTGGGCGCACCAGTTAGTCAGGTGGCTTTTTCCTTCGGCTTGCTGAGTCTAGGGTTAGCGATTTCGTCTTCCGTCGCCGGTAAATTGCAGGAGCGTTTCGGTGTTAAGCGCGTGACCATGGCCTCCGGAATTATGCTGGGCGTGGGCTTCTTCCTGACCGCGCATTCCAACAGCCTGATGATGCTGTGGCTCAGCGCGGGCGTGCTGGTCGGTCTGGCGGACGGTGCGGGCTATCTGTTGACCCTGTCCAATTGCGTGAAATGGTTCCCGGAACGTAAAGGGTTAATCTCCGCATTCTCAATCGGTTCTTACGGGTTGGGTAGCCTCGGTTTTAAATTCATCGACTCGCATTTACTGGAATCTGTCGGTCTGGAAAAGACGTTCATGATCTGGGGCGCGATTGTGCTGGTGATGATTCTTTTCGGCGCTACGCTGATGAAAGATGCGCCTCAGCAGACCGTCAAAACGGTGAATGGCGTGGTGGAAAATGACTTCACGCTGGCACAGTCCATGCGTCAACCACAGTACTGGATGTTGGCCGTGATGTTCCTGACCGCCTGTATGAGTGGCCTGTATGTCATCGGTGTGGCGAAGGATATTGCGCAGGGGATGGTAAAACTGGATGTGGCAACCGCAGCCAATGCAGTGACGGTCATTTCCATTGCTAACCTGTCGGGCCGCCTGGTGCTGGGTATCCTGTCTGACAAAATCTCGCGTATCCGTGTCATTACCATGGGGCAGGTCGTATCGTTGGTCGGTATGGCCGCGCTGCTGTTCGCGCCTCTGAATGAAATGACCTTCTTTGCCGCTATCGCTTGCGTTGCCTTTAACTTTGGCGGAACCATTACCGTGTTCCCGTCTCTGGTGAGTGAGTTCTTTGGCCTGAACAATCTGGCGAAGAATTACGGCGTGATTTATTTAGGGTTTGGGATCGGCAGCATTTGCGGCTCGCTTATCGCGTCGCTGTTCGGTGGCTTCTATGTGACTTTCTGCGTGATATTTGCCTTGCTGATTATTTCGCTGGCACTGTCCACCACGATTCGCCAGCCGCAGCGCGAAGTCTATAATGAGGCGCATGCGTAAATAAACGCCGATAAAGGCCGGGCTTCCGGCCTTTTTTAACGATGAAACCTAAGGCAATCTTAAGGTTGTAGAGCTTTACTTCGTTTTTTTGTAAATATCCGCTTCAATCACACACTCTCCTGCCACTTTTTTCTTTCGCTGTGGTCTACTTACCACGCTTTAGACATTTCTGATATTGGATTCCTGAGCGCATATATAGTCTGTTCACTTTAGATACGAAGTGAAGCGGGGTTACTCTCCCTTTTTCCGGGTTGAATGCATGAAATACATCAAATCGATGACACAACAAAAGCTGAGTTTTTTGCTGGCGTTGTACATCGGCCTGTTTATGAATGGTGCTGTTTTTTTCCGTCGGTTTGACGGTTATGCACAAGATTTTACTGTTTGGAAAGGAGTCTCAGCAGTCGTTGAATTGGTCGGCACCGTTCTGGTGACGTTCTTCCTGTTACGCATGCTGTCGCTCTTTGGTCGACGCATGTGGCGCGTTCTCGCCTCGCTGGTGGTCGTCTTCTCTGCGGGTGCCAGTTATTACATGACTTTCATGAACGTGGTCATTGGCTACGGCATTATTGCCTCGGTCATGACGACGGATATTGACCTCTCGAAAGAGGTGGTTGGCCTGCACTTTATTCTCTGGCTGGTGTGCGTGAGCGCGCTGCCGCTGCTGTTCATCTGGAGCAATCGCTGCCGCTATACCTTGCTGCGGCAAATGCGAACGCCTGGGCAACGCATCCGCAGCGTCACGCTGGTGGTGCTGGCAGGTTTGATGGTCTGGGGACCGATTCGCCTGCTGGATGTGAAGCAAAAACACGATGAGCGTACCTCTGGCGTGGATATGCCGAGCTACGGCGGTGTCGTGGCTAACTCCTATCTTCCTTCAAACTGGATTTCGGCGCTCGGCCTTTACGCCTGGGCGCAAGTCGACGAGTCAGCCGACAATAAATCGTTGAAGAATCCTGCCAAACAATTTACTTACCAGGCGCCTAAAGACATCGATGATACCTATTTTGTCTTTATTATCGGTGAAACGACTCGCTGGGATCACATGGGCATCCTTGGCTACGATCGCGACACGACGCCGAAACTGTCGCAGGAAAAGAACCTGATCGCCTATCGCGGATACTCCTGTGATACCGCCACGAAACTCTCTCTGCGCTGCATGTTTGTGCGCGAGGGCGGGGCGGATGATAACCCTCAGCGTACCCTGAAAGAGCAGAACGTCTTCTCCGTGCTGCGCCAGCTTGGGTTTACGTCCGATCTGTACGCGATGCAGAGCGAAATGTGGTTCTACAGCAACACCATGGCGCAGAACATTGCTTACCGTGAGCAAATCGGTGCCGAGCCGCGTAACCGGGGTAAGAGCGTGGATGACATGCTGCTGATTGATGAAATGAAGAATTCGTTGAACGGCAATCCTGATGGCAAGCATATGATCATCCTGCATACCAAGGGTTCGCACTTCAACTACACGCAGCGTTATCCGCGTAACTTTGCTAAATGGACGCCGGAATGCGTAGGCGTGGATAAAGACTGCACCAAAGATGAGTTGGTTAACTCGTTTGATAATTCGGTGATGTATGTCGATCACTTTATTGATAGCGTGATTGATCAGGTGCGCGATAAGAAAGCGATTGTGTTCTATGCCGCAGACCATGGTGAGTCCATCAATGAGTTTGAGCACCTGCACGGTACCCCGCGCAAGATGGCTCCGCCAGAGCAATTCCGTGTGCCGATGATGGTCTGGATGTCAGATAAATATCTGGAGAACCCGGATAAAGCGAAAATGTTCGCCCAACTGAAAAAAGAGGCCGACATGAAGGTGCCACGTCGTCACGTTGAGCTGTACGACACGATTATGGGTTGCCTCGGTTATACCTCTCCGAACGGCGGGATTAACGAAAATAACAACTGGTGTCATATCCCTGATAGTGCAACAAAAGCCACTCAGTAACCGGTCTGGCGAGTTTATCGCCGATCGAATGGCTTTTTCATGATAAAGGATTGACGGGAGCGCACCCCAGCAGTAAGATGCGCTCCGCATTCGGCGAGTAGCGCAGCTTGGTAGCGCAACTGGTTTGGGACCAGTGGGTCGGAGGTTCGAATCCTCTCTCGCCGACCACATTTAAAAAAGGGCTAACCGTAAGGTTAGCCCTTTTTGCATTCTGCGAGCTGAAAAGGATGAGAACCTCCGGGGAAAGAGGTTCGACTCCAGCGGAGCGAGAGAACGTTGCGTTAGCAAAGGCCCGCAGGGCGAGCCACGAAGTGGCGAGTCATCCTCTCTTGCCGACCACATTTAGAAAAAGGCTAACCGCAAGGTTAGCCTTTTTTGCATTCTGCGAGCTGAAAAGCATTCGCTAAATGTGCAACTCGCCATCAAGCGATGGTTTTGCGTTAAGGACTTACCTATGGCAACCTGTTAAAACAGACCTTACCTCTCGTTTACCCCTGCCTGTTAACGCTTTTGTGACATAATCCATTGTATTTTTTTATATATAGATTGATCTTTTTTCGCGTTGCTTATGGATAACCTCAGCATTTTCCGCTGTGCGTTTTAACGTTCATGGCATTAAGTGCTCAGATATTCACCATTCTGTAAGAAAATTTACGCGATATGAATAAATGTTAATCACTGATTGTTGCGAAATATGAAGAGGTTTGTGCTGCAAGATGGCGAGTAGCATAAATTTCCCTGCTGAAAATAGATGCCTGGAGTTTTTTTAATCTTTGTTTACCGTTTCTCACCCTCAACGTAAATCCCCGTCACCTGTATTGACGTTTTCACATTCTATTGACAGATTGTAGGGCACGAGGGGCATTTCAGGGACGATCTGCGCTGCAACTCTGTCGCTCTTCTGAAAGGATTCTCCATCCCTTATAACGCCTTCGGGCATCACCGACCGGACCGGGTAAATAATAAATAAAGGTCAGGCGGCGTAACACAACAAAGCAAAACATCACATTGGAGCAGAATAATGAGTATTTCCTTGAAGAAGTCAGGGATGCTGAAGCTTGGTCTGAGCCTGGTTGCTCTGACCGTC
Organism: Lelliottia sp. GFLA7; assembly: GCF_056490165.1. Lineage (NCBI taxonomy): Bacteria > Pseudomonadati > Pseudomonadota > Gammaproteobacteria > Enterobacterales > Enterobacteriaceae > Lelliottia > Lelliottia sp. GFLA7. Next base: position 37,405 of record NZ_JBWLAQ010000010.1, on the reverse strand, counting down.
GCAGCAAGCGTAAATGCGAAAACCCTGGTTTACTGTTCTGAAGGCTCGCCGGAAGGCTTTAACCCACAGCTCTTCACCTCTGGTACCACGTACGACGCAAGCTCTGTGCCTATCTATAACCGTCTGGTTGAATTCAAAATCGGTACTACGGAAGTCATTCCGGGTCTGGCGGAGAAATGGGAAGTCAGCGAAGACGGCAAAACCTATACCTTCCACCTGCGTCAGGGCGTGAAGTGGCAGGACAGCAAAGAGTTTAAACCGACTCGCGATCTGAATGCCGACGACGTTGTGTTCTCCTTTGATCGTCAGAAAAATGCCCAGAACCCGTATCATAAAGTCTCTGGCGGCAGCTACGAATACTTCGAAGGTATGGGCCTGCCAGACCTGATTACCGAAGTGAAAAAAGTTGACGACAAGACCGTTCAGTTTGTTCTGAGCCGTCCGGAAGCGCCATTCCTGGCTGACCTGGCAATGGACTTCGCGTCAATTCTGTCGAAAGAATATGCGGATAACATGCTGAAAGCGGGCACGCCGGAAAAAGTGGATCTGAACCCAATCGGTACCGGTCCATTCCAGCTGCTGCAATACCAGAAAGACTCACGCATTCTGTACAAAGCGTTCGAAGGTTACTGGGGTACTAAGCCGCAGATCGACCGTCTGGTCTTCTCCATCACGCCTGACGCCTCTGTGCGTTACGCAAAACTGCAGAAAAACGAGTGCCAGGTTATGCCGTACCCGAACCCGGCTGATATCGCTCGTATGAAGCAGGACAAAAACATCAATCTGCTGGAGCAGGCTGGCCTGAACGTAGGTTACCTGTCCTTCAACACCGAGAAGAAACCGTTTGATGACGTGAAAGTGCGTCAGGCGCTGACTTACGCGGTAAACAAAGAAGCGATCATCAAGGCGGTTTATCAGGGCGCAGGCGTTGCCGCGAAGAACCTGATTCCACCAACGATGTGGGGTTATAACGACGACGTTAAGGATTACACTTACGACGTTGAGAAAGCGAAAGCACTGCTGAAAGAAGCCGGTCAGGAGAAAGGCTTTACCGTTGAGCTGTGGGCGATGCCTGTACAGCGTCCATACAACCCGAACGCTCGCCGCATGGCTGAGATGGTTCAGGCTGACTGGGCTAAAATCGGCGTTCAGGCCAAGATCGTGACCTACGAGTGGGGCGAGTATCTGAAGCGTGCTAAAGCCGGTGAACACCAGGCGGTGATGATGGGTTGGACCGGGGACAATGGGGATCCGGATAACTTCTTCGCGACCCTGTTCAGCTGTGATGCAGCGAAACAAGGCTCCAACTACTCTCGCTGGTGCTACAAGCCGTTTGAAGACTTGATTCAGCCAGCGCGTGCGACCGAAGACCACAACAAACGTATCGAGCTGTACAAACAGGCTCAGGTTGTGATGCATGACCAGGCTCCGGCGCTGATCGTGGCTCACTCCACTGTGTACGAGCCAGTGCGTAAAGAAGTGAAAGGCTACGTGGTTGATCCACTGGGCAAACACCACTTCGAAAACGTATCGGTTGAATAATAAGTAGGGTGTCCCCCTCTCCCCTTGGGAGAGGGTCGGGGTGAGAGGGATTTAACCATTCCTCTCACCCTTATCGTCTCCCCTGAGGAGAGGATATTTACATTTGTGAGCAATAAAGACGTCACGCTTTTGATGGTGCGTCATTACAGAGAATCCGGGTTATGTTGCAGTTCATCCTCCGACGTCTGGGACTTGTCATCCCCACGTTTATCGGTATCACCCTTCTCACTTTTGCCTTCGTCCATATGATCCCCGGCGACCCGGTAATGATTATGGCAGGTGAGCGTGGTATCTCCCCTGAACGCCATGCGCAGCTGTTGGCCGAACTCGGCCTGAACAAGCCGTTGTGGCAGCAGTACCTCAATTATATTTGGGGCGTATTGCACGGTGATTTAGGGATTTCGCTGAAAAGCCGTCTTCCGGTGTGGGACGAGTTTGTGCCGCGTTTTAAAGCGACGCTTGAGCTCGGTGTCTGCGCCATGATGTTTGCCGTTGCTGTCGGGATCCCAGTCGGCGTACTGGCTGCCGTTAAGCGTGGCTCTATTTTCGATCACACCGCCGTTGGCCTCGCGCTGACCGGGTATTCCATGCCTATCTTCTGGTGGGGCATGATGATGATTATGCTGGTCTCGGTGCAATGGAACCTGACGCCGGTTTCCGGGCGCGTCAGCGATATGGTCTTCTTAGATGACTCGAATCCGTTAACCGGTTTTATGCTGATCGACACCGCCATCTGGGGTGAAGAGGGCAACTTCATTGATGCCGTCGCGCATATGATTTTGCCTGCGATAGTGCTGGGTACGATCCCGCTCGCGGTTATCGTGCGTATGACACGTTCGTCAATGCTGGAAGTGTTGGGTGAGGATTATATCCGTACCGCTCGCGCCAAAGGCCTGACCCGTATGCGCGTCATTATCGTTCACGCCTTGCGTAACGCGATGTTGCCCGTGGTGACCGTTATCGGTCTGCAGGTGGGGACGTTGCTCGCTGGCGCGATTTTGACCGAAACCATTTTCTCCTGGCCTGGCCTGGGGCGCTGGCTGATTGATGCGCTGCAACGCCGTGACTATCCGGTAGTGCAGGGCGGCGTGTTGCTGGTGGCGACGATGATTATCCTCGTCAACCTGCTGGTCGATCTGCTTTACGGCGTGGTGAACCCGCGTATTCGTCATAAGAAGTAAGGGGCCATCATGTCACAAGTTACTCAAAATAAAGTTGTTGCTGCCCCGGTGCCTATGACACCGCTGCAGGAGTTCTGGCACTACTTCAAGCGTAACAAAGGCGCAGTGGTTGGTCTGGTGTATGTCATCATCATGCTGATCATTGCGGTTTTCGCGAATTTCCTGGCACCGTATAACCCGGCGGATCAGTTCCGTGACGTGCTGCTTTCCCCGCCAGCCTGGCAGGACGGCGGCACCTTTGCGCATCTTCTGGGAACGGATGATGTAGGCCGTGATGTGCTATCTCGCCTGATGTACGGTGCGCGTCTGTCGCTGCTGGTCGGCTGTCTGGTGGTGGTACTGTCGCTGATTCTGGGCGTTATTCTCGGACTGGTTGCCGGTTACTTCGGTGGTTTGATCGACAACATCATCATGCGTGTGGTTGACATTATGCTGGCGCTGCCAAGCCTGTTGCTGGCCCTGGTGCTGGTGGCGGTGTTCGGACCCTCGATAGGTAACGCGGCGCTGGCGCTGACGTTCGTCGCGTTACCGCACTATGTGCGATTAACCCGAGCGGCGGTGCTGGTCGAAGTGAACCGCGATTACGTCACCGCGTCTCGCGTAGCGGGCGCGGGCGCAATGCGTCAGATGTTCGTCAATATTCTCCCGAACTGCCTTGCGCCGCTGATCGTTCAGGCGTCGCTTGGTTTCTCTAACGCCATTCTCGATATGGCTGCTCTTGGCTTCCTGGGCATGGGTGCGCAACCGCCAACACCGGAGTGGGGCACAATGCTCGCCGATGTGTTGCAGTTCGCGCAAAGCGCCTGGTGGGTCGTCACCTTCCCGGGTGTTGCGATCCTACTGACGGTGCTGGCATTTAACCTGATGGGTGATGGTCTGCGTGATGCACTTGATCCCAAACTGAAGCAGTAAGAGGCACGAGATGGCGTTATTAAATGTAGATAAATTATCGGTGCACTTCGGTGACGTTGGATCCGAATTTCGTGCCGTAGACCGTATCAGCTACAGCGTGAATCAAGGTGAAGTGGTTGGCATTGTCGGTGAGTCTGGTTCCGGTAAATCGGTCAGCTCGCTGGCGATCATGGGACTGATTGATTATCCAGGCCGCGTCATGGCGGAAAGTCTGGAGTTTAACGGCCAGGATCTGAAGCGTATCTCCGAGAAGCAGCGCCGCCAGTTGGTGGGTGCTGAAGTGGCGATGATCTTCCAGGACCCAATGACCAGCCTGAACCCTTGTTACACCGTCGGTTTCCAGATTATGGAAGCGATTAAAGTGCATCAGGGCGGCAATAAGAAAACCCGTATCCAGCGTGCGATTGACCTGCTCACGCAGGTGGGGATTCCCGACCCGGCCTCGCGTTTGGATGTTTATCCGCATCAGCTCTCGGGCGGGATGAGTCAGCGCGTGATGATCGCCATGGCGATCGCATGTCGACCAAAACTGCTGATTGCCGATGAACCGACGACGGCGCTGGATGTAACCATTCAGGCGCAAATCATTGAACTTCTGCTGGAGTTACAGCAGAAAGAGAATATGGCGCTGGTTCTGATTACGCATGATTTGGCACTGGTCGCGGAAGCCGCACACAAGATCATTGTGATGTATGCCGGGCAAGTGGTGGAAACCGGAAGCGCGAACGCGATATTCCGCGCGCCGCGTCACCCGTATACGCAGGCGCTATTGCGTGCGCTGCCGGAGTTTGCTCAGGATAAAGCGCGTCTGGCGTCACTGCCGGGTGTCGTCCCGGGCAAATATGACCGCCCGACGGGTTGTCTGCTGAATCCGCGCTGTCCGTATGCAACGGATAAATGTCGTGCCGAAGAGCCAGAACTCTTCACGCTGAATGACGGTCGTCAGTCTAAATGTCATTACCCACTCGATGATGCCGGGAGGCCTACACTATGAGTACGCAAGAGGCCGCCAAACAACAACTTTTGTTGAAGGCCATCGACCTGAAAAAGTATTACCCGGTGAAGAAGGGGATTTTCGCCCCTGAGCGCTTGGTCAAAGCATTGGACGGGGTGTCATTTACCCTCGAGCGCGGCAAAACGCTGGCCGTGGTGGGTGAGTCCGGCTGTGGTAAGTCAACGCTAGGTCGTCTGCTGACGATGATTGAAATACCTACCGGTGGCGAGCTGTATTATCAGGGTCAGGATCTGCTCAAGCATGACCCGGTAGCGCAGAAACTGCGTCGCCAAAAAATCCAGATCGTGTTCCAGAACCCGTACGGTTCGTTGAACCCACGTAAAAAAGTGGGACAGATTCTGGAAGAGCCGCTGCAAATTAACAGCACGCTCAATAAAGAGCAGCGCCGCGAAAAAGCATTAGCGATGATGGCGAAAGTGGGGCTCAAAACCGAGCACTACGATCGCTACCCGCATATGTTCTCGGGTGGACAGCGCCAGCGTATCGCGATTGCACGTGGGTTGATGTTGGATCCCGATGTAGTCATTGCGGACGAACCTGTTTCTGCACTCGACGTGTCCGTACGTGCGCAGGTACTGAACCTGATGATGGATTTGCAGCAGGATCTGGGTCTGTCGTACGTGTTCATCTCCCATGACCTGTCTGTGGTCGAGCATATCGCCGATGAAGTGATGGTGATGTATTTGGGCCGTTGCGTGGAGAAGGGGACGAAAGATCAGATCTTCAATAATCCTCGTCACCCGTATACGCAGGCGCTACTCTCGGCAACACCGCGCCTGAATCCGGATGAGCGCCGCGAGCGTATCAAGCTGACCGGCGAGCTGCCAAGCCCGCTGAATCCGCCACCGGGATGTGCGTTCAACGCCCGTTGCCGTCGTCGCTTTGGACCGTGCACGCAGTTGCAGCCACAGTTGAAAGAGTATGGCGGTCAGTTGGTTGCCTGCTTTGCGGTCGACCAGGATGAAAACGCCGAGAAGCCGCAAGCATAATGCGTAAACAAAAAAACCGGCGATAATCGCCGGTTTTTTTATGTCTGCACATTTGCTATTTCCGCAACCGCACCTGGTCAACGGCGTGATTCTCACTCTTGGTCAGAATCAGGCTGGCGCGCTCACGTGTCGGCAGGATGTTCTCTTTCAGGTTCACGTAGTTGATCTCATTCCAGAGCGCGGTAGCGACATTGACGGCTTCGGCTTCGGAAAGCTGAGCGTAGTTATGGAAGTAAGAATCAGGATCGGTGAATGCCCCTTCGCGGAACTTCAGGAAGCGGTTGATATACCAGTTTTGCAGCAGATTCTCGGGTGCGTCGACATATATAGAGAAGTCGACGAAATCGGAGACAAAGACATGGTGCGGGTCATGGGGATAATCCATGCCGCTTTGCAAAACATTTAACCCTTCCAGAATCAGAATATCTGGCTGGGCAACAGTTTTATCCCCATCGGGGATACGATCGTAAATAAGGTGAGAGTAAACCGGTGCCGTGACGTTCGGCACGCCTGACTTCAGATCGGAAACGAATTTCACCAGTCGGTGCATATCATAAGAAAGCGGAAAACCTTTCTTCTTCATTAGACCGCGTTCTTTTAACACCTCGTTCGGGTGCAGGAAGCCATCGGTCGTTATCAACTCCACGCTGCGATGTTCTGGCCAACGGCTCAACAGTGCCTGCAAGACGCGTGCGGTGGTGCTTTTACCTACCGCCACGCTGCCTGCAATGCTAATGATATAAGGAATACGTTGCCCATTGGTACCGAGGAACTGTTCCAGTACGGCCTGGCGGCGCAGGTTGGAGCTTATATAGAAGTTAAGCAAGCGGGACAGGGGCAGATAAATCTCGGCAACTTCTTCCAGCGACAGATCTTCGTTTATCCCTTTTAAACGCGCGATTTCACCTTCCGTCAGCGTCATGGGAACCGAATCACGCAGGGCGGCCCACTGGCTGCGGTTAAATTGAAGATAAGGTGTCATTAACGATTGCTCTTTTTTGCTCATAAGCAGGCTTCAGTGAACCATTTATCTGCGCATTCACGAACTGTCGCAGGTAATAGCCCATCACTTAGTAGTTAATTTTGGACAATGGGCAGGAGGTTAACACCAGATGACGCGAATAATAAGAAAAAATATAGGCGAGTAACGCCGAACGCGGAGGGCATCACGGTACGCTTTAACGGTGTATTTGGGCTCGCAGTGCTGAAGATTTAGCCTGCTTTGCATGAAATAACAGCGTTTTTCCCTGTTTGCGCACAAAATGTGAGCGAATGAACAATTTATGCAATTTTTTAGTTGCATGACTGCCCATGTCTCCATAAAATGCGCGCTACTTGATGCCGACTTAGCTCAGTAGGTAGAGCAACTGACTTGTAATCAGTAGGTCACCAGTTCGATTCCGGTAGTCGGCACCATCAAGTCCGGTGGGGTTCCCGAGCGGCCAAAGGGAGCAGACTGTAAATCTGCCGTCACAGACTTCGAAGGTTCGAATCCTTCCCCCACCACCACTTTCTGGCAGCGTAATCGCCGCCTGAGCTGGCTAAAATATTAATCAGCTCAAACATAAAAAGAGAGAAATCTCTTTTTTGTTACAGAAAGAACTGGGTAGCCGAGTTTCAGGATGCGGGCATCGTATAATGGCTATTACCTCAGCCTTCCAAGCTGATGATGCGGGTTCGATTCCCGCTGCCCGCTCCAAGACGTGCTGATATGGCTCAGTTGGTAGAGCGCACCCTTGGTAAGGGTGAGGTCCCCAGTTCGACTCTGGGTATCAGCACCACTTCACTTCTCCCTCCCGTTTCTCTCTGTTAACTTTTAAAAAACATTCAACAGTTCAGGCATTTTGCTTGGTTGATGTGGTGATATCACCGATTTATCCGTGTCTTAGAGGGACAATCGATGTCTAAAGAAAAGTTTGAACGTACAAAACCGCACGTTAACGTCGGTACTATCGGCCACGTTGACCATGGTAAAACAACGCTGACTGCTGCAATCACTACCGTTCTGGCGAAAACCTACGGTGGTTCTGCTCGTGCATTCGATCAGATCGATAACGCACCAGAAGAAAAAGCTCGTGGTATCACCATCAACACTTCCCACGTTGAATATGACACCCCGTCCCGCCACTACGCACACGTAGACTGCCCGGGCCACGCCGACTATGTTAAAAACATGATCACCGGTGCTGCTCAGATGGATGGCGCGATCCTGGTTGTTGCTGCGACTGATGGCCCTATGCCACAGACGCGCGAGCACATCCTGCTGGGTCGTCAGGTAGGCGTTCCTTTCATCATCGTGTTCCTGAACAAATGCGACATGGTTGATGACGAAGAGCTGCTGGAACTGGTTGAAATGGAAGTGCGTGAACTTCTGTCTCAGTACGATTTCCCAGGTGATGATACTCCAATCATCCGTGGTTCTGCTCTGAAAGCGCTGGAAGGCGAAGCAGAGTGGGAAGCTAAAATCGTTGAACTGGCTGGCTACCTGGATTCTTACATTCCGGAACCAGAACGTGCTATCGACAAGCCATTCCTTCTGCCAATCGAAGACGTATTCTCCATCTCTGGTCGTGGTACTGTTGTAACCGGTCGTGTAGAGCGCGGTATCGTCAAAGTTGGCGAAGAAGTTGAAATCGTTGGTATTAAAGAGACTGCTAAGTCTACCTGTACTGGCGTTGAAATGTTCCGCAAACTGCTGGACGAAGGCCGTGCTGGTGAGAACGTTGGTGTTCTGCTGCGTGGTATTAAACGTGAAGAAATCGAACGTGGTCAGGTACTGGCTAAGCCAGGCTCAATCAAGCCGCACACCAAATTCGAATCTGAAGTTTATATTCTGTCCAAAGATGAAGGCGGCCGTCATACTCCGTTCTTCAAAGGCTACCGTCCACAGTTCTACTTCCGTACAACTGACGTGACCGGCACCATCGAACTGCCAGAAGGCGTAGAGATGGTAATGCCTGGCGACAACATTCAGATGGTTGTTACCCTGATCCACCCAATCGCGATGGATGACGGTCTGCGTTTCGCAATCCGTGAAGGCGGCCGTACTGTAGGCGCTGGCGTTGTAGCTAAAGTTATCAGCTAATCGCTGATAACATTTGACGTAATGCGCATTAAAAGGGCATCATTTGATGCCCTTTTTGCACGCTTTCGAACCAGAACCTGGCTCATCAGTGATTTTTTTTGTCATAATCATTGCTGAGACAGGCTCTGTAGAGGGCGTATAGTCCGAAAAGCTGCAGTGCATTTCGGCTTGGCTCGCCTCGCAATCGCGGGGTGAAAATGTTTGTAGAATTCTTCTGACAGGTTGGTTTATGAGTGCGAATACCGAAGCTCAAGGGAGCGGTCGCGGCCTGGAAGCGATGAAGTGGGTTGTTGTGGCCGTGCTGCTGATCGTGGCTATCGTTGGCAACTTCCTTTATCGTGACATGATGCTGCCGCTGCGTGCGCTGGCCGTAGTAATTCTTATTGCTGCAGCGGGTGGTGTCGCGCTGTTGACGACAAAAGGTAAAGCGACAGTTGCTTTTGCCCGCGAAGCGCGAACCGAAGTTCGCAAGGTCATTTGGCCTACTCGCCAGGAAACATTGCACACCACGCTGATCGTGGCAGCGGTGACTGCTGTAATGTCACTGATCCTGTGGGGACTGGATGGTATTCTGGTTCGCCTGGTCTCCTTTATCACTGGCCTGAGGTTCTAAGATGTCTGAAGCCCCTAAAAAGCGCTGGTACGTCGTTCAGGCGTTCTCCGGTTTTGAAGGCCGCGTAGCCACTTCGCTGCGTGAGCATATCAAATTACACAATATGGAAGAGTTGTTTGGCGAAGTCATGGTCCCGACTGAAGAAGTGGTCGAGATACGTGGTGGCCAGCGCCGCAAAAGCGAGCGCAAATTCTTCCCAGGTTACGTGTTGGTCCAGATGGTGATGGACGACGCAAGCTGGCACCTCGTGCGCAGCGTACCACGCGTAATGGGCTTTATCGGCGGCACATCCGACCGTCCAGCTCCAATCAGCGATAAAGAAGTTGATGCGATTATGAACCGCCTGCAGCAGGTTGGTGATAAGCCGCGTCCTAAAACGCTGTTTGAGCCGGGTGAAATGGTTCGTGTTAGTGATGGTCCGTTTGCTGACTTCAACGGCGTGGTTGAAGACGTGGACTATGAAAAGTCCCGCCTGACAGTTTCCGTTTCTATCTTTGGTCGTGCGACCCCGGTAGAACTGGACTTTGCCCAGGTCGAAAAAGCCTAGTAGCCGAGTAAAAAAGCGACGATTTAATCGTTGCACAGGGCGCGAGATTGGAATACAATTTCGCGCCTTTTGTTTTTATGGGTTACGCCCGTAAAACGAATTTTATCACGGGGAGCCTCATCGAGGCGCTATAACCCAATTAGAGGATTTTAGAATGGCTAAGAAAGTACAAGCCTACGTTAAGCTGCAGGTTGCAGCTGGTATGGCAAACCCGAGTCCACCAGTTGGTCCAGCACTGGGTCAACAGGGCGTTAACATCATGGAATTCTGTAAAGCGTTCAACGCCAAAACAGAATCCCTGGAAAAAGGCCTGCCAACTCCGGTTGTCATCACCGTTTACGCTGACCGTTCTTTCACCTTCATTACCAAGACCCCGCCGGCAGCAGTTCTGCTGAAAAAAGCGGCTGGTATCAAGTCTGGTTCCGGTAAGCCGAACAAAGACAAAGTTGGTAAAATTTCCCGCACTCAGCTGCAGGAAATCGCGCAGACCAAAGCTGCCGACATGACTGGTTCCGACATTGAAGCGATGACTCGCTCCATTGAAGGTACTGCACGTTCCATGGGCCTGGTAGTGGAGGATTAAGAAATGGCTAAACTGACCAAGCGCATGTCCGTAATTCGTGACAAAGTTGATGCGACCAAACAGTACGACATCACCGAAGCAATCGCACTGCTGAAAGAACTGGCTACTGCTAAGTTCGTAGAAAGCGTTGACGTTGCTGTTAACCTCGGCATCGATGCTCGTAAATCTGATCAGAACGTTCGTGGTGCAACTGTACTGCCAAACGGTACTGGCCGTTCCGTACGCGTAGCTGTATTTGCTCAGGGTGCAAACGCTGAAGCTGCTAAAGCTGCAGGCGCTGAACTGGTAGGTATGGAAGATCTGGCTGATCAGATCAAGAAAGGCGAAATGAACTTTGACGTTGTTATTGCTTCCCCGGATGCAATGCGCGTTGTTGGCCAGCTGGGCCAGGTTCTGGGTCCACGTGGCCTGATGCCAAACCCTAAAGTTGGTACTGTAACCCCTAACGTTGCTGAAGCGGTTAAGAACGCTAAAGCAGGTCAGGTTCGTTATCGTAACGACAAAAACGGTATCATCCACACTACCATCGGTAAAGTGGACTTCGACACCGAAAAATTGAAAGAAAACCTGGAATCCCTGCTGGTTGCGCTGAAAAAAGCGAAACCTACTCAGGCTAAAGGCGTGTACATCAAGAAAATTAGCCTGTCCACCACTATGGGCGCAGGCGTTGCAGTAGATCAGGCTGGCTTGACTGCTGTAGCAAACTAATACCTTTACGTGGGCGGTGGATTTGTCTACAATCTTCCCCCCATGTTTGCTAACAAAAGTTAGCAGGTAAAAGAATTGTTCGTTGGAGCCTGGCCTGATCCAGGCCTCCGTCGAAGACCGCAGGTGTCTCGCAAGAGGCTTAATCCCCTGCGTAGACGGTGACAGAACGCTAAGATTATTTCTGATACTCTGGCTTGTTTCTGCTCACCGTATTAAGACGCTCTTTTCTTTGAGAAGAGTGAAGTGAGTTCCAGGGCATGAGCCCTGGCAAACATCCAGGAGCAAAGCTAATGGCTTTAAATCTTCAAGACAAACAAGCGATTGTTGCTGAAGTCAGCGAAGTAGCCAAAGGCGCGCTGTCTGCAGTAGTTGCGGATTCCCGTGGCGTTACTGTGGACAAAATGACTGAACTGCGTAAAGCAGGTCGCGAAGCCGGCGTATACATGCGTGTTGTTCGTAACACCTTGCTGCGCCGTGTTGTTGAAGGTACTCAGTTTGAGTGCCTGAAAGACGCGTTCGTTGGTCCGACCCTGATTGCATATTCTATGGAACACCCGGGCGCAGCTGCTCGTCTGTTCAAAGATTTCGCGAAAGCGAATGCAAAATTTGAGGTCAAAGCCGCAGCCTTTGAAGGTGAGTTGATCCCGGCATCGCAAATCGATCGCCTGGCTACACTGCCGACCTACGAAGAAGCAATTGCACGCCTGATGGCAACCATGAAAGAAGCTTCGGCTGGCAAACTGGTTCGCACTCTGGCTGCTGTTCGCGATGCGAAAGAAGCGGCTTAATAGCCGTTATCTTTATAAAGCATTCGCTTACGTATAAACTTATTCTGATTTTCAGGAACAATTTAAATGTCTATCACTAAAGATCAAATCATTGAAGCAGTTGCAGCTATGTCCGTAATGGACGTTGTAGAACTGATCTCTGCAATGGAAGAAAAATTCGGCGTTTCTGCTGCTGCTGCTGTAGCTGTTGCTGCTGGCCCAGCTGAAGCTGCTGAAGAGAAAACTGAATTCGACGTTATTCTGAAAGGTATTGGCGCGAACAAAGTTGCAGTTATCAAAGCTGTACGTGGCGCAACTGGCCTGGGTCTGAAAGAAGCTAAAGACCTCGTTGAATCTGCTCCAGCCGCTCTGAAAGAAGGCGTGAGCAAAGATGACGCAGAAGCACTGAAAAAATCTCTGGAAGAAGCTGGCGCTGAAGTTGAAGTTAAATAAGCCAACCCTTCCGGTTGCAGCCTGAGAAATTAGGCTGATGGCTGGTGACTTTTTAGTCACCAGCCTTTTTGCGCTGTAAGGCGCCAGTAGCATTTCACACTGTTTGACTGCTGGCTGTCCTGACAATGCTTGTTTCTATCGACGTCTTAATATACTGCGACAGCCTGACAGGCTGTGTAAATTGCAACGAAATGGTTTAAGCGTGATAGCAACAGGTATTGCGGAAAGTATTCAATTTTCCGATCAACAAAATGGTGTTGCACAAACTGTCCCTCCGTCGGGCAGATGGGTCGACTTGTCAGCGAGCTGAGGAACCCTAATGGTTTACTCCTATACCGAGAAAAAACGTATTCGTAAGGATTTTGGTAAACGTCCACAAGTTTTGGATATACCTTATCTCCTTTCTATCCAGCTTGACTCGTTCCAGAAGTTTATCGAGCAAGATCCTGAAGGGCAGTATGGTCTGGAAGCAGCTTTCCGTTCCGTATTCCCAATCAAAAGCTATAGCGGTAATTCTGAGCTGCAATATGTCAGCTACCGTCTTGGCGAACCGGTATTTGACGTTCAGGAATGTCAGATCCGTGGTGTGACCTATTCTGCACCGCTGCGCGTGAAACTGCGCCTGGTTGTCTATGAGCGTGAAGCGCCGGAAGGCACCGTTAAAGACATCAAAGAACAAGAAGTCTACATGGGTGAAATTCCACTCATGACTGACAACGGTACTTTCGTTATCAACGGTACTGAGCGTGTTATCGTTTCCCAGCTGCATCGTAGCCCGGGCGTCTTCTTTGACAGCGATAAAGGTAAAACACACTCATCCGGTAAAGTACTGTATAACGCACGTATCATCCCTTACCGTGGTTCATGGCTGGACTTCGAATTCGATCCGAAAGACAACCTGTTTGTCCGTATCGACCGTCGTCGTAAACTGCCAGCAACCATCATTTTGCGTGCGCTGCAATACACCACTGAGCAGATTCTTGATCTGTTCTTTGAGAAAGTTATCTTCGAAATTCGCGACAACAAGCTGCAAATGGAGCTGTTGCCGGAGCGTCTGCGTGGTGAAACCGCCTCGTTTGATATCGAATTCGACGGCAAAGTGTATGTGGAAAAAGGTCGCCGTATTACTGCGCGCCACATTCGTCAGCTCGAAAAAGATGACATCAAACTGATCGAAGTTCCGGTTGAATACATTGCCGGGAAAGTTGCCGCAAAAGATTACGTTGACGCTTCAACTGGCGAACTGATCTGCCCAGCCAACATGGAGCTGAGCCTGGATCTGTTGGCTAAGCTGAGCCAGTCTGGCCACAAGCGCATCGAAACGCTGTTCACCAACGACCTGGATCATGGTGCGTATATGTCTGAGACTATACGTGTCGACCCAACCAGCGATCGTTTGAGCGCACTGGTCGAAATCTACCGCATGATGCGTCCTGGTGAGCCGCCAACTCGCGAAGCAGCTGAAAACCTGTTTGAGAACCTGTTCTTCTCTGAAGACCGCTACGATCTGTCTGCGGTTGGTCGTATGAAGTTCAACCGTTCTCTGCTGCGCGATGCGATTGAAGGTTCCGGTATCCTGAGCAAAGAAGACATCATCGAAGTGATGAAGAAGCTCATTGATATCCGTAACGGCAAAGGCGAAGTGGATGACATCGACCACCTCGGCAACCGTCGTATCCGTTCCGTTGGCGAAATGGCGGAAAACCAATTCCGCGTTGGCCTGGTACGTGTAGAGCGTGCGGTGAAAGAGCGTCTGTCTCTGGGCGATCTGGATACCCTGATGCCTCAGGATATGATCAACGCCAAGCCAATTTCTGCAGCAGTGAAAGAGTTCTTCGGTTCCAGCCAGCTGTCACAGTTTATGGACCAGAACAACCCGCTGTCTGAGATTACGCACAAACGTCGTATCTCTGCACTCGGCCCAGGCGGTTTGACCCGTGAACGTGCAGGCTTTGAAGTTCGAGACGTACACCCGACTCACTACGGTCGCGTATGTCCAATCGAAACGCCTGAAGGTCCAAACATCGGTCTGATCAACTCCTTGTCCGTGTACGCACAGACAAACGAATACGGCTTCCTCGAAACGCCGTATCGTAAAGTGACTGACGGTGTTGTTACCGACGAAATCCATTACCTGTCTGCTATCGAAGAAGGTAACTACGTCATCGCTCAGGCGAACACCAACCTGGACGAAGAAGGTCGTTTCGTTGACGATCTCGTTACCTGCCGTAGCAAAGGCGAATCCAGCTTGTTCAGCAATGATCAAGTGGATTATATGGACGTTTCGACCCAGCAGATCGTTTCTGTTGGTGCGTCTCTGATCCCGTTCCTGGAACACGATGACGCCAACCGTGCATTGATGGGTGCGAACATGCAACGTCAGGCGGTTCCGACTCTGCGCGCTGATAAGCCGCTGGTTGGTACCGGTATGGAACGTGCTGTTGCTGTTGACTCCGGTGTAACTGCAGTTGCGAAACGTGGCGGTACCGTTCAGTACGTAGATGCTTCCCGTATCGTTATCAAAGTTAACGAAGACGAGATGTACCCAGGCGAAGCGGGTATCGACATCTACAACCTGACCAAATACACCCGTTCTAACCAGAACACCTGTATCAACCAGATGCCATGTGTGTCTCTGGGTGAGCCAGTTGAGCGCGGCGACGTGCTGGCTGATGGTCCGTCTACCGATCTCGGTGAACTGGCACTCGGTCAGAACATGCGCGTAGCGTTCATGCCGTGGAATGGTTACAACTTCGAAGACTCCATCCTCGTCTCCGAGCGTGTGGTTCAGGAAGATCGTTTCACCACGATTCACATTCAGGAACTGGCATGTGTGTCCCGTGACACCAAGCTGGGGCCTGAAGAGATCACTGCTGATATCCCGAACGTGGGTGAAGCTGCGCTCTCTAAACTGGATGAATCCGGTATCGTTTACATCGGTGCAGAAGTGACCGGCGGCGACATTCTGGTTGGTAAGGTAACACCGAAAGGTGAAACCCAGCTGACGCCAGAAGAGAAATTGCTGCGTGCGATCTTCGGTGAGAAAGCGTCTGACGTTAAAGACTCTTCTCTGCGTGTACCAAACGGTGTTTCCGGTACGATCATCGACGTTCAGGTCTTTACTCGCGATGGCGTAGAAAAAGACAAACGTGCGCTGGAAATCGAAGAGATGCAGCTGAAGCAGGCTAAGAAAGACCTGTCTGAAGAATTGCAGATCCTCGAAGCTGGCCTGTTTAGTCGTATCTACGCGGTGCTGGTCTCTGGTGGTGTTGAAGCTGAGAAGCTTGACAAACTGCCACGCGATCGCTGGCTGGAACTGGGCCTGACCGACGAAGAGAAACAAAATCAGCTGGAACAACTGGCTGAGCAGTATGACGAACTGAAACACGAGTTCGAGAAAAAACTCGAAGCGAAACGCCGCAAAATCACTCAGGGCGACGATCTGGCACCAGGCGTGCTGAAGATTGTTAAGGTCTATCTGGCCGTTAAACGTCAGATTCAGCCTGGTGATAAAATGGCAGGTCGTCACGGTAACAAGGGTGTAATTTCTAAGATCAACCCGATCGAAGATATGCCGCACGATGCTAACGGTACGCCGGTAGATATCGTACTGAACCCGCTGGGCGTACCGTCTCGTATGAACATTGGTCAGATCCTCGAAACCCACCTGGGTATGGCTGCTAAAGGTATCGGCGAGAAAATCAACGCCATGCTGAAGCAGCAGGAAGAAGTCGCGAAACTGCGCGAGTTCATCCAGCGTGCGTACGATCTGGGCACAGATGTTCGTCAGAAAGTTGACCTGAACACCTTCAGTGATGATGAAGTTCTGCGTCTGGCTGAGAACCTGAAAAAAGGTATGCCAATCGCAACGCCAGTCTTTGACGGTGCGAAAGAGTCTGAAATCAAAGAGCTGTTACAGCTGGGTGGCCTGCCGACTTCCGGTCAGATCACTCTGTTCGATGGTCGTACTGGTGAGCAATTCGAGCGCCAGGTTACCGTTGGCTATATGTATATGCTGAAACTGAACCACTTGGTTGATGACAAGATGCATGCGCGTTCTACCGGTTCTTATAGCCTCGTTACTCAGCAGCCGCTGGGTGGTAAGGCTCAGTTCGGTGGTCAGCGCTTCGGTGAGATGGAAGTGTGGGCGCTTGAAGCATATGGCGCGGCATACACCCTGCAGGAAATGCTTACCGTTAAGTCTGATGACGTGAATGGTCGTACCAAGATGTATAAAAACATCGTGGACGGCAATCATCAGATGGAACCGGGCATGCCGGAATCCTTCAACGTACTGTTGAAAGAGATCCGTTCCCTGGGTATCAACATCGAGCTGGAAGACGAGTAACTCTCGCTCAAACAGGTCACTGGTGCCGGCGTAATACCCGGCACCAGATTGTGCTAACTCCGACGGGAGCAAATCCGTGAAAGATTTATTAAAGTTTCTGAAAGCGCAGACTAAAACCGAAGAGTTTGATGCGATCAAAATTGCTCTGGCCTCGCCAGACATGATCCGTTCATGGTCTTTCGGTGAAGTTAAGAAGCCGGAAACCATCAACTACCGTACGTTCAAACCTGAGCGTGACGGCCTTTTCTGTGCGCGTATTTTCGGGCCAGTAAAAGACTACGAGTGCCTGTGCGGTAAGTACAAGCGCCTGAAACACCGTGGTGTGATCTGTGAGAAGTGCGGCGTTGAAGTGACCCAGACTAAAGTGCGTCGTGAACGCATGGGGCACATTGAACTGGCGTCTCCGACTGCTCACATCTGGTTCCTGAAATCTCTGCCGTCCCGTATCGGCCTGCTGCTGGATATGCCGCTGCGCGATATCGAACGTGTTCTGTACTTCGAATCTTATGTGGTTATCGAAGGCGGTATGACGAATCTGGAACGTAATCAGATTCTGACCGAAGAACAGTATCTGGACGCGCTGGAAGAGTTCGGTGACGAATTCGACGCGAAGATGGGTGCGGAAGCGATCCAGGCCCTGTTGAAAAACATGGATCTGGAGCAAGAGTGCGAGCAGCTTCGTCAGGAGCTGAACGAAACTAATTCCGAAACCAAGCGTAAAAAGCTGACCAAGCGTATCAAACTGCTGGAAGCGTTTGTCCTGTCTGGCAACAAGCCAGAGTGGATGATCCTGACCGTTCTGCCGGTTCTGCCGCCAGATCTGCGTCCATTGGTTCCGCTGGATGGTGGTCGTTTTGCGACGTCTGACCTGAACGATCTGTATCGTCGCGTCATTAACCGTAACAACCGTCTGAAACGCCTGCTCGACCTAGCTGCGCCTGACATCATTGTACGTAACGAAAAACGTATGCTGCAGGAAGCGGTTGATGCCCTGCTGGATAACGGTCGTCGTGGTCGTGCGATTACAGGTTCTAACAAGCGTCCTCTGAAATCTTTGGCCGATATGATCAAAGGTAAGCAGGGTCGTTTCCGTCAGAACTTGCTCGGTAAGCGTGTTGACTACTCTGGTCGTTCTGTTATCACTGTAGGTCCATACCTGCGTCTGCATCAGTGCGGTCTGCCGAAGAAAATGGCACTGGAGCTGTTCAAACCGTTCATCTACGGCAAGCTGGAACTGCGTGGTCTTGCTACCACCATTAAAGCTGCGAAGAAGATGGTTGAGCGTGAAGAAGCTGTCGTTTGGGATATCCTGGACGAAGTTATCCGCGAACACCCGGTACTGCTGAACCGTGCACCAACTCTGCACCGTTTGGGTATCCAGGCATTTGAGCCAGTACTGATCGAAGGTAAAGCTATCCAGCTGCACCCGCTGGTTTGTGCGGCTTATAACGCCGACTTCGATGGTGACCAGATGGCAGTACACGTTCCACTGACGCTTGAAGCTCAGTTGGAAGCGCGTGCGCTGATGATGTCTACCAACAACATCCTGTCACCTGCGAACGGCGAGCCAATCATCGTTCCGTCTCAGGACGTTGTATTGGGTCTGTACTACATGACCCGTGACTGTGTTAACGCCAAAGGCGAAGGCATGGTGCTGTCTGGCCCTAAAGAAGCTGAGCGTATCTATCGCGCAGGTCTTGCCTCACTGCATGCGCGTGTCAAAGTGCGTATCACTGAATATGAAAAAGATGCTAACGACGAGTTCGTTGGTAAAACCAGCATTATCGACACTACCGTAGGTCGTGCGATTTTGTGGATGATCGTACCGAAAGGTCTGCCTTACTCTATCGTCAACCAGGCGCTGGGCAAGAAGGCAATCTCCAAAATGCTGAACACCTGTTACCGTATTCTGGGTCTGAAGCCTACGGTAATCTTTGCTGACCAAACGATGTATACCGGCTTTGCTTATGCAGCGCGTTCAGGTGTCTCCGTTGGTATCGATGACATGGTCATCCCAGCCAAGAAAACTGAGATCATCTCTGAAGCGGAAGCGGAAGTTGCTGAGATTCAGGAGCAGTTCCAGTCTGGTCTGGTAACCGCAGGTGAGCGTTACAACAAAGTTATCGATATCTGGGCAGCGGCGAACGATCGTGTTTCCAAAGCGATGATGGATAACCTGCAAACTGAAACCGTAACTAACCGTGACGGCGTAGAAGAGCAGCAGGTTTCCTTCAACAGCATCTACATGATGGCCGACTCCGGTGCGCGTGGTTCAGCAGCACAGATTCGTCAGCTGGCAGGTATGCGTGGTCTGATGGCTAAGCCAGATGGCTCAATCATCGAAACGCCAATCACCGCGAACTTCCGTGAAGGTCTGAACGTACTCCAGTACTTCATCTCCACGCACGGTGCGCGTAAAGGTTTGGCGGATACCGCACTGAAAACGGCTAACTCCGGTTATCTGACTCGTCGTCTGGTTGACGTCGCGCAGGATCTGGTTGTGACCGAAGATGACTGTGGAACTCACGAAGGCATCCTGATGACTCCGGTTATCGAAGGTGGCGACGTCAAAGAACCACTGCGCGACCGCGTTCTGGGTCGTGTAACGGCTGAAGATATCATCAAGCCGGGTACGGCTGATATCCTGGTAACACGTAACACGCTGCTCGATGAGCAATGGTGTGACCTGTTAGAACTCAACTCTGTTGATAGCGTGAAAGTACGTTCCGTAGTAGGTTGCGAAACTGACTTTGGCGTCTGTGCACACTGCTATGGTCGCGACCTGGCTCGTGGTCACATCATCAACAAAGGTGAAGCAATCGGGGTTATCGCGGCACAGTCCATCGGTGAGCCGGGTACACAGCTGACGATGCGTACGTTCCACATCGGTGGTGCGGCATCTCGTTCCGCTGCTGAATCCAGCATCCAGGTGAAAAACAAAGGTAGCATCAAGCTCAGCAACGCGAAGTCTGTTGTGAACTCTGCCGGTAAACTGGTAGTGACTTCTCGTAACACCGAGCTGAAACTGATCGACGAATTCGGTCGTACCAAAGAAAGCTACAAAGTGCCTTATGGTGCGGTAATGGGCAAAGGCGATGGCGAGCAGGTTGCAGGCGGCGAAACCGTTGCAAACTGGGATCCACACACCATGCCAGTTATCACCGAAGTGAGTGGTTTCATTCGCTTCACCGATATGATCGACGGCCAGACGATTACTCGTCAGACCGACGAACTGACCGGTCTGTCTTCGTTGGTTGTTCTGGATTCTGCAGAACGTACCGCGGGCGGTAAAGATTTGCGTCCAGCGTTGAAAATCATTGATGCCAACGGTAATGATGTTCTGATCCCAGGCACCGATATGCCTGCTCAGTACTTCCTGCCAGGTAAAGCGATTGTTCAGCTCGAAGATGGTATCCAGATCAGTGCGGGTGACGCTCTGGCGCGTATTCCTCAGGAATCCAGCGGTACCAAGGATATTACCGGTGGTCTGCCACGCGTTGCTGACCTGTTTGAAGCACGTCGTCCGAAAGAGCCTGCAATCCTGGCGGAAATTACCGGCATCATTTCCTTCGGTAAAGAAACCAAAGGCAAACGTCGTCTGGTGATCACTCCGTTAGACGGTAGCGAGCCTTACGAAGAGATGATTCCGAAATGGCGTCAGCTCAACGTGTTTGAAGGTGAACGTGTAGAACGTGGTGATGTGGTTTCCGATGGTCCAGAAGCTCCACACGACATTCTGCGTCTTCGTGGCGTACACGCGGTAACGCGTTATATCACCAACGAAGTACAGGACGTTTACCGTCTGCAAGGCGTTAAGATTAACGATAAGCACATTGAAGTTATCGTTCGTCAGATGCTGCGTAAAGCAACCATCGATAGCACGGGAAGCTCTGACTTCCTGGAAGGCGAGCAGGTGGAATACTCTCGCGTCAAGATTGCGAACCGCGATCTGGAAGCGAACGGCAAAGTGGCGGCGTTGTTCTCCCGTGACTTGCTGGGTATCACCAAAGCGTCTCTGGCAACCGAGTCCTTCATCTCTGCTGCATCGTTCCAGGAGACCACTCGTGTCCTGACCGAAGCTGCTGTTGCGGGCAAACGTGATGAACTGCGCGGTCTGAAAGAGAACGTTATCGTGGGTCGTCTGATCCCAGCGGGTACGGGTTATGCGTACCACCAGGATCGTATGCGTCGTCGTGCTGCGGGCGAACTGCCAGCTGCACCTCAGGTCACTGCGGAAGATGCTTCTGCAAGCCTGGCAGAACTGCTGAACGCAGGTCTGGGCGGCTCAGACAACGATTAATCGTGCTTTGAGCTAATAAAAAACCCGCTTCGGCGGGTTTTTTTATGTCTGAAAAAGGGATAAATAGATTATTTGAGCAGCGGCAACCGGCGATAGAGCTCGATCATGTCACCCGCCAAATCCTGAATCACCATCGCATTCATCAGGTGGTCCTGAGAGTGGACGGTAATCAAATTTACCGGAAGTTTCCCTGTTCCCTCATCCAGCCCAATAAGTTGTGTCTGGATAACGTGCGCATGTTTGACATATTCGCGCGACTCTTCCATCGCTTTTTCGGCTTCGTCAAACTCGCCTTTGCGTGCCAGTTGCAATGCCGTCAGCGCAGCACTGCGTGCAGCGCCAGCGTTTACCAGCAACTCCATGATGGTTGTTTCTAAATCTTCCATTCATTGCTCCAGCAGTTTAAGCGCTTTTTCAAGGACGACATCGCCTTTCATCATGCCGTAATCCATCATATCGATCACCGCGACCTGTTTACCCAGCGGTTCAGCCTGAGCCTGAAGCTTTGCCAGTTCGTATTTTACCTGTGGCCCCAGTAATACGATGTCGGCTGTGGCGATATAGTCTTTAAACTCAGCTACCGGAACGGCTTTGATAGTGACTTCAACACCTTTTTTTTGCGCGGCGTCTTTCATACGCTGAACCAGCATGCTGGTAGACATCCCGGCAGCACAACACAAAACGATATTCTTCATAGTCAGCCTCGATCTATATGTGTTTAATGATAATTATCCCGTGCAGACGGCTTCAACAACCGCTTTACCCCGATTGTGTGTCAGGCATCACAAAGAAATCTGAATTCTATGAAACCGGTTTCAATTTTAGCCCGGCAGGAAATTTATCTTCTGTTACTGGCTTAGCATAAGGTGAGTTAGTCACGCGTAATCAGGGGCTGGATGGTATGCATTTATCCTATTTTGACTATAATCAAAGACCTTGATGAAGCTTGGTTGAATAAATTGCTTTCTGACTACTGTCAAAAAAAACATGTTATTAAAAACAGTATTGACTTGGTTTTGGAAATGCGTAATTTAGTACTCAACAGCAGAGAAATGGTAGTTTGCTGTTAATCCAGAAAGTATGAGTTGAGTATTACTGGGGATTGCGATGAAGGCCACGAAATATTGTTTTTTGGGATAGCTGATGTGAGATGAACCAATATTCTTGCTTCGCTAGTGCTTTAAAGGCCACGTAGTTGATAGATGAAATCGCAAAGCAGTGAAGAAAGCGCGACGATGTAAGGCCATGTTTTATAGTACTATTTGCGGTGTTTTTTTTGATAAAGTATCGCAACAGCAGTAAGGCCACGCATCAAAGAGTATATGTCGCGATGGGGAGTGTACTTGTTTAAGAAGCCGCCCTTGAGTTCTATTATCAGGCTGGCGGAATATGTATCACGGTAAATAGAGGAGCATTTTCGTTAGTATCAGTATCCAATATTATCTGTAATAAACGTGTACATTTGTAAGTAGTACCATTAGCAGTAAATACACTTAAGTCAATTAATGTTAAATCTGAAGTTCGTAGTACCATAAAAGCCCTGGCTGCAACGGTCAGGGCTTTTATCTGTACATTCAATAAGATCCCGCCTTTGAAAAACATGTCTTCCGTTTCGCTTGCCAGCGGCTTTGTGTTGTACGCTTCTAGATCAGCTGAAAATTAATCCTTGCTTAATAAATCAAACCAAGCCTACTATGCGTCATCGGTTTGGAACACAGACCTTATGAAAGCAGTTTTAGTAAAGCAGTCCTCAGTTCAAGCGTTATCCTAGATACCCCTTCTTCATGAGCCTCCTCCTAAGTGCCGCATAAGTTAAATTCTGAAAAACAGGCCAAGTTCGCCGCGTGAGTGGCCCTCAATAAGAAAGGAAATATCTATGTCTAACAAAATGACTGGTTTAGTAAAATGGTTTAACCCTGAAAAAGGTTTTGGCTTCATCACTCCTCAGGACGGCAGCAAAGATGTATTCGTACATTTTTCAGCAATCCAGAGCAGCGATTTCAAAACCTTAGACGAAGGCCAGAAAGTGGAGTTCTCAATCGAGAACGGCGCTAAAGGCCCGTCAGCGGTTAACGTTATCGCGCTGTAATCGCCGATAATCTCGCTAACGCTTACAATAGCGATGAAGGCCAGAGCCTGAGCAGATAAGTGACAGTGAATAAAAAACCCGCCATGGCGGGTTTTTTCGTTTCTGGCGTCCGTTACGCGGAGGCAGGGCGAAACGAGGAAGAACTTTTCGCCCTGGTCAGCATCCGTTGCTGACGGTATAAGAGTAGAAAATCTCACGTCGTCGGACAATCACTTGCTCGCGGCCTTACGAGTCGCTTTGTAAAATTTCTCCGCCGTTGCACAGCGTTTCAACGAAGCTGCGAGGCGCGCCCCAGCCAGCTATCCCAGTCTTTCCACACTGGCTGTAACCCTTGTGCCATAAGCGCCTGTGCAACATCTTCAGGACGACGGCCATCATGAGGGGAAAATTGCTCCAGCTCAGGATGCTCATCGGCGTAGCCCCCCGGTTGTGTTTTCGAAAACGCGCTGACGTTATTAATCGCCAACGGAATGACCCGATCCCGAAATTCGGGCGATTCCCGCGTGGATAACGATAATTCGACATCCGGTGCCAGCAAACGAAATGCGCAAATGGCCTGTACCAGCTGTCGTTCATCCATGATCGATGCCGGCTCAATACCGCCAGTGCAAGGGCGTAGGCGAGGAAATGAGATCGAATAGCGGCTCTGCCAGTAATGTTGCTGAAGCCATAGCAAATGCTCCGCCACCATATAGCTGTCCACCCGCCAGCTGTCTGACAACCCCGTCAATGCGCCGAGACCGATTTTATCGATTCCTGCGCGCCCGAGCCGGTCAGGCGTCTCCAGTCGGAAAAAGAAATCCTGCTTTTTACCCTTCAGGTGATGCTGAGCGTATATTTTTTCGTGATACGTCTCCTGATAGACCATCACGCCGTCGAGGCCTAACGTTTTAAGCTCTGCATATTCATCCTCAGACAGCGGCTGGACTTCCATCTGCAATGAAGCAAACTGGCGGCGAATAGCCGGGAAATGACGCCGAAAATAGTCCATCCCAACTTTTGCCTGATGTTCCCCTGTCACCAATAAAAGATGCTCAAAACCCATTTCGCGGATCGCCGCGCACTCACGTGCGATCTCGACGTCATCAAGAGTTTTACGCTTGATACGGTTGCTCATCGAAAAACCGCAATAGGTACAGTCGTTGGCGCAAAGATTGGAAAGATAGAGCGGCACGTAAAAACTGACCGTATTGCCAAAGCGTTGCCGAGTCAGCTGCTGGGCACGTTGCGCCATCGGTTCCAGATATGCACCGGCGGCGGGGGAGAGCAGAGCCATCATGTCTTCGCGGGTGGGATGACGCGCATGCAGCGCACGCTCAACATCTGCAGGGTTTTTGCTGTTGATCCGCAGGCGAATATCATCCCAGTTGAGTTGCCGCCAACGTTCCACAAAGGTGCTCATGAGTACGCCTCCAGAAATCCGGTTAGTGGGCTGCTGGCCTGCGCCTGAGCGCGGCGAGACCCTGGGCCTGATTGCCGCGCCAATGCGCCCGCTTCCACAGCCAGACGGAAGGCGCGCGCCATCATCACTGGATCGTCCGCCACCGCAATCGCTGTATTAACCAATACCGCGTCTGCTCCCATCTCCAGCGCCTGTGCCGCGTGGCTTGGCACGCCGATACCGGCATCGACCACCACAGGAATGGTGGCTTGTTCGATAATGATTTCCAGCATCGCTCGGGTTTCCAGCCCCTGGTTTGAACCGATAGGCGCGCCGAGCGGCATGACCGCCGCGCAGCCCACTTCTTCGAGGCGCTTACACAGAACGGGGTCCGCACCGCAGTAAGGCAAAACGGTGAATCCCTGTTTGACCAGCAACTCAGCGGCTTTCAGCGTCTCGATAGGATCGGGCATCAACCAGCGCGCATCCGGGTGGATTTCCAGCTTCAGCCAGCTCGTGCCCAGCGCCTCGCGCGCCAGGTGTGCGGCAAAAATCGCCTCTTCAGCGGTCTTTGCACCAGACGTATTGGGTAGCAACGTCACTCCGGCCTCCAGCAGTGGCGCAAGGATGGCATCGTTATGATTGCGCAGATCCACGCGCTTCATTGCCAGCGTCACCAGTTGGCTGCCGCTCTCGCGGATGGCGCTCACCATCAACTGTGGAGAGGCGAATTTTCCTGTACCGGTAAAGAGATGAGAATCAAAGGTTTTATCAGCAATACATAACATGTCAGCCTCCCGCAATGACCTGAAAAAGCAGGATCTGATCGCCGTCGCGCACCTGCTGAAGTCCCCACTGCTCACGCGGCAGGATCTGTTGATTGAGTGCCAGCGCCACGCCAGGTTTTAGCTGCTGCAACTGGTCAAGCAGTGTGGCGACGGTTAACCCGTCCACACACTGCATCGGTTCGTCGTTAAACAGAATTCGCATGATGCCCCCCGCAGACACGACATCCGCTGGCGCGTTGCAACGCCAGTTGACGCCAGCTCCCGACGCGGGCATCAAAAAGCCGCAGCGTATTGCGTGGGGTTTCCATACCGCTCAGCAGCTTGATGGCCTCAAGCGCCTGCAAGGTCCCCATCACGCCGACCACCGGGCCGAGAATACCTGCCGTGCGGCAGTTACGCTGCGGCTCGTCGTCATCTGACCACAGGCAGCGATAACAGCCTTGCGTCCACGGGGGCGTCAGCACCATGAGCTGCCCGCCAAAACCGACTGCGCTGGCGGTAATCAGCGGCGTGTTGAGGGCAACGCAAGCGGCGTTTATCGCCTGACGTGCGGTCATATTGTCGGTGCAATCCAGCACCACGTCGGCACGTACAACTTCGTGGCGAAGGGCTTCGCCTTCGAGTTTTGCCTGTAAGGCGATAAGCTGAATATCAGGATTCAGTTGGGCGAGCCGCTGCTTTGTCACCTGTGCTTTTGGCTGGCCGAGATCGTCCATCGTGAACAGGGTTTGCCGTTGTAAATTGCTCAAATGGATATCGTCATCGTCGGCTAAGACCAGTGTTCCAATACCCGCCCCCGTCAGATATTGCGCCGCCGGTGCGCCTAACCCGCCAAGGCCGATAAGCAACACCCGGCTGGCGAGCAATTTTTGCTGTCCGTCGATGGCGATATCTTCCAGCATGATCTGACGGCTGTAGCGCATAAAGTCGCTGTCATTCATCGCCCGCTCCTGCCAGTTGCAATAACTGTGCTGTGGCTACCTGCCAGTCGGCGGCCTGCGTAATCGCGCTGACCACCGCTACACTCCCGACGCCGGTTTTCAGTACCGCAGGGACACGTTCAAGGCTGATGCCGCCGATGGCGACGGTTGGATAATCAGCCAGGCGTTCAATGTGGCGCGTCAGTTGCTCAAGACCCTGCGGAGCAGAAGGCATCTGCTTGGTTTGTGTTGGAAAAACATGGCCGAGCGCGATATAGGATGGGCGCGCCGCTAGCGCCACGTCGATCTCCATATCGTCATGCGTAGACACGCCCAGACGTAAACCGGCGTTGCGAATGGCGCTCAGATCGGTGGTTTCCAGATCCTCCTGACCCAGATGCACGCCATAAGCCTGATGCTTGATCGCCAGTTGCCAGTAATCGTTGATAAATACGCGAGCGCCATAACGGCGTCCCAGCGCAATGGCATTTGCCACGTCGGGCTCAACGTCTTCATCGCATTTGTCTTTGATGCGTAGCTGGAGCGTTTTCACACCGGCCTGAAGCAGTCGCTCAATCCACACCACGCTGTCTACTACGGGGTAAAGACCTAAGCGAAAAGGGACGGGCGGAAAATTGGGCTGATACATTATGCCTTCTCCTTTTTAAGGTAGATTTCGCCACCTTTCGCGCGGAAGTTTTGTGACATATCGGCCATACCCACTTCGATAGCCTGTTTCGCGGCGTAATCGCGCACTTCCTGGCTGATTTTCATCGAGCAGAATTTTGGCCCGCACATCGAGCAGAAGTGCGCCACTTTGCCAGATTCTTGAGGCAGGGTTTCGTCGTGATACGCACGGGCGGTGAGGGGGTCGAGCGCCAGGTTAAACTGATCTTCCCAGCGAAATTCGAAACGCGCTTTAGACATGGCGTTATCGCGGATTTGCGCGCCCGGATGGCCTTTCGCCAGGTCGGCGGCGTGAGCGGCAATTTTATAAGTAATTAATCCCTGTTTGACATCTTCTTTGTTGGGTAAGCCCAGGTGTTCTTTTGGCGTGACGTAACAGAGCATCGCGCAGCCAAACCAGCCGATCATCGCGGCACCAATCCCTGATGTGAAGTGGTCGTAGCCCGGCGCGATATCGGTCGTTAGCGGTCCCAGCGTGTAGAACGGCGCTTCGTGGCAGTGCTCCAGCTCTTCGGTCATGTTGCGGCGAATCATCTGCATCGGAACGTGACCGGGACCTTCGATCATCACCTGCACGTCATATTCCCAGGCGATTTTAGTTAGCTCACCCAATGTGTGCAGTTCGGCAAATTGCGCTTCATCGTTGGCATCGCGAATGGAGCCAGGACGCAACCCGTCGCCCAGCGAAAGAGACACATCGTAGGCCGCACAGATTTCACAAATTTCACGGAAGTGTTCGTAGAGGAAATTTTCCTGATGATGGGACAGGCACCACTTCGCCATAATGGATCCGCCACGCGAGACAATTCCGGTCAGGCGTTTGGCGGTCATCGGCACGTAGCGCAGCAGTACGCCTGCGTGAATGGTGAAGTAATCGACGCCTTGTTCCGCCTGCTCAAGTAACGTGTCGCGGAACGCTTCCCAGGTCAGATCTTCTGCGATCCCGTTGACCTTCTCCAGCGCCTGATAGATCGGCACGGTTCCGATAGGAACGGGGCTGTTTCGCAAAATCCACTCGCGGGTTTCGTGGATGTAACGCCCGGTCGAAAGGTCCATGACCGTGTCCGCCCCCCAGCGTGTAGACCACACCAGCTTTTCGACCTCTTCTTCGATGGATGATGTTACGGCAGAGTTGCCGATATTGGCGTTGACCTTTACCAGGAAATTACGGCCAATAATCATTGGCTCCGATTCTGGATGATTAATATTGGCGGGGATGATGGCGCGACCAGCGGCCACTTCATCACGTACAAACTCCGGCGTGATGTTCTCCGGTAGACGCGCGCCAAAACCTTCGCCCGGATGCTGGTGGCGAAGCACTTCGCTGCGAATCCGTTCACGGCCCATATTTTCGCGAATGGCGATAAATTCCATTTCCGGGGTCACAATGCCCTGGCGCGCATAATGCAGCTGCGTCACGCATTTGCCTGATTTCGCCCGCTTTGGCGTCAGCAGACCGGTAAAGCGCAGTTCATCAAGACCATCATCTGCGAGGCGTTCTTTGGTGTAGGCGGAGCTGCGAACGGTGAGCGCTTCGCTGTCATTACGCGCGTCAATCCACGGCTGCCGCAGTTTTGCCAGCCCTTGCTGAACGTTGATGGTAACGTCGGTATCACCATAGGGACCGGAGGTGTCATAAACCGGCACCGCTTCGTTATCCTCAAACTGCGGATTTTCTTTGCTGCCGCCGAGAAGCGTAGGGCTGAGCTGGATCTCACGCATGGGTACGCGGATATCAGCCTGTGAACCAGAAGTATAAATACGTTTTGAGTTCGGGAAAGCGGTGCCTTCGAGCGTATCGATGAAGTGTTGTGCTTGTGCGCGCTGTTCGCGGCGGGTCAATTTTGCAGACATAGCTCATTCCAAAATAGTAAAGGAAGTGGCTTGTCAGACGACGGATGAAGCAAGAGGTGATCGCCCAGAGGCGATACAACAGCAGATTGACTCTTGTTCCCTTCGCAGGTATTAGCCTGATCAGGTTCCGCGGATCCCGAATTAACGGTCTCAGCCCGGCTTACGCACTGGGCACTCCGACAAGAAATTTACACTCCATCCTTCAAGCTGCCTCGTTATTGGCTGCCTTCATTCACCCCGGTCACTTACTGGTGCAAGCTTCCTGGGATTCACTCAGTTGCCGCCGCGATGCAGCATGAATGATTTCGTGTAATACCCCCTCGTGAGAGGGGCGAATATTTGTAAACTACGCGTTAACGATGAATAACTCAAGCTGGCCGCGCGACGTTATCTTCGTTGCTGGCCTTCAAATTGTTGTCCAGCGCGAGGGCAATCAGTTTGTCTTCCAGCGTAAAGCGTCCTTCCAGGGCTTCGCCGAGATCGGACAGCGCCTGCTGCAATTCCAGATAGTTATCCTGGTCGATCGCATTTTCGAGCGTGGAGTCGTAATAATCCATAATCTGCTGGGTGTTTGCTTCCAGCTGCGGGTAGAGTTTTGTCGCCGTTAAATAAGGATTCGTCCCTTCCATTTCACGGATAATACGTTCATAAATATTGAAATGGCCGTCGGAAAGGTAATCCACCAGACTCTGACAGAAATTATCCAGCGCTTTTTCGTTCAGGCGCATATAGGATTCTTTGCCAGGCTTAATGCCAACCAGATTATAGTAAGCAACAAGCAATTGTTTGCGCACGTGCAGCCAGCGATCGACCAGTTTATTACTTCCTCCAACGCGCTCTGTCAGGCTTTCTAGCTGGTTTAGCATGTTTGACTCCGCAAGGTTAAGGTTAAAAGCTGCCCGCCTAAATTTGTAAGAATATTGTTATCAACATGCCTGTGAAGCGAAGGTAGTGCAATAGATATGGATCGTATAATTGAAAAATTAGATCGTGGCTGGTGGATCGTCAGCCATGAACAAAAATTATGGTTGCCCGCAGGGGAGTTACCTCATGGCGATGCCGAGCAATTCGATCTTGTGGGGCAACCCGCATTAAAGATCGGTGAATGGCAGGGCGATGCAGTGTGGTTGATCCAACAGAATCGCCGTCAGGATATGGGATCGGTGCGTCAGGTGATGGATCTTGATGCAGGCCTGTTTCAGCTGGCCGGGCGCGGTGTGCAGTTAGCTGAGTTCTATCGCTCGCATAAGTTCTGCGGCTACTGCGGTCACGCCATGCATCCGAGCAAAACCGAGTGGGCGCTGCTGTGCGGCCACTGCCGTGAGCGCTATTACCCGCAAATTGCACCCTGCATCATCGTTGCGATTCGTCGCGATGATTCGATTTTACTGGCGCAGCACGTCCGCCATCGTAACGGTATTCACACGGTATTGGCTGGATTTGTTGAGGTCGGCGAAACGCTGGAGCAAACCGTCGCGCGTGAAGTGATGGAAGAGAGCGGGATTAAAGTCAAAAATCTGCGTTACGTTACCTCTCAGCCATGGCCTTTCCCAATGTCACTGATGACGGCCTTTATGGCTGACTATGACAGCGGCGACATCGTCATCGACCCGAAAGAGCTGCTGGAAGCAAACTGGTATCGCTACGACGATTTACCACTGTTACCGCCACCGGGCACCGTGGCGCGTCGCCTGATTGAAGATACTGTGGCAATGTGTCGGGCCGACTATGAAGTCTGAATGACGTGATACACTAGCGGCAAGATGCTTAAGGAACCTGCAAAATGACCGAACTGAAGAACGATCGTTATCTGCGTGCGCTGCTGCGCCAACCCGTTGATGTCACCCCGGTGTGGATGATGCGCCAGGCAGGCCGCTATCTTCCGGAATATAAAGCGACGCGAGCGCAGGCGGGCGATTTTATGTCGCTGTGCAAAAACGCAGAGCTGGCCTGTGAAGTGACGCTTCAGCCGCTGCGCCGTTTCCCGCTTGATGCGGCGATCCTTTTTTCAGACATCCTGACCATCCCGGATGCGATGGGTCTTGGTTTGTATTTCGAAACGGGCGAAGGCCCGCGCTTTACCTCGCCGATCAAGAGCAAAGCCGATATTGATAAGCTGCCGATTCCGGATCCGGAAGGTGAACTGGGTTACGTGATGAACGCGGTGCGCACCATTCGCCGCGAGCTGAAGGGCGAAGTGCCGCTGATTGGTTTTTCCGGTAGCCCGTGGACGCTGGCGACCTATATGGTCGAAGGCGGCAGCAGCAAAGCCTTTACCGTCATCAAAAAGATGATGTATGCCGAGCCGATGGCCCTGCACGCGTTGCTGGATAAGCTGGCGAAAAGCGTCACGCTGTATCTCAATGCGCAGATTAAAGCGGGCGCGCAGTCGGTGATGATCTTCGATACCTGGGGCGGCGTGCTCACAGGGCGTGATTATCAGCAGTTCTCTCTCTATTACATGCACAAAATTATCGATGGCCTGCTGCGTGAAAACGAAGGTCGTCGTGTGCCGGTGACGCTGTTCACCAAAGGCGGCGGACAGTGGCTCGGAGCGATGGCGGCCACCGGTTGTGATGCGCTGGGCCTTGACTGGACCACCGATATTGCCGATGCACGTCGTCGCGTGGGCGATACCGTCGCGCTGCAGGGTAACATGGACCCGTCTATGCTTTACGCGCAGCCTGCACGTATCGAAGAAGAGGTAGCGTCTATACTTGCAGGTTTCGGCCAGGGCGAAGGCCATGTCTTCAACCTGGGCCACGGTATTCATCAGGATGTACCGCCAGAGCACGCTGGCGCGTTTGTGGAGGCGGTGCACCGACATTCTGCCCAGTATCATCTGTAAGGAGTTGTTATGGATCTCGCGTCGTTACGCGCTCAGCAAATCGAACTTGCCTCGTCAGTGATCCTTGAGGATCGTCTGGATAAGGATCCGCCGCAGCTGATCGCCGGTGCCGACGTTGGATTTGAACAGGGGGGTGAGGTGACGCGGGCAGCGATGGTGCTCTTGAAGTATCCATCGCTGGAACTGGTTGAATATAAGGTGGCGCGAATCGCCACCACCATGCCGTACATTCCAGGCTTTCTCTCCTTTCGTGAATATCCCGCGCTGCTGGCAGCGTGGGAGCAACTCTCGCAAAAACCCGATCTGCTGTTTGTGGATGGTCATGGGATCTCCCACCCGCGTCGTCTGGGCGTCGCCAGCCATTTTGGTTTGCTGGTGGATGTCCCAACAATTGGCGTGGCGAAAAAGCGCCTGTGTGGGAAATTTGAACCCCTTTCCGCTGAGCCGGGCGCGCTGGCACCGTTGATGGATAAAGGCGAGCAGCTGGCGTGGGTCTGGCGCAGCAAAGCGCGATGCAATCCGCTGTTCGTAGCGACTGGGCATCGCGTGAGCACAGACAGTGCCCTGGCGTGGGTGCAGCGTTGTATGAAAGGTTACCGTTTACCAGAGCCGACGCGCTGGGCTGATGCGGTCGCATCGGCGCGCCCGGCTTTTATTCGTTGGCAGGAAATTCAACCTTGATTCAGGTAAACTGCCGCTAATTTCCGATTCGAGACATCATCATGTTACAAAACCCGATTCATCTGCGCCTTGAGAAGCTGGAAAGCTGGCAGCACGTGACCTTTATGGCTTGCCTGTGCGAGCGCATGTATCCCAATTATGCGACGTTCTGTAAGGAAACCGAATTTGGTGAAGGCCAGATTTATCGCCGTATTCTTGATCTGATTTGGGAAACACTGACGGTTAAAGACGCGAAGGTGAACTTTGACTCTCAGCTCGAAAAGCTGGAAGAGGCAATCCCGTCGGCGGATGACTACGATATGTATGGTGTCTATCCGGCGATCGACGCCTGCGTGGCATTGAGTGAACTGGTGCATTCGCGTTTAAGCGGTGAAACTCTGGAGCATGCCATCGAAGTGAGTAAGGCGTCGATTACGACCGTTGCGATGCTGGAAATGACGCAAGAAGGTCGTGAAATGACCGACGAAGAGCTGAGAGTGAACCCGGCAGTTGAGCAAGAATGGGACATTCAGTGGGAAATATTCCGACTTTTGGCCGACTGCGAAGAACGCGATATTGAACTGATAAAAGGCCTGCGCGCGGACTTACGCGAGGCGGGTGAGAGTAATATTGGTATAATTTTTAACCAGTGAGACAATAAAACGTGATTTAACGCCTGTTTTGTCGCACCTCTACTCTTCCCTTCTGCCCCCCGTCTGGTCTACATTTGGGGGGCGAAAAAAAGTGGCTATCGGTGCGTGTATGCAGGAGAGTGCTTTTTTGGCATTTTCGTCGCACTCGATGCTTAGCAAGCGATAAACACATTGAAAGGATAACTTATGAACAAGACTCAACTGATTGATGTAATTGCGGACAAGGCTGATCTGTCTAAAGTGCAGGCTAAAGCTGCACTGGAATCCACCCTGGCTGCTATTACTGAGTCTCTGAAAGAAGGCGATGCTGTACAACTGGTTGGTTTCGGTACCTTCAAAGTGAACCACCGCGCTGAGCGTACTGGCCGCAACCCGCAGACCGGTAAAGAAATCAAAATTGCTGCTGCTAACGTACCAGCATTTGTTTCTGGTAAAGCACTGAAAGACGCAGTTAAGTAAGCCGCGTGGCAGTGAACAGTTTTAACAAGGGGGCGGTTTCGCCCCTTTTGTCTGTCTGGCGCTCAACGTTGGCGCTGGCAGGCGTGCTGTTGCTTTCGGCCTGCAGCCATGATTCCGCTTTGCCGCCCTTCACCGCGAGTGGATACGCGGCCGATCAGGGTGCGGTGCGAATCTGGCGTAAAGACGTCAATGGTGAAGTCCATCTCCTTTCTGCATTCAGTCCGTGGCACAAGGGCAATACCTCTACAGCGGAATACCGCTGGCAGGATGATGCGCTGTCGCTGATTGAACTCAATATCTACAGTAAAACGCCTGAACACATTCGTGTCCGGTTTGATGGTCGCGGCGAGCTGAGCTTTATGCAGCGCGAAGTTGACGGCCAAAAGCAGCAGCTCTCAAGCGATCAAATCGCTTTATACCGCTATCGCGCCGAACAAATCCGCCAGACCAGCGATGCGCTGCGTCAGGGACGCGTTGTGCTGCGCCAGGGGCGCTGGCATGCCGATGGCACGGTGACCACCTGTGAAAGTCAAACGATCAAACCTGATTTGGACGCGTGGGCAAGGGAGCGTATCGAAAGACGCCAACGTCATTCGTCAATGGAAGTGAGTGTGGCCTGGCTTGAAGCATCTGAAGGTTCGCAGCTGTTGCTGGTGGCAAATGAAGATTTTTGTACCTGGCAGCCGACAGAAAAACACTTCTGATTGAAAACCCCCTCCAGACGGAGAGGGCCAACATGAATTACTCGCCTTGCTCGCGTGCAATAGCACGGTAACCAATATCGCTGCGGCTAAAGCTGCCGTCCCAGTGAATATCAGCCATCAGTGCATACGCACGTTTCTGCGCTTCAGCAACCGTATTTCCCAGCGCCGTTGCGCACAGTACGCGCCCGCCATTGGTCAATACACGATCGTCGTCTGCGAGTTTCGTCCCGGCGTGGAACACTTTACCGCCATCGACTTCTTCGAGCGGCAGGCCGTGGATCTCGTCACCGTTGCGGTAATCACCCGGATAACCGCCCGCAGCGATCACCACGCCCAGAGAAGCGCGATCGTCCCACTCGGATGTTTTCTCATCCAGCTTGCCTTCGCATGCTGCCAGACACAGTTCAACCAGATCGGACTTCATACGCAGCATAATTGGCTGAGTTTCTGGGTCACCGAAGCGGCAGTTGAATTCGATAACTTTTGGATTGCCCTGCTTGTCGATCATCAGACCGGCGTACAGGAAACCGGTGTAGGTATTGCCTTCTGCTGCCATGCCTTTGACGGTTGGCCAGATGATGCGGTCCATGGTGCGCTGGTGGACTTCATCAGTCACAACTGGTGCCGGAGAGTAAGCGCCCATTCCGCCGGTATTCGGCCCGGTATCCGCATCGCCAACGCGTTTGTGATCCTGGCTGGTGGCCATCGGCAGAACGTGCTCGCCGTCAACCATGACAATAAAGCTGGCCTCTTCACCGTCGAGGAACTCCTCAATCACGATACGATGACCCGCATCGCCAAAAGCGTTGCCCGCCAGCATATCCTGAACCGCGGCTTCGGCTTCTTCGAGCGTCATCGCGACGATAACACCTTTCCCGGCCGCCAGACCGTCGGCTTTAATGACGATCGGTGCACCTTTTTCACGCAAATAAGCCAGCGCAGATTCAACTTCAGTGAAGTTCTGATATTCGCCCGTCGGGATTTTATGACGCGCGAGGAAATCTTTAGTGAATGCTTTAGAGCCTTCCAGCTGTGCAGCGCCTTCTGTAGGACCAAAGATTGTCAGGCCAGCGGCGCGGAATGCATCAACCACGCCAATGACCAGCGGTGCTTCTGGACCGACGATGGTGAGATCGATTTTCTCGCTCTGAGCAAAATCCAGCAGCGCCGGAATATCGGTCACACCGATAGCCACATTCTGCAGAGTGGGTTCCAGTGCCGTACCAGCGTTACCCGGCGCGACAAAAACGGTGCTCACCCGCGGCGACTGCGCAGCTTTCCATGCCAGAGCGTGCTCGCGCCCGCCGTTACCAATGACTAATACTTTCATTTTTGACTCCGGGATTAATGGCGGAAGTGACGCATGTCGGTGAAGATCATGGCGATGCCGTGTTCGTCAGCGGCGGCGATGACTTCATCATCACGAATGGATCCGCCCGGCTGGATAACACAGGTCACGCCAACGGCTGCTGCTGCATCAATACCGTCGCGGAACGGGAAGAAGGCGTCAGATGCCATTGCGGAGCCTTTTACTTCCAGGCCTTCATCGCTGGCTTTAATACCGGCGATTTTGGCAGAGTAGACGCGGCTCATCTGGCCTGCGCCTATGCCGATCGTCATATTCTCTTTCGAATACACAATCGCGTTGGATTTAACAAATTTGGCGACCTTCCAGCAGAACAGCGCGTCACGCAGTTCTTGTTCGGTTGGCTGACGTTGAGTCACGACACGCAGGTCGCCCGCGGTCACCATGCCCAAATCACGATCCTGAACCAGCAGGCCGCCATTAACACGTTTGAAATCCAGACCTGGAACGCGCTTAGCCCACTGACCACAAACCAGCACGCGAACGTTTTGTTTGGCTGCGGTGATTTTCAGGGCTTCTTCTGTTGCGGAAGGCGCGATGATCACTTCGACAAACTGACGGGAGATGATTGCCTGTGCCGTCTCGGCATCAAGTTCACGGTTAAACGCGATAATGCCGCCGAACGCGGACGTCGGATCGGTTTTGTAAGCCCGGTCGTAGGCTTCAAGAATAGACGTGCTGACGGCAACGCCACACGGATTGGCATGTTTCACGATGACGCATGCCGGCTCGCTGAACTCTTTCACACACTCCAGCGCCGCGTCGGTATCAGCGATGTTGTTATAAGAGAGCGCTTTGCCTTGAACCTGTTGAGCGGTCGCGACGGACGCCTCTTTAATTTCTTCTTCTATATAGAAGGCTGCGTTCTGGTGGCTGTTTTCGCCGTAACGCATATCCTGCTTCTTAATGAAGTTCAGATTGAGGGTACGCGGGAAACGACCTGAAGGTTCGTTGCTTTCGCCGTGATAGGCCGGAACCAGGCTACCAAAGTAGTTGGCGATCATGCTGTCGTAAGCGGCGGTGTGTTCAAACGCTTTGATGGCGAGGTCGAAACGGGTCGCCAGCAGAAGAGAACCTTCGTTGGCATCCATTTCTTTAATAATGACGTCGTAGTCACTGCTCTTTACTACGATGGCAACATCTTTATGGTTCTTCGCTGCGGAGCGCACCATGGTCGGGCCACCGATATCAATGTTCTCAACGGCGTCTTCCAGTGAGCAGTTTTCGCGTGCGACGGTTTGGGCGAACGGATAAAGGTTAACGACCACCATATCGATCGGGGCGATGTCGTGTTGTTCCATGATGCCGTCGTCCTGGCCGCGACGACCGAGAATGCCGCCGTGTACTTTCGGATGCAGGGTCTTTACGCGTCCATCCATCATTTCCGGGAAACCGGTGTAATCGGACACTTCGGTTACCGGCAGACCTTTATCTGCTAACAGGCGAGCGGTGCCGCCGGTAGATAGCAGCTCTACACCACGAGTAGAAAGTGCCTGAGCGAATTCGACGATACCGGCTTTGTCAGAAACACTGAGCAGAGCGCGGCGGACTGGACGACGTTGTTGCATGGTAAATCCCCTGGATTTCACGATGACAGAGAGTGTTAGATGAATTTTTCGCAAAAAACTCATCTAACACCCCTAACGGGGCATCCTTGTTTAGCGCGTGCATTTTAACGAAAACGTTTGCGCAACGCTCGCGAATTTTCAAATTTTCGCAGCATTGTGGATAAGTCTGTGTGAAAACAGGTATAAGGCGGGGTTTTGCTGTGGAATGCAGCAGTCAGTCATTTTTCTGTCATTTAAGTATTGCGGACGCTCGAGAACTCCCTATAATGCGCCTCCATCGACACGGCGGATGTGAATCACTTCACACAAACAGCCGGTTCGGTTGAAGAGAAAAATGCTGAAATAAAGGATTGACTCTGAAAGAGGAAAACGTATTATACGGGAC
>NZ_JBWLAQ010000009.1:0-107167 GCF_056490165.1 Lelliottia sp. GFLA7 | reverse complement strand
TTCCTCATTCAGAGTCAAGCGTTTATTTTCGCTTTTCTCTGCCGGCGTTCATCGCTGAACCCCGCTGACCCGGCGGCTTGTGTTCCGTTGTTCCGTGTCAGTGGAGGCGCATTATAGGGAGTTATTCCGAGGCCGCAAGTATAAAGTGAAAATTTTTTATCAAGCGCCTACTTTCCAGGCGATTTGCTTTTTAAACAAACGACACAGCTTAATTACCAAACAAAAACGAGCCCCGAGGGGCCCGTTTTACTGTTTTACATCTTACTGCACTGCGACGATTCGGTCTTCGTTCACTTCCAGACGAATGATTTTCCCTGGAACCAGTTCCCCGGACAGGAGCTGTTGTGCCAATGGGTTTTCAATCTGCTGCTGGATAGCCCGTTTCAAAGGTCGAGCGCCATACACCGGATCGTAACCGTTTTCGCTAAGCAGCTTCAGCGCATCGTCAGAAATGTGGATTTCATAGCCACGGTCTTCAAGACGTTTATATAAACGTTGCAACTGAATCTGAGCAATAGAAGCAATGTGTTTCTCACCCAGAGGGTGGAAGACCACGACTTCATCTATACGGTTAATGAATTCTGGACGGAAGCTGTGGCTCACAACGCCCATTACCAGATCTTTCATATGGCCGTAATCAAGTTCGCCGAATCGTTCCTGAATCAAATCAGAACCCAGGTTCGAAGTCATAATGATAACCGTATTACGGAAATCGACAGTTCTCCCCTGCCCATCCGTCAGTCGACCATCGTCCAATACCTGCAACAGGATATTGAAGACATCCGGATGAGCCTTTTCCACTTCATCCAGCAGGATGACGGAATAAGGACGACGGCGCACAGCTTCTGTCAGATAGCCGCCTTCTTCATAACCCACATATCCCGGAGGCGCCCCGACCAAACGCGAGACGGAATGTTTCTCCATAAACTCCGACATGTCGATACGTACCATCGCGTCATCGCTATCAAACATAAAGTTCGCCAGCGCTTTACACAGTTCCGTTTTACCTACACCCGTAGGCCCAAGGAACAGGAACGAACCAATAGGACGGTTAGGATCAGACAAACCTGCACGGCTACGGCGAATGGCATTCGATACCGCTTCGACAGCTTCATTCTGACCAATCACGCGATGATGGAGATCATGCTCCATACGCAGCAGTTTATCGCGTTCACCTTCGAGCATGCGCGCGACAGGAATACCGGTCCAACGCGCCAGCACATCGGCAATTTCGACATCGGTCACTTTGTTACGCAGCAGCCGCATCGTCTTACCTTCAGACTGCATGGCAAACTCGAGCTGTTTTTCCAGCTCAGGAATTTTTCCGTACTGCAGCTCTGACATCCGTCCCAGATCGCCTACGCGACGAGCCTGTTCGATTGCAATTTTCGCCTGTTCAAGTTCGGCCTTAATAGTCTGCGTTCCTGAAAGTGACGCTTTCTCAGCTTTCCACTCCTCTTCTAACTCGGAATACTGGCGCTCTTTGTCGTCCAGTTCCTCATTAAGCATATCAAGGCGTTTTTTACTCGCTTCATCAGACTCTTTCTTCAGCGCCTGCTGTTCCAGCTTGAGCTGAATGATTCGACGCTCCAGCCTGTCGAGCTCTTCCGGTTTCGAGTCTATCTGCATACGAATGCTGGATGCAGCTTCATCAATCAGGTCGATGGCTTTATCCGGCAGTTGTCTGTCGGCAATATATCGATGCGACAACGTTGCCGCCGCGACAATCGCCGGGTCAGTAATTTGCACATGATGGTGCAGCTCATAGCGCTCTTTCAGGCCACGTAAAATAGCAATGGTGTCTTCAACTGTCGGCTCGGCGACAAACACTTTCTGGAAACGACGCTCAAGCGCTGCATCTTTCTCTATATACTGTCGGTACTCGTCAAGCGTGGTGGCACCCACGCAGTGCAATTCCCCGCGTGCCAGAGCGGGTTTGAGCATATTGCCCGCATCCATAGCGCCATCGGCTTTACCTGCTCCGACCATGGTGTGTAATTCATCGATGAACAGAATGACATTGCCTTCCTGTTTCGACAGATCGTTCAGAACCCCTTTCAGACGCTCTTCAAATTCACCACGGTATTTCGCACCGGCCACCAGCGAGCCCATATCAAGCGCTAAAACACGCCGACCTTTCAAGCCCTCAGGCACTTCACCATTAACAATTCGCTGCGCCAAACCTTCGACGATGGCGGTTTTACCCACACCTGGCTCACCGATCAGCACCGGGTTATTTTTGGTGCGGCGTTGCAGCACCTGAATGGTTCGACGAATCTCTTCGTCACGACCAATGACCGGATCGAGTTTGCCTTGTTCGGCGCGTTCGGTCAGATCAATGGTAAATTTCTTCAAAGCCTGACGTTGGTCTTCGGCCCCCTGGTCGTTCACGCTATCACCTCCACGCATTTGATCAATCGCCTGACTCACGTTGGCGGTTGTGGCTCCGGCCGATTTCAACAGGTCGGTCAGGGTGCCGCGTGATTCAAGCGCAGCCAGAACGAAGAGTTCTGACGAAATAAAGTTGTCTCCACGTTTTTGCGCCAGCTTGTCGCAAAGATTCAGTACACGCACTAAGTCCTGTGATGGCTGAACGTCACCACCGGTGCCTTCTACCTGCGGCAAACGACCGAGTGCCTGATCGATGGCTGTGCGTAACTGGCCGGCATTAATGCCAGCAGACGTGAGTAAAGGACGTACCGATCCCCCTTCCTGATTCAGCAAGGCGCTCATTAAATGAAGAGGTTCGATAAATTGGTTGTCGCGCCCCAGTGCGAGTGACTGGGCGTCGGCGAGAGCAAGCTGGAATTTATTGGTAAGACGATCCAGACGCATAACTCCTCCCATAACAGGTCAATTTTGCTACTGGAGATTAAATGAGGTCATCCCTCAATTATTCAAGGTTAATGACCTGAATTATGCGAAAAGAAAACGGCGCGTGCCGGATCGTCTTGATTCTTTAGGTTATATCAGCCAAATAAAACTTGCCATACGACCAGTGGTATTGTCGCGACGATAAGAGAAAAAATCACCCTTTTCTGTGAAGGTGCAACGATCGCCGCCAAAGATGTGCGTGATGCCGACATTGTTTAAGCGCTGGCGAGCCAGTTGATAAATATCAGCCAGATATTTATCCCCTTTTACCTGAAACGCACTCGCCGCCTGCGCATCTTCTGCGATAAAAGCGTCGCGCACTTCAGGGCCGACTTCAAAGGCCTGTGGACCGATTGCCGGGCCAAGCCAGGCAATCATGTTCTCCGGACGATCCGCAAAACATGCCACGGTCTCTTCCAGAACACCAGCACACAGCCCACGCCATCCGGCATGCGCTGCTGCAACTTCCGTACCGGCTTGATTGCACAACAGAACAGGCAAACAGTCGGCAGTCATAACGGCACAAACTGTCCCGGGCGTATTGCTGTAGGAGGCATCCGCACGTTTTGAGGTATAGGGCTCGCCCGTTAACTTCAATACGTCAGTGCCATGCACCTGCTCAAGCCAAACCGGTTTTGAAGGCAGATGTCCCGCCGCAAACATCCGCTTGCGGTTTTCGTCAACATGGTCAAGGTTATCGCCGCAGTGCGCACCTAAATTCAGTGACTCCCACGCATCCTGACTCACGCCGCCGATTCGGGTAGAACTACAGGCAGCCACACCTTTAGGTAGTGGCCACGCCGGGACTATCAGTTTGGTCATAACCAGTCCACTTTATCCTTATGCTCTTCAAAATCTGCACGCATCGCTTCGATGAGCTCGACCATGTCCTGAGGAATAGGCGCATGCCATTCCATCTCGATGCCTGTAATCGGGTGATACAGGCGCAGCATGGTGGCGTGCAAAGCCTGACGATCAAATTTACGCAGCGTGCTGATAAATTCTTCAGAAGCGCCTTTAGGTGGACGCGGGCGTCCGCCATAAACCTGATCACCCACCAGCGGATGCGTAATGTGCGACATGTGCACACGGATCTGGTGAGTACGGCCCGTTTCCAGACGCAAACGCAAACGCGTATGAATGCGGAAATGTTCCATAATGCGGTAATGCGTTACCGCGGGTTTCCCCATCGGATGCACTGACATGTGCGTGCGTTTGGTCGGGTGACGGCTGATCGGCTCTTCTACCGTACCACCTGAGGTCATGTGACCGATCGCGACCGCTTCATATTCACGGGTGATTTCACGCAGCTGCAACGATTCCACCAAGCGCGTTTGCGCCGGAACAGTTTTTGCGACGACCATCAAACCGGTTGTGTCTTTATCCAGACGATGCACGATGCCTGCACGCGGCACATCGGTGATCGGTGGATAGTAGTGGAGCAGCGCATTCAGCACTGTACCATCAGGATTACCCGCTCCCGGGTGGACAACCAGGCCGCGAGGCTTGTTGATCACCAGAATGTCATCATCTTCATAGACGATGGTAAGCGGGATATCTTGTGCTTCAAAACGGACTTCTTCATCGATTTCAGCATTGATGGCGACCACTTCCCCACCTAACACTTTCTCTTTTGGCGTGTCCCAAACTTTGCCGTTGACCATCACTCGTTGGTCAAGAATCCATTCTTTTATGCGTGAACGCGAATAATCAGGGAACATTTCGGCCAAAGCTTGATCTAAGCGTTGACCGAGCTGATTTTCGGAGACTGTTGCGGTGAGTTCTACTCGTTGTGCCATAGACTGCTTCTTCGTTTAACGTTGGGTTTTACGGCTTTGCCGTATAATATAGTGTGCTATTGTAGCTGGTCTTAATCGGGAGCAGGAAAGAGATTCTCCCGGACAAACATTTGAGGAAAGTCAAAACGTCATGACGCGCATGAAATATCTGGTGGCAGCGGCCACGTTGAGCCTGGCTTTGGTGGGCTGCTCCGGTTCAAATGAACAGGTCCCTGACAATCCGCCGAATGAAATCTATGCGACTGCTCAGCAAAAACTCCAGGACGGTAACTGGAAACAGGCCATAACGCAACTGGAAGCGCTGGATAATCGTTATCCATTTGGTCCTTATTCCCAGCAGGTACAGTTAGATCTTATCTATGCCTACTACAAAAATGCCGATCTGCCGCTGGCTCAGGCAACGATCGATCGCTTCATGCGTCTAAACCCGACTCATCCGAACATTGATTATGTCATGTATATGCGTGGCCTAACCAACATGGCGCTGGATGACAGTGCTCTGCAAGGTTTCTTCGGTGTGGATCGTTCTGACCGCGACCCGCAGCACGCGCGCGATGCCTTCAACGATTTCTCAAAACTGGTACGCGGCTATCCAAACAGCCAGTACACCACCGATGCGACCAAGCGTCTGGTGTTCCTGAAAGATCGTCTGGCTAAGTATGAATACTCCGTTGCCGAATACTATACCCGCCGTGGTGCATGGGTGGCAGTCGTGAACCGCGTAGAAGGAATGTTGCGTGATTATCCTGACACTCAGGCGACCCGCGACGGACTGAAGCTGATGGAAAATGCCTATCGCCAGATGCAGATGAACGCTCAGGCAGAAAAAGTAGCGAAGATCATTGCCGCGAACAGCAGCAATACCTAATTGCTTTACGCTATGTAAAACGGCAGCCCATGGGCTGCCGTTTTTTTATTCATTTTATCGCTTACTGGGGCGCTGTAGCCCCGACCAATCCTATCAACTATGGCTGCAAATCCGCACTTCGACAAGGAAAAAAACGCGTCTTCCTGTCGAGGCTCACAAAAAAGGTTCCCTGACAAAAAGTGACAAAAATGTGTGATTTAGATCACACATTTTGACATTGGGAAAGGTATGCTGGAATCACTAAGACGGAAAGACAAGAGGTAACTTTTATGACAATGAACATTACCAGTAAACAAATGGAAATTACTCCGGCAATCCGCCAGCACGTCGCAGACCGTCTCGCCAAACTTGATAAATGGCAAACACACCTGATTAACCCGCATATCATTCTGTCTAAGGAACCGAAGGGTTTTACCGCTGATGCAA
The DNA here is from genome assembly GCF_056490165.1 of Lelliottia sp. GFLA7. Taxonomy (NCBI): domain Bacteria; kingdom Pseudomonadati; phylum Pseudomonadota; class Gammaproteobacteria; order Enterobacterales; family Enterobacteriaceae; genus Lelliottia; species Lelliottia sp. GFLA7. The sequence continues at coordinate 101,200 of NZ_JBWLAQ010000009.1, read as the reverse complement.
CTATCAATACACCTAACGGCCATCTGGTCGCCAGCGCTAAACACGAAGATATGTATACGGCTATCAACGATTTGATCAACAAGCTGGAACGGCAGCTCAATAAAGTGCAACACAAAGGCGAAGCCCGTCGCGCCGCGACATCGGTGAAAGACGCAAGCTTAGCGGAAGAAGTTGAAGAAGAGTAATCCTTTAAATTGAGTATACCGCCAACGCGCCTTCGGGCGCGTTTTTTATTGACAGAACGAAAACAGTACGGGTACTTTAGAGCTATCACTCACAGGATGAATTCATGAAATATACCCCGTTTTTCTTCGCATTCTTTTTTACCTTCCCCTGATTGGGAGGCGTTTCGTCGTGTGATAAAGAATGCGAAGACGAACAACAAGGCCTCCCAAACCGGGAGGCCTTTTTTATGATAACAATAAACGAAATAGGCAACGCTATGACATCGGAAAACCCGTTACTGGATCTGCGAGTAAAAATCAGCGCGCTGGACGAGAAACTACTGGCGCTGCTGGCCGAACGCCGTGCGCTTGCAGTTGAAGTGGGTAAAGCCAAGCTGGATTCCCACCGCCCGGTGCGAGACATCGATCGCGAGCGCGATTTGCTGGAACGCCTGATTCAGCTTGGTAAAGCTCATCATCTGGATGCTCACTACATCACTCGCCTTTTTCAGCTCATCATCGAAGATTCCGTTCTCACCCAGCAGGCGTTGCTGCAACAGCATTTGAATCAAACCAATCCGCACTCAGCGCGCGTGGCCTTCCTCGGGCCAAAAGGATCGTATTCCCATCTTGCAGCGCGCCAGTATGCGGCACGTCATTTCGAAGAATTCATTGAAAGTGGCTGCGCAAAATTCGCCGATATCTTTAATCAGGTCGAAACCGGGCAAGCTGATTACGCCGTCGTCCCGATTGAAAACACCAGTTCCGGCGCGATTAACGATGTCTACGACCTGCTCCAGCACACCAGTCTGTCGCTGGTTGGCGAGCTTAATATCCCTATCGACCATTGCGTTCTGGTTTCGGGTTCAACCGATCTCAGCCAGGTAAATACGGTGTACAGCCACCCGCAGCCGTTCCAGCAGTGTAGTCAGTTCCTGAACCGTTACCCAAACTGGAAAATTGAGTACACCGAGAGTACCTCGGCAGCGATGGCGAAAGTCGCGCAGGCTAATTCGCCAACCGTTGCGGCGTTGGGCAGTGAAGCAGGCGGTGCTCTGTACGGCTTGCAGGTACTGGAGCGAAACCTGGCAAATCAAACGCAAAACATCACCCGCTTCGTGGTCCTGGCGCGCAAAGCCATTAACGTATCCGAACAGGTGCCCGCCAAAACAACGCTGCTTATGGCAACGGGTCAGCAGGCCGGTGCGTTGGTAGAAGCGCTGCTGGTTCTGCGGAATCACAATCTGATCATGACCAAACTTGAGTCCCGCCCAATCAACGGCAATCCGTGGGAAGAGATGTTTTATCTTGATATCCAGGCTAACCTGGAGTCCGCTTCCATGCAGAAAGCCCTGCGTGAACTGGGTGAAATCACCCGTTCAATGAAGGTATTGGGCTGCTATCCAGGCGAAAACGTGGTGCCGGTCGATCCGGTTTAACGTTCGACAAAGGGGCTTTTCTTCATTCCTGCCACGTTGACTGGCAGGGTGAAGATCGCACCAGAAAGCGGATATTTAGCCACTTCTTCAGCGTTCATATTTTCTCGCGTCGTCGTGATAAACAGCGTTTTCATGTCATCACCGCCAAAGCAAACCATCGTCGGACAACGCACCGGTAGTCGGTATTCTTCCAGTTGTTCACCCTGCGGTGAAAAACGCGCAATACGCCAGCCATCAAACAGCGCGCTCCAGTAGCACCCTTCAACGTCCATCGCCGCACCGTCAGGCATGCCCTCCCCCTTTTCAAACCGGCGAAAGTCGTCACGCATCCCCGGCTCGCCATGTTCATTTAAGGGCGTACGGTAAATCACGCTGTTTGGCGTATCCGAGGTAAACATCCACTGGTGGTCCGGGCTAAACGCCAGGCCGTTATGCCCGTGGATATCACACTGAATAACTTTAGGCGTCAGGTCGTTATCAATACGCATCAGCATGGCGCCGTTATAATCGCCCGGCCCCCAGAATGTGCCCGCGTAAAAACGCCCACGATGATCGGTACCGCCATCGTTAAAGCGTGCAAGCTGAGGATTGGAAGGGTTATCGCAGACTTTACGTTGGAGCAAACCGTGTTTGTCGGTAAGCCAGATAGCGTTACGCATTGCCACGATAAAACCGCCCTTCTCGCGTAATGCAAAGCACCCGACTTCTTCGTGGAAAGAGAGAACAGAGTGAGTAGCCGACGGGAGATGATACCGATGAATCTCCCCTTCCAGAATATCCGCCCAATAGAGCGCATTCTCGCCCTCACTCCAGGTCGGGCATTCAGGTAAATGCCCGGTGTAATCAAACAGAACGTGTGGTTCAACCATGACCCATCCCCAAAATGAAAAAAGCCAGCTAAGCTGGCTTTTAGTATATACATCACTGGGCTACTGGCGACTATCATTCGCCTGGCGCAACAGAGTACGGCTTTCATTCTGGAAACGTTTCGCGTGATCCCCGAACCAGTGCTCGACCTTGCGGAAACTGTCGATAAACGCCTGCTTGTTGCCTTGTTCCAGTAACGCGATAGCCTCACCAAAACGCTGGTAATAACGTTTGATCAGCGCCAGATTATTCTCTGACGACATAATAATATCCGCGTAAAGTTGCGGGTCCTGCGCAAACAGACGTCCTACCATTGCCAGTTCAAGACGGTAGATGGGTGACGAAAGCGCCAGCAGTTGCTCAAGCTGAACGTTTTCTTCCGCCAGATGCAAACCATAGGCAAAGGTCGCAAAGTGGCGCAGCGCCTGAATAAACGCCATGTTTTGATCGTGTTCAACAGCACTGATGCGATGTAGACGCGCGCCCCATACCTGAATCTGTTCCAGGAACCACTGATAGGCTTCGGGCTGACGACCATCACAGTACACGACCACCTGCTTCGCCAGACTGCCGCTATCCGGGCCAAACATTGGGTGTAACCCCAATACCGGGCCTTTGTGCGCCGTCAGCATCGCCTGGAGTGGACCATTTTTCACCGACGCCAGATCAACCAGAATGCAGTCATCCGGTAACGGTGGGAGCTTCGCAATGATCTGCTCAGTGACATGAATCGGCACGCTGACGATAACCATGCCTGCATCAGCCATCAAATCTGTCGCGCGTGCCCAATCCTCTTTTTCAAAAATGCGCACCTGATAGCCAGAAAGCGTCAGCATTTTTTCGAATAGACGGCCCATCTGGCCGCCGCCGCCCACAATGACCACTGGGCGCAATGACGGACACAGGGTTTTAAATCCTTTGTCGTTCTCGCTGGAGTAGGATTCACGCATCACGCGACGCAGTACATCTTCAATCAAATCAGGGGAAACCCCCATGGACTGCGCTTCATCGCGTCGGGACGCCAGCATTGACGCTTCACGCTCCGGCACATAAATCGGCAAACCGTATTTGCTTTTCACTTCACCGACTTCAGCGACCAGCGACATACGGCGTGCCAGAAGATCCAGCAGCGCCTTGTCGACTTCATCAATTTGATCGCGCAGTGCAGTCAATTCTGCAACCATAAAAACCTCTTAAGCCAGACGCGTCGCCAGTTGACCGTTCAAATCTTTGTGGATCTCACGCAGCAAAGCGTCTGTCGCTTCCCAACTGATACAGGCGTCCGTAACGGATACACCGTGTTTCATGGCACTGCGCGGCTGTTCAGACGACTGATTACCTTCGTGGATGTTGCTTTCAATCATCAGTCCAATAATAGAACGGTTACCATCTTTAATTTGGGCGACCACGGATTCCGCAACCGCAGGCTGGCGACGGTAATCTTTGTTCGAATTACCATGGCTGCAATCTACCATCAGAGCCGGACGCAGTCCCGCCTGTTCCATCTCTTTTTCACACTGCGCCACATCCGCAGGGCTGTAGTTCGGTGCTTTACCGCCGCGCAAAATCACATGTCCATCAGGGTTACCCTGAGTTTGCAGCAGGCAAACCTGGCCGGCCTGGTTAATCCCGACAAAACGGTGCGGCATAGCAGCGGCACGCATGGCGTTGATGGCGGTTGCCAGACTGCCATCGGTGCCATTTTTAAAACCGACCGGCATCGACAGGCCAGAAGCCATCTCGCGGTGAGTTTGTGATTCGGTTGTACGTGCACCAATCGCAGACCAGCTAAACAGATCGCCGAGGTATTGCGGGCTATTAGGATCGAGCGCTTCAGTCGCCAGTGGCAGACCCATGCTGACCAGTTCAACCAGCAGATGACGCGCAATCTTCAGGCCGGATTCAACATCAAACGAACCATCCATGTGCGGGTCGTTGATCAACCCCTTCCAGCCCACGGTGGTACGAGGTTTTTCAAAATAGACGCGCATGACCAGGTAGAGGCTATCGCTGACCTCTTCGGCTAACACTTTAAATCGACGAGCATATTCAATCGCGGTTTCAGGATCGTGAATCGAGCATGGACCGCACACCACCAGCAGGCGCGGATCGCGACCGGCAATGATGTCAGAGATGGTCTGGCGCGACTGCTCGATTTGCGCTTCTTGCTCAGAACTCAGTGGGAATTCCAGCTTTAACTGATCCGGAGTGATCAAAACTTGTTCGTCGGTAATATGTACGTTGTTCAGCGCGTCTTTTTGCATGATGGCGATCCTGTAATGCTCGTTTGCGATAGTGTTTTCCTCGATGAGGTGAGCTCACAATACCACACGCAGTAAAGATTTCAATCCAAATTCCGTAAATTTTAATTTACACATTGCGTTTTATAGCAAAAAATACCCACCATTATCGTAAACATAAAATTACAGTCAAACTTCTCAACGCCAGGCTATGCTGAACAAAAAGGAGAATCCTATGCGCCCACTGGTTTTCGCCCTGCTGGCACTGCTTTTGACAGGCTGTCAAATCAATCCCTACACCTTCCAGCCAGACTGGACCGGTACCAGCTGGTTTACTGCCGGCAAAGAAGATGCCATGAATGGTGCGTCGGTAAAAAGCAATGAAACGCTCGCCGATAACTTTAACGATCCCGATGTGAATCGTAGTGAATATCTGCGTGGTTATGCAGATGGCCAGAAAAGAATATGTACTGACGACTTTGTCTATGCGTGGGGTCTCTCGGGGAAAATATTCCCCGCCAGTTGCGATACAGCAGAAAATGCGGATTTATTGCGTAAATCCTGGCAAAAAGGAATGGATGAAGGTTTGCGAGCCTCCAGACTTAATTGACCTTATTGCATAGCGACTGCATTCAAATTCTGCTTTAGATTTTACTTAAGTCCCGTGAACAACAATTTCACATAATGACGACTCACGTAAAAAATGATAGTCTGCGGATAATATTGAGAGAAATATATTTCAGAGCGGTGCGGCGGTTTCAGGTGAGACATTATTTTGCGATCTCTTTATGCCAACTGACACTGGCGCTAATACTTCTGACGGTCGGAGGGAAAACTCTCGCCGCAGCGCAAACGCCGACGGATAAGTCAGTTCGCGCGATCGTCTCTGGAATCGTCAGTTATACCCGCTGGCCCTCGCTTTCCGGCCAGCCCAAGCTCTGTATTTTTGCCTCTTCACACTATACGCAGGCGCTCAGTGAAAGTGGGTCCGTACCTTTACCTTATAGCCCACTGATTGTTCATAGTGAATCTGAAGCACTTAATGCCACTTGCGATGCTATTTATTTTGGTAACGAATCACCCGCAAGCCAGCTTGAATTAATAAACCGTTATCAGGGAAGAGCGCTGCTATTAATCACCGAACAAAATCCTGAATGTGTTATTGGCAGCGCATTTTGCCTGATAATTAATGAAGACACAGTACGATTTTCTATAAATCTGGATGCACTATCCCGTAGTGGTGTCAGGGTCAATCCAGAAGTGTTAATGCTTGCCCGGAATAAGAAGCATGAATAAGGAATTCACTTCAACGTCACGACCGACATTTAAAAGAACGTTAAGACGCATCAGTATGATTAGCGTCGTTATCACTATGACCCTGATATGGCTATTATTATCTATTGCCTCAGTCGTCACGCTAAAACAATATGCGCAAAAAAATCTCGAATTAACCAGCGCCACAATGAGCCGGAGTCTTGAGGCTTCGCTGGTGTTCAACGACGCGACAGCTGCCACTGAAACGCTTGCCATGTTGGGCAAACAGGGGCAGTTTGCCGTAGCCGAAGTACTCGACGGACAGGGTAAACGTTTTGCGCACTGGTCGTGGAATCCCGACGATAATCCCGATGCGCTGGGGACTCTGGTCAGCCGCTGGCTGTTCCCCACACCCGCGATTCAGCCCGTCTTACATAACGGTCATGCTATTGGCGAAGTGCGTATTACTGCGCGCGACAGCCTGATCAGCCACTTTATCTGGATGTCTTTCGCCGTCCTGACCGGGTGTATTCTTATCGCTGCGTTTGTCGCCCTGTCCATCACGCAGTCTCTGCATAACGGAATAGTGAACGCGCTACAAAACATCACTGATGTTGTGCATGACGTTAAATCGAATCGCAACTTTTCGCGTCGAGTGGAAGAAGAGCGTATTGAAGAATTTCATCGCTTCGGCCAGGACTTTAATAGTCTGCTCGATGAAATGGAAGAGTGGCAGCTTAAGCTACAGGCGAGAAATGCGCAGTTGATGCGAACCGCGATGCATGACCCCCTGACCGGTCTCGCAAATCGTGCCGCCTTCCGCAACAGCATTGCGGCGCTGATGAAAGACGCTTCTGCGCAAACCAACTCCGCTCTGCTGTTTCTTGATGGCGATGACTTTAAGCTCATTAACGACACATGGGGCCATGCGGCCGGAGATTGTGTGTTGATCGAAGTGGCGAACCGCATGGTCGAGTTTGGCGCGAAACGTCATCAATCGTACCGCCTTGGCGGAGATGAATTTGCCATGATTCTGTACGGCGTCCATTCGGCAACAGACGTCCAACAACTTTGTGCTGCCCTTTCGCAGCAATTCCTCCGTCCGTACGATCTTCATAACGGGCACACTGCAAACATGTCACTTAGCATTGGCTTTGCTCTTACGTGGGAAAATACCTCAGTAGAGGCATTACTGGAGCAAGCCGACCGTAATATGTATCTGGTGAAAAACCAGCGCACAAAAATAATATCTTAAAAAGGAATACGTTATGTTCAGGCGATATCTCGCTCCGGTTTTATTAGCATCAACTATTCTGGCGGGCTGTCATGCCCCCCCTCAGGGAAAATTTACGCCAGAACAAGTCGCTGCGATGAAGTCTTACGGCTTCAATGAAATGAACGGTGACTGGTCACTCGGTCTCTCTGACAAAATTTTGTTCGGCAAAAATGAGTCGCAACTCAGAGCTGAAAGCGAGCAACAAATTCAGTCGATGGCCTCACGCCTGGCGGGAACGGGCTTGACGCACGCCCGGATGGACGGACATACCGACAACTACGGTGAAGAGAGTTACAACCAATCCCTGTCGTTAAAGCGGGCAAACGTGGTGGCTGATGCCTGGGCTAAAGGGGCAAATATCCCGCGCAGCAATCTCACTACGCAGGGATTAGGCAAAAAACACCCGGTCGCCAGCAATAGCACGTCACAAGGACGCGCTGAAAACCGCCGTGTTGCGGTGGTGATCAGCACGCCTTAACCGATTACTTTGCTGATTCAGCCAGTGATAACACCGACTGCGCGCGCCAGCGCAACCAGTCAATGACCACAAAGAGCAGCAGGCTGCATCCCATCACTGGCATTGCCAGCCCTAACGCAATGCTGATCATGATCGAGACAATCCGTCCGCTCACTGGCAACACCATCCAGCACTGACAAAGCGTCAGTACGGGGTTGCTTGCCGACTGCGTTGGGCGTCGCATCCACCACATTCGATATCCCCAGGCAATCAACACGCACAGAGCGATACCGAAAGCGATCAGCGCCAGCTGATTTACCAGCCCAAAGAGAATCCCCATGTGGAAATCAACACCCCAGCGGGTCAGTTTTGCCATGAGCGGGAAATCCGCAAAACGGGTGCGATCCAGGATCTGCATGGAATGCGGATCAATAGCGACCGCATCCACCTGAGTCGGCCAGCCACGATCGATTTCCGTCACGGTCCACGCCCGATCGGCCATTTTTGCCGGTCGGATCTCCAGCTTGCTGGCATCAATGCCCGCTGATCTTGCGGCATGCAGAACGTTGTCGAAAAGCGTCAGATCCATTGCCATCTCAGGCATCATCATCGCACTGTGATGCCCGTGATGTTCGGCATGAGGATCGACCTCTTCCGCCGGTCCCTGCAGTTTGGTATTGACCTGAGGCGTTAACCAATTCATTTCAGAGCGCAATTTATCAACGTTTCCTCCCGCCCATTGAGACCAGGTCAGCCCGGTGGCGGAAAACAGCAGCATGCCACCCAACAGCACCCAACCTAACGTCACATGCACGCGACGGAGGTTCTGGAATCGATTATTGATGCGCCGTTTTGGGCGAGTGTAAAACCACAGTGCAATGCCCCCCAGCGCGGCAACCCACATCCATGACGCTGCCAGCTCGCTGTATAAACGGCCAACATCACCCAGCATCAGTGAGCTGTGCAGATAGTCGATGGTCTGGCGTAGCGGCAGGATCCCACTGGTTCCGTAGACTGTCATATCGCCACGGATGGCAAGACTAACGGGGTCGACAAAAATAGCCCGGTGCTCAGACGGCCCAAGCTGCGGATCGGTAAACATCACGCGAGTGGTTTCACCCCTGACCAAACCTGGGCGTACGGCGTGAAGACGTAAGTCGTTACCTACCGCTTTCTCGGCCACTGCAATTTGCTCAGCCAAAGACTGCGGTTCACCAGACGTTTCTCCGTACAACGCATGCTTGTACATATAGCTCTCAAGCTGCGGCGTGGCGACGTACAAGGTTCCGGTAAGCGCGGCAAAGAAGATAAACGGGCCGACAAATAGCCCAATGTAAAAATGCAGGCGACGCAGCAGGTTTCCCCATGCTGCGCGCGGAGTACAGGTGGTCATACTTTTCCTTTGTGCAGGTAAAAAGTTATCGGCACGCCCAATCTGGTGTGCGTTTTATTTTTAACGGGAAAAAGCAGTCCACCGCGGCGGCGCGCGCGTATCAGGATACAACCAGGGGAAGTAGTGCCAGTGACTCACCACCGGACGTGGTGGCTTTATGCTAAGTCTTTGCAGAACGGCACTCAGCACCACCACCAGGGCTAAAATCATGCCAGGAACGTGCGCCATCAGCACACAATACCCACACGCCTCCGCATGATCGACTGGCATTGAGTGCGGGGTATCACCATGATGATCGTCCATCGGCATAGCACTCATATCGTGATGCATGCCAGGCATGGTGCTCATGGGATCTTTTTGCAGCGAGATGGAGATAAGAGGAGCGACCACAATCAGCAGGATCGCAAACAGCGCGGTCCAGGCCGCTGCGCGTTTCAAGGCTGAATGATGCAGTGCGTTATCCAATTGCCCTCCAGTGAAGAGGGGGCATTGTAAATGATTTATGAAAGGATGGTTAACATCGTGAGGTCATTTACATAAAAAAGGGCCGACCTTTCGGCCAGCCCTTTTATCAGGATGTCGCTTAAGCGAATCTTAGCCAAGACGCTCTTTGATACGAGCAGACTTACCAGTACGCTCACGCAGGTAGTACAGTTTAGCTTTACGTACAGCACCACGGCGTTTAACAGAAATGCTGTCAATTACTGGAGAGTGAGTCTGGAAGACACGCTCAACACCTTCGCCGTTAGAAATTTTACGAACAGTGAATGCAGAGTGCAGACCGCGGTTACGAATAGCGATAACCACGCCCTCGAATGCCTGCAGACGTTTTTTGGTACCTTCAACAACCCATACTTTCACTTCCACGGAATCACCCGGACGGAATGAAGGTACGTCCTGCTTCATCTGCTCTTGTTCAATTTGCTTAATAATGTTGCTCATAATTTAATCTCTTATCCTGGGTAAACTGATATTTGGGGGCTTACGCCATCCCATCATGTTTATGCTGCTGGTGCGCGTGTTCTTTTTTGAACTCAGCCAGCAACTTTGCTTGCTCTTCAGTCAGAGCCAGGTTTTCCAGAAGTTCAGGTCTTCTAAGCCAGGTGCGGCCCAGCGACTGCTTCAAACGCCAGCGACGTATCTCGGCATGGTTACCTGACAGTAATACCGCCGGTACTTCCATCCCTTCTAACACTTCAGGACGAGTATAGTGTGGACAGTCCAGCAACCCGTCGGCAAAAGAATCTTCTGTTGCCGATGCTTCATGGCCCAGTACACCCGGAATGAACCGGGCTACAGAGTCAATCAGCGTCATTGCCGGTAGCTCACCACCGCTGAGAACGTAATCGCCGATAGACCATTCTTCGTCAATCTCGGTCTGAATTACGCGCTCATCTATGCCCTCATAGCGACCACAGACCAGAATCAGTTTCTGATTCGTCGCCAGTTCGCTCACGCCCGCTTGATCAAGCTTGCGTCCCTGAGGTGACAGATAAATCACCTTTGCGCCTTCACCTGCCGCGGCTTTTGCTGTATGAATCGCGTCCCGTAAGGGTTGCACCATCATTAACATCCCCGGTCCGCCGCCGTAAGGACGTTCGTCCACGGTACGGTGCCGGTCATGCGCGAAGTCACGAGGACTCCAGCTCTGGATGTTCAGCAGGCCTTTTTTTACTGCCCGGCCAGTTACCCCGTAATCAGTAATCGCGCGGAACATTTCAGGAAACAGGCTGATAATGCCAATCCACATAGCGCCGTCTTTTACCGTTTATCCGGAGAATTTAAAAACCAGGATCCCAATCTACTTCAATCGTACGAGTAGTGAGATCGACTTTCTTGATAACCTGTCCATCGAGGAACGGAACCAACCGCTCCTTGATGCCAAATGCATCTTTCAGGTTTGCCTTAATGACGAGAACGTCATTTGAGCCCGTTTCCATCATATCAATGACTTTACCGAGCTCGTATCCTTCCGTGGTTACTACCTGGCAACCCATAAGGTCTTTCCAGTAGTAGCCATCGTCAAGCTTTGGCAACTGCGATGAATCAACGACAATTTCGCAATTCGTCAGGAGATTCGCAGCATCGCGATCTTCAACGCCTTTCAGCTTGATCACGATATCCTGATTGTGGCGACGCCAGCTTTCCAGCTCGACCTCTTCCCACTTACCGCCTTTCTGGATAAACCAGGGCTGGTAATCAAAAATGCTTTCAGCGTCTTCAGTGGAGGAAAACACTCTGAGCCAACCACGGATACCGTAGCAAGAACCCATTTTTCCCAATACGATCGGTTCAACAGGTGCTTTATTGCTCATCATGACCACCGTGACAGATTAAGCTGCTTTGTTTGCTGCTTTGATCAGCGCAGCAACGCGGTCGGAAACAGTCGCGCCCAGGCCAACCCAGTGAGCGACACGATCCAGATCCAGACGAGTTTCTTCTTCTGCACCGCTAGCCAGCGGGTTGAAGAAACCAACGCGCTCGATGAAGCGACCGTTGCGTGCATTACGGCTGTCAGTAACAACAACCTGGTAGAACGGACGCTTTTTCGCGCCGTGACGTGCTAAACGAATAGTTACCATAACATCCTCTTGTGTGAATAAAACACTGGGCCCCATCGAGGAACGGAGCCCAGTGTCATATTAAAAGCCCGAAAATTTTACTCATTTTTGGGCAAAAAGCAATCTCTAAAGCACTTAACGCCCTGGAAAACCTGGAGGCATCATCCCTTTCATCCCGCGCATCATTTTCGCCATACCGCCCTTCTTCATTTTCTTCATCATGCGCTGCATGTCGTCGAACTGTTTCAGAAGACGGTTAACGTCCTGCACCTGCATACCGCAACCGGCAGCGATACGACGTTTGCGTGAGCCTTTGATGATTTCTGGTTTTGCGCGCTCTTTCAGCGTCATCGAGTTGATGATCGCTTCCATACGCACCAGCACTTTGTCATCCATCTGCGCTTTCACGTTGTCAGGAATCTGACCCATGCCCGGCAGCTTGCCCATCAGGCTCGCCATGCCGCCCATGTTTTTCATCTGACGCAGCTGTTCCAGGAAGTCGGTCAAATCAAAACCGTCACCTTTTTTCAGCTTGCTCGCGAGCTTCTCAGCCTGCGCGCGGTCAACCTTGCTCTCGATATCTTCGATAAGCGACAGCACGTCGCCCATACCGAGAATACGTGACGCAATACGGTCCGGGTGGAACGGTTCCAGCGCTTCGGTCTTCTCACCCACGCCGAGGAACTTAATCGGCTTACCGGTGATATGACGAATTGAGAGCGCCGCACCGCCGCGGGCGTCGCCGTCCACTTTGGTCAGGACAACGCCGGTCAGCGGCAGCGCTTCGTTAAACGCTTTTGCGGTATTTGCCGCATCCTGGCCCGTCATGGCGTCGACAACAAACAGAGTTTCTACCGGATTGATCGCGGCATGAACCTGTTTGATTTCATCCATCATCGCTTCATCAACGTGCAAACGACCGGCGGTATCCACCAGCAGCACGTCGTAGAACTTCAGCTTGGCTTCTTTCAACGCGGCATTAACGATATCAACCGGTTTTTGCGCCACATCGGACGGGAAGAAATCGACCTCAACCTGCTGCGCCAGCGTTTCTAACTGTTTGATCGCCGCAGGGCGGTAAACGTCGGCAGAAACAACCAGCACTTTCTTTTTGTGCTTTTCGCGCAGGAATTTACCCAACTTACCGACGCTGGTGGTTTTACCTGCACCCTGCAAACCGGCCATCAGAACCACAGCTGGCGGTTGCGCAGCCAGGTTCAGAACCTGATTTTCTTCGCCCATCGCCGCAACCAGCTCGTTACGCACGATTTTGACGAACTCCTGACCCGGGGTCAGGCTCTTATTCACTTCATGACCAACCGCTTTTTCTTTCACACGGTTGATGAATTCACGCACGACCGGCAGCGCCACGTCGGCTTCGAGTAACGCCATACGCACTTCGCGCAGCGTCTCTTTAACATTGTCTTCGGTAAGTCGTCCACGGCCGCTGATGTTGCGCAGCGAGCGCGACAAACGATCGGTTAAATTATCAAACATTGTCTCTCGCCTGATGTAGAAACGTTGGGTCGCCACAGCGACACATACACAGAATTTTGCCGGAGTATAACATGAAGGCGTCTTTGTTGTTATGCAACGGTTGGAGCACGCGTCACGTAACGTTATACTGCTTATCTTTCTTATTCAGACAACTGTCGACGCCTATATGCCTGTTTTCGCACTGATCGCCCTTGTTGCCTACTCTTTCAGCCTTGCGCTGATCATTCCTGGCCTGTTGCAAAAAAACAGCGGCTGGCGACGGATGGCTATTTTGTCGGCGGTGATCGCACTGGTAAGCCATGCGTTTGCCCTGGAATCGCGTATTATTCCAGGCGACGGCAGCGTCCAAAATTTGAGCGTGCTGAACGTAGGTTCGCTGGTGAGCCTGATGATTTGTACGGTGATGACCATTGTCGCCTCTAAAAATCGCGGGTGGCTGTTACTGCCGATTGTCTATGCCTTCGCGCTCATCAATCTGGCTTTCGCGACTTTCGTGCCAAACGAGTTCATCACGCATCTGGAAACCACACCCGGCATGATGGTGCACATCGGGCTGTCACTATTCTCCTACGCGACGCTGATTATTGCCGCATTGTATGCAATGCAATTGGCGTGGATTGACTACCAGCTAAAAAACAAAAAGCTGGTATTCAACCAGGAAATGCCACCGCTGATGGTGATAGAGCGCAAGATGTTTCACATCACCCAGATTGGCGTGGTGCTGCTAACGCTGACACTGTGCACCGGTTTGTTTTATATGCAGAATTTATTCAGCGTTGAGAATATCGATAAAGCCGTGCTCTCTATCATCGCGTGGTTTGTTTATGTTGTCCTGTTATGGGGCCATTATCACAAGGGCTGGCGCGGTCGTCGCGTCGTCTGGTTTAACGTCGCAGGCGCTGGCATTTTGACCCTGGCTTATTTCGGTAGCCGCGTCATACAGCAGTTCGTCAGCTAAGCAACAAAGGAGTTCCCCCTGGAACACATCTCAACCACCACGCTGATCGTTACGCTGATCGTCATGGTGGTCATCTCCGCCTACTTCTCTGGCTCGGAAACCGGCATGATGACGCTAAACCGCTACCGGTTACGTCATCGCGCTAAACAAGGTAACCGCGCCGCCCGCCGCGTTGAAAAGCTGCTACGCAAGCCTGACCGCCTGATTAGCCTGGTCTTGATCGGTAATAACCTGGTCAACATTCTGGCTTCTGCGCTGGGCACCATCGTCGGGATGCGTCTTTACGGCAACGCTGGTGTGGCAATTGCCACCGGCGTACTGACATTCGTGGTGCTGGTTTTCGCCGAAGTGCTGCCCAAAACCATCGCCGCGCTCTATCCCGAAAAGGTGGCCTATCCAAGCAGCTTTCTGTTGGGGCCGTTGCTGATCCTGATGATGCCGCTGGTCTGGTTGCTCAACAAAGTGACGCGTCTGCTGATGCGCTTAATGGGCATTAAAGCGGATGTCACCATCAGCAGCGCACTCAGCAAAGACGAACTGCGCACGCTTGTGAATGAATCACGCTCGCAAATTTCCCGCCGTCACCAGGACATGCTGCTCTCGGTGCTGGACCTGGAAAAGATCAGCGTCGACGACATCATGGTCCCGCGCAATGAAATTGTCGGTATCGACATCAACGATGACTGGAAAGCGATTGTCCGTCAACTCACGCACTCTCCTCACGGACGCATCGTTCTGTATCGTGATTCGCTGGATGACGCCATCAGCATGCTGCGCGTGCGTGAAGCCTGGCGACTCATGCAAGAAAAGAAAGAGTTCACCAAAGAAGTGATGCTACGTGCGGCTGATGAGATTTATGTCATACCGGAAGGCACTCCGCTCAGTACTCAACTGGTCAAATTCCAGCGAAATAAAAAGAAAGCGGGCCTGGTTGTGAATGAATATGGCGATATTCAGGGGCTGGTTACCGTGGAAGACATTCTGGAAGAGATCGTTGGCGATTTTACAACGTCCATGTCGCCGTCACTGGCAGAAGAAGTCACGCCGCAAAACGACGGTTCGGTGCTGATTGATGGCAGCACCAACGTTCGTGAGCTGAATAAAGCGTTTAACTGGCACCTGCCGGAAGAGGACGCGCGCACGATTAACGGTATGATTCTGGAAGTGCTGGAAGAGATCCCGGCTGCTGGAACGCGCGTGCGTATCAGCCAGTACGATATTGATATTCTGGATGTGCAGGAAAACATGATTAAGCAGGTGAAAGTCATTCCGGTCAAACCGCTGCGGGACAGCGTCGCAGAATGAGAAATCCCCTCTCCGTCGGAGAGGGGAGAACGGATTAGCCCTTCGCTTTCGCGACAGTGACCATGGCAGCACGAATTGTGCGACCATTCAGCGTATAGCCTTTCTGCATCACAGCCAGCACGTTACCGGCAGCAACGTCTTCTGACTCAACCATCGCAATGGCCTGGTGAACGTTCGGGTCCAGCGCAACGTTAGTCTCTGCAACCACTTCAACGCCGAACTTACGCACCACATCCAGCATAGATTTCAGCGTCAGCTCAAGACCTTCAACCATCGCCGTCATATCCGGATTCGCTTTGTCTGCCACTTCCAGAGCGCGATCCAGGCTATCAATCACCGGCAACAGCTCATTGACGAATTTCTCCAGCGCAAATTTATGCGCTTTCTCAACGTCGAGTTCGGTACGGCGACGCAGGTTTTCCATTTCGGCTTTAACACGCAGCACACCTTCGCGCTCGCGATTCTGCGCTTCAGTTAACTGAGCTTCCAGATTCGCAATTTTTTCATCGCGCGGGTCCACCTGCTCAGCAGAAGCGTCTGGCTCTACAGCCTCAACTTCTTCATGCTGTTCCGTGATAATTTCTTCAGGGGCTTGCCCCTCAGGCGTTTTCTGTTCTTTACTACTCATGAATTTCTCCGCGTTTTTTCTGCATTCATCTCGCTAACTTCGCTTATTATGGGGATCAGTTTCCGGGATTCAAGGGAACAAAGCACATTGTCACCATCATTCGGCACAAGGACCTCCAGAAAATGAATAATCATTTCAAGTGTATTGGGATTGTCGGACATCCACGTCATCCAACCGCGCTGACGACACATGAAATGCTGTATCGCTGGCTGTGCGCGAAAGGTTATGAGGTGATGGTTGAGCAGCAAATTGCCCAGGAATTACAGCTCAAAAATGTCAAAACCGGCACGCTGGCGGAAATCGGACAGCAGGCCGATCTCGCGGTCGTGGTCGGCGGTGACGGCAACATGCTGGGCGCCGCCCGAACGCTGGCCCGCTACGATATTAAGGTTATTGGTATCAATCGCGGCAACCTGGGTTTTCTGACCGATCTCGACCCTGACAATGCCCATCAACAGCTTGCTGATGTACTTGATGGTCATTATATCAGCGAAAAACGCTTTCTGCTGGAAGCGCAGGTCTGCCAGCAAGACTGCCAGAAGCGCATCAGCACGGCGATTAATGAAGTTGTGCTGCACCCTGGCAAAGTCGCACACATGATTGAATTCGAAGTCTATATCGACGAAGTTTTCGCCTTTTCGCAGCGTTCTGATGGGTTAATTATTTCGACCCCGACAGGCTCAACGGCGTATTCCCTTTCTGCGGGCGGACCGATTCTGACTCCGTCGCTGGACGCGATCACGTTAGTCCCCATGTTCCCGCACACTCTCTCTGCTCGCCCACTGGTGATTAACAGCAGCAGCACTATTCGACTGCGCTTTTCACATCGCCGTAACGATCTCGAAATTAGCTGCGACAGCCAGATTGCCCTGCCTATCCAGGAAGGTGAAGACGTGTTAATCCGTCGTTGCGACTATCATTTGAATCTGATCCACCCAAAAGACTACAGTTATTTCAACACATTAAGCTCAAAACTCGGCTGGTCGAAAAAATTGTTCTAATTTTTGCATCCAGCACTTTACTGTATAAAAAACCAGTTTATACTGTATGAAAATACAGTTATGGTTTTTCATACAGGAAAACAATTATGCTGGCACAACTGACCATCAGCAACTTCGCCATTGTTCGTGAACTCGAGATCGACTTCCTGAGCGGAATGACGGCCATTACCGGTGAAACCGGTGCGGGTAAATCTATTGCCATTGATGCGCTCGGCTTGTGCCTTGGCGGTCGTGCCGAAGGCGATATCGTCCGCTCAGGCGCAAACCGCGCAGATCTCTGCGCGCGTTTCTCCCTTAAAGACACGCCTGCCGCCCTGCGCTGGCTTGAAGCGAACCAGCTTGAAGATGGACGTGAGTGTTTACTTCGCCGCGTAATCAGCAGCGATGGTCGTTCCCGCGGCTTTATCAACGGCACTGCGGTTCCACTTTCCCAACTTCGGGAACTGGGCCAGTTGCTGATCCAAATCCACGGTCAACACGCCCATCAGCAATTGATTAAACCTGAACAGCAAAAGTCCCTTCTCGACGGCTATGCAGGTGAGTATGCGCTCACTCAACTGATGGCTGAGCACTATCGTCAGTGGCACCAAAGCTGCCGCGAGCTGGCCCAGCACCAACAGCAAAGCCAGGAACGTTTAGCGCGTGCCGAACTGCTGGAGTATCAGCTCAAAGAACTCAATGAATTTCAGCCACAGTTGGGCGAATTCGAACAAATCGACGAAGAGTACAAACGGCTGGCGAACAGCGGCCACCTGATTTCAACCAGCCAGCAAGCCTTAAATCTGCTGGCCGATGGTGAAGACGTCAACCTGCAAAGCCAGCTGTATAGCGTTCGTCAACAGGTGACTGAGTTAGTGGGACTTGACAGTAAACTCTCAAGCGTAATGGAAATGCTTGAAGAAGCGGCGATTCAGATTTCTGAAGCCAGTGAAGAGCTGCGCCATTATTGTGAACGTCTGGATCTCGATCCGAATCGTTTGTTTGAACTTGAACAACGCATTTCAAAACAGATTTCTCTGGCACGTAAACACCTCGTCACCCCGGAAGAGTTACCCAATTATCATCAGTCTCTACTGGATGAACAGCAGTTGCTGGACGATCAAGCCGACTCTCTGGAAACCCTTTCGCTGGCAGCGAATATTCACCATCAGCAGGCGCTGGCCACAGCGAAGCAGCTTCATGAGGTACGCCAGCAGTACGCTCAGGAATTGAGTCAGCACATTACCGACAGTATGCACGTATTATCGATGCCACACGGTGTTTTTGCGATCGACGTTAAATTTGAAGAACAGCATCTCACCGCCGAAGGTGCAGATCGCGTTGAGTTCCGCGTAACGACAAACCCAGGGCAACCTTTACAGGCGATCTCGAAAGTCGCATCAGGCGGTGAGCTTTCCCGTATCGCTCTGGCCATCCAGGTGATTACTGCACGTAAAATGGAAACGCCTGCACTCATTTTCGATGAAGTGGATGTCGGGATCAGCGGTCCAACCGCTGCCGTTGTGGGTAAATTATTACGTCAGTTGGGGGAATCCACTCAGGTGATGTGTGTCACTCACCTTCCGCAGGTAGCAGGTTGCGGACATCATCATTTCTTTGTGAGTAAAGAAACGGATGGTGAAATGACAGAAACCCATATGCAGCCGCTTGATAAACGTGCGCGTCTGCAGGAGCTGGCACGACTGCTGGGCGGTAGCGAAGTCACACGAAATACGCTCGCAAACGCCAAAGAACTGCTGGCTGCATAAACTTTTTCGGGATCTCAGAGTCATACAGAACAACAAAAACGCCGTCAGACCGGTTTCAAAGTGGGGCAAGGTCTATTATCATCGGCATATAACATATGAGCCGCGTATTGCTCGGGCCCGAAAAGGAATCAAATCACTATGCGCTGTAAAACGCTGACCGCTGTCGCAGCGGTTCTTCTGATGTTGACCGCAGGTTGTTCCACTCTGGAGCGAGTGGTTTACCGTCCTGACATCAACCAGGGGAACTACCTCACACCTAACGATGTGTCTAAAGTTCGTGTCGGTATGACACAACAGCAGGTCGCTTATGCATTGGGAACCCCGATGATGTCCGATCCATTCGGCACCAATACTTGGTTCTACGTTTTCCGCCAGCAGCCTGGTCATGAAGGCGTAACGCAGCAGACGCTCACGCTGACCTTCAACAGCAGCGGTGTGTTAACGAACATTGATAACAAACCTGCTCTCACCAAAGAGTAAGTTTTCAGAATCGAAAATGCAAAAAGGTGCTCATTGAGCACCTTTTTTATTATCTCTGCTGAGGTTAGCAAAAGAGATTCTACTTTCCTGCCTTCTCCGCACGCTGACGACGCAGCTCTTTTGGATCAGCAATCAGCGGACGATAAATCTCAACGCGATCCCCATCATTCACCACATCGCCGAGCTTAACGGGTCGGCTGTAAATACCGACTTTATTCTTAGCCAGGTCAATGTCGCGACGAAGTTCTAGCAAACCCGATGCTCGGATCGCTTCCTCAACGGTTGCGCCCTCGTCCAATTTTACCTGCTGCAGATACTGCTTTTCAGGTAATGCGTAAGCGACTTCGACAGCGATCTTACGCGACACTGTAAACCTCTTTCGCGCGGACAGTGAACGCCTGAACCATATTCGCAGCCAGCTCCTTGAAAATCCGGCCAAACGCCAGTTCAATCAGCTTATTGGTAAATTCAAAGTCCAAATGGAATTCGATGCGACACGCGTCAGCACTCAGTGGCGTAAATTTCCAGCCACCCATCAGTTTTTTGAAAGGGCCATCGACCAGATGCATCAAAATGCTCTGGTTGTCCGTCAACGTGTTACGGGTGGTAAACGTTTTACTGATCCCCGCTTTCGAGACGTCTACTGCCGCCGTCATCTGAGTCGGACCGGCCTCCAGCACTCGGCTTCCGGTGCATCCCGGAATAAACTGTGGATAGGACTTAACGTCGTTCACTAATTGGTACATTTGCTCCACGCTGAACGGAACAAGCGCAGTACGGCTAATCTGAGGCATAGCTTTTTCCATGGTCACACAACAAACAAATAATAACATTTATCCCTTGTTAAAAAAACGGCAGCCCTCATCTCGTGCTAAGATAGCGCGTTAGACCTCACAGGACGCAGTCGCAATGAGGTTACTTTTTGAAATCAGATGACCTATGGTTTTACGACACTTATGACGAAGAAAAAAGTACATAAACCTGGCTCGGCCACCATTGCGCTCAACAAGCGTGCCCGCCATGAATATTTCATTGAAGAAGAATTCGAAGCTGGTCTCTCCTTACAGGGCTGGGAAGTTAAATCCCTGCGTGCGGGGAAAGCCAATATCAGCGACAGCTATGTGATCCTGATTGATGGCGAAGCCTTCCTGTTCGGCGCGAACTTCACGCCGCTGGCTGTCGCCTCTTCCCACTACGTTTGCGATCCGATTCGCACCCGTAAACTGCTGCTGAATCAGCGCGAGCTGGAATCCCTTTTCGGGCGTATCAACCGTGAAGGTTACACCGTCGTTGCGCTCTCGCTGTACTGGAAGAACGCCTGGTGCAAAGTCAAAATTGGCGTTGCGAAAGGTAAGAAACAGCATGACAAACGTTCAGATCTGAAAGATCGCGAATGGCAGGTCGATAAAGCACGAATCATGAAACACGCAGGGCGTTAACCCCGCGTAAATTTTATACAGATTACAGTGATTTAAGAACTTGACGTTCCGGACTGGCATCTCCGTTGGCAGTTCTGGTATACTGAGTTCAACACATTGGGGCTGATTCTGGATTCGACGGGATTTGCGAAACCCAAGGTGCATGCCGAGGGGCGGTTTGCCTCGTAAAAAGCCGCAAAAAAATAGTCGCAAACGACGAAAACTACGCTTTAGCAGCTTAATACCCTGCTAAGAGCCCTCTCTCCCTAGCTTCCGCTCTTAAGACGGGGATAAAGAGAGGTCAAACCCAAAAGAGATCGCGCGGATGTCCTGCCTGGGGCTGAAGTGCTAAAACTAATCAGGCTAGTTCGTTAGTGGCGTGTCTGTCCGCAGCTGGCGTGCGAATGTAAAGACTGACTAAGCATGTAGTACCGAGGATGTAGTAATTTCGGACGGGGGTTCAAATCCCCCCAGCTCCACCAAAATCTTCAATCGATGATTACCAGAGTCATCCGATTAAGTCTAAAGAGCCCGCATGGCACAAGCCCTGCGGGCTTTTTTGTGCCCTCAATTTGTCCGGGGAAGTCTGAAGCAAACTAATTAAATCCGAACCTTTTAGGCACCTTGTTAGGCACCTCAAAAAACATTATTGTTTTTGAGGTGCCTAAAACTATGGAAACCCGGCAATGGCAAGACAAACCAAACCTCTATCCGTGAAGGAAATCGAATCAGCCAAATCCAGGGAAGCGGACTACGTTCTCTATGATGGCGATGGCCTTGAGCTACTCATCAAATCAAGTGGCAGTAAAATCTGGCAATTTCGCTACATTCGCCCAGTCACCAAGAAGCGTGCGAAGAAGAGCATCGGCCCCTATCCGTCAGTCACACTTGCCTATGCTCGAAGCTACCGGGCAGAGGCTCGCGTTCTCCTCGCAAAACAGATCGATCCTCAGGAGCATCAACAAGAACAACTGCGCAGTTCGCTTGAAGCTAAAACCAATACTTTCCAGCTCGTTGCTGAACGTTGGTGGAATGTGAAGAAAGCCAGTGTGACAGAGGACTACGCAGGAGATATCTGGCGCTCGCTAGAGAGAGATGTTTTACCAGCGATTGGCGATATCAGTATTACTGATATTAATGCACATACTCTGGTCCAAGCAATTCAACCTGTCCAGGCTCGCGGAGCATTGGAAACTGTCCGTCGCCTGTGCCAACGCATCAATGAGGTCATGGTTTATGCTCAAAATACAGGTCTGATTGATGCTGTCCCAAGCGTCAATATTGGCAAGGCATTCGAGAAGCCTCAGAAGAAGAACATGCCAAGCATCCGCCCGGATCAGTTACCTCAACTCATGCAGACTATGCGTACCGCCAACATTATCCAGTCAACACGATGCTTGTTCATGTGGCAGCTTCTTACAATCACTCGCCCAGCCGAAGCAGCTGAGGCTCGCTGGGATGAAGTGGATCTGGAAGCGCGAGAATGGAAAATCCCCGCATCACGGATGAAAATGAACCGTGACCATACTGTTCCCTTGTCAGATGAAGCAGTGGCTGTTCTGGAGTTGATGAAGTCGTTAAGCGGCAACCGGGAATTTATCTTCCCTAGCCGTATCAAGCCCAACCAGCCAATGAATAGCCAAACCGTAAACGCTTCACTGAAACGTGCAGGTTTTGGTGGTGTGCTTGTTTCACACGGTCTGCGATCTATTGCAAGTACGGCCCTTAATGAGCAGGGATTTCCACCTGATGTTATTGAGGCTGCATTGGCACATGTGGATAAGAATGAGGTTCGCCGCGCTTATAACCGCAGCGATTACCTTGAGCAGCGACGGCCAATGATGCAGTGGTGGGCAGATTTTGTTAAAGCTGCTGATAATGGAAGTATGTTTGAAGGTGGAATAAAAAGCATGCGGTTGGTTGGATAAGCACGTTAGCTCACGTTATTGTTGCCAGCAGAGGCACTACGTTCTTTGCTCAATGTGCTCTAATCTGAGATTGGGGGGCTTTTACCCCCTTCTCATAAAAGTAGTTCTACTCTTCTTCATCCAAATCCGTAAATGCTTGGAGCAAGATTGCGGTTTGAACCTCCTCTCTAACAACATCCATTTCTGCGGAAGCTCCAGCTTTGAATGAGTCACGAAGTGAGATATGCATTTCAAAGGTTCCAACTCGCGAGGCAATTTTATTCATTTGCCTTAAAGCCATTTGATGACGGTCATAGTCACCGGCTCTCACCATCTGCGGAAGCATTTCTATCACGGGAGTCATGGGCACGCCTTGTTCAGCGGCTTTGAAAGCGGCTATCTGTCCAAGCACGCCGCAGAGAAAGCCAATATCAGGCGCAATGCGTATAGCAAATCGGCGGGCCCGTTGTGCTGTAGTGGATTGGTTTGCTTGCTGCTTAACCTCTCCCTCGTGCTTTCGAATGAACGCTAGAAGCCAATGCTCGATCTCGATAAGTGTTCGCCCTGCGCACCACATTGATACCAATGTTTTGAGTGCTCTCAATATTCTTTTAGAAGAAGCCTTGGGTTTTGTTGTATTTGTGTAAGAACGACCAAAAACGGACTCAAGAGCAGTTTGTCTGACGAAAATTGTTAAATCTAAAGGATGGTCAGCAACTATATCCAGTAGCCAGTTGATCCAGTGCTCTGTCGCCGTCTTTTCAACTGGCGCTGTATCAAACGCTGCAACCAATCTTTCGATCAGCTTTGGTGGAATACCATTACGGATAGCAATTTCCCGTTGCCAATCGAGAACGAGGGGATCTTCCAGTTGTTCCTCAGCAGCCTTGAGTGCAATTCGACGATGTTCAAGCCACTGGTCAGCTCGCAAAGCATCAGTTTCCTTACGCCGAAAAAAACCTAATGAACGGCAAACGATATCGTCGAAGCCGCTCTCTCCTGTTGTGGTGACAGCAGTCATACGCCGGATAATTGACTGCACTTTAGGATCCGAATTAGCGGATATTTCGATCCGGTCAAGAAGTAACTCTATCGGATCATATACCTCTTCACAGGCATCCTGTTCCGAGAAAATGATCTTCATAATTCCATCCGACGGAAGGGAGAGGTTATCTATTTCCACACAGATAGGTGTTGCAGGAACAACGATTGCCAAGCCGGTTGCGGCATACGCCGCACGACCAGCCCTCCCGAGCGCATTAAGTATCTCGTGAGGACGTAAGTCCGCACGAGGGTTCCCGCTGGGATCATCAACCGCACTTCTATCGGTTCCAGCAAGAATCACAACATCACACGGCAGATTAAGTCCCTGCGCAATTGTGGATGTTGCGGCGACCACATCAAGTCCTAGGTCCTCACTATCAGTATCCCTACGAGCCCGAAAAATGCTTTCGGTCAGCCGCCGTTCCAATGGTAGCAAGTCACCATGATGAACTGCAGCCCTGCACCCCATAGGGTCAAATGTAGCTTCGGCCGCTCCAATATCCCTGATAACTGATTTACGCATTTCCTCCTGCGTCACATCCAGAGCGATGGTTGCCGGCGCCAGTAGTTCATTAATCTGGCCTGCAACGCTCCCGCACGCTTTGGTATCGTTGCAGAACACAATCACCCGCTTTCCCATGGCTGCATAGTCTGCCGCGATTCGCGCAGCGACTTCATTTCTGTTTGATGTCAATTTTCCTTTGGCATTTTTAAGAAGCGACGGCCTTTGATCCGTGAGCGCCTGTATTACCAGCTTCTCTGGCCTTTTAGGATGCCACCCAGAAATCAGGGAAAAGAGTCCAAGAGGTTGTGCGTAAACCCGACTCCTTGCAGCTTTGGTCTTTGCCTTTGATGCAACTTGTACGGCCTCACGCACGTCAGAGCGGTCATAGATGACGCAAGAACGAAGCTGTCGAGTTGGCTTCCAAGGATCGTCGAACGACTCAACCTCCCTTCCTGTTACAGACCGCAACCAACGAGCGATTTCTGCGCCGTTAGAGACCATAGCTGACAGCAGTAGTAGGTCTGCTCTCTTACGATGGCGGAGAAACGTCAGGAGTGCCAACATCGAATCAATGGCTCGTGTACTAATTTTCGATGAAGTAGCGGGATCATCTGCACTAATGAGATGAAACTCATCGAATACAAGGAGACCGACCTTGTCAAAAAGCTCAGGTGCGAAACCAAGGAGGGCAAGGCAACGTTCAGGAGTCATGACAGAGAATGGTGGCAGCTTTTCCCCAAGCTCTTCGAGCGCAACGTCTTCAACGACGCTCACCACTTCTAACTCGCCGATTTGTGCGGAGAGATCGGCCTCGACTTGATCGACGAGCGCGTGAGTAGGAGCTAGATAAACAACGCTCTCACCCGCACAAAGAGTTGCTGCGATTTTTAGTACGGATAGCGTAGTTTTGCCCGAACCAGTCGGTGACGTCATCACCATAGACCTGCCACGGTTCAGATATCCCGTCCCGATAGCTTTTAAATGATTGATCCACAGAAATGGACGGGAATGTGTCTGAGACAGGAGCCAGTCGGCCCATGTCTTTGGTTGCGCACCTGATGGTGCTGGCAGTCGAATTAGCATCGCAGCCTGCACTCCATCAATAAGCCGGCTCAACAAAGTGGCCAAATGATGCGGACCGGCAAACTGGTGATGAACTTTCCCTTCCAACGCTGTGTTGATCTCTACCTCTGAGGCCTCCGACAAGTGGAGAACACGGTTGAGTCTTGAACGAATATCAGTGTCGGGCACAGCGCTTCCACGCGCCTCCTGTCCAAGCCCCTGAACTACATAAGCACATTCCCTTAAAAGAAGGTCAGTGGCTACTTCTCGGCTATCTCGCGTTGCTATGATGTCTTCGCCGAGGTCACGCTCTATCAGTGTCGTGAGATTACCAGTTGCCAATTCCCGAAGGCTCAGGATCAGCGAACGTCGTACTGCCCGACGTTCCCCCTTCGCCCGGAGCTGACTAGCGACTTCCGCTGCGTCTGCTGCCCGACCAGCAATCAGGAATAAAAGCGTCGCTGAAATTGATGATCCTATTGCATCACTTGAAACAACGGTTGGGCGATCCATTGCGGTCTCGCGAACGCGGCTCAATATCTGATGAGCGCTCGCGGCGACAAAAGCCGTGGCGCGCGTTTGCTCTGGTCGAAGATCGAGTGCAACATAGGCTTCGAAGGTCGAAGCAAGGCGTCGAACCTGGTCGAGTACATCGCTTATGGCCTCAGGTTCACCTTCGCGAGACAGAAGCCGTACAGTCGCTAGTTCTATGTGTGCAGCCGTCAACAGCTCGTCTAGAGTTTCAGGAGCGAGGCCGGGCAAATCAGGGGCCTGTCGCAGGAGCGCGCGGGAACTAGGGTCAAACATTGGCGATCTCCTCGACTTTGGCAGCCACCTCTCCGGCGAGAAGATCCAAACCCGTACGCACATCTTCGAAGGCCAACACACCAGCCGTACGAGCTTCGAGTTCACCACCAGCCGCCGTTTTGAAACCGGCTATGATATGCAAAAAATTCCCAGCTCTGCGCTGATCTTCACCAGTCGCTACAGCAACTCTGAACTCGCGAGCGCCTTCCCAGAAAATTTTATCCACAGCCTCTTCTGCGTCGATACTTGGAACACTCCTAAGCAAAGTTACGAGGTCGGCGAGGATCTCATCATCGCGATCGCCGCTCCGAATTGTTCTTATTTCGGGCCACACGCTAGAGGTTATAAGGTTGCGCGGCGATTTCGAAGCCTTGTCCTCACAGAGCACAATTCGTTTGATCTCACACACTCTCTCATCTAGCTCGATGATAAAACCGTCAAAGCCTTTATCCGCCTGTCGAACGTGGGGTGACGTCATATAGCCGTCCGAAAGCTCTAGCCGCGCGGCAATCCAAGAGATATGCTGAAATAGAAGTCCATCCCGATGAATAATAGATGTGTTGATCCGATTTCTCGCTGCCTCCTTCTGTGCTTCGGTTCCTGACTGGAGTAGCTCGACGTCTTCAGCACGCGGAGCCGTCAGTTTTCTCACGACATTCTCGGCCACCCTTCCTTTCGAAACCCGCCGTCGCGGCTCTAGGGCATCAATTACTCTCTGAGCATTTTCTTCCTGCCGTAAATATAAATAGGCAATCACTTCAATCAGCTTAGCTCGACTTTTATTACTG
This sequence comes from Lelliottia sp. GFLA7, assembly GCF_056490165.1. NCBI lineage: Bacteria > Pseudomonadati > Pseudomonadota > Gammaproteobacteria > Enterobacterales > Enterobacteriaceae > Lelliottia > Lelliottia sp. GFLA7. The sequence continues at coordinate 74,401 of NZ_JBWLAQ010000009.1, read as the reverse complement.
ATTGTCCATTCTGAAAACTCGCACTCTGCAGTTAAGGCCTGATTGAAGGTAATTGGCATCCTATTTTTTCACCTGCAATAGAAGTAATTAATTATAATTTCAGCATGAGAAATTTTTATGAAAACATGTTTGATTCAACATTCTCACGTAAGGAAAGCAGGCTTTTTAATTGCATCCGATCAGCTTGGTGTAGCTGCGCCAATCGATCTTGCAACCATAAGCCACAAGACAATACAGTACAAAAAGATGATAAACGAAATACTTCCTTGCGTCTCTGCCACGCGAATCGCTTTGCACTATATTCGCTAGCCAAGAATGAAAATGTGATACCGACCTTTGCCTATCAGATCAAGCTGAAAGCCGGCCTCGAACTCTGCTCTGTAAGTTAAGGTGTGTGGCGATGACGAACATCTCAACGTGCACCAAACAGCGAGTCGCGAAAATCATGCTAGGGCACAAACTGTCCTGAGCTTGATAGTTATGTGAACAGCATGATTATCAGCCGGATACGGCGAAAACCAGATTCAGCAGCTGAGAAATTTAAAAGGTAATATGGTAGCTTGAGGCGTACGGTTAAGGAGGAACTATGGACTCGTTTTCCAGGCGACAGGGTTATTCAAGGCCTGACGCAGAAATCAGCATCAGACACGAAGCTCCAGAATCGCTGAGAGTCGCGATCGTGTCTATCGCCTACCGATGTGGCTTCGCCCCCAGCGAACTTCGTCTTAGGTTGTGCGGCATCCTTTATAAAACTCCAGATAAGAGCAACTGGTCAGAGTATCCGAATATCGATGACGAAGTCGGAATCCTGATGGACGAGCTTGAATGGTTCGAGGTCTACGATTTCATCGAGCATTTGGCTGAAAAGGCTCTTTACAAGGACGGTGACTTTTCGGGAGAAGTTAACAGCTATTTTAGGGTGGCTGGCATCGGTTGGCAGCTTCTCGATCAAAAGATTCAAATGCGAGGTACTGAAGCCTTCGAGATAGCAGTGAAGGAAGGACACTTACTACTCTCCCAGCAGCATCGCACGACCGCAGCATATGAGCTACACGAGGCTCTGCAGGATCTATCACGTAGGCCTCAACCTGAAATTAGTGGAGCGATCCAGCATGCGATGGCTGCTCTGGAATGCGTGGCGCGAGACGTTATAGGAAGTAAGGACACGCTTGGTCAATTGATCCAGCGAAATCCCGGGCTTTTTCCCAAGCCTGTAGATCAGATCGTTGAGAAGGCATGGGCCTACTCCTCCAATTTCGGCAGGCATCTCATGGAAAAAAAACCTGAGTTTGAAGAAGCGGAATTGATGGTCGGGGTGAGTGGAGTGCTATGTCGATATTTAGCGCGTCATACAGGTAAGTCAACCTTATGAGTACAGCACGTCACTGTGGGAACGGCGTTCGACTATTTATCGGGGAACGGATAGAACACGCCTCGGATCGCGATGTCTTGGTCACCGTTTGCGATGCTCTAGAAAAGGGCACTGGATGGGCCTACATATTTGCCAACTTCAACGTTAACGGGCGTCAGGTTGATGCTGCAGTCTTTTCCGCCACAACTACTCTCGTTATTGAAGCTAAGGGATACACACTTCCCATCAAGGGAGGTGTGAACGGCCTCTGGATGCAAGTCGGACCGTACGGTAGCCGAAAGCTACGCAACGGGTACACTCAAGCGTTGGATGCCAAGAATGCATTGCGTGATTCAATGGCCGAGCTATTCGGCACTCTTTCCGGGTATCCCAACGCCTTATTAGCTATTACGCCGGCGATTCCATCTGGCTCCTCATTGCCACCGAGTGACTTCAAGGTGAAATCTGGCGGACTGGATGCGATCAAGATTGCTCTCAGTTCAATATCAGGAGCCTTGCTAAGTGAAGATCAATGCCAAGCACTTGCAGCCCATTTGAACCTTGAATGCGTATCGGGAATAGATGCAGCAATTAATGAAACTGTGCTCATATCGGAGCGAACAGTGTCTTGTTATGAATCCGCTTTCTTGGAGTATCATGGGCCAACTGGTGCACGACTGTTACAAGACCAATACCTCCTTGATGACAAACTGATTTCGGCATCAAATATTCTTAAGAAGGCTATTTCATCGCAATCTGCGCTTCTGATCAGGGGGCCATCAGGATGTGGAAAGTCCTTGCTGAGTGCACGTATCGCCACAGAATGTATTCAGGTGGGTGTGCTGCCTATCCACATCCAAGGCAAAGACTTCGAGGGCAAGCTTCAGAAAATAATTGATGCCGAGCTTATGTTACTCGGCGCTTCCGTGCGCGATGTACTGAGAGCAAGCCGTCTCCTTGTAAGGCATATTGTCCTGTTTATTGACGGCTACAACGAATGCCCAGAGCATTTGCAAATTGCTTTGACACGCAGTATTCAAGCGTTTTCACTACGCTATGGTGCCGGCGTCGTTATCACCTCACAAGGTGCATTAGCTAGAAAAGAGCTTTTGCCCGTCGAAGAGATTCAAGTCCGCCCGCCGCAACATGCACTGAAGTCACAGATCGCAAAACTTAGCCAAGAAGATGAAAACTTCATGAACTGCCAAGCTCTACTTGAGATAGCACTCTCAGGGCTTGAAGCGGAACTCATTGGGCAGGCGGCCGCATCATTGCCTGCCTGGGCAAGTACGTTTGTTCTATTCGACACGGTCGCCAGGATGCGCCTAGGCAGTTTCGCAACTGCGGGAATTAGGGCTCTTTCCGGGTTTGCAGAAGAACTAATCTCTCAAACTGCGTTTAGTATGTCCATTCGAGAGTTCGACAGATTTTGTGATGCGACAAGCGTGACAGACACAACTCGGCACGCGATCCTTGACTCACGGCTTGTGCTACAGCGCGGTCACAGACTTAGTTTCTCTCATGAAATGTTTTTCTATGCCTTCATAGCGGAATCTGCGATTCGTGTAGCGCGCGCAGACTCTGAGCGTGTGCAGGCTTTTCTACGATCTCCACGATTCAATGGTTCTAAGACTCTTATTGTCGGCGCGATGGAAGACGATTCGACGCTAAGGGATATTTTGGAGAAGACAACTGATCGGGGCATCCTTGAGTCTTGCGTGCGGGGAGAGTGTGGAGATACCGCGAGACGTATTGTAAAAGCAAAGCTCGATGTGATAATTGCCGAAATGATCGCAGAGATTTCTGAACTGCGCTTCCTACTAAATGGCGAGGGATGGCATAGCTGTTCAATTGAAACTGGCGTTAATCGGCCAATCCTCTCGAAATTCGAAGTTTTTCTTCCCGCTATCGGCTGGCTTTTAATGCAGGGTGTCTACTTAGAGCAAATCATGACAGCATGTCGCGTCATGGACGAGAAAATTGCCGAAGCCAATCGTGATCTCTATAAAGAAGCAAGGGCCAAAAAGGTGCCACTTCGGCACGAGACATTTAGCCAAGCCTATGTGTTTAATCGTAAGATCGCGCTTTCGCAGCTTGTGTCCTTCGTCCATAGTGGCGGCCTAAGTTTTCGCCATAGCCCAGGGGGAAAATTTGGTGAAGCTTTGAAAAAATCATGGAAGGAAGCGAGCACGCACAGCGAATTCTACGTCATTCTCGGAATCACAAAGTTCACGAAGCAAGCATCATGGGCAGCGCCATGTGTGTTGAATCTTCTTGAACATATGAAAAGCTTGCCCTACCACCTTCAGCTAGACACGATAGACTTTTGTGTCCACTTAAATAATGTGGATGATTCCGTCAAGGCAAAGATGATCTTGGCACTAGAAGATTCCATAGACAAATTGGGCATATTTATGAACTCTATGATTTTGGATGCGCTTAAGGGTTTAGGTGGACTAGATGCCGAAGAAGAAAACTACAGAACGGTGGTCTTAAAGGAGCTCGAAAGTGTGTTCTCCGAGTCAGGAACGCAGTCCGAGACGCGAGCATGGAATATCTTCTCTCGACAGTTCGATCACCCCTATGACAGCATTTATTGGGAAGAGATAAACAATCTCGCCAGGGATCAGAAACAGCAGTTCCTCTTCAAGTCACTCAAAGGGGCGAGTACCGAGTATGTTTTGTTTGTCAGTACTCTGATTAGTCAGCTCGCAAAATTCGGTGACCCAGCAGTTTCCGAGGCTATTGAACCATGGCTTACGTTGCCAGCCAAAAGGTCGGTCATGCCGCAAGATGCTGTCGAAGTTTTTTTTGCAGCGCACGAAGCGATGGGGATTTTGGGCCTTCCACTTCCTACCAATACGACATCACCTGTCGATATCGATGAAGCTATGCAGGCTTGCGGGGAGTTAACTTACTGGGCTTGCAAGCTGAACAATAGTGAACTTGAGTCCTCGCCTCAGACTCTTAATGCGCGGACTACGTTACTGACTTACTCCGCTTCGGCAAGTGCCGGAGCACTGTGGTCTTCAACATCACGAATGTTGTCTACGGATGGTGCAAGAATTAACGTTGTAACGCGCTATCCGAAAACAGCCCTGGCTATCTGCCGCGATGCTTTGACCAACCATGAGTCGCAGAAAACGTACCACGAACACGGGTTAATGAATGATCTGGCGAGCATAGCTTCCTTTTCCATTCAAGTGATTGGGCAGTTTGGTGACACCGATGACCTGCAACGTTTACGCAGTCTTTGCGACGAAGAGGAGCTAGGTCATGAAGCACTCAACGCGATCCAGAAGATTGAAGACCGTATTCGTTACGTGAAGTAAAAGCGTCAGCGTTGAAAGTTGAAAAACCTTAAGACCAAATGCTCCAAGTAGATCACCTTTGCCCACGATGACCAAGGGCAGTTGATAGCGGATATGTTTTACTCTGTTTATCATCGATAAGCGAACCTAATACAAAATCAATTCTTCCGGAGCACATATGGAAGTTACTCGACTTTCGGTGAATTTAAAACTAGATCTCTCTTCTTCAAGACAAAGTCAGATATGCTCGGCTGTACATCATTTAGAGCAATATTTTCTCAGGGACGAAATTTTCGAGCTCGATAAAAGCCCTTATGTATACACATTGGGATAGGTTCACTTATTCGCTAGGCTCCATTCTAACAGTGCTTGCTCTTAAGAGTGCGGGGCGCACAAATATGTATCCATAGTGTAAGAACCAGGACAAAAATTTTTTACTAAGGTGAAGGCGTGGCAATCTTTGACATCGAAAAGGACGAATTACTTCGGCTCTCCGATTCTCAGTTGGAAGAGCTGATAGCTCGGCTAGCTGAAGCTGAAGTGGCAATGCATGGCCATAGTCCAGCATGTGTAAATTGGTCTGGTTCAATCACTGCCCCTGACGGAGGAATTGATATCCATGTTCAGGTTCCAGTTGAGCAACTGGATGCTGGCTTTCTTGTAAGGCCTGATACGGTCTTTCAGGCAAAGAAACATAGGATGCCAAAGGTTGCAATCGAGAAAGAGATGGGCACCGGCAAAGCACTTTCATCGACCATTTCTGAACAAGCCAGAAAGCAAGGCAGCTACATCATTGTCAGCTTGGGCGATGATTGCTCGCCGTCAGGAAAGACGGATCGTCTCAAAGCAATGCGGGATGCGGTAAAAGACGATCCTAACGAAAGCAATCTTCATCTTGATTTCTACGACCGTTCCAAACTCATTCAATGGTTGCGCCAACACCCTTCAGTCATGCTGTGGGTAAAAGGGAAACTTGGACAAGGGTATTCTGGTTGGCAACCATACGGTGCGTGGAGCAATCCACCACAAGGTTTTACGGACACTTTAATCTCAGCCCCAGGTGTAACTATTACTTTACCGTCGGGAAAGGGGCAAAAACTCAAAATTGAGGAAGCTATTAATCCAATGCGGGCACTTATTCGGTCGACGAATAAGGTGGTTCGTATTACAGGATTATCTGGTGTTGGGAAGACCCGGATCGTTCAGGCACTCTTCGATGAAACTGTTGGAACAGATGCGCTTGACCGGACAGTAGCTATTTATGTTGATACTGGAGCTGAGCCAGTACCTTCGGCAACGGCGATGCTTGATAAGCTGATCGCTGAGGGCCGACGAGCCATCATGATCCTCGATAATTGCCCATCAGAACTACACGCTTCACTTGCCAGCAAAGTATCAGCCGCAGGAAAAGAAGTAAGCCTTATCACTATCGAGTACGACATTAAGGATGACAAACCACAGACAACTGAGGTCATCCATATTGAGACAGATGGTCCGGAGGTCGCAGAGCAACTTCTTATCCGTCGCTACCCTTCTATTGGTCAGAATAATGCCCGTCGTATTGCTGAGTTCGCAGATGGGAATGCAAGAGTTGCTTTGGCTATAGCGGAGAGAGGAGAAGAAGGAGAGAGTTTGGCTCTGCTTTCTGATGCGCAGTTGTTTAATCGCTTGTTTGAGCAGCGTAATCATCCCGACGGGGATTTACGTGAGCAAGCTGAAATATTGTCCCTGGTATATTCGTTCTCCGTCTCTAATCCGGGTGCAGTTACCGACGAACTGGAAATATTGGGTGCCCTCTTTGGGTATTCCAAAATACAGTTATTCAAAGCTGTTACGAAGCTGATGGAACGACATATTGTCCAGAAAAGATCCCACTGGAGAGCAATCTTGCCTCATGCCATTGCTAATAAGTTGGCAGCATCCGCGCTTAATAGCATTCCAGTTTCTCAACTTAGAACGACCTTTGAAGCCCCGGGTTGTGAGCGTTTATTAATGTCTTTTTCCCACCGCCTGGGGTTGCTGCACGACCATCCTGTTGCGAAAGAGGTTGTTGAAGCTTGGCTTCAGCCTGAAGGTATGCTGGGGGGAATAATCGAATTAAATGATGTTTCGGCACGAATACTTGAGTATATCGGGCCAGTTGCACCTGAAGCATTACTCAACCGAATTGAGGCCGTACTCTCCTCACCTGATTTTAAAGGTATGGAGCCAGGCTACAATCCGCAGCGACGAAGCGTCCTCCGTCTTTTACAATTATTGGCATACGAACCGAACGCCTTTGATCGATGCGCCAGGCTCCTTATTCGAATGGCAGACAACGAAGCCGATAATAATGACCAGGATTCTGCTCGAAACATGGTCCCAAGGTTTTTCCAGGCGTATCTGTCTGGTACTCATGCATCCCTAAGCCAGCGTATTGCTTTAATGGACGAATGCACTGCATCAAGCATTATTACGCGTAGATCTTTGGGCTTAAAGATGCTGTCAACTGCCCTGGATGGCCCACAGTGGTCAGGGTTTGGGGTTGGTGAGTTTGGAGCTCGACCAAGAGACTATGGATACGAACCCAACTATGATGAACTTTTCGAATGGCGCAGCGCCTTTATTGACGTCATTATCCAATTAGCGGCATCCGGAGATCCTGAGCTTGAAAGGTCGGCACGATCAATCCTGGCTGACAAATTCAGGGGTATTTGGTTTCAAGAAGCAATGCGAGACAAACTCGTCGATGCGGCCCGTACATTAAATGCTTTTAGTCATTGGATAGAAGGTTGGAAAGCCGTTCGTACAACAATCTATTTTGACTATACCAAGCATGGCGATGGAGATGATGTTGAGCCGTTACCGGACAATCTTGCTGCCTTAGAGAAGCTGTTGGAGCCCACAGAGTTAATTCCAACAATAAAGACATACGTGTTGAGTACAAATCATGATTATTGGGCACTGGATCCGGATTTTGAACATGAGGACACCAATAGATATACCGCAGCCCGAAAACGCCTAGAAGATAAAGCATTTCAATTAGGATGCGACTTTGCCTTATCAGATCATGTGCTTGAAGAGTTAGGATCTGGTCTGTTTTCTATTGGTGGAATGCCTTATCGTGCTGTCTTTGGTCGAGGGCTTGCTCGAGGGGCACATGATCTATGTGTTGGCTGGCAGCGACTTGTTGAACAAATTGAAAAACAGCCAGATGCTAACAAAGACTTTGGAGTTATTGGGGGATTCATCGAGGAAGTTGACTCTGTCGATCCATCATTAGCACAGAAGTTTCTCGACCATTGTGCGCAGCATCCTGAACTTCGACAGGTATTGGTTGGCTTGCATCCTTGGGGGAAATTTACAGTAAATGATTTGGATCGCTGCATGAAGCATTTGGATGATCCAGACATTCGCCCTTTCATGTATGAGCCAATTCTCTGGCGAGACCAATACGCCAATTTACCGAGAGTCCGTTTACTTGATCTTGCTAAGCGCCTCCTAAATAAAGTTAACGGCGACGATGTTATTTTGGACGCACTATCCATGAAGCTTCATGGTAAAGATGAATCTACAGATACGCTTAGCGCAGACTTTCGACTACTTGGTCTCACTGCCGCAATCCAGAGAATTAAAAACAGCGACAGAGGCCAAAGAGGTACAAATGATTTTTACATGGAGCGAGTTATCGAAGCCGCGTTGCGTTTCGATGGTAATGAGGTAAAAAAAATTGAGTGGTTGGACGCAATTTTCAATCTCATTGATGAAAGCTATGGATATGTTTTTGAATTCGAGAAGACTATAGCAACAACTGTTGCGTTAATGCCTGAATTATTTCTCAATTGCATTTTTGAATGCACCGAGGAACAGCAGCAGAGAAGAAAATTCTTTATTCGTCGTGGCGGTTTACGCCGTTCTCCTCTTGCTGATGTAAGTACTAGCGTCTTGATTGCATGGTGCCGTGCCAGAAATGATCCCAGTGTTTGGGCTGCTATTGCGGCTGGTGTGACTCTCTGGTCAAAGAATGATGAACAGAATGTACTAACCATACACGAAGCTGCTATAGAACTGTTAGAGGCCTCTCCTGAGCCATTAACTGTGCTGGAGTCTTTTGCTGAGCAAATCACTCCATCATCCTGGACTGGTAGCCTGGCGAACATAATGCAAGCTAGAGCAAGAGCCATCAGTGCGCTGAGTAAACACGCGCGTCCGGATATCGCCGAGGCAGCCAAAACAGTTGGTGAAAAAATGAGTCAGTGGGTCGCGCGCCAAAAAGAACGCGAACAACGGGAAGATAGTGAAAGGGAACAACGGTTTGAATGAAGGCTGGTTGAAGGCTAATTCAAAAATAATAGTAACCAATCTCATATATAAATAAAATTAACAATGGAATTATTCAATGGGCTTCTTTCAGAATATAAATAAAAATAGATATGAAATCATTGCCGTACTACTCATGGTTAGCATCGGACTGATCAATTTAGGATGGTTGAGTTTGAAGACAATTCCAGAAACCCCACCCGGATATTATGAAAATATCGTTATTGAACATACCCAATTACTCACGAACCTGCGAAGTGAATATCAAAATCAGCGAAATGAAATGAGGGATGAATTGATGTCCAAAAAGCATACTTTCTTAGAATCTGCGCAAATAGCACTAAAGTTGAATATTTCAGAATCTAGATACTTGGATTTTTGGTTAGCAGAAAAACCAATTATCATTGGTATGTTAAAGCCATTTGAAGAGAAAAAATATCTAAGCTGGTATTTAAATCTTCCCCCAGAAACTCAAAAGTTAGTTCAGGATATAGCAGATAATTTACATTCGATTTATCCAAAGCTTGCTGAATGTAATCAAAATGCGGTTAAGGATTACATGGCATTGGTTTCGGGACTTACCGCACCATCTGAGGATAAATTATCTACTGCTTTGGTTGCACAAACCCGGGTAATAATGCGTAACATCTCTCAAAATAAAAATGCTTTTTCAGAAAAATGCGATAGTGCGATGGTGTCATACTTCTCTTCGGTACAGTTGTTATCCAGAACATATAGTACACTTGCGGATACTTATCAAATTTATTCAGAAAGAAATGAAATGATTCGCAAAATACTTAGCACGATATTTTCGTTTTGTTTATTCGTAGTTTGCTATAAGTGCCGGGAAAATTTAATAAAAAAGGCAGCACAGTCAATGGGAGGGTGAATTTCTGCCAAGACCACTGTGGCGACTACTATTAAGCAATAGATATTTAGAACTTACCCTGCATATTCTGCGTTACAATTACCCCGCAGAAATAAAATACACAGACTGATTCTTAAATTATTCGCAAAAGACTCTTGGAAGGTCATGGATATTCTACATAATCGAGAGATTGTACTCTATTTATAGTCCTTAACAATTCTTAATTGTATTCTACCTTCATCAAAAATAGATATCGGCAGAAACGCACTGAAAGGTGTCTTAGCAGTTTTTTGTTAGTCATAAAATGTCTGTACGTTATTTTGCGTTAAATTTCCTGGAGCCATATTAGAAGAATATTCTGGAGCAGTTTCTTTAGAAATAGCGCAATAACACTCTTACTAATCCAGATTATTTTCATTCCATATCTCATTGCATAATCAGCATGAAACTTAAGTGTTTATCGCCTCTTTATTTTTTCAAAACAGCTTCAGAAAACGCAAACCCCAAATAGCGATCCTTCTTTAGCCAGCCTTTTATTGTTCTTTCCAAATTACTGGGGTCTAAATTAGAACCCCTATCTTTCGGTTCATTTTCAAGGAATATCTCTAATTCTCGCTGAATACCTGCAATTGCTTTCGGTATTGAAGTCCATTTTTTCAAAGGCGCTTTCTTATGCAAAATACGGATTATTTCTATTTTAATCGGCATGTATTTATCATCCATGCTTTCTTTGATATTCTCACGCCTTTCCTCTTCTTTTTCCTCCTTATCTTTAGCCCACTCCTTATTTTCTCGACTCCCCTGCCATTTACCATAAAAATACATGGCATCTTGAATATACTTACACCCATCGGATATACGCTCTCTGCCAGACACGAGAAAGGCCAGATGGTAATAACATAACGATATATATAGATACTTATCAAACCTTCCCTGCAAAACTGCTTCAACCCAGACAGATGCAGCCTCACTTTTCAGCAACTGCGTACTTTCCGCCAGAAAATATTCAAGCCCATCATATTCCTGTTCTCTCATTTCACAAAACCTTTGAACATCCTCTTGATATTTTTTAGTCGATATTTCCCCATCTTGTTTTAATTCATCAAGTTTAAGTTCATAAGCGTCTTTCAACTCGTTAAAAAGGGCACTAGCGTCATTTACTTTCAAAATCCCCTCCAGAATGTCAATACGTGGGCTAATGTTCTTTTATACTTAACCTCACGTCTCCCAAACAATTTTTCCTACCGCTAGTCTCTGTCCTGTTCAAACCAACCCAAACAGAGGCAAAGCAAAATGACTATATCAACAGTGAAAGTACTACGTTTACCTGATGTTGTCAGCAAACTGGGGATCGCCAGATCGACCATCTATGACTGGTTGAATGTGAAATCCTCACGCCACGACCCTACATTCCCGAAACCTTATCCGCTGGGCAAGCAATCCGTTGGCTGGCTGGAATCCGAACTGGATGAATGGATTCTACAGCGACGGGCTTCATAGCCTCTCTGGCATCCTGTTGCAGCGAATACTGCAGTTGAACTAACACAAACAAATAGTGAACACCCACCGTATGCCCATACCCGGCAGGGTAAGCCGCATCGGTGATGTCACTTTTGAATTAATTTAAAAAAATTCAAGGAAAATAAAAATGAGCTATTTACCGTTGATGCCTGGATTCCAGCACCAAACCATTCCTGTGCCAACCATCCCTTTATGGGTGTTTACATCTATGATGCAAAATTCCATGAACCACCTGCAGGATGGGGGGAAGATTCCGGTGGAATTAGCTGTCAATGTAACTTTATCCGCTGTATCTGAGGCCTGCCAGTCCCTGGTTGAAGTGATCAATCCTTTTACGAATATGCCGGAACCCTGTGCACTTTATATCGTGACACTGGCAGATTCAGGTACAGGGAAATCGACCGTAAACAAACAGCTCAGGAAGCCATTCGACAAGCTGAAAGCTGAGTTAGATGAAGCTTTTCAGGAGAAATTGGCTGCATACGAGCGTGATTATGCCGTCTGGGAGACAAAACTTCAGGCCCTGAAAAGCAACCTGCGTACCGCAGTCAAAAAACAGCTCTTTCTCAACGACGCTGAAGCTGAACTGGCATTACATACGGGCCTGAAGCCCAATAAACCCGTATTGCCCACTCTTACATACAACGATATCTCGGTAGCTGCACTCATTGAAGGATTAAGTGAATATCCAACTGGAACCGTGAACTCCGATGAAGCGAGCGGCTTTTTTGAATCCTGCGCGAAAGATAATCCAGCGTTTTTTAATAAAGCCTGGGATGGTGATCGCTATGAACACAAACGCAGCCATCAAGCCACCCGCAGTTTCAAACCGACACTGACTTTATCGTTAATGTCGCAAGGCCCTCTCTTTCTTAATTTAATGATAAAGAACCAGGATAAGCTTTTAAAAAGTGGCCTGTTAGCCCGTTTCCTGTTTACGAATATCCATACAAACACTGCAGCTCGTATGGGTTATCGTTATCACCCTAATACATCTGCCGATGGTGAAGCTGCATTAACCAGTTTTAATATCCAGATTGGTAAATTGCTGGAAAAGCAGAAGCAAAACATCCTTTCAGGTAAAACTGAGAAAAAAACACTCAAACTGTCTCCTGAAGCTGTAGAGTTTTGGGAGAATAAGCGTGAAACATGGATTTCTTTGCCAATAAATGATCCTCGTTGGCGTTGTGTTGATTACATGCTGCAGAAAGCTAACACTAATACATTACGCATAGCTGGTTTGCTTCACTATTTTTCCGACCAGGAAACAGACATTATTCCACTCAGTGTTGTTCAGAATGCATCACTTATCATGGATTGGTATCTCAACCAGGCAGTATCTTGGTTTTATCAGTTCACTGATGAATATAAGTTTCAACGAGACGTATACGAGCTTTACCAGTGGATTAATCAGAAATTTATTTCCAATCGCGGGATTCCATTCAAGAAGAACGACATCATGAAATATGGGCCCAATAAGTTCCGCCGCAGTGATAAGCTGGAACCTCTGCTGAATAGCATAATCGCCACAGGTGCTATTGCTTACGTCAAGCCAGGCCCTCATTCAGCCGTGTACATTACTTGGCATATGGGCAATAACTATTATGCTGCCGTTATCGAAAATGCTGCTAACGTGCAATTTCCCCCACAGCAATTGCCTAAGCAAATTAATTAATTTGGCGTGTTTCAAGACAGGTCTCCATTAACATCAAGATAACAAATTACATCACTGAATTGTTATCAAAATTCACATTCAACAGGCTCATTGGCACTTCCGTGTCATGGGCCTTTTCCACCTAAAACGGAAGCATCCCTTTGTCATTACCTTGCTACTATCGCTACAGTAGCGGTTTGTAGCAGCCTTTTGAAATACTCGCACTACACAAACACACTAAATCGCTCAGTTTTCATCCTGCCCAATACCCGTGAGGTAACGCGCTACCGTGTTGCTACAACGCATAGCACCCTAGAATCGTTAACTAAATGTTACAGTGAAAGTTACTACAGCGATATTTACCCCCTGCTACAACTCTATTCCATCCTGTCGTATACCGGCTATCTTAAATATATCAGCGCTGGCTACAACCAAAATTACGCTGTCCATCAGTACGGTCTTTCGAATGGAGTTTAGCCATATATTCGAGATGCTGAAATATCTGGCCTCGCCTGTACTCAAAGTGTTTATCATTAATTTTCAGTGTGAAGTCACCCTCAAGCACAAAATGTACCAACTTATAGTACCGCTGATAATCCGGTTGGGTGTGAAGATTCAGTGTTCTTACCCATGCTTCCATAATCATTAACGCTAGGCTATGTATGTACACTCCACTAACAGGACAGTAAGGCCCCACATTCCAGTACGCATCGTTATTCAGCATCAAAGCCACATGGTAATGTTTCTTACCTTTTTGCTCACCAAACTCTCTTAGCCAGACGTAACGAACATCAGTATGATGTACCCGCTTAGCCTGTATTTTTTTCCGCTTCTGTGCTTGTTTTATCTGAGACTTTAGTGACTCCATAAAACGAGTCATCAATGTTGAGTCATCACGATATTGTTCATAGTTGGTATCTGGTATTCTTAAATCTATTCTCTGAATGAACGTCCTTGGATGTGCACTAAGAGATTGATTCAAGGTATCATGAATGCGGTTTATGTGATGCTGATTACATGGCCCATATAACTTACTAATGTATGGTTTCATTTCCAACCCCTTATGTTAGTTATTTCAATACAATGTTCTGGATATGTAATTAATTACTTTTATGTACCACTGATAAATACATTAATGTTTTAGGTATTATATCCCCCTTCTCTATTGTTTTATTACAGAACAGACAATAATCACTCCACAAACAGTAATTTTGCAATAGTAGAAGGAAACATTAAAAACGAGTAATTTATCTACATAATATAACTCTGAAGTTACTGTCAAAGAAGCATTGTCAGAAATTGCTCTAAATATGAATTATCCTTACCCTGCTGTTCGAGTTAAATTTTATTTTCCAGATAATTTCATGTCTATATAACACTTAGGAGACGGTACAAAAAAAATATTCCGGCTTGGTACAACATATTGATCTATCACACCGATCGATACTTAACATTGGATAGCTTAAACCTATTGATAAAAACAAATTGATCGATATTTTAATAGATGATAACGATCAATTCCTGGAAACTGATCTGTATTAACGATTATCCGCTAGCTCATTTAATCAATACGATCAGCCTGCTCCCTTTAAAACGGAAGCAGGCTTTTTTGTATGTAAATCATCAGGAAAGGAAACTAAATGCTCAGAAACCATTATGCAACTCTGGCTGGACTACTGGTGCTCAGCCACAGTGCCAGCGCCGTACAGGCTGACCAGCAATGGGGGGACTGGTACGGGAACATCAGTGCCATGGAGTTTGAACTCAATACTCAAAATGCTTCAGGTGAAGTGCTCACACTGACCTGTACAAGCGGAAAGCTGGCTGCTGCTTACAGCGTACCTGCGGAGGATTACCGCGTCTCGTCACAAACAGGACTTTCTGAACCTGGAGTCAGTATCAATGGTACGAACCATCCTCTGGATGAAACTGCCTTTACTGCGCTAAAAGCGACATGTGAAAAAGACGTAATAAAAATGACCTCTATGAATGCCGTTATCTCTAGAAAATTCAGCGCCAAAGGGCTGAATGAGGCACTGGCTGATGCCACATGGCAGGACTGCATTAATCATTAATAAACTGAAAGGAAACCTTATGCGTAAACTCATTGTTTTATCTCTCAGCTCCGCAGCACTGTTTTTTCCATTGGTCTCGTCTGCAATGACAATTCACGGCGACATACATCCCGAACGCTATACCTTCTTTTTGACTCAGGAAGGCAGTAATCAACTTAAACAGGCAAATGACCGGATAGCGAAGAATCCACAGGCTTACACGCTTGATGTGAATCATACCGGCATTCAACCCTTTGACGCTGTTCGCTGGAACGGGAAGCCTGTAAAAGCTGTCACCTGCGTCTTGGTAGACGGCGTGATGATGGGACAAAAAGCCACGTGGTCACAATGTAAAGACGAGAGCGGTGCTGAGTATTTCGGCAATAAAGGTTGGCTGGTACGTGATTACGTCGCAAAAGCCTGTGAAGTCGGAAAATCAGATTGTCCTGTTTATCTTGTGCTTCAAACAGATCCTCCAACAATGCGAAGTGATATGGCTAACTTCGTTCCTGCCCCTAAAAACTTTAATGCTTCGACAAGCCTGACGGATGAAATTAAATCTGAAGGTTGCCAGATGGCGGATAACTCCTTTGAACATGCCAAAAGTAGTCTGCGTTGTCGTGCCATTAATACCGTGCGTTTCATCCGCAAACAAAATACCGAAGCGGCATATGAAGCTGATGTAACTACCACGACAGGTGAAACATTCACGATGTCAGTGGGGTATTCCTACGGTAATCCGTCCGCCAACGAGCCGGGCTGGCGCACGATTTCGATCAACCAGGGAGACACCATTACTGATATCCGTAAGCAGGGCCATTGGGTTCCCAATGGTTATAAATAACCTTATCAGTGAGATAACTTTTTATTCGGCATTCAGCTAATGGAGGTTCAGTGGGAAAAACATTACAGCAGGAAACACCACCAACCGTGGACTGTACCTGGCAACTTGTTTTGAGTGTTGCCGGTGTGACATTGATGCGCAGCAATTCTGTTGGGGTTAAAGCACTGGGAGCCAGCCTCACCACACTGAGTCTGATACGTATCATTAAAAAACTCGCCACACTCGCCTGATCACCCTTTCTGAGCGCTCAGAGGATCAAAGTAATATGTCTGAAAATACCCAGGGGAAACTCAAGGGACTGAAAGAGAAATTCAGTATGCTGCGAAATGTCTCCTCCACTGATAATCCGGTTGAGCGGGTTGAAGAAAATGTCAGTGAGCAAACGGCAGAAGGGCCAAAATCCCGTACTACACGATATAAGCGATTGCTCGATATTATCGTTATCAACGGCTTACTGAACATTGCTGAAGATAAACTCAGTGACGATGTATTTATCGAGTCGGTGTTCAGTAAGGCTTATGAGCTTCTGCCCGTACCGGTCAGACTGGTTGTCAGAAGGGAATGGTGCCTGGCTTATCTCCAGTCACGGAAAGCCCCGTTACTGGCGCAACTACAGCTCTACCGGGCCGAAAGACACGACTCAGCAGAACTGACGCCACCTGCGCTATAACCAACGTTACCACCAGCCACCTAATCAGACTCATTAATAACAGACAGGGCCATCCTTCGGGGTGGCCTTTTTTATGCCCATTTTCTACAGGAGTTTTTATGATCCGTTTAGCCAGCCGCTTCGGCTCAGTCAATCTTGTTCGCCGCGACCGCCCGTTAACCCGTGACGAACTGGCACACTATGTGCCGAGTGTCTTCAGCGAAGATAAACATGAATCCCGCAGTGAACGCTACACCTGGATACCGACCATAACCATTCTTGAAAATCTGCAGCGCGAAGGCTTCCAGCCATTCTTCGCCTGCCAGACCCGAGTGCGCGACCCGAGCAAGCGAGAGCATACCAAACACATGCTGCGCCTGCGTCGTGAAGGACAAATTACTGGCAAGCAGGTACCAGAAATTATCCTCCTTAACAGCCATGATGGTTCCAGTTCATACCAGATGCTTCCGGGTCTATTTAGATCGGTTTGTCAAAATGGGCTGATTTGTGGTGAGTCTTTCGGGGAGGTGCGCGTGCCGCATAAAGGCAATGTGGTGGAGAAAGTCATTGAAGGGGCTTACGAAGTGCTGGGGATTTTTGATCGAGTGGAAGAGAAGCGTGATGCCATGCAGTCGCTGATATTACCGCCACCTGCACAGCAGGCGATGGCGAAAGCGGCTTTAACCTATCGCTTTGGCGAAGATCATCAGCCGGTGACGGAATCGCAGATCCTTTCCCCGCGCCGCTGGCAGGACGAGAGCAACGATCTGTGGACCACTTACCAGCGTATCCAGGAAAACCTGATCAAAGGTGGACTGTCGGGGCGAACGACCAAAGGTAAGCGTGCTCATACTCGTGCCGTGAAAGGTATCGACGGGGATGTGAAGCTAAACCGCGCCCTTTGGGTGATGGCTGAGAATATGCTGCAGCTTGCTTCATGAACCTTTTTACCATCCATCTCTTCACGCCCTGCCGCTAAGCCGGTGGGGCTTTTTGTTTTCAGGAGCAATTATGTTCGCACTCAATATATCCCCGGTATTCACTGCCAACGAGCAACGTGTCATTCGCCGCGCACTGCACCTGCTGGAAAAATATCAGCGTCAACCCAGTGAGCCTTTTATCTCCACCAGCGTCACTAAAACCTGGCTGCAACTTCAGATGGCTCACCTGGAGCGTGAGGCCTTCATCGTGATGTATCTCGACAATCAGCACTGTCTGCTGGAGCGAGAAACGCTGTTTAGCGGGACACTCAGTCATACAGAAGTGCATCCACGTGAAGTGGTTAAATCGGCCCTGAAGCACAATGCTGCTGTAATTCTGGCTCACAACCATCCATCGGGGACGACAGAAATCAGCCAGCAGGATAAACATATCACCCAGCGGGTCGTAAAAGCATTGGCACTGGTGGAAGTGCGGGTGCTGGATCATCTCGTAGTAGGGAACGAAGTGGTTTCTTTTGCCGAGCGTGGTTTGCTTTGAACGGAGGTATTCATGCCATTTACACCATCCCATGAGTGGGGGTTACAAAGCGATATCACCCCAAGATTTGGAGCCAGATTAGTTCAGGAAGGCAATCGCCTACATTACCTCGCTGACAGAGCCGGTTTGACGGGGAGTTTTAGTCCAGAGCAATTACAGAAACTGGAACAAACTTTCTCTCTGTTTATAGCACAACTGGAAAATATGCTGCGTACCGGCGAGCTCAATCCTCGTTGGCAACATCAGGTGAAGGTTAACCTTGCCGGATTAAGCTGTGTAGCTGATACCCGTGCCAGTTGCGGCTACGTTTACATTTCAATTTATCCAGCCCAGTAACACCTTCTCTCTTCTTCTTTTATCAGGACTTCACTCATGCAAATTTCAACTGCACCGGCTACGGTACCGGTTTCGCCACACCTGTCGCCCGTCCAGTTATGGCAGCAATTGTTAACATATCTGCTGGAGCATCATTACGGCCTCACACTCAATGACACACCGTTCCATGACGAACTTGCCATACAGGAGCATATTGAAGCTGGCGTTACACTTGCTAATGCGGTGAATTTTCTAGTTGAGCGCTATGAACTTGTACGTATTGACCGAAAGGGATTCACCTGGCATGAACAAACACCTTTTCTTACCGCTAACGATATTCTCACAGCTAGGAAAGCTACCGGATTAATGCACACATAAATAGCGTTAGCCTTCCTTCCGATCTCGCCTTTCTTTTCTCATCAAAAAGAGGTGAAAAAACTTTTAGGCACCTATATAGGCACCAAAGAAAAGTTGAATTATAACTTAGGTCAACCATTTCAATATATTACATCACCAATTCAGACTCCCCCAGCCCACCAAAATTCTCCATCGGTGATTACCAGAGTCATCCGATGAAGTCCTAAGAGCCCGTACGGCGCAAGCCCTGCGGGCTTTTTTGTGCCTCCGATATGTGTGTAGCAGCCCGAGAAAATGCATCTTCATCCTGAGATAATGGGCAAACGTTTAAGTAGATGGCAAACGTCCCCTAAAACATATCCCCATTCGCGTAAGAACTGTAATAGGTAAAAGAGAGCGCCTCTCGTAGACACCGAATTTTTATCACTGAGTGCTGCCCTCCATGCCGGTGCAGTTTATGACCTGTTGCTGAACGAGACAAAAACAAGCCCTTCTGCTATCTACAATGTGCTCCTCAATAACAAACCTGAGCTGGGTCAGCCATCTTACCAACCCTTACATTCACATCGGTCTGGCGCAGCCTTCATTTTCAGTATCACCGCCTGTATTATTGGTACGAAAAGCACCTGAAATAAGGTATAAAGCGGCATGAAAATTCCAAACAGAATCCAACCCCTGATCGATGACGGTCTGGTAGACGATGTGCTTCAGCGACTGAAAAGTGGCAAAGAAGCCGACGTTTACACTGTCTTGTGTGGTGACAAAATCCAGTGTGCCAAAGTGTACAAAGAAGCCTCGCAGCGCAGCTTTAAGCAGGCGGTGCACTATCAGGAAGGGCGTAAAGTCCGTAACACGCGTAATTCGCGCGCCATGCAAAAAGGCTCAAAGTTCGGGCGTAAGCAACAAGAAGAGACCTGGCAAATGGCCGAGGTCGATGCACTGTTCCGTCTCGCGAACGCCGGAGTGCGTGTCCCGCAGCCCTATATGTGTATCGATGGCGTGTTATTGATGGAGCTGGTGACTGATGCAGAAGGCATGGTAGCTCCGCGCCTTAGCGATGTGACGTTAACGGAAGAAAGCGCCGTTGCCGATTTCCACACGATGATCCGCAACATCGTTCGCATGTTATGCGTTGGCATCGTACACGGCGACTTATCAGAATTTAACGTGTTACTTGATGCCCAAGGCCCGGTGATTATCGACCTTCCGCAGGCCGTTGACGCCGCCGCGAACAACCACGCTGAGTCCATGTTTGAACGTGATGTGGGCAACATCACCGCCTACTACGGTCAGTTCGCCCCCCAGCTATTGCAAACACGTTATGCGAAAGAGATTTGGGCGTTGTATGAAGATGGGAAGTTAACACCAGAATCTCCGCTGACCGGTCTCTTTGTTGAAGAGCTTCAGGATGTGGATATGGGTTCACTGATGGATGAAATCATTGCCGCAGAAGATGAGTACTACGATCGTCAGCGCGCAGCCCAGGAACGTGACGACCAATAACGGTGGAATGAGCGGTGTTGTTGCCAGGTTTCGTCATTTAAAACAGCGCGCAGACTCTCAGTCCACCCCATTAAATTTAACGGCTTATCCACGGGAGCGTTTCACATTAGGATGTTCTGACTCCTTTGACGTTTATCAATCGCAGGCTCCCTCATGAACACTTTCAGCATCATCGCCATCCCCTTCTTTGCCGTGGCGATTGTCATGCTCGTACTTGCGGCTACGCGTAGAGAACGTGCTTTTTTGATAGTCGGCGGCGTGTTTATGGCCTCATCTGTTATCAACGCGGTGATAGGTTTGTCGGTATAAAAATCGCAATAACAGTCCCCTCGTCTAAAACCCCACTGATCCACTTACAGTTTTTTCCTAGAGCCGTGCCGCTTCGCTCGTGTCATCCTTAACACGCTCATAACATGAATAACGTTAGTTGAGGATATGATGAAAAAGACAATTATTGCATTATCTGCACTTCTGCTGGCGACGCCTGTTTTTGCCGCAACCACACATGCAACCGACGATACCGTTGCCGCGGCGAATGAAAACGCGAACAACGCAAAGCAAAAACTGCATGAAGAGCAGCACAAAGGCGAACAGCTGAAGCTGAAATCTGAACATGCCGCTGAAGGAAAAAGCGAAAGTTTTGGCAGTAAAGTGAGTGAAGATTCGCAGAAAGCCTGGCATAAAACCAAAGAAGGTACCGAGAAAGGGTGGGATGCCACCAAAGAAGGTACTGAGAAAGGCTGGAATAAGACGAAAGAAGGCGCAGCAGAGCTGGAAAAGAAAGTCACTGAATAAGCCCGTTTCTCCCCTTCTAAAGGCCGCCTCGCGGCCTTTTTTATTACCTCGCCTAAAATTTCTCGAATAACTTTCCTGCTCCATGCGTTTACACCCTGTCGCTTACTGGAGATCCCACGATGATTCGCCTTACACTTCTTTTGCTTACGCTGATGCTGTGCCCGAGCTTACGCGCAATGCCTGTCAGCTATGCCATTGATACACACAGCACGCCTATCACCCTCTCCTGGCGCGCGTTCGGCGGCATTCTTTCCTGGGCTAATCTCGACAGCGCGACGGGAAATGTGACCTTAGATCCCGAGAATGAGTTTGCCGATCGTATCAACGTGAAAATCCCCGTCTCGACGCTGGTCGCCTCCAACAGTTTGCTGACGTGGCAGCTTAAAAGTGACATGTTTTTCGATGCTGCGCGTTACCCCAATATTGTGTTCAGGAGCACCAGAGTAGTGTCGCTTGGTAACGGTCGTTTCAGGGTATTTGGCTCGTTACAGGTAAAGGATGTTCAGCGTCCGGTGATCCTTGAGGCGGTACTGGACGATCGCAAAGTGACCGATGCGATCTCCCTTCACGCCACGACCGCCATCTCCCGTTCCGCCTGGCACATGGACAAATTCGCCATGGTGGTTGACGATCGCATCAATATCAAAATTGATATCCATGCCAAATCATGACAGTGCAGAGTGTAATTGCCGTGCGCTGTCCTGTAATTGCGACGCAGGATTTCGTCCGATAAGGACAAATTGATAGCCCCGGCTATTCC
Organism: Lelliottia sp. GFLA7; assembly: GCF_056490165.1. NCBI lineage: Bacteria > Pseudomonadati > Pseudomonadota > Gammaproteobacteria > Enterobacterales > Enterobacteriaceae > Lelliottia > Lelliottia sp. GFLA7. The sequence goes on along the minus strand of NZ_JBWLAQ010000009.1, from coordinate 52,641 downwards.
ACCACGCGACGTTCATGCCGTGTCGCGTTTCACGGGTGATTTCCGTGCGACTCTTCTGCCCCAGCGGAGAAATACAGAGCGCCATCGGGCCGTAATCCGCATGTATCCAGGCTATCTGCGCGATAGAGGTGCTCTCATAGCGCAGGATGCGGACCATTTTTAGCTCCGCGCTCTGCAAAGCGAGTTGCTGTTCATTAACGTGTAGCCCGATATCCTGGGCCGTGCGCGCCAGCCCTTTCTGAAGTACTGACGGCGAGCTGTCCAGATCGAGCAGCGTTTCAGCGCTATACAGCGACATGTATTGGGCTTCGAGATCGCGTATATGGCCATTTTCGTCGCGCACCTCTTCGGATGGGCGCACCAGATAACCCAATCCCGAACCGATAACCAGGAAGCTGAGCGACGCGGCGATCAACGCCCGACGGCTCACTCCAGCGCGTTTCGTCGACTGCTCGTCCAGATAAGCGTCCAGTTTTGCCTGCATTCGCGCGGACGGCGCATCGTCCAGTAACGGTGCAAAGGCGCCTGGATAATCCTGATTGCTTTTCATCAGCTCAGCGGTACGTGCGGCGAGTTGTTCATCGCTGTTTAGCTGTTGTTCAAAGGCTTGAGCATCAGCGCGATCCATTTCGCCGTCAAGCCAGGCGACTATCGCATCATCGTCATAAGGGGGCGCAAAACGTAGCGATTTCAAGATCGTTTCTCCTTTGCCACAGGTCGCACGGCTGCCGATTTGGCAAGCGTTGCCCGTGCCGTTGCCAGACGGCTCATTATCGTGCCAATCGGCACCGACAGCGTGTCTGCTGCCTCCTGATAGGTAAATCCCTCGACATACACCAAAAACACCGCATTACGCTGCGCTTCCGGGAGGGCATTCACGCTCTGCATAATTTTTTGGTAGTGCATCCGATCGTCATTCTGCCCATGCATATCCGGGGCGATAAGCTCGTCGCTGGGCACAAATCCCTGTCCCATTCTGACCTGACGAGCGCGGAGATCGGAGATCCAAATCGAATGAAGAATCGAGAACAACCATCGGTCGATACGCGTGCCGGGCGAGTATTGCGCGCTCTTTTCGAGCGCGCGCACGCAGGTGGACTGAACCAGCTCTTCAGCAAGATCCCGATTACGAGACAGCACCAGGCCGTAGCGCCAAAGGCGCGTAAGATGGGCTGCAAGATGTTGGCGAACGTCACTGGTGGTGATTTTTCATGCTCCTGTAAGGGTCAGGATTCCGGATGCCCGTTAATCGCGCTCTGGAGATCGCGATACTCTTCGCAATGTTGGCCGCAAATTCCGGCGATAACCTGCAATTGTTCTTTTGCCAGATCCGGGCGGCCTTTCACCATCCAGGCCTCTCCCAGATATTCGCGGGCTTTGGCGTAATTCGGTTCAAGGGCAAGCGAACGCTGGTAATAACCGATTCCTTCGTCCGTGCGCCCCAGCTTACGCGTCGCGTAACCACGATAATTCCACGCCTCAGCAGTATTGGCATTTTTCAGCGTATCCAGCAAATTCAACGCCGCCTGGTACTCACCTTTTTTGGCGAGATGATAGGCATAGTTGGTTTTGTCCTGATCGCTAAGGCGCGTCGACTTCTCGGGCACACACTGTTTCGTCGCGCTGTCATAAACCTGGCCTTTCGGGCAATCGGGCGTTTTGCTCTCGGTATTATCATCCCCCATCGCCAATGCCTGCGGTGCCTGGAAGCAAAATAACAGCATTGAGATAGCAAGGGAACGGGCGTTCAAACGTGGCGATTTGGCTTTCATTTTCTACTCCTGGTGAGGTCTGTCAGGTCAACAAGGTGTAAACGCCTGAGCCTCCCGTTCTATTCGACGAAAATGAAATTTTTATTGATATAAACATCATGCTGACTGCGCATTCATTACGTAAGCGTGAGCCGTTAATTCAAATAAACAATTAACGATAGCTTAATTACCATTTTGACTAGCACAGCATTATTATATTTCCAGTATTATTTTAAACGACGGGCGCAAACATAATATATCTTAAACCCTATTATACACTGCAACTAAACCAAAACTTTAGTCACGCTAAATTGACTTTATATTTACATAACCCGTCGAAGAATATATTTATAGTCCAACACGCCTTTCGAATTCCCAACGCCGATAACATCATGCGACACAACCCTCACGCAGAGCGCGCCAGGTGTGGGAATGACTTAGTCACCCGCATGCGTAAACAGTCGCTTCACAGCGGCTTAACTGCGATATCAATGGCACTTAATTTGCTTAATTTGTTATTTATAGCTATATCATTTTTAGGCATTCCAAAACGACACCGTTATAAATCACAGGGTTTTAAATAACAGATAAAAATCAAATAGACATTTTTCCACAGCACATTCTTTTAATAATCTGATGTAGCCACTCGATATGCTGGCGGGCATCGGCCGCTCTGAAGATAAATCACGGTGAGCACTATTTTAATAAATAGCGACTCCGCCGGGGGCGCTCATTACCCGCAAAAAATCTGGCTTCGTCTTGCACGCCATTAAAAAAATCTGTCGGGAGTCATTATATATGAGCCAAATCTCTGTCATTTCGAAACTCACTGGCGTGGAAACCACCACGGAAGGTAATCAAGTCTCTTTGGGTCAATCCTCAATTGTTAAGCTCCACGTGGGTAGAGCGGATATTTCACACTACGCCCGTAACGGAAACGACCTGGTCGTCAGCCTGAACTCCGGCGAAACCATTACGCTTAAAAACTTCTACGTCAGTGATGCGCAGGGCGCAAGCATGCTGGTGCTCGAAGAAAGCAACGGCGCATTGTGGTGGATTGAAGACCCCACCGCAGTGGAACATTACGAAGCTATCTCCTCGATTGACGCCCTTATGGCGGCGTCAGGGGGCGACGCGTCCGGCGGTGCCGCTATTTGGCCGTGGGTCCTCGGTGGCGCAGCTGTCGCGGGGGGCATTGCCGTGGCGGCGGGTAGCGGTGGTGGTGGAGGCGGTGGTGGAGACGACAGCAGTAGCGGCAATAACAATGGCGGCGGTAACAATGGCGGTGATGGTGACGGGAACACGAATAACCCCGGCAATTTGGGAAACTCCGAGAATCCGGCAACCCCGGATAGGACACCGCCCAACGCGCCAACCAATCTCGCCTTCTCCGCAGACGGTAAGATCGTTACCGGTACGGCGGAACCCAACAGCATCATTACGCTCAGGGATGCCAACGGCAATGTCATCGGAACAGGAAAAACCGGCAGCGACGGGAAATTCACCATCGACCTGGGCACGCCGCTGATCAACGGTGAGCAAATCACCGCAACGGCAACCGATGCCGCAGGAAACATCAGTCAAGATGGCCACCTCACCGCGCCCGATCTCGTGACACCTGATGCTCCTACCCTGATTCTGGTGAACGATGATACCGGGAGCATCACCGGCCCTCTCACTCAAAACCAGGTCACCGATGATGCCCGCCCGATGCTGAGCGGCACCGGTGAACCCGGCACTCTCATTACGATTTACGACAAAGGCGTGCAAATCGGCACCACCCAGGTAGGCGCTAACGGAAGTTGGTCGTTTACACCCGGCACTGCCCTGTCTGAAGGTAATCACTCTCTGACGCTCACCGCGACCGATGCGGCAGGTCATGTCAGCGTCCCATCCGATGCGTTTACCTTGATGGTGGATACCCTCGCACCGAACGCCCCAGTGATGAACCTCAATCCTGCGGGCACTGAGGTCAGCGGGACCGCAGAGCCGAATAGCACCATTACCATCACCAGTAACGGTCTGCCGATTGGCAGCGGAAAAGCCGATGGCAACGGTAACTTCACCATTACGTTATCGCCGGCACAAACTGACGGCCAGACCCTTTCTGCGGTATCTTCTGACGAAGCCGGAAACCAAAGCCTTCCAGCCACCGTCGTCGCGACAGACAGCACTCCCCCAGCGATACCGGGCAACCTGATCGTGAGTAACGGTGGGAACAGCGTCTCGGGTACGGCCGAACCGAACAGCACCGTCACGGTAAAAGCGCCTAATGGCGACGTAATTGGTGAGGGCCCCGTAGGCAGCGACGGGAAATTCACCGTTCCCATCAGTCCGCCACAAACGAATGGCGAAGTATTGCAGGTGGTAGCCACCGATCCGTCGAGCAACACCAGTCTACCGGGAACCGCAGACGCGCCTGACACCACCAAACCGTTAGCGCCCGATAATCCTGTCGTTTCGGGTGACGGAACCAAAGTCACCGGGACCGCAGAACCTGGCAGCACCGTGACCATCCGCGAAGATGGCGTAAAAATTGGCGAAGGCAAAGCGGACGATCAGGGCAACTTTAGCGTGACCATCGCCCCGCCAAAACTGAACGGCGAAATCCTCACTGCCGAGGCCGCCGATAAAGCCGGAAACACAGGGCCTACGGCGAACGCCACCGCCCCGGATATCACCCCTGCGCAGACGCCGACGATAGTTTCCGTGGAAGACAACGTGGCTAACGTGACCGGTCCTGTCCCGCAAAGCGGGCTGACCAACGACAGTACGCCGACAATCACCGGCACCGGCGAGCCAGGAACGCTGGTTTATATCTACAGCGGTGACAACCAAATTGGCACCGCCAACGTGCTCTCCAACGGCAGTTGGTCGTTTACGCCAACTGTCCATTTACCGGAGGGCGGACATGTTTTAACCGCCGTCGCCGTGGACGATGCGCTCAACCGCAGTGAAACGTCAAACAGCTGGAGTATCATCGTCGACAGCCTCGCGCCTGCGGCCCCGGTCATAACCCAAGTGGTTGATGACGTACCGGGCCGAACCGGCGCACTCGATATCAACGAAGTCACTAACGATAATCGCCCAACGCTTAACGGCACAGGTGAACCTGGCACAACCATCAGCATTCGTCTTGACGGCACGCAGATTGGCACGGCGCTGGTCAACGACGGCGGAGCCTGGACTTACACTCCTACGATTGTTTTCCAGAACGGGCAACACACCCTCACCGCAGCTGCCATTGATAAAGCAGGCAACGTTAGCGCAGCATCTGGCGGATTTACCTTCACGGTGGATACGACAGCACCGCCGCCGCCATCCATTACGACGGTCACGGATAACACCGGTGACGTTAAGGGAATCCTCACCAGCGGTTCCCCGACGGACGAAACCCATCCGGTCATGCAAGGCACGGCACCCGCGGGCACCACGATTGCCATTTACGACGGTACGACGCTGCTAGGATCTGCCGTGCTCGATGGCAGCGGCGGCTGGAGCTTTACCCCACCAAATACGCTGACGGACGGCACGCACGTTTTAACGGCGGTGGCGACAAATGCCGCAGGAACTTCTACCCCTTCAGGCTCGTTTACGCTGGTGGTGGACACCGTTGCACCCGCCACGCCTGATTCGCCTGACATCACCGTCAACCCGGACAATGCCCCCATCGGTACCGCGCTCAACCCGGGCGAAGCGACGCGCGATACCTCGCCAACGCTGAGCGGCACCGGGAATGTGGGTGATACGGTCACGATTTACATTGATGGCGTGAAGCAACCCGATGTGGTCATCGTCGATGATGACGGGAAATGGAGCTGGTCGCCTGTTACGCCGCTGACCAATGGCTCGTATGACATCGAGCTAACCGTCACCAATAAAGATGGCGCGGGCAATGAAAGTGCGCCGTCGCAGCCGGTCACCATTGTCATTGATACCGTTGCGCCGACCACGCCAGCTACGCCAGTGGTAACGGATAACGTCACAGAGATAACCGGCCCTGTCGCCGATAACGGCAGCACCAACGATCCGCGTCCGGTGATAAGCGGGACGGGCACGCCGAACGATGTGATCACCATTTACGATAGCGTCGACGGTGCGCCGAAAAGTGAAGTAGGCCAGGTCACAATCGGTGCTGACGGCAACTGGAGCTGGAGGCCGGATACTCCCCTGACACAAACGTCGCACACGTTCACCACCACCGCGACGGACGAAGCGGGCAACGTCTCGGGAACGTCTGTCGCCATCAAAGTGACTATCGATACTGATGCCCCCCTGCCCCCGGCGATCACTGATGCGGGCGGCGTGAGTAATAACGGCGCGACGCAGGATACCACCCCGACCATTTCGGGAACGGGCGTCAGCGGCGATACGATCCTTATTTATAATAACGGCGTGCAAATCGGGACGACTACGGTTGCAGGCGGCGTCTGGAGCTTTACGCCTACTACCGCGCTGAGCGAAGGGCCGCACACGCTGACGGCGGCGCAAGTCGACGCGGCCGGTAACGTCAGCCCCCTGAGTCCGATTTACACCGTCACCGTCGATACCATCGCGCCAACCACGCCGCTGATTGACGACATCTCGTCCAGCACGCTCGCTAACGGCGTTCTTTACACCAATGACAATACGCCAACGCTGACCGGCACCGGCGAGCCGCGCACCGTGATCACCGTCTCTATTGACGGGACTGCGTCTACGGTCACCGCTACGGTTCAACCTGACGGGACCTGGAGCTGGACGTCGCCCACGGCGCTTCCTGATACCCCTCATGTCATCACCGTCACATCCAGCGATGCGGCGGGAAATACCTCTGGCACCTCGACCACTAACGTGACGGTGGATACCGATGCGCCAGCAGCTCCGGTCGTGACGGCGCTGGCTATCGAAGGCACGCCGATTACCGGTACGGCTGAAGCGGGCTCACTGGTGATTATCACCGGCCCCGGCCCGGGCGGCACCACCATTGAATTGGGTCGCGGCATTGCGGTGGGCGGGAATTTCTCTATCGCCCTTTCGCCTGCGCAAACCAACGAAACCACGCTAACGGTCAGGGCGACAGATGCGGCGGGCAACCTCAGCGATCCCACCACCTTTAACGTCGTTGATGCGCCCGATCTGCCCGACGTGCCGGTCATCACCTCAATCGCTGATAACAACGGCACGGACAGCATCGAAGTGAAAGGGGGGAGTTCCGACGACACCACGCCGGTTATCAGCGGAACAGGTCCGGAAAACAGCACCATCACCCTGTATCTGAACGGTGTGGAGATCGCCACGATTGGGCTAGGCAGTGGGCAAACCACCTGGAGTTACACGGTTCCGGCGGGAAGCGCGTTGGCAGAAGGTACCTACAATTTCACGGCCACCGCGACGATCGGCGGAGCCACCAGCGGGCTTTCCGCGGCGGCGACGGTGACGATCGACCTGACGGCACCGAACATCCCTGCGATTGGTGCCGTGACTGATGACGTGGGTCCTGGCACCGGCCCTCTGACCAACAATCAAATTACCAATGACAGCCAGCCGACTCTGACCGGCAATGCGACGGCGGGCGATACCATTTCCGTCTACAGCAACGGCACGCTGCTCGGCAGCGTGTTAGTAGGTCCAACGGGTGCGTGGAGCTTTACCCCTCCGAGCGCGCTGGCCGAGGGCAGCAATGTGCTGACCATCAAAGCCACCGATCCGGCCGGGAATCAAAGCGGTGCTTCCGCACCGTTCACTATTGTGGTCGATACAGTCTCTACCACGCCGGTGATTGTGGGCGCGGAAGATAACGTCGGCACAACAGAAAACATTCCGACGAACGGCGTCACCAACGACACCACGCCGACACTCTCCGGCACGGCGGAAGCCAACAGCGTCATCGCGATTTTCGAAGGTGCAACGCAGATCGGCACCGCCATAGCCAACGGCAGCGGCGCGTGGACATTCACCCCTGCCGCCGCCCTGAGTGAAGGCTCACACACCTTCACCGTCAAAGCGACCGATCCGCAGGGTAACGTCAGCATTGCCTCCAATGCGTACACGGTCGTCATCGACATCACCCCGCCAGCGGTACCGGTGCTGAACACAGTGAACGACAACGTCACCGGCGGTGCGTTCGGCAATTTAACGGCGGGACAAGTGACCAACGACGCGACCCCAACGCTGAGCGGAACGGGCGTGACGGGCAGTACGATCCATATTCTCAATAACGGGATTGAAATCGGCACCGCAACCGTCGCCAACGGCACGTGGACCTTCACGCCGCCCGCTAATCTGCCCGACGGCGCTTACAACATCAGGGTTAACGCCAGCGACGCGGCGGGCAACGTCTCCGCGAATTCACCAGTATTCTCATTTACCGTCGACACCACCCCACCCGCCGCACCGATTGTGCTCACGGTGCTGGATGATGTCGGCCCGGTGATCGGGGAAATCACCAGCGGCGACAGCACCAACGATAATCGGCCAACCTTTAACGGCACGGGCGAAGTCGGGGCCACCATTACCCTGCTGAATGACGGACAACCGTTCGGCACCGCCATCGTCAACGCCCAGGGGAACTGGACATTCACCCCGACCGCGCCGCTGAGCGAAGGCACACACACCATTACCCTTAGCACGACCGATGTCGCGGGCAATACCAGCACGACCACCAGCACGTTCGAACTGACGGTCGACACCTTCGCGCCTTCTGCACCGGCCATTATTAACGCGACCGATAATGTGGGAAGCGTCCTGACTCCAGTGACCAACGGCAAAACCACCGATGACACCACGCCAACGCTGAACGGGACGGCGGCGGGCAACGCAATGGTGACTATTTATGAAAACGGTGGCGTCGTGGGTACCGTTCAGGCCAACGCATCAGGCGAATGGAGCTTTACACCAGGCAGCGCGTTAAGCAACGGGAGCCACACCTGGACCGCCACCGCGACCGACGCGGCGGGTAACGTCAGCGTGGCGTCGCCTGGCTTCACGGTGATTGTCGATACCATCGCACCGCTCGCCCCAGTGATTACGCAGGCGTTTGACGACGTTGGCACTGTCACCGGGCCGCTGAGCAACGGGCAAACCACCGATGACACCGTTCCGCGTCTCATCGGGACTAGCGAACCTAACGCCACCATCAACATTTTTGAAGGGAACACGCTCGTTGGCACAACCACCGCCGATGCCAGCGGTAATTGGGCCGTCACGCTCAACACCACGTTCCCTGAAGGGCCGCACCAGTTCGTGGCGCGGGCAACCGATGCGGCGGGCAACACCGGCGATCCGTCGTCACCATTTAATCTGAACATTGACCTCACGCCGCCCGCTATTCCGGTGCTGGTGAGTGTGGTCGATGACGTGGGCACCACGGCCACGATCAACAGCGGACAGATAACCAACGACGCGCAGCCTACGCTCAGCGGGACGGCTGAAGCGGGTTCGACGATTAAAATCTACGATAACGGCGTGCAAATCGGCAGCGTAACCGCCGCAGACGGCACCTGGAGCTTTACGCCAACGCCAGCGTTAGCCGACGGCCAGCATCCGCTGACGATCACCGCGACCGATCCGTCGGGCAATACCAGCAATCCGACGACGCCGTTTGTGCTGAACCTGGATGCCACCCCGCCAAATGCGCCGATCATCACAACGATTGTCGATGACGTCGGCCCGAACCTGGGAACGATCGCGGGCGGCACGCCAACCAACGATACGCAACCGACGCTGAACGGCACCGCGGAAGCCAACGCGGTGGTGCGCATTTACGACGGCAGTACGCTGGTCGGCACCGTCACGGCGGATGCCAGCGGCAACTGGACGCTGCCGCAAACCTCCACCATTCTGACCAACGGCCAGCACAACTTCACCGCAACCGCCACGGATGCGGCGGGCAACACCAGCGCGCCGTCGTCCATCTCCTCGGTCGTGGTCGATACCATCGCTCCTAACCTGCCGACCACGCTCGCGGTCATCACCAACGGGACGCACGTCACCGGTGTTGCCGAAGCGGGCAGCACCGTGACGATAACCACCAGCGGCGGAACCGTGCTGGGCACCGCCACGGCGGATGGCACCGGCAGCTTTAACGTCACTATTTCACCGCCGCAAACCAACGGCGAATCACTGCTGGCGTTTGCAACCGATAAGGCTGGCAACGTCGGCGGCAACGCAACGGTGGTCGCGCCGTTTACCAACCTGCCAAACGCGCCGGTGATTGTGACGATTGACGATAACGTCGGTACGCTGATCGGCAATTTGACCAACGGGAAAGCGACCGACGACACCACGCCGACGCTGACCGGCACCGCGCAGCCAAACTCCACCGTCACGCTGTATAACAACGGCGTGGCAATGGGCACCGCGACCGCCGACATCAACGGCGACTGGTCGTTTACCACGCCAGTGCTCAGCCAGGGCTCGCACGCCTTCACCGCCACGGCCACCAACGTGGTGGGCGGCGTCGGTCCGGTATCATCGCCATCCACCATTATTGTCGATACCGTCGCGCCGAACGCGCCAACCGGGACCTTTAACGCCGACGGTAGCGTCCTGACCGGCAGCGCCGAAGCGGGCAGCACGGTGACGATTCGCCTGCCGGACAATTCGACGTTCACTACCGTCGCCAACAGCAGCGGCACGTACAGCTACACCTTCCTCAACAAACAGACGGAAGGCAACACCCTGCAAATCACCGCCACCGATGCCGCTGGGAACACCTCTACGCCAGGATCGGTGCTGTCACCGGTGGTGGCGCTGTCGGCAAGTACCAACGTTGAGGAGCTGGATATCAGCACCATGGCCACGGTCACTAACGCGCAGTACAGTGATTACGGATTCCTGCTGGTCGGCGCGCTCGGCAACGTACTGACGTTACTGGGCAACGACACGGCGCAGGTTGATTTTGTGGTCTCCAATGGCGGAAACGCGGATATCTCGATCAACGCGAACGCCACGGGCGTGGTGCTCTCGCTGCTCAACACGCTGGAGGTGGTGGTTCAGCGCTGGGACGGCGTCAATAACACCTGGACGACGGTCGTTGATACCGGCCTGCCGCAGTTTGCCAACCTGCTCACGCTCGGCGCGAGCGGCGTGACGCTGAACATGACCGGGCTGGAAAATGGCGAGTATCGCGTCCTAAGCTACAACACCAATCTGTTGGCCACCGGGTCGTACACTAGTCTCGACGTAGACGTGACCGAAACCAGCGCCGGGGTCATCACCGGGATCTCAACCCAAAGCGGCAACGTCATTTATGACCTTGACCCGACGACGGGCAGCGATAACGCGCCAGCGGGAACCCGCATCACGGCCGTGACCGACGCGCAAGGTAACGCAGTCAATGTGACGGCGGACGGCACTATCATTCAGGGGCAGTACGGCACCCTGACCATCAACCTGAACGGCAGTTACACCTACACGCTGACCAACACCAGCGCTGCCGTGTTGGGTCGCACCGAGAGCTTCACCTATACCATCGGGCATAACGGCGCCACCGCCTCGGCAAAACTGGTGATTTCACTCGGCGCAAATACCGTCACCAATAGCGTCACGGCGGTCGACGATACGGCATCGCTGACCTACGACACCAGCGTGCAGGCGATCAACAACGGCCCGTCGTCCCAGGGCGGATTCACCGTCGCGGGCGTTAATCTTGGCAGCACGCTGGGGCTGAACCTGCTCGACGATCTGAGCAATCCGATCATCTACAGCGTGCAGGAAGGCACCACCCGCACCATGACCATTCAGGCCTCGGTCGGCGGCGTGGCGCTGGCGTCGGTGTTTGACCTGTATATCTATAAATTCAACGATGCGACCCAGACCTTCGAGCAGATGCGCGTTCAGCCGGGCTGGCTGCGCGCGCCGCTGCTGGGCGGCACCTCGGGCACGCTGACGCTGAACCTGCCTGCGGGCGAGTACCTGTTCCTGCTCAATACCGCAGCCGGGATCACGGTGCTCACGGGGTATACCCTTAACGTGCTGGAGGATCACGTTTATAACGTGGCGAGCGTGGGGGCATCGACGACGGGTGACGTGCTGGCGGACGATATTGCGCCGCAGGGCACGCTGGTCACCGAGGTCAACGGTGTCGCCGTTAACGCCACGGGCGTGACCGTTATTCAGGGTGAATACGGTACGCTGACGATTAACGCTCAGGGGAGCTACACCTATACGCTGCGCAGCGGTATCGGCGCGGATCACATCAAAACGCCGGATACGTTCGTCTACACCATCACTGCGCCAAACGGGGATAAAGACACGGCGTCGCTGAATATCACACCAACCGCACGGGCGATGGATGCAGTGAACGACGTCAGCGCCGTGATGGACGTCACCTCCCTGCACCACACCACTGCGTATTCTGACACCACCGTGGGCACCGCAAGCTGGACCACCGCGCTGTTAGCGCCGACTCAGGGCAGCGGCAGCGGCACATTTGTGGTGGATGCCAACACGGCGCTGCATAACGTGGCGCTGCACTTCAACGTCGCATCGCTGCTGGCGCTGGGTGGGTTGACGGTGAGCTGGTCGATCAGTAATGGATCGACGGTTATCCGCAGCGGTTCGTTTGCCGGCGGTGCGCTGCTGGGCGGCAAAATCGATATCAACCTCGGCGGACTGGATCTGGACGCCGGAACCTACACGCTGAACTTCACCGGCAACGTGCCGGGGCTGAGCGTCGGCGGCATCCTCATCACCCCAAGCGTGACCGGTACGGCCTACTCGCTGAGCCAGTTCGACTCCACCAGCGGGCATACGGTTAATGGCAATATCTTTGACGGCAGCGACTCGCAAGGGGCGACGGATCAGCTGCACTCCGTGGATACGCGCCTGAGCATCACCGGCTATAACGGCGTCACCACCACGCTGGATCCGTACACCGCCAGCACTGCAACGTCGACCATTCAGGGGCATTACGGCACGCTGTCCATCGGCGCTGACGGGCATTACACCTACACGCTCAACACCGGGGTTTCACTTTCCAGCATCACCTCGAAAGAGGTCTTCAACTACACCCTGACCGATGCGGCAGGCAAAACGGACAGCGCCTCGCTGACCATCAACATGGCACCGCAGTTCATCAGCTCGGAGCATAACGATCTCATCACCGGGACGGCTTACGCTGACACGCTGATTTACCAGGTGCTGAACAACACCGTGGGGAATGCCACAGCGGGCAACAGCAGCGGCGATCACTGGACTAATTTCTCGATAAGCCAGGGGGACAAAATTGACATCGGCGATCTGCTGGTGGGCTGGAACGGACAGTCCTCTACGCTTGGGAATTACGTCCACGTGGCCCAAAGCGGTAATAACACTGTGATCTCCATCGACCGCGATGGCGCAGGGAGTGCCTACACTAATACAACGCTTGTTACGCTGGACAACGTCCAGGCCACCTACGACGAGTTAGTCAACCAGCATCACAACATCATTACCTGATAGCAAAAGTCAGAAACGACCCGGGCGTTCAGCGCCCGGGCGCAGGCATTAGGCAGCATTTTTTATTAGGGACAAAGAATGGGAATAAAGATGCCTTACTGGTGGCTCTCATGCTGCCTGATATCTGTGCCTGTTCTCGCGGCAAATCCGGCGGCGGTGATCAACCCCGGCCTGCTGAGCGAAGAACAGGAATTACCCTCACTGAATGGCCGTATCGCCCCTGCGCCGGGCAAAGCGGCACCGGGTACGCTCAAGCTTGGCGATGCTGTCAATCGCGCGGTTAACTGGCATCCGACCATCAGTGAAGCCGTTGGCAAACTGTATGAACAATCGGACGTCGTCGATATCGCCAAATCCAAATATTATCCGCAAATTAATGCGGGTATGGACAATGGCTTTACCCATAACGGGGACGGCAACAACTTTACCCCGTCGCTCGTTTTATCGCTCTCCCAGATGCTGTACGACTTTGGCAAAGTCGCGAGTCAGGTACGTGCCGAAACCGCCGGTGTCGCCCAGCAGCAGGCCAACGTGCTGGTGAGCATTGATACCATCGCCCACGATACCGCGCTGGCGATGGTGCAGGTGCAAACCTGGCAGCAAATGGTGGACACCGCCAAAGAACAGCTGGATGCGCTGTCATCTATCGGATCGCTGACCCGTCAGCGCAACGACGAAGGCGCGACGTCGCTCTCCGATGTGGTGCAAACCGATGCGCGTATCGAAGGCGCACGCGCGCAGCTAATGCAATATACGGCCAGCCTCGACAGTTCCCGCGCCACGCTGATGAGTTTTCTCGGCTGGAATAACCTGAATCAAATCAGTAACGACTTTCCCGACAACCTGAAGCGCAGCTGTGATATCGCCGAACCGGACGATCGTCTTGTGCCAGCGGTGCTCTCCGCGTGGGCGCAGGCCAACGTGGCCCAGGCGAATCTCGATTACGCGAACGCGCAAATGACGCCAACCGTCTCGCTGGAACCGGAAGTGCGCCACTATCTCAACGAACGTTATGCGGGCAACGAAACCCTGGACCGCACGCAGTATTCCGCGTGGGTTAAAGTCCAGATGCCGCTGTATCAGGGCGGCGGATTGACCGCGCGGCGTAACGCTGCCGGGCACGCCGTGGACGCGGCACAATCCACCATCCAGCGCACGCGCCTCGACGTGCGGCAAAAACTGCTGGAATCACGCAGCCAGGTGATGAGCCTGCTGAGCACGCTGCAAATTCAGGGTCGTCAGGAAGCGCTCAGCGCCCGCACCCGCGAACTCTATCAGCAACAGTATCTGGATCTCGGCACTCGCCCGCTGCTGGACGTGCTCAACGCCGAGCAGGAAGTCTATCAGGCACGGTTTACGCAGCAGCAAACTCTTGGGCAACTGCATCAGCTCCAGTTGAGCTGCCTGTATAACACGGGCCGTTTGCGGCAAGCGTTCGATCTTGAGAACCGCACGATTCAGACGGTGGAGATCCAGCCATGAAGCCAACCGATATTCCGCAAGGTGAAAGTCTCTCCGAGGAGTCGCTGGAGCACTGGGCGCAGGCGTTCGGCTACGTCGCCAGCCGTTATCGCGTGGCCTGCTCCCCCGGTGCGCTGGTCGCGGGCGCGCCGTGGCTGAGAGGCAAACCGATGGTGCCCGCGCTCACACAGCTGGCGCGTGAAGCGGGACTGTCGTTTCAGCTGTTGACCGCCACGCAGCAATCCATCAACAGCTGGCGATTGCCGGTAGTGGTGGAACTCAACGAAGGCAAAATCGGCGTGATTGAGCATTTTGACGGCGAAGACACGCTGGATATCTGCTTTATCGACGCCACCGCACAAAACAACCGCGTGTCGATGACCGCGCTGCTGCCCGCCATTCGTCACGTCGTCGCTTTGCGTCCGCTGGCGGCGCTGAAAGACAGCCGCGTCGATGCCTATATCTCGAAATACCGCCCGGACTGGCTTTACCGGCTGGTGATGCGCGATTTGCGTCCGTACACCTGGGTGATGCTGGCGGCGCTATTTATCAACATGTTATCGCTCTCCGGGATCCTGTTTTCGATGCAGGTGTATGACCGGGTGATCCCGGCGCAATCCTATCCGACTCTTTATGTGCTCACTATCGGGGTGCTGATCGCTACGCTGTTTGGCTTTGTGCTGCGCATGGCGCGCGGGCACATTATGGACTTGCTCGGGAAACGCGCCGATCTGCGTGTATCGGATCGCGTGTTTGGCCACGCGCTGCGCCTGCGTAACAGCGCGATCCCCCGCTCCACCGGCAGCTTTATTTCGCAGCTGCGCGAGCTGGAGCAGATCCGCGAGATGGTCACCTCGTCGACCATTTCGACGATCGTTGATTTGCCGTTCTTTTTCCTGTTCGTGATCGTGCTGGCGATCATCGCCCCGCAGCTGGCGTGGATCGCGCCGGTCGCCGCCGTGCTGATGGTGCTGCCCGGTTTACTGCTGCAAAAGAAACTGGCGGCGCTGGCAAAACAGTCGGCCCACGAATCGACGCTGCGCAACGCGGTGCTGGTCGAAAGCGTGCAGGGGCTGGAAGACATTAAGCTGATGCAGGCGGAAAACCGCTTTTTGCAGCAGTGGAACAGCTATATCCAGATCACCGCCGAATCCGGGCTTAAAACCCGCGAACTGACGCAAAACCTGATCAGTTGGGGCATGACCATTCAAAGCCTGGTGTATGCGGGCGTGATTGTGGTCGGCGCGCCGATGGTGATTGAGGGCACGCTCACCACCGGTTCGGTGGTCGCCGCCTCGATGCTGGCTTCGCGAATGATCGCCCCGATGGCCACGCTGTGCGGCGTGCTGGCGCGCTGGCAGCAGGTGAAAGCGGCGAAAGAAGGGCTGGACAGCATTATGCAGTTGCCGACGGAAAATCAGCGGGAAGAGACGCCGATCCGCCAGGACGTGTTGCGCGGCCACTATCTGTTCGAGCAGGCGCAGTTCCGCTATCACCCGGAAGATCCGCGTATGGCGCTGCGCATTAATCGTCTGGAGATCAAACCCGGCGAAAAAGTGGCGATCCTCGGGCGCAACGGCGCGGGTAAATCGACGCTGCTACAGGCTTTGGCGGGCGGAATGGATCTCGCGGGCGGCGAACTACGCCTCGATAATCTCAGTTTGCCGCACCTGGACGTGGCGGATGTGCGGCGCAACGTCGGCTTTATGACCCAAAACGCGCGCCTGTTTTACGGCACGCTGCGCGAAAACATCACGCTGGGCATGCCGCGTGCCACCGATGAAGAGATCTTCGCCGTGCTGGACATGTGCGGTGCGGCGAGCTTTGTGCAAAAACTGCCGAAGGGGCTGGATTATCCGATTATGGAAAACGGTGTTGGCCTGTCGGGCGGGCAGCGCCAGTCGATTTTACTGGCGCGTATGTTCCTGCGCGATCCCAATATCGTGCTGATGGACGAACCCACCGCATCGCTCGACGAACACACCGAGCGCGAATTTATCCAGCGCCTGAATGACTGGCTCGGCAACCGGACGCTGATTGTCGCGACGCACCGCGTACCGGTGCTGGAACTGGTGGAGCGTGTAGTGGTGCTGAAAGACGGCATGCTGGTGATGGATGCGCCTAAAGCGCAGGCGCTGAGCAACAGCCGGATGCAGCAGCAGCAACAGGCAACGGGACGGGAGTGGAAAAATGAAAATCAGTCAGCGTGAAGTCGCCGCGATGGACGATCTGGATAACGCGCTCGATTCGGAAAGCGGCTACTCCGGCGCACGCAGTATTGTCATTTTTTCTCTGCTGCTGTTTATCGTCGTCGGCGTCTGGGCGTGGTACGGCATTCTGGATGAAGTGTCGACGGGCACGGGCAAAGTGATCCCCAGCTCGCGCGAGCAGGTCTTGCAGTCGCTCGACGGGGGCATTCTGGCGGAGCTAACCGTCCACGAAGGCGATCAGGTGCAGGCGGGGCAAGTGCTGGCGCGCCTCGATCCTACCCGCTCGGAATCGAACGTCGGTGAAAGTGCGGCCCGCTACCGGGCGTCTCTGGCGTCCAGCGTGCGCCTGACGGCGGAAGTAAGCGATCTGCCGCTGGTGTTTCCCGCTTCACTACAAAAATGGCCGGACCTGATCGCCACTGAAACGCGGCTGTACACGTCCCGCCGCGCGCAGTTAGAAGACACCCAGCGGGAATTGAAAGCCGCGCTGAGTCTGGCAAATAAAGAGCTGGATATTACGCAACGCCTGATCAAAACCGGTGCCGCCAGCCGGGTGGAAGCGCTGCGTCTTCAGCGCCAAAAAAGCGATCTGGAGCTGAAGCTCACGGATGTGCGCTCGCAATATTACGTGCAGGCACGCGAAGCACTGTCGAAGGCCAATGCGGAAGTGGACATGGTGTCGGCGGTGCTGAAAGGCCGCGAAGATTCGGTGACGCGCCTGACCGTGCGATCCCCAGTGCGTGGGATCGTGAAAAACATCAAAGTCACGACCATTGGCGGCGTGATCCCCCCCAACGGCGAGCTGATGGAGATCGTGCCGGTGGACGATCATCTGCTGATCGAAACGCGCCTGTCGCCACGCGATATCGCCTTTATCCATCCTGCGCAAAAAGCGCTGGTGAAGATAACCGCCTACGATTATGCAATCTACGGCGGTTTGCAGGGCGTGGTCGAAACCATTTCGCCGGACACCATCCAGGATGAGGCTAAGCCCGAAGTGTTCTACTACCGCGTGTTTATTCGCACCAACCAGGATTATCTGGTCAACAAAGCGGGCCGGCACTTCTCGATTGTGCCGGGGATGATCGCGACGGTGGATATCAAAACCGGCGAGAAATCGGTGATGGATTATATGATTAAACCGTTTAACCGCGCGAAAGAAGCGATGCGAGAACGCTGAGGTTTTTTCCGTGCGCTCAACGAAAGCGGTCAACATTTTTGTTGAGCGCACGGATTTTGTGCAACGCTTTACATGCATCTATGCTTTTCCTGAAACCGCCTCGCAGCGCTGAAACTCTTTCTTCCTACCCCTTCCCTTTGTCTCCTGTGAACGTTTATTTTGCCGAATGATTCACACGTTCGGCTCTCATGACGAAATGAAGACCGATAAACATAGAGTGGGCCAAAAATAGACAATTTACGCACTTGCGCACAGTGCAAGTGTGCAATAACATCAACGCAGCTTCACAGGGATCGGAGCTAAAATGCATCATGATGAAAAGCATTAATCACTTTCGCGATCGGTGGCTTGAAGATTTTTTCCTGTACGGAAAATCGCAGAATATCTTCCCTTCAAGCATTGAAGCCGCTTTGGCGAGAAAACTGGATATCATCAACGCCGCAACGTCGCATCATGATTTGCGTTCGCCGCCAGGCAATATGTACGAAGTGCTGAATCCACCTCTGGAGGGATTTTCGTCCATTCGCGTTAACAAACAGTACAGGTTGATATTCCGCTGGGAAAATGGGAAAGCAGACGATCTTTATCTTGCTCCCCATAAATACAAGCCCTACAGGTGAGGTAAAAAAATGGCACTTCAGCAGGCTACGCGCAAACCTACTTCGCCAGGCGATGTGTTGCAATATGAATATCTTGAGCCGCTTAACCTGAAAATTACGGATCTGGCAGAGATGCTGAATGTGCACCGTAATAGCATCAGCGCGCTCGTGAACAATAATCGTAAACTGACTGCCGACATGGCGTTCAGGCTTGCCAGAGTGTTTGATACGACGGTTGAATTTTGGCTCAATCTGCAGCTCAACGTGGATATCTGGGAGGTGCAGAATAATGCGCGGACTCAGGGAGAACTGAGCCGCCTCAAGACGATGGCTGAAATTCTGGCAAAAAGAAAATCTCAGCAACAGGACATCGCCTGACTTTTCCCTTCGTGCAGTGCGATAAAATACGCCAAACATTTTTAACAGGGAGTTTGTATGCGTCAGCGCACTATCGTCTGTCCGATTATCCAGAATAACGGTGCCTATCTGCTGTGCAAAATGGCGTCCGACCGTGGCGTGTTTCCCGGCCAGTGGGCACTTTCGGGTGGCGGCATGGAGCCCGGCGAAACCATGGAAGAAGCGTTGCGACGTGAAATCCGCGAGGAGCTGGGCGAGCGGCTTGAGATTACCGCCGTCAAACCGTGGGCATTTCGCGATGACATCCGCGTCAAAACCTACGCAGACGGCACCACAGAACAGATTTACATGATCTACCTGATTTTCGATTGCCTCAGCGTCAACCGCGACGTGACGTTCAACGACGAGTTTCAGGACATCGCGTGGGTTACCCCTGAATCACTGAACACGCTGGATTTGAATGAGGCGACGCGCCTCACGTTTACGCAGAAAGGCTTGCTATAACACGCCGCTGACTTGGCTTAAATCACCCCGCCTGTTGCGGCGCACCGGAAAAGTAGACGCTCAGATAGCGGGTGAACTTGCCTAAAAACACGCCCGCAAACACGCCGCCGGAGATAATGGCGAATGCGCTCATGCCGGGCTGTTGCAGCGTCCCCGGGGACATCGCCGTCATCACGCCCAGAACGTATTTCACCAGAAACGCCAGCATCATAAATGGCAGCGCCGAATAGTCGGCCTGACGATGAATGCTGCGGGGCGCTGCTGCGCGCGTGGCCGAAACGTGCTTAACCAGCACAAAGCCCAGCACTGCGCCAGCCAGAATCCCGGCAATCCACAACGCGAACGTACTGAGGGTCAACTGGCGATGCACCACCAGATCGTAAATATCCCAGAAAAGGAAAATCGCCGGGATGATGGCGAGTTTTTCGAGCGTCACGGTTGCGGGTTGACGGGCTTTGATGCCGCGGCTTACCAGAAAGACAAATAAAACCCATACCCAGACGGGTGTGTGGATCACAATTTGAGAGAGCGTTTCCATCATAGGTTTTACCGTCGTTGCGTCGATACACCCGGTCATTATTACGCATAATGGCATAGACGCCATCATGCGTAGGCATTGGCATTACAACGATATTTTCAGGCGTCTCACCGCTTCCTTCAGTTGCTCTTCCGTCGCCGTCACGAACGACATACGCAGCGTGGAATGATCCGGTTCGCTGCAATAGAAGAACTCACCCGGAACATAAACGACGCCGTTACTGAGCGTTTTTTCAAGCCAGGCGGTGGTGTTAATCCCGTTGTTCATTTTGGCCCACAGGAACATCCCGCCCTTCGGTTTGTGGAACGTCATAATATCGCCCAGCTCAGCTTCCAGCTCCTGAGAAAACGTTTGATATTTCTGACGGTACACTTCGCGGATCATCTTAATCTGCGCAGGCAAACGGCCAGTTTTAAGATATTCACTGGTCATCAACTGCGATAGCGTGCTGGTGTGCAGATCGGTGGTTTGCTTCAGGTTGACGACAGCCCTTTTCAGCCACTCTGGAACAATCACCCAGCCCACACGCGTGCCCGGCGACAGGATTTTGGAGAAGGTAGAGGTGTAAACGACATTTTGCTCGTTACCAATGGCTTTGGCGTGCGCCATCAGTGGACGGAAAACGTCGTCGGTATAATTAATTTCGCTGTAGGGGTCGTCTTCGATAATGACGAAATCATAACGCTTAGAAAGCTCCACCAGCTGTTTCCGGCGGCTTTCAGAAAGCGTGACACCACCAGGGTTACCGAACGTTGGAACGATATAAACCGCTTTGATAGTTTTATTCGCTACCAGCGCTTCAAGTTCGTCGACTTTCATTCCGTCGCCATCGGTTCCGACCGATTCAATATTCGCCTGCGCCAGGCTAAAGACCTGCAACGCGGCCAAATACGTTGGGCGTTCGACCACAACGGTATCACCAGGATTGATTAACGCGCGCGCCAGAATATCCAGAGACTGCTGTGACCCGGAGGTCACCACCACATCATCGGCCTTGCACTGAATACCGCGCTCGGCAGAAATCTGCTGAATGGCCTCACGTAATTCCGGGAAACCTTCACTCAAACCGTACTGAAACGCTTCGCCAAAATGCTGAGAAAGCACGGCCTCGGACGCCATTGTTAACCCTTCATGATCAAAGAGTTCAGGGTTTGGGATCCCCCCGCCAAGTGAGATGACGCCGGGCATTTTACTGTGCTTTAAGAGTTCACGAATGGCGGAGGACTGCAGAGCCTGGACGCTGGTGGCGAGCTTATGAGTTGTCACGCTATTAATACCTGTATTATCTGTTTTTATGATGGTCACAACTTAGTAACACATGTTTTGCGCTTTGATAATCATTTTTGTGCCTGTCCGCATGAAAGGTATCACGCTGACGGTCTCCTGAGAGTGAGGGGGTGAGCACAAAGAAATAGAGGCAGAATCCCTGATCCGATATATTATGTAGCACGCAGCCTGTATTTAATTAATGAATACCAATAATCAAAATATCATAATCATTATTAATAAACGCTCATCGGTCTATTCCATAGCATGATAACGCCCATTCTTATACCACTCATAAAATATATCAACCCCATGACAAAATCTGTATTTTAAATACCACCACCTAATTTAAGACTTATCTTACAAGCGGAATAACCCAGGGTATTCTATGCCGTAAAATATTTTGTAAAACGTTGTAAAGACCCCCGCCACGTCTGGATTCCTATACAAACCCGAAGCGCTGTAGACTTATCTCACCGCCATCAGCCCAACTTCTCTTAATAACTATCAACTTATAGCATTAATATTCCACCAGCAAGCGAAGCGATATATTCTGCATTCATTAAAATCGTCCAAAGAATTAAGAACCACACCGTTTGACACCTTTAAAATAGCGGCTAAGTTTAAGTACTGAACGACAACGGATACGGCTTTATGACGTATATTCCTGACATAAATGCACCAAGAGGGTTGATATTATGGCAGAGCATCGTGGTGGTTCCGGTAATTTCGCTGAAGACCGTGAAAAAGCATCGGACGCAGGGAAAAAAGGAGGTCAGCAAAGCGGTGGGAACTTTAAGAACGATCCGCAACGTGCCTCCGAAGCCGGTAAGAAAGGCGGTCAGAACAGTCACGGCGGTGGCCGTAAATCTGACAAGTCCTAAGCTTTATATTTCTTAAATTTGTCATGACTTTAAAGAGCACTCTGCGAGTCTGCGGACTCGCAGTATTTTGCTGTGTAAGTGAGGAAACCCTATGAATATGAAAACGCTGCAAGATGTCTTTATTCACCTGCTATCAGATACGTACAGCGCAGAGAAACAGCTTACGCGTGGTTTGGCTAAATTAGCCCGTGAAGCCTCAAGCGAAAAATTAAGCGCTGCGTTTAAAGCTCACCTTGAAGAGACGCAAGGACAAATTGAACGTATCGATCAGATAGTGGAGCAGGAACCAAATCTCAAAATTAAACGCATGAAGTGTGTGGCGATGGAAGGCTTAATTGAAGAAGCCAACGAAGTTATCGAAAGCACTGAAAAGAATGAAGTTCGGGACGCCGCATTAATTGCTGCAGCGCAAAAAGTCGAACACTACGAAATTGCCAGTTACGGCACGCTCGCGACTCTGGCGGAGCAATTGGGCTATAAAAAAGCCGTGAAATTGTTAACCGAAACGCTGGAAGAAGAAAAATCTACTGACCTGAAATTAACCGATTTAGCCGTTGGCAATATCAATCAAAAAGCCCAGGCATAATTCGACATAACAGAGGACGATAATAATGAATCACGTAGAACACTACCATGACTGGCTACGCGATGCCCATGCAATGGAAAAGCAAGCCGAATCCATGCTGGAGTCGATGGTCAGCCGTATCGATAATTATCCTGACGTGCGCGCCCGCATTGAACAACACGTTAGCGAGACAAAACGTCAAATCACCGTGCTGGAAGAGATCCTGGATCGAAATGATATTTCCCGTTCGGTGATAAAAGACTCCATGAGCAAAATGGCCGCGCTGGGGCAGTCTATCGGCGGTATGTTCCCGTCCGATGAGATCGTCAAAGGCTCGATCAGCGGGTACGTTTTTGAGCAGTTCGAAATTGCCTGTTATACCTCGCTGCTGGCGGCAGCAAAAAGGGCGGGAGATACCGCCTCGATCCCGGCAATTGAATCAATTCTTGCCGAAGAACAGGCGATGGCTGACTGGCTGATTCAGCATATCCCAACGACGACAGAACAATTTCTGCTGCGTTCAGACGCGAAAGGCGTCGAAGCTAAAAAATAATTGCGGGAGGCAGAAGCATGTTCAGACACGTCAAACAATTACAGTATACCGTTCGCGTTGCCGAGCCGAATCCAGGCCTGGCTAATCTTCTGCTTGAGCAATTTGGCGGCCCTCAGGGTGAGCTGGCAGCCGCGTGCCGTTACTTTACCCAAGGGTTAGGCGATGACGATCCGGGCCGCAAAGATTTGCTGCTGGATATCGCCACGGAAGAGTTAAGCCACCTGGAAATTATCGGTACGCTGGTTGGCATGCTGAATAAAGGAGCCAAAGGCGAGCTGGCAGAAGGGACTGAAACTGAGGCCGAGCTGTATCGTTCGCTGACGGCAAACGGTAACGACAGCCACATTACCTCTCTGCTTTATGGTGGTGGGCCAGCACTCACCAACTCAGCGGGTGTGCCATGGACTGCCGCCTACGTCGATACCATCGGTGAACCGACGGCGGATTTGCGCTCCAATATTGCGGCGGAAGCCCGCGCCAAAATCATCTACGAGCGCCTGATCAACGTCACTGACGATCCTGGCGTAAAGGATGCGTTAGCTTTTTTGATGACCCGCGAAGCGGCGCACCAGATGTCATTTGAGAAGGCGTTGCAGTCCATTCGCAATAACTTCCCGCCGGGCAAACTTCCGCCGGTCGAGGAGTACACCAACAAGTACTACAATATGTCGGAAGGCGGTGAAGTACGCGGCAGCTGGAACAGCGATAAGCACTTTGATTACGTTGAAAACCCGCAGCCTGCTGTTGACGGTGGAGACGGAGGGGCAGAAATCGCCCTGTCGTCTAAGCAAAAAACACTGCTCAAAGCGATGGCCAAACGGACGCAATCCGATCCCGCAGCCGATCCGCTAACTGGCGCTGAACTGGGCGCCGGGAAGAAAAAACCGTAACACAACGGGTTTTTCTCGACAGTCCTCCATGCCCCGTCAACGGCGGGGCATGATTTTGTGTTTGTGGGGTGTGGAATATGTTCGAACTCGACGCATTTCATCTGGCCAGGCTTCAGTTCGCTTTTACCGTCTCTTTCCATATCATTTTCCCCGCGATAACCATCGGTCTTGCCAGCTATCTTGTGGTGCTGGAAGGGCTGTGGCTGCGAACAAAAAATGACGTCTGGCGATCGCTGTATCACTTCTGGTTGAAAATCTTCGCCGTCAATTTCGGCATGGGGGTGGTTTCAGGCCTGGTGATGGCGTATCAGTTCGGCACTAACTGGAGCGGATTCTCCGAGTTCGCCGGGAGTATCACCGGCCCCCTCCTCACCTATGAAGTGTTAACTGCCTTTTTCCTTGAAGCCGGTTTCCTGGGTGTGATGCTGTTTGGCTGGAATAAAGTCGGGCCAGGATTACATTTTTTCGCCACCTGCATGGTGGCGCTGGGCACGTTGATGTCCACGTTCTGGATCCTCGCCTCAAACAGCTGGATGCACACCCCGCAAGGCTTTAGCATCGCCAACGGTCAGGTCATACCCGAAGACTGGTTTGCGGTGATCTTTAACCCCTCTTTCCCTTATCGCCTTTTCCACATGTCGATTGCGGCGTTTCTGAGTAGCGCCCTGTTTGTTGGCGCATCGGGCGCGTGGCATTTGCTGCGCGGCAACGATACGCCCGCAGTACGCAAAATGTTCTCTATGGCGCTGTGGATGGCGCTGCTGGTCGCGCCGATTCAGGCTTTCGTCGGCGATATGCACGGGCTGAACACGCTCGAACATCAGCCCGCCAAAATTGCCGCTATTGAAGGCCACTGGGAAAATCGTCCCGGCGAAGCCACTCCGCTGCTGCTGTTCGGCGTCCCGGATATGGAAGAGGAACGCACCAAATACGGGCTGGAAATCCCCGCGCTCGGCAGCCTGATCCTGACCCATAGCCTGGATAAACAGGTCCCCGCGCTGAAGGAGTTCCCGAAAGACGAGCGCCCTAATTCGCTGATCGTCTTCTGGTCGTTTCGCGTGATGGTTGGCCTCGGTCTGCTCATGATTGCCATGGGCGTGGTGAGCGTGTGGCTCCGCTATCGGCACCGTCTTTACCACTCGCGCCCTTTCCTGTGGTTTGCATTGTGTATGGGACCTGCGGGTCTGGTTGCGATTCTGGCGGGCTGGGTCACCACCGAAGTGGGCCGCCAGCCGTGGGTCGTTTACGGTTTGCTGCGCACGCGTGACGCGGTTTCATTGCACAGCACGCTGCAGATGAGCATCAGTCTCATCGCCTTTTTCGTGGTGTATTGCTCGGTGTTTGGCGTAGGGTATCTCTATCTGGTCAGGCTTATCAAGAAAGGGCCGCAGCCAGTGGATACGCTCACCTCGAACACATCCGGTACACCTGCCCGTCCGCTGTCCGCTGCTGAATCCGTTCCGGAACAGGAGAAGCCATAATGGGTGTCGATATCTCAGTTATCTGGTTTGCGATCATCGTCTTTGCCACGCTGATGTACATCATTATGGATGGGTTCGATTTAGGCATCGGTGTGCTGTTTAATTTCGTGCGCGATCCCGAAGAGCGCGACATTATGGTGAACAGCGTCGCCCCCGTCTGGGATGGCAATGAGACCTGGCTGGTGCTCGGTGGTGCCGGGCTGTTTGGCGCTTTCCCGCTGGCGTATGCGGTGATTGTGGATGCGCTCACCATTCCCCTCACCGCCATGCTGATTGGCCTGATATTTCGCGGTGTGGCGTTCGAGTTTCGCTTTAAAGCCACGCCATCACACCGCAAATTCTGGGACTACTCTTTTGCCGGCGGTTCGCTGCTGGCAACGTTTAGCCAGGGCATCGTGGTCGGCGCGATGATCAATGGATTTGACGTTGTAGGTCGCCGCTTTGCCGGTTCTTCACTGGACTGGCTGACGCCGTTCAATCTGTTCTGCGGGCTGGGATTAATCGTGGCGTACACCCTTTTAGGAACGACGTGGCTGATTATGAAAAGTGAGGGTGCGCTGCAAATTCGCATGCGTGAGCTGACGCGTCACTGCCTGCTGGCGTTAATGGGGGTGATTGCAGTGGTCAGCATCTGGACGCCCCTCGGCTGGCAGTACGTCGCCGACCGCTGGTTCTCGCTGCCAAACTTCTTTTACTTCCTGCCGGTGCCACTTCTGGTGCTGGTCTTTAGCCTGTGGATCTGGCGACTCACGCATAACGTACACAGTCACACCCGCCCATTCTTGCTGACCCTGGGGCTGATTTTCCTCGGCTTTAGCGGCCTGGGTATCAGCCTGTGGCCGCACATCATTCCGCCACGCATCACGATCTGGGACGCCGCCGCGCCGCCTGCCAGTCAGCTGTTTATGCTGGTCGGCACGCTGCTGATTATCCCGGTGATTCTGGTCTATACCGCATGGAGCTATTACGTCTTCAGGGGCAAAGTGTCAGGGTCGGAGGGCTATCATTGAGCGAACCGCACGCTAGTTTTTGCGCTTTTTCCAGACGGACAGTTTCACAATGAGTTCCGCCAGCGCGTAGCGCACGGCTTTTTCGATGACGTCCTGACAGTCGCCGGTAAAAAGCACTCTGTCTGTCGAAATCTCACCGCGATAATTCCACGCAAACCAGACGGTGCCCACAGGGGTACCGTCATCGCCGCCATCGGGCCCGGCGTATCCGCTGACCGCAATGCTGATATCCGCGCCTGCCCGCGCGAGCGCCCCCGCCGACATCTCTTTGACGGTTTGTTCACTGACGGCTGTATATTTCTCAAGCGTGCTCGCCTGGACGCCCAGTATTTTCTGCTTCGCCTCATCGCTAAAGGTTATTAACCCAACGTCATAAAAAGCGGCGGTGTTTTCCTCAGCGCACAGCGCCGTGGCAAGGTTGCCGCCGGTACAGGATTCCGCAGTGGTTAACATTAATTCTCGCTCGGTGAGGACATTCGCAACCTGCTTTGTCAGCTCGCCCGTTGTTTTCGCTTCGTTATAAGCGGTAGTACTCATAGGACACCCTACTCACTTTCGACAGGAATAATGGAAATATGACCGTTACGTTCAAGAATGGCGTATTTGATTTTACTGAACTCTGTAATTCCGTGATTCTGCCGCGCAGCGACTAAAATATCGTCGCAGGAGACATCCACTTTTCTGAGTTTGTCAGACAGAGGCAGGCCATTTTCGAGCAAAATAACGGGCGCCCCATCAAGAATAGACTCTGCGCCAGAGATGTACTTCTTCATCAGTCCGAAAACAATATCCACCGCCACCAGCGTGACAATCGTCAGCATTGCCCCGGTGACCGAGAAATCGTTGCCCAGCAATGCCTGCTGTGTGGCTTCACTGATAATCAGCAGCAGGATTAGATCAAAGCTGGTCATCTGTAATAAAGCGCGACGACCAGCTATTTTAAATACCACCAGTAAAATAAGGTAAATGGCGATCGCCCGGAATACCATCTCCATATCGCTCTCCTAAGGATAAATAAACTGCCAGAACGCGATACCTGGCTGGTCATTGACGCTAATAGAACTCACTGACTTTCCCGGAACAGTGGGGGTGACATACATCCAGACGCTGAAATCACGATTATTATTCACATTGTTATAAACCAGATAGAGCGTGTTCCCTCGGCTGTACATGCTGTCGGGCTGAGGAGAGATACTCCCGGGCTGAAAATCCTCATTAAATTTCTCGCCCAGGCTCACGACATACTTATCCGTGTTCTGAGGCTGAACGGTGAAATGAAGTTTGAATTCGGTTTGCAATCGGCCAAAGCGTTCATAATTCACGCTTAGCGTTTGAGATATATTGCTTTTTTGCGCTGAACTAAAATAACCATTAGAAAAAAATCCCAGCACTGCCGCCAGAATGATGCACAGTAAAACCGCAAAACCTATCGACTGAAACCCGGACTCAAAATTGAGCGCAAAGCGGTTCTCTTTAACGCCGGGCAATTTGTCACGGTTATCATGTGATGATGTCATTTATCCCCTCAGCCGTTTCGGTTATTACGCCTTTAGCGAGATGATTCTTAACGCCATTATCTTTTAGGACTCATCCCGTTTGCCAGATAATGAATCAACAACCAGACTTAATATTAAGCTAGGTTTCACTTTTTTGGAGGTCAGTATGAAATTATCCCTTGCGCCACTTTTCTGTTGTTTGCTCATCCCAACGGCATGGGCAGATGACAGTGGCGGGCTTCAAAAAGGCGAAGCGCCACCGCCGCCGCACGCGATTGATGATGGGTATCGTGGGACGGAAAATGCGCGCACCATGACCGTTGAGCAGGCCAAAGAGATGCACGACGGTGCGACCATTTCGCTACGCGGTAATTTAATTGACGGCTCCGGCGGCGATAAATATAAATTCCGCGATAAGACAGGAGAAATCGACACGATTATCCCGAAATCTGTGTTTGATGGGAGAACGGTTGAATCCGATAATATGATCAGCATTAACGGTAGTCTGGATAAGAAAATGACGCCGCCAGTCGTACGAGTGGATCACATTCAAAAATAGCTATTGATATGCCTGCGCAGTGCAAAGTAAAGAGAGATATCCACTCACTTTGCACTGTGCGATATTTCCTGCCTTAAGCTAAATCTCACCAAAGCCAACGCTGAATACCGTAACCCCTACCAATATCTGGGATGCAAATACCAGGATTAATCTGTCCTTTAGGATTATTCCCCATTTCATCACCTGCTAAAAAAACCAACAATTTTAATCGCTTTCTTTGCCATGGAATATCCATGACATGTTTGCCGATATTATTCGGCGTTATCAACAAAAACGGCACAAAGGATTACGGAAAATGAAACACATTTCTCTGGCGGTATTAGTCGCAGCGAGCCTGGTCAGCGGCGCTGCTCTGGCGGATAATCATACTTTTTCTCTCGGTTATGCTCAGAGCAAAGTTGAGACCTTTAAAAATATTCGCGGCGTGAACGCACAGTACCGTTATGAATGGGATTCCCCGTTGAGCGTAATGGGTTCTTTCACCTATATGAGCGGCGATCAAGATGATAATTATTATATCGATTCTGACTCCGTGAAAAATCACCTTGAGGTGAAATATTACTCACTGATGGCTGGTCCAGCGTACCGTATTAACGAATACGTTTCTCTGTATGCTCTGGGCGGTATTGCCCGTACTAAAGCGGATGGCGACACCAAATGGGTTAACGCGGGCGATGGCTACACTCAGAAAGACAGCATCTCTGAAAAATCGACCTCTTTCGCTTATGGCGCGGGCGTGCAGTTTAACCCAACCGCCGATTTGGCGATTAACGTGGGTTACGAAGGCACCAACGCCGATCTGGAGGGCGACAGCTACTCTATCAATGGCTGGAACCTGGGCGTAGGTTACCGCTTCTAGTCTGTTGAATTGACCTCTCCCGGTCAGGGAGAGGTCAGCGTTTGTGCACCCGCTAAAATATGCGCAACAAAATGCGTGAGTTTTGGCAGCGGACGTAAATCCTGACGCCACAATAAATGCACCGGCCTTGGCTCAGGGGTAAAATCCTCCAGCACGCGTATCAATTTTCCCTTCGCCAACTCTTCTGCCACCAGCACTTCAGGCTGCAACAGCAAACCCGCTCCGGTAATCGCCGCCATGCGTAAACCGTAGCCATCGTTACAGCGTAAAATCGCGTCGCGCTTCCAGCGCACCTCTCCTTCGACGCCGGGCAGTCGCCACTCGTTACGCGCCGTCCATACCGTATGCGACAGACACAAATGATCGACCAGATCGGCGGGTGTTTGCGGCGTGCCGTGTCGCGCCAGATATTCCGGTGCCGCGCAGATCACCATCCGATAGGGACAGAGATATTTCGCTACCAGATCGTCGTTATGAACTTCGCCAATGCGGATCGCCAGATCGATGCCTTCATCGACCAGATCAACCCGCCGGTTCGTCAGATCCAGCTCAACCCGCACGTCCGGCCAGAGTTGCAAAAACGTGGCGGTGAGCGGCGCAATCACGCAGCCACCCAATGACGTCGGTGCGCTGACGCGCAGCGTTCCGGCAGGCGCAGTGCGCAATCGCTCGACGGCACTTTCCGCAATCGACACCTGCTCCAGCACGCGTTTTGCCTCGTCAAAGTACACGCGTCCGGCGTCGGTCAGGCTCTGGCGACGGGTATTGCGCTCCAGCAGACGCGTGCCCAGCTGTGTTTCCAGCAGCGCGATATATTTCCCCACCATCACCGCTGACATCTCGAGCCGTGACGCCGCGCCGGTAAAGCTGCCGCTCTCCACCACCGCGATAAACGTCTCCATGCCGCGAAGCTTATCCATATTACAAACCCCTGGTTAGCAATCATCTAACTTTAGCCCAGTTTATCTCATATTTAATTTATTAAAGAATGGAGGCACACAACATGAGGAGTCAGCGATGAAAATTGTCATTATTGGTGCCAGCGGTACGGTAGGTCGTGCGGTAACGGAAGAGTTGAGCCGTCGTCATGAGGTGATCCGCGTGGGTCATACAAGCGGTGATGAGCAGGTGGATATCACCTCGCAGGAGAGCGTCCAGGCGCTGTTCGAGAAAATCGGCCCGGTGGATGCGATTGTCTCCGCGAGCGGCAGCCTGCATTTTGGCCCGCTGGCGACCATGAAAGACAGTGATTTTAATCAGGGATTGCAGGACAAATTGCTGGGCCAGGTGCGACTGGCGCTCACCGGTCAGCACTACCTGAATGAAGGCGGTTCGATCACCTTGATAAGCGGCATTGTGGCGCACGAGCCAATTGCCCAGGGCGTCAACGCCACCACGGTCAATGCTGCGCTGGAAGGTTTTGTCCGCGCCGCCGCCTGTGAACTGCCGCGCGGCATTCGTATCAACCTGATAAGCCCGACGGTGTTGAGCGAATCAGCCGAAGCCTATGACGGATTTTTCCCGGGCTTTGAGAGCGTACCCGCCGCGACCGTCGCGCTGGCTTATCGTCGCAGCGTCGAGGGCGTCCAGAGCGGGCGGGTGTACAAAGTGGGTTACTGAGTTTTTTCAGCCGCGATCAGCACCAGCATCGGGCGTTCCGCTTCTTCAGCCAGCGCAGGCCAGGCATCCGTCTGCGCCTGCGTTGGGCCCCATTCGTTGACTTCACGAATCGTCAGCCCTGCCGCGATCAGCGCATTGAGCGTCGTGCCAAGCGTGCGGTGATATTTGATAACACCGTCCGCCAGCCAGTTGCTGACCCGCTCGCCCTCCTGCTGATATTGATTCACACCCCAAAAGCGCACACCATTATCATCGGTGAGCCAACCCTGACGCGACGCGCAGGTGTAGATCGGATGTTCCATCGAAAACACCAGACTGCCGCCGGGTTTCAGCGCGCGCTGAATTTTGGCAAACAGGGTGTCGAGTTCCGGCAGGTAATGCAGCGCCAGCGAGCTGTAAACCAGATCGAGACTGTTTTCTGCCAGCGTCAGCGACTCCAGACTGGCGCGTTGATAGTGAATCGCCGCGTCGTCGGTCAGCTCCGCGGCGCGTGCGAGCATTTTTTCCGAGATATCAACGCCCGTCACCTGCGTCGCGCCCCTTTCCCGCGCCACGCGGCAGAACCAGCCGTAACCGCAGCCGAGATCGACTACCGATTTCCCGCGCAAATCCGGCAGCATCGTTTTCAGTGCGGGCCACTCGGGCGCGCCATCCAGCCCCTGCACCGAGCGCGGAAGCTGCGCGTAGCCTTCGAAAAACGCCGGATTGTCGTAGATATTCTGTGCCATGCGAGATTCCTCTGTAAGAATGTGCTTAAGAGTATACCTCTCGCTTTGTTCTCTACCCAAAGGTTGAGAGTTCCCAGGCCATATGTGATTCGCAAGCGATGGAAAATTGTCAATTGAAATGAAAGCGTTACAGCGATGCCCTGGTCCGGCTGTAAATCGCTGAGTCGTTGACCAAAGGCCGGGGCGACGCGCAGGGAAGCGCGGAGAGGGCGTGACCTGCATGGATGCAGGATCACGCCCGACCCGAAGCCGGAGGGAATAAGACGAAAGTACCGCGAAGCGGCGATTTTCTTGCCGGGAGCCCGGGTCGCCAGGGCGGTGGCGATTGAGCCGCCCTGGCACGTTCACCGGTTCCGTCATCACAGAGAAGCACGAGACTGGAAGTGAACGGAATAACCTCCTGAGCCGCATGCTCCCCCTCACCCCAGCCCTCTCCCTAAATGGAGAGGGAGAACTTTGCGCAAATGGTCAATTTGTGAGGATCCCTCCAGGGTGCAAACACCGCATCACCCCACCGCTCCCCACACCAGATTCCCTTTATGGAACGTGGCGGTTCGCGGCGAAATGCGCGCCACGGCTTCGGCAGAACAAGAGGCATCCACCAGCACGAAGCTGGCGTCATCTTGCGCCTTCGGCCACACGCGCTCGCCTTTGTCGTTGAGCGGCAGCACGTCACCCGTGGCGATCCCGAGCGCACGCGAGAGGGTTTGCTCGTTCGGACGGATATACAGCTGCGCGTACAAATTGGCTTTTTCGAGCATATCGCCCAGACCGTACGGCGACCAGTGGTCGATGACGCTGTCGGTGCCCGTCATCACAAATACGCCTTTGTCGCGCAACTGTTTGAGCGGCATGTGCATCGTGCCAATCGGCACGGTGGACGCGATCGTGATCTGCTGCGCCGCCATGCGGGTTGCCAGCGCGTCGACCTGCTGTTCGTTGAGCATCGCCAGCGCAAAGCCGTGGCTGATCGTCAGTTTGCCCTTCAGCTCCGGCGTTTTTTCGACGGTGTCGACCATGTAATTGACCGCCGCTACGCCCGCGGGGCTGGTTTCATGCAGATGAATGTCCACGCCTTTGTCGTAATCCAGCGCAATCTGGAACATGGTGTCGAGAGATTTCTCCATCGCGCCGTCAACGTTGGTCGGATCCAGCCCGCCAACGTAGTGTGCACCTGCCTGCATCGCCTCGCGCATCAGCGGCTCTGATTTTGAAAGCAGCAAACCGTGCTGCGGAAACGCCACGATTTCACACTCAAAACCGGCGGTGCGACGTGCCAGCACCGCCTGTAAATTTTCCAGATTTTTCAGGCCGGAAGTGGGTTCGATATTGCAGTGGCTGCGGGCAATGGTGGAGCCTTTCGACTGAATCAGATCGATGAGTTTTTCCGCGCGTTCCTGAGTATAAGGCTGCAACTCGGGCAACAGCTTGTGTTCGAGGCGGATCATATCCTGAATGGTGGTTCCCGCCGGACGATTGAGCGAGCGCCACGGGCCGCCGTAAAACGTTTTGTCCAGATGGATATGCATGTCGCGCATCGTCGGGAGCATCAGCTTGCCGCCTGCATCGTAGTGCGGCAGCGTGGCGTCGGCGTGGCTTTTGTTATCACGCAGCGCGACAATTTTACCGTCTTTGATTTCCAGCGTTTTCAGTTCGGTGCGCGTGCTGACGGCCACGTCGCCCTCGAAGTGAAAACCCGCCTCCAGCAGCACGTTATCCAGATAATAGTGTTTCGCGGTGATGTTCATCGGTTTGCCGGTCTCGCAGGTCTGTTTCGCAGAATCAGCAGCATACGCGACGGAACCGGTCGCACCAAACAGCGCGCAGGCGGTGACCATTTTGCCGCTCTGGCTGATAAACTCCCGGCGGCTTTTATTCTCATTCATCTTATCTTCCTTATTCTTATACGTTCACAATATGGGTGCCCGTTTCACCGCGCAGCGCCGCAGGCAGGCAGTCTGGTGAGGTGATGATGACCCGTTTACCGCCGTGCTGCAGGAATGCCAGGCTGGCAACGATTTTGGGTAACATGCTGCCCGCCGGGAAATGGCCCTCTTCCTTATAGCGCATCATCTGCGCGACGTTCACCGTGTCCAGCGCCAGCTGGTTTGGCTTGCCAAAGTTGATGCATACTTTCTCAACGCCGGTGGTGATCACCAGCACGTCGGCGTGAATCTCACGCGCCAGCAGCGCGGTGGAAAGATCTTTATCGATGACGGCATCCACGCTTTGATACTCGCCCGTTTCGGCGCGGGTCACCGGGATCCCGCCGCCGCCTGCGCCGATCACCACGAAGCCTTTTTGCGTCAACGTTTTGATCGCGTCCGCTTCCACGATCCGTATGGGTTGTGGAGAAGCCACCACGCGACGGTAGCCGCGCCCGGAGTCTTCAACGAAATGCCAGTCGGGATGGGCGAGCTGTAGCTCATCGCGCTGGGCTTCGCTGAAGAACGCGCCGATCGGTTTGGTGGGATGGGCAAAGCCGGGATCGTTTTTGTCGACTTCAACCTGCGTGACGACCGTGACCGCTTTTTGCTCCCCGCGTGTGGCCAGGCGGTTGTTGAGCGCCTGCTGGATCAGATAGCCAATTCCGCCTTGCGTGTCTGCCACGCAGTTGGCAAGCGGGGTCAGCGGCAGTCCTTCGCGCTCGTGCGCGATTTCGGCGCGACGCAGATCTAATCCCACCTGCGGGCCGTTGCCGTGCGTCAGGACGATGTCGTAATCGGAGGCCAGCATTTCCAGTACCGAGTCTGCGACCGCTTTGACCGCCTGCGCCTGATGTTCAATCGACTGGCTGGCGTTGTCTTTGATAATGCTGTTGCCGCCGATGGCGACGACCATGAGTTCTTTCATCTTTTTTCCTTTGAAAAAGTGCGGTCTGGTGCCCTCACCCCAGCCCTCTCCCACAGGGAGAGGGAGTAAAACCCCCTCACTCTGTGGGAGGATGTAAAGGCCACTCCGAGCTGTCCCCTCTCCCTGTGGGAGAGGGTTAGGGTGAGGGCATCAGGCATTATCAGGACTCTGAAACCGGGGCTCCCGCACGCGCCGCTTCACGGCTTTCGAGGAAGTGTTTCACCACGAACATGCCGCTCATCATCAGGTAGGCCGTGACGAACGTCGGCGAGCTGCCCTCTGCGAAACCCACGACCGGCGCGTGGATCACACCGAACAGCGCTAACAGCGCACCGACCGCGGCCGCAATCGCACCGCGCAGCGGTTTATTGATGATGGCGAAAATCGCGATACAGCCCCAGAGCATACTGGCGAGCGGTGCGCCGTTGCCGAGGTGCATCAGCCCTTCGTAGTAAATTCCTTTGCTGTGCAGCACGTCGGTGCCGATTTTCGCCGCGTTGGTTCCCGCCGCCCCCATCACGCTGTTCATCATGGTGAGCGCCCAGTTGGCGATCCACGGGAACAGACAGATAAAGATGACGGGCACCTCCACTTTGGGCGTTTCCCTCACCACCTGGTTGGCGGTGACGACGCCGATAAACACCAGAATTGGCACGATGGCGGTCATCGGAATGATGGCGAGCATAAACGCCCCCAGCCCGAACAGCGGCACGATGAACATGGTGACGCCAGACGCCAGCGTATAGCCGATGCTCGCGCCCATCGCTTTCCATCCCGCGTGACCAACATAAACCGTCACCGGGAACGGGTTCCCCATCAAGCAGCCGAGCATCGACGCCAGACCGTTCGCCAGCATCACTTTGCGCGTTGGGTAGGGGTCGCCCGCCGCGTGGGCACTTTCGATGTTCTCGAGGTCAAAGATGTAGTTCGCGAGTCCCAAAGGCACTGCCGAAGCCAGATACGGCAGCGCGTGCGGCAGGCCCTGCATAAAGCTGTCAACGTGGACTTCCGGTGGGTTAAAGCCAAACGACGACATCGACGCTTTAATCGCCTCCGGGCTTTGCAGACCGGAGATCCACGCCAACGCCGTACCGGCAATCAGCAGCAGCAAACCGGTCGGAATGCGGGCAAAAATTGGCTTTTTGCCAAACCAGTTGATGAAGATCAGCAGCAGCACGATGAACGACACGGTCGGCGCTTCAAACGCCTGCAGCATCGG
This sequence comes from Lelliottia sp. GFLA7, assembly GCF_056490165.1. Taxonomy (NCBI): domain Bacteria; kingdom Pseudomonadati; phylum Pseudomonadota; class Gammaproteobacteria; order Enterobacterales; family Enterobacteriaceae; genus Lelliottia; species Lelliottia sp. GFLA7. The sequence goes on along the minus strand of NZ_JBWLAQ010000009.1, from coordinate 16,637 downwards.
GTTCATCGCCAGCAGCAGCAGACCCAGGCCGGACAAGCACGACAGCAGCACGGTGCGCGGAATCATCTTACGGATGGTTTCGCCGAGGAACGAACCGCCCGCCAGAATCATCGCTTCAACAAAGCACCACACCAGGCCAATCTGGATGGCGAAGTCAGCATCCCCGGTTTGCTGATACACCGGCATGAGCACCAGAAACGTGACGGTAAAAATCGACGGCGCGCTCGGCCCAGACGGCAGCGCGGTAACATCGTTACGCCCGGTTTGACGTGCCATTTGCAGGCCAAACCAGGTGTAACACACGCTCGCCACCAGCACCGCCAGCCCGAAGGCCGGCGCGATACGTCCATAAACAATCTCTTTCGGGATGCCGACGACAAAAATGAGCAGCCCCATCATGGTGAGCAAATTGGTCAGGTTGTTGGTCATCAACCCGAAATATGCCGCCCAGTCACCTCTTTTCCACTCCAGTTTGATGCTTTTCATGGATGCTTACCTTATAGGAAGTAGCGATCGCGGAAGGTCAACAGCGCCTTTTCAAAACAGCTAAACGGCGGGTGAACGATGCCCGCCCCAATCATGCCAATACCGGCGTCTTTGTGGGCGATGGCGGTGTTAATGACCGGCAGAATGCCGCTGCCCGCCACTTTAGTGATATCAATCGCCGTCGGAATGCCCATAAACGAGAGCAGTGGAATGGTGACGTTCGGGTTTTCGCCGAGCGTGATTTCGCGCATCTGGCGCGAGAAATCGACGGCTTCATCAACCGTACCGCCCACCAGCGCGACAATGGCCGGAGCCGTCGCCATTGCAAAACCGCCGATGCCGTAGGTTTCAGTGATGGCGCTGTCGCCAATGTCCAGACCGGAATCTTCAGGCTTATAGCCCGCAAACATCGGGCCGATCACCTGCTGCGCCGGACCCGTGAACCATTGCCCCGGCAGACCAGAAATGCGCAGGCCGAATTCGTAGCCGTTGCGCGCCATGGTGGTGACCACGGTGCTGTATTCAATGCCGTGGGCCGCGTCCATTGCGGCTTTGCACATCGCCATCCACGTCGGGCCGGAGAAGTAGTCGCTGCTGGCGACAAACTCAAACACCTGGCGCTGCTGCTCAACCGGATAGCCCGCCTGAATCAGCCCCGGCGTCAGCGCCTGAATCAGCAGCGTGGTGCCTGCGTTATTGCGGTTATGGCACTCGTCGCCCATGTGCAGCGCCTGCGCCAGCATCAACCGCAGATCGATTTCGCCGATAATCTTCATCGCGTCGCGCAGCATCGGGCCGAGCACGTCACGCATCCAGATCAGACGGTCGATCACGCTCTGGTCGTTGGCCCCCATACGCAGAATTTTCGCCATCTGCTCGCTGAGATTGGTGAACGCGCGGTTGCCGTAGGTTTTGTTTTCGACGATATGCATAAACATCGAGGCTGACGTGACGCCCGCCATCGACCCGACGCAGTCGTGCTCGTGGCACGGCGAGAAGGTGATTTTGCCCGATGCGGCCAGCGTTTCGGCCTCGTCCAGATTGCCCGCCAGCCCTTCAAATACCAGCGCGCCCGTCACCGCGCCTTTCATCGCGCCGCACATGTTTTCCCACGCCACCGGTGGACCAGCGTGCAGAATGGTGGTGCGCGTCATGCCAGGCACCACGTTGATGGCCTGATCAAAGCCCACCAGCACCGGATGAGACTGAATAATGCGCTCCAGCGCGATGTTATTAGCGGCGGCGATTTTGTCGGCCAGCGGTTTGTTTGCCAGCTGATCCAGGGCTTCCACCACCTGCATATTGCCCTGCCCAGGCGGGGTCCAGTCGAGCTGCGTGACCGGAACGTGCTGCTTTTTCAGGTCGTCGCTGAATAGGGCGATACCGACGTTAATGACGTTCAACGGCTGGTTAAATAAGGTTTTCATTAGGCTTTCTCCCCTTTGCAGACAAATTCACGCGCCAGTAATCCCGTATTGGTGCTGCTGCTCGCCCAGATAACGCCCGCGTCGGTGAGCAGCTGACACTGCTGCGAAAGCGCTGGCGTATCGAGATCGGTGCCCAACACATAGCCCAGGATTTCCAGCGGGCGGTTGTCGGCGTTGGCAATCGCCTGCGCCTCTTTAATGGCGTCGATCATCACGCCGACCGGGTCTTCATGCGAGCCGAAGCCGAGTACAAAATCCATCACGATGACGCCCACTTCGGGGTCGCGCGCTTCCTGTAACAGGCGGCTGATGCGGTTGGTCGGGTCGATCATCGGGTGCGGCTTGCCGTTGGTGAAATCGTCATCACCAAAATCGAGGAAGGTGTGGGCTTTGCTGACGTTCACATCGGCTAAGCGTTTCGTCGGATCGGGCTGAATGTTGCTGTAGACGTCGTCGAATTTCTCCAGCGCGGCGAACATCGCTTCGTCGCACAGCGTACCGCCGCAGAACAGGCCGCGAATGTATTTTTGCTGCGGAGTCAGGCGCGCACGGATCTCTTCGATCAGCGGCCAGTTGAGCGGGTGCAGATCCAGCGACTCTTTTTTGATGCCGGTCAGCAGGACTGCTTTGAGTGCCGCCTCTTTTGTGCCGCGCGCAAACTGCAAGCCGTCTTCATCGGCAGGCGGTGCATTGCGACCGAGGAAACAGACCACCACCGGCTTGCGGCAGGCACGGGCGCGGGCCAGCACTTTTTCAGCAACCGAGGGCGCTGGCGGTTTGGAGATAAGCGTAATGACCTGGGTGGCGTCGTCGGCTTCGAGCATGTCGATGGCGTCGAGCATCATCAGACCGCCGATTTTCTCGCTGAGATCGCGCCCGCCCGTGCCAATCAACTGTGAAATCCCGCCGCCAAATTCATGAATGCGCGCGCTCAATTCCTGGCTACCGGTGCCAGACGCGCCCACGATGCCAATCGGACCACGACGAACCGCGTTGCCAAAGCACAGCGCTGCACCGTTAATGATGGCGGTGCCACAGTCCGGTCCCATCATCAGCAACCCTTTTTCGTGCGCCAGCTGCTTGAGCGCCAGCTCGTCATCCAGACTGACGTTATCGGAAAAGAGCATCACGTTGAGACCGTTTTCCAGCGCCTGACGCGCTTCGCGGGCGGCAAAGAGTCCGTTGACAGAAATGACCGCCAAATTGCTTTCCGGACGGTGCGTTTTGGCGCTGGTGAGCGTGGCGTAACGCGATTCGTGTGAGCCCGAGCTCTCTTTGCGGGTAAATAACCCCTCGATGGCGGCCAGCGTTTCGTCATCCGCCGCTTCGCCTTTAATCACGATCATCAGGTCGCCATTTTTAGCGTCCTGCAATTCCGGCGTTAATAGCCCGAGGTTTTTTAAGACGCCTTTATTCATTTCGGTCGCCATCGCGATAAATGCCTGTTCAACGCCGGGCAATTTATTGGCTTTGGTCGAGACCGACATCAGCGAGACAGAATCAAAATAGGTATTCTTTTTTATAACGATTTTGGTAGGCATTATTTCCTCCCGAATGCGGGCAAAAGGGGGCCGTCATCATGTTTAAGGCATGATGTGAAAAGTGATATTTTTTAGTGCAGGCAAGCCCGATAAGACTTGCCGAATGGATTACGCGCCGGCGGCTAACAGCAGATCGGCAATCGGGTGATAGCCTTTTTCGCGCGCCAGTTCGAGAGGTGATTTACCGTATTTATCCGTCATATGCGGATTTGCGCCGTGGTCGAGCAGCAGCTTGACGATCTCCTGCTGTTTTGCCCCACCGTCGTTTAATACGATGGCCTCCAGCAGCGGCGTCCAGCCAACAAAATTAGTGTGGTTAACGTTGATATCCGTGTGGGTCAGCAGCTCGCGCACGATTTCAACGTGCCCTTTTTCACTAGCCGGAGTGATACCCACGCCACCGAAGCGCGTCAGTCGGTCGAGATCCGGGTTGGCTGGCAACACAATGCGCAGCAGGGTGATGTCGTTAGTCAGGCAGCTAATCAGGAACGGGTTAAAACAGGTTTGATCTTGCTTATCGATATCCGCGCCTGCGGAAATAAGCAGTTCAACGCAAGAATAATGTTTATGCAGACTGGCAATAATAACGGCGGTTCTTTTCTGGCGATTCGTGGCGTTGATATCCACGCCTTTATCCAGACAGGCCTGTAGCGCATTGGCATTGCCCTGTTCTGCGGCCAGCAGAAATTCAGTAACGAGTTCATTTGCAGACATATTAAGACTCCGATGTTTTCATTTCTGATGTCCTGAGAATAGCAACAGCGCATGCATAAAAGAATCCGCTTAAATATCATTCATCGTAAGGTCAGGGATTGTTGAATTAAAATTAACAATGGAGTCAAAACGTGCGTCTGAGCAATGTTTTTCTTATCGTTGGCCCGCTTTTCACCTGCAAAATGGCATTCTGCTTATGGCTCAAGACCCCTTGCCAGCCGTGGGCTGAAACAAAATCACAGAAGTGTGATTCTGTTCAAATCAGTTGTGACTGCAGTGTTAAATTTTGTTCAAAACTGATTGCCGTTAACGCGGATTACAAATAGATTCAATATTCCCTTTCGACCAATAAGCGGAGCACGCAGGCGATGAATTCGATTTTTACGGAAGAAAACCTGCTGGCATTCACCACCGCAGCGCGGTTTGGCAGTTTCAGCAAAGCGGCTGAAGAATTGGGCGTGACCACGTCGGCGATTAGCTACACCATCAAGCGCATGGAGACAGGGCTGGATGTGGTGCTGTTTGTGCGCAATACGCGCAGCATTGAACTGACCGAATCGGGCTTTTACTTTTATCGCAAAGCGACCGATCTGCTGAATGACTTCCACGCGATTAAGCGCGGGATAGACACGATTTCTCAGGGAATTGAAGCGCGGGTGCGTATTTGTATCAACCAGCTTTTATATACCCCGCGCCATACGGCCAGGCTACTCCAGGTGCTAAAAAAGCAGTTTCCTACCTGTCAGATTACGGTGACGACTGAGGTGTATAACGGCGTCTGGGATTCCATTATTAATAATCAGGCAAATATTGCGATTGGTGCGCCGGACACGCTGCTGGATGGTGGAGGCATTGATTACACCGAAATTGGGGCGATTCGTTGGGTGTTTGCGATTTCCCCCCAGCATCCGCTCGCATTTGCGCCCGAACCCATCGCCGAAAGCCAGCTCCGGCTTTATCCGAATATCATGGTCGAAGATACAGCGCATACCATCAATAAAAAAGTGGGATGGTTGTTACACGGGCAGGAGGCGATTCTGGTCCCGGACTTTAACACCAAATGTCAGTGTCAGATCCTGGGCGATGGGATTGGTTTTTTGCCTGAACATATGGCGCGAGAAGCGATGGAAGATGGGCTGCTGGTTACACGTCGGATTAACAATCCGCGCCAGGACTCACGTATGTTGCTGGCAACACAGCATGCGGCGACCGGTCAGGTCACCCGCTGGATCAAACAACAGTTTGCCCCGCAGGGAGTGCTGACCGGAATTTATAGCGATTTACTCTGGCGAACGTAAAATCTAATTGCGGGTTTGCACCCAGAAAGCGTGAATCAATCCTGGGATATACCCCAACAGGGTCAGGACGATATTAAGCAGGAATGCCCAACCAAAACCTTTGCCAAGCAGCACGCCAAGCGGCGGTAAAATAATCGTTAAAACAACACGCCAGAAACCCATACATTCTCCATACAAACTAAGCAGGTAATTGTAAAAAAAGAGATTTATCTCTAAGCGTAGCGAGTTTAGCGTGTTCCGCCACCCCGCAGCTGCGCTTTTACCCTCCTTTACCCTCTTTACACTGATAGAGACTGGCGATTAAGGGGTAAACCGGCGTTACCACTGTACCGAGCCTGACACGTGGGCTAAGGTAAAGGTCACTAAACGAGGAGGATGTTATGTTTTCTGTTGGCGATCTTGTGCAACCGCGTATGGGCGGCCCGAAACTGAAAATCGTTGAAGTGCATGACGATCAAATTATCGCTGTTCAGGCGAGTCAGGAGCAGGGAGAGAAGTACACGTTGAAGGCGGCGGATGTGACGCTGTATAAAGAAGACGGCGATTTCGGCGTTTGCTAATACTCAGGGCGGTGAAAAACCGCCCTGCAATACATCACGATTAGATTAAGAAATCTTCCAGTGATTTACCGTTCGCCAGTGCAGTTGCAATCGCTTTCGGTGTACGACCCTGACCTGTCCAGGTTTTTTCTTCGCCATTCACATCCGTAAAACGATATTTCGCTTCACGAGCCTGACGTTTCTGCGGCTGGCTTGCGCCTTTTAACACTTCTTTACCCAGTAAGTCTTCTGGAGAAATACCGTCCGCTTTCATCAGCTCCAGCAGCGCATTAATTTTCTGCTGCTGTTCAGCCTGCTGCTGTTGCATTTCGTTTTGCTCATTACGTTTTTCTTCCGTAACAATGCGGAATTTCTCCAGCATTTCTTCGAGCACGTCAATTGAGAAGTCACGCGCCATTGCGCGAAGGGTACGGATATTATTAAGATTTTGTAACATTGAAGACATATTACTGAAGACCTTTTATGAGTTGATTCAATGAGCAATAGGACAACATGGTAATCCACTTTACTTTGAATATCCAGTTTCATTCCTTCCTGACAATTATTAAGGATATTCAAAAAATAGTTATTTAAATATTGTTACTTTTTATTTTCATCATTTAATGCATCTTCATTTTATTCATCACACAATTTTTTAAAATTATAACTCCGCTATTTTGAACAGCCGTACCGCGTCCCAACCCTGACAACTGACTAATCAGTCACCTTATCCGCATAGAACACCCATTGAGCCTGCAGAGTTTTTGACTGCTTTTACCGTACAAAAAGAACATTCATCATAAATGGTGTATTTTTTGAACGGTAGAAAGAACAGCCTGCTAATTGAATGCTGAAAATTCTCTCGCCCTTAATAGATAAAAAATTAAGTAATTGATAATTATCACTATTAATAACCACAAAACAGAAATCACCAGCGCGATGAAAAAGCAGATGTTTTTAGAGAATTTTATGGGAAAAACGCCACTTAATAAAAATTAATCACTCATTGTGCGTCAACAGGCAGAGAGATACTCTATACGCATCAAACAAAACAACCTAAAGCACCATCCGCCGCGGGTATAATCTCTGTACTGTGTTCTTCTCAAGGAGTTTGGACATGTTCTCACCGCAGTCTCGCCTGCGCCATGCAGTTGCAGACACTTTCGCGATGGTTGTCTACTGTTCCGTAGTGAACATGCTGATCGAGATATTCCTCTCCGGAATGTCTTTTGAGCAGTCGTTTTCTTCCAGGCTTGTGGCCATTCCGGTCAATATCCTTATTGCATGGCCGTATGGTTTTTACCGTGATGCGATCATGCGCATCGCGCGCAGAACCAGTCCATCTGGCTGGATGAAAAACCTGGCAGACGTGCTGGCGTATGTGACATTTCAGTCACCGGTTTATGTCGCGATTTTGCTTACAGTCGGTGCTGACTGGCATCAGATTGCTGCGGCCGTCAGTTCGAATATTGTGGTGTCAATGATGATGGGCGCGGCCTACGGCTACTTCCTTGACTACTGTCGCCGGTTGTTCAAGGTGAGTCAGTACACCACGTCTAAAGCGTGATCGACTGCGACTGGCTATTGCCAGTCGCGTGCTTATTGCGCTTCGCCAAACAATCCTTGCAGAAATCGCTCCAGCGCCATGCGGGAGCTAAAACCGTGCGGAATACCGTAATGCTCATGTCTTTCACCCGCTAAATACAGGGGGAATTCCTGATAATGATCGCAGGTTTTGATATCCGAGGCTGGCTCAGCAAATGACAAACTTCTGTCTTTCAAGGTCGGGTGAATAATCAGCGCCATGCGACCCATTCGAGCCTCGCGATTAACATAGACATAATTATCGCCACGGCGATAACCGTATGTTTTTTGTGTGACTGCATCCATGATGAAACCCGCTTTTTCAAGAACGCGCGCCACCTCATCGGGTCGTAAATACATATTTTATCCTCGTTATCTTTTACTGCCGGGCAACCTTACATTAATCCGCATTCGTAGCGCTTTCAGATAAATCCATAAACGGCGAGATTCGTCACGACTCGCTTCAGATATTAAAATCATGGGCTAAACTGAATGTGAACGCAAAATTATGGAGGATCGTATGTTTAACAGACCGAACCGAAACGATATTAATGACGACGCTCAGGATATTCGTAATGATGTCAGCCAATTAGCTGACACGCTGGAAGATGTTTTAAAATCCTGGGGCTCAGATGCAAAGGAAGAGGCGGATGTCGCCAGACGTAAGGCTCAGTCTTTGCTACGTGAAACCCGTGCGCGCATGAATGGCCGCTCTCGCACTTCGCAAGCGGCGTGCGATGCCATCGGATGTGCAAGTACGTTTGTTCGTGAAAAACCGGTGTGTGCGATTGGTACTGTCGCCGCCGTCGGGATTTTTATCGGCGCGCTACTGACGCTACGTAAATAATTCCGCACTGGTATTATTAATGAACCCTCGTTCGCCCTCGCGAGCGGGGGTTTTTATTTTTATGCCGACAAAATCGCCACAACTCCCATGTCATCTGCCCTGCACCGCTGCGCTCATCATTACCGCCCAACCAATTCAATTTTCCCATATCTTGTGTGGTTGAAACTTACATCAACTACATCTAGTATTTCCTTTAACAAGACACACACAACCTGACGCGTTCAATCGCGCCGTTCTCTCATTCTAGATGGAAATACGAATCATGAGCATTACTATTTACACTCGTAACGACTGTATTCAGTGCCACGCGACCAAGCGGGCGATGGAAAGCCGCGGCGTTGAGTTTGAGATGGTGAATGTGGATTTAGTCCCTGAGGCCGCCGACACGCTTCGCGAGCAAGGTTTTCGCCAGTTGCCAGTGGTGATCGCTGGCGAAACCAGCTGGTCAGGCTTTCGCCCGGACATGATTAACCGCCTGCAAACCCAAGCCGCCAGCGCATGAGTGTGCTCGTCTACTTCTCCAGCAGTTCGGAAAACACGCTCCGCTTTATCGAGCGTGTCGGGCTGCCCGCCGTGCGCATTCCGCTTAACGAACGCGAACGAATTCAGGTAGACGAACCTTATATTCTGGTGGTCCCCAGCTATGGCGGTGGCGGAACGGCGGGCGCGGTGCCGCGTCAGGTCATCCGTTTTCTCAACGATCCCCATAACCGGGCGCTGATTCGCGGCGTTATCGCGGCAGGCAATCGCAACTTCGGCGACGCCTTCTGTCGTGCCGGGGACCTGATTTCTCAAAAATGCGGCGTGCCGTATCTCTATCGTTTTGAACTGATGGGGACACAGCAGGACGTCGAAAACGTGCGTAAAGGAGTGAACGAATTTTGGCAACGACAACCGCAGAACGCGTAATGCAGGGATCAACGGATTACCACGCGCTGAATGCCATGCTTAACCTCTACGATCGCGAGGGGCACATTCAGTTCGGGAAAGATGCCGAGGCGGTGGACGCCTTTTTTGCCGCCCACGTCCGCCCCAACAGCGTACCGTTTGCCAGCCAGGACGCGCGTCTCGACTATCTGGTGAGCGAAGGGTATTACGAAGAGCGCGTGCTCACTCGCTACGATCGTCCCTTTGTGCTGAATCTGTTTGAACGCGCCCACGCCAGCGGTTTTCGTTTCCAGACGTTCCTGGGCGCGTGGAAGTACTACACCAGCTACACGCTCAAAACCTTCGACGGTAAGCGCTACCTCGAAAGCTTTGAAGACCGCGTGTGCATGGTAGCGCTGACGCTGGCGCAAGGGGATGAAAACCTGGCAGAGCAGCTGATGGACGAAATGCTTTCCGCGCGTTTTCAGCCTGCCACACCGACGTTCCTGAACTGCGGCAAAGCGCAGCGCGGCGAGCTGGTGTCCTGTTTTCTGCTGCGAATCGAAGACAATATGGAGTCGATTGGCCGCGCGGTGAACTCTGCCCTGCAATTATCAAAACGCGGTGGCGGCGTTGCGTTTCTGCTTTCCAATTTGCGTGAATCCGGTGCGCCGATTAAGCGCATCGAGAACCAGTCGTCGGGCGTTATCCCGGTGATGAAAATGCTGGAAGATGCGTTTTCCTATGCCAATCAGCTGGGAGCGCGTCAGGGCGCAGGCGCGGTTTATCTGCATGCGCACCACCCGGATATTCTGCGTTTTCTGGATACCAAGCGTGAAAACGCCGATGAAAAAATTCGTATCAAAACCCTATCGCTGGGCGTGGTTATTCCAGATATCACCTTCCAGTTAGCGAAAGAAAACGCCGAGATGGCGCTGTTTTCGCCCTACGATATCGAACGCATTTACGGCAAACCTTTTGGTGACGTGGCGATCAGTGAACTCTACGACGAACTGGTCGCCGACGATCGCGTGCGCAAAAAATTCATCAACGCCCGTGATTTCTTCCAGGCGCTTGCCGAGATCCAGTTTGAGTCTGGCTATCCGTACATCATGTATGAAGACACGGTGAATCGCGCCAACCCAATCGCTGGGCGCATCAATATGAGCAACCTGTGCTCCGAGATTTTGCAGGTTAATAGCGCGTCGACCTACGACGAGAATCTGGATTACGCGCACACCGGCAAAGACATTTCCTGCAATCTGGGCTCGCTGAATATTGCCCATACCATGGATTCACCCGATTTTGGCCGTACCGTCGAAACGGCGATCCGCGGGCTGACGGCGGTATCGGATATGAGCCATATCCGCAGCGTGCCGTCGATTGAAACGGGAAATGCCGCTTCACACGCCATTGGGCTTGGGCAGATGAATTTGCACGGCTATCTGGCCCGCGAAGGGATCGCCTACGGCAGTCCGGAGGGGCTGGATTTCACCAACCTCTATTTCTACACCATCACCTGGCATGCGCTGAATACTTCGATGATGCTGGCTCGCGAGCGCAACCAGCGCTTCGCCGGGTTTGAAAAATCCCGTTACGCCAGCGGTGAGTATTTTAATCAGTATCTGGAAAACAGCTGGCAGCCGAAAACCGAGAAAGTGCGTGCGCTGTTTGCCCGTGCAGGCGTCACGTTACCCACGCGTGAAATGTGGCAGCAACTGCGTGACGACGTGATGACCTTCGGCATCTATAACCAGAATCTGCAGGCGGTTCCGCCGACCGGATCGATCTCGTATATCAACCACGCGACGTCGAGCATTCACCCGATTGTCTCGAAAATTGAAATCCGTAAAGAAGGCAAAACCGGTCGCGTTTATTACCCCGCTCCGTTTATGACCAACGAAAACCTGGCGTTGTATCAGGATGCCTACGAAATCGGGCCGGAGAAAATTATTGATACCTACGCCGAGGCCACGAAGCATGTCGATCAGGGGCTGTCGTTAACCCTCTTTTTCCCCGACACCGCCACCACGCGCGACATCAACAAGGCGCAGATTTATGCCTGGAAAAAGGGCATTAAGACGCTGTACTACATTCGCCTGCGCCAGCTTGCGCTGGAAGGCACCGAAATCGAAGGCTGCGTGTCCTGCGCGCTGTAAGGAGAAAGGATGAAACTGTCACGCGTAAGTGCCATCAACTGGAACAAGATTCAGGACGATAAAGACCTGGAGGTGTGGAACCGCCTGACCAGCAACTTCTGGCTACCGGAAAAAGTGCCGCTGTCGAACGATATCCCGGCGTGGCAAACGCTGAGCCACGCCGAGCAGCAACTGACGATCCGCGTGTTCACGGGCCTGACGCTGCTGGACACCATTCAAAATAGCGTAGGGGCGCCCGCGCTGATGGGCGATTCGCTCACGCCACATGAAGAAGCGGTGATGTCGAATATCAGCTTTATGGAAGCGGTGCATGCCCGGTCGTACAGCTCGATTTTCTCGACGTTGTGCCAGACCAAAGACGTGGATGCTGCCTATTCCTGGAGCGAAGCGTCAACCTCGCTGCAAAGAAAAGCCCAGCTGGTGCTGGAGTATTATCACGCCGATGATCCCTTAAAGAAGAAAATCGCCAGCGTGTTCCTGGAATCTTTCCTCTTCTATTCTGGTTTTTGGCTGCCGATGTACTGGTCAAGCCGCGGCAAGCTGACCAACACCGCCGATCTGATTCGCCTGATCATTCGGGATGAAGCGGTACATGGCTATTACATTGGCTATAAGTATCAGAAAGGGCTGGAGAAAATCAGTGAAGTAAAACGGGAAGAACTGAAAGGGTTTGCGCTCGATTTGCTGATGGATTTGTACGATAACGAGCTGAGTTATACCGAAGAGTTGTACGCCGGAACAGGCTGGGAAACGGATGTGAAAGCGTTCCTGTGCTACAACGCCAACAAAGCGCTAATGAACCTCGGCTATGAAGCGCTGTTCCCACCGGAAATGGCCGACGTGAACCCGGCGATTCTGGCTGCCCTCTCTCCAAATGCCGACGAAAATCATGATTTCTTCTCCGGCTCAGGTTCGTCTTATGTGATGGGAAAAGCGGTGGAAACCGAAGATGCAGATTGGGATTTTTGAGACAAAATATAGCGCTCATTAATTTAATATAAATCCTAAAATCTCCGACTTATATTTCCCCATCATCTACACTGTCATCCTGGCTTCATATTCACCTGAATCATTCCGATTCAGGTGGAATTCTCCTGTGGATTGACAAAAATATCAGAAAAATTCGACCGACGCTCAGCCCTTATCTCATGGGAAATTCAGCCGTTTCGCTTGTTGCAAAATTCAGACCTCAAGCCTGGCAAGGGTTGTCTCAGATTCTGAGTATGTTAGGGTAATGACGGCTAATTATTTCCACTGGTAATGATATCGACATAGATAAATAACAGGACAGACTCTATTGCATGGCAATTAAATTAGAAGTTAAAAATCTGTATAAAGTATTTGGCGATAATCCGCAGCGAGCCTTCAAATATATTGAAAAAGGACTTTCAAAAGAATTAATCCTGGAGAAAACAGGGCTTTCGCTTGGCGTTAAAGACGCCAGTCTGGCCATTGAAGAAGGCGAGATTTTCGTCATCATGGGATTATCCGGTTCGGGTAAATCCACCATGGTACGCCTTCTCAATCGCCTGATTGAACCCACTCGTGGACAGGTGCTGATTGACGGCGTGGATATCGCAAAAATATCCGATGCTGAGCTGCGCGAAGTGCGCAGGAAAAAGATTGCAATGGTCTTCCAGTCATTCGCGCTAATGCCACATATGACGGTATTGGATAATGCCGCCTTCGGTATGGAATTAGCGGGAATCCCTGCGGCTGAGCGCCAGGAAAAAGCGCTGGATGCATTGCGTCAGGTTGGGCTTGAAAATTACGCTCACGGTTATCCGGATGAACTCTCGGGCGGTATGCGCCAGCGTGTGGGTTTGGCCCGCGCATTAGCGATTAACCCCGATATCTTATTAATGGATGAAGCCTTCTCGGCGCTCGATCCTTTAATTCGTACCGAGATGCAGGATGAACTGGTAAAACTTCAGGCAAAACATCAGCGCACCGTGGTGTTTATTTCCCACGATCTGGATGAAGCCATGCGAATTGGCGACCGTATTGCCATTATGCAAAATGGCGAAGTGGTTCAGGTCGGCACCCCGGACGAAATTCTGAATAATCCGGCAAATGATTATGTGCGGACCTTCTTCCGTGGCGTAGATATTAGCCAGGTCTTTAGCGCCAAAGATATTGCCCGTCGCGCGCTGAACGGCATTATTCGTCGTACGCCTGGTTTTGGCCCGCGATCGGCGCTGAAGCTGCTACAGGATGAAGACCGTGAATACGGCTATGTGATTGAACGCGGTAATAAATATGTTGGCATTGTCTCCATTGATTCACTGAAAAGCGCGTTAAGCGACAATCTGGGAATCGATGCGGCGTTAATTGACGCTCCGCTTGCCGTGGACGCCGAAACACCGCTCAGCGAGTTGCTCTCTCATGTGGGTCAGGCGCCGTGCGCCGTACCGGTTATCGGAGAAGAACAACAATACGTCGGCATCATCTCAAAACGGATGTTGCTGCAGGCTTTAGATCGCGAGGGGGCAAACAATGGCTGATCAATCAAACCCGTGGGGAACCACAGAATCCGCAGATAACGCAGCACAATCGGCAGATGCGTGGGGTTCTTCGACGCCCGCGCCTACCGATGGCGGCGGCTCAGCAGACTGGCTGAACAGTGCGCCAGCGCCTGCGCCGGAACATTTCAATATTATGGACCCGTTCCATAAAACGCTGATCCCGCTGGACAGCTGGGTGACGGAAGGGATCGACTGGGTGGTGACGCACTTCCGTCCGGTGTTCCAGGGCATTCGCGTGCCGGTGGATTACATCCTGAACGGCTTCCAGCAAATGTTGCTGGGCATGCCTGCACCAGTGGCAATCATGCTGTTCGCCCTGATCGCCTGGCAGTTCGGTAGCGCAGGAATGGGGATCGCCACGCTGATTTCACTGATTGCGATTGGCGCTATCGGCGCGTGGTCACAGGCCATGGTTACGCTGGCGCTGGTGCTTACCGCCCTGTTCTTCTGCATCATCATCGGTTTACCAACGGGGATTTGGCTGGCGCGCAGTCCGAGGGCCGCCAAAATCATCCGGCCACTGCTTGATGCGATGCAGACCACACCGGCGTTTGTCTATCTGGTACCGATTGTCATGCTGTTCGGTATCGGTAACGTGCCGGGTGTCGTGGTGACCATTATCTTCGCCCTGCCGCCGATTATTCGCCTGACGATTCTGGGTATTAACCAGGTGCCAGCCGATTTGATTGAAGCTTCGCGTTCGTTCGGCGCAAGCCCGCGACAGATGCTGTTCAAAGTCCAGCTACCGCTGGCCATGCCCACCATTATGGCGGGAGTTAATCAGACGCTGATGCTCGCCCTCTCCATGGTAGTGATCGCCTCGATGATCGCCGTTGGCGGGCTTGGCCAGATGGTACTGCGCGGTATTGGCCGTCTCGACATGGGTCTGGCGACCGTGGGCGGCGTGGGGATCGTGATCCTCGCCATCATTCTTGACCGCCTGACCCAGGCTGTCGGTCGCGATTCACGCAGTCGCGGTAACCGTCGCTGGTATCAAACCGGTCCTGTCGGTCTGCTAAGCCGTCCATTCACGAAGTAATCCTGTCAGCACCCGATGACACAGTGCCATCGGGTCTTCAACTCATGAACTTTACGCAAAATTATTCAGGCTGCATCGCGGCGGCAAACGAATGAATCCCCAGGAGCGTACAGGTCGTACGTGACTGGGGTGAATGAGTGCAGCCAACAAAGAAGTAGCCTGAATAATGAAGTGTAATAAGGAACAACGATGCGACATAACGTACTTTTTGCCACAGCGTTTGCCACCCTTGTCTCAACCAGCACATTTGCGGCTGATCTCCCGGGCAAAGGCATTACCGTTCAACCGGTTCAGAGCACCATTTCCGAAGAGACGTTCCAGACTATGATCGTCAGCCGCGCGCTGGAAAAACTGGGCTATACGGTTAATAAGCCAAGTGAAGTGGATTACAACGTGGGCTATACCTCGATCGCCTCTGGCGACGCCACGTTCACCGCCGTTAACTGGAAGCCGCTGCATGATGATATGTACGCTGCTGCGGGCGGGAGTAAAAAATTCTATCGCGAAGGGACATTTGTGACCGGTGCGGCGCAGGGCTATTTGATCGACAAGAAAACCGCCGAGAAATACCACATCACCAATATCGAGCAGTTGAAAGATCCGAAGATCGCCAAACTGTTCGACACCAACGGTGACGGTAAAGCCGACATGATGGGCTGCTCCCCAGGCTGGGGTTGTGAAGCGGTGATTAACCATCAGAACAAAGCGTTCGATCTTGAGAAGACCGTTGACGTGAGCCACGGGAATTACTCGGCGATGATGGCGGATACTATCGCGCGCTTTAAAGAAGGCAAACCGGTTATCTATTACACCTGGACTCCGTACTGGGTGAGCGATGTGTTGAAGCCGGGTAAAGATGTGGTGTGGCTGCAGGTGCCGTTCTCCTCTCTGCCAGGCGAGCAGAAAGATATCGACACCAAGCTGCCGAACGGCATGAACTATGGCTTCCCGGTGAATACGATGCATATCGTGGCGAACAAAGCCTGGGCAGAGAAAAACCCGGCGGCAGCGAAACTGTTCTCGGTGATGAAACTGCCTCTGGCGGATATCAACGCGCAGAACGCGATGATGCATGAAGGCAAATCGTCCGATGCGAATATTCAGGGTCACGTTGACGGCTGGATCAAAGCCCACCAGCAGCAGTTTGATGGCTGGGTGAAAGAGGCGCTGGCCGCACAGAAATAGTCTTTTCCATGGGGTTGAATTAAAGCCCTTTGGCATTTTATTGCTTAAAGCAATGAAATACCCCGAAAGGAATGATCCGCTACAGCGATGCCCAGGTCCGGCTGTAAATCGCTGAGTCGTTGACCGAAGGCCGGGGCGACGCGCAGGGAAGCGCGGAGAGGGCGTGACCTGCATGGATGCAGGATCGCGCCCGACCCGAAGCCGGAGGGAATAAGACGAGGACAAAATTGCCGAGAGCAATTTTGAACAGCGCTCGCGCTGGCCCCGAAGGGGCGAGCCCCATGGATGGGGCGAGTAATCCGCGAAGCGGCGATTTTCTTGCCGGGAGCCGGGATTGTTAAGGGGGCGGCGATGTATGAACCGGTCACATGGGTTACAGATCTGACCGGTCACATAGGTAACACTTTTTGACTTAATCGGCCCGGA
>NZ_JBWLAQ010000008.1:0-111205 GCF_056490165.1 Lelliottia sp. GFLA7 | reverse complement strand
GCGTCTTGCGACGTTTAGAATCCATGTCACTTTGAGTGCCCACACAGATTGTCTGATAAATTGTTAAAGAGCAGTGCAACGCGGCTTTCGCTCACCGTTGCGAGGTCCCGTATAATACGTTTTCCTCTTTCAGAGTCAATCCTTTATTTCAGCATTTTTCTCTTCAACCGAACCGGCTGTTTGTGTGAAGTGATTCACATCCGCCGTGTCGATGGAGGCGCATTATAGGGATCCCAGCTTTTAGCACAAGGCTTTTTTGGATCTTTTTTTCTGACTGCTGTTTTTCCACTCTTTTCGCTGAAATCCCACCCGATCTGCTTAAATATTGATGCATTTATCCCTTGCCCGAACCGGATAATGCGATCAAAGTCTTTTATATAGTGTTAATCAGTCGAGGTAGATATGTCCGTCGTATTGCGTCCCTTCAAAGACCTGTTCCCTCAGAAAGGCGATCGCGTGATGATCGATAGCAGTAGCGTCGTCGTTGGCGATGTCAGGATGGCCGATGATGTGAGCATCTGGCCGTTAGTCGCCATCAGGGGCGATGTGAACCATGTCATTATTGGCTCACGCACCAATATTCAAGATGGTAGCGTTCTGCATGTCACCCATAAATCCGCCCATAACCCCGAGGGATGTCCTCTGATCATTGGCGAAGATGTCACTATTGGTCATAAGGTGATGCTGCACGGCTGCACCATCGGCAATCGCGTGTTGGTCGGTATGGGATCGATTCTATTAGATGGGGTAATAGTAGAAGACGATATTATGATCGGGGCCGGGAGCCTGGTACCACAAAACAAACGCCTGGAAAGCGGCTACCTCTATCTAGGCAGCCCAGTAAAGCAAATCCGCCCCTTAAATGAAGCGGAGATCGCAGGGCTACAATACTCAGCGAATAATTACGTGAAATGGAAAGACGAATACCTGGATCAGGAAATCCAAATCCAGCCCTGATCGTCTTCTTGCTGATCCCGAATCAAATCGCTGGCTTCTTCTTCCAGATCCCAGCGATTATCTTTGAACACCTCAAGCGGTACAGCACCACCAAAACGGCGGAGTAATACTTCGCTTTTGATCGCGCAGATCAACTGCACACCATTTACCAAAGCTGGAAAACAGACGGCCTGTTTATCTTCATTCCAGACCTCTCTATCGGGGAAGTGAATTGCCTGATTCACGCCAGCAATTCCTGTTTTAGTATTTCAATAACAGGTTCCACTGCGGGTAATACACCATGCCAAAGTAGCACCGCATGCGCGGCTTGACCCACCAGCATTCCCAGTCCGTCCGACATATGTTTTGCACCCTGATCTTCACACCAGCTCAGGAAAGGTGTACTTCCTTTTTGATAGAACATGTCATAGAAGTAAACATGAGCTTTCACCAGAGAGGCTGGAATGGCTGGTACATCACCGGCAATACCGCTGGATGTGGCATTAATAATCAGGTCAAACTCATGTCCTTCCAAATCTTCCATCGCCACGGCACTGATACTCCCTGTGTGAGCAAAGAGTGTTGCAAGGTCTTTCGCCCGGGAATATGTTCGATTGGTAATTGTCACAGCGCAATCCAACGATAGAAGCGGAAGCAAAACTCCTCGGGATGCCCCGCCCGCTCCAATCAACAAAACCCGAGACCCTGGTTTAATGAAAGAGAGTCTTTCCAGATCGCTCAATAAACCAATGCCGTCGGTGTTATCACCAAGCAGACGCCCATCGTCCAACCGTTTAAGTGTATTCACCGCACCCGCGAGCGATGCACGTTCGGTCAACTCATCCGCTCGCTCAAAAGCGTCTTCTTTAAAAGGCACGGTAACATTTGCTCCCCTCGCCCCTTCGCAGAAAAAAGCATTGAGCGTAGCGAGGAAATCATCAACCGGCGCCAGGACACGATCATACGAATAGTCAATGTGCAGTTGCTGAGCAAATTGCTGATGAATGAATGGCGATTTACTGTGTGCAATTGGGTTACCAAATACAGCGTACTTCTCCATCATGTTACCCCTGGCGAAAACGCTCGCCGGTCAAAGCATCTCGGATTTCAGACGGATTCAGGCGTCCACCGGTTTCACCGACGACCACTGGAAAACCGTCACCAAACTGGGCCAGCACTTCTTGCGACGTGCGACAAGGCGGCAACCCTGTGAGGTTGGCACTGGTTGAAACGAGCGGCTTCCCAAAAGTCTCGCACAGTTCAACAACCAACGGATGATCTGTTACGCGAACAGCAAGTGAGTCAAAGCGCCCTGTCAACCAGCTCGGCGTAGAAGGCAGCGCCGGGAAAACAAAGGTTACCGGACCGGGCCAGGCGGAAAAAATAGTATTGCGCTGCTGCTCGGACAACATCGAGTCATCGATATAAGGTTTGAGCTGCTCGAAGTTTGCAGCAATCAAAATTAAGCCTTTTTCGACCGGACGCTGTTTGAGTTCTAGTAAACGAGTCACTGCCGTTTCGCTATCCGGATCGCATCCGACCCCAAACACGGCCTCAGTGGGATAAGCGATGACTTCTTCATTTTTTAGTACGTCCACCGCCTGCGCGATAGAGCCTAATGGATAATTATTATTCACAGGTTTAATCCGCCGAATCCGGCTTTCCACATTGTTTACTGGCGCAAAAGCGTTTGATGCCTTGTGCAGTTTTCTTCTCTATCAGGAGCGGATAATCGCAATGAGAGCATGTACCCGCAACTGGCTTAAAATTGATAACGAATTGGCATTCAGGATAGCGATCGCAGGAATGAAAAGTTTTACCGAAACGGGAGCGACGTTGGACTAACTGCCCTTGTTGACACTGTGGACAGGCTATCGCTGTTTCATCTGGCTTATCGATCTGTTCTGTATGTTCACATTCAGGGTAATGGCTACATCCGATAAACATGCCAAAACGTCCCTGGCGCAACGCGAGATTCGCGCCACATAATGGGCACGTTTGCCCTTCCAGAATTTTCACGATATGCCCGTCCGCCTGATTTTTCAGGGGACGGACATAGTCACATTCCGGATAGTGTGAACAACCGAGAAACGGACCGTGTTTCCCGGACCGAATGACAAGTTCAGCCCCACATTGTGGGCAGGGCTCTTGATTACGCACCGTAAACAGTGCTGATTTGGCCATAACAACTCTTGGAGCAATGTAATGAATTAATGAAGCATACCTTCATTCACTTCAAAGAGTAATTCTTCCATTTGCTGATAGGCGTTTTCACAACCAGGGATGTTGAAAAGAACCATCAGAATGACCCATTTAAGGTCTTCCAGTTCGAATTCTGCAGTATCCAGCGCCATGACGCGCTCTATCACCATTTCTCGCGTTTCGAGGTTTAGCACCTGGATTTGCTCCAGGAATAAAACGAATCCCCGGCAGCTGGCATCCAGCCTTTCACATTCTTCAGCCGTGTAGATACGCACGGACAAAGGATCGGAAGCAAGCTGCATTGGTTCGACAAGCCCTTCCTGATAATCAGCCAGTTTCTCTAGCCACAACAATGCGTTATAAATATCTTCCCGCTCAAATCCTGCATCGGTAAGATCCCGCGTCAGTCGGTCCTGGTCCACGCGCATTTCTGCTTCGTTATGGATGTAAGTCTCAAACAAATACATCAGTACGTCGAACATGGCATGCCCTCCTTAATCGGACATAGCCGCCGGGTACAGCTGCGATCCATCCTGCTAACTCCAGTTCCAGTAGCTGTGCTACCGTTACTGGCACAGATTGGCCGGCACGTTCAGCGACAACGTCAACAGGTGTTACCTCATCTCCTACGTTAGCCAGGAGCTCAGGAAATGGCAATGCTACCTCCTCCTGATCTGATGAATAAAGTGCCATTTCCGGTTCATTGGGTATCCAATTCAATCCATATCGCAAATTTTCGAGAATTTCCTCGGCACTTGTTACAGGCGTTGCCCCCTGCTTAATCAGCCAATGAGGGCCTTCACATCCTGGGTTGCCTATCGGCCCTGGCAACGCAAAAACTTCTCGCCCTTGCTCAAGGGCACATTTGGCGGTCACAAGCGATCCACTTCGCAACGCCGCCTCGACGACGAATACGCCGTGGCTCAAACCGCTGATAATGCGGTTACGCCGAGGGAAATTGCCGGGCCAGGGTGGCGTCGCGAGGGGAAACTCAGAAATAACCGCCCCTCCGGTTTCGATAATTTTGTCCGCAAGGGAAGCATGTCGTTTAGGGTAAATACCGGACAGGCCGTTACCCAGCACCGCGATAGTCTTACCCTGTCCAGAAAGCGCAGCCCGATGAGCAACTCCATCAATGCCACACGCCAACCCACTGGTAATTGTGAACCCGTTGCGCGCCAGATGTTCGCAGAATATGTTCCCCCACCTTTCCCCGTACCAGGAAGGGGAGCGGCTGCCGACGACGGCGAGTTGAAAGCTACTTAACACGTCGATACTGCCATTCACAAACAACGCGCCGGGATAGTCGGATAGGCTTCGCAAACGTGGCGGATAAAGAGGGCTGTCAGCTGGAATCAGATAATGCCCCGCTCGTTCTAGCCAGTTAAAAGAACGTTCGAGTTCGGCTTCTTTTACACACAAAAAATTGCGGGCCTGCTTCATCGTTAGGCCAACATTTTTCAACGTTGTTTCGTCAATACTTTCGCGCGTCGCCAGATTTTGTGCAGCACCCAGCATCGTGTCACCACATAAATCCCCGACGTTCATCAGACGTAACCATATCTCTGTGGAAGTCATCCTTTTCCCTGCCATAAGCAGCCTCAGCAATCTTTGCGATTGGTTAGGGATGCTGTCAATCAGCAGGGGATTTGTCTAGAATAGAGGTAATAATCTTTTCAACTCCTGAACACGACTCTGGAAATTTATGGCAGTTTTGCAAGTGTTACATATCCCGGACGAGCGCCTTCGCATCGTTGCTGAACCGGTAAAAGAAGTGAATGCAGAAATTCAGCGTATCGTTGATGATATGTTCGATACGATGTACGCAGAAGAAGGCATTGGTCTCGCGGCAACGCAGGTTGATATTCATAAACGCATCATCGTTATCGACGTATCTGAAAACCGCGAAGAGCGCCTGGTATTGATCAATCCAGAGCTGCTTGAGCAGAGCGGCGAAACCGGAATTGAGGAAGGCTGCCTGTCTATTCCAGAACAGCGCGCTCTGGTTCCTCGTGCCGAGAAGGTCAAAATCCGTGCGCTGGATCGCGACGGTAAGTCATTTGAACTGGAAGCGGACGATTTGCTCGCGATCTGTATTCAGCATGAGATGGACCACTTAGTCGGTAAGCTGTTTATCGATTATCTCTCTCCCCTGAAACAGCAGCGTATTCGTCAGAAGGTCGAGAAACTGGATCGTATGCGCACACGCGCATAACGTGCCCCTTCGGATACAAGGAATAACGTGTCTAAAAAGCTACGCATAATTTTCGCGGGAACACCTGACTTCGCAGCGCGTCACCTTGATGCGCTGTTATCTTCCGGCCATCAGATTGTTGGTGTGTTTACCCAGCCGGACCGCCCTGCTGGTCGTGGCAAAAAACTGATGCCTGGCCCAGTTAAAGTCCTCGCTGAAAAACATAACTTACCGGTATTTCAGCCTGTATCCTTGCGCCCTCAAGAAAATCAGCAGCTTGTCTCTGAACTTAATGCTGATGTCATGGTTGTGGTGGCATACGGATTAATTTTGCCAAAAGCCGTACTTGATATGCCACGTATCGGCTGCATTAATGTGCACGGTTCCCTGCTTCCTCGCTGGCGCGGCGCGGCGCCAATCCAGCGTTCATTGTGGGCGGGTGATAGCGAAACGGGTGTCACCATTATGCGGATGGATGTCGGGCTGGATACGGGAGACATGCTTTACAAACTGGCGTGCCCGATTACGGCAGAAGATACCAGCGCAACGTTGTATGACAAACTTGCGGACCTCGGCCCGCAAGGCCTCATCGAAACGTTGCAGCAACTCGCCGACGGTAAAGCGCAGCCTGAAGTTCAGGACGAAGCCTTCGTGACCTACGCAGAGAAACTCAGTAAAGAAGAAGCGCAACTCGACTGGTCGCTTTCTGCAGCACAGTTGGAACGTTGCATCCGCGCATTTAATCCCTGGCCAATGAGCTGGATGACCATTGACGAGCAGCCTGTAAAAATCTGGAAAGCTTCCGTTATCAATCGAGAAGCTAAAGCGGAACCAGGCACCATTATTGAAGCAACCCGAGAAGGTATTCAGGTTGCAACCGCAGACGGCATTCTCAATCTGGAATCGCTACAACCTGCTGGTAAAAAAGCCATGAGCGCGCAAGATCTGCTGAATTCTCGTCGCGAGTGGTTTACACCAGGCACACGTCTTGCCTGATTATATTTAATCTAAGGCCCGGTTTTCCGGGCATTTTTATTTTTGCGGTTATGAAAAAACAAAATCTTCGCAGCATGGCGGCAAGTGCCATCGAGAAAGTGGTCGAACAGGGTCAATCTCTGAGTAATATCCTGCCACCGCTTCAACAAAAAGTGTCCGATAAAGATAAAGCCCTGCTCCAGGAGCTGTGCTTTGGTGTGCTACGCACGCTCCCACAACAGGAATGGCTCATCAGTAAGCTGATGTCCAGGCCAATGACAGGCAAGCAGCGCACCATCCATTATTTAATTATGGTGGGTTTCTACCAGTTGCTTCATACCCGAATTCCGCCTCATGCTGCATTGGCCGAAACCGTTGAAGGGGCTGTTGTGATCAAGCGCCCGCAACTGAAGGGCTTGATTAACGGCGTGTTACGTCAATTCCAGCGTCAACAGGAAGAGCTGCTGGCGGAGTTTGCAGATTCTGATAAGCGTTTTCTACATCCTGAGTGGCTACTGAAGCGCCTGCAGAAAGCTTACCCATGCAAGTGGGAGGCAATAGTTGAGGCGAATAATCAACGTCCTCCTATGTGGCTGCGCGTAAATCGTAATCATCATACTCGCGATGAATGGCTGGCTTTGCTGGAAACAGCCGAGATGAACGGCTTTACACATGATGCCTATCCCGATGCAATACGCCTTGCCTCCCCAGCCCCAGTGCAAGCCCTGCCGGGATTCGAGCAAGGATGGGTGACAGTCCAGGACGCTTCAGCACAAGGTTGTATGACCTATCTTGAGCCGCAAAACGGCGATCGTATTCTTGATCTCTGTGCAGCACCTGGCGGTAAAACGACACATATTCTTGAAGTCGCTCCTAAAGCCAGCGTCATGGCTGTCGATGTTGATGAGCAACGACTTTCTCGCGTATACGACAACTTAAAACGCCTGGGAATGAAAGCAGAAGTCAAACAGGGTGACGGACGGACGCCTGCACAGTGGTGCGGGGATGAACAGTTTGATCGTATTTTGGTCGATGCCCCCTGCTCTGCGACCGGCGTTATTCGCCGACACCCAGACATCAAATGGCTACGCCGGGATCGTGATATTAACGAACTGGCGCAACTTCAAAGCGAAATCCTTGACGCCGTTTGGCCGCATCTTAAACCTGGCGGTACATTGGTTTACGCAACCTGCTCAGTCCTTCCAGAAGAAAATAGCCAACAGATTGCTGCATTCCTGAAACGTACATCTAATGCCACTCTGCGGACTACCGGTACTCTCGATAAACCTGGCGTACAAAACCTTCCTGGAGCAGAAGACGGTGATGGCTTCTTTTACGCTAAGCTAATCAAAGAGTGATATTTAAAACAGGTCGCAATCTATGAAGATTATCATTCTGGGTGCTGGGCAGGTCGGCGGAACGCTGGCGGAAAACCTTGTGGGTGAGAATAACGACATCACCATCGTCGACGTCAATGGAGACCGTCTTCGTGAGCTGCAGGATAAATTCGATCTGCGTGTAGTTCAGGGTCATGGCTCCCATCCTCGAGTACTCCGTGAGGCAGGAGCGGATGACGCTGACATGCTGGTTGCAGTCACCAGTTCTGATGAAACGAACATGATTGCCTGCCAGGTCGCTTTTTCGTTGTTCAATACCCCAAATCGTATTGCCCGTATACGATCCCCAGATTACGTCCGTGATGCAGATAAACTGTTCAACTCAGATGCGGTTCCGATCGATCATCTCATCGCTCCGGAACAGCTGGTTATCGACAGTATTTATCGACTGATAGAATATCCGGGTGCGCTGCAGGTTGTTAACTTCGCTGAGGGCAAAGTTAGCCTGGCGGTCGTTAAAGCCTATTATGGCGGGCCTCTGATTGGTAACGCATTGTCTACTATGCGCGAACACATGCCGCATATTGATACTCGCGTGGTAGCAATATTTCGTCATGACAGACCCATTCGCCCGCAGGGTTCAACCATCGTTGAGGCGGGTGATGAAGTGTTCTTTATTGCAGCATCTCAGCATATTCGCGCCGTAATGAGTGAACTCCAACGACTGGAAAAACCTTACAAGCGTATCATGCTGGTTGGGGGCGGTAATATTGGCGCAGGTCTTGCCCACCGGCTCGAGAAAGATTACAGCGTAAAATTGATCGAGCGCGATCAACAACGTGCCGCTGAATTAGCAGAGAAACTGCAAAATACGATCGTTTTTTATGGCGATGCTTCGGATCAAGAGTTACTGGCCGAAGAACATATCGATCAAGTTGATCTGTTTATTGCCGTCACTAATGATGATGAAGCGAACATTATGTCAGCGATGCTGGCTAAACGTATGGGCGCTAAAAAGGTGATGGTGCTCATTCAGCGCCGTGCCTACGTCGATCTTGTGCAGGGCAGTGTTATTGATATCGCCATCTCTCCGCAGCAGGCAACCATTTCCGCTTTGTTAAGCCATGTCCGTAAAGCTGATATTGTGGGTGTTTCCTCTCTTCGCCGTGGTGTAGCAGAAGCGATAGAAGCGGTCGCGCATGGGGATGAAACGACGTCTCGCGTTGTAGGTCGTGCTATCGATGAAATCAAGTTGCCGCCAGGCACAATTATCGGAGCCGTCGTTCGGGGTAATGACGTCATGATCGCTAATGATAATCTTCGTATCGAACAGGGTGATCATGTCATTATGTTCCTGACAGACAAAAAATTTATTAGCGACGTAGAACGTTTATTCCAGCCCAGTCCTTTCTTCCTGTAGCGATAAGAGGTGCTTTTCGAGAGCACCTTTTACATTAACCTTTTATTTTATAATGATTAACTTTAGTAGCGATTATTTATCCCCAATGGAAATTGGCTAATCATTTGTTAGACTTAACTTTATCTGTTGGCTTAAGGAGAAAGAAAATGAGTATTGTTAAAGAGTTTCGCGAATTTGCGATGCGTGGGAATGTAGTGGACCTCGCAGTGGGTGTGATTATTGGTGCAGCATTCGGCAAGATTGTTTCATCTTTGGTTGCCGACATCATTATGCCGCCGTTGGGTCTTTTAATTGGCGGGATTGATTTCAAACAGTTCGCTGTCACTCTGAGGGATGCGCAAGGCGATATTCCTGCAGTGGTGATGCACTACGGCGTGTTTATCCAAAACGTGTTCGATTTTGTCATTGTTGCATTTGCAATCTTCATGGCGATTAAACTGATCAACAGATTGAATCGCAAAAAAGAAGAACCGGCAGCGGTGCCTCCGGTCCCTTCCAAGGAAGAGGTTTTGTTGACTCAAATTCGCGATCTGTTAAAAGAACAGAACAACCGTATTTAATCGGGCGCGTAAAGTCAGAAGGCCAGCGGTAAAAAAGCGATTCACTTTCTTACCGCTGGCCTCCCAGTTACCCTTCTTAGCATGTTTCCCTTTTCGTAAGAAACTCCCTTTCCCCTTTTTGTTCTTTTCAACGCGTTGTCTAAATAAAGGATCGTGAAGTAATGCCTCTATGGCGTTATCTTTGATTTGCCCTTTCTTGTGCTGATAATGGCTCATTACATCTCCAGATTGTGTATAAAATCGGCGTGAGTGTAGATCCTCAGTTTTAAGAAATCAACAACCACGGTGTATTCCGCTAGCGCCTTGCTCCAGCGTTTCGAGAATAGAGCAGTAAACGCTGCTGTGCGAACTTCCGCAACACGCATCATTAAGACGCTGCAACGAACGCTGCATCACTTGCAACTCCTCGATTCGTAACTCGACTTCATTCAACCTGGCCTGCACGATGCTTTTAGATTCCTGACAAGTATGGTGTGTAGGATCGATGCGGATCGAAAGTAACTCACGGATCGAATCCAGTGTAAAACCAAGCTGTCTTCCATAACGGATAAACTTGAGTCGTTGAAGATCGGTTTCGGTATAAAGCCGGAACCCGCCTTCCGTACGAACTTTGTGTTCCATCATCTGCTGCTTTTCGTAATATCGAATGGTGTCTGGCGTAACGTCAGCCAATTTTGCGAGTTCACCGATGCGGTACATAGTCTGCCCTCATTAATTTTTCAACGGCCTAGATTGTCATCATACAAGAAAACACAGTTATGTGGACCTATTGCTGGTTATCTCAATCAGCGTCATGAAAACTCAGCGCAGCATGATGCCTCACTACAACAGTTAAAACTGTTGTCAGATAACTACCAAGATTGCAGAGGCTGCGAGTCAGTTTCTGCGCTTGAATTGACCAGAATAAACGAGCAGTACTACATAAAAGGAATTAAGAACGAAGGAAGATAAATATGACTGGGGATAGGTGGGGAACCTTTAAGATATAAAAAAACCCGCCGAAGCGGGTTTTTCTACGTTACTACAGATTACTCTGCAGTAGCTTCTGCTTTAGATTCAGAACGATCAACCAGCTCGATGTAAGCCATCGGAGCGTTGTCGCCTGCACGGAAGCCACACTTCAGAATACGAGTGTAACCACCGGCACGGCTCGCGAAACGCGGGCCCAATTCGTTAAACAGTTTTGCCACGATCTCGTTATCACGAGTGCGGGCGAATGCCAGACGACGATTTGCAACGCTGTCAGTCTTGGCAAGAGTAATCAGTGGCTCAACTACACGACGCAGCTCTTTCGCTTTAGGCAGGGTCGTCTTGATGATCTCATGACGAACCAGTGAACCTGCCATGTTGCGGAACATAGCCTGGCGATGGCTGCTGTTACGGTTCAGTTGACGACCACTCTTACGATGGCGCATGACCTTATCCTTCTCAGTAAAACCTTAACCTGTGATCCGGTTACTCGTCAGCAATGCTTGCTGGTGGCCAGTTTTCCAGGCGCATGCCCAGAGACAGACCACGGGAAGCCAGCACGTCTTTAATCTCAGTAAGAGATTTTTTACCCAGGTTCGGCGTTTTCAGCAACTCAACCTCGGTACGCTGTACCAGATCACCGATATAGTGGATAGCTTCTGCCTTAAGGCAGTTAGCAGAGCGGACAGTCAATTCCAGATCGTCAACAGGGCGCAGCAAGATCGGATCGAACTCTGGTTTCTCTTCTTTAACTTCTGGCTGACGAACATCACGTAGGTCAACAAAAGCTTCAAGTTGTTCTGCCAGAATGGTTGCCGCACGACGAATCGCCTCTTCAGGATCGATTGTGCCGTTGGTTTCCATTTCGATGACCAGCTTGTCCAGGTCGGTACGCTGTTCGACACGAGCTGCTTCAACATTGTAGGCGATACGCTCTACAGGGCTGTAACATGCATCAACGAGCAGACGGCCAATTGGGCGCTCATCTTCTTCCGAATGAATTCGGGCAGAAGCCGGCACATAACCACGACCGCGCTGAACTTTGATACGCATGCTAATCGCTGCGTTCTCATCGGTCAGGTGGCAGATCACGTGCTGCGGCTTGACGATTTCAACATCACCATCATGGGTGATATCGGCTGCAGTCACAGGGCCAATGCCAGATTTATTCAGAGTAAGGATAACTTCATCTTTCCCCTGAACTCTCACCGCCAGCCCTTTCAGGTTGAGCAGGATTTCAAGGATATCTTCCTGAACGCCTTCTTTGGTGCTGTACTCATGGAGTACACCATCAATCTCAACTTCGGTTACCGCACAACCCGGCATCGACGAGAGCAGAATACGGCGCAGTGCGTTACCCAGAGTATGGCCAAAGCCACGCTCTAAAGGCTCAAGGGTCACCTTGGCGTGCGTCGAACTCACTTGCTCGATATCTACCAGGCGCGGTTTTAGAAACTCTGTCACAGAACCCTGCATTGTGTCCTCTCTTTGGTACTAAGCTTTACTTGGAGTAAAGCTCAACGATCAGGTGTTCGTTAATGTCCGCAGACAGATCAGAACGTTCCGGCTGACGCTTGAACGTACCTTCCATCTTGCTAGCATCAACTTCCAGCCAGGTTGGCTTTTCACGCTGCTCAGCCAGCTCGAGAGCTGCTTTCACGCGAGATTGCTTTTTCGCTTTCTCACGAATGCAAACAACGTCATTCGCTTTAACCTGATAAGAAGCGATGTTAACAACACGACCGTTTACCATGATTGCTTTATGGCTAACCAGCTGACGAGATTCAGCACGAGTAGCACCGAAGCCCATACGGTAAACAACGTTGTCCAGACGACCTTCCAGCAGAGCCAACAGGTTTTCACCGGTATTGCCTTTAAGACGCGCTGCTTCTTTATAGTAGTTACGGAACTGACGCTCCAGCACACCGTAGGTACGGCGAACTTTCTGCTTTTCACGCAACTGCACACCATAGTCAGACAGACGCGGTTTACGCGCACCGTGCTGGCCAGGAGCTTGTTCAATTTTACACTTGGTATCGATCGCGCGAACGCCAGACTTAAGGAATAAGTCGGTGCCCTCACGACGGCTCAGCTTGAGCTTAGGACCCAAATATCTTGCCATTTTCTATCTCCAACAATCCTAGAAAACGTAAGCGTTATACGCGACGTTTTTTCGGCGGACGACAACCGTTATGAGGGATCGGAGTCACATCAGTAATATTAGTGATGCGGAAACCAGCGGCGTTCAGAGCACGAACAGTTGATTCGCGACCCGGACCCGGACCTTTGACCATAACTTCCAGATTCTTGATACCGTATTCTTTTACGGCTTCTGCACAACGCTCTGCTGCAACCTGGGCTGCGAACGGAGTCGATTTGCGAGAACCACGGAAACCGGAACCACCGGCTGTTGCCCAACCCAATGCGTTACCCTGACGATCAGTAATAGTAACGATGGTGTTGTTAAAAGAAGCATGGATATGAGCCACGCCGTCAGAGACTTGTTTTCTTACACGCTTACGTGCACGAACTGGTGCCTTTGCCATTATTCAATCACCCCGATTATTTCTTGATCGGTTTGCGCGGACCCTTACGGGTACGTGCGTTGGTCTTGGTGCGCTGGCCGCGAACCGGGAGACCACGACGATGACGCAAACCGCGATAGCAACCAAGGTCCATAAGGCGCTTGATGCTCATGCTAACTTCACGGCGCAGATCACCTTCAACGACAAATTTGGCAACTTCGTCACGCAGCGTGTCGATTTGTTCTTCAGACAGCTCACTGATCTTAACATCTTCAGCGATACCCGCTGCAGCCAAAATGGCTTTGGAACGGGTCTTGCCGACGCCATAGATCGAAGTTAATGCGATCACAGCATGTTTTTGATCAGGAATGTTAATGCCTGCTATACGGGCCACTATGCACTCCTACTATTTAATATGTACGTACCATGCTGAAAAGCCCGTTTTCAGGATACTCAAATGGATACGCACAGACATACAAAAGATTGGCTGGCTAATCTAGCCAGCTCAACCCAACTTTGCAAGAAAAATATGCGAAATAATCAGCCTTGACGCTGTTTATGTTTCGGCTCGGCACTGCAAATCACGCGAATAACACCTTCACGCTTAACGATTTTGCAGTTACGGCATAATTTCTTGACGGAAGCACGAACTTTCATTTTTACTCTCCGTAACTTCTCGGGCGACCAATTAACGGCCGTAGCCTTTCAGGTTCGCCTTCTTCAAGGCAGACTCATACTGACTTGACATCATAAGAGTTTGCACTTGAGCCATAAAGTCCATAATCACGACGACAACGATAAGCAGTGAAGTCCCACCGAAGTAGAACGGTACTTTCATCGCATCACGCATGAACTCCGGGATCAGGCAGATAAAGGTAATGTACAGTGCACCAACCAAGGTCAGGCGCGTCATTACTTTATCAATATACTTCGCCGTTTGCTCTCCCGGACGAATTCCTGGTACAAATGCACCGGACTTCTTCAGGTTATCTGCTGTCTCACGCGGATTGAAAACCAACGCCGTGTAAAAGAAACAGAAGAATATGATTGCAGACGCATAGAGTAACACATAAAGCGGTTGCCCAGGCTGCAAATACAGCGAAATTGTTGTCAGCCAGTTCCAACCGGTTCCGCCCCCAAACCATGACGCGATGGTCGCCGGGAACAGAATAATACTGGAAGCAAAGATTGCCGGGATTACACCCGCCATATTTACTTTCAGCGGTAAATGTGTGCTCTGTGCAGCATAGACACGACGTCCTTGTTGACGTTTAGCATAGTTCACCACAATGCGGCGTTGACCACGTTCAACGAAGACAACAAAGAAGGTCACTGCGAATACTAATACTGCAACCAATAGCAACAGGAGGAAGTGCAGTTCGCCTTGACGCGCTTGCTCAATTGTATGGGCAATGGCTGGCGGGAGTCCCGCAACGATACCAGCGAAGATAATGATCGAGATACCGTTGCCGATACCTCGTTCAGTAATCTGTTCGCCGAGCCACATCAGGAACATTGTTCCTGTGACCAGACTAACAACAGCGGTGAAATAGAATGCAAAGCCAGGGTTAATGACCAAGCCTTGCATACCAGGCATATTCGGTAAACCGGTAGCAATACCGATTGACTGGAATATTGCCAGCACCAGAGTGCCGTAACGGGTGTACTGGCTGATCTTACGACGACCAGACTCCCCTTCTTTCTTCAGCTCTGCGAGGGCCGGATGAACGACCGTTAACAGCTGTATGATAATCGATGCCGAAATATACGGCATGATACCCAGTGCAAAGATAGAAGCACGGCTGAGAGCACCACCAGAGAACATGTTAAACATTTCAATGATGGTGCCTCGCTGTTGCTCAAGCAGTTTGGCAAGTACAGCGGCATCGATACCAGGGATCGGAATAAAAGAGCCAATACGGAAAACGATTAGCGCACCAACAACAAACAAAAGTCTGCGTTTCAGTTCGCCAAATCCACCCTTGGCACTTTGAAAATCTAATCCCGGTTGCTTAGCCATCTGCTACTTATTCCTCAATTGTACCGCCAGCAGCTTCGATAGCAGCACGAGCGCCTTTAGAAACACGCAGACCACGTACAGTTACCGGAGTAGAAACTTCACCAGCCAGGATCACTTTCGCGAACTCAATCTGGATACCGATAATGTTTGCAGCTTTCAGCGTATTCAGGTCTACAACGCCGCCTTCAACTTTCGCCAGGTCAGACAGACGAATTTCGGCTGTGATCGCTGATTTGCGAGAAGTGAAACCGAATTTCGGCAGACGACGGTACAGTGGCATCTGGCCACCCTCGAAACCGCGACGTACGCCACCGCCAGAACGAGAGTTCTGACCTTTGTGACCACGACCACCGGTTTTACCGAGGCCAGAACCGATACCACGACCAAGGCGTTTACCCGCCTTTTTAGAGCCTTCGGCTGGAGACAGAGTATTTAAACGCATCTCTTACTCCTCAACTTTAACCATGAAGTAAACCGCGTTGAC
Source organism: Lelliottia sp. GFLA7 (assembly GCF_056490165.1). Taxonomy (NCBI): domain Bacteria; kingdom Pseudomonadati; phylum Pseudomonadota; class Gammaproteobacteria; order Enterobacterales; family Enterobacteriaceae; genus Lelliottia; species Lelliottia sp. GFLA7. The sequence continues at coordinate 95,583 of NZ_JBWLAQ010000008.1, read as the reverse complement.
CATACCACGAACAGCGGGAGTATCCTCACGCTCAACGGTATGACCAATACGACGCAGACCCAGGCCAAGCAGCGTTGCCTTGTGTTTCGGCAGACGACCGATTGCACTGCGGGTTTGAGTGATTTTAATAGTCTTTGCCATGGTCAATTACCCCAGAATTTCTTCAACGGATTTACCACGCTTGGCAGCGACCATTTCTGGAGAATTCATATTTTCCAGGCCATCAATAGTTGCACGAACCACGTTAATCGGGTTGGTGGAACCATATGCTTTGGCCAGAACGTTATGAACTCCAGCGACTTCCAGGACGGCGCGCATTGCACCACCGGCAATAATACCGGTACCTTCAGAAGCCGGCTGCATGAAGACACGAGAACCCGTGTGAACACCTTTTACAGGGTGTTGCAGGGTGCCGTGGTTCAGCGCGACGTTAATCATATTGCGACGGGCTTTTTCCATCGCTTTCTGGATCGCTGCTGGAACTTCACGCGCTTTACCGTAACCAAAACCAACGCGACCATTACCATCACCAACAACAGTCAGAGCTGTGAAGGAGAAAATACGACCACCTTTTACGGTTTTAGATACGCGGTTAACCGCGATCAGCTTTTCCTGCAGTTCGCCAGCCTGTTTTTCGATGTGAGCCATCTTACACCTCTACCTTAGAACTGAAGGCCAGCTTCACGGGCAGCATCTGCCAGTGCCTGGACACGACCATGATATTGGAACCCGGAACGGTCAAAGGACACAACTTTGATGCCTTTTTCCAGAGCGCGTTCAGCAACAGCTTTACCAACAGCTGCGGCAGCGTCTTTGTTACCGGTGTACTTCAATTGTTCTGTAATAGCTTTTTCTACTGTAGAAGCAGCTACCAGAACTTCAGAACCGTTCGGTGCAATTACCTGTGCGTAAATATGACGCGGGGTACGATGTACCACCAGGCGAGTTGCACCCAGCTCTTTGAGCTTGCGGCGTGCGCGGGTCGCACGACGGATACGAGCAGATTTCTTATCCATAGTGTTACCTTACTTCTTCTTAGCCTCTTTGGTACGCACGACTTCGTCGGCGTAACGAACACCCTTGCCTTTATAAGGCTCAGGACGACGGTAGGCGCGCAGATCTGCTGCAACCTGGCCGATCAGCTGTTTATCCGCGCCTTTCAGCACGATTTCAGTCTGGGTCGGACATTCTGCAGTGATACCGGCCGGCAGCGGATGCTCAACAGGGTGTGAGAAGCCCAGAGACAGGCCTACTGCATTCCCTTTGATCGCTGCACGATAACCTACACCAACTAGTTGAAGCTTTTTAGTGAAGCCTTCGGTAACACCAACTACCATTGAGTTCAGCAGTGCACGCGCGGTGCCAGCCTGAGCCCATCCGTCTACGAAACCATCTCGCGGACCGAAGGTCAGAGCATTATCTGCATGTTTAACTTCAACAGCATTGTTGAGGGTACGAGTCAGCTCGCCATTTTTACCTTTGATCGTAATAACCTGACCGTCGATTTTTACATCAACGCCGGCAGGAATAACGACCGGTGCTTTAGCAACACGAGACATTGTTATCCTCCGATTAGGCTACGTAGCAGATAATTTCGCCACCAAGACCAGCTTGGCGCGCTGCACGATCAGTCATAACACCTTTAGAGGTAGAAACAACTGCGATACCCAGACCAGCCATAACTTTAGGCAGCTCATCTTTTTTCTTATAGATGCGCAGGCCTGGGCGGCTGACACGCTGAATGCTTTCTACAACAGCTTTACCCTGGAAATACTTAAGAGTAAGTTCCAGTTCCGGCTTGGTGTCGCCTTCAACTTTAAAATCTTCGATAAAACCTTCTTCCTTCAGCACATTGGCAATTGCCACTTTCAGCTTGGCGGAAGGCATGGTGACCGCAACTTTGTTCGCGGCCTGACCGTTACGGATACGGGTCAGCATATCCGCGATCGGATCTTGCATGCTCATCTGTCTTTACTCCCGTGATTCAATTGGTGACAATTACCAGCTAGCCTTTTTCAGACCCGGGATTTCACCGCGCATAGCGGCTTCACGGACCTTAATACGGCTCAACCCGAACTTCCGCAGGAAAGCGTGCGGACGACCAGTTTGACGACAGCGGTTACGCTGACGAGACGGGCTGGAATCACGCGGCAGAGACTGCAGCTTCAGAACTGCATTCCAACGGTCTTCGTCGGAAGCGTTCACATCAGAGATGATCGCTTTCAGTTCAGCGCGTTTAGCGAAGAATTTATCAGCTAAAGCTACGCGCTTTACTTCGCGTGCTTTCATTGATTGCTTAGCCATTCAGTAACCCTACCTTACTTGCGGAACGGGAAGTCAAAGGCAGCCAGCAGAGCACGGCCTTCTTCATCAGAGTTCGCAGTAGTGGTAATGGTAATATCCAAACCACGCACGCGGTCGACTTTATCGTAGTCGATCTCTGGGAAGATGATCTGCTCACGGACACCCATGCTGTAGTTACCACGACCATCAAATGACTTAGCGGACAAGCCACGGAAGTCACGGATACGTGGTACAGCAATAGAGATCAGGCGCTCAAGGAACTCCCACATGCGTTCGCCACGCAGAGTTACTTTACAGCCGATCGGATAGCCCTGACGGATTTTGAAGCCTGCAACAGATTTGCGTGCTTTGGTGATCAACGGCTTTTGACCGGAGATTGCTGTCAAATCAGCTGCTGCGTTATCCAGCAGTTTCTTATCAGCGATCGCTTCACCAACACCCATGTTCAGGGTGATCTTCTCGACCCGAGGGACTTGCATGACAGAATTGTAGTTAAACTCAGTCATGAGTTTGCTAACTACTTCGTCTTTGTAGTAATCATGCAGTTTCGCCATCGTACTACTCCAAATTACTTGATAGTTTCGCTATTAGATTTGAAGAAACGGACTTTTTTACCGTCTTCGAATCTAAAGCCTACACGGTCAGCCTTGCCAGTTACCGTGTTGAAGAGCGCAACGTTAGAAACCTGAATTGCAGCTTCTTTTTCAACGATGCCACCTGGTTGGTTCAGGGCCGGAACCGGCTTCTGATGTTTCTTAACCAGATTGATACCTTCAACAATGATCTTGCCGGAAGACAGAACATTTTTTACTTTACCGCGTTTACCTTTATCTTTACCGGTTAACACGATAACTTCGTCATCACGACGGATTTTCGCTGCCATGATTCGCTCCTTAGAGTACTTCTGGTGCCAGAGAGATAATTTTCATGAACTTTTCAGTACGAAGTTCACGAGTTACCGGCCCAAAGATACGCGTGCCGATAGGCTGCTCGCTGTTATTGTTTAAAATAACGCATGCATTACCATCGAAGCGAATGACAGAACCGTCAGGGCGACGAACACCCTTCCTGGTGCGCACCACTACCGCTTTCAGCACATCACCTTTTTTGACCTTACCACGTGGAATTGCTTCCTTGATGGTGATCTTGATGATGTCGCCTACGCCTGCGTAGCGACGGTGCGAGCCACCCAGAACCTTGATACACATTACGCGACGTGCACCGGAGTTGTCGGCGACGGTCAGCATAGTCTGTTCTTGGATCATTTCAGTGCTCCGCTAATGTCAACTACTACCTGAGACCCATAAAATCAGAGTCGTCGAAAAGCCCCATATTGAGGGCGCGGCATTATAACACCGGTTCTACAATATGGGTAGAAAAAATAAACGGCTCATTGCTGAGCCGTTTATTCGTATTGAGAAGGCTAGTCTATTACAGAACTGCTTTCTCTACAACGCGAACCAGCGTCCAGGACTTAGTCTTGGACAGCGGACGGCATTCGTGGATTTCTACCACGTCACCGATACCGCATTCATTGTTCTCGTCATGTACGTGCAGTTTGGTCGTACGCTTGATGAATTTACCGTAGATCGGGTGTTTCACAATACGTTCGATAGCTACAACGATGGATTTCTCCATTTTGTCACTAACAACACGACCTTGCAGAGTACGGATTTTATCGGTCATTACGCACCCGCCTTCTGAGTCAGTAAAGTCTTAACGCGTGCAACATTGCGACGCACTTGCTTCAGCAGGTGAGTCTGTTGCAGCTGGCCACTTGCAGCCTGCATACGCAGGTTAAACTGCTCACGCAGCAGGTTCAGCAGCTCAGCGTTCAGCTCTTCAACGCTTTTTTCACGCAGCTCATTTGCTTTCATTACATCACCGTCTTAGTTACAAAGGTGGTTTTAATCGGCAGTTTCGCTGCTGCCAGTCCGAATGCTTCACGGGCCAGCTCTTCCGGTACACCGTCCATTTCATACAGGACTTTGCCCGGCTGAATCAAGGCAACCCAATACTCCACGTTACCTTTACCTTTACCCATACGAACTTCCAGCGGCTTCTCGGTAATTGGTTTGTCCGGGAATACACGGATCCAGATTTTACCTTGACGCTTAACTGCACGGGTCATTGCACGACGTGCTGCTTCGATCTGACGTGCAGTCAGACGACCACGGCCAACAGCTTTCAGACCGAAAGTGCCGAAGCTAACATCCGTACCCTGCGCCAGACCACGGTTGCGGCCTTTGTGCACTTTACGGAATTTTGTACGCTTTGGTTGTAACATCAGCGACGCTCCTTATTTACGGCCTTTACGCTGCTGCTTTTTAGGTTGAGCAGCCGGTTTTTCCGGTTGTTCAACAGCAGCCATGCCACCCAGGATCTCACCTTTGAAGATCCATACCTTAACACCGATTACACCGTAAGTGGTGTGCGCTTCAGAGGTGTTGTAGTCGATGTCAGCGCGCAGAGTATGCAACGGTACGCGACCTTCGCGGTACCATTCGGTACGTGCGATTTCCGCGCCGCCGAGACGGCCGCTAACTTCAACTTTAATGCCTTTAGCGCCCAGACGCATTGCGTTCTGTACTGCACGCTTCATAGCACGACGGAACATAACGCGACGTTCCAGCTGTGAAGTGATGCTGTCAGCAACCAATTTAGCGTCCAGTTCAGGCTTACGAACTTCAGCGATATTGATCTGTGCAGGAACGCCAGCGATATCCGCAACGACCTTGCGCAGTTTTTCTACGTCTTCGCCTTTCTTACCGATAACGATACCCGGGCGAGCAGTGTGAATAGTCACACGAATGCTTTTAGCCGGACGCTCGATAACGATACGAGATACAGACGCTTTAGCCAGTTCCTTAGTAAGGTACTGACGTACTTTAAAATCGCTGTCTAGGTTGTCAGCGAATTCTTTGGTGTTCGCAAACCAGGTTGAATTCCATGGTTTTACAATACCCAGGCGAATACCATTAGGATGTACTTTCTGACCCATTGCTAGTCTCCAGAGTCTCAGCGATCGGACACAACCACAGTAATGTGGCTGGTGCGCTTCAGGATGCGATCTGCACGACCTTTCGCACGCGGCATAATGCGCTTCATGCTTGGGCCTTCATCTACGAAAATTTTCGCAACTTTCAGATCGTCAATGTCAGCGCCATCGTTGTGTTCAGCGTTAGCAATGGCAGATTCCAGTACTTTCTTGACGAATACCGCAGCTTTCTTGTTGGTATAAGTCAGGATGTCCAGGGCCTGCGACACTTTCTTACCGCGAATCAGGTCAGCAACAAGGCGAACCTTCTGAGCAGAAGAACGAGCATGGCGATGTTGAGCTAAAGTTTCCATCTCTTCCTCCTACCTTATTTCTTCTTCGCTTTTTTATCAGCAGCATGGCCGCGATAAGTACGAGTCGGTGCGAATTCACCCAGTTTATGACCGACCATTTCGTCGGAAACAAAGACTGGAACGTGCTGACGACCATTATGGACAGCGATGGTCAAACCGATCATGTTAGGAAAGATCGTTGAACGACGGGACCAAGTGCGCAGGGGCTTCTTGTCTCCGCTTTCCACCGCTTTCTCTACCTTCTTCAGCAAGTGCAGGTCAATAAAAGGACCTTTCTTGAGAGAACGTGGCATGGCTTATCCTCTAAAATTATTTGCTACGGCGACGCACGATAAATTTATCAGTACGCTTGTTGCTGCGGGTCTTCTTACCTTTGGTCTGAACGCCCCATGGTGTTACAGGGTGCTTACCAAAGTTACGACCTTCACCACCACCATGTGGGTGGTCGACTGGGTTCATCGCAGTACCGCGAACGGTAGGGCGAATACCACGCCAGCGTGCAGCACCTGCTTTACCCAGAACGCGCAGCATATGCTCAGCATTGCCAACTTCGCCCAGAGTAGCGCGGCAGTCAGCTTCGACTTTACGCATTTCACCAGAACGCAGACGCAAGGTGACATAAGCACCATCACGAGCAACGATCTGAACGTAAGTACCAGCGGAACGTGCCAGCTGACCGCCTTTACCTGGTTTCATTTCTACGTTATGAACGGTAGAACCAACCGGGATATTGCGCATCGGCAAGGTGTTGCCTGCTTTGATTGCAGCATCAACGCCAGATTGAATCTGGTCGCCAGCTTTCAGGCCTTTAGGGGCCAGGATGTAACGGCGTTCGCCATCTTTGTACAGAACCAGCGCGATATTCGCGGAACGGTTCGGATCGTACTCAAGACGTTCAACAGTAGCTGGGATACCGTCTTTGTTGCGTTTGAAGTCAACAATACGATAAGCCTGCTTATGACCACCACCGATGTGACGAGTAGTGATGCGGCCATTGTTGTTACGACCACCGGATTTGCTGTTTTTTTCAACCAGCGGAGCAAAAGGTTTGCCCTTGTGCAGCTCAGGGTTGACCACTTTAACTACGTGGCGACGACCCGGAGATGTCGGTTTACATTTAACAACTGCCATTGTATTACTCCTCCGACTTACTCAGCGCCGCCAACGAAGTCCAGATTCTGGCCTTCCTTCAGGGTGACGTAAGCTTTTTTCCAGTCGCTACGACGACCGATACGCTGTCCGTGACGTTTAACTTTCCCTTTAACAACGAGGGTGTTAACGACTTCGACTTCGACTTCAAACAGTTTCTGCACAGCAGCTTTGATTTCTGCTTTGGTCGCGTCTTTAGCAACTTTGAGAACGATGGTATTGGTTTTTTCCATCGCAGCAGACGCTTTTTCAGAAACGTGCGGTGCACGAAGCACCTTCAGCAGACGTTCTTCACGAATCATGCCAGCATCTCCTCAACTTGCTTAACAGCATCAGCAGTCATTACGACTTTGTCGAAGGCGATCAGGCTAACCGGGTCGATACCAGTTGCATCGCGTACGTCAACCTTGTGCAGGTTGCGCGCAGCTAAGAACAGGTTCTCGTCCAGCTCACCGGTGATGATCAGCACATCTTCCAGAGCCATGTCTTTCAGTTTCTGTGCCAGCAGCTTAGTTTTAGGCGCTTCTACAGAGAACGTTTCGACAACGATCAGACGATCCTGACGTACCAGTTCGGACAGAATGCTTTTCAGCGCGCCGCGGTACATCTTTTTGTTTACTTTTTGACTGTGGTCCTGTGGGCGAGCAGCGAAGGTTACGCCACCGGAACGCCAGATCGGGCTCTTAATAGAACCTGAACGCGCACGGCCGGTACCTTTCTGGCGCCACGGCTTTTTACCGGAACCAGTTACTTCAGCACGAGTCTTCTGAGCACGAGTACCCTGACGAGCACCAGCTGCATAAGCAACAACAACCTGGTGAACCAGCGCTTCGTTGAAATCACGACCGAAGGTAGTTTCGGAAACAGTCAGCGCGCTCTGCGCGTCTTTCAATACTAATTCCATTGCTATCTCCTCACGCCTTCACAGCTGGTTTAACGATCAGGTTGCTACCGGTTGCACCCGGAACAGCACCCTTAACCAGCAGCAGGTTGCGCTCAGCGTCAACACGCACTACATCCAGGCTCTGGACAGTTACGCGTTCGTTGCCCATCTGACCTGCCATCTTCTTGCCTTTGAACACTTTGCCCGGAGTCTGGTTCTGACCGATAGAACCCGGAACGCGGTGAGACAAGGAGTTACCGTGCGTGGCATCCTGAGTACGGAAGTTCCAGCGCTTAACGGTACCAGCAAAACCTTTACCTTTAGAGGTACCGGTTACGTCAACTTTTTTAACTTCAGCAAACAGCTCAACGCTAATGTCCTGACCTACGGTGAACTCTTCGCCTTCAGCAAGACGGAATTCCCACAGACCACGGCCAGCTTCAACGCCAGCTTTAGCGAAGTGACCAGCTTCCGGCTTAGTTACACGACTTGCTTTTTTAGAGCCAGTGGTAACCTGAACTGCACGGTAGCCATCGTTAGCCAGGTCTTTAACCTGAGTAACGCGGTTTGCTTCAACTTCGATAACGGTTACTGGGATAGATACGCCATCTTCAGTGAAGATGCGGGTCATTCCCACTTTTTTACCGACTAAACCAATCATTGTTTCAACCTCTCAATCGCTCGATGACCTGATTAACCCAGGCTGATCTGCACGTCTACACCGGCAGCCAGGTCCAGACGCATCAGAGCATCAACGGTTTTTTCAGTTGGCTCAACGATGTCAACCAGACGCTTGTGAGTGCGAATTTCATACTGATCACGCGCGTCTTTGTTGACGTGCGGAGATATCAGAATGGTAAAGCGCTCTTTGCGGGTCGGCAGCGGGATCGGACCACGGACTTGCGCACCAGTGCGCTTAGCAGTCTCGACGATTTCCGCGGTTGATTGATCGATTAGACGATGATCAAACGCTTTAAGGCGGATACGGATTCTTTGGTTCTGCATGAGACCAGAGCTCCAATTATTTTATAAGCGAAAATGATTACTACCCATACCCATTACGATTGATGGGTGAGTGTAACCGTTCTTACGTAGCCCCCCAATTGGGGACATTGTTAGGCAACAAAAAACTGTTACCCAGGTTCATATTGAACCAGCTGTCAATTACGACAAGCCCGCGCATTATACGTAAAATACGACATAACGCAAGTGCAGTTTAGAAAACAACCTTACAGCCATAATTTGCGAGGCGGGTCGAAATCCCCAAGTACCGCTCAGATGTTTCACTGATTCGTTGGAATGCTCTACGCAACGGCTGGTTTTACTGTTTGTTCATAAGTACGCGAAGAAAGAGGATATCGCAGCGATTACTTTAGAGGTTTCAATCATGTTTGCTGCGTTTCCCTTTCTAGTTATCTATGCAACGTTGACCTACTTTCTCATTCGCGAGGACATACGTTTCGGTCTGTTACCGGACAAATACGTCTGCCCGCTACTCTGGTCAGGTCTTCTGTTTCATCTCATCAATGATCGTGTATTTCTGACCAGTGCTGTCGGGGGGGCCATAGTGGGTTACATTGGCTTTGCGTGTTTATATTGGGGTTTTTATCTGATGTATAAACGCGAGGGACTTGGATATGGGGATGTAAAGTATCTTGCTGCCTTAGGGGCGTGGCACGGCTGGTATGTTTTACCTGCTTTGACACTTGTTGCCGCGCTGCTTGGCGCGACCTATGTCGTGATCATGGTTCTTTTGAAACCTGGGATGCAGATACACAAAAACCCGCTACCGTTTGGACCTTTCATGGCGGCAGCAGGTTTATTAACGGGTTGGCAAAGTTTAATCACCCTTCCACTTTGATCTGTGATTGAAGGTAATTTTGCAAACCAATTTTTCCAATCAGATCCAGCTCGGTCTCCAACCAGTCAATATGGCCCTCTTCGTCTGCCAGGATCTTAATCATCATATCGCGGCTAACATAGTCATGGACGCTATCAGCATAAGCGATAGCTTCCCGGAGATCTTTTGCACCCTCAAGTTCAAGCGTTAGATCCGAACGAAGCATCTCTTCAACGTCTTCACCGATGCCAAGTTTGCCGAGATCCTGCAGGTTAGGAATGCCTTCAAGAAAGAGAATACGCTCGATGTATTGATCAGCGTGTTTCATTTCGTCGATGGATTCATGATATTCAACATCGTTGAGGCGCGTCAGTCCCCAGTTCTTGAACATTCTTGCATGAAGAAAATACTGGTTGATCGCGACAAGCTCATTTCCCAATAATTTATTGAGATAGCTTATGATTTTAACATCACCTTTCATTATATAGTCCCTCCGCTTCCACTTATTGAAGCGTAGATGGGGCTACAGGGATGTCAAAAAAAAGATAGAGCCTTAGGCGATCTCTTTGTATTCCGGGATCTGCGTCAATTCGTCCTGCATAATCTCACGCGCCGCGCGTACACACTTACCGCATTGATTTCCTACCGGAACAAATTTACGAAGCTGTTGGAAAGACTGAGGATGAAACTGTCGAACGGCTTGACGTATTTTTTTGTCACTCACGCCATTACACAAACAAACGTACATAGAAACTCCCGTTCAATTTATGCACAAAGTGTAAGTGAGAATAATTATGATTACAATAGCACATGCGTCAGGACAGGCGTTATGAGGAGGCAAAAAATGCGAAAAAATGTGACAAGCCATAAACGAAAGATAGCAAAAAGGGCATCTATTGATGCCCTTTAAATACGCATTGCTTAAATTTTATCAGCGATTAGCTGATAACTTTAGCTACAACGCCAGCGCCTACAGTACGGCCGCCTTCACGGATTGCGAAACGCAGACCGTCATCCATCGCGATTGGGTGGATCAGGGTAACAACCATCTGAATGTTGTCGCCAGGCATTACCATCTCTACGCCTTCTGGCAGTTCGATGGTGCCGGTCACGTCAGTTGTACGGAAGTAGAACTGTGGACGGTAGCCTTTGAAGAACGGAGTATGACGGCCGCCTTCATCTTTGGACAGAATATAAACTTCAGATTCGAATTTGGTGTGCGGCTTGATTGAGCCTGGCTTAGCCAGTACCTGACCACGTTCGATTTCTTCACGTTTGATACCACGCAGCAGAACACCAACGTTCTCACCAGCACGGCCTTCGTCCAGCAGTTTGCGGAACATTTCAACGCCAGTACAGGTAGACTTAGCAGTCTCTTTGATACCAACGATTTCAACTTCTTCGCCAACTTTGACGATACCGCGCTCTACACGACCGGTTACAACAGTACCACGGCCGGAGATGGAGAATACGTCTTCGATTGGCAGCAGGAATGGCTTGTCGATAGCACGTTCTGGTTCCGGGATGTAAGAATCCAGGTAGCCAGCCAGTTCAACGATTTTAGCTTCCCACTCTGCTTCGCCTTCCAGCGCTTTCAGAGCAGAACCACGGATGATTGGAGTATCATCACCTGGGAAATCGTACTGAGACAGAAGTTCACGCACTTCCATTTCGACCAGTTCCAGCAGCTCTTCGTCATCAACCATGTCGCATTTGTTCAGGAACACGATGATGTACGGAACGCCTACCTGACGACCCAGCAGGATGTGCTCACGCGTCTGTGGCATAGGGCCATCAGTTGCAGCAACAACCAGGATCGCGCCATCCATCTGAGCAGCACCGGTGATCATGTTTTTAACATAGTCGGCGTGGCCCGGGCAGTCTACGTGTGCGTAGTGGCGGGACGGGGTGTCATATTCAACGTGGGAAGTGTTGATGGTGATACCACGAGCTTTTTCTTCTGGTGCGTTATCGATCTGATCGAATGCACGAGCAGAACCACCGTAGGTTTTCGCCAGAACGGTAGTGATTGCAGCAGTCAGCGTTGTTTTACCATGGTCAACGTGGCCGATAGTACCGACGTTAACGTGCGGTTTTGTACGTTCAAATTTTTCTTTAGACACGGCTATATTCCTTACTATAGTGCCCCCTCACCGAGAGGGCACGGGATTTTGGTTTTTAACCTATGGCTTATTTGCCACGGGCTTCGATTACGGCCTGAGCAACGTTGTTCGGCGCGTCATCATACTTCAGGAACTCCATGGAGTAAGAAGCACGACCTTTAGTCAGTGAGCGCAGCTGAGTTGCGTATCCGAACATTTCAGACAACGGTACTTCAGCATGAATCTGAACGCCAGTAGCGTTAGATTCCTGACCTTTCAGCTGGCCACGACGACGGCTAAGGTCACCGATAACGTCACCAGTGTTCTCTTCTGGAGTTTCTACTTCAACCTTCATGATTGGTTCAAGCAGAACTGGTTTCGCTTTCTTAAAGCCATCTTTGAAGGCAATAGAAGCGGCCAGTTTAAACGCCAGCTCGGAGGAGTCAACGTCGTGGTAAGAACCGAAGTGCAGACGCACGCCGAGATCTACTACTGGGTAACCCGCCAGAGGACCAGACTTCAGCTGTTCCTGAATACCTTTATCAACGGCAGGGATGTATTCACCAGGAATCACACCACCTTTGATGTCGTTGATGAACTCATAACCTTTCGGATTAGAGCCCGGCTCCAGTGGGTACATGTCGATAACAACATGACCAAACTGACCACGACCACCAGACTGCTTAGCGTGTTTACCTTCAACATCGGTAACTTTCGCACGAATCGCTTCGCGGTAAGCAACCTGAGGTTTACCCACGTTAGCTTCAACGTTGAATTCACGCTTCATACGGTCAACGATGATGTCGAGGTGCAGTTCACCCATACCAGCGATGATAGTCTGGTTAGATTCTTCATCAGTCCATACGCGGAATGATGGATCTTCTTTAGCCAGACGACCCAGAGCCAGACCCATTTTTTCCTGGTCAGCTTTGGTTTTCGGTTCTACAGCGATAGAAATTACCGGTTCAGGGAATTCCATACGCTCCAGAATGATCACGTGGTCCGGATCACAGATGGTGTCACCCGTGGTCACGTCTTTCAGGCCGATTGCCGCAGCAATGTCACCTGCACGAACTTCTTTGATCTCTTCACGCTTGTTAGCATGCATCTGAACGATACGACCAAAGCGCTCACGTGCCGATTTCACTGGGTTGTATACGGTATCACCAGAGTTAACCACGCCAGAGTACACGCGGAAGAACGTCAGGTTACCCACGAATGGGTCGGTAGCGATTTTGAATGCCAGTGCAGCAAACGGCTCATCATCAGTAGCATGACGTTCAGCCGGAGTGTCTTTACCGTCGTCCAACATACCGTTAATTGCAGGTACGTCAGTTGGTGCTGGCAGGTAATCAATTACCGCATCCAGCATTGCCTGAACGCCTTTGTTCTTGAACGCAGAACCGCAAGTCACGAGAATGATCTCGTTGCTCAGTACGCGTGCACGCAGCGCAGTTTTGATCTCTTCTTCGGTCAGCTCTTCACCGCCCAAATATTTATCCATCAGCTCATCAGAAGCTTCTGCTGCTGATTCAACCAGGTTCTGGCGCCATTCGTTTGCCAGCTCAACCATGTCAGCAGGGATGTCTTCGTATTCGAAGGTCACGCCCTGATCGGCATCGTTCCAGTTGATGGCTTTCATTTTCACCAGGTCAACAACACCGGTGAAACCTTCTTCAGCACCAATTGCCAACTGAAGCGGAACAGCTGTCGCGCCCAGACGGGATTTGATCTGACCAACAACTTTCAGGAAGTTTGCACCCATGCGGTCCATTTTGTTAACGAACGCAATGCGTGGAACTTTGTATTTGTTTGCCTGACGCCATACGGTTTCAGACTGTGGCTGAACACCACCAACTGCGCAGTAAACCATTACCGCACCATCGAGAACACGCATAGAACGTTCAACTTCGATTGTGAAGTCAACGTGGCCTGGGGTGTCGATGATATTTACGCGATGCGGTTCGTACTGCTTAGCCATACCTGACCAGAATGCAGTAGTCGCTGCGGAGGTGATAGTAATACCACGCTCCTGCTCCTGTTCCATCCAGTCCATGGTAGCTGCGCCGTCATGAACTTCACCGATTTTATGGTTTACACCGGTGTAGAACAGAATACGTTCGGTAGTAGTGGTTTTACCGGCGTCGATGTGCGCACTGATACCGATGTTACGGTAGCGTGCGATGGGTGTTGTACGAGCCATTTGATTCCTCGTTTATTTCTTTAGGCGTTCAATTAAGTAACCCAGAGCGGACAGCTTCTGAGAAGAAGTGTCCGCCTGGTGACTATGACTCCGAAGGGATTACCAACGGTAGTGTGCGAACGCCTTGTTGGCTTCTGCCATACGGTGAACGTCTTCACGTTTCTTAACTGCAGTACCTTTGTTGTCTGCAGCGTCAGAAAGTTCGTTCGCCAGACGCAGAGCCATGGATTTATCACCGCGTTTACGAGCAGCTTCAACGATCCAACGCATTGCCAGAGCATTACGACGAACCGGACGAACTTCAACTGGAACCTGATAAGTAGAACCACCAACGCGGCGAGACTTAACTTCTACAGTCGGGCGCACGTTGTCGAGAGCGACTTCGAAAGCTTCCAGTGCATTTTTGTCAGAGCGTTGAGCCAGGGTCTCAAGCGCGCTGTATACGATTGCTTCTGCAGTAGATTTTTTACCATCTACCATCAGGATATTTACAAATTTTGCCAGCAGTTCTGATCCGAACTTAGGATCTGGAAGAATTTTACGCTGACCAATGACGCGACGACGTGGCATGGGAATACTCCGTTGTTAATTCAGGATTGTCCAAAACTCAAAGAGTTTATTTTGACATTAAGTTAAAACAGTTTGGCCTTACTTAACGGAGAACCATTAAGCCTTAGGACGTTTCACGCCATACTTGGAACGAGCCTGCTTACGGTCTTTAACGCCGGAACAGTCAAGTGCACCACGAACGGTGTGATAACGAACACCCGGAAGGTCTTTTACACGACCGCCACGGATCAGGATCACGGAGTGTTCCTGTAGGTTGTGACCTTCACCACCGATGTAGGAGGTCACTTCAAAACCGTTGGTCAAACGCACACGGCATACTTTACGCAGTGCGGAGTTTGGTTTCTTAGGAGTGGTGGTATATACACGGGTACATACACCACGTTTCTGCGGGCAGGCTTCCAGCGCAGGCACGTTGCTTTTTGCAACTTTGCGAGCGCGTGGTTTGCGTACCAGCTGGTTAACTGTTGCCATTAAATAGCTCCTGGTTTTAGCTTTTGCTTCGTAAACACGTAATAAATCGACCTCATACAATATGAGGACGCGAAATTCTAGGGCTACGCCGAAAAGGTGTCAAGAAATATACAGTGATCTCGGATCACCAACTCATTTGAGTCGAGTGCTTAATCGCTAGTTTGACGAAGTCAGTATAGCCAACAACGTCAATTTTGGTGGAAATTTGACCAGCAAGACCGCGGGCATCTATGTCATCTTTCAGCGCTATGACCTTAATGGGGGCATTATTGAGGATTTCAATGAAGCGCCCGCCGTCAATGGCGGCAAGAACGCCATCCTGGATCAGCAACAATTCATCGCCGTCGCCCAGCATTCTCAGCAACCCTTCGATATCAGCATGCCATGGTGAATGGCTCAGAGTGTGAAGCATGACGACCTCAGAATGTCAGAACGACATGATAATGGGAGAGTTTTTCACGTAGAGCGGCCGGTGAAAGCACTTCCGCATCCAGGACCAACGCGACATTGTCGTCAATCCCCCGCTCTTTTAGCGATGCAGCGCACACCCAAAAAGTGTCGATGTCATAAAGCGGCAGAACTTTAAACGTTGAAATATAATCTCGCGCCAGAATCCGTTGCGGCTGTTGTCCGGTCAAAATCTGAAAAACGCCGTCGCCGACGAAGAAAACGCCAATATCTTCTGTCAGGGCAGAGGTCGCCAGAAGCGCATCAAGCCCTTCCCTACCCGCTGAGCTGCCATGGGGAGCAGAGGTAAAAACAAACGCAACACGGTTCATCAGAATTGCACCATCCGATCGCACGTCAGCGCCGCCTGCGCCAATGCACCCAAGCCGCTGAGCGTAAACCCAGGCTGCAAATTGGCGCCCGAAAGCCCCAAACGCTTAGCCTCTATTTCATCCACTACACCACGACGCAGCGCCGCAGCCACACAGATATGCAGCTCGACGCCCTGTGCTTCGTTCAGCGCCTGCCAGCCACGCACCAGATCATATTCATCAGAAGCAGGAGACGTAAACTGGTTGGCGTTGTAGATGCCCTCACGATAGAAAAACACGCTACTCAGTTCATGCCCTTCAGCTAACACCGCCTGCGCAAACTGCAGCGCGCTGCTGGCCTGCTGCGTGCCGTAAGCCGGCCCCGTCACCATTAAGGCAAAACGCATTACTTCTCTTGCCCCAAAAAATCACCGCTTTTGAACTGGCGAATGTAGAGATAAACCGTGTGCTTGGAAATATTCAGTCGGTCGGCAACCTGGTTAATCGCATCTTTAATATCGAAAATGCCTTTCTCATAGAGGTTCAGCACGATTTGGCGATTCTTGGCGTTGTTCGATACGTTGCGATCGGCATTCACCTCTTCAATGGTGAATTCCAGAGTCTGTGTGACAAGGTCTTCCACAGAGGACGCAAAGTTAACGGATGAGTTCACTTCCGGTGTTTCAGGTGGAATAAACGTGCTCATGATTTGTGAGAACGGCACATCAAGGTTCATGTTGATGCACAGCAATCCAATCACCCGGTGATCGCGATTACGGATGGCGATGGTCTCTGACTTCATCAGTACGCCACTTTTGGCACGGGTGAAATAACATTTGGAGACGCTGCTATCGGCGCCGGTCATGTCGTGGAGCATACGCAGTGCAAGGTCGGTAATTGGCGATCCAATTTTGCGGCCAGTATGCTCACCATTGGCAATACGGATGGCGGAACATTTCAGATCTTGCAGGGAGTGCAATACGATTTCGCAGTGAGAGCCAATGAGCATCGCTAACCCGTCCACTACCGCTTCGTAGGATTTCAGAATATCGAAGTCAGTCTGATCGAAAGGACGTTGATCCAGCAAATCAAGTTCACTGGTTTCGTTGGTTAAAAGCGACCTGGACATGAAAAAAACACTCCTTTTCAGGAGCCTGTCGTTAGGTTGTCAGGGCAGGCTCATATTTACACGGACAACTAAATTAATACAGCGTAGGCAACGCTTTCCAGTGTTTATTATATCTGGCCTGCAATAAAAAAACCGCCGCCTTGAAGGCGGCGGTTTTCAGCGTTTTACTTCTTCGCTGCGTCTGCAGCTTTATCATCTTCTGCAGCGGCAGGTTTAGCCTCTGCCTTTGGCGCTGGTTTGATGTCCAGCAGCTCTACATCGAAGACCAGCGTGGAGTTAGCCGGGATACCCGGAACGCCGGTTTTGCCGTAAGCCAGATCCGGTGGAATAACCAGCTGGATTTTGCCGCCTTTCTTGATGTTTTTCAGGCCTTCAGTCCAGCCTGGGATAACACCGTCAAGGCGGAAGGACAGTGGCTCACCGCGAGTGTAGGAGTTATCAAACTCTTTACCGTCGATCAGTGTACCTTTGTAGTTCACTACAACGGTGTCGCTGTCTTTTGGTGCATCGCCCGTACCGGCTTTCTCGACTTTATAAAGCAGACCGGTAGAAGAGGTTTTCACACCTTTTTCTTTAGCAAAAGTATCGCGGTAGGCTTTGCCCTTCGCTTCGTTGTCTTTTGCGTCTTTTTCCATCTTGCCCTGAGCAGCACCCTTCACGCGAGCTTCGAAAGCTTGCAGAGTCTGTTCGATTTCCTGGTCAGACAGTTTACTCTTATCTGCAAATGCATCCTGAACACCGGCGATCAGCTGATCTTTATCCAGTTTGATGCCCAGTTTTTCCTGCTCTTTGAGAGAGTTTTCCATGTAACGACCCAGAGAAGCGCCCAGCGCATAGGCTGATTTCTGGTCGTCATTTTTGAACGCAGCTTTGCTGTCTGCGCTTGCAGCAGGTTTCGCAGCCGTATCAGCAGCGAAAGACAGCGGCGCATTCAGTGCGACAGCCATAGTGGTCGCCAGCAGCGTTACTTTAAACAGTGATTTCATCCATTTCTCCAGGACCAGGGCCTCTCACCCCAGCGTTAAACGTAAATGAGAAGCGTACTATAGAACGTTGCGGAGGAAATCTATAGACAGACTCCCCCTATTATCGTCTCTTTTAAGACTATTTTTGTTTAAATTAGTTTCGTGCCAAAGGGATGGATACTGCACATCGGGGCAAAGTGAGATAAAATTTATCGCCGCGAACGCCCGATGGCGTCTGAACATACAACGAGGTCAATCATGCAAGATACAACTCTGGAAGTGCGGCTGGCCGAGCTGGAAAGCCGTCTTGCTTTTCAGGAAGTCACCATCGACGAACTCAACCAGACCGTGACGGCTCATGAACTGGAAATGGCGAAACTTCGCGATCTGCTGCGTTTGCTGACGGAGAAAGTGAAAGCGACACAATCGTCACACATGGCTTCACCGTCCGAAGAGACCCCACCGCCGCATTATTAAGGCACAAAGTGGAGGCGTAAAAAAAGCGGGAATATTTCCCGCTTTTTTGTGCGTGCGATACAGCTAATACCAAGGTATTAGTGGCAGCCGCAACCGCCATTACCGCCACAACCGCCTTTACCGTGCTCATGACCGTGATCGTGGTCATGATCGTGGCCGTGACCACCGCAGCAACCGTCATGGTCGTGATCGTGGTCGTGACCGTTAGCACCGTGAACGTGGCCATGAGCCAGTTCTTCTTCGGTCGCTTCACGGATCGCAATCACTTCAACGTTGAATTTCAGGTTTTGGCCAGCCAGCATGTGGTTACCGTCAACCACAACGTGCTCGTCTTCAACTTCGGTGATTTCAACCGGTACTGGACCCTGGTCAGTTTCAGCTAGGAAACGCATGCCAACCTGCAGCTCGTCAACGCCCATGAACACGTCTTTAGGAACGCGCTGAACCAGGTTGTCATCATACTGACCGTAAGCGTCGTTCGCGCCTACAGCAACGTCAAATTTATCGCCAACATCGTGACCTTCCAGCGCGCTTTCCAGGCCGGAAATGAGGGAGCCGTGACCATGCAGGTAGTCCAGCGGCGCACTCACCGGAGACTCATCAACCAACACACCGTCTTCTGTACGTACCTGATAGGCCAGGCTGACCACCAGGTCTTTTGCTACTTTCATGATATCTCCTGAGCGTGGGAAAATTGCTGGCGCAGATTGTAACGGAAATCTGCACCCGTGTACCCTTTAGCTTAAAAAAACTGAGGGCATATCGCTAGTCCGGATGAAAAATACCGATCACTTGCTCTTCTTTGCGAACGTGCTCGCGCGCTTCTTTATCCGCCTCACGCATCTGGTGACCACACTTAACACACTCAACAATATCAATATTATTTTCACGCCACATCGCCAGCGAATCTTGCGCCTGACAGGACGGGCATTTTGCACCTGCAATAAAACGTTTACGAATTGCCATACTTTTGCCCCTATTCAAATTCATCCCAGCCGTCGAACTGCCGCCGCTCTTGCTGCATCTCCCGCTGGAAAATCTCTTCAAGTTCGCGCCGCGCTTCCCGTACGCGAGATATCTGCGCCGTGTCCGAATGCACGGGCATTAACTCGCGCAGCATACGCATATCGAGACGACGAAAATGCATTTGTGCCCGTTGCGCCTGATGTGGATGCATACCCAGCGAAACCAGCGCTTTGCGCCCTAACTCCAGCGCACTGGAGAACGTCTCGCGTGAAAAATTCGTCACGCCCGCCTGCAACAATTCATGGGCCTCAACGCGTCCCCGCGCTCGTGCCAGAATATGCAAATGCGGGAAATGCTGCTGGCAAAGCTCCACCAGCTTCATTGTATCTTCAGGCTCGTTACAGGTGATGATGATAGATTCCGCCGCCTCCGCGCCCGCAGAACGCAACAACTCAAGCTGCGTGGCATCGCCGTAATAGACTTTATAGCCATATTTGCGCATCAGATTCACCGCGCTGATATCACGCTCAAGCACCGTAATACGCATCTTGTTCGCCATCAGCAGACGACCAATAACCTGTCCAAAACGGCCAAAGCCCACCACGATCACCTGCGGTTTATCGTCCTCGACCCACGGCGCTTCGTCCTCATCGTCAGGTTGATTGAAGCGGCGCGATAGCATTTTATCGATAAGCTTCATGAGCAGCGGCGTGGTCATCATCGACAGCGTCACCGTGACAAGCAGCAGCGCCATTTGATCATCCTGAAATAAACGCTGGGACGCGGCGGTAGAGAAAAGCACAAAAGCAAACTCGCCGCCCTGGCTCAACACACCGGCAAACTGCATTCGCTCTGAACTGCGCAGGCCGTAGATTCGCGCCAACGTGTAAAGCACACCCGTTTTCACGGCCACCAGCACCGCAACGCTGACCACTACCCACAGCAAATGGGTATAAAGCACCCCCAGATTCAGCGCCATACCTACGGAGATAAAGAACAGCCCGAGCAGCAACCCTTTGAAAGGATCGATCGCAATCTCCAACTCGTGGCGGTATTCACTTTCGGCCAGAAGAATGCCGGCGATAAAGGTCCCAAGCGCCATCGACAGCCCCAGCGCATCCATAAATAACGCCGAACCTAACACCAGCAGCAGCGTCGCCGCGGTAAACACTTCGCGCACGCCGGAGGCGGCAATAAAGCGGAACACCGGGCGCAGCAGATAACGTCCGCCAATCAGCATTCCCACAAAAGCCAGCACCTTCATGCCGACTTTCATCCAGTCAAAATGATCGTCACCCGAACCGGCGAGCAACGGCACCAGGGCTAATGCCGGAATCACCGCGAGATCCTGGAACAGCAGCACAGAGAATCCCAGTTGTCCCGATTCGTTGCGATTCATCCCTTTATCGCGCATCAGCTGCAACGCCATTGCCGTCGACGACATGGCAAGGCCAATCCCGCCGATCACCGCCGCCTGCCATTTGAACTGAGTCAGCATCAGCAATCCACCGAGAATCACCGCGCTAAACAACACCTGCGCCGCGCCCACGCCGAAAATCGAACGCCGCAATTGCCACAGCTTCGCGGGATTCAGCTCCAGCCCGATGATGAACATCAGGAAAACCACGCCAAGTTCCGAGAAGTGCAGGATCTCGTCCACGTCGCTAATGAATCCAAGGCCCCACGGCCCGATAGCGATACCCGCGAGCAAATAGCCCAGCACCGCGCCTATGCCAAGCCGCGCGGCCAACGGCACCGCCACCACGGCGGCGAACAAAAACAGCACCCCGGCTAATAACAGATCGGTACCTTCCATCAGTGGCCTCCCGTCGGAATCGGGGAAGCCAGCCATTCACCGTAGGCTTTGGCGTTACTTGCCAGCGCCTGGGGTTGCTGGCGGCGCGCCCAATAAACAATCATCGGGCTCATCCATTGCATACGACACATCGCCGCCGTCAGCTCAAAAGGGCGCAAAATATCGCTCATGGGATAGCGGTTCAGGCTGTCGTGGCGGTAAGCACTTTCTGGTTCACCGGTCGTAATGACACTCCGCCAGTACTTTCCCGCCAGTTGGTTCCCCCCTGGCCCACTGGAAAATCCTCGGCTCAGCACCCGGTCCAGCCACTCTTTTAGCAACGCGGGGCAACTGTAGGTGTAAAGCGGATGCTGGAACACAATCACGTCATGCTGACGCAACAGTTCCTGCTCGCGCGGAATATCGATAAAAAAATCGGGATAGTGCGCGTAAAGGTCGTGCACCGTCACATTGCTCAGCTGTTGAGCCGGTTTAAGCAAAACCCGGTTTGCGACCGAGTCCTGGGATTCCGGATGGGCATACAACAGCAGCACTTTTGCTGTCTGAGACATCATTCCCCTCCCGGGTCGTCATCATTGCCATTTTCGGCTACCATGGCACACCCGCGCCATGCGCGGCATTATTCATTCAGTCTGGCCCCTCACGCGTCATTGTTGAATACACAGCCTGATGGGACAGATTTTTAACCTGATTATAATGACAACCTAACATAGTCGGAATACACGGCGCTCTATGATTGTTTTCTCCTCCTTACAAATTCGTCGCGGCGTACGCGTCCTGCTGGACAACGCTACTGCCACCATTAATCCTGGCCAAAAAGTCGGCCTGGTGGGCAAAAACGGCTGCGGCAAATCCACTCTGCTTTCGCTTCTGAAAAACGAAATGAGCGCCGATGCGGGCAGCTTCACCTATCCTGGCAACTGGCAACTGGCCTGGGTTAACCAGGAAACGCCTGCCCTGAGCGTCCCGGCGCTTGAGTACGTAATCGACGGCGACCGCGAATACCGCAAGCTGGAAGCCGAGCTGAACGCCGCCAACGAGCGTAACGATGGCCACGCCATCGCCACCGTTCACGGCAAGCTGGACGCCATCGACGCATGGACCATCCGCTCTCGCGCCTCCAGCCTGCTGCACGGCCTGGGTTTTAGCAACGAACAGCTCGAACGCCCCGTGAGTGACTTCTCCGGTGGCTGGCGTATGCGCCTGAACCTGGCGCAGGCGCTGGTGTGTCGCTCTGATTTACTGCTGCTCGATGAGCCGACTAACCACCTCGATCTCGATGCGGTTATCTGGCTGGAAAAATGGCTGAAAAGCTATCAGGGCACGCTGATTCTGATCTCCCACGACCGTGATTTTCTGGATCCGGTGGTGGATAAAATCATTCACATCGAACAAGAGTCGATGTTCGAATACACCGGCAACTACAGCTCTTTCGAGCGCCAGCGCGCCACTCGCCTGTCACAGCAACAGTCGATGTACGAAAGCCAGCAGCAGCGCGTGGCGCATCTGCAAAGCTTTGTTGACCGTTTCAAAGCCAAAGCCTCCAAAGCCAAGCAGGCTCAGAGCCGCATTAAAATGCTTGAGCGCATGGAGATGATCGCCCCTGCGCACGTCGACAACCCGTTCCACTTCAGCTTCCGCGCGCCCGAGAGCCTGCCGAATCCGCTGTTGAAAATGGAAAAGGTCAGCGCAGGTTACGGCGATCGCATTATTCTGGATTCCATCAAGCTCAACCTGGTGCCGGGTTCACGTATCGGTCTGCTGGGGCGTAACGGCGCGGGTAAATCCACGCTGATTAAACTGCTGGCGGGCGAACTCAATCCGGTGAGCGGCGATATCGGCCTGGCAAAAGGCATTAAGCTTGGCTACTTCGCCCAGCATCAGCTGGAATTTTTACGCGCAGATGAATCACCGATTCAGCACATGGCGCGCCTTGCCCCGCAGGAAATGGAACAAAAGCTGCGTGATTATCTCGGCGGCTTTGGCTTCCAGGGCGATAAAGTCACCGAAATCACCGAGCGTTTCTCCGGCGGCGAAAAAGCCCGTCTGGTGCTGGCGCTGATCGTCTGGCAACGCCCGAATCTGCTGCTGCTCGATGAGCCAACCAACCACCTGGATCTCGACATGCGTCAGGCGCTGACCGAAGCGCTCATCGAGTTTGAAGGCGCGCTGGTCGTCGTTTCGCACGATCGCCACCTGATCCGCTCCACCACTGACGATCTGTACCTGGTGCACGACGGCAAAGTCGAGCCGTTCGATGGCGATCTGGAAGATTATCAGCAGTGGCTGACCGACGTGCAGAAGCAAGAAAATCAGCCGTCTGACGATGCGAAAGACAACGCCAACAGCGCCCAGTCGCGCAAAGATCAGAAGCGTCGCGAAGCGGAGCTGCGCACCCAAACGCAGCCACTGCGTAAAGAGATCGCGCGTCTGGAAAAAGAGCTGGAAAAACTGCACGCAAAACTGGCGACCGTCGAAGAGAAACTGGGCGACAGCGGATTGTACGATCAGAGCCGCAAAGCGGAACTGACCGAATGTTTGCAAATTCAGGCAAAAGCCAAATCCGGTCTTGAGGATTGCGAAATGGCGTGGCTGGATGCGCAGGAACAGCTAGAAGCCATGCTGCAAAGCGACTAACGCACGACCCGGAGGGTTATGAGTATCGACATCACCAGCGAAATCACTTTTCGCAAGCTCAGCATATTCATGACCTTTATGGAAAAGGGCAACATCGCGCGCACCGCAGAAACGCTCGGCCTCAGCGGGGTCAGCGTTCACCGTGCGCTGCACACGCTGGAAGAGAACGTGCGCTGCCCGCTGTTCACGCATAAAGGGCGCAATCTGATTGCGCTGCCCTCCGCATGGACGCTGCTGGAGTATTGCCAGGAAGTGATGCAGGTAATGGATCGCGGCCTGGACGAAGCGCGTAAAATCGCCGGTATCGGCCAGGGACGTTTGCGCGTCGGCACGCTCTATTCGCTGACAATGGAAACCGTTCCGCGCCTGATTATGGGCATGAAGCTACGCCGTCCGGATCTGGAAATGGATCTGACGATGGGCTCTAACGAAATGCTGCTGCATCTGCTGGAAGAAGGCTCGCTGGACGCGATTCTGATCTCCCTCTCCGAAAGTGATATCGACCGCAACAGCCTCGAAGTTTTACCCTTGTTCCACGACGATATCTTCCTTGCCGCGCCCGCGTCAGCAAAGCTGATCGGCAACGGTCTGGCCGATTTGCGCGACTACAAAGATCAGAAGTTTGTCTCGCTGGCGGAAGGCTTTGCGACGTACGCAGGCTTTCAGGAGGCGTTCCACATCGCCGGTTTCGAGCCGGAGATCGTGACGCGGGTTAACGACATTTTCTCGATGTTAAGTCTGGTGCAGGCGGGTGTTGGCTTTACGCTGATGCCGGGCAGAATGAAAAAGGTGTACGAAAATTCCGTGCAACTGCTCAAGCTGGCGCAGCCGTATCAAATGCAGCAATTGATCGCCATTGTCTTCGCGCGTAACCGCGAGCAAGACCCGAGCCTGCGAGCGCTGGCCGCGGAAGGCCGAATGTACGCCCGCAGCCGGGAGCAAAACGCTACGCTCTAAGGCGTTGCGCCAGATGGACCGCCACATCAATGCCGCTGCGTTCCAGCGAAATCGACTCCCCTTCCCACGCGGCCTGGCGCGTCAGACAGGTCAATACGCCGCCGGGCGGCATCTCAATCGCCAGTCGTGCCTCGCGTTCGTTGGCGGAAATCACCGCCTCCTGCCAGCGCACCGTCCGCGCCATGTTCATCGCGAGATCGTCGGCAATCTTTTCCGGCGTCCACTGCACGCGTCCGGTACTGCCGCTGAGATACGCGCAGCGTGGACGAGAAAGCGTGACATGACTAAACGCCTCCACCAGCTTTTGCGCAGGGGTATCCAGCAGTTCGCAATGTGACGGCACACTCACGGCGAGCCGGTGCGCTTTACTCGCCCCTCTCTCCAGGGCGCGTTTCGCCACCTGCGCCATGGCGTCGTCAGAACCGGCAATCACAATCTGTGTTTCGGCATTGAGATTCGCGATATAGGTTCCGCTCCCCTCAATAAGATTTTCCACCTGCGTTAGCGTCAGCCCCATAATCGCCGTCAGGCCATAGCCGTGCGGATACGCCTGTTCCATCAGATCGCCGCGCAATGCCACCAGTTTGAGCGCATCGCTAAACGCCAGCGCGCCGGCAATCACCGCCGCCGGGTACGCGCCGATGGACAAACCGCTGACGATATCGGGTGAAACACCACGACGCTGTAATTCACGCGCCCACGCCACGCCGGCGATAAGCAGCGCGAGCTGAACCGCACGGGTGTGCTGCAAGGCGTCGGGTGAATCCAGTGAATCGACTTCTGCACCCAGCACTTCTCGTGCCTGCGCCATCTCCGTTCCCGGCAGGTTCTGCAACATGCCAGGATGCTGCGTCCCCTGCCCCGGAAAGGTAAACAGAATTTTCATCATTCCTCCCTGTGCCATGGGTCGGCAATCAGGCGCGGCCCACGACGTGTTTTCAGCAACGCTTTACCGTCGCGCAGCCATTCGTTCAGCGCAAAGCCACCAAGCGGCGTTTCTACCTGCGTATCGGCGCGACAAAGGGCGCTGCTGAGCTGAGACTGCCAGCGTTCGAAAGCCGCCGCTGACAAGGGCTGCGGCGCACGGATCAGCAGATCGAGATCGCTGTCGGCGTGGATAACCGGAATGCCGGTCGCCAGCGCATAACCCGTGCTTCCGGTGATGCCCCACGTCCACGGCCACGCCTGCTGAGCCAGTTGAAGCGCTACCTGAACCGGCGGCTGAGTAATAAAAGGTGAGCGCAGCAGATCGCCCTGAGCGCTGAGATCTTCCGGAGATACCACGCGTGACACGCACGCAGCGTTCACCCATCCCGCCGCGCGCTGGTCGCGTTTTAAACCACGCACGCCGACAGGAATTCGTCCTGCATCATCAACATCACGCCGCACCACCACAGGCAAACCGGTATGCCACACGCTATCCACCCAGGATTCGGTGATACCTTCCAGCGCGTCACGCGCGGTAAGCCAGATAAGATCGTGCGGGCGTAATGTTGCGGTCATGATTACATTCCTGAAGTCAGTGAGATAAACAGCGGCAACGACAGGATACACAGGACCGAGCTTAACAGCAGCACCGCTTCTGCATCAGGGGACTGCACGCCAAAGCGGTTGCCGAAGACCACGCCAAAGAAACCGGCAGACAGCGCAATCATCAGGATTGCGGTGATCGCCACGGAACCGTGCAGACCGAAAATCAGCACGATACCCCACGCAATCGCTGGCTGAATCAGCAGCTTGGTGATGGTGGCGCTAATCACCATGGTGTTGATCTGCAATTTACGCGCAGACAGGATAACGCCCGTCAGGAACAGCGCGGCAGCCGTTGCCGCCAGGCCCAGCGGTTTAATCGCGGCCAGCACCAGCTCCGGCATTTTGATGCCAATCGCAGACAAAATCACACCCAGCAGCGGCCCCATCACAATCGGTTTTTTGATTGAACGCCACATCAGCACGGGCAGCATCGACAGCGTTGAACCGGTATTCGCGCCTTCGGCACGCGCTTTTTCACGCTCCAGAATCAGCAGGCAGAACGGCGTCATCAGCACGGATCCGCAGGCGATGGAGACCGCCACGGAGAGCGATGTCGCAGACCCTTCGCCCAGCACGCTGCCCAGAATCGGCAGGCCCAGCGCAGCGTAGTTTGGCAACGCAACGGTCAGCGTCAGCACCGCGGCATCCTGCGGCGATTTTTTAAAGACTTTGGTGGCGAGGAAATAGATGCCCACATAGGTCACCCACATCGCCAGCGTCAGCACCAGAATCAGCGGCGACTGCGCCACAATACCGGTCCACGGCGTTTGTACCGTCGCACTGAACAGCGCGGCGGGCAGAGCAAAATCCATGACGAAAATATTGAGCAGGGAAACATTTTTGTTATCAACCATCTTTGCCTTACCGGCCCAGAATCCCAGCAGCATGATGATGAAAATCGGTGCAAGAGCATGAACAATTACGTAAGTCATAAATCACCTGTAGTAAAAAAGTTTTAGCACTGGCGCGATGATTATTATTTTCAGAATGCACGCTCCCGCACGGGCGCAATCGCTACGCCCGCGGGGAAATGCCTCTGGCAGGTCTCTTTTTTCTACTTACCAGCTTGCTCGCATGCGTTCACGAACGAGAGCAGAGCTGCGGCGATTGTCAGCACCCAAACGGCTTTTTAGCGTGGTGTCCTGACGTGCGTCGTTGATGGCCTGTTGCAGGGTGGATGTCACCTGTGCCACATCGTTTTCCGATGGCGCATCGGGGTTGCTGATATCCAGTAAGTTTTCGAGCAGCCCCAACGTGGCGTAATTACTGATGTCGTACGCCATTGGCGGAATGGTGGCCGCCAGTTTTTCCAGCGCCTCGACGGTACGCAGGGTGATCCGCGCGGCGGACTCTTTGCCCATCGCATGAATCAGCACGCCTTTGTCGTTGAAGGCAATCAGACGGTTAGCCTGATAGCCGTGCGCCAGAAACGCGCCCGACATCGCTTTGCCGACGATCAGCCCAATCACCGGATGACCGGCCAGACGCGCGTTGGCATACGCCGCAGCCGCACCGGCCAGCGCCTGGTGAATCCCGAACGCCTCTTCACGACGGCCATACGCCTGGCTTGGCACATCAATCACCGCCACAATCGGGCGCTTCACGGCTTTATCCGCATCGGCGGCCACGGTTTCACTCACCACTTTCGCCAGCGTCCAGCCTTCCATCAGGCCCACTTCGCCCAGCGCAGCGCGCGGAAAGTGGTTATTGGCATCCGGTACTACGGCAATAAAACGTACCGCTTCGCCGTTTATTTCACAGTCTGCCGCCTGCACGGACGGGCACAGGCCTTCAAGACGTTTTGCCTCGGGGGCCAGGGTTTGCAGCCATAATTCGCCACGGCTTGTTGAATGAGTCATCATTTCACCTCCCGGGCAAAAAGCGCGGTGATCTGTTCGGTATCCGCCTGTTTGCGGGTGTCAAAATTCGACAGACGCGCCAGATAGTCGTCGTAGTTATCGGTGCGATGTTTCGCCGGAACGCCTTTCGCAATCGCGTCGTTCATCGCCTGTTTCACCGCGTTCACGCCGTCGCCCACCAGCGCATCCACCAGACCACTCTGGTAGCGAATTTCGCCGCCGGTCATGCTCCAGATAAACGGACGATCGCGAGAGTCGTACTCTTCAATCCCCGCTTCCTGCTCGATAACCTGCGGGCCATTCAGGCCGAGACGCGCTTCACGGGTCACGATCAGGTAGCTGCACAGCGCCGCCGCGATAGACATCCCACCGAAGCAGCCGACGGTCCCGGCGACAATGCCCACAACCGGCGTGTAGCGACGCAAATCGACGATCGCGGCGTGGATATCAGCAATCGCCGCCAGACCGAGATTGGCTTCCTGCAAACGCACGCCACCGGTTTCGAGGCTTAATACCGCCTGCGTCGGAATGCCGTTGCGGTTATCTTCCGCCGCCAGCTCCAGCGCCGCCGCCATTTTGGCACCGGACACTTCGCCCATGCTGCCGCCCTGGAACGCGCCCTCAATCGCCACAACCACGGCCGGTTTGCCGTTGATAGTGCCTTTCGCCACCACCATGCCGTCATCCGCCTGCGGGACGATGCCCTGCGCGGCCAGCCACGGAGAGGTGATGCCTTCAAACGGGTCCAACAGTTCGCGGTAGCTGCCGTCGTCCAGCAGGGCATGCGCACGCTGACGCGCTTTTAATTCGATAAAACTGCGATCGTCACGCATAGCTCACCTCCTCAAAAACCTGTTCGATACGGATGCGCGCCACGCCAGGTGTGGCACCAAAATCGTGGATCGTCAGCGTCCCGGCAGGCAAGCTGCTCACAGTTTGCAGACGGTTGAACAGCGCTTCCCAGCGGCTACGGCTGTTATCGACAGACGTGGTGATTTCGATGGTTAACGTCTGGCTCGGGTCGGCGGTGAATAACACCTCCATGTCACCGGAGCCGACAACCCCTGCCAGCGCCCTGCCGCTCACTACGCGGCTGGCTGGCACGGTCAATGTGATTTTTTCCATAACATCCTCTTAATGCTGTGAATAAGGCGACTCTATGCGATCAAGAAACAGCGTCGCGGCAAGCAGATCGGCCGCACCTCCGGGCGATGCGTTGAGCGCCAGCATGTGGCGATCTAACGCTGCCAGCGCGCGCTGTCCGTCAGGTTGCGCCGTACCGCCTGCGCTCAGCACCGCACGCGCACCGTCTTGCATGGCGTCCAGCCCTTCCATTCCGGCACGAGACAACACGCAGGTATCGGTGAGGGTGGTCATGATCGCCATCAGCGCATCAAGCCGGCTGTGCGTTTCGCTGCTGCCGTTGAGTCGGCTGAGCCGAAGCTGCGGCAATGCCCGCTGAATAATGTGCGGAAACGCCTGCTGCGCCTCTTCGCGCGCGCCCGGAACACGGTAACGATGCGTGGCGCGAAGACCTTTGCTGAAGACTTTCGGTGCGGCGTCATCAGGCAGTTTCGCCAGTTCAGCGGCGGTTGCTGCGACGGTCTGCGGTTTGGCATCGCCGCCAAGCATGGCGACCGCACTGACCAGCAGACCCAGCGCCCAAATCGCCCCGCGATGGGTGTTGACGCCGTTTGTCGCCGCCATCATCTGCTGTTCGCCTTCGCGTCCCAGCCGCCCTATAGTTTGTCGAAGCGAAATATCTGCCGGGCGCTGCCAGCTTTGCAGCGCCAGCGCCTGGAACGTCGGCGTTAAACTTTGCGCAGAGCGCTCCATCAGAGCGAGCGTGAGATCGTGGTGCGCGCCGTTCCCCCGACTGTCCACCAGACCGGGTTTCGGGCTTAATCGTGCTTCGTCAATCAGACACTGCGTGGCGGTTCGCGCCAGCCATTCGGCACCGCCTTCAACCTGAATCTGGGGCAGAAGTTTCATTACCAGCTCCGGAATTTCGCAGGTGGGTTGTAAAGACCGCCGGACCATTCGACCAGATC
Organism: Lelliottia sp. GFLA7; assembly: GCF_056490165.1. NCBI lineage: Bacteria > Pseudomonadati > Pseudomonadota > Gammaproteobacteria > Enterobacterales > Enterobacteriaceae > Lelliottia > Lelliottia sp. GFLA7. The sequence continues at coordinate 65,562 of NZ_JBWLAQ010000008.1, read as the reverse complement.
CGACACGCTACCGGCCGCCAGCAGGGAACGCGTGGCGTCAGTGCGGCGAATGCCCATGTCTTCCGGGTATACCACTTTGCCGCTTTGACGCAGCGCCGCGACGCGTTTGGCGTCAACGCCCAGGCCGATATCAGTGATCCCGGCGACCGCCGCAACCATTGCCCGACGTTCTTCCAGACTTTCGGCGCGATACAGGTAAGCGATCCCCTCTTCCGTCAGGACGTGGGTGACGTCATCGCCATAAATCATCACCGGCGCGAGCGGCATTCCGGAGGATTTCGCCACTTCGATGGCATCGAGTTTTTCGACGAAGGTCGGTTTTACACCCGCCTGGAATGTTTCGACCATCTGCACCACCAGCTTTTTACCGCGCTGCATTGGGTCAGGTTCGGTTTTCATGTTCAGCCAGGCAGGCGTCGCATGACGACGACCGTGCGGATCGTGGCCCATGTTTGGCGCACCGCCAAAGCCAGAGAGACGACCGCGCGTCACCGTTGAGGAGTTGGCATCGCCATCCACCTGCAACGTGGAGCCGATAAACATATCGACCGCGTACTGGCCTGCCAGCTGGCAGAACGCGCGGTTAGATCGCATCGAGCCGTCGGCCCCTGTAAAGAACACGTCAGGGCGCGCGCGGATGTACTCTTCCATGCCCAGCTCGCCGCCGAAGCAGTGCACGCTTTCGACCCAGCCACTCTCAATCGCCGGGATCAGCGTCGGATGCGGGTTCAGTGTCCAGTGCTTACAGATTTTGCCTTTCAGACCGAGCTGTTCGCCGTAGGTGGGCAGCAGGAGTTCAATCGCGGCGGTGTTAAACCCGATCCCGTGGTTCAGGGACTGGACCTGATGTTCTGCGTAGATGCCTTTAATCGCCATCATCGCCATCAGAATATGTTCTTGCTTGATCAGGCGCGGGTCGCGGGTGAACAGCGGTTCGATAAAGAACGGTCTGTCCGCCACCACCACGTAGTCAATCCAGGAACCGGGGATATCCACACGCGGCAGGTCACATTCGTCGTCGACCAGCTCGTTGACCTGCGCAATGACGATACCGTCATGGAACGCAGCGGCTTCAACCAGCGCGGGCGTGTCTTCGGTGCTTGCGCCGGTGTACAGATTGCCTTTTCGGTCGGCTTTGAAACCGGCAATCAGCGCCACGTTTGGCGAGAGATCCACGTAAAGACGGGAGTAAAGTTCGATGTAGGTGTGGATAGCGCCGATTTCGAGAAGACCGTCTTCCAGCAGCTGCGAAATGCGCAGACTTTGCGTACCGGAGAAGGAGAAATCAAGCTTGTGGGCGATGCCCTTTTCAAAGATATCGAGATGCTCGCTGCGCCCGACGCTCGGCATAATCATATGCAGGTCATGGACGATTTGCGGGTTCACTTCAGCAAGTGAGCGGGACAGAAAATCTGCCTGCTTCTGGTTGTTGCCTTCCAGCACGACTTTGTCGCCTGGGGCGATCAGTTTTTCCAGCATGGCGACGAAATCGTCGGTTGGCAGTACTTTGCCCTGCACCGGAATGGAAGCCAGACGGCGCGCTTTCTCTGTGCGGCGTGAGTTCCAGACCCGGGGTGGAGTTTGCCCAGATAACATTATTAACCTCCTGATTCAGCACATCATTTTGATTTGCTTAACGCTGAGTAAAGTGTGCGCTCTGGTGAGAAAGGCATCAATTAAGCGTAGAGGTGAATCATTAGCCTGAGAGTAATAATCAGAATGAATATATATGATCAAGATCAGATAATGTTTCGGAAAAAAACGCTAGCTCAGGCAGGAATTAGCTGAATCGGAGGTCAACACCGCCTCATTTTCGTAAACAGGATCCGCTTCGGCAGGTATAGTTAAGGCTGACAAGAGTGAACATCGCATCGTTATGACCCAAATTATTCCATCAGACTTTGATATCGCGTGTGAAGAGAGCGCCGAATTCGTACCAATGCGCGGCGTCGCTAACCCGCATCTGCAAACCATGCTGCCACGGCTCCTGCGCCGTAAACTGCAATTTGACCCGCACTGGCAGCGCCTCGACCTGCCGGACGGCGATTTCGTCGATTTAGCGTGGAGCGAAGATCCCGACCAGGCCAGGCATAAACCCCGGCTGGTGGTGTTCCACGGGCTGGAAGGCAGCCTGCACAGCCCGTATGCGCACGGCCTGATCCACGCGGCAAAAGCGCGCGGCTGGCTCGGTGTGGTGATGCATTTTCGCGGATGCAGTGGTGAGCCAAACCGTCGCGAGCGGATTTATCATTCCGGCGAAACAGAAGACGGCACCTGGTTTTTATACTGGTTGGCGAAGACTTACGGCGCGGCCCCTACCGCAGCGGTAGGCTATTCGCTGGGTGGCAATATGCTGGCCTGCCTGCTGGCAAAAGAGAGTAACGCCGTGCCGCTGGACGCGGCGGTGATCGTCTCCGCGCCGTTTATGCTGGAGCAGTGCAGCTATCATATGGAAAAGGGCTTTTCGCGCGTGTATCAGCGCTATCTGCTGAATTTGCTGAAAGCCAACGCGGCACGCAAATTGAAAGCCTATCCCGACACGCTGCCAATCAACCTGCAACAGCTCAAGCGCATGCGCCGTTTGCGGGAGTTTGACGATCTGATCACCTCGAAGATCCACGGTTTTGCTGACGCACTAGACTATTATCGTCAGTGTAGCGCCATGCCGTTGCTGAATCAGATAACCAAACCGACGCTGATCATCCATGCGAAAGACGATCCCTTTATGGATCACCATTCGATTCCGGCACCGGGATATTTGCCCGCAAACGTGCAGTATCAGCTGACCGAACATGGCGGCCACGTTGGTTTTATCGGCGGTACGTTACGGCGTCCGAAAATGTGGCTGGAAACGCGTATCCCCGACTGGTTAACCCCCTGGCTGGAAAAAACACGATGATGATTCCCTGGCAAGATCTGGCTCCCGAAACGCTGGACAGCCTGATTGAAAGCTTTGTATTACGCGAAGGCACCGATTATGGTGAACATGAACGCTCGCTTGAACAAAAGGTCGCCGATGTGAAACGGCAGCTACAAAATGGCGAGATATTGCTGGTGTGGTCTGAACTGCACGAAACCGTCAACATCATGCCGCGCAATCAGTTTCGCGGCTGATCGCTTCATCATTCCAGTCAGGGAGTTGCTATGTCAGCCAGACATCCGGTTATTGCCGTTACGGGTTCAAGTGGTGCGGGAACCACGACCACCAGCCTCGCGTTTCGTAAGATTTTCGCGCAGCTCAACCTGCGTGCCGCCGAGGTAGAAGGCGACAGTTTTCATCGCTATACCCGCCCTGAAATGGACATGGCGATCCGCAAGGCGCGCGATCTCGGCAAACACATCAGCTACTTCGGGCCAGACGCCAACGACTTCGGTTTGCTGGAACAAACCTTTGCCGAGTACGGCCATACGGGCACAGGGCAATCGCGTAAATATCTGCATACCTATGACGAAGCCGTGCCGTGGAACCAGGTGCCGGGCACATTTACGCCGTGGCAGCCGCTTCCGGAACCAACCGATGTGCTGTTTTACGAAGGATTGCATGGCGGCGTGGTAACGCCGCAACAGGATGTGGCGCGGCATGTCGATCTGTTGGTCGGCGTGGTGCCTATCGTCAACCTGGAGTGGATCCAGAAACTCACCCGCGACACCAGCGAGCGCGGCCACTCGCGTGAGGCAGTCATGGATTCAGTGGTACGCTCAATGGAAGATTATATTAACTTCCTGACGCCGCAGTTTTCGCGCACGCACATCAACTTCCAGCGCGTGCCTACAGTGGACACGTCAAATCCCTTCGCCGCCAAAACGATTCCGTCGCTCGACGAAAGCTTTGTGGTGATTCACTTCCGTAATCTGGAAGATATTGATTATCCGTGGCTGCTGGCAATGCTGCAGGGGTCGTTTATTTCGCACATAAATACGCTGGTCGTGCCGGGCGGGAAAATGGGACTGGCGATGGAGCTGATCATGATGCCGCTGGTGCAACGGCTGATGGAAGGCAAAAAGATCGAATGATCTTATTCCCTCTCCTCATGGGAGAGGGCTAAATCTCGTCAACGCTTACGCTTCAATCACTTCATACGAATGCGTGATTTTCACCGCTTTTTCCAGCATCAACGCGACCGAGCAGTACTTCTCCGCAGAAAGATCCACCGCACGGGAAACCGCGGCATCTTTCAGCGCTTTGCCGGTCACAATGAAGTGCAGATTGATGTGCGTAAACAGACGCGGCGCTTCTTCGCGACGCTCTGATGTCAGCTTCACTTCGCAATCGGTGACGTCATGACGCCCTTTTTGCAGAATCGAGACCACGTCGATGGCACTGCATCCACCCGCCGCGATCAGCACCACTTCCATCGGACTTGGCGCTTTATCGCCGGAGTTGCCATCCATCAAAATCTGGTGTCCTGAAGCGGATTCGCCGAGGAACGTTAAACCTTCAACCCATTTCACACGCGCTTGCATTTTATTCACTCCGACGTTGCATTTTTCCGGACAGATTACCCGTGCGTTACAATTCTCGCAACGGAAGTCGACCTGCGTCATGCTGAAGCGAGACACCAGGAGACACGCGGCAAAAGCTATGCTAAAACACTCTGGATGCTACAGTAATACATTGACGTTACACATGTATGCAGAGGACATCAAACATTACAGGCTGCAAACATTTATGACAGCCTAATTCCCAGGTACGGGGAAGAATTCGATTGCAACCCCAGAGTCAGGATGCGATTTATGACTCTGGTGACAGCTTATAACAGAGGATAACAGCGCATGGTGCTTGGCAAACCGCAAACAGACCCGACTCTCGAATGGTTCTTGTCTCATTGCCATATTCATAAGTACCCATCGAAGAGCACGCTGATTCACCAGGGTGAAAAAGCGGAAACGTTGTATTACATCGTCAAAGGCTCGGTGGCAGTGCTTATTAAAGATGAAGAAGGAAAAGAGATGATCCTTTCTTATCTGAACCAGGGCGATTTCATCGGCGAACTGGGCCTGTTTGAAGAAGGCCAGGAACGTAGCGCCTGGGTACGTGCAAAATCGGCCTGTGAAGTGGCTGAGATCTCCTACAAAAAATTCCGTCAGTTGATTCAGGTTAACCCGGATATTCTGTTGCGCCTGTCTTCGCAGATGGCTCGCCGCCTGCAAATCACCTCCGAGAAAGTGGGTAACCTCGCCTTCCTGGATGTGACCGGCCGCATCGCGCAAACGCTGTTGAACCTGGCGAAACAGCCTGACGCTATGACTCACCCTGACGGCATGCAAATTAAAATTACCCGTCAGGAAATTGGTCAGATCGTCGGTTGCTCCCGTGAAACCGTTGGCCGTATCCTGAAAATGCTGGAAGATCAGAACCTGATCTCCGCCCACGGTAAAACTATCGTGGTTTACGGAACGCGTTAATTCCGGTCGAACGGCGTGCCATCGCAAGGTGTCACGCCGTTTTTGTCTCTGGCATCTATGTGGCGCAGGCTGATCTATCACCCGGAAGTTAACTACGCACTTCGGCAAACGCTGGTGTTATGTCTCCCCGTGGCCGTCGGTTTGATTCTGGGTCACCTGCAACACGGTCTGCTTTTTTCCCTCGTCCCTGCCTGCTGTAACATTGCCGGTCTCGATACGCCGCATAAACGCTTTTTCAAACGCCTGATTATTGGCGGATCGCTGTTTGCCGGATGTAGCCTGGCAGTACAGCTTTTGCTGGCGCGCGATATCCCCTTGCCGCTGATTTTAACCGTGCTGGCACTCACGCTCGGCGTGACGGCGGAAATCAGTTCTCTGCATGCCCGATTGCTCCCCGCTTCGCTAATTGCCTCGATTTTCACCCTCAGCCTCGCCGGGAATATGCCCGTCTGGGAACCGCTGCTGATCTACGCGTTTGGCACGCTATGGTACGGATTATTCAACTGGTTCTGGTTTTGGATGTGGCGCGAGCAGCCTTTGCGCGAATCCTTAAGCCTGCTCTACGTTCAGCTCGCTGATTACTGCGAAGCAAAATACACCCTGCTGACGCAGCATACCGACCCGGAAAAGGCGCTGCCGCCGCTGCTGACGCGTCAGCAAAAAGTGGTCGATTTAATCAGCCAGTGTTATCAACAGTTGCACATGCTGGCGGCCAATAAAAATCATGAATACAAACGGCTGCTGCGCACGTTTCAGGTAGGGCTGGATCTCCAGGAACATATCTCCGTCAGCCTGCATCATCCGCAGGAAGTGCAAAAACTGGTGGAGCGTAGCCATGCCGAAGCGGTGATCCGCTGGAATGCCCAGACGGTCGCGGCGCGTCTGCGCGTGCTGGCTGACGATATTCTTTATCACCGCTATCCCACGCGCTTTACCATGGATAAGCCATTAGGCGCGCTGGAGAAAATCGCCCGTCAGCATCCGGATAACCCGGTCGGGCAGTTCTGCGCATGGCATTTCAGCCGCATCGCACGCGTGCTGCGCACCCAACGTCCGCTCTATTCCCGTGACCTGATGGCGGATAAGCAGAAACGGCTGCCGCTACTGCCAGCGCTGAAAAGCTATCTGTCTTTTAAATCCTCTGCCCTGAGAAATGCGGCGCGCATTAGCGTGATGCTGAGTATCGCCAGCCTGATGGGCGTGGCGCTGCATTTACCCAAGCCCTACTGGATTTTAATGACTGTGCTGTTCGTGACGCAGAACGGCTATGGCGCGACGCGCGTGCGGATCCTGCACCGGGCGGGCGGGACTATTGCCGGCCTGGTGATTGCGGGCGTCACGCTGCACTTCCACGTTCCGGACGGTTATACCCTGGCGGGCATGCTGCTTATCACGCTGGTCAGCTATCTGTTTATCCGTAAAAACTATGGCTGGGCAATGGTCGGCTTTACGGTCACCGCGGTGTATACCCTGCAACTGCTTACCCTGAATGGCGAACAGTTTATTGTCGCCCGACTGGTGGATACGCTGATTGGCTGTCTGATTGCGTTTGGCGGCATGGTCTGGCTGTGGCCGCAGTGGCAAAGCGGGCTGTTGCGCCAGAATGCTCACGATGCGCTCGAGGCCGACCAGCAGGCTATTCGCCTGATCCTCAGCGCCGATCCGCAGCCGTCGCCGCTGGCGTACCAGCGCATGAAGGTCAATCAGGCTCATAACGCGCTGTTTAACTCGCTGAACCAAGCCATGCAAGAGCCGGGCTTTAATTCGCACTATCTGGCCGATATGAAACTCTGGGTCACCCACAGCCAGTTCATCGTTGAACATATCAACGCGATGACCACGCTGGCGCGCGAGCATACGATGCTGACGCCGGATCTGGCGCAGCGCTATTTGCAGTCGTGTGAAATTGCGTTGCAGCGGTGTCAGCAGCGCCTGGAATATGACGCGCCGGGGGAATCGGGGGATATTAATATTCTTGAAGGGCCCGAAACGCTCACCTACGGTCCGATGAGCACGCTGGAACAGCACTTACAGCGTATACTCGGGCATCTGAGCACCATGCACACCATTTCGTCGGTGGCATGGCGACAACGCCCACATCACGGTATTTGGTTAACGCGCCTGTTGCGGCGTGAATCCAATTAACCCTTAACGATTTTCCCAACGGCTGCGGCAAAGCGCGCCATACCGTCGTCAATATCCTGTGCTTCAATCACCAGCGACGGCGCAAAGCGCATGACGTCCGGTCCGGCATTCAGCACCATCACCCCTTCGTGCGCAGCGGCATGGAGGAAATCACGCGCGCGGCCTTGATATTGTGGCTTCAGTTCCGCGCCAACCAGCAGCCCCATTCCACGAATATCACTGAACACATCGTACTGCGCATCGATCTGCTGAAGATGTTTCACAAACTGTTCGCGTTTCGCGCTCACGCCGTTCAGCACGTCTGGCGTGTTGATAATATCAAACGCCGCGCCAGCGATAGCGCAGGCCAGCGGATTCCCGCCGTAGGTCGAACCGTGAGATCCTACATGGAATGCCGACGCGATCTCCTGCGTCGTCAGCACGGCGCTGACCGGGAAGCCGCCGCCGAGCGCTTTGGCGCTGGTCAGAATGTCCGGCGTCACGCCGTAATGCATGTAAGCAAACAGATCGCCGGTACGCCCCATTCCGCTCTGCACTTCATCAAACACCAGCAGCGCCTGATGTTCGTCGCACAGTTCACGCAGGCCTTTCAGGAACTCTGGCGTCGCCGCCATTACACCGCCTTCGCCCTGAATCGGCTCAACCACAATCGCGCAGGTGTGGTCGTCCATTACCGCTTTTACGGCGTGGAGATCGTTAAACGGCACATGGATGATGTCGGCAGGTTTTGGGCCAAATCCATCGGAATACTTCGGCTGTCCGCCGACGGAAACCGTAAACAGCGAGCGGCCGTGGAAGGCGTTATGGAAAGCAATAATTTTGGTTTTGTACGGGCTATGACGCGTAGACGCGTAGTAACGCGCCAGCTTGAACGCAGTTTCGTTAGCTTCGGTACCTGAGTTCATGAAAAGAACGCGCTCGGCAAACGTGGCGTCGATAATTTTGCGCCCCAGACGCAGCGCGGGTTCATTAGTGAACACGTTGCTGGTGTGCCACAGGGTTTCGCCCTGCGTTTTTAACGCCTCGACCAGAGCAGGATGGCAATGCCCCAGCGCCGTCACCGCAATACCACCCGCAAAATCAACGTACTCTTTGCCCTGCTGATCCCACACGCGGCTGCCTTTCCCTTTTACCGGGATAAACTCAGCCGGTGCATAAATCGGCAGGATAACTTCATCGAAAGTTGCGCGTGTAATTGCAGATTGTTCAGTTGCCATGTCATGCCCATCCATTTTATGTCACATTAACAGTGAAAATATAATCACAAAATATGCATAAAAAATCACAACAAAGCAATAACCAATCAACGATGGAGGAAATTAGCCAGCAGTTGATGGCCCTGTTCGCTCAGGATGCTTTCCGGATGGAACTGCACGCCTTCGAGATCCCATTCGCGGTGACGAATGCCCATGATCTCCTGGGTGTCGCTCCAGGCGGTCACGTCAAAGCAATCGGGTAGCGTGGGCGGGTCAATTATCAGCGAATGATAGCGCGTCACCGTGAGGGGATTGTTCAGACCGCGAAATACGCCGGTTCCGGTATGCGTCACCGGAGAGGTTTTGCCGTGCATCACTTTTGCGGCACGAACGATTGTCGCGCCAAAGACCTGGCCGATCGCCTGATGCCCCAAGCAGACGCCCAGAATTGGCAGTTTGCCAGCAAAATCGCGGATAACATCGAGCGAAATACCCGATTCAGACGGGGTACAAGGCCCTGGCGAAATGACAATTTTCTGCGGTGCCAGCGCGTTGATATCTGCCAGCGTCACCTCATCATTACGTCGGACCACCACCTCAGCACCCAGTTCACAAAAGTACTGGTACAGGTTCCAGGTAAATGAATCGTAATTATCAATCAGCAGAATCATGGCGGCTCCAAAAATTAGCCGCCCTATTCTACTCAGTTTCCCGCGCTTCGCTCACTACTTTGGCAAAGATGGTCGTCAGGTCGGTTAAATCGCCCATGGCCCCGCTCTGATTAGCTGCAGACCAGAAATCGGGTTCGATGTCTTTCCAGCTCAGCTGATACCCCGCGTGGATGGCCAGTTGCTCGAAAAAGACACGTTGCGCGATCCCGTTACCAATCCGGAACGGATGCAGGACGTTGATCTCGCAATAGTAATGGCTGAGACGGGCGATAAACTCCCTTTTCTCAAGTCCGACAAGATAGCCCTCTTCCTCAAGATCTTGCATCAGACCATTGCCTTCTTTTTCGATATACGCGAAATGACAGAATCGCGTATCACCCTGATAAATATCGACTTCACGGATATCACCCGCCCAGTCGAAAATATCCTGATAAAGATGGCGATGAATGGCGCACAGGTGCGGCAAACCGGGTGCGGGCGGCCCAAGGGGTAGAGTTGCGGCGCGTAAGGCCGTGAGTTCATACGAGGCCTGCGCAAGGCGCTCCGCCTGACGGATATTGAGCTTATTGCGCATCACGTTCAGGCCGGGATAGAGGTACGGATCGCGATCGTCACCGATTTTATCGCTCATAGTGCCTCCTGAGTTCCTCAAGACGGCTTTGAGCGTCTGCTGCATTTAGCGTGACGAGCGGGCTATCGACACCTTCCAGACGCCGACTGGCCTGAAAGTTTACGTTGCGCTGCTGTTCCCAGAGACGGGATTTTTGCCTGTCGGTGAGTTTTTTCACTTAACGCCTCCCTGATATGTCCGTTTGCCACAAGTATAAGCAGCAAAACGCGCTTTCGCAGGGAGACGCAAAATGATGCGGGCGAGAACCGCCCGCAGAGAAAAGGGTTACGGCAGAACTTTTGCGGACAGAATAACGACCGGTTTTGTCGGTACATTCTGGTAAGGACCGACGTCGTGCGTCTGGACCTGAGAGATTTTATCGGCCACATCCATGCCTTTTACCACTTTACCGAATACCGCATAACCGAAGTCGCGCTGGCCGTGATCGAGGAAAGCGTTGTCCGCAACGTTCAGGAAGAACTGGCTGGTGGCGCTGTCTTTGTCCGCAGTACGGGCCATCGAAATGGTGCCACGCGTGTTACGCAGACCATTGTCGGCTTCGTTTTTGATTGGCGCATTCGGCTGCTTTTGCTGCATCTGCTCGTTAAATCCGCCACCCTGGAGCATGAACCCCGGGATCACACGGTGAAACGTGGTGTTGTTATAGAAACCATTGTTCACGTAATCGAGGAAGTTTTTCACCGATACAGGAGCTTTCTGGCTATTCAGTTCCAGCTCAATATTCCCGGCAGACGTTGTCAGCAAAACATGGGGGTCGCCTTTCGCTGCCAGAACAGCAGGAGAAACAGCAGAGAGGGCAAACACAGCCGCGACAGCCGCCAGAGTTGATTTGAGCATGAGAATTCCTTAACAAAGCGCAGTAAAAAAGGCAAGTGGCTTGATTCTAAAGAGCAGTATGGATGGAGGCCAGCCTTTTACCTAATTTTACGAATTTGAAACAGTTGTAACCGTAAAAAGAGTGGAAACCGGCTTACATCAAAGTGACTCAGATCACATTGACAGTTGCAATGCAGATCTTAATTTTCATAAAACATTTGTATGGATCACTTTAATGATTAAAATCCCTGCGCACACGGCGCGGTCAACGCGTTTTACTTTTCATTACCTGCATTAATTCGTGTCGCAGGCAGGCGGAAAACGCCTCTGCAGCGTGAAGTACCCGGGTAAATTCACAGGCCAGACATGACTAACAGCAATCGCATTAAGCTCACATGGATTAGCTTCTTCTCGTACGCCCTGACCGGCGCACTGGTGATCGTCACCGGAATGGTGATGGGTGATATCGCCAACTATTTCCAGCTCCCTGTTTCCAGCATGAGTAACACCTTTACCTTCCTCAATGCCGGTATCCTGATCTCCATTTTCCTGAATGCCTGGCTGATGGAAATCGTGCCGCTGAAAACCCAGCTGCGTTTCGGCTTTGTCCTGATGGTCGCTGCCGTGGCGGGACTGATGGTCAGCCACAGTATCGCGCTGTTCTCCGCCTCAATGTTTGTGTTGGGCCTGGTCAGCGGGATCACTATGTCCATCGGTACGTTCCTGATTACCCACATGTATGAAGGCCGTCAGCGCGGCGCACGCCTGCTATTCACCGACTCCTTCTTCAGTATGGCGGGGATGATTTTCCCCATGGTGGCCGCCGTTCTGCTGGCGCGCAGCATCGAGTGGTACTGGGTTTACGCCTGTATCGGGCTGGTCTACGTGGCTATTTTTGTGCTGACCTTCGGCTGTGAATTCCCGGTCCTGGGTAAAAAGGCGGAGCAGAGCACGCAGCCTGTCGCAAAAGAGAAATGGGGGATCGGCGTTCTGTTCCTGTCCGTTACGGCGCTGTGCTATATCCTCGGCCAGCTGGGCTTTATCTCCTGGGTTCCGGAATACGCAAAAGGCCTGGGCATGAGCCTGAACGACGCGGGCAAACTGGTGAGCGATTTCTGGATGTCATACATGTTCGGCATGTGGGCGTTTAGCTTCATCCTGCGCTTCTTCGATTTGCAGCGCATTTTGACCGTGCTGGCGGGTCTGGCAACCGTGCTGATGTATCTGTTTATCAACGGTGCGCCTGAGCATATGGCGTGGTTTATTCTGACGCTCGGTTTCTTCTCCAGCGCGATTTATACCTCAATCATCACCCTCGGCTCTCTGCAAACCAAAGTGGCCTCACCTAAACTTGTGAACTTTGTGCTGACCTGCGGGACCATCGGCACCATGCTGACCTTCGTGGTGACTGGCCCGATTGTGGCGCACAGCGGCCCGCTGGCGGCGCTGCAAACCTCTAATGGTCTGTATGCCGTGGTGTTTGTCATGTGTCTGATTCTGGGCTTTGTGACCCGCCACCGCCAGCACAACACGGTAGCGGCTTCGCACTAACCCTTACGCCCCTTTGCGCTCAGCGAAGGGGCTGTTTTTGACTAAAACTCACCTCTTCTCCCCCGCTATCCGTCTGAATCCAGGTTTGCGCCAGCTGCGTCGTCGCAATCACTCTCCCCTGACGAATCGACCAGCGCACCGGCACCTGGCAGCGCACCGCGTCAAAACCACTTTCCGCAGGTAATATGATCAGATTCGCCGGGTTGCCGGTTTTGATACCGTAATCCGTCAGCCCAAACGTGCGCGCGCTGTTGTGGGTAATTAAATTCAGTCCGCTGTCGATCTGCTGATAACCCATCATCTGACAGACGTGTAGCCCCATGTGCAGCACTTGCAGCATGTTACCCGTCCCCAGCGGATACCACGGGTCGAAAACATCGTCATGACCGAAGCAGACGTTGATACCCGCTTCCTGTAACTCTTTCACGCGCGTAATCCCACGGCGTTTCGGGTAATCGTCAAAACGCCCCTGCAAATGAATGTTCACCAGTGGGTTAGCGACAAAGTTGATGCCGGACATTTTCAGCAAGCGGAACAGCCGCGAGGTGTATGCCCCATTGTAGGAGTGCATCGCGGTGGTGTGGCTGGCGGTGACGCGCGATCCAATCCCTGCCTCGTAGGCCAGCGTGGCAACTGTTTCGACAAATCGTGACTGCTCATCGTCAATTTCGTCGCAGTGAATATCCAGCGGGCGATCATATTTTTTCGCCAGTTCAAACGCGATGTGCAGCGACTGCACGCCGTATTCGCGGGTGAATTCAAAATGCGGGATGGCGCCGACCACGTCTGCGCCGAGCTGTAACGCTTCTTCAAGCAGCGCCGCACCGTTGGGATAGGAAAGAATCCCCTCCTGCGGGAAAGCAACGATTTGCAGCGTTATCCACGGTGCCACCTCCTGCTTCACTTCCAGCATCGCTTTTAGCGCCGTCAGCGTAGGGTCAGAAACGTCAACGTGAGTGCGAACAAACTGAATGCCGTTGGCCATTTGCCATTTCAACGTCTTCCACGCACGCGCTTTGACATCGTCATGGCTGAGCAACGCTTTACGTTCCGCCCAGCGTTCGATGCCCTCAAAAAGGGTTCCAGACTGGTTCCAGTTCGGCTCACCGGCCGTCTGAGTGGTATCGAGATGAATATGCGGTTCAATAAACGGTGGAATCGCCAGGCCGCCACGGGCGTTGAGGACTTCGTGGCTCTCATCGGGCGCATCACCCATCGGGGTTATTTCGCCAAAACGGCCATTCTCAATGGCGATTTGCCATAACCCATCTTGCTGCGGTAACCGAACGTTCTGAACCAGCCAAAGCGGTGATGTAGACATACCTTTCCCCTGAAAAACACTTCTGAAATTTGGGAGTACGAACTTTTGCAGATTAACCTCAAATTTTGTACACAAATTCAGCGCTTATTAAAAGCGAGTTATTTCCGCCACTTAGAAAAATCCTGACAAATCAGCGATCTACTCACTAAGGAGTAGTTGAAGGCGTATTTGATTTGCATCAATAAGCGCCTTTGCTGAATCGTTAAGGTAGGCAGTAATAGAAAAGAAATCGAGGCAAAAATGAGCAAAGTCAGACTCGCTATCATTGGTAACGGCATGGTCGGCCATCGCTTTATTGAGGATCTTCTCGATAAAGCGGACGCGACCCAGTTTGATATTACCGTCTTCTGTGAAGAACCCCGTAAGGCGTACGATCGTGTGCACCTGTCCTCCTACTTCTCCCACCACACTGCTGAAGAACTTTCTCTGGTCCGTGAAGGTTTCTACGAGAAGCATGGCGTTAACGTGTTGGTCGGCGAACGCGCCATCACCATTAACCGTCAGGAAAAAGTGATCCACTCCAGTGCCGGACGCACGGTTTTTTACGACAAGCTGATTATGGCGACTGGCTCATACCCATGGATCCCGCCGATCAAAGGCTCGGAAACACAGGATTGCTTCGTATATCGTACCATCGAAGACCTGAAAGCGATCGAATCCTGCGCGCGCCGCAGTAAACGTGGTGCGGTAGTCGGTGGCGGTCTGCTCGGCCTCGAAGCGGCAGGCGCACTGAAAAACTTAGGCGTCGAAACCCACGTCATCGAATTTGCCCCGATGCTGATGGCTGAACAACTCGACCACATGGGTGGCGACCAGCTCCGCCGTAAAATCGAAAGCATGGGTGTGAAAGTTCACACCAGCAAAAACACCAAAGAGATCGTTCAGGAAGGCACCGAAGCGCGCAAAACCATGCGCTTTGCCGATGGCAGCGAGCTGGAAGTGGACTTTATCGTCTTCTCTACCGGTATTCGCCCGCGCGATAAAATGGCGACCCAGTGCGGTCTGGCCGTGGCGCAGCGCGGCGGCATCATGATTAACGATGCGTGCCAGACGTCCGATCCGGATATCTACGCGATCGGCGAATGTGCAAGCTGGAACAACCGCGTGTACGGTCTGGTCGCCCCTGGCTACAAAATGGCGCAGGTCGCCGTTGACCATATCCTGGGTAACGAAAACGCCTTCGTCGGCGCAGACATGAGCGCCAAGCTGAAACTGCTCGGCGTGGACGTGGGCGGTATCGGCGACGCGCATGGCCGCACCCCGAACTCCCGCAGCTACGTTTATCTCGATGAAAGCAAAGAAGTCTACAAACGTCTGATCGTCAGCCCGGATAATAAAACCCTGCTGGGTGCGGTGCTGGTGGGCGACACCACCGATTTCGGCAATCTGCTGCAACTGGTTCTGAACGCCATCGAGCTGCCAGAAAACCCGGATGCGCTGATTCTGCCTGCGCATGCCTCCAACGGTAAGCCGTCAATCGGCGTGGATAAACTGCCGGACAGCGCGCAAATTTGTTCCTGCTTCGACGTCACCAAAGGCATGCTGATCTCCGCGATCAACAAAGGCTGCCACACCGTTGCGGCGCTGAAAGCCGAAACCAAAGCCGGTACCGGCTGCGGCGGTTGTATTCCGCTGGTCACTCAGGTGCTGAATGCCGAACTGGCGAAACAGGGCATCGAAGTGAACAACAACCTGTGTGAACACTTCTCGTATTCACGTCAGGAGATTTACCATCTCATCCGCGTTGAAGGCATTAAGACCTTTGACGAACTGCTGGAAAAACACGGTCAGGGTTATGGCTGTGAAGTATGTAAACCGACCGTCGGTTCGCTGCTGGCGTCTTGCTGGAACGAATATGTTCTGAAACCAGAACATACGCCGCTGCAGGATACCAACGACAACTTCCTGGCCAACATCCAGAAAGACGGCACCTACTCCGTGATCCCGCGTTCTGCCGGGGGGGAAATTACGCCGGAAGGACTGGTGGCTGTTGGCCGCGTGGCGCGTGAATTCAACCTGTACACCAAAATCACCGGTTCCCAGCGTATCGGCCTGTTTGGTGCGCAGAAAGATGACCTGCCGGAAATCTGGCGTCAACTTATCGAAGCGGGCTTCGAAACCGGTCACGCGTACGCCAAAGCGTTACGTATGGCGAAAACCTGCGTGGGCAGCACCTGGTGCCGCTACGGTGTTGGCGACAGCGTGGGCTTCGGCGTTGAGCTGGAAAACCGCTACAAAGGCATCCGTACGCCGCACAAAATGAAGTTTGGCGTCTCCGGCTGTACCCGTGAATGTGCGGAAGCCCAGGGCAAAGACGTCGGCATCATCGCGACCGAGAAAGGCTGGAACCTGTACGTTTGCGGTAACGGCGGGATGAAACCTCGTCACGCAGACCTGCTGGCAGCGGATCTGGATCGCGAAACCCTGCTGAACTACCTCGACCGCTTCATGATGTTCTACATCCGCACCGCCGATAAGCTGACGCGCACAGCGTCCTGGCTGGACAATCTGGAAGGCGGCATTGAGTACCTGAAATCGGTCATTATCGACGACAAACTGGGTCTGAACGATGCGCTGGAAGCCGAAATGGCCCGTCTGCGCGACGCCGTGATTTGCGAGTGGACTGAGACCGTGAATTCCCCGGCGGCGCAGGTGCGCTTCAAACACTTTATCAACAGCGCCCAGCGCGATCCGAACGTACAGATTGTTCCTGAGCGTGAGCAGCATCGTCCGGCGACACCATACGAGCGCATTCCGGTGACTCTGGTGGAGGAAAACGTATGAGCCAGTGGGTAAACATCTGCAAAGTTAACGACATCATCCCAGCGACCGGCGTTTGTGCCCTGCTGGGGACGGAACAGGTCGCCATTTTCCGCCCTCGTCATGACGAACAGGTCTTTGCGATCAGCAATATCGACCCGTTCTTTCAGGCAAGCGTACTGTCGCGCGGTTTGATCGCGGAGCATCAGGGCGAACTGTGGGTGGCGAGTCCACTGAAAAAACAGCGTTTCCGTTTAAGCGACGGACACTGCATGGAAGATGAAAGCCACTCTGTGAAGCACTATGACGTCCGCGTGAAAGACGGCAACGTACAGCTGAGGGGCTGATTGTTATCGGGGGCGCAATGCCCCCTTTTTTGTACTTTTCTCCCGTTCGGGAGCTTTTCAACTTTTTTGCACTAGCCCTTCGAGTTGCCTCTAGTTGGCAGCGCAGCGGGTGACGTGTACAAGGATAATCACATGTTTGCAGACACCATTAATAAGTGTGCGGCTAACGCTGCGCGCATTGCCCGCCTCAATCAAAATAACCCCATCGGCTTCTGGATCAGTTCCGCCATGGCAGGGGCCTATGTCGGCCTCGGTATTATTCTTATCTTCACGCTGGGGAATTTACTTGAGCCGTCTATTCGCCCATTAGTGATGGGCGCAACGTTTGGCATCGCGTTGACCCTGGTGATTATCGCCGGTTCAGAACTGTTCACCGGCCATACCATGTTCCTGGCGCTGGGCGTCAAAGCCGGCACCATCAGTCAGGGACAAATGTGGGCGATTCTGCCACAAACCTGGGTCGGCAACCTGCTGGGTTCCGTCTTCGTGGCGTTGCTGTACAGCTGGGGCGGCGGAAGCCTGCTGCCAGTAGATACCAGCATTGTGCATACCGTTGCACTCGCCAAAACCACACAGCCGGCCATGACGCTGTTCTTTAAGGGCGTGCTGTGTAACTGGTTGGTGTGCCTGGCAATCTGGATGGCAATCCGCACGGAAGGTGCCGCGAAATTCATCGCGATCTGGTGGTGTCTGCTGGCATTTATTGCCTCCGGCTACGAGCACTCCGTGGCAAACATGACGCTCTTCGCGCTCTCCTGGTTTGGCCATCACAGCGAGGCTTACACCCTTTCGGGCATCGGTCATAACCTGTTGTGGGTAACTCTGGGCAATACCCTTTCGGGTGCAGTGTTTATGGGCTTAGGATACTGGTATGCTACTCCTAAAGCGGAGCGTCCGACTCCCGTCACCATCGCAACTGCACAGGCGAAAGCCAATTCCTAAGAGGTAATGTCGTGGATCACCTGCCGATTTTCTGTCAATTACGTCATCGCGACTGCCTGTTAGTGGGCGGTGGCGATGTCGCTGAGCGTAAAGCGCGTTTGCTGTTAGAAGCAGGTGCACGACTTACCGTGAATGCTTTGGCCTTCGATCCGCAATTTAACGTATGGGCGCAGGAAGGCATGCTGACGCTGGTACAGGGCGAGTTTGACGAGTCCTTGCTCGATACGTGCTGGCTAACGATCGCCGCTACCGACGACGACGACGTGAACCAGCGCGTCAGCGATGCCTGCGAAATCCGTCGTATATTCTGCAACGTGGTCGATGCGCCAAAAGAAGCCAGCTTTATTATGCCGTCGATCATTGACCGTTCCCCGCTGATGGTCGCGGTCTCCTCGGGCGGCACGTCACCGGTGCTGGCGCGTTTATTGCGCGAAAAACTCGAAGCGATTTTACCCCAGCATTTGGGACAGGTAGCGCGCTATGCGGGCCAGCTTCGCGCCCGGGTGAAAACGACGTTTGCAACCATCGGCGAGCGCCGCCGTTTCTGGGAAAAATTCTTCGTCAATGACCGCCTGGCACAGTCGCTGGCGAATCAGGATCAACAGGCCGTAGAAGAGACGACCGAGCGCCTGCTGACTGAGCCGCTGAATCATCGCGGCGAAGTGGTGCTGGTGGGTGCAGGGCCAGGAGATGCCGGTCTTTTAACGCTGAAAGGATTACAGCAGATCCAGCAGGCGGATATCGTGGTGTATGACCGTCTGGTGTCTGATGACATCATGAATCTGGTCCGTCGTGACGCAGACCGCGTATTCGTGGGCAAACGCGCGGGTTATCACTGCGTTCCGCAGGAAGAAATTAACCAGATCCTGCTGCGTGAAGCGCTCAAAGGCAAACGCGTGGTGCGCCTGAAGGGCGGCGATCCGTTTATCTTTGGTCGCGGCGGTGAAGAGCTGGAAACGCTTTGCAACGCGGGTGTGCCGTTCTCAGTGGTGCCAGGAATCACTGCAGCTTCTGGCTGTTCTGCCTATTCCGGTATCCCCCTTACCCATCGTGATTATGCCCAAAGCGTGCGCCTGGTGACGGGTCATCTCAAAACGGGAAGTGAGCTGGACTGGCACAACCTGGCCGCTGAAAAGCAGACGCTGGTGTTCTACATGGGGCTGAATCAGGCGGCGACCATTCAGGAAAAACTGCTGGAACACGGTATGCAGCACGATATGCCGGTGGCGCTGGTCGAGAATGGCACGGCGATTACCCAGCGCGTCGTGAGCGGCGTGCTCACGCAGCTCGGCGAGCTGGCGAAGCAGGTTGAAAGCCCGGCGCTGATCGTCGTGGGTCGCGTGGTTGAGCTACGTGAAAAACTGAACTGGTTCTCAAATCACTAAACCCTGTCGCTACGATGACTAAGAGTCGCGGTGGTTATGATGCGGCAGCGGATCAGAAAGCGTTAATGCAGATATAAAAAAACCGGGAATTTCCCGGTTTTTTGTTTTTGGGTGAGTGCAGCTGGATGCCCTCGCCCACTGGAGAGGGTACAGGCGGTTACCGCTTTGCTTTTATCTATGGTTTTGCCACAAAGCCAATCGCCTGGTATACCGCTTTCAGCGTTTCAGCGGCACGCGCGCTGGCTTTGTCCGCGCCGTCTCGCATGACCTGATTCAGCAGCGCTTCGTCGTTGCGGAAACGGTTATAACGCTCCTGCAGTTCAGTCAGCATGCCGGAAACCGCATCCGCCACTTCGCCTTTGAGATGGCCATACATTTTGCCTTCAAAGTGCTGTTCAAGCTCAGGAATACTCTGCCCGGTGACGCCAGAGAGAATATCCAGCAGGTTTGAAACGCCCGCTTTGTTCTGCACATCGTAACGCACAACAGGCGGCTCGTCGGAATCTGTCACCGCGCGTTTCAGCTTTTTCACCACTGCTTTCGGATCTTCCAGCAGGCCGATAACGTTGTTGCGGTTATCGTCAGACTTGGACATCTTTTTGGTCGGCTCAAGCAGCGACATCACACGTGCGCCCGATTTCGGGATAAACGGCTCCGGCACTTTAAAGACATCGCCGTAGATCGCATTGAAGCGCTGCGCGATATCACGACTCAGTTCGAGGTGCTGTTTCTGGTCTTCGCCAACCGGTACCTGGTTGGTTTGATACAGCAGAATGTCAGCGGCCATCAGCACGGGATAGTCAAACAAACCGGCGTTGATGTTCTCGGAGTAGCGTGCGGATTTGTCTTTGAACTGGGTCATGCGGCTCAGTTCGCCGAAATAGGTGTAGCAGTTCAGCGCCCAACCTAGCTGTGCGTGCTCTGGAACGTGCGATTGGACGAAGATGGTGCTTTTTTCCGGATCGATACCGCATGCCAGATACAGTGCCAGCGTATCCAGCGTGGCTTTACGCAGTTTCTCAGGATCCTGGCGCGCGGTGATCGCATGCAAATCCACGATGCAGTAAATGCAGTGGTAATCATCCTGCATGCCGACCCACTGACGCAATGCACCCATGTAGTTGCCAATGGTCAATTCGCCTGAAGGCTGCGCGCCACTAAATACGATGGGCTTAGTCATTTTTCGATTCCTGATGTTCACTGTGCGAAAGCCCGAGTGCGGGCAGTAAATCTTTGAAGTGATCGAACACGGCGTCCGGTTCACTCAGCGTGATGGATTCACCGTAGTTATAGCCGTAGGTTAATCCCACAGACGGCGAACCTGCGGCTTTGGCGGCCAGAATATCATTACGCGAATCGCCGACAAAAAGCAGTTGTTCAGGCGTTAAGGATAATTTCCCTGCCACCAGCAATATCGGTTCCGGATGCGGCTTTTTATTCTGTACGTCATCACCGCCAACAATTACCGAGAAATATTTTGCGATGTCGAGGGCTTCCAGCAACGGAGCCACAAACGGCGTTGGCTTGTTGGTGACCAGCGCCAGCGGCATGCCATGGGCATGCAACGCGCTCAGCGTATCGACAACGTCCGGGAACAGAAAACTGCCCTCTTCCACGGTTTCTTCATAAAAACGGTTAAACAGTTTACGCAGAACGCGCAGTTGCTCATCCTGCGGGATATCAGCATGGTCAACGCCAGGTTTACCCTGTGCCGAACGCTGAATGGCACGCTCCTGACGGGACCACGTCAACGCACGTTCCATCAGCACATCAGCACCGTTTCCAATCCAGGTTATCACACGATCTTCACCCGCAACGGGCAACTCAAGCGCATACAGCGCCTGATCGACGGCGCTGGTTAAACCCGGCGCGCTATCGACCAGCGTGCCATCAAGGTCAAACGCGACGCCGCGTATTGCCTGTAATTTATTCATGACTTACCTTTGCCAGTTCACTGCGCATCTCATCAATGACTTTTTTGTAATCCGGTTGGTCAAAAATGGCAGAGCCTGCCACGAACATATCGGCACCCGCCGCTGCGATTTCGCCAATGTTATTGACCTTCACGCCGCCATCCACTTCAAGGCGAATGTCATAGCCAGACTCGTCGATGCGACGGCGCACTTCACGCAGCTTGTCCAGCGTTTGCGGAATAAAGGATTGCCCACCAAAGCCCGGATTGACGGACATCAGCAGAATCACGTCCAGCTTATCCATGACGTAATCCAGATAGCTCAGCGAGGTCGCTGGGTTAAACACCAGACCCGCCTTACAGCCATTCTCTTTGATGAGCTGCAACGTGCGATCGACATGCTCGGAGGCTTCAGGGTGGAAGGTGATAATGCTCGCGCCCGCTGCGGCAAAATCCGGCACGATGCGATCAACCGGTTTGACCATCAGGTGAACATCAATCGGGGCGGTGATTCCGTAGTTACGTAGCGCTTTGAGCACCATCGGGCCGATGGTCAGATTAGGGACGTAGTGGTTATCCATCACATCGAAATGCACCACATCCGCACCAGCGGCCAGCGCGTTGGCCGTGTCTTCACCCAGGCGGGCAAAATCGGCCGACAGAATTGAGGGAGCAATCAAAAACTGTTTCATCCGCATCTCCTTGAAATGTGTTTACCGGCGGGCGAAACGGCTCAGGGGCGATAAAGAGCCAGCAGTTCGTCCACCTTTTTACGTGTACCACCGTTACTGCTGATGCTGCGCCGCACCTGAACGACGTATCGGTGAGTCGCTAACTGATACCATTCGCGCGTCATTTCCGTATCGTGATTTGAAATCAGCACGGGAATACGCTTTTTCACCAGGCCCTCGGCGATCTCCGCCAGATGCACCTGCTCTTTCAAATTGAAACTGTTGGTGTGGTACGCCGTAAAATTGGCCGTCGCCGTCAGCGGCGCATACGGCGGATCGCAGTACACGACCGACTGGTGATCCGCGCGCGCCATGCTGTCGGCGTAGGACTCGCAGATAAAGAGTGCATTCTGTGCTTTCTCAGCAAAGTGATACAACTCAGCCTGCGGGAAATAAGGGCGTTTATAGCGGCCAAACGGGACGTTGAATTCACCACGCAGATTATACCGGCACAGGCCATTGTAGCCATGACGGTTAAGATACAAGAATAATAACGCCCGCCGGAAAGGATCGCGGCTTTGGTTAAATTCTACGCGAAGCTGATAGTAAACTTCAGACTGATTGGTCTCAGGCGTAAAGAGCTTACGCGCCTCGTCAACGTACTCGTCGGTACGATCTTTGACGATGTTATAGAGGCTAATCAGATCGCTGTTGATATCCGCCAGGATATAACGAGAGAAGTCGGTGTTGAGAAACACGGACCCGGCACCCACAAAGGGCTCGATAAGGCACTCGCCCTTCGGCAGGTGTTTTTTAATATCGTCAAGCAGGGGGAATTTTCCCCCTGCCCATTTTAGAAAAGCGCGATTTTTTTTCATGCTGACTAACTGATTACACCTTTTCCAGCTGTGGAAAAGCTCCGACAGCATTCTGCGCTTTAAACATTACTTCAAGTCGGCCTGAACCTGATGAATCGGTTTTGCCCATGGGTTTTTCGCCTGAACGTCAGCAGGTAACGTTGCCACAGCACGTTTCGCTTCGTCTTTAGAGGCGTAAACGCCGCTAACCAGCGTGTACCATGGCTGTCCGTTGCGAGTCGACTGATAAACCACATAGTTTTTCAGGTTCGATTTCTTCGCCCAGTTATTCAGATTGTCGTAGTTAGACGAACTGCTCAGCTGAAGCGTGTAATTATTAGACGGTGCGGCCTTCATTGCCCCAACGTTACCCGCAGACTTACCTGATGCAGTGCCAGGCGCTGTTGCCGTCGCTGCAGGAGTCGGTGTTGCTGCAGTCACTTTCGGTGCTGCTGTGGCAGCTGGTGTTTTCACCGGCGCGCTGGTAGCGGTTTCCGTTGGCTTAGGCTGGGCAACCGGTTTGGCTTCAGTCGCTTTAGCAACGGCCTGCGGTTTCGTTTCGCGCTTCGGCTCAATCACCGCTTTTTGACGCTCTGGACGCGAAGTGGCAGCCTGAGTTTGACGCGGTTTGGTTTCCGTTGCCGCGGTTTGCGGTTGAGCATTCCCGCCACGAATTGGCGCGACAGTTGCAGGTTCAGTTGGCAGCGTGGAATTAGCCACCACGTTATTCACCTGATCCGGGTTCTGCGTAAGCGCATTATTCAGATCGCCCTGAACTTCAACACGCTGCTGACCTTCAGGTGCCGCGCTTGCCTGGCCCTGAGTTGGCGTAGCCGAAACGGGTGGCAGGGAGACATCCTGCGGCGCATTCGTTGGATTGCCCGCGGTCTGTTCAGCAGAAGTGGTGCCTGGCGCAGGTTGCGCACCATTAGCCTGATCTGCTGCATCATTATTATTGCCCGAAAGATTGATGCTCTTTTCGGTTGAAGCGGTCTGCTCATTTGAGGGGGTAGACGGTGCTTTCAGCGCAGAACCGATGCCGATAATCAGCAGCAGCAGGACAAAAACGCCAAGGCCCATCATAACGTACTGACGTGAAGCGGGTTTCGCCGCTACTTTTTTACGTTTGCGCGGGCGACGCTCTAGAGGCTCTTCGTCCAGTGATTCATCATCAGACTCATAATCCTCTTCTTCCCGCTCATCGCGCGCAGGGCGACTACGTGACGGACGACGATCGTCTGCATCCAAATCAACATCATCAAAGTTGATTTGCGGCTCATTATCGCGTTCTGAAGATTGACGAGAACGACCAGTACGACGATCGCTGGGATCGGGTTTCAGCTCGTCTTCTGGTTTGAATTCATCCATTTAACACCCCACTCAAAGGTTCATGCTTACGACGTTGCATTTCACCTGAAGCTAAATAGCTACCTGTAACAGTAGCCTGACCTTTCTAGTTGTTACGCCTGCTGGCAATCAGCAATAGCGCCAAGAACCACATCATGCGGCACTCCGCCGCGCACTTCACTCTTCCCTATTGCCAGCGGGAGCACTAAGCGCATCTCGCCAGCCAAAACTTTTTTATCGCGCATCATGTGGGGTAAATACGCGTGCGAAGACATCTCGCGCGGCCCCGTTACCGGTAAGCCCGCACGCTCAAGCAACGTGATGATGCGTTGAGTCTCTTCTTGCTTAAACTGACCCAGACGTTCAGAGGTACGCGCGGCCATAACCATGCCCGCTGCAACCGCTTCGCCATGAAGCCAATTGCCATAACCCATCTCCGCCTCAATCGCGTGACCGAACGTGTGCCCCAGATTCAGTAAAGCACGTAAGCCCGTTTCACGCTCGTCTGCTGCAACGACTTCGGCTTTCAGCTCACAACAACGGCGGATGCAGTAAGCAAGCGCTTTACCGTCAAGGTTAAGCAACGCATCCATGTTGTCTTCCAGCCAGCTAAAGAATTCGCCGTCCAGAATAATGCCGTATTTGATCACTTCAGCCAGGCCTGATGCCAATTCGCGCTGGGGCAACGTATTCAGACAGTCGAGATCCACCACCACAGATGCGGGCTGATAGAACGCGCCAATCATGTTTTTGCCAAGCGGATGGTTAACAGCCGTTTTGCCGCCAACCGAAGAATCGACCTGTGATAAAAGCGTGGTAGGAATTTGAATAAAACGAACACCACGTTGATAACTTGCCGCAGCAAAACCCGTTAGATCGCCAACAACACCACCGCCCAGGGCAAGTAGTGTCGTATCGCGACCATGCGGTTTTTGCAGTAGTGCGGTAAAGACGGTCTCAAGTACCGCCAGGCTTTTATACTGCTCGCCATCAGGCAAAATCACACTGTCAACGTTCACACCTGCCTGTTCAAGCAGATGACGAATTTTGTCGAGATAAAGCGGAGCCAGCGTCTCGTTGGTGACAAGCATAGCTTGATCACCCGCTTTCAGTGGTAAGAAGGAAGCTGGGTCGTTAAACAAACCAGCCGCGATGGTGATAGGGTAACTACGTTCCCCGAGAGTAACTGTAATCCTCTCCATGACGCGACATCCACCTTAAATGCTATTACCCGTGGGCGAGTGTATATAAAGCCAGAATCAGTTGCTTTCCAGCATATGAATAATCTGGTTTGCAACGACTTTTGCGCTCTGATCGTCAGTACGAATCGTTACATCAGCAATTTCTTCGTACAGTGGATTGCGTTCACCAGCCAGGGCTTCAAGAACTTCACGCGGAGGCGTTTCAACCTGCAGTAACGGGCGCTTTTTATCACGCTGCGTACGTGCGAGTTGTTTCTCGATAGTCGTCTCAAGATAAACCACAACGCCGCGGGCCGAGAGACGGTTACGCGTTTCACGAGATTTTACAGAGCCGCCGCCAGTCGCCAGCACAATGCCCTGTTTTTCCGTAAGTTCATTGATAACTTTTTCTTCACGGTCACGGAAACCTTCTTCGCCTTCTACATCGAAGACCCAGCCCACATCAGCTCCGGTTCGTTTCTCAATCTCGTGATCAGAATCGTAAAATTCCATATTGAGTTGTTGAGCTAACTGGCGCCCAATAGTGCTTTTGCCGGCACCCATAGGCCCAACCAGAAAGATATTGCGTTTCTCTGCCATTTTTTCGGTACTACTAAGACTATTCGTTAATGGTAATTCCAGCTTCGCGAGTACTCAACGTAGCAGGACATGAACTGAAACCTCATATGCGATAGTGCGAGAGTCAGACTAAAAATTATCTCAGTAGTCCTGCTTGTTTGGCAACTGATTAAATCACCATGCCAAATGCTTAGAGCAACAAGAGGTAAGAATAAGAGAAGCTGAATCTCAAATCGGTACTCCTTGTATGCTAATTCATGCCTCACGTCAAACATCTGCAACAAACTGGGTGCAAAATCCTCGCGGAGATCGTTTCGATTACTGAATATCAATCAAACGTGGCGTAATAAACACCACCAGCTCGCGGCGCTCGTTATCTTTGCCGTCATGGCGGAAAAACTGGCCCAACAGGGGAACATGCCCGAGACCCGGTACGCTATCGCTTGCCGTTTTATTCTTTTGAGAGAAAATACCGCCCAGTGCCAGCGTTTCTCCACTTTTCACTTCGACCTGCGTTTCGATCTCCTGCTTATCAATCGCCAGCGTTTCACCGTCAGCCTGCTGTAAAACTTGCCCCGGCATATTTTCGCTGATACGCAGTTTTAAACGCACCCGACCGTTTGGAAGCACCACTGGCGTCACTTCCATGCCCAAAACCGCCTCTTTAAATTCTACCGATGTCGCCCCGCTCTCCCCGCTGGAAACCTGGTAAGGGATTTCGCTGCCCTGTTTAATGCTGGCGGGCTGCATGTGCGACGCCAACAGGCGCGGACTGGCAATGATCTCCAGCTGTTGCTTTTGCTCGAGGGCGGAAAGCTCCAGATCCAAAAGTCTGCCGTCGATTCGACCGATGTTGAATCCAACATGTGTCGTGGCATTGGCGACTGAAAGATCGGCCCCCATCGTGGTGACTTGCCCCGGTGCCCCAGCACCTTGCGCCTCTGCAAGATTCCATTTCACGCCAAGCTCACGCAGGCTTTTTTCATTTATCGTGACGATATGCGCTTCCAGCTGCACCTGAGCAATAGGCAGATCCATCTCTTTCACCCACTGCTGAAAATTATCCAGCACTGCGGGAATATCGCGCACCAGCAATCGATTTGTGCGTTTGTCTACTGACAAACTCCCTTTTGGGCTCAGCTGTTTCTCGGCAGATTTCTGTAATTCGGTACCGTCGGCATAGGCCAGAGAATAGCCGCGCGAGACAAGCGGGACATCCAGTTTCAGCCTGGTTTTCTCCTCTTCATTACGCGCCTGCTGCTCACGTTGCCACGCCGCGGTGTTCACATAAAAAATACCGCGCTCCTCGCGCAACACCAGCCCAGCGCTGTTGACTACGGTTTGCAGCGCCTGCCGCCAGGGCACGCGCGTTAAATGCAGCGACAGCGTACCGGTGACATCGGGCGAAACGATGAGGTTGCGGCTCTCCAGCTCGACCAACGACTGCAGAACTTGAACAACCGGTACGTCATCAACGACCAGGGTCACTGGTTTTTGAGTGCTGCTCCAGGCCGACATGCTGAACAGCGCTAGCAGGGTGACTATCCTTGTTATTTTCATCTTTCGTTCCTTCTCGTTTCCATCGCCATTCCTTCGGGTCACAACCATCACCGACCTCGACGACCATTTCAGTTTCATTTATCGCCATAACTCGCCAGCCTGATGGCAGGTGATCGTCCTGATGGGCACGATGCCAGCGATCCTGCTCATCTTTCATAATGCCCACAACACCTGCACTGCTGATGAGTCCCTGGTAGTGCCATTTGTCGAGTTTCCCGATGTCACAGCGATCCACGGGCGGGCGAAACGGATCGCGCATCCCAGTGAGGAAAACCAGTGAACACAGGACCAAACCGCGCAGCTCAGTTCGCATGTAGACTCTCCACCTGAACAATAAGCTTTAGTCGTGATTCTCCGGGTTCGACGGAAAAGGCCGTCACCCCCATTCCACGCTGCGCGATTGCGTCAAACAGAACGGGAATCTGCATCCAGTCTGCATCCAACGAGAGCTCACCTCCTTTCGCGCTCGGCAGCCAACGCACTAACCGCACACCATGCGTTTGAAAATCCAGAGGCGAGAAAGCCTGCCGCGCAGAACTATCAGGTTGTCCTTCAGCAAGGCCTCGGTGAGCCTCGCTCGCCCAAAGCGCTTTCACCACGGTGGCGATGTGCTCTCGCTTCATTTCAAGCTGTGAGACGTGCCGTATTGCCGGGCGCGCGAGCATGAGATACGCCGTCAAAAGCACGCTGCCCGAAATCAGACCCCAGCTCAGAATGCGCGTGCTTGAACCAAACACATACCAGCGTTCAAATAAGCTGTGCACAGGTCACTCCTGACGCTGGAGCGTGAAGCTGTACATCCATCGCCCCTGATTATCCTGCTGCAACTCACCTGCAGGCCCAAGCGTAAAACCAGCAAAGTGCTTCAATGAGTCAGTGAGTTTCTGAAGAGATAAAAGCGTCGTGGCATAGCCTTTCAATATCAGGCTGGACTGTTGAAATGACATTTGCGTGAGCCATGCCTGCTCCGGCAATGCCAGCGCCAGCGACACGAGCGTCGGCTGCCAGGCTTGCGTTTTACTCAGCAAAATAGCCGCTTGTTGAGTGAGTTGCTGTTGCTCATGTTGCGCTCGCCACCGCGAGCGATGGGCCTCCAGCGTATGTTGAATCGCCCTATCGCTCGCGAGATACACCTCCAGCGCGTGCGAACGTATCGCAAAGCGCGAACGCAGACTTGTCATCGCAGCGAGGGAAAGCAGTAACGAGCCGGCAAAGAGCAACGTCCAGAAACGCCAGCAACGCTGTTGTCGCCATTGCCGCCACGGCAAAAAGTTAGTCGTTTTCATTCAACGATATCCCCCATCGCAAGGGCCAGAGCGACGGTAAAGTCCGCCCCAAATTCGGGTAATGACGGCAAATTGCGTGAGACTAAAATAAAAGGATCGAGATTATCGGCGGCGAAAAGAGCCATATCTTCAGGCTTAAGCGCCAGGATCGCCGACAGATCGGCCACCGTTCCCGCCTCAGTCAGCGGCTTACGGCCCCACTGGTGACGCGTTGCCCATAGCCAGTGATGGTCGTCGCGCCACACCGCGCAGTGGGCAGGAGGCGCAAGAAGCAGCAGCAAATTCACCAGCGCACCCGCATCCGGCGTAATCGCTGCGACATGCAGACGAAGCGTTTTTGCCAGCGTTAACAATGCCGCGACCTCTTTGTTTTGTGCAGCGGTCACATGAAAAGAGCGGGTCAGTGTGTCCTGAACATAATCGAAGCACAGCGCATCGGGCGCCATCTCCAGCTCGCGTGACATGGCGGAAGCAATCCACGAGGCTTGCTCACTTTCACGTAGGTTCAGCGCCGGACAAGGAAGCGCTTTTTGCAACGTTCGTGCGGCAGGGAACGCGAGGAAAATCCGGTGATGCTGCGGTAAGACCTTGCTCCATGCACGAAGCGCTGCAACCAATTGTTCTGGCTCAATAATTTGTCCATCGCGAATAATTCCCGGATGCAGCGGAATTTGCCACCAACGGCGCAGATTCCATCCGGTTCGCTCCTTTGTCAGACAGACGGCTAAAACCCTATCTTGTTGAATGTGAACACCTGTTCGCCACGTTTTGAAAGCCATGCTTCACGATCTCCTTATCGCCCGTCCGTTTGACGGCTATATCAATGATTCAGGCTTGCCTTTATACTACCGGCCGATTGTTTAGAAACTGCCCAAGTGAAACTAAATGGGAAATCTCCAGTGAAGTTCGTAAAGTATTTATTGATCCTTGCAGTCTGTTGCATTCTGCTGGGAGCAGGCTCGATTTATGGTTTGTACAAATATATTGAGCCGCAACTGCCTGATGTCGCCACGCTTCGCGATGTGCGCCTCCAAATCCCGATGCAGGTCTATAGCGCCGACGGTGAATTGATCGCTCAATATGGCGAAAAGCGCCGTATTCCGCTGACCTTAAACGAAATTCCTCCGGTGATGGTGAAAGCCTTTATCGCCACGGAAGACAGCCGTTTTTATGAACACCATGGCGTCGATCCGGTGGGGATTTTCCGTGCCGCAAGCGTGGCATTGTTCTCCGGTCACGCTTCGCAGGGCGCGAGTACGATTACGCAGCAGCTGGCGCGTAACTTCTTCCTGAGCCCAGAAAAAACGCTGACGCGTAAGATCAAGGAAGTGTTCCTTGCTATTCGTATCGAGCAATTGCTGAGCAAAGACGAAATCCTCGAGCTTTATCTCAACAAGATCTATCTGGGCTATCGCGCGTACGGCGTGGGCGCGGCGGCACAGGTTTATTTCGGTAAGCCTGTCCAGGATCTGACCTTAAGCGAAATGGCGACCATTGCGGGTCTGCCTAAAGCACCGTCGACGTTTAACCCGCTCTATTCACTCGATCGTGCTACTGCGCGCCGTAACGTGGTGCTGTCACGCATGCTAAGCGAAGGCTATATCAGCCAGACGCAGTACGATCAGGCGCGAAACGCTGTGATTGACGCCAACTATCACGCGCCAAAAATCGCCTTCTCGGCCCCGTATCTCACGGAAATGGTTCGCCAGGAGATGGTGAGTCGCTACGGTGAGCAGGCGTATGAAGATGGCTACCGCATCTACACGACTATCACGCGTAAAGTTCAGCAGGCGGCGCAGCAGGCGGTACGTAACAATGTGATGGATTACGATATGCGTCACGGCTACCGTGGCCCGTCGAATGTGCTGTGGAAAGTGGGCGAAAGCGCATGGGACAGCAAAAAAATCACGGATTCTCTGAAGGCACTGCCGACTTACGGCCCGCTGCTTCCAGCTGTCGTCACGGCAGCCGATCCGCAGGAAGCGACCGCAACGCTGGCAGACGGGACCTCGGTTTCTTTGCGCATGGACGGGATTCGCTGGGCTCGCCCGTATCGCTCTGATACATCGCAAGGCCCAACGCCGCGTAAAGTCACGGATGTGGTCCAAACCGGGCAGCAAATCTGGGTTCGTAAAGTGAACGACGCCTGGTGGCTGGCGCAGGTTCCGGATGTGAACTCAGCGTTAGTCTCTATCAACCCGCAGAATGGCGCGGTGATGGCACTGGTCGGCGGTTTTGATTTTAATCAGAGCAAATTTAACCGCGCCACGCAGGCTCTGCGTCAGGTCGGCTCTAACATCAAGCCATTCCTGTATACCGCGGCGATGGATAAAGGGCTGACGCTCGCCAGCATCCTCAACGATGTGCCGATCTCTCGCTGGGATGCGGGCGCAGGTTCCGACTGGCAGCCGAAAAACTCCCCGCCGGAATATTCCGGTCCAATCCGTTTACGTCAGGGTCTGGGGCAGTCTAAAAACGTGGTCATGGTTCGCGCGATGCGTGCCATGGGCGTCGATTACGCAGCGGAATATCTGCAACGTTTCGGCTTCCCTGCACAAAATATCGTGCATACCGAATCGCTGGCTCTGGGTTCCGCATCCTTTACGCCATTGCAGGTGGCGCGCGGTTACTCGGTGATGGCGAACGGCGGCTTCCTGGTTGATCCGTACTTCATCAGTAAAATTGAAAACGATCAGGGCGGCGTGATTTTTGAAGCGAAACCAAAAATCGCCTGTCCTGAATGTGATATTCCGGTAATTTACGGCGACACGCCGAAATCGAACGTCCTGGAAAATAAAGACATGGAAGATGTCGCCCTGTCGCAGGAGCAACAGAATTCCACCGTTCCGCAACCGCAGCTGGAGCAGGCAAACCAGGCGCTGGTCGCGCAAAGCGGTGCGCAGGAATACGCTCCGCATGTGATTAACACGCCGCTCTCCTTCCTGATTAAGAGCGCCCTGAATACCAATATCTTTGGTGAACCGGGCTGGCAAGGCACAGGCTGGCGTGCGGGCCGTGATTTACAGCGGCGCGACATCGGCGGTAAAACCGGGACGACCAACAGTTCTAAAGACGCCTGGTTCTCCGGTTTCGGCCCTGGCGTAGTGACGTCCGTGTGGATCGGCTTTGACGATCACCGTCGCGATTTGGGCCGTACGTCGGCATCGGGTGCGATTAAAGATCAGATTTCCGGTTACGAAGGCGGCGCGAAAAGCGCACAGCCAGCCTGGGATGCTTATATGAAAGCGGTTCTGGAAGGCGTACCTGAACAGCCGCTCACGCCGCCGCCAGGTATTGTGACAGTCAATATCGACCGTAGCACCGGTCAGTTAGCCAACGGCGGAAACAGCCGTGAAGAGTTCTTCATCGAAGGCACGCAGCCGACAACGCAGGCGGTGCATGAGGTAGGGACTGAGCTGATTGATAACGGCGAGACGCACGAGCTGTTCTGACGAAGCGCACTCGCTGAAACTCAAAGCAAAACGGTAGCCCTTGGGTTACCGTTTTTTTATGCGGGCTTTCACCTGATGCGAGCGAAACAAGGCAAACCGTCGAAGGCCTACAGCCGCCCATGCCCCTTGAGCCATTCACGCACCAGGAACAGCGCACTCACGTTGCGGGCCTCATGGAAATCAGGCTCTTCCAACAAATCCATCAAATGTGCCAGCGGCCAACGAACCTGCGGTAACGGCTCTGGCTCATCACCTTCCAGCTTTTCGGGATAGAGATCTTCAGCAAGCACAATATTCATTTTGCTGGAGAAATAGGACGGTGCCATAGACAGCTTTTTCAGGAAGGTGAGTTCGTTTGCACCGAAACCGACTTCTTCTTTCAGCTCACGGTTCGCCGCTTCAAAAACGGATTCACCCGGATCGATCAACCCTTTAGAGAACCCCAGCTCGTAAGATTCCGTGCCCACCGCATATTCACGAATCAGGATAAGATGGTCATCAACAATCGGAACGATCATCACCGCTTCGCGCGTTGATGGGCGCATACGTTCATAAACACGACGCACGCCGTTGCTGAATTCCAGATCCACGCTCTCCACATTAAACAGCCGCGATTTGGCGATTGTTTCAACATTCAGAATAATGGGTTTTTGTAAGGGTTTGCTCATCTTGACGGGTCTTTGCTGGGTAAACTGAGTGCATTGTGCGATATGACGCACGGTTTCGGCAATGTCATTTGCCCTAAATTTACATTTTTGCAACTTATCCTAAATCAATTATTATTTCAAATTAAAAGTCAAGAGGTTGAAATAACTCCAGGAATTTGCTGATATTCCGCTTTGGTTGCCTTTGCTATCATTTTTGGTCACTGGGATGCGCTTCAGATTGCTCAAGTTCGACTCCATACTTGCCGATAGCCAACCACAGAGACGCATTCACGGTAATAGGTGCGACTGACTACACCTGAAATAAGTAAGATGGGGAAAGCATGAGCACCATTTTGATATTTTTCGCTGCTATGCTGGCCTGCGTATTCATTGCAGGATGGTTACTCAGACGCCGGGCGCAACGTCGTTTACGACTGCCTTTTTTAAACGCCTTCGCCGGTGCGACTACCCGTACGCTGGCCCCCGATGAACGCAGCGCCATTGAAAATTATCTCGATACGCTGAACCGCATCCTTCAGACGCCAGGGCCGACAGGAGCCACTGCTGCGCCTGTCACTCTGAATCTTAACGCACACAGCGACACCGTGCTGTGCGTGACGCGCTCGATCACGCGCTATGGCATCACCACCGACGATCCCAATAAATGGCGATACTATCTCGACTCCGTGGAAGTGCATTTGCCGCCGTTTTGGGAGCAATACATTAATGATGAAAATAGCGTCGAGCTGATCCATACCGATTCCATTCCGCTGGTTATCGCTCTGAATGGTCATACCCTGAGTGAATATGTTCAGGAAGCACCGCGCTTTGCGCTCGAACGAGCGAGCTCCACGCAAGCCTCCATCCGTGGCGAAGAGACCGAACAGATTGAACTGCTCAATATCCGCCAGGAAACGCACGAAGAGCACGCGCTGAGCCGCCCGGACGGCATCCGTGAAGCGATTTTGATTGTCGCCGCCTTCCTGCTGTTTTTCCTGTGCCTGATGACGCCCGACGTCTTTGCCCCGTGGCTTGCGGGGGGGGCCGTTCTGTTGATCGCCGCAGGGCTGTGGGGGCTATTTGCTTCTCCGGCTAAAACAGCCTTGCGTGAAATCCACTGTTTACGCGGTACGCCAAAACGCTGGGGTTTGTTCGGTGAGAACGATCAGGAACAGATCAATAATATTTCGCTCGGCATTATCGATCTTATTTACCCGCGTCACTGGCAGCCGTGGATTGCCCAGGATTTAGGGCAAAAAACCGATATTGATATCTATCTCGATCGCCAGGTGGTCCGCCAGGGGCGTTTTTTATCGCTGCATGATGAGGTGAAAAACTTCCCGCTCCAGCACTGGCTGCGCAGCACTATTATTGCCGGAGGCGCGGCGCTCGTCCTGGCGTTACTGATTTTCCTGGTTCCCCTTGATATGCCGATTAAATTCACCGTGTCGTGGATCAAAGGCGCACAAACCATTGAGGCCACCAGTGTTAATCAGCTGGAAGAGGCTGGCGTTCGCGTGGGAGATACCCTCAAGCTGAAAGGTACTGGCATGTGTAATATTCACGCGCCGGGAACCTGGAATACGCGCCAGAATTCGCCGTTCACCCCGTTCGATTGCTCGCAGATCATCTGGAATGACGCACCGCCGCTACCGTTGCCGGAATCCGATACCGTCAGTAAAGCGACGGCATTGACGCAGGCGCTGAACCGCCAGTTGCATCCAAAACCCGACGAGAATTCACGTGTGAGCCAGTCTCTGCGCTCTGCCATTCAAAAATCTGGAATGGTATTGCTGGATGATTTTGGCGACATCGTGATGAAAACGCAGGACTTATGTTCAGCAGAAGATGAATGCGTGCGCCTCAAAAATGCGCTCGTGAACCTCGGGAACAGCAAAGACTGGGAAGCGCTGGTCAAACGCGCCGAAGCAGGACGGCTGGACGGCGTGAACGTGCTGTTACGTCCGGTTAGCGCGGAGTCCCTGGAAAATCTGGTCGCCACGTCAACCGCGCCGTTTGTGATGCGTGAAACCTCCCGTGCGGCTCAGGCGCTTAATAGCCCGGCGCCAGGCGGTTTTGTGATTGCCAGCGATGAGGGTAGCGACCTGGTTGATCAGCCGTATCCGCCTGTGGCGCTCTATGATTATCCAGCCCAGGAACAGTGGGGCGAGTTCCAGCGCCTGGCGCAAATGTTGATGCAAACGCCATTTAGCGCAGAGGGTATTGTTACCGGAATCTTTACCGACGCGAACGGCACGCGCCACATTGATCTGCATCGCATGCCGGACAGCGCCGGGCTGTGGCGTTACATCGGTACGACGCTGCTCATGATGGCCATGTTGATTTGCATCATCTGGAACGGTTTTGCGGCCCTGCGTCGCTATCAGCGCTCACGTACTCGTCTGGCCGAGATCCAGCAGTATTACGATAATTGCCTCAATCCTAAGCTTATCTCCGCGCCTGAGAGCCTGATCGGATAACGCCTCTGCGCGACAAGTTGTGCTAACCTGTCGCGCACGTTTCTTCTGGCTGGAGAGTTCCCCCTCATGCATCTTGATATCGCCTGGCAGGACGTTGATACCGTTCTGCTGGATATGGACGGCACGCTGCTTGATCTCGCATTTGACACCCATTTCTGGCAAAAGCTGGTGCCCGAAACTTACGGCGCGCAGCAGGGCATCACTCCGTCAGAAGCGCAGGATTACATTCGTCAGCAGTATCACGCCGTGCAACATACGCTAAACTGGTACTGCCTGGATTACTGGAGCGACCGTCTTGGTCTGGATATTTGTGCCATGACCACCGCTCAGGGGCCGCACGCCGTTTTGCGTGAAGATACGGTGCCGTTTCTGGATGCTCTGAAGGCGAGCGGCAAACGACGTATTTTGCTGACCAATGCGCATCCGCATAATCTGGCCGTGAAGCTTGAACATACTGGATTAGCGTCACACCTTGATTTATTACTTTCTACCCACACATTTGGGTATCCGAAAGAGGATCAGCGTTTATGGCAGGCCGTCACCGTGAAAACCGGTTTGCAGCCAGACAGAACCTTGTTCATTGATGACAGTGAACCGATTCTGGATGCAGCAGCAAAATTTGGTATTCGTTATTGCCTGGGCGTGACCAATCCCGATTCTGGACAAGCTGAAAAAAGCTATCAGCGGCATCCGGCGTTGAACGATTACCGTCGAATGATCCCCTCACTCAGCCTGAAGGAGAAGCCATGAAAGAAAAACCCTCTGACGGGGTAAGGCTCGACAAATGGCTGTGGGCGGCCCGTTTTTATAAAACGCGCGCCCTCGCCCGCGAAATGGTTGACGGTGGCAAAGTGCATTACAACGGGCAGCGCAGCAAGCCGAGTAAGCTTGTTGAACTGAACGCCACTCTGACATTACGTCAGGGAAACGATGAAAAAACGGTCGTGATCAAATCCATTACCGAGCAGCGTCGTCCGGCGACCGAAGCGACCGCAATGTATGAAGAAACGACAGAAAGCGTCGAGAAGCGCGAGAAAGTGGCGCTGGCGCGCAAGATGAATGCGCTGACCATGCCGCACCCGGACAGACGACCGGACAAAAAAGAACGTCGCGATCTGATGAAATTTAAGCACGGCGAAATTGAATAATCGTCGTTTGATGAGAGAAAATTATGGCCCAACACGACCAATTACACCGCTATCTGTTTGAGCAATTTGCCGTTCGCGGTGAGCTGGTAACCGTCTCCGAAACCTGGAAACAGATTCTGGAGAACCACAATTATCCGCAGCCTGTTAAAAGAGTGCTGGGCGAACTGCTGGTGGCGACAAGCCTGCTGACCGCAACGCTGAAATTTGCTGGCGATATCACCGTGCAGTTACAAGGTGACGGCCCAATGAACATGGCGGTCATTAACGGTAATAACCAGCAGCAGATGCGCGGTGTGGCGCGCGTGCAGGGCGAGGTGCCAGAAGGCGCTGACCTGAAAACGCTGGTTGGCAACGGTTTCCTCGTGATTACCATTACGCCAGACGAAGGCGAGCGCTATCAGGGCGTGGTAGGTCTTGAAGGCGATACGCTGGCAGAGTGCCTGGAAGATTACTTCCTGCGTTCTGAGCAGTTGCCAACACGCCTGTTTATCCGCACCGGCGAAGTTGAAGGTCAACTGGCAGCGGGCGGCATGCTGCTGCAGGTTCTGCCTGCGCAAAATGCCCAGGGCAATGATTTTGAGCATCTGGCGACGCTGACCGAAACCATCAAAACCGAAGAGCTCTTCACTCTGCCTGCGAATGAAGTGCTGTGGCGTCTGTACCACGAAGAAGAAGTCACGCTTTACGATCCGCAGGACGTTGAGTTCAAATGTACCTGTTCTCGTGAACGCTGTGCGGGTGCGCTGAGAACGTTGCCGGACGAAGAGATCGACAGCATCATAGCTGAAGATGGTGAAATCGACATGAACTGCGACTACTGTGGTTCGCACTACGTCTTCAACGCCATGGACATCGCCGAGATCCGAAATAACGCTTCTCCGGCCGATCCACAGGTCCATTAATCATTGTCAGAACGGCTCCCAAAGGAGCCGTTTTTTTCGCTAATAATCGTAGTCTACCTTTACGCGTTTCCCGAGAATCGTGATATCCGCCCAGGGCTTAACCGCCGTACCGACTTTGCCTTGCTCAAACGCACGATCAAATTCAGCCCGTGATAACGTTTCTGGCATCTTCCAGGACTCTCCCGCGAGAGACCAGTCTTTATCGTGACGGGTAAACACCAGAATCGCCCGATCAACGAACTGATAGACAACCGCCTCCGCTTGACCGTCACCGTTCAGATCCTGTGAAACCAGCAGACAAGCGCCCTTTTCAGTGGTGCAGGTCTCGAAACGGTATGTGTATTTCATCATCGCCTGCCATAGCCTATTGTCCGGCGGCGGCGTTCCAGGCGCGAGTTGTACAACGTTCGCCAGTATCGCCGCGGTCAATCCCTCTGCTTTCTCTTTTTGCCCTGCCAGCATTCGATTCACATCCCGCCGACGTTTCGCATCTGACGTGAACTGCGGATCGTTTTGCAGCGCGACCAGCGCCTCGCGGCCTTTGCGTCCGGTTTGACTTAACATGTGCAGACTCACCTGATCGGCGGTGATCCTGCCGTCATGATAACGTGCCATATGACTTGCTACACTGATGCGCCACAGATCGAGAATCGGTGTGTGAATCAGGATCAAAAACGCCAGCGAGAACAGGCCCACGGCCGGAGTAACGTAACGCTGCACCGTCAGCGGATTGCGCCATGGATTGATCACGCTGATGCAAAAACCGACCGCCCAAACCAGCGCCACGATGGTGGTCAACACCGCGTATAACCGCTCCGGTGTCCAGCCGTATTGCCCGATACGCAGCCACAAGGCCCAGCTCGCTAACAGGGGATAAAACGGCGAGACCAGTAACGCCACCCGAACAAGCCAGCGCAGTGGGAACGGGTAAGGAAGCAGAATACGCTGCGGGCTCCAGACGACGGTGGCCAGTATCAGCAGCAACATGCTCAGGCTCAGCAGCAGCCCCGCCACCGACGTTCGCGCAGAAATCGCGTCTAAACCCACAAACGGCAGCACGACGATAAACAGTAGCGAAAGCAGCGCCACCAGCGGCAGCAGGCCGGTGGCAATCAATGTTAAGAGATTTTGCAACGCCTGGATTAATCGCACCTGCATTCTTGCGAGAATGGCCGCGCAGGCCGAAACCACGCCAATCGCAATCGCGATAAACCAGTCGGTATCAAAAAAGAGCGTGTTAAAGAAACGGATTCCGACCAGCTTGAACAACTCGGCCCACAGAAACAGCACCAGCCAGAACAGCCCGTTAGAGAGAAAAATGAGCGCCAGCGTTAAGGCGTTATGCCAGCTTCGGGTATGAAAATCGGTGTAGAAATCCTTCCCGGAAGTCGGTTGAAGCTTTCGTTGCAGCCATGGCAGCATCAGAAAGCTCATCAGCAGAAGGTTGAAGCCAAACAACACCAGCGCGTCCCGGATACCCCACCGCTCAAGCCCGTGAATATTCCATTTTAGCCATGCGCCCATGCCTGCGACTGCCAACACGATCGCGGCCAGTGCCAGCCATAAACTACGCTGTTTGAACGAGGTGACCGACAGTGCAAGTGTGGTCGAGAGCACCACGGTAGCGGGCACGACGCACACCAGCCAAAAACTGTCGGCGGGAAGACCAGCGTAACCGATGTACCACGTCACTAAATAGCAGATAAAACCCTGTATCGCCCCGACCAGCACAATGCCTGCGCGCGTTGCAGGAGATAAGCTTGCAGTATTTTCCATTTCGCAGTCCCTGATTGGTAAGCGCACTTTATGCTTTCATCATAATCTCGCGGACGACTCACAACACTCTTCTCTTCCGGCCTTTTTCTAAGAGACGTAGATCGATTATCAAGATGTAACTCTTACGTAACTTTCTTACATGTATGCGATTACATTCACATTACTCTGGTTAAATACACCAGCGTTTAACCTTTTCGGAACATTTTCCACAACTAAAATTCGATTCCTGCGATAATCCGCCCTGCTTCGTGACAGGAGTCACAGCGTTTTCCGTTAGTAAGGGTTTTCTCGAAATACGTAAATCTATGAGCCCCGTCGCGGTCAACAACCTCAGAAAAACCCTACAATTTTAGGCAGTACAAATTGGCTAAGGAGCAGTGATATGCGTGTTAACGATTTAACCCCGCAAGATCTCAAGGCTTATGGTATTAACGACGTCCAGGAACTCGTTTACAACCCCGATTACGATACGCTGTATCAGGAAGAGCTCAATCCAGCACTGGAAGGATACGAGCGAGGTGTGTTGACGAATACTGGTGCTATCGCCGTGGACACGGGTATTTTTACCGGCCGTTCGCCAAAAGATAAGTATATTGTCCGTGACGACACCACCCGGGATACGCTGTGGTGGGCAGATAAAGGCAAAGGGAAGAACGACAACAAACCGCTCTCCCAGGAAACCTGGCAGCATCTGAAAGGTCTCGTCACTCAACAACTCTCCGGCAAGCGCCTGTTTATTATCGACGCCTTCTGTGGCGCGAATGCCGACACCCGCCTTTCCGTTCGCTTTATCACTGAAGTTGCCTGGCAGGCACACTTCGTGAAGAACATGTTTATTCGCCCAACCGATGACGAATTACAGGATTACGAACCTGATTTCATCGTGATGAACGGCGCGAAATGCACGAACCCGCAGTGGAAAGAGCAGGGCCTGAATTCGGAAAACTTTATCGCATTCAACCTGACGGAGCGCATCCAGCTGATTGGCGGCACCTGGTACGGTGGCGAGATGAAGAAAGGGATGTTCTCGGTCATGAACTACCTGCTGCCGCTGCAGGGGATTGCCTCCATGCACTGCTCGGCGAACGTCGGCGAAGAGGGCGACGTGGCGGTGTTCTTTGGTCTGTCTGGCACCGGTAAAACGACCCTTTCCACCGACCCGAAACGTCGCCTGATTGGCGATGATGAGCACGGTTGGGATGATGACGGCGTGTTCAACTTTGAAGGCGGCTGCTACGCGAAAACCATTCGTCTGTCTGCCGAGGCCGAGCCAGACATTTTCCACGCCATCCGTCGTGATGCGCTGCTGGAAAACGTCACCGTCCGTGCAGACGGCACGGTCGATTTTGATGATGCCTCTAAAACGGAAAACACCCGCGTCTCTTATCCGATCTATCACATCGACAATATCGTGAAGCCGGTGTCAAAAGCGGGCCACGCTTCGAAGGTGATTTTCCTGACCGCTGACGCCTTTGGCGTTCTGCCGCCGGTGTCTCGCCTGACGGCCAGCCAGACGCAGTATCATTTCCTGTCCGGCTTTACCGCGAAATTGGCGGGCACCGAGCGTGGTGTCACAGAGCCTACACCGACCTTCTCTGCCTGCTTTGGCGCAGCGTTCCTGTCGCTGCACCCAACGCAGTACGCAGAAGTGCTGGTGAAACGCATGCAGGCAGCGGGCGCGCAGGCTTATCTGGTGAATACTGGCTGGAACGGGACGGGCAAACGTATTTCGATTAAGGATACGCGCGCCATTATCGACGCCATTATTGATGGTTCACTGGATGATGCGGAAACGTTCACTCTGCCCATGTTTGATCTGGCGATCCCGACCAAGCTGCCTGGCGTGGATACCCATATCCTCGACCCACGTAACACCTACGGTTCACCTGAGCAATGGCAAGAGAAGGCCGAAGCGCTGGCGAAGCTGTTTATTGAGAACTTCGAGAAGTACACCGATACGCCAGCAGGCGCGGCATTGGTGAGTGCAGGTCCAAGGTAAAAACAAAAAGGCAACGAAAGTTGCCTTTTTTAATGTTTTCTCCCTCTCCGTGTGGAGAGGGCAGCAGACCGCTGAGACCGTATTTTTTCGGGTGGTGGCTGCTACCACCCATTTTTTAACTTTCTTTCACCTGTCCACGTGTTACCGGAACCGGCAACCAGGCGCGAATGCTCAAACCACCCCGCTCGCTGGTGCCAATCTCAAGCAAACCGTTATGGTTATCGATAATACGCTGCACAATCGCCAGACCTAAACCAGTCCCGCTGGTGCTACGCGCACTGTCACCACGCACAAACGGCTGGAACAGATGCTTACGCTGCTCAGGTTTAATCCCCGGTCCGTCATCATCCACCTGGAACCACGCGCGATTCAGCTCAGAACCACTGCTGACTTTTATCCAGCCGTTTCCGTAACGCGCTGCGTTCACCACCATATTCGCTACCGCGCGTTTGATGGATAACGGATGCATGCGTACCTGAATTTCGCCAGGCTGCAGGTCGGTGTCGATTTCACGCTCGTAGCCGCTTTCCGCCGCCACCACTTCACCCAGCACACCGTTGAGATCCGCCATTTCCATTGGCATTTCCTGGCCGGTCCGCAGGTAGTCGATGAACTGCTCGATGATGGCGTTACACTCTTCGATGTCTTTATTAATGGACTCCGCGAGATAACCGTCCTCTTCGCCCATCATTTCAGTCGCCAGACGAATTCGCGTTAACGGAGTACGCAGATCGTGACTCACCCCAGCCATTAATAACGTACGGTCATCCGCCAGCTGTTTAACGCCCGCCGCCATATGGTTAAATGCGCGCGTCACAGAACGGACTTCCGATGCGCCATATTCGCGCAGCGGTGGCGGAATAATGCCTTTACCGACCTGCAACGCGGCATGTTCCAGATCGACAAGGGGTCGGTTTTGTATTCGGATAAACAGCCACGCGCCGCCTATCGCCATTAGCATGATCGCCAGCGTGTAACGGAAGAGCGGCGAGAAATCGCCCTGATGAATTTCGGTGAGCGGCACGCGCACCCAGATATTGGGCGACAGCCAGGTTTTCAGCCAGACAACCGGCGAGCTTTTGTTGACCTCGACGCGCACTTCCGTCGGGCCACCCAGCTGCTGCGCCATCTGCTGGCTTAAGAATTCGTAGTGTTGCGCCCAGCGAAGACCTGCGTCTTCCGCCGCCTCGTTAGAGTACAGCGAAATCCCCAGCTCGCGGTAAATCTCACGGCGAAACGCAGGTGGAACCACCAACTGCGTGCCGTCCTCCAGCTGCAGTTTATCGGTCATCAGCATACGAACTTCGTAGGCCAGGACCTTATTGAACTGCTGGAGGCTCGGCAGAATCGCAAAGTTCAGCACGACCAGATAGGTCGTCACCAGGCTGACGAACAGCAAGGTGACAATCAATAGCAGCGTGCGGGCAAACGAACTTCGCGGTGAGAAGCGCATTCGCCTCATGCTTTAGAACCGTCCGGCACAAAGACGTAGCCCAGACCCCAAACGGTCTGAATATAACGAGGATGCGCGGGATCTTCTTCTACCATGCGGCGCAGGCGAGAAATTTGCACGTCGATGGAGCGTTCCATGGCGGAGTATTCGCGGCCACGCGCCAGGTTCATCAGCTTGTCACGAGAAAGCGGTTCACGCGGGTGGCTGACCAGCGCTTTCAGGACGGCGAATTCCCCGCTTGTCAGCGGCATAGGCTCATCTTCACGGAACATTTCGCGCGTACCGAGATTCAGCTTGAACTTACCGAACGCGATCACAGCCTCTTCCTGAGACGGTGCGCCAGGCAATTCGTTAGCCTGACGACGCAGCACTGCGCGAATACGCGCCAGCAGTTCACGCGGATTAAATGGTTTTGGAATGTAATCGTCAGCGCCAATCTCCAGGCCCACGATACGGTCAACCTCTTCCCCTTTCGCCGTCACCATAATGATCGGCATCGGGTTGCTTTGACTGCGCAGACGACGGCAAATCGACAGACCATCTTCGCCAGGCAGCATCAGATCGAGCACCATCAGATGGAACGATTCACGGGTCAGCAGGCGATCCATTTGCTCGGCGTTCGCCACGCTACGAACCTGGAAGCCCTGCTCGGTCAGATAACGCTCAAGCAGCGCACGCAGGCGCATGTCGTCATCCACGACCAGAATCTTATAATTCTCTTGCATATGTGTACTCCCAAAGGTCCGGATAGTATTTCAGTACGTATTCTAAAAAAGTGCGCGTTTACCACCAGCTAATTCTGGTATAAATTCTAGTCGAAATTGTTACAAAGCATATTTAACAGCAGCTTATCTGCACATTTCATCACATAAATCATAATGCGTCCTGTCTGTTAAGCTATGTGGTACGTAATGTGCGCATTGTTTGCAACCGAGTCGAGTCGTATAGGTCATACCATGAAAACGCCGCTGATCACCCGTGAAGGGTACGAAAAACTGAAAAAAGAGATGGATTACCTGTGGCGTGAAGAGCGCCCGGAGGTGACCAAAAAGGTGACATGGGCGGCGAGCCTCGGCGATCGCAGTGAGAACGCTGATTACCA
The DNA here is from genome assembly GCF_056490165.1 of Lelliottia sp. GFLA7. NCBI lineage: Bacteria > Pseudomonadati > Pseudomonadota > Gammaproteobacteria > Enterobacterales > Enterobacteriaceae > Lelliottia > Lelliottia sp. GFLA7. The sequence goes on along the minus strand of NZ_JBWLAQ010000008.1, from coordinate 22,039 downwards.
GTATAATAAGAAACGGCTGCGTGAAATTGACCGCCGGGTGCGCTATCTCACCAAATGCCTTGAGTACCTGCGGATCGTGGATTATTCCCCTCAGCAGGAAGGAAAAGTCTTCTTTGGTGCCTGGGTTGAAATCGAAAATGACGACGGCGATACCAAGCGTTTTCGCATTGTCGGCTACGATGAAATTTTTGGTCGTAAGGATTACATCTCTATCGACTCGCCGATGGCCCGCGCGCTGCTGAAAAAGGAAGTCGGTGATTTAGCGATAGTGCAAACTCCGTCGGGCGAAGCGAGTTGGTACGTGAATGAAATTGAGTACGTAAAATAGTCCGAGAGCGCCCTCCACGACTGGCATTTTACCGTGTCAGTCCGTATAACTATCCCCCTAAATTTCGATCCTAAAGATGAAATAGCCATGATGAAAGATTCGCTCTGCCGCATTATTGCGGGTGATATTCAGGCCAGGGCCGAACAGGTAGAAGCTGCCGTTCGCCTGCTTGACGAAGGGAACACCGTGCCGTTTATCGCACGTTATCGTAAGGAAATCACCGGCGGTCTGGATGACACGCAGTTACGTAATCTGGAAACCCGTCTGGGCTACCTGCGCGAGCTGGAAGACCGTCGTCAGGCCATTCTCAAGTCCATTGGCGAACAGGGCAAACTGACCGAGGCGCTGGCGGGTGCCATCAACGGTACGATGAGCAAAACCGAGCTTGAAGACCTCTATCTGCCGTATAAACCGAAACGCCGTACTCGCGGACAGATCGCGATTGAAGCGGGCCTTGAGCCGCTGGCCGATCTGCTGTGGAACACCCCGTCGCACGATCCTGAAACGGAAGCCGCGAAATTCATCGACGCTGACAAAGGCGTAGCGGACACCAAAGCCGCCCTCGATGGCGCCCGTTATATTCTGATGGAACGCTTCGCCGAAGACGCGGCGCTACTGTCAAAAGTGCGTGATTATCTGTGGAAGAACGCGCATATCGTCGCGAAAGTTGTCAGCGGCAAAGAAGAGGACGGCGCGAAGTTCCGCGACTACTTCGATCATCACGAACCGATTTCTACCGCGCCATCGCACCGTGCGCTGGCGATGTTCCGTGGCCGTAACGAAGGCATCCTGCAGCTTTCTCTCAATGCCGATCCGCAGTTTGATGAGCCGCCGAAAGAGAGCTATTGCGAGCAGATCATTACCGACCATCTTGGCCTGCGCCTGAATAACGCGCCTGCTGATAGCTGGCGTAAAGGCGTGGTGAGCTGGACGTGGCGTATCAAAGTGCTGATGCACCTTGAAACCGAACTGATGGGCACCGTGCGCGAACGCGCTGAAGACGAAGCCATCAATGTCTTTGCCCGTAACCTGCATGACCTGCTGATGGCCGCCCCGGCGGGCCTGCGCGCCACGATGGGTCTCGATCCCGGCCTGCGTACCGGCGTGAAAGTGGCTGTCGTTGACGCCACCGGCAAACTGGTCGCCACCGACACGATTTATCCGCACACCGGTCAGGCCGCAAAAGCCGCCGTTGCCGTGGCGGCACTTTGCGAAAAACATAACGTCGAGCTGGTGGCGATTGGTAACGGTACTGCATCGCGTGAAACCGAGCGTTTCTTCCTGGACGTGCAGGAGCAGTTCCCAAAGGTTACTGCCCAGAAAGTCATTGTGAGTGAAGCAGGTGCATCGGTGTATTCCGCGTCCGAACTGGCGGCGCTCGAATTCCCGGATCTGGACGTTTCCATTCGCGGCGCTGTCTCTATTGCCCGCCGTTTACAGGATCCGCTGGCCGAGTTGGTGAAGATCGACCCGAAATCTATCGGTGTGGGTCAGTACCAGCACGACGTCAGCCAGACTCAGCTGGCGCGTAGGCTGGATGCGGTCGTGGAAGACTGCGTGAACGCCGTTGGCGTGGATCTGAACACCGCGTCCGTCGCGCTGCTCACCCGTGTGGCTGGGCTAACGCGCATGATGGCGCAAAATATCGTCTCGTGGCGTGATGAGAACGGACAGTTCCAGAATCGTCAGCAGTTACTCAAAGTCAGCCGTCTCGGGCCAAAAGCCTTTGAACAGTGCGCGGGCTTCCTGCGTATCAACCACGGCGATAACCCGCTGGACGCCTCGACGGTTCACCCGGAAACGTATCCTGTGGTGGAACGTATTTTGGCCGTCACGCAGCAAGCGCTGAAAGATCTGATGGGCAACAGCGCGGAACTGCGCAACCTGAAGGCCGTCGATTTCACCGATGAGCAATTCGGTATCCCGACCGTCACAGACATCATCAAAGAGCTGGAAAAGCCAGGCCGCGACCCGCGTCCTGAGTTTAAAACGGCGAAATTTGCTGAAGGTGTGGAGACGATGAAAGACCTGCTGCCTGGCATGGTGCTGGAAGGCGCAGTCACGAACGTCACCAACTTTGGCGCGTTTGTCGATATCGGCGTGCATCAGGACGGTCTGGTCCATATTTCGTCACTGGCAGATAAATTTGTTCAGGATCCGCATACCGTGGTGAAAGCGGGCGACATCGTGAAGGTGAAAGTGCTCGAAGTGGATATGCCCCGCAAGCGTATCGCGCTGACGATGCGTCTGGACGAGCAGCCAGGCGAAACCAACGCACGTCGTGGTAACGGCGGCGGCGCACGCGAGCAGGTACGCCCGGCGGCAAAACCGGCGCAACCGCGCGGTCGCGAAGCACAGCCTGCAGGCAACAGCGCCATGATGGATGCGCTGGCTGCGGCGATGGGGAAAAAACGTTAATTCTGCCTCTCACCCTCCTCCTGAAAAGGCGGAGGGTTATTTATTCAGTGTGGAACCGATTGCATATCCGTATTTAAACCAGCAAGTATCACTTCGTTAACAAATAAGTCATTTCCCTCTCACCTGCAAAATCATTAAATATTGAGCAAGGTCAAACTGTCCGCTAATTAATAGCCATAACAACATTACGTCACATTTTAAATATTGCTGGTAGAAACCATTCTCATTATCATTGCATCTGTTGATTATTTAACCTTCGGTGAAAGTGGTGTCTATGCAATTCACACCAGACAGTGCCTGGAAAATTACCGGTTTTTCCCGTGAAATTAGCCCGGCGTATCGTCAGAAACTGCTGTCATTAGGCATGTTGCCTGGTTCGTCCTTTCAGGTCGTTCGCATTGCGCCGTTGGGCGATCCTGTTCATATCGAAACCCGACGCGTCAATCTGGTACTGCGCAAAAAAGACCTCGCCTTATTAGAAGTCGAAGCCTTAACCCGATAAATCGCCAGTCGTTATTCCGAGTCTACAACAATGAAAAAATTAACCATTGGCTTAATTGGTAATCCTAATTCCGGCAAGACCACGTTATTTAATCAGTTTACAGGCGCTCGTCAGCGCGTGGGAAACTGGGCAGGCGTCACGGTCGAACGTAAAGAAGGTCATTTTTCAACGACAGATAATCTTGTCACGCTCGTTGATCTGCCCGGCACCTATTCATTAACCACGATTTCGTCTCAGACCTCGCTTGATGAACAAATTGCCTGCCACTACATTCTGAGCGGCGATGCGGATTTGCTGATTAACGTCGTCGACGCGTCCAATCTCGAACGTAATCTTTACCTGACGCTGCAGTTGCTTGAGCTGGGCATTCCGTGCATCGTTGCGCTAAACATGCTCGATCTGGCGGAAAAACAACAAATTCGCATCGACATCGACGCGCTTTCCGCCCGCCTCGGCTGCCCGGTTGTGCCGCTGGTATCGACCCGCGCACGGGGTATTGATGCCTTAAAGCTGGCCGTCGATCGTCACTCGCAAAATACCGATCTCGAGCTGGTGCATTACGCCAAACCGCTCTTGCAAGAAGCCGAGCATCTGGCGCAGGAAATGGCGCAGACGATGCCGGAAAAACAGCGCCGCTGGCTCGGCCTGCAAATGCTGGAAGGCGATATTTATAGCCGTCGCTACGCGGGGGATGCGGCGCAGAAGCTGGATATTTCCCTGGCGCGGCTCACTGAAAAACTTGACGATCCGGCGCTGCATATCGCCGATGCGCGCTATCAAAGTATTGCCGCGATTTGTGAAGTGGTCAGTAACACGCTGACGGCGGAACCCAGCCGTTTCACCGCAGCGGTCGATAGAATCATTCTGAACCGTTTTCTCGGTCTGCCGGTATTTCTGCTGGTGATGTATTTGATGTTCCTGCTGGCCATTAACATTGGCGGGGCGTTACAGCCGCTGTTTGATGTGGGGTCCGTAGCTATCTTTATTCACGGTCTGCAATGGGTGGGCTACACGTTACATTTCCCGGAATGGCTGACCATTTTCCTGGCTCAGGGGATTGGCGGCGGGGTGAACACTGTTCTGCCGTTGGTGCCGCAAATTGGCATGATGTATCTGTTCCTCTCTTTCCTTGAGGATTCGGGTTACATGGCCCGCGCGGCGTTCGTCATGGATCGTCTGATGCAAGCGCTGGGTTTACCGGGTAAATCCTTCGTTCCGCTGATTGTCGGCTTTGGCTGTAACGTGCCGTCGGTGATGGGCGCGCGTACGCTCGATGCACCTCGCGAACGCTTGATGACCATCATGATGGCACCGTTTATGTCTTGCGGTGCGCGCCTGGCCATCTTTGCCGTGTTTGCCGCTGCGTTCTTCGGCCAGCAAGGCGCGCTGGCGGTCTTCTCTCTTTATGTGCTCGGCATCGTCATGGCGATCCTCACGGGCCTGATGCTTAAACACACCATCATGCGCGGCGAAGCCTCACCGTTTGTGATGGAGCTACCGGTCTATCACGTTCCGCACGTGAAAAGCCTGCTGATCCAAACCTGGCAGCGCCTGAAAGGCTTTGTTTTACGTGCCGGGAAAGTGATCGTCATTGTCAGCATTTTCCTCAGCGCACTGAACAGCTTTACGCTCGAAGGTAAAGCGGCGGCTAACATCAACGATTCCGCGCTGGCCTCCGTCAGCCGTGTGATTACGCCACTGTTCAAGCCGATTGGCGTCCACGAAGACAACTGGCAAGCAACCGTGGGGTTGTTCACCGGTGCGATGGCGAAAGAGGTGGTCGTCGGTACGCTGAACACGCTCTACACGGCCGAAAACATTCAGGAACAGGAGTTCAATCCAGCGGAATTCCATCTCGGAGATGAGCTGCTCGGGGCGGTGGATGAAACCTGGCAAAGCCTGAAAGGCACCTTCAGCCTGAGCGTACTGGCCAACCCTATCGAAGCCAGCAAAGGCGACGGCGAAATGGCAACAGGCGCGATGGGCGTGATGAGCGAGAAATTTGGCAGCGCGTCGGCGGCTTACAGCTACCTGATTTTTGTGTTGCTCTACATTCCATGTATCTCAGTGATGGGTGCGATCGCGCGCGAATCCAGCCGCGGCTGGATGGGCTTCTCGGTTCTGTGGGGGCTGAACATTGCCTACTCGCTCTCTACCGTTTTCTATCAAGCGACCAATTTTAGCCAGCATCCGCGCTACAGTCTGGTGTGCATTCTGGCAGTGGTGCTGTTTAACGTGGTCCTGCTTGGCCTGCTGCGCCGGGCGCGTAGTCGCGTTGACGTGAACCTGCTGGCCACCAATAAGACAGTCGCGAATTGTTGTAACAGCCCGGCTGGCGACTGCCACTAAGAGGTCAATATGGCATCCATGATTGAGGTGAGAGATTTACTGGCGCTGCAGGGACGAATGGAGGCAAAACAGTTGAGCCTCTCTTTGCACACGCCACAGCCGTTGATCGATGCCATGCTCGAAAGAATGGAAGCAATGGGGAGAGCCCAACGTATTCAAGAGGATGCCGACGGTTGTCTCACGGGGAGTTGCAAGAGTTGCCCGGAAGGTAAGGCCTGCCTGAAGGAGTGGTGGGCACTGCGATAAGCAAACATGCAGGGGGCATTTCGCCCCCGGCGTGTTGTCATTATTTATAAACGTCAGCTGTGGCGTGAACAGATTTCTCGTTCTTGTTCGCGCTGGTAATCACGTAGTAAGTGCCGCCCAGCTCATCCGCCTTTTTCGACAGCTCTTTTTTGGCATCCATCGGAGCCGTGGTATCTGAAGTCGTGATATCACCGATCTTCGTCAAATTCATGCCTGCCACTTTATCTTTCTCCAGCTCTTGCGCTGCGAATACACTGCAAGACAAAGACCCAATAACCAAAGAGGCAACAATACCTGAAACAAGCTTCATAGCTATCACTCCCATAAATTGTAGTTTTGATTATCGTCGGCTGAATCGCCGCAACGACATTTGAAGTATTGTTGCGGCACATGACTTTTGCCAGGTTGAGGATAAAAATCAGTTGAAACGTTGACTTAACGCAACCAGCGCGGCACAAAATTCACCGGGATGCGAGATAAACGGCGCATGTGCGGCTTTAGCAATTACCTGTGATTCGCTCTGTGGCCACAGCGCATCCAGCAGCGGGACCACTTTGCGTGGTACCAGCCCATCAAGATAGCCATAAATCCGCAGGTGTGGCACATCAAGCGTTGCCAGCGGTTCGCGCAGATCGACCGTTTTCAGGATCTCAAGCCCGCCGTTGAGCACGTCAACGTCCGGCATCGGCAACGACAGCACAGTGCTTTTCAGCATCCGCGCATCCTGACGTGCGGTTTCAGTACCCATCGTTTGCAGCGCCAGAAAACGCTCCACCGTACGCTGAAAATCTTCGCTTAGCTGTTGCTGAAAATTGGCTAACACGTCTGGCCTGATGCCCGGCCATTCTTCACGCGCGCTAAAACAGGGCGACGAAGCCACGGTGACCAGCGCCTGAACACGCTCCGAATGCTGCAATGCAATCTGGCTTGCCACCAGCCCGCCGAGACTCCAGCCGAGCCAGACGGCTTTTTGCGGCGCGTGTTCCAGAACCTGCAGCGCCATCTCATCAAGCGTCATGGCACCAAAATCACGGCTGCGCCCAAAGCCAGGCAGATCAATCAGGTGCAGCGTGAAATGCGAGGCCAATTCCTCCTGAATGCAATGCCACACTTCGGCGTTCAGTCCCCATCCGTGCAGCAGCACAAGATGACAATTTCCTGTGCCGACGGTCTGCCACCAAAGATTCTTCATCGGTTATGGTTCTCTTTTTTAACAAGGAAGTTGCTCATGCTAACAGTGCCTGGCTTGTGCTGGCTATGCCGAATGCCGCTCATGATGAGCCGTTGGGGCATATGTTCGGTCTGTACGCGATCGTTCAACACCCGTCACCCTTGTTGCCCGCAATGCGGTTTACCGGCGATGAGCATGAAGATGCCTTGCGGGAGATGCCTGCAACACCCGCCGCCGTGGTGCGCGCTGGTGGCGGTCGATGATTATGTTCAGCCGTTGAGCGGCCTGATCCACAAACTGAAGTTTACGGGTCAGAGCCAACTGGCCTGGCCGCTTGCCCGTCTGTTAGTGCTTGCGGTTTTACACGCCAGGCGATCGCGGGCGTTGCCGAAAGTCGATCTCATTATCAACGTACCGCTACATTCCCGTCGCCACTGGCGTCGCGGGTATAATCAAAGCGATTTATTGTGCCGTCCGCTCGCGTGTTGGCTCGGCTGTGCTTACTTCTCTGGCGCGTTGAAGCGCGTGCACGCCACGGCAGTCCAACACCAGCTCAACGCGCGACTGCGCAAAAGAAACCTTAAAAATGCCTTTCACCTTGAATTGTCGGTGAAAGGTCGCCATATCGCGATTGTGGATGATGTCGTCACTACGGGCAGCACCGTGGCCGAACTTTCCCGACTGCTTTTGCAAAGCGGCGCGGCGTCGGTTCAGGTATGGTGTTTGTGTCGTACCTTGTAGCCCTTTTCCGATGGGCGTATAATAATACCCAAGTATTTTAGTCAACTATTAGGCCAAAGCTATGATCCGTATTTCCGATTCTGCACAAGCGCACTTTGCCAAACTGCTGGCAAATCAGGAAGAAGGGACGCAGATCCGCGTGTTTGTGATCAATCCAGGCACTCCGAATGCAGAATGCGGTGTTTCTTATTGTCCTCCGGACGCTGTGGAAGCATCTGACACTGCCCTTAAATTTGAGCTGCTCACCGCCTATGTCGATGAGTTGAGCGCACCGTATCTTGACGATGCGGAAATCGATTTTGTTACCGACCAGCTCGGTTCTCAGCTGACGCTGAAAGCGCCAAACGCCAAAATGCGTAAAGTGTCTGACGATGCGCCGCTGATGGAACGTGTGGAATATCTGCTGCAATCGCAGATTAACCCACAGCTGGCGGGCCACGGTGGTCGTGTAACGCTGATGGAAATCACCGAAGACGGCTTAGCGATCCTGCAGTTTGGCGGCGGCTGTAACGGCTGTTCCATGGTCGACGTGACCCTCAAAGAAGGCATCGAGAAGCAGATGCTGAATGAGTTCCCGGAGCTGAAAGGCGTTCGCGACCTCACCGAACACCAGCGCGGCGAGCACTCCTACTACTAAGCTCCCGTCTGTCTCAGCCCGGCAATCTCCCCCCTGCCGGGCCGCATTTCCCCTTCCCGCTATAACATGACCTGTGTCTCATAATTCAAATTTTGCCCCCCAGGGTGATTCTCAATCGATAGATGTTACCCGTATCATTCTCCCAAGCACTAAGCACCCTCATAACAGCCGACTAAACTTAATGGTTTCGCAGGCAATCAGTATTAGTGCCGTAACCACTCTGTTCCCAGTTGGGACAATCGGAAAGTGTCGTTGAAACAATGACGTTACCCATAACAAATCATAGGCCAGGTCAATCATGCCATTAGTTATCGTCGCTATCGGTGTTGTCTTATTACTGCTCTTGATGATCCGTTTCAAACTGAACGGGTTCATCGCTCTGGTTCTGGTGGCACTCGCAGTCGGTTTGATGCAAGGGATGCCGCTGGTAAAAGTTATTAGCTCGATCAAAGCAGGTGTGGGCGGAACGCTCGGCAGCCTGGCGCTGATTATGGGCTTCGGCGCCATGCTCGGCAAAATGCTGGCAGACTGCGGCGGCGCGCAGCGTATTGCCACCACGTTGATTGCCAAATTCGGCAAACAGCACATCCAGTGGGCCGTGGTATTAACTGGCTTCACGGTGGGATTTGCGTTGTTCTACGAAGTGGGCTTCGTGCTGATGCTGCCGCTGGTCTTCACCATCGCGGCTGCCGCTAACATTCCGCTGCTGTATGTTGGTGTGCCGATGGCCGCTGCGCTGTCTGTCACCCACGGCTTCCTGCCCCCTCACCCGGGTCCAACCGCGATCGCGACCATTTTCCATGCAGATATGGGTAAAACCCTGCTGTTCGGTACGATTCTGGCGATCCCAACCGTTATTCTGGCCGGCCCGGTATTTGCTCGCTGCCTGAAAGGCATCGACAAGCCGATTCCTGAAGGCCTGTACAGCGCGAAAACCTTCACTGAAGAAGAGATGCCAAGCTTTGGCGTCAGCGTCTGGACCTCGCTGGTACCGGTTGTTCTGATGGCGATGCGTGCGGTTGCCGAGATGATTCTGCCAAAAGGCCATCCATTCCTGTCCGTTGCGGAATTCCTGGGTGACCCGGTCATGGCGACGCTGATTGCGGTGCTGATTGCCCTGTTTACCTTTGGTCTGAATCGTGGCCGCAATATGGATCAGATCAACGAAACGCTGACCTCTTCCATCAAAATCATTGCCATGATGCTGTTGATCATCGGCGGTGGCGGTGCGTTCAAACAGGTTCTGGTCGACAGCGGCGTGGACAAATACATCGCCTCCATGATGCATTCCACCAATATTTCTCCGCTGCTGATGGCCTGGTCGATTGCTGCGGTTCTGCGTATCGCGCTGGGTTCTGCGACCGTGGCGGCGATTACTGCAGGCGGCATCGCGGCTCCGCTGATTGCGACAACCGGCGTAAGCCCAGAGCTGATGGTTATCGCGGTCGGTTCCGGTAGCGTGATTTTCTCCCACGTGAACGATCCAGGCTTCTGGCTGTTCAAGGAATACTTCAACCTGACTATCGGCGAGACCATCAAGTCCTGGTCAGTGCTGGAAACCATTATCTCGGTATGCGGCCTGATCGGGGTTCTGCTGCTGAACATGGTGATTTAAAAGAAAAAACCCGCCGATTGGCGGGTTTTTTTATTTCTTTTTGACGACGGTCTTTCTGCGTTTATCCAAATCTTTAATCAGCTTGTTCACCCCTTCATCGGCAAACATCTTTTCAAGCGTTGTGGACAGTTTGCGCCGCCAGTTTTTGTACTGATAACTGGTGCCCGGAATGTTCACCGGCTCCGCCATGCCTAGCCAGTCTTCCGGCTGAAGCCCAAGCAACGCACTGTTGCTGTCGGCGATGTAACGCTGCATTCCACGATTTAACGTCGCGGTCATCGACATCAACGAGGCCTTATGCCCGGTACGCTTTGGCAAACAGCCATGCTTACGCAACGCATCCAGTAGACCCTGTTTTGCCAGTTCGCGATCCTGATACAGACCGCGCAGCACCACGTCGTCAGGATACAGGCCTAGCGTTTTGCCAAGCGTGAGATCGCCGCTTTCCCAATAGCCTCGCAGCGTAGGAAGATCATGCGTTGTCGCGACAGCCATTGATTGTTCAGGGTACGCTTGCGGCGAACGGAACGTCTTCTCATGATCACTCTCGAAATACAGTACTTTGTAGGAATAGACGCCACTGTCGCGTAATTTGCTGACGATTTCAACCGGCACGGTGCCAAGATCCTCGCCAATCACCATGCAGTGGTGACGCTTGCTTTCGAGCGCGAGGATGGACAGCAAATCATCCACCGGATATTGCACATATGCGCCATGGTCAGCCGTTTCGCCGTAGGGGATCCACCATAAACGCAGCACCGACATCACATGGTCGATACGCAATGCCCCGCAGTTTTGCATATTGGCGCGCAGCAGATCGATAAACGGTTCGTAAGCCCGCGCGACCATCACATGCGGGTCCATCGGCGGCAACCCCCAGTTTTGCCCAAGTGGCCCCAGAATATCCGGCGGCGCGCCAACCGACGCTTTCAGGCAGTACAGCTCGCGGTCACACCAGGTTTCCGCCCCGCCTTCCGCCACGCCGACGGCCAGATCGCGATACAGGCCAATCGGCATATTGTCGCCCTGACTTTGCTGCCAGCAGGCCGCAAACTGACTGTAGGCCAGCCATTGCAGCCACAGGAAAAAGTCCACCTCATCAGCGTGCTTTTTGCAGAACGCTTTCACTTCTGGAGAATCGACGGACTGATACGCCTCTGGCCACACCGGCCAGCCCCAGCGCATTTCGTCCTCTTTCACCTGATACGCATGCAGCGCATCAAACGCCGCTTGCCAGTAGAGGCTTTCACCTTCCTGGGCGATAAACTGACGAAAGGCCGCCATCTGGTCGTCATCGCGCGTTGAGAAGCCTTTCCACGCCAGACGCAGCGCCGCCATTTTGAGCGACGTGACGGTTGAATAATCAACCCAATCCGCGTCACGCGCCTGCTTCAACATCTGCTGCGTGGTGCTGAGTTTCCACCACGCCTGCGCGTCTTTGCTCTTTTTGAAATCATCCAGCGCGTTAACGTCAATATAAATCACGTTCATCCAGCGACGGGACGACGGGCTGTACGGGCTGGCGCTTTCCGGGTTGGCCGGATAAAGCGCGTGAATCGGGTTCAGGCCGATAAACGCGCCGCCGCGTTTACCTACTTCTCCCAGCATCTTTTTCAGATCGCCAAAATCGCCGATGCCCCAGTTATCGTCCGAACGCAAGGTATAAAGCTGCACGCAAGCGCCCCACAGCTTTTTACCTTCGAGCAACGCCTGCGGTTCATAGCAGCGTTTCGGCGCGACAATCACCCGACACGCGAAGCGTTGGCTGTCCTGAGTGAGCGTCAGGGTGTGGTAGCCCTCCGGCAATTTTGCCGGAAGAGTCAGCGTTTTACCGCCCGTGGCGTGGCCGTTATGCTGGTGACCGTCTTCAGTAGTCAGATCCCAGCTAAATTCTCCTTTGCCTTCAATCGGTAACGGCATTTTTTTGCCATGGGTATACACCATGACGACAGGAACCGGGCTTACCGCCGCTTTCGCGACGGGTTTTGCCTTGTGCATGGCATCCAGCAAACGTCTTTTGGTTTCAGCGCCAATTGACTGTGGTTTGCCGTGAGCATTGATATAACTGGGGCTGATCCCCGCCGCCAGCGCGGCATTATCCAGACGTTTGCTATCCATCGCGCTTCCTTAGCGTTTTGCCTGCCAGATACGGGCCTGATAATCACGGATTGAGCGGTCAGAACTGAACATCCCGCAGCGCGCGGTGTTCAGAATGCACGCACGGGTCCAGGCGTCCTGGTCGCGGTACAGCACATCAACCTGCTTTTGCGCGTCAACGTAAGCGGTAAAATCGGCCATCACCAGATACGGGTCACCGCCCTGTTTGCCGATGCTGTGCAGCATCTGGTCAAACGCGTGCTTGTCGCCATCGCTGTATTTACCGCTTTCCAGCTCTTTGAGTACCGCATCCAGCGCTTTGTCTTTTTTACGCCATTTCAGCGGATCGTAGCCTTTAGCTTTGAGCGCCTTCACCTGCTCTACGGTATGACCGAAGATAAAGATATTTTCTTCGCCCACCTGTTCGGCGATTTCGACGTTCGCACCGTCCAGCGTGCCCACGGTCAATGCCCCGTTCAGCGCCAGCTTCATGTTGCCGGTACCAGACGCTTCTTTGCCCGCAGTAGAAATCTGCTCGGAGACATCCGCCGCCGGAATCAGCAGTTCAGCGGCAGAGACGCAATAATCCGGCAGGAACACCACTTTGAGCTTATCGCCCACGGCAGGATCGTTGTTGACTGCTTCTGCCACTTTATTGATGGCGAGGATAATGTTTTTCGCCAGGTAGTAACCCGGTGCGGCTTTCGCGCCAAACAGGAACACGCGTGGCACGCGATCGGCGCTCGGGTTCTCACGAATCTCTTTGTACAGCGCCAGAATGTGCAGCAGGTTCAGGTGCTGGCGTTTGTATTCATGCAGACGTTTAATCTGGATGTCAAAAATGGCATGGGGATTGATTTCAACACCCGTGCGCACTTTAACAAACTCTGCCAGACGGACTTTGTTATCCAACTTAATCGCGCGGTATTTCGCACGGAATTTTGCGTCGTCGGCCTGTTTTTCCAGATTGATGAGCTGGTCGAGATCGTTGGCCCACTCTTTTTTCAGCGTTTTATCCAGCAGCGCGGCGAGCGCCGGGTTGCACTGTTTGATCCAGCGACGCGGCGTGATGCCGTTAGTCACATTATGGAATTTGTTTGGCCACAGCTGGTGATATTCCGGGAACAGATCTTTGACCACCAGATCGGAGTGCAGCGCCGCCACACCGTTCACCGCAAAGCCGCTGACCACGCACATATTAGCCATACGGACTTGTTTGTCGTGCACCACGGCCAGCTTCGCCCAGACGTCTTTGTCGCCCGGCCAGGTTTTATTCACCAGCACTTTAAACTGGTCGTTGATCTGATTGATTATCTGCATGTGACGCGGCAGTAGCGCTTTCACCAGCTTCTCATCCCAGCACTCCAGCGCCTCTGGCATCAGGGTATGGTTGGTGTACGCGAAGGTACGGCTGGTGATCGCCCATGCAGCGTCCCAGCTCAGCTGGTGCTCATCGATCAGCACACGCAGCAACTCAGGAATCGCAATTGTCGGGTGCGTGTCGTTCAACTGAATCACTTCGTAATCCGGCAGTTCTGCCAGCTTGCGCCCTTCCAGATGATGGCGACGCAAAATGTCGGCTACGGAGCAGGCGCACTGGAAATACTGCTGCATCAGGCGCAGCTTTTTGCCGGCCAGATGGTTGTCGTTCGGGTAGAGCACTTTGGTCAGTTTTTCTGCGTCGATACCCTGCTGCTCAGCGCGCAGGAAATCGCCGTCGTTAAATTTGGTCAGGTTAAACGGATGCGCGTGCTTCGCCTGCCACAGACGCAGCGGCTGCGCAACGCCATTGCGGTAGCCCAGAACCGGCAGATCCCAGGCTTCGCCGGTAATGACAAAATCCGGTACCCAATGGCCCTGCTTCGAGACTTTTCCGCCGATCCCCACCTGCACGTCGAGCTGCGCATTGTGGCGGAACCACGGATAGGTACCGCGATGCCAGTCGTCCGGCGCTTCAACCTGATGGCCATCCGCAAAAGACTGGCGGAATAAGCCGTACTGATAGTTCAGGCCATAGCCGGTCGCGGATTGCCCCACGGTTGCCATGGAATCCAGGAAACACGCTGCCAGACGCCCCAGACCGCCATTACCAAGACCGGGATCGGTCTCTTCTTCCAGCAGATCCGTCAGATGGATATTGTGCTCATTGAGCACCTCGCTTACCTCCTGATACCAGCCAAGGTTCAGCAGGTTATTCCCGGTCAAACGACCAATCAGGAACTCCATGGAGATGTAGTTGACGTGACGCTGGTTTTTCACCGGCTTCGCTACGGGCTGCGCGCTGAGCAATTCAGCCAGCGCACCGCTCACCGCCTGCCACCACTGATGAGGTGTCATGTCTTCTGCCGCGTGCAAACCAAAACGCTGCCACTGACGCGTCAGGGCTGCCTGAAAGTGATCTTTATTGAAGGTAGGCTGTGACATAGGGAATCGGCATCCTGTAGATAAAGTAAAGATATTGGCGCTAGTGTGCCTGGCTCATGTTATCTCTTCCTCCTCCTGACGGGGATTAGACAGGGAGGAGTAGCAGGGATGAGCGCTAAAGTGTGATCAAGGCCACTCTTGAGCATAGAACGAGTGTGACCATTCGGCGTCAGGATAAATCGGAAGAGTGTCAAAAAAATGAAATGCAGTTTCGGATGAAATTAAATGAACCAGAAATAAATGTTTACGTGAAATAATATTTATGACTTTTGTAATTATTCAGGCGCGTTATTTTATTACCGCTCCGGCACAGAAAATTTATTACGTTGACGCGTATCAGGCAGACTGAAACCGATTTCAGTTTAACCGCACTAAATGCATACAAGCCAGCATCCACGCGGTTTATAGGGCATATCGAAAAGTTCCCACCTCGATTGAAATAAAATTGTGACAGAGTGCAAATTAAGGCACAGAAAAGTCGGACATAACTTGCAATAGTTCTCTTTCTGGCCGACCTTATATCTATTAATTACGAAGCCCAAAAAAAATCGATTTCCTCGTTTCCCCACAGTGAAGTGAAAACTTATGTTGATTCCGTCCAAATTAAGTCGCCCGGTTCGTCTTGACCATACCGTGGTCCGCGAACGTCTGTTGGCGAAACTTTCCGGCGCGAATAATTTCCGACTGGCGCTGATAACGAGCCCTGCGGGCTATGGAAAAACGACGCTCATTTCTCAGTGGGCCTCCGGCAAAAGCGATTTAGGGTGGTACTCTCTGGATGAGGGGGATAACCAGACAGAGCGTTTCGCCAGCTATTTGATTGCTGCCATTCAGCAGGCCACAAACGGGCACTGCGTCACCAGCGAAATCATGGTGCAAAAGCGCCAGTACGCGAGTCTTTCGTCGCTTTTCGCACAGCTTTTTATCGAACTTGCCGAATGGCATCGCCCGCTTTATCTGGTGATTGATGATTATCATCTGATCACCAACCCGGTCATCCATGAATCCATGCGCTTCTTCCTGCGCCATCAGCCGGAAAACCTGACGCTGGTCGTGCTGTCGCGTAACTTGCCGCAGTTGGGTATCGCCAACCTGCGCGTGCGCGATCAATTGCTGGAAGTGGGCAGTCAACAGCTTTCCTTTAACCATCAGGAAGCCAAACAGTTTTTCGACTGCCGACTCAGCTCGCCTATTGAAGCCGCAGAAAGCAGCCGCCTGTGCGATGACGTTGCGGGCTGGGCGACCGCGTTACAGTTGATCGCCCTCTCAGCGCGACAAAATAACAGCCCGACGCATCAGTCAGCGCGTCGTCTGTCAGGCATCAACGCCAGCCATTTATCCGATTATTTGGTCGATGAAGTTCTGGACAGCGTCGATCCCGCCACCCGCCAGTTCTTGCTGAAAAGCTCGCTGCTGCGCTCGATGAACGATGCGCTCATTGTGCGCGTCACCGGCGAAGACAACGGGCAAATGCGCCTCGAAGAAATTGAACGTCAGGGCCTGTTCCTGCAACGCATGGACGACTCGGGCGAATGGTTCAGCTTCCACCCGCTGTTTGGCAGCTTCCTGCGCCAACGCTGTCAGTGGGAACTCGCAACAGAATTACCTGAAGTTCACCGCTCAGCCGCAGAAAGCTGGATGGCGCAAGGCTTCCCGAGCGAAGCCATTCATCATGCTCTGGCTGCGGGCGACGCCAATATGCTGCGCGATATTTTGCTCAACCATGCGTGGGGCCTGTTTAATCATAGCGAGCTGACGCTGCTTGAAGAGTCATTGCGCGCGTTGCCGTGGGAAAGCCTGCTGGAAAATCCGCGTCTGGTGCTTTTGCAGGCCTGGCTGATGCAAAGCCAGCACCGCTACAGCGAAGTGAACATGCTGCTGGCGCGCGCCGAACAAGAGATGAAGGGCGAAATGGATGCGACGCTGCACGGTGAATTTAACGCCTTGCGTGCACAGGTCGCGATTAACGACGGCGACCCGGAAGAAGCCGAACGCCTGGCGATGATCGCACTGGATGAACTGCCGCTGGCCAATTTCTACAGCCGGATCGTCGCCACATCGGTACACGGCGAAGTGCTGCACTGTAAAGGCGATCTCAGCCTGTCGCTGGCGCTGATGCAACAAACGGAACAGATGGCCCGCCGCCATGATATCTGGCATTACGCACTGTGGAGCATGATCCAGCAAAGCGAAATTTTATTCGCGCAGGGGTTCCTGCAAGCCGCCTGGGAGACGCAGGAAAAAGCGTTCCAGCTGATTCACGATCAGCACCTGGAACAGCTGCCGATGCACGAGTTCCTGTTACGTATTCGCGCTCAGCTTCTGTGGGCGTGGTCGCGTCTGGATGAGGCCGAAAGTTCCGCCCGTCACGGTGTCGAAGTGCTTTCCGCGTTTCAGCCGCAGCAGCAGTTGCAATGCCTGGCGCTGCTGGTGCAGTGCTCACTGGCACGTGGCGATCTGGATAACGCCCGCAATCATCTTAATCGTCTGGAAAACTTGCTCGGCAATGGTCAGTACCACAGCGACTGGGTGTCTAACGCGGATAAAGTGCGGGTGATTTACTGGCAAATGATCGGCGATAAAAAATCTGCCGCCAACTGGCTGCGCCAGACGCCAAAACCAGAGTTTGCCAACAACCACTTCCTGCAAAGCCAATGGCGCAATATTGCCCGTGTGCAGATCCTGTTAGGGGACTTTGACCCGGCAGAAATCGTGCTGGAAGAGTTGAACGAAAATGCCCGCAGTCTGCGTCTGATGAGCGATCTCAACCGCAACCTGCTGCTGCTTAATCAGCTTTACTGGCAGGCAGGACGTAAAAATGACGCGCAGCGTGTGTTGCTGGAGGCGTTGCAATTGGCGAATCGTACCGGGTTTATCAGCCACTTTGTGATTGAAGGCGAAGTTATGGCGCAGCAGTTGCGTCAGCTTATTCAGCTTAATACCTTGCCGGAACTGGACCAACACCGCGCCCAGCGTATTTTGCGTGAGATAAATCAGCATCACCGACATAAATTCGCGCACTTTGATGAGAACTTTGTCGAACGTCTGCTGACGCATCCGGAAGTGCCGGAACTGATTCGCACCAGCCCGCTGACGCAGCGTGAATGGCAGGTCCTGGGGCTGATTTATTCTGGTTACAGCAATGAGCAAATTGCGGGTGAGCTGGCCGTCGCGGCGACTACCATCAAAACGCACATTCGCAATTTATATCAGAAACTGGGCGTGGCGCATCGCCAGGACGCCGTGCAGCATGCGCAACAGCTGCTGAAAATGATGGGGTATGGGGTTTAAGAATTGCAGGGCTTGATGCCCTCACCCCAGCCCTCTCACACAGGGAGAGGGAGCAAATACCAAAAACGGCGACTCAGTTGCCGTTTTGCTTTTCTGGTGCGGTTTGATGTTCTCATTCCAGCCCTCTCACACAGAGAAAGGGAGCAAATACCAAAACGGCAACTGAGTTGCCGTTCTGTTTTTACTTCAGCACAGTTCTAGCTGCACGTTGTTATCGTTGATCACCTGCAATACGCCCGCTGGTGGCATCACATCGGTATACACCGCATTCACCATGCTGATACTGCCCATGTTCACCATCGCGTTACGCCCAAACTTGGAGTGATCCACCACCAGCATAACGTGGCGGGAATTGTCGATAATCGCGCGTTTGGTGCGGACTTCGTGATAATCAAACTCCAGCAATGAACCATCGCTGTCGATACCGCTGATCCCCAGAATGCCGAAATCGAGGCGAAACTGAGAGATAAAGTCGAGCGTCGCCTCACCGATAATTCCGCCGTCACGGCTACGCAATTCGCCACCCGCCAGAATGATGCGGAAATCGTCCTTGACCATCAACGTGGTGGCCACGTTCAGGTTGTTGGTCACGATGCGCAGATTTTCATGGTTGAGCAGCGCATGCGCCACCGCCTCTGGCGTGGTCCCGATATCAATAAACAGCGTCGCACCGTTAGGAATTTGGCTCGCTACTTTATGGGCAATACGTTCTTTCTCGGCCGTTTGCGTCGCTTTACGATCGTGCCAGGACGTGTTCACCGAGCTGGACGGCAAGGCCGCGCCGCCATGATGGCGCAAAATGCGGTTCTGGTCGGCCAGATCGTTTAAATCGCGGCGAATGGTCTGCGGGCTAACGGCAAATTGCTCAACCAACTCTTCAGTGCTGACGTATCCCTGTTTTTTAACCAGTTCGATAATGGCGTCATGTCGCTGTGTCTGTTTCATGAAATATCCCTGGAATTATGTTCGTTTTCGCGCATTCAGCGTATCGGCAAAGGCCATCGCCAGCCCAACGGCCAGCCCGGTGACATGTGCGCCGTTCGCGATAGACATACCAAACAGATCAAACCATCCGGCAATTAGCCATACTAATGCAAAGGTTATCAAACCACGCTGCATATAAATGCCACTTTCCGGGTCGCGCTCACCGCGAAGCCAGGCATATCCCATCAAGGCGTACACCACGCCCGACAAACCGCCAAACCACGGGCCGCTAAATTTGTGCTGCACATAACCGCTGAGTAGTGCACTAATAATGGTGATCACAATCAGCTTGCCGCTGCCGAGACGTTTCTCAACCGCCCCGCCGAGATACCACCACCACAGCAGGTTAAAGAGAATATGCAGAACCGAGAAATGCATCAGCGCGTGGGTAAAGTAACGCCAGACATCGTATTGCACCGCCGGACCGTACGGCCACGCCAGGGCGATCATCACACGTTGATCGCCGACCACGTTCATGATGATAAACACCAGAATGCAGGCCGCCATCAGCAACAGCGTAAACGGCCCTGCGCGTTCGCGCACGGTGGCAAAGAAAGGGAAGCGCTGGTAGTGCAATCCACTGTCCATATGGCCGTTGGTCCAGCTCGCAGCCAGATAACGCGGGTCGCCGGGATTCTCGAGGAAACGCGCCAGCTCAGCATTCACCCGTTCGGCCTGGCTTTCATCCGCCAGCCAGACGTCAGTTTGCGTATGCTGCTGGAGAGTCAGAACGACGCCCTGCGTCGCCATGTAATCGACAAACGCCTGAGCGACGCGCGGATTGGTAAAAGAGGTAATCATCAACATGGGCGGCAGTCGCTTAGTTCCACACAAAGGGGGACAGTATAGAGGTTTTAGCCCCCAAACGCGTGCTCAACTTCCGCCGGGAAATGGCGATGCCACGCGTCAAAGCCGCCATCAACGCTGTAGACCGCATCGTAACCCTGCTGGAGCAGATACTGCGCCGCGCCTTTGCTGCTGTTGCCGTGATAGCACATCACCATCACCGGCGTTTCAAAATCGTTATCGCGCATAAACGTGCCCAGAGTGTCGTTCGTCAGGTGGAACGCACCCGGCGTGTGTCCCATCGCGTAGCTTTGCGGATCGCGGATATCCACCAACACCGCCTTTCCCTGATGCATTTTCTGATGGGCTTCTTCGACATTAATGCATTCAAATTGATCCATGGTTTTCTCTTTTCATTATTCAGGTTGGTGCGACGTTTCCCTCTCTTTCAGAGAGAAAAATTACCCCAGGGTGAGGAAATCTGCCCCCTCTCCCCGTGGGAGAGGGCTGGGGCGAGGGTATCAGGCCGCACTATTTTACCGCGTAGTGTACGTCCTGGCGGCGGCTAAACGCCATTATGTTATCTCTATCACTCAAAATTGTTTTTTTGATGTTACCAAAAACGCGTTCCTTTGCTATTATGAGCGATATCGAACATTTATGAGCTTTAACGAAAGTGCATGAGGGTGACATGGAAACCAAAGATCTGATTGTGATAGGCGGCGGCATCAACGGTGCCGGCATCGCGGCAGATGCCGCAGGACGCGGTTTATCTGTATTGATGCTGGAAGCCAACGATCTCGCCTGTGCGACATCGTCCGCCAGCTCCAAACTGATCCACGGCGGCCTGCGCTACCTGGAACACTACGAATTTCGTCTGGTCAGCGAAGCGCTGGCCGAGCGCGAAGTTTTACTGAAAATGGCTCCGCATCTGGCGATTCCGATGCGTTTCCGCCTGCCTCATCGCCCGCATTTGCGTCCCGCGTGGATGATTCGTATCGGTCTGTTTATGTACGATCATCTGGGTAAACGCACCAGCCTTCCCGCGTCTACCGGTTTGCGTTTTGGCGCAGATTCGGTGCTGAAACCAGAAATCGTGCGCGGTTTCGAATATTCTGACTGCTGGGTGGACGATGCCCGCCTCGTTCTGGCAAATGCGCAGATGGTGGTGAAGAAAGAGGGCGAAGTGAAAACCCGCACGCGAGCGACCGCCGCACGCCGTGAAAACGGCCTGTGGATTGTGGACGCCGAAGACATTGATACCGGCGAGAAATTCAGCTGGCAGGCGCGCGGTCTGGTCAACGCTACCGGCCCGTGGGTGAAACAGTTCTTTGACGACGGCATGCATCTGCCCTCCCCGTACGGGATTCGCCTGATTAAAGGCAGCCACATCGTCGTTCCACGTGCGCATACCCAGAAACAGGCTTACATCCTGCAAAACGAAGATAAGCGCATCGTGTTTGTTATTCCGTGGATGGATGATTTCTCGATCATTGGTACCACTGACGTGGAGTACAACGGCGATCCGAAAAACGTCGAGATCGACGAGAACGAAATTGGCTATTTGTTGAAGGTGTATAACACGCACTTCAAGAAACAGTTGGGGCGCGATGACGTGGTCTGGACTTACTCTGGCGTGCGTCCGCTGTGCGATGATGAGTCAGATTCACCGCAGGCTATCACCCGCGACTACACGCTGGATATTCACGACGTGAATGGTCAAGCACCGCTGCTGTCAGTATTTGGCGGGAAACTGACGACCTACCGTAAGCTGGCTGAACATGCGCTGGAAAAACTGACGCCGTACTATAAAAATATCGGTCCGGCCTGGACGAAAGGCGCCACGCTGCCTGGCGGTGATATCGGCAGTAACCGTGATGATTACGCTGCAAAACTGCGCCGCCGCTATCCGTTCATCACCGAATCGATGGCCCGCCACTTCGCACGCACCTATGGCAGCAACACCGAGCTGATCCTCGGTGAAGCACAAAGCATTGCCGATCTGGGCGAGCATTTTGGGCATGAACTGTATGAAGCGGAACTGCGGTATCTGGTTGAGCACGAATGGGTGCGTCGCCTTGACGATGCAATCTGGCGTCGTACGAAAGAAGGGATGTGGCTGGACGCCGAGCAGCAGTCTCGCGTAGCGCAATGGCTGGCGCAAAATGCGGGAAAGCGTGAGTTGTCGTTAGCGTCCTGAGTCCGTGCGGTCTGTTGCCCTCACCCCAACCCTCTCCCACAGGGAGAGGGTGCAAAGACTAAAAACGGTCACGATTGTGACCGTTTTGCTTTTAAAGTGTGCAGTCTGATGCCCTCACCCCGGCCCTCTCCCACTGTACGGTCCGGGGACATCATGAACACTTGTTCGGGGACATGGTAGACACTTACAACTAAGGCATACGAACCCCTTTTCCGGAGTCGCTTATGCCGTGGGATGCGAGAGATACCAT
>NZ_JBWLAQ010000007.1:0-182214 GCF_056490165.1 Lelliottia sp. GFLA7 | reverse complement strand
AGAGACTTTGGTATTCATTTAGCGTCTTGCGACGTTTAGAATCCATGTCACTTTGAGTGCCCACACAGATTGTCTGATAAATTGTTAAAGAGCAGTGCAACGCGGCTTTCGCTCACCGTTGCGAGGTCCCGTATAATACGTTTTCCTCATTCAGAGTCAAGCGTTTATTTTCGCTTTTCTCTGCCGGCGTTCATCGCTGAACCCCGCTGACCCGGCGGCTTGTGTTCCGTTGTTCCGTGTCAGTGGAGGCGCATTATAGGGAGTTATTCTGAGGTGACAAGAGGAAATTTAAAATTAATTTCCAACCGTGTTTTTTTTCACCAAAACCGTTAATAACAAGTCATAAATTGTTCTATTTGTTGTTTTTGCAGCCACAATCACACTCCAGGTGGCATACTTACTAGCAAGAACAATTAAGGAATAAGAGCTATGCCCTTAAGCGCACAACAGCTGGCGGCACAAAAAAATCTATCTTATGTGTTGGCCGAAAAGCTAGCTCAACGAATTCTGGCGGGAAAATATGCTCCAGGAAGCATTCTGCCCGGAGAAATGGAACTTGGTGAACAGTTTGGGGTGAGCCGCACCGCCGTTCGTGAAGCAGTGAAAACATTAACGGCAAAAGGAATGGTGCTTCCACGTCCTCGTATTGGTACTCGGGTTATGCCCCAAAGTAACTGGAACTTCCTCGATCAGGAGTTGCTTTCCTGGTGGATGACTGAGGATAACTTCCATCAGGTTGTTGACCATTTCCTGGTGATGCGCAGCAGCCTTGAGCCTCAGGCGTGTTTACTCGCCGCACTGTTGGGGAGCGCCGAACAAAAAGCGCAGTTAAACACCTTAATGGAAGAGATGACCTTCCTGAAGCAGCACTTTAACCGCCAGCGTTGGATTGAAGTCGACATGACGTGGCATGAGCATATCTACTTGATGAGTGGAAATCCCTTCCTGACCTCATTTGCGTCCCTATTCCATTCTGTGTACCACACCTACTTTGCTTCTATTACCCAGGATGAAGTGGTGAAGCTCGATCTGCACCAGGCCATTGTTGATGCTATCCAGGATAGCGATGGACAACGCGCATTACACGCTTGCCAGGCTTTGTTGGCTGCCCCAAATCAGTAGCAGGTAATAGATGAACGAGAAAAAATCACGCAGCATGGCGGGATTGCCATGGATTGCCGCAATGGCTTTCTTTATGCAGGCACTGGATGCCACCATTCTGAATACGGCCCTGCCGGCCATCGCCCAAAGCCTCAACCGCTCTCCACTGGCCATGCAGTCCGCCATCATTAGCTACACGTTGACCGTCGCGATGCTGATCCCTGTTAGCGGCTGGCTGGCAGACCGTTTTGGTACACGTCGGATATTTATGTTCGCCGTCACGCTATTTACGCTCGGCTCACTGGCGTGCGCACTTTCTACCTCATTAACGGAGCTAGTAAGCTTTCGTGTGCTTCAGGGTATAGGCGGCGCAATGATGATGCCGGTCGCACGACTCGCGTTATTACGCGCGTATCCGCGCAGCGAACTCTTGCCCGTACTGAATTTCGTTACCATGCCCGGTCTGGTCGGCCCGATTCTCGGCCCGGTGTTGGGTGGCGTACTGGTGACCTGGGCGAGCTGGCACTGGATTTTCCTGATCAACATTCCGATTGGTATCGCCGGGCTGTGCTATGCCCGCAAATACATGCCGAATTTCACCACGCCCAAGCGCAGTTTCGACATGGGTGGTTTTTTCCTTTTCGGTGTGAGCCTGGTGTTGTTCTCCATCGGCATGGAGTTATTCGGCGAGAAAATCGTCGCGACCTGGATAGCATTGTCGATTATCGTCGGCAGCATTCTGCTTTTCCTTCTTTATATACGTCATGCGCGCCGTCATCCAACGCCACTTATCTCATTACAGCTTTTTAAAACGCGTACTTTCTCCGTCGGAATCGCGGGGAATATCGCCTCACGTCTTGGCACAGGCTGCGTACCCTTTTTAATGCCGTTGATGTTACAGGTAGGTTTTGGCTATCCGGCGCTGATCGCGGGGATAATGATGGCACCGACCGCCGTCGGATCTATTCTGGCGAAATCGATGGTAACGAAAATACTGCGTGGACTGGGCTATCGGAAAACGCTGGTTGGAATAACGGTCTTTATCGGCGCGATGATTGCGCAGTTCTCGCTACAGTCATCGGCACTGCCTGCATGGATGCTGATCCTGCCGCTCTTTATATTGGGGATGGCGATGTCTATTCAGTTCACCTCAATGAACACCATTAGTCTTGCTGACCTGACCGATGAAAATGCCAGCGGCGGTAACAGTGTCCTGGCCGTTACTCAACAGCTGTCGATCAGTTTAGGCGTGGCCGTGAGCGCAGCGGTACTTCGCATTTATGAAGGTATAGAAGGCACAAACACCGTCGAGCAGTTCCACTACACCTTTATTACGATGGGCGTCATTACCGTGGTTTCCGCTCTGGTGTTTTTATTATTGAAACCGAAAGATGGCCGCAACCTGATTAAAGATCGCCACCCGACGAAACCGAACCGCGTTCCATCAGAACAGGAGTAAGCTGCAAGCGCTGCTGCTGCAATGTGGGCTGTGCCATTCGATGAATCAACACATCGATGGCCAGCTCCCCCAGTTCATCTTTCGGTTGATGAATAGTGGTCAGCGGCGGAGTCATGTAACGCGCCAGTTCAATATCATCGTAGCCAATGATTGCCATATCATGGGGAACGCTTAATCCCGCCTGATATAACGCCTGATAGGCACCAAATGCCATCGCATCGTTACCAATAAATACCGCCTGCGGACGCTGTTCCTGCGCCAGCAATTTTTGCATCGCTTCGAAACCACCATTGAACTCAAAATCGCCCGTGATGCGATACCCTTCAGGTACGGATAAACCGGCACGCTCCATGGCGGTCAGATACCCTTCGAGACGTAAACGTGCAGGCGTCTTATCAAGGGGTCCCGTGATACAGGCGATGCGACGATACCCTTTATCAATCAAATGTTGTGTCGCCATGTCGCCACCGAGGAGCGAGTTGTCCTGGATGAGATCGCTGGTTCCGTCGAACGGTGCCCAGTCCATCATCACGGTTGGGACTGAAGGATAGCGCTGCATAATCTCTTTCGAGGGCTGGTGCGTTTCGGTACACAGCAACAGCAACCCATCAACGCGTTTTTGCATGAGCGTTTCAAGATTACGGTTCATGCGTTGCTCATCGCCTTCCGTGTTACACAGCACCAGGCTATAACCGCGTTCAAAGCAGCTACGCTCCACGCCGCGCACCAGCTCAGAATAGAAAGGGTTGGTACTGGCAGTGATAAGCATGCCGATTGTGTGGGTCTGATTGAGCTTAAGACTACGCGCTAACGCCGAAGGCGCATAATTGAGGTCTTTAACAGCGGCTTCGACTTTCGCCTTAATCGCGTCGCTGACAAAGCGATCGCTATTGATTACGTGGGAGACCGTCGAGGTAGAAACGCCCGCCATGCGGGCGACATCTTTCATTGTGGCCAAGCGTTACCTCTGCTGAATCAAAAATTCATCAATCTCTTTGCGCCATGGAACGGAAGGCTGAGCACCTTTACGCGTCACCGCAATCGCGGCCGCGGCATGGGCGAAGCGAATGGCATCATCCATCGGCTTACCTTCCAGCAACGCCGTGATCAGCGCACCATTAAAGGTGTCTCCCGCCGCGATAGTGTCAACGGCTTTAACCTTAAAGCCGGGTACGCGACGGCCTTCACCGTTAACGCTCGCCCACACGCCACGGCTACCGAGCGTGATAATCACGGTGTCGATGCCTTTCTCGTGCAATGCCTTAGCGGCTCGCGCGGCGTCGTCATCGTTTTCCACACGAATACCCGTCAGCTTTTCAGCTTCAGTTTCGTTTGGCGTAATGATGTCCACCAGCGTCAACAGTTCGTCTGATAATACACGCGCGGGCGCGGGGTTAAGTACGACAGTGGTATGATTTTCATGCGCAATTTTTGCCGCCGCCAGCACGCTTTCGACCGGAGACTCCAACTGCATCAGCAAGGCTTCAGCACGGGCAATAATTTCACGCTGCGCTTCAACGCGTTCAATATTCAGCGCCGCGTTTGCCCCCGCGTGAATACCGATAACATTCTCACCTTCTGCGTTGACGAAAATTAACGCCACACCGGTTGATTCCCCATCCACCACGCTCACTGGCGCAATATCGATGTTGTCGCTTTCCAGCTGCTTGCGAACACGTTCGCCGGTATCGTCATCACCCGTACAGGCAATAAAGGCAATATTCGCACCACTGCGACCGGCCGCTACGGCCTGGTTTGCACCCTTACCACCGAAAGCCACCTGATACTGATTTCCCGTGACGGTTTCACCCGGAGTGGGGAAAGATTCAAGGTTAAGAATGTGATCGGCATTGATACTGCCAAGGACGACGAGATTGCCTGCGGTTTTCATGTATGAGGTGTCCATCTAAGAGCGCCACCGGTTTGACCCGGTGGCGTGTGCCACACTTTTCTTTATTTTGAGTCCCTCAGGCCGTTATCAACGACCTGAATCGCCTATTACTGCTTGATGACCAGCTTCAGGTCAACTGGATATTTAGCCTGAACCTTTTCGCCTTTCAGCACTTTATCTGCAATATCAACGCCCGTTGCGCCAATCTGCTCAGGTAACTGCGCGATGGTCGCCGCCAGTTTGCCATCGTTTACTGCTTTTTCGCCGTCTGGCGTGCCGTCAAAACCGACAACCATCACATCTGTTTTACCGGCAGTTTGCAGTGCACGCAGCGCGCCCAGTGCCATTTCATCGTTCTGTGCGAATACGGCCTGCACGTCAGGATGCGCGGTTAGCAGGTTCTGCATTACGTTCAGACCTTTCGTACGGTCGAAGTCAGCAGGCTGGCTCGCCAGTACGTTAAATTTGTGTGCTGCAACGGCCTGCTGGAAGCCTTCGCCACGCTCACGCGCTGCGGAAGTCCCTGCGATACCCTGCAGCTCGATAACTTTTGCGCCTTCACCGGCTTTCTTCGCGATGTAGTTACCGGCGATTTTGCCGCCCAGCACGTTATCAGAAGCAATGTGGCTTACCACTTCGCCTTTAGCAGCAACTCGGTCAAGGGTGATAACCGGGATGTTCGCCTGGTTTGCCATCTTAACGGCGTTACCTACTGCGTCGGAATCCGTTGGGTTGATCAACAGAATTTTGGTGCCGCGAACGGTTAAGTCCTGAACGTTAGCCAGCTCTTTCGCCGGGTTGTTCTGAGAATCCAGCACAACCAGGTTGTAACCCAGCTTATCGGCTTCTTTCTGCGCGCCATCCTTCAGCGAAACGAAGAACGGATTGTTGAGCGTAGAAACCACCAGCGCGATGGTGTCTTTCGCCATTGCGTTAGCACTTACGGTGGCGCTCAGCGCCACAGCAGAAACCAGAATAGCCAGTTTTTTCATATTCATATCAGTGATGTCCTGTAGTGTGTCGTCAGTTACTGTTTTTTGTTGTCTACCAGAACCGCCAGCAAAATCACCACTGCTTTAACGATCATCTGGTAATAGGAAGAAACACCTAACAAATTCAAACCATTATTCAGGAATCCAAGGATCAGCGCGCCGATCAATGTCCCAACAATGCGACCTTTACCACCTGCAAGGCTGGTACCGCCCAGTACAACCGCCGCAATCGCATCCAGCTCATAACCCGTACCCGCCGTTGGCTGTGCCGAGGAGAGACGAGCCACTTCGATGATACCCGCCAGCGACGCCAGCAAGCCGCAAAGGGAATAAACGATAATCTTCACTTTGTTAACGCTGATGCCTGACAGGCGCGTTGCCGCTTCGTTACCGCCGAGCGCATAAATATAACGACCGAGACGGGTGTGATGCAGCATGTACCATGCGGCCAGGAAGACGATACCCATGATCCACACCGGCGTTGGAACCCCCAGCGGGCGACCAATACCAAACCAGCCAAACAGATCGGCATTGTCAGTAAAACCGGTATTCACGGGACTGCCGTTGGTATAGACCATCGTGACGCCACGCAGCAGCAGCATCATCACCAGAGTCGCAATAAATGCCTGCACCCGGCCTTTTGCCACAATCATTCCGGTGACAGCACCAATCGCTGCGCCCAATGCCAGAGCAGCCGCAATCGCCACCAGCGCGTTCACTTCAATCCCTACAATTGAAGCCGCGACCGCGCCGGTGAGCGCCAGCAGAGAACCGACGGACAGGTCGATACCCGACGTCAAAATCACCAGCGTCATCCCGACAGCCATAATGGCGTTTACAGACGTCTGCTGGAGAATATTGAACAGGTTATTAACGGTAAAAAAGTTTGGGCTCATGGTCGAAACCACCGCGATCAGCACCAGCAGTGCAATCAGCGATTTTTGTTCCAACAGCCATGCCTTAGTGAAATAGCGGCGACCAGAAACAGCCTGGGTAGTCATCTTGTTACTCCTGATTCACGCGATTAAGCTTGCCCACAGCGGCAGCCATCAGAACTTCCTGGGTGGCCTGCTCGCGAGTGAATTCACCGCCGAGATGCCCTTCATGCATGACGATAATGCGATCGCTCATGCCTAATACTTCTGGCATCTCGGAAGAGACCAGAATGATGCTCAGCCCGTCAGCCTTAAACTGGTTGATCAGCTGATAAATCTCTTTCTTGGCGCCGACGTCCACGCCACGAGTGGGCTCATCGAGGATCAGCACTTTTGGACGCGTCATCAGACCGCGCGCAATCGCCACTTTCTGCTGATTACCGCCGGAAAGCAGGCCGATAGCCTGTTCCATCGAAGGCGTTTTCACATTGAACAGGCGGATAAAATCGCTGACCGCCTGCTGTTCGTCTTTATGTTTTAAGCCACCGCCGTTACGGCTGAAATAGCGCAGCGCGGTCAGAGACATGTTCTCTTTAACCGACATGCCCAGCACCAGGCCATCGCGTTTACGGTCTTCAGAGATATAAACGATGCCGTTTGCGAGCCCATCCTGCGGAGAACGGGTGACGACTTCATGACCGTTGAGCGTGACGTAACCGCTGGTACGCGGCAGCGCGCCGTACAGCACTTTCATTAATTCGGTACGACCCGCGCCCATCAGGCCCGCCACACCCAGGATTTCACCCTGGCGCAGCGTAAAGGAGACATTGTCGACGCCTGGACCGCATAGATTATCCACCTTCAGGCGGACGTCACCCGGCGCTTTATCCAGTCGCGGATACTGATCTTCGAGCTTGCGCCCCACCATCATTTCGATCAGCGAATCTTCGGTCAGAGAGGCCACCTCGCGCTCGGCAATAAACTGCCCGTCGCGGAACACGGTAACGTCATCACAAATCTCGAAAATCTCTTTCATGCGGTGAGAGATATAAACAATGCCACGTCCCTGCGATTTCAACTCGCGGATAACGCGGAATAAAGATTCGGTTTCGGTATCAGTAAGTGCATCGGTCGGTTCATCCATGACGATGACTTTTGACTCGAAGCTCAAGACTTTCGCGATTTCCACCATCTGCTGGTCGCCGATCGAAAGATCGCCCACCAAACGGTCGCTCTTGAAGCGCAGATTCAGTTTCGCCAGCAGTTTGTCGGCTTCGGCGTACATCAACTTCCAGTCGATGTTGCCAAAGCGGCCCACGAATTCGCGGCCAAGAAAGATATTTTCGGCAATGGTGAGCTGCGGGATCAGGTTTAATTCCTGGTGGATAATGCCGATCCCGGCTTCCTGTGAGGATTTCGGTCCGGTGAAGGTGGTTTCTTTTCCCAGCCACACCAGCGAACCCGCATCGCGTTGATAGATGCCGGTCAGCACTTTCATCATGGTGGATTTGCCAGCGCCGTTTTCACCTACCAGCGCCATCACGCGACCGGCATAAACGTTCAGCGCCGCGCCAGAGAGGGCTTTTACGCCCGGGAACGATTTATCGATCCCTTTGAGTTGTAATAATGCGTCCATGACGGCCTCAGAACGTGACGCCAGCACAGAGAATGATATTCGCATACGGGGAACACTCCCCGCTGCGAATCACCGCCTGACTGTCTGCGGTTTGTTGTTTGAACTGTTCGTGCGTCGTGTAACGAATTTCTATGGTGTTTCCCTGGTGTTGTTGCAGTTGCTCTATGTGGCCGAGCAACGTTTCGTGGAGTTGCGGATTATGTTGTTTAATTTCCGTCGCGAGAATGGCTGTCTCAACCTGCATCTCCGCCGTCACCACATCAAGTACCTGCATAAACGAGGGAACACCCTGCGTTAATGCCATATCAATACGTGTTGTGCTGTGCGGAACCGGTAAGCCTGCATCGCAAACCACCAGCGTATCGGTATGCCCAAGACGGGAAATAACCGATGAGATTTCAGAATTGAGTACCGTGCCTTTCTTCATTTTGTTGCTCCACTAGCGAAACGTTTCGCTGAAATAAGTGTAGCCGTAAGAGTGTTCAGAAAACCATCATGACGTAACAGAATTGTGATCGACGTCGAAACGTTTCGCTAAGTAAAATCTGAAGGGAAAAACACAAAGAAAAATGCCGGGTGAGCGTTGCGCTTCCCGGCATTCGTGCGGCGATTTAAATCTCGACCTGCGTTCCTAATTCAATCACGCGGTTAGGCGGAATCTCAAACTGATCCGGCGCACGCAGGGCGTTACGTTGCAGAATAAGATACAGCTTGCCACGCAGGCGCAGATACCATGGACGTTTGCCGACAATCAGCGACTCGTGCGACATAAAGAACGAGGTTTCCATCATGCGACAGCTCAGCCCTTCGAGACCGCAGCGGTGGAAGACCTCTTCCACATTTGGCGTTTCGCGCCAGCCGTAGCTTGCCACCACGCGCCAGAACGTCGGGGATAATTGTTCTATCTGTACGCGACGAACGTTATGCACGTAAGGCGCATCTTCGGTCCGCAGCGTCAGCAAAATCACGCGTTCGTGCAGCACTTTGTTGTGCTTGAGGTTATGCATCAGCGCAAACGGAATAACTTTTTGTGCTCGTGACATGTATACCGCGGTGCCAGGCACGCGTACCGGCGGTGATTTCTCCAGCGAGGCGATCATCGCCTCAAGAGAATTACCATGCTCATGCATGCGACGCAGCAGGCGGAATCGCTCGCTTTTCCACGTTGTCATCACGATGAACATCACCAGACCCAGCGTCAACGGCAGCCAGCCACCCGAGACGATTTTATCCAGGTTTGCCGAGAACAGTGGCAAATCAATACACAGCAGCCCCACCAGAATCAGCGCCACCAGGAACTTATTCCAGTGCCAGTTCCGGTACGCCACGGTGGTCGACAGAATCGACGTAAGTACCATCGTCCCCGTGACGGCAATACCGTAAGCCGCCGCCAGATTGCTGGAGTGTTCAAAGCTGACAATCACAATCACCACGGCAACGTAAAGCAGCCAGTTAATGAACGGGATGTAGATCTGACCGGATTCCATCTCCGAAGTATGAATAATGCGCATCGGCGACAAATATCCGAGGCGAACCGCCTGACGTGTCAACGAGAACACGCCAGAGATCACCGCCTGGGACGCGATAACGGTCGCCAATGTGGCGATAATCAACATCGGCACCAGCGCCCAGTCCGGCGCCAGCAGGAAGAACGGGTTTTTGATTGCCTCAGGGTTTTTCAGCAGCAGCGCCCCCTGACCGAAGTAATTCAACACCAGAGACGGCAAGACGACGGTAAACCATGCGAGGCGAATCGGCAGCTTCCCGAAGTGACCCATATCCGCATACAGCGCTTCGACGCCGGTAATAGAAAGCACGACCGCGCCAAGGGCAACAAACGAAACGGTTTTGTATTCCAGGAAGAAATGGACCGCCCAGATAGGGTTAAGGGCCTGCAGCACTTCTGGGTTGCCCATAATTCCGCGCAAACCCAGTGCCGCCAGGATCAGGAACCAGGCCAGCATAATCGGGGCAAACAGCTTACCCACCAGCCCGGTGCCATGTTTCTGAATCGCAAAAAGCAGGGTCAGAACAATAATGGCGAGCGGAACCACCCAGGTATCCAGCTGCGGCGCGATAATCTCCAGCCCCTCGATCGCCGAAAGCACCGAAATCGCAGGGGTGATCACCACTTCCCCATAGAAGAAGCTGCCACCAATCAATCCGATGATCACCAGGAAAGAGGTCATTCTTGCCGACGTGTTACGCCCCGCCAGGGACATCAACGTCAGGATCCCGCCTTCACCGGCGTTATCCGCGCGCATGACAAACGAGAGATATTTAAGCGAGACCACCAGAATCAGCAGCCAGAAGATGAGTGACAAAAAGCCAAACACGGCGTCACGTTCGACACCAAAACCAAACTGACCGGACAGACATTCGCGAAGCGTGTAAAGCGGGCTGGTGCCAATGTCACCGTAGACAACCCCAATAGCCGCAAGCGTTATAGCGCGTAATGATTGCTTATTATCAGTGCTCATAGACTAGTCTTTTCGTTGTAGAACAAATGTGTGCTGAGTCCCTTGGCCCACAAAAAGGCGCACAGTATGCACGATTAATCGCAAGATCGTATCCCTAAATGCAACCGCTTTAATTTAGCGCAAAGAAAATAGCGCCGTACTTCAGTCTATTACCAGCCCATGCCGAAACGTCTATACTCGCATCAAATAGCTGCAACGACAGCGAAAGGACGCAAAACTATTATGGCTCACTCACATTTATTAGCAGAAAGAATTTCCCGCCTCAGCAGCGCGCTGGAGAAAGGCCTTTTCGAGCGTAGCCATGCGATTCGCTTGTGTTTGTTAGCCGCGCTGAGCGGTGAAAGCGTCTTTTTACTCGGCCCTCCCGGCATAGCAAAAAGTCTGATCGCCCGCCGCCTGAAGTTCGCCTTTCAAAATGCACGCGCCTTTGAATATTTGATGACCCGTTTCTCCACGCCAGAAGAGGTGTTTGGCCCGCTGTCGATTCAGGCGCTCAAAGATGAAGGGCGCTATCAGCGTTTAACGGCTGGCTATCTCCCCGAAGCAGAAATCGTTTTTCTGGATGAGATCTGGAAAGCTGGTCCCGCCATCCTGAATACGCTGCTCACCGCCATCAACGAACGCCGCTTTCGCAACGGCGCGTACGAAGAAAAAATCCCGATGCGTTTGCTGGTGGCCGCATCCAATGAACTGCCGGAAGCAGATAACAGCCTTGAGGCGTTGTATGACCGCATGTTGATTCGCCTGTGGCTGGACAAAGTTCAGGACAAATCCAATTTCCGCTCGATGCTCGTGAGCCAGCAGGATGAAAATGAAAATCCGGTTTCGCCTTCGCTACAGGTGACTGACGAAGAGTATCAGCAGTGGCAGCAGGATATCGGCAAGATAAAGCTGCCCGATTCGGTGTTTGAGCTGATCTTCATGCTGCGCCAGCAGTTGGATTTACTGCCGTCAGCACCCTATGTGTCAGACCGTCGTTGGAAAAAAGCCATTCGCCTGTTGCAGTCGAGCGCGTTATTCAGTGGGAGAGATGCCGTCGCCCCGATCGACCTTATCCTGCTAAAAGACTGCCTCTGGCACGATGCAGAAGGCATGAATCTCATGCAACAGCAGTTGGATGTTTTGATGACCGGGCACGCATGGGGACAGCAGACCATGCTTAACCAACTGGGAGCAATCGCTCAGCGACGCATCCAGCTTCAGCAGCAGCAAAGTGATAAAACTGCGCTTAAAGTCAGTCGCCTCGGCGGGATGTTCTCGCGTAAACCTCACTATGAACTCCCCACGGAACTGACTGAAACCTCGCTGACGCTTCTGCTCCAGCAGCCGCTGAAGCTCCACGATATGCAGGTGGTGCACATCACCCTGGAGCGCGAAGCGCTGGCGCAGTGGCTGGACAAAAGCGGCGAGATCCGCGGAAAGTTAAACGGGATCGGCTTTGCGCAGATCCTGAATATGGAAGTGGATACCAGCCAGCATCTGGTGATCCGCGATGTCAGTCTACAAGGATCACGCCTTGCCCTGCCAGGCAACGCTGCCGAGAACGTGCCGGAAGAGATCAAACAGCAGCTGGAAGCGCTGGATACCGAGTGGCACCAGCAACATACGCGCTTCAGTGAGCAGCAGAAATGCCTCTTTGTGCACAGCGACTGGTTGGGCCGTATCGAAGCCAGCCTGCAAGATGTCAGCGCGCAGATTAAACAGGCGCGTCAATGCTAACGCTGGATACGCTGAATGTGATGCTGGCCGTCGGAGAGGAGGGGTTGATCGAAGAGGTCGTGCTCACCCTACTCGCTTCTCCGCAGCTGGCCGCTTTCTTTGAAAAATTTCCCCGTATCAAAAAGGCCGTTACCGACGACCTGCCGCGCTGGCGCGATAGCCTGCGCAGACGTCTCAAAGAGACCGAAGTCCCGCCTGAACTGACGGAAGAGGTGGAGTGCTATCAGCAATGCCAGCGGTTATCGACACCCCAGTTCATGGTTCAACTACCACAAATCCTGACGCTACTCGATAAGGTGCACTCTCCTTATGCGGCTCAGGCCCGCAAGCTGGTGACGGACAACGCGACATTCACCCCGGCGTTGCATACCCTGTTTCTGCAGCGCTGGCGGCTGAGCCTGGTGGTACAAACCACGTCACTTAACCAGCAGCTTCTGGAAGAGGAACGTGAACAACTGCTTAGTGAAGTTCAGGAACGCATGACGCTGACCGGGCAACTGGAACAGGTGCTGGTGGAAAATGAAAATTCTGCCGGACGTCTGTGGGATATGAGCGCCGGACAAATCAAACGCGGTGATTATCAGCTGATTGTGAAATACGGCGATTTTCTGGCGCAACAACCCGAACTCATGCAGCTCGCAGAGCAGCTTGGCCGTTCGCGAGAAGCCAAGTCAGTGCCGAAAAAAGACGCCCCAATGGAAACCTTCCGCACGCTGGTGCGCGAGCCCGCCACCGTACCGGAGCAGGTGGACGGGTTACAGCAGAGTGACGATATTTTACGCCTGTTGCCGACCGAACTGGCTACGCTGGGCATCACCGAACTGGAATATGAATTTTACCGTCGGCTGGTGGAGAAACAGCTGCTCACCTATCGCCTGCAGGGTGAATCCTGGCATGAGAAAATCAGCCAGCGCCCGGTCGTTCATCAGGATTTTGACG
This sequence comes from Lelliottia sp. GFLA7, assembly GCF_056490165.1. Classification (NCBI taxonomy): domain Bacteria; kingdom Pseudomonadati; phylum Pseudomonadota; class Gammaproteobacteria; order Enterobacterales; family Enterobacteriaceae; genus Lelliottia; species Lelliottia sp. GFLA7. The sequence continues at coordinate 169,122 of NZ_JBWLAQ010000007.1, read as the reverse complement.
AACAGCCACGCGGCCCCTTTATTGTCTGCGTTGATACCTCGGGTTCGATGGGCGGTTTCAACGAGCAGTGCGCCAAAGCGTTTTGTCTGGCACTGATGCGCGTCGCCCTCGCAGACCGGCGTCGCTGCTTTATTATGCTGTTTTCCAGTGAAGTCGTAGGCTATGAATTAACGGCTGAACAAGGCATCGAACAGGCGATCCGGTTTTTGAGCCAGCGCTTTCGCGGCGGGACGGATATCGCCAGCTGTTTTCGTTCCATCATCGAACGGATGCAGGGTGGGGACTGGTATGACGCCGATGCGGTAGTGATTTCTGATTTTATTGCCCAGCGATTGCCGGACGACGTGGTGGCAAAAGTGAAGTCTTTGCAGCGGGATCAACAACATCGCTTTCATGCCGTGGCGATGTCTGCACATGGAAAACCCGGCATCATGCGCATTTTCGATCATATCTGGCGCTTTGATACCGGGTTACGCAGTCGTCTTATCCGACGCTGGAAACGCTAATTAAAGAAGAGAATCCACGCTCGCACGAACCTGCTGTGGCCATACTCCGCACTGAACCTGGCCGATATGGGAAAGTTGCAGCAGCAGCATCGTTAAACGAGACTGACCAATCCCGCCGCCGATTGTCTGCGGCATCTCGCCGCGCAGCAGCGCCTGGTGCCACTCAAGTTTCAGGCGATCTTCATCACCCGTCACCGCAAGCTGACGTTTAAGCGCATCAGCATCCACGCGGATCCCCATTGAAGAAAGCTCAAACGCATCTTTAAGAATAGGGTTCCAGACCAGAATGTCGCCGTTCAACCCCGCGCGTTCGCTTTCACCGGAGGTGCTCCAGTCATCATAATCCGGCGCACGCACGTCATGACGTTTGCCGTCAGACAGTTTGCCCCCGATACCAATCAAGAATACCGCGCCCAGCTCTTTAGCGATCGCACGCTCACGGCCTTTTGCATCCAGATCCGGGAAACGGCTCAGCAGATCCTGACTGTGAATAAAGTGGATCGTGTCTGGCAGGAACGGTGTCAGACCGAACTCTTTACTGACGGCCGTTTCCGTCGCTTTGATTCCCGCATAAATCGCTTCTACGGTGGATTTCAGCGTACCGACATGGCGTTCGCCATCACCCATGACGCGCTCCCAGTCCCACTGGTCAACGTAGACAGAATGAATGGCTGTTAGACGGTCTTCATCGGGGCGCAGGGCTTTCATGTGCGTGTAAAGCCCTTCGCCCGCGCTGAAGTCGTGTTGTCCTAAGGTTTGACGCTTCCATTTCGCCAGTGAATGAACCACTTCGAACTGGGCGTCTGGCAATGTTTTCACTTTGACCTGTACCGCTTTTTCGCAACCAGACAGGTTATCTTGCGTCCCATCACCTACGCGGCTGAGGATCGGTGCCTGCACTTCAATCAGGCCCAGCTTCTCTTCAAGCTGACGTGAAAAATGGGATTTAACGAAGCTGATCTGGCGTTGTTTTACGATGTAAGCGGTTTTCATTTTTATACTCCTGCGTCCTGTTGATATTGATTAAGCAACAAAACAGGGCCTCAATTCAATAATCCAACAACAAAAAGCCACGTTCACTTTTGATTCGATAAAATAAGAGGCTAGAATAGAGTGATTACTCATTCTTCATAAGAAAAAATGATGGAAAATTATCAGATCGATAATCTGGACCGCGGCATCCTTGAAGCATTAATGGCGAATGCACGTACCGCTTACGCCGAACTGGCAAAACAATTTGGCGTGAGCCCGGGCACAATTCACGTTCGGGTAGAGAAGATGAAGCAGGCCGGGATCATTACCGGAGCGCGAATTGACGTCAGCCCTAAGCAGTTGGGTTATGACGTGTGCTGCTTCATTGGCATTATTCTGAAAAGTGCAAAAGATTATCCGTCAGCGCTGGCAAGACTCGAGAGCCTGGAAGAGGTGACAGAAGCCTATTACACCACAGGGCACTACAGCATCTTTATTAAGGTCATGTGCCGATCGATCGACGCCCTGCAACAGGTACTTATCAACAAGATCCAAACAATTGATGAAATTCAGTCCACCGAGACACTGATCTCCCTGCAGAACCCGATCATGCGCACCATCCGCCCGTAACAGGGCGTTTTAATCACCACATTTTCCACAGGTAGATCCCAGCTCACTCACAGCGTACAATGATCCCCTCTTTATATGAGCGAGCGATCATGGCAGATATAACTCTTATCAGTGGCAGTACTCTTGGCGGCGCAGAATACGTTGCAGAACATTTGGCCGAAAAGCTCGAAGATGCTGGGTTTTCGACCGAAACACTGCACGGACCGTTACTGGAAGATCTTCCTACTGATGGGATTTGGCTGCTGATCACGTCAACGCATGGCGCTGGCGACATCCCGGACAATCTGCAACCTCTCTATGATGAGCTACTTGAGCAGCAACCGAGCCTGACCGCCGTGCGTTTTGGTGCAGTGGGTATCGGTAGCCGCGAATATGACACTTTTTGCGGTGCTGTAGAGAAAGTAGAAGCTGCGATCGCGTCCTGCGGTGCAAAACAGATCGGCGAAACACTGAAGATCAACGTCCTCGATCACGATATTCCAGAGGATCCAGCCGAAGAATGGTTGAGTGAATGGAAAAATTTACTCAAAAATGATTAAAGATCACGCGATCAGATGTGGGTAAGTCTGGTTAAAAGCTTGGATTAAGCAGTAGTTATCCAACGTATAACTATTTCTTCCTTTTTGAGCTGTGGATAAGATCACGATCTAACCCCAGCTTATACTGTCCAGGATCACCGGTCATTCACAGCAAACGATCCTTTCTAACGTTATGATCTTCCTAATGAGATCCCGCTTATCCACAGAAACGTGCGATCCTAATAAGAGATCATAGTAAAACAGATCTCTAAATAAGAAGATCTTCTTTTTAATAGCCAAGATCCCAATGCTTTCTTGAAAGACTAAACTTGAGTAGAATCCACGGCCCGGGCTTAAATCCATTTTCAAACCGCTTTACGCAAGGCAGGAAAGCATGTTTTATCAGGATCCTTTTGACGTCATCATCATTGGCGGGGGTCATGCAGGCACTGAGGCCGCCATGGCCGCAGCGCGTATGGGTCAACAGACCCTGCTTTTGACACACAATATCGACACGCTGGGACAAATGTCCTGTAATCCGGCGATTGGCGGCATTGGGAAAGGACACCTGGTAAAAGAAGTCGATGCCCTCGGCGGCTTGATGGCGAAAGCGATCGATCATGCTGGAATCCAGTTTAGGATACTAAACGCGAGTAAAGGCCCGGCAGTCCGCGCCACCCGTGCTCAGGCAGACCGTGTGTTGTACCGGCAGGCGGTCCGTACTGCGCTGGAGAATCAACCTAACCTGATGATCTTCCAGCAGGCGGTTGAAGATCTGATCGTCGAAAACGATCGCGTTGTCGGCGCAGTGACCCAAATGGGACTCAAATTCCGCGCCAAAGCGGTTGTGTTAACGGTGGGGACTTTCCTCGACGGTAAAATCCATATCGGTCTGGATAATTACAGCGGTGGCCGTGCTGGCGATCCGCCATCCATTTCACTGTCCCGTCGTTTGCGTGAGCTGCCGCTGCGCGTTAATCGCCTGAAGACCGGTACGCCGCCGCGCATCGACGCGCGTACTATCGATTTCAGCGTGCTGGCTCAACAGCATGGTGACACGCCTATTCCTGTCTTCTCGTTCATGGGCAATGCTGCTCAGCATCCTCAACAGGTACCGTGTTACATCACGCATACCAACGAGAAAACCCATGATGTGATCCGCAATAACCTCGATCGCAGCCCGATGTATGCCGGGGTGATCGAGGGGATCGGCCCTCGTTATTGCCCGTCGATCGAAGACAAGGTGATGCGCTTTGCCGATCGTAACCAGCACCAGATCTTCCTGGAGCCGGAAGGCCTGACATCCAATGAAATTTATCCGAACGGCATCTCCACCAGCCTGCCGTTTGATGTGCAGATCCAAATCGTTCGTTCGATGCAGGGTATGGAAAACGCAAAAATTGTGCGCCCTGGCTACGCGATTGAGTACGATTTCTTCGACCCTCGCGATCTGAAACCGACGCTGGAAAGCAAATTTATTCAGGGTCTGTTCTTTGCCGGTCAAATTAACGGCACCACGGGTTACGAAGAAGCCGCTGCCCAAGGGCTGCTGGCGGGCTTGAACGCAGCTCGTTTTTCTGCCGAAAAAGAGGGCTGGGCGCCGCGTCGCGATCAGGCTTATCTTGGTGTTCTTGTTGACGATCTCAGCACCATGGGCACAAAAGAACCGTACCGCATGTTTACCTCGCGTGCGGAATATCGTTTGATGCTGCGCGAAGATAATGCCGATTTGCGTCTCACCGAAATGGGACGTGAGTTGGGTCTCGTTGATGACGAACGTTGGGCTCGTTTCAACGAAAAGCTGGAACGTATCGAAACCGAACGTCAGCGCCTGAAATCTACCTGGGTTAATCCGTTAGCCGATTCCGTTGCCGAAGTGAATGCTCACTTAGCAGCGCCGCTGTCGCGTGAAGCCAGCGGTGAAGATCTGTTACGTCGCCCCGGCATGACTTACGAACAACTGGTGCAGATGACACCATTTGCTCCGGGCCTTGACGATGCTGAAGCGGCTGAGCAGGTTGAAATTCAGATCAAATACGAAGGTTATATCGCTCGTCAGCAGGATGAGATCGAAAAACAGCAGCGCAACGAAAATACGCTGCTGCCAGAAATGCTGGATTACCGTCAGGTGACGGGGTTGTCTAACGAAGTTATCGCCAAACTAAACGATCACAAACCCGTCTCAATCGGTCAGGCATCGCGTATTTCTGGCGTAACACCTGCAGCTATTTCCATTCTGCTGGTCTGGCTGAAAAAACAAGGTATGCTGCGCCGCAGCGCTTAAGGCTATGATAATCGTTGCCCGGTCGCATTGCGTTGGCCGGGCCAACAATCCTCTCTACAGGTATTCACCGTGCTCAACAAACTCTCTCGTCTGCTGGAACAGGCCGGCATTTCGCTCACCGATCATCAGAAAAACCAGCTGGTGGCGTATGTCGATATGCTGAGCAAATGGAATAAAGCGTATAACCTTACGTCTGTGCGCGATCCTAACGAGATGCTGATTCGTCATATTCTCGATAGCATTGTGGTTGCGCCTCATCTTCGCGGTGAGCGCTTTATTGACGTCGGTACAGGCCCGGGATTACCCGGTATTCCGCTGTCAATTGTGCGCCCTGAATGCCACTTCACGTTGTTGGACAGCCTTGGCAAGCGCGTACGTTTCCTGCGTCAGGTGCAGCATGAGCTGAAGCTTGAAAACATCGAGCCGGTACAGAGCAGGGTAGAAGCGTTTCCCTCCGAGCCGCCATTTGATGGCGTGATCAGCCGTGCATTCGCTTCCCTCAATGATATGGTGAGTTGGTGCAAGCATTTACCGGCGCAGGACGGCCGTTTTTATGCGCTCAAAGGTCTGGTGCCTGATGATGAAATCGCCCAGTTACCTGAGGGTTATAGTGTCGAGTCCATTGCTAAACTTCAGGTTCCGCAACTCGAGGGTGAACGTCATTTGGTGGTGATTAAACCAAATCATTTTTAAAAGATGTATAAAAATGTGGAATTTGTGCTGTTCTTAGTGTGTTAAAAAACAGCATGGAAAAAAGATTCTCTTTGAGGCTGATTTAACGTGATTGTTACCAGTGATTTTCTTGAGGTTAACTTCATCAGCGTTATTCACCCAAAAGATAGTCAAGCATGAAAATATCAGCCTGCTAAAAGTCGGAATCGGTAACAACACATTCATGTTAAATTTTTATTAAAAATGTCAATGAATGGTTTTTGTTGTAGATAGGGTTGTTTTGAGAAAAGTTGCGTTAATTAACCTTTAATATCATAAAGATGAAATAATTCGATTTATGGATTTGATTAATATGACCTTATCGTAAATGTGTGTTTTGTGATCTCGTGCACGCTTTATCATCAACGTTTCAGAGCAGTTTGCTGTTTTGTATCCCGGCTCACTCTTTGATGAAAAGTTGAAAAATAGCGGTAGTGAAAAATTTTTAAACATTTATTCACCTTTTCGCTACTTATTGTTTGAATTCACGGGGGCGCACCGTATAATTTGTCCGCTTTTTGCTGCTTGACTCTGAGCCTTAAAGAACGTTTTATACGACACGCGACGTACCTCGAAGGGAGCAGGAGTTTAACGTGATGTCTGTGTCGCTCTTGAGTAGAAACGTTGCACGTAAACTTCTGTTCATACAATTTTTGGCCGTAATAGCAAGTGGACTGCTGTTCAGCCTGAAAGACCCCTTCTGGGGCATCTCCGCTGTTTGTGGAGGCCTGGCAGTGATTTTGCCAAACATGTTCTTTATGATTTTTGCCTGGCGTCATCAGGCGCATACACCCGCCAAAGGCCGCGTGGCCTGGTCCTTCGCTCTTGGCGAAGTGTGTAAGGTGTTGCTGACCTTTGCCTTACTGGTGGTGGCGCTGGCTGTTTTCAAAGTGGTATTTTTGCCGCTGATCGTGACGTGGGTTTTGGTGCTGGTGGTACAAGTTCTGGCGCCAGCTGTAATCAACAACAAAGGGTAAAAGGCATCATGGCTTCAGAAAATATGACGCCGCAGGATTACATAGGTCACCATCTGACGAACCTTCAGATGGATCTGCGTACATTCTCGCTGGTGGATCCGCATAACCCCCCGGCCACCTTCTGGACGCTCAACATTGACTCCATGTTCTTCTCGGTGGTGTTGGGTCTGTTGTTCCTGGCCATGTTCCGTAGCGTTGCTAAAAAAGCGACCAGCGGCGTTCCAGGGAAATTCCAGACGGCAATTGAATTAGTCATCGGCTTTGTTCATGGCAGCGTTAAAGACATGTATCACGGTAAGAGCAAGCTGATTGCTCCACTGGCGTTGACTGTCTTCGTCTGGGTCTTCCTGATGAACCTGATGGACCTTCTGCCTATCGACCTGCTGCCATACATCGGTGAGCATGTCTTCGGCCTGCCTGCACTGCGTGTGGTTCCGTCTGCTGACGTGAACATCACCCTGTCCATGGCGCTGGGCGTATTCATCCTGATTCTTTTCTACAGCATCAAAATGAAAGGCGTAAGCGGCTTCGTGAAAGAGCTTACCTTGCAGCCGTTCAACCACTGGGCGTTTATTCCGGTCAACCTGATCCTGGAAGGCGTGAGCCTGCTGTCCAAACCGGTTTCTCTCGGTCTGCGACTGTTCGGCAACATGTATGCGGGTGAGCTGATTTTCATTCTGATCGCGGGTCTTCTGCCGTGGTGGTCACAGTGGATTCTGAATGTGCCATGGGCCATTTTCCACATCCTGATCATTACGCTGCAAGCCTTTATCTTCATGGTTCTGACGATCGTCTATCTGTCGATGGCGTCTGAAGAGCACTGATTTTTTACCAACACTACTACGTTTTTATTTGAAACAAACTGGAGACTGTCATGGAAAACCTGAATATGGATCTGCTGTACATGGCTGCCGCTGTGATGATGGGTCTGGCGGCTATCGGTGCTGCGATCGGTATCGGCATCCTCGGGGGCAAATTCCTGGAAGGCGCAGCGCGTCAACCGGATCTGATTCCTCTGCTGCGTACTCAGTTCTTTATCGTTATGGGTCTGGTGGATGCAATCCCAATGATCGCTGTAGGTCTGGGTCTGTACGTGATGTTTGCTGTCGCGTAGTAGTAGTTCTAAAAACCTAAGCCACAGAAATTTAAGAGGTATTGTGCTGTGAACATGAACGCAACAATCCTCGGCCAGGCCATCGCGTTTATTCTCTTTGTCTGGTTCTGTATGAAGTACGTATGGCCGCCTTTAATGGCTGCCATCGAAAAACGTCAAAAAGAAATTGCTGACGGTTTGGCTTCTGCAGAGCGCGCTAAGAAAGATTTGGACCTTGCACAGGCCAACGCGACAGACCAGCTGAAAAAAGCGAAAGCTGAAGCTCAGGTCATCATTGAACAGGCTAACAAACGCCGTTCACAGATCCTGGACGAAGCAAAAGCTGAAGCAGAACAGGAACGCACTAAGATCGTTGCACAGGCGCAGGCTGAAATTGATGCTGAGCGTAAACGTGCACGTGAAGAACTGCGTAAGCAGGTTGCGATTCTGGCTGTTGCTGGCGCCGAGAAGATCATCGAACGTTCCGTGGATGAAGCTGCTAACAGCGACATCGTGGACAAACTTGTCGCTGAACTGTAAGGAGGGAGGGGCTGATGTCTGAATTTGTTACGGTAGCTCGCCCCTACGCCAAAGCAGCTTTTGACTTTGCTGTCGAACACCAAAATGTCGACCGCTGGCAGGATATGCTGGCGTTTGCCGCTGAGGTAACGAAAAACGAGCAAATGGCTGAGATGCTTTCAGGTGCGTTAGCACCAGAAACGCTTGCTGCGTCGTTTATCGCCGTTTGTGGCGAGCAGTTGGACACCAGCGGCCAGAACCTGATTAAGGTTATGGCTGAAAATGGTCGTCTACGCGTGCTCCCGGATGTTCTTGAGCAGTTCGAGCACTTACGTGCTCTCAGTGAAGCTACCGCCGAAGTTGAAGTAACCTCGGCGAACGAACTGAGTGAAGAACAGCTTGCGAAGATCACCGCCGCGATGGAAAAACGTCTGTCACGCAAAGTTAAGCTGAATTGCAAAATCGATAAGTCTGTTATGGCGGGCGTAATCATCCGAGCGGGTGATATGGTCATTGACGGCAGCGTACGCGGCCGTCTGCAACGCCTTTCAGACGTCTTGCAGTCTTAAGGGGACTGGAGCATGCAACTGAATTCCACCGAAATCAGCGAACTGATCAAGCAGCGCATTGCTCAGTTTAGTGTTGTGAGTGAAGCTCACAACGAAGGTACTATTGTTTCTGTAAGTGACGGTGTTATCCGCATCCACGGCCTGGCCGATTGTATGCAGGGTGAGATGATTTCCCTTCCGGGTAACCGTTACGCAATCGCACTGAACCTGGAGCGCGACTCCGTAGGTGCAGTTGTGATGGGCCCGTACGCTGACCTTGCCGAAGGCATGAAAGTCAAATGTACTGGTCGTATTCTGGAAGTACCAGTCGGCCGTGGTCTGCTGGGTCGCGTGGTTAACACCCTGGGTGCACCAATCGACGGTAAAGGCCCGGTTGATAACGATGGCTTCTCGCCAATCGAAGTTATCGCACCAGGCGTTATCGAACGTCAGTCCGTTGATCAGCCAGTGCAGACTGGTTATAAATCCGTTGATGCCATGATCCCAATCGGTCGTGGTCAGCGTGAATTGATCATCGGTGACCGTCAGACCGGTAAAACCGCGATGGCAATCGATGCGATCATCAACCAGCGCGACTCCGGTATCAAATGTGTGTATGTGGCCATCGGCCAGAAAGCGTCCACCATTTCTAACGTGGTTCGTAAACTGGAAGAGCACGGCGCGCTGTCTAACACCATCGTTGTGGTTGCGACCGCTTCTGAATCCGCTGCACTGCAATACCTGGCACCTTATGCGGGTTGCGCAATGGGCGAATACTTCCGTGACCGCGGTGAAGATGCGTTGATCGTATACGATGACCTGTCTAAACAGGCTGTTGCTTACCGTCAGGTTTCCCTGCTGCTGCGCCGTCCACCAGGACGTGAAGCATTCCCGGGCGACGTGTTTTATCTCCACTCCCGTCTGCTTGAGCGCGCATCCCGCGTAAACGCGGAATACGTTGAGAACTTCACCAAAGGTGAAGTGAAAGGTAAAACCGGTTCTCTGACTGCTCTGCCGATTATCGAAACCCAAGCGGGTGACGTTTCTGCGTTCGTTCCAACCAACGTAATTTCGATTACCGATGGTCAGATCTTCCTGGAAACCAACCTGTTTAACTCCGGTATTCGTCCTGCAGTTAACCCAGGTATCTCCGTATCCCGTGTTGGTGGTGCTGCTCAGACTAAGATCATCAAGAAACTGTCCGGTGGTATTCGTACCGCGCTGGCTCAGTATCGTGAACTGGCGGCGTTCTCGCAGTTCGCTTCCGATCTGGACGAAGCAACCCGTAAACAGCTGAGCCACGGTCAGAAAGTGACCGAACTCCTGAAGCAGAAACAGTATGCCCCAATGTCTGTTGCACAACAGGGCCTGGTGCTGTTCGCGGCTGAACGCGGTTACCTCGAAGATGTGGAACTGGCGAAAATCGGTAGCTTCGAAGCCGCTCTGTTGGCTTACGTTGACCGTGATCACGCTCCGCTGATGCAAGAGATCAACCAGTCCGGTGGCTATAACGACGAAATCGAAGGCAAGCTGAAAAGCATCCTCGATTCCTTCAAAGCAACCCAGTCCTGGTAACGTCCGGCGGTCTGTCTTAGGGCAGACCGCAAGGCATTGAGGAGAAGCTCATGGCCGGCGCAAAAGAGATACGTAGTAAGATCGCAAGCGTCCAGAACACGCAGAAGATCACTAAAGCGATGGAGATGGTCGCCGCTTCCAAAATGCGTAAATCGCAGGATCGCATGGCGTCCAGCCGTCCTTATGCAGATACCATGCGCAAAGTGATTGGTCACCTTGCAAACGGTAATCTGGAATATAAGCATCCTTACCTGGAAGAACGCGACGTTAAACGCGTGGGCTACCTGGTGGTGTCTACCGACCGTGGTCTGTGCGGTGGCTTGAACATTAACCTGTTCAAAAAACTGCTGGCGGATATGAAAGTCTGGTCCGATAAAGGCGTTCAAAGCGATATCGCGATGATCGGCTCTAAAGGCGTCTCTTTCTTTAATTCCGTAGGCGGCAATATTGTCGCTCAGGTGACGGGCATGGGTGATAACCCATCCCTGTCCGAGCTGATTGGCCCGGTAAAAGTGATGTTGCAGGCCTATGATGAAGGCCGTCTGGACAGACTTTACGTTGTCAGCAACAAATTTATTAACACCATGTCTCAGGTTCCGACCCTCACTCAACTGCTGCCTTTACCGGCATCAGAAGATCAAGAGCTGAAGCAGAAAGCCTGGGATTACCTGTATGAACCCGATCCGAAACCGCTGCTGGATACCCTGCTGCGTCGTTACGTTGAATCTCAGGTTTATCAGGGTGTGGTAGAAAACCTGGCCAGCGAGCAGGCCGCACGTATGGTGGCGATGAAAGCCGCGACCGACAATGGCGGCAGCCTGATTAAAGAGCTGCAGTTGGTATACAACAAAGCTCGTCAGGCCAGCATTACTCAGGAACTCACCGAAATCGTCGGTGGTGCATCCGCGGTATAACCAGGTTAATTCGTAGAGGATTCAAGATGGCTACTGGAAAAATTGTCCAGGTAATCGGCGCCGTGGTTGACGTCGAATTCCCTCAGGATGCCGTACCGCGCGTGTACGATGCTCTTGAGGTACAGAATGGTAACGAGAGTCTGGTGCTGGAAGTTCAGCAGCAGCTCGGTGGTGGTATCGTACGTACTATCGCCATGGGTTCTTCCGACGGTCTGCGTCGTGGTCTGGCCGTTAAAGATCTCGAGCACCCGATCGAAGTCCCAGTAGGTAAAGCAACACTGGGTCGTATCATGAACGTATTGGGTCAACCAATCGACATGAAAGGCGATATCGGTGAAGAAGACCGTTGGGCAATCCACCGTGCAGCACCTTCCTATGAAGAGCTGTCTAGCTCGCAGGAACTGCTGGAAACCGGCATCAAAGTTATCGACCTGATGTGTCCGTTCGCTAAGGGCGGTAAAGTCGGTCTGTTTGGTGGTGCGGGCGTGGGTAAAACCGTAAACATGATGGAGCTGATCCGTAACATCGCGATCGAGCACTCCGGTTACTCCGTGTTTGCAGGCGTGGGTGAGCGTACTCGTGAGGGTAACGACTTCTACCACGAAATGACCGACTCCAACGTTCTGGATAAAGTATCCCTGGTTTATGGCCAGATGAACGAGCCACCAGGAAACCGTCTGCGCGTTGCGCTGACCGGTCTGACTATGGCTGAGAAGTTCCGTGACGAAGGTCGTGACGTGCTGCTGTTCGTAGATAACATCTACCGTTACACCTTGGCCGGTACTGAAGTATCTGCACTGCTGGGCCGTATGCCTTCAGCGGTAGGTTACCAGCCGACGCTGGCGGAAGAGATGGGCGTTCTGCAGGAACGTATCACTTCTACCAAAACCGGTTCGATCACCTCCGTTCAGGCGGTATACGTACCTGCGGATGACTTGACTGACCCATCTCCAGCGACCACCTTTGCTCACTTAGATGCAACCGTGGTACTGAGCCGTCAGATCGCGTCTCTGGGTATCTACCCAGCCGTTGACCCGCTGGACTCCACCAGTCGTCAGCTGGATCCACTGGTCGTTGGTCAGGAACACTACGACACCGCGCGTGGCGTACAGTCCCTGCTGCAACGTTACCAGGAACTGAAAGACATCATCGCCATCCTGGGTATGGATGAGTTGTCTGAAGAAGATAAACTGGTGGTAGCTCGCGCGCGTAAGATTCAGCGCTTCCTGTCCCAGCCGTTCTTTGTAGCGGAAGTATTCACCGGTTCTCCAGGTAAATACGTTTCCCTGAAAGACACCATCCGTGGCTTTAAAGGCATCATGGAAGGCGAATACGATCACCTGCCGGAGCAGGCGTTCTACATGGTTGGTTCCATCGACGAAGCCGTGGAAAAAGCCAAAAAACTTTAACGCCTTAATCGGAGGGTGATATGGCAATGACTTACCACCTGGACGTCGTCAGCGCAGAGCAACAAATGTTCTCTGGTCTGGTCGAGAAAATCCAGGTAACGGGTAGTGAAGGTGAACTGGGTATTTTCCCAGGACACGCGCCGCTGCTCACCGCCATTAAGCCTGGTATGATCCGCATCGTAAAACAGTTCGGTCATGAAGAGTTTATCTATCTGTCCGGCGGCATTCTTGAAGTGCAGCCTGGCAGTGTGACCGTTCTTGCTGATACCGCTATTCGTGGACAGGATCTCGACGAAGCGCGAGCTCTGGAAGCGAAGCGTAAAGCAGAAGAGCATATCAAAAGCTCTCATGGCGACGTGGATTACGCACAGGCGTCTGCTGAACTGGCCAAAGCGATCGCGAAATTACGCGTTATCGAGTTGACTAAAAAAGCGATGTAACACCGGCTTGAAAAAGTACAAAAGCCAGTCTGGTTCCAGACTGGCTTTTTTTATGTTTGTGTTTCAGGATAATTGAAACTGAAAAGGTGTTTTATTATTTTGTGATATAGCTCACAAAAATGTTGATCGGTAAAATGTTGAAGTGTAGACTTGTTTTTGTGATGTGTATCACATAATTAATTCAGATTAAAAACAGGATGCCAACATGAAACTGATCAATAAAATCATCGCCCTTTTCAGCAGCATGAATATCTCTTTCGGGACTTTCAATCTGTAATACCGCTGATATGCAATGTGGCGCTGTGCTTACAGTGGTTCGATAAGCAAGCGCCATCTGCTACATCTTCAGCTCAGCCACCGTGACTTTCTCGTCCAATATCTTCCCTTCGCTATTCACGCTTTTTCCTTTCTGCATAAAGTAATTCGTCTCATCAACGTTGCCTACGACGGCGTCGTCATAGCGTCCAGGTTGCGTACGTACTGACTTATTACCGGAGAAAATGCCCTGTGTAGAGGGATCGCCGTACGGGCTTGGTCGGAAGATAAAGTTAAAGCGCTGGTTGTCCACCGCCACATTATTTTCGACAATCAGTTGGCCTGGGTTGAAATTATCGGTAAACCCATCCAGATGATTGCCCACCGCCTTACTGTTACGCACCTCATGCGCTACGGGTTGCCCTTCACCGCCGAGTTTAAAACCGTTGCTGGTGTTGTTGCGTGCAATGGAATTCTCGATCACCACAACGCCGTTAGCACCGTCTTCAATCTTATTGAACAGATCAAAGCCGTCGTCGATATTGTCATGAGAATTGCAGTTCTCGAGGCGATTACCCTCACCGACGCGCATCTTCACCGCAAATCCATCGGCGTTAATTTTTCCAGGATCTTCATTGGCATAGGATTCGGAATTGATCACCCGGTTATAGCTTGCCCACAGAGGTCGGCCCACATTATCCGGAGATGAAATCTGAATGCCGGTATCGTCATTACGATAAGCCGTCACACCCTCAATCAGATTATGACTGCCCTGAATACGCAGGCTTTTCCCGGTAACGTTGATTCCGTTGATATGCCAATAGCTCGCATCCACCAGCAACCCCTGAATCACCACTTTCCCATCCGCTTGCAGCGTTTTGATTTTGTCCGCGCTACCGCTGGCCGAAACCGGGATTTCGCTGCGTGGATAATCGCCTTTCGCCATAATGATTTTCCCGCCAGGCGCCAGCAGGCCAATGGCAGTCGTTAAATCCATCGGTGAAGCGACCGTTCCCTGACCCTCCGCTTTCCCTTCAGGTGAAACGTGCAGTGTCGTTGCCGTGATACCCGCCACTTTTTCGACGGTAAATTTCTGCTGAACAGGTTCACCACTGACAGGCGTAAAGGTCAAGTCAAAGGCGTTGTTATCATTCAGTTTCGCAGGCACAGAATACATTTCACCCGCTTTAACGGATTTATCATTGCCGATCACCACTTCGTTTTGGCGAAGACGGAAGACGCCATCGTAGTTGGCGCGGGCTTGTACCAGGTAATGCTCAGAGGCGCTCTTGCCAGGCGAGGCTATCTGGACAACAGGCGGTAATGCTTTTGGCTGCCAGGGCTTGCTGGCAACCGTTTCTGCCGCAGATGTTGTCAGAGCCGCATTGGTCACGGTGATTTTTGCGTTACGGGAAGCAAAGAAACCCACGTAATAGTGATCCTGATTTTGTACTGAAATCAAATTGGCACGGGGAACGCTTTGGCTGACCCACGCGTCACTCCCTGCGGGTGCCCACGCGGTGACAAACCCCTCGTTCGTTCTTTGCAGCTTAAGCCGAAATTCAGGCGTCTGGCTTAAATCCACTTCTTCTTTATAGCTCTGTTTTTTTATCGCCGCGCCTGCGTTGCCCCACGGACGGGAAATCCCCTCACGCGTGATAGCCTGCATTTTTACCCGCTGATGGTCCTTTTTATCCTGCGTCATAATGGCGTTCATCACCAGATTAGACGCTGCGGGAAACTCTTCGTAGCCCTCTTTCAGCGGTTGCTGACGCGGCACGCCGATCACATCACGCACTAACAAACCTGCGCCTTCCTGAGCCGCTGGCTTCGCCCCATTCTCCGGACCAAACTGATCAACTCTGACGGTCGCTTCTAAAACAAAATTCTCGCGGGTTGGGAGCTCGGTAAAGAAGAACGTCAATCCGTCGTGCGAATTGGCGATTTTGCCTCCCCGGCTTTCAATCGTGATGGGTTTTGAGAGATCGACCGCATCTTGCGGCGTCAGTTTTTTTCCATCAATAGTGACGTCGTTGACACCGATTTTCTCGGGCAATACGTTTGACGAGAAATTCACGTCTGTCGATTGGCCAAACGCGATGGCTTTCCAGACATGCGGCTGTTCTGCTGCGTTGACGATAAAGGAGCTACACATCATTAGGGCCAGAGGTATTTTATAATTCATCTTATTCTCCTGATTGATATTTGAGCGCCATTATCATCAAGATGAAACGTCGTTTCTTTTTTGGTTGTCACAATATTGGATAATTAAAACGTTGTTTTGCTTTGAGGCGATCTTTATTCATGAGGCGAAAAAATAACTAAGCTGTTGTTGGCGCTCGCGACTTCCCGTAAGAAAGCTATTTTCCAGAGGAAAAGTGATTTACTCTGCCCTTAAAAGTATCTTCAAATAGCCATTAATGCCGGATGTTGAGCGTTTTACCAGCAGCCCATTTTATGCTGCAAAATATGTAGAATTTTCAACGTCAAAGGGTTCTACTTCTCACTCAAATTACAGTCAGGACGCGTATGTTGAACAATACGATGAGCGTGGTCATCCTTGCCGCAGGCAAAGGCACCCGCATGTATTCCGATCTTCCTAAGGTGTTGCACACGTTGGCAGGAAAGCCGATGGTGCAGCATGTCATTGATGCTGCAAATGAATTGGGCGCGAGCAACGTTCATCTGGTCTATGGCCACGGTGGCGATTTGCTTAAAAAGACGCTGAGCGATGACAAACTCAACTGGGTGCTTCAGGCTGAGCAGTTGGGTACCGGCCATGCCATGCAGCAGGCCGCGCCGTTCTTTGCAGACGATGAAGACATCCTGATGCTTTACGGCGACGTACCG
Source organism: Lelliottia sp. GFLA7 (assembly GCF_056490165.1). Classification (NCBI taxonomy): domain Bacteria; kingdom Pseudomonadati; phylum Pseudomonadota; class Gammaproteobacteria; order Enterobacterales; family Enterobacteriaceae; genus Lelliottia; species Lelliottia sp. GFLA7. The sequence goes on along the minus strand of NZ_JBWLAQ010000007.1, from coordinate 152,921 downwards.
CTGATTGCTGTTGAAACCTTAACGCGCCTGCGTGAAGCCAAACCGCAGGGTGGCATCGGTTTACTGACTGTAAAACTGGATGACCCGACGGGCTATGGCCGTATCACCCGTGAAAACGGCAAGGTGACGGGCATTGTCGAGCATAAAGACGCTTCCGACGAGCAGCGCCAGATTCAGGAAATTAACACCGGCATTCTGATTGCCAACGGCGCGGATCTGAAGCGCTGGCTGTCAAAACTGAACAACAACAACGCGCAGGGTGAATACTACATCACCGATATCATCGCGATGGCGCATCACGAAGGTCACGAAATTACAGCCGTTCATCCGACGCGCATCAGCGAAACAGACGGCGTAAATAACCGTCTTCAGCTTTCCCGTCTGGAGCGTATTTATCAGGCTGAGCAGGCGGAAAAACTGCTGCTGGCGGGCGTGATGCTGCGCGATCCGGCGCGTTTCGACCTGCGCGGTACGCTTGCTCACGGGCGTGATGTCGAAATTGACACTAACATTATTATTGAAGGCCAGGTGACGCTGGGCCATCGCGTTAAAATCGGTACCGGGTGTGTGATCAAAAATAGCGTCATTGGTGACGATTGTGAGATTAGCCCGTACAGCGTGGTGGAAGACGCCCGTCTGGAAGCGGCCTGTACCATTGGTCCTTTCGCGCGTCTGCGCCCAGGCGCTGAACTGCTGGAAGGTGCCCACGTTGGCAACTTTGTCGAGATGAAAAAAGCCCGTCTGGGTAAAGGCTCGAAAGCCGGTCATCTGACCTATCTCGGCGATGCGGAAATTGGCGATAACGTTAATATCGGCGCGGGCACGATTACCTGTAACTACGATGGTGCCAATAAATTCAAAACCATCATCGGCGATGATGTATTCGTCGGTTCTGACAGCCAGCTGGTGGCTCCGGTCACGATCGGCAAAGGCGTTACGATTGCGGCGGGAACAACCGTGACACGTGATGTGGCGGAAAATGAGCTCGTGCTTAGCCGCGTGCCGCAGGTTAACAAGCAAGGCTGGCAACGTCCGGTGAAGAAAAAGTAACTGACCTCACCTGAACCGTCCTCGCAAAGAGGATCGTTCGATGCGGTGTTTTCTCCCTCGCCCCTTTGGGGAGAGGGTCGGGATGAGGGGATAACATAATCCCCCGCCCAAATGAAGTAACCAAAATATAGCCCCACTCTCTACAAGGCTCGGGGCGCCCGGAAGGGCATTACCCAAAAGGGTAAATACAGATCAGCGGCAACGCATGGCATAACGCCATTATCAGGAAATCTAACTATGTGTGGAATTGTTGGCGCAGTTGCGCAGCGTGATATTGCTGAAATCCTTATCGAAGGATTACGTCGTCTGGAATACCGTGGTTACGACTCTGCCGGTCTGGCAGTGGTCGATGCAGAAGGGCACATGACCCGCCTGCGCCGCCTCGGTAAAGTGCAAATGCTGGCGCAAGCCGCGGAAGAAACGCCACTGCATGGCGGCACCGGTATTGCGCATACGCGCTGGGCGACCCACGGCGAACCCTCAGAAGGCAACGCGCACCCGCATGTGTCTGAACACATCGTCGTGGTGCATAACGGCATTATCGAAAACCACGAACCGCTGCGCGACGAACTCAAAGCGCGGGGTTACACCTTCGTTTCTGAAACTGATACCGAAGTTATTGCGCACCTGGTTCACTGGGAACTGGCGCAAGGCGGTACGCTGCGTGAGGCGGTGCTGCGTGCGATCCCTCAGCTGCGCGGTGCATACGGTACGGTGATCATGGATTCTCGCGATCCGAGCACCCTGCTGGCTGCCCGTTCCGGTAGCCCGATGGTCATCGGCATGGGTATGGGCGAAAACTTTATCGCCTCCGATCAGCTGGCTTTGCTGCCGGTTACTCGTCGCTTTATCTTCCTCGAAGAGGGTGATATCGCCGAAGTGACGCGTCGTAGCGTCACGGTCTTCGATAAGTCTGGCGCGCAGGTGAAGCGTCAGGAGATCGAATCCAATCTGCAGTACGACGCGGGTGACAAAGGTACTTATCGTCACTACATGCAGAAAGAGATTTACGAGCAGCCGAACGCGATCAAAAACACGTTAATCGGGCGCATCAATCACGGCGAAGTGGATTTGAGCGAGCTGGGTGCAAACGCAAATGAGATGCTGGCGAAAGTTGAGCACATTCAGATTGTTGCTTGCGGAACGTCTTACAACTCCGGCATGGTTTCGCGTTACTGGTTTGAAGCGCTGGCTGGCGTGCCGTGCGATGTGGAAATCGCATCGGAGTTCCGCTACCGCAAATCAGCGGTGCGTCGCAACAGCCTGATGATCACTCTTTCCCAGTCTGGTGAAACGGCGGATACCCTGGCGGCACTGCGTTTGTCGAAAGAGCTGGGATATCTCGGTTCTCTGGCAATCTGTAACGTGCCGGGCTCGTCGCTGGTGCGTGAATCCGATCTGGCGCTGATGACCAAAGCGGGTACGGAAATCGGTGTAGCGTCGACCAAAGCGTTCACCACGCAGCTGACCGTTCTGCTGATGCTGGTGGCGAAACTGGCACGTCTGAAAGGCCAGGATGCGGCGATTGAGCACGATATTGTGCATGGTTTGCAGGCGCTGCCGAGCCGTATCGAGCAGATGCTGTCTCAGGACAAACGCATTGAAGCGCTGGCGGAAGATTTCTCTGACAAACACCACGCGCTGTTCCTGGGCCGTGGTGATCAGTATCCAATTGCGCTGGAAGGCGCGCTGAAGCTGAAAGAGATCTCTTATATTCACGCCGAAGCCTACGCGGCAGGTGAGCTGAAACATGGCCCACTGGCGCTGATTGACGCGGATATGCCGGTTATCGTCGTTGCACCGAACAACGAACTGCTGGAAAAACTGAAATCTAACATCGAAGAAGTGCGCGCCCGTGGCGGCCAGCTGTACGTCTTCGCCGATCAAGATGCCGGTTTTGTCAGCAACGACAACATGCACATCATCGAGATGCCGCATGTGGAAGAGGTGATTGCGCCTATCTTCTATACCGTTCCGCTGCAACTGTTGGCTTATCACGTCGCGCTGATTAAAGGCACCGACGTTGACCAACCGCGTAACCTGGCGAAATCAGTCACCGTAGAATAATCCCTTCAGGCTCCATCTTCGGGTGGAGCTTTTCTCTTTCCTCCTGGTTTGTTTTTAATCAATTCTCCTCTCTTTATATTGATGACAATCTGTCATTTTCAGCTACTTTTTCAGTGTCACACAAATAAAATTTTTCTGAAAACAGAGTGTCATAAAGATATCTAACTTACTGTTTATTAAAAATTATTTAGTGGATTTTTAAGCTAAATTTTTCATGTCATAAAACTGTCATATTTCGTACATTTATCTGTCACCTGATTGTCCTATTTTGCTCATCGTAGCCACTAAACAACGATTTACGAAATCCTTGCAGGAGACATTATGAAAGTTATGCGTACCACTGTCGCAACTGTTGTCGCCGCGACCTTATCTATGAGCGCGTTCTCTGTATTCGCAGAAGCAAGCCTGACTGGCGCTGGTGCAACTTTCCCTGCGCCGGTGTATGCCAAATGGGCAGATACCTATAATAAAGAAACCGGTAACAAGGTGAACTATCAGGGTATCGGCTCCTCCGGTGGCGTTAAACAAATTACGGCTAATACCGTCGATTTCGGTGCATCTGACGCACCATTGTCCGATGACAAACTGGCTCAGGAAGGTCTGTTCCAGTTCCCAACCGTCATCGGTGGTGTTGTGTTGGCTGTGAATATCCCGGGCCTGAAATCTGGCGAACTGGTGCTGGATGGTAAAACCCTCGGTGATATCTACCTCGGCAAAATCAAAAAATGGGATGACGAAGCCATCACCAAACTGAACCCAGGCGTGAAACTGCCTTCGCAGAACATCGCTGTGGTTCGCCGTGCTGACGGTTCCGGTACGTCCTTCGTCTTCACCAGCTACCTGGCGAAAGTGAACGAAGAGTGGAAATCCAAAATCGGTTCTGGCTCTACTGTTAATTGGCCGACCGGTCTGGGCGGTAAAGGGAACGACGGTATCGCCGCGTTCGTACAGCGTCTGCCGGGTTCAATCGGTTACGTTGAATACGCTTACGCCAAGCAAAACAACCTGGCTTACACCAAGCTCATTTCAGCTGACGGTAAAGCGGTTAGCCCGACCGAAGAAAACTTCGCTAACGCTGCGAAAGGCGCTGACTGGAGCAAATCCTTCGCACAGGATCTGACTAACCAGAAAGGTGATGGCGCGTGGCCAATCACGTCCACCACGTTCATCCTGGTGCACAAAGATCAGAAGAAACCTGAGCAGGGCGCTGAAGTGCTGAAGTTCTTCGATTGGGCATACAAAAACGGTGGCAAACAGGCTAACGACCTGGATTACGCAAGCCTGCCGGACAGCGTGGTTGAGCAGATTCGTGCTGCATGGAAAACCAACGTGAAAGACAGCAGCGGTAAAGCATTGTATTGATTTGGCATACTGACGAAAATGGCGGGTGAATTTCACCCGCTTTACTTCGTAAACGTATTTAACAGAAGAGTAATTTATGGCTGCAACCAAGCCTGCTTTTAACCCTCCGGGTAAAAATGGTGACAAGATTTTCAGCGCGCTGGTAAAACTGGCTGCGCTGATTGTGCTATTGCTGCTGGGCGGCATTATCGTGTCACTGATTTTCTCCTCCTGGCCGAGCATCCAGAAATTCGGGTTCGCCTTCCTGTGGACCAAAGAGTGGGATGCGCCGAACGATATTTACGGTGCGCTGGTGCCGATTTACGGCACGCTGGTCACCTCGTTTATCGCCCTGTTGATTGCCGTTCCGGTGAGTTTTGGTATCGCGCTGTTCCTGACGGAGCTGGCCCCTAACTGGCTCAGGCGTCCGCTGGGTATCGCGATTGAACTGCTGGCGGCGATTCCGAGTATCGTTTACGGCATGTGGGGTCTGTTTATCTTTGCTCCGCTGTTTGCGAAATACTTCCAGGAACCGGTGGGCAATGTCCTGTCGAATATTCCTTTTGTCGGCGCGCTGTTCTCCGGCCCGGCGTTCGGGATCGGTATTCTGGCCGCGGGCGTGATTCTCGCCATCATGATCATTCCGTACATTGCGGCGGTCATGCGCGATGTGTTTGAACAAACGCCGGTGATGATGAAAGAGTCGGCCTACGGTATCGGCTGCACCACCTGGGAAGTTATCTGGCGCATCGTTCTACCGTTCACCAAAAATGGTGTCATCGGCGGCGTCATGCTGGGTCTGGGTCGTGCGCTGGGTGAAACCATGGCGGTGACCTTTATCATCGGTAACACCTACCAACTCGACAGCGCCTCGCTGTTTATGCCGGGTAACAGCATTACCTCCGCGCTGGCAAATGAATTTGCCGAAGCGGAATCAGGTCTGCATGTGGCGGCGTTGATGGAACTGGGTCTGATTCTGTTCGTAATCACCTTCATCGTTCTGGCGATCTCCAAGCTGATGATCATGCGCCTGGCGAAAAATGAGGGGGTACGCTAATGGCTACGCTTGAAATGCAAAGCACTACTGCGCTGGCAGAATCTCGCCGCAAAATGCAGGCGCGCCGTCGCTTCAAAAACCGCCTTGCGCTGACGCTTTCTATGGCGACGATGGCGTTTGGCCTGTTCTGGTTAGTGTGGATCCTGTTCTCGACAATCACGCGCGGCATCGACGGGATGTCGATTGCGCTGTTCACCGAGATGACGCCACCGCCAAACACTGCGGGTGGCGGGCTGGCAAACGCCCTGGCAGGCAGCGGCCTGCTGATCTTCTGGGCGACCGTTGTCGGAACGCCTCTCGGCATCATGGCGGGGATTTATCTGGCGGAATATGGCCGTAAATCCTGGGTTGCTGAGGTGATTCGTTTTATTAACGATATTCTGCTTTCCGCGCCGTCTATTGTGGTCGGCCTGTTCGTCTACACCATTGTGGTCGCGCAGATGGAGCATTTCTCTGGCTGGGCGGGCGTGATTGCGCTGGCGCTGCTGCAAGTGCCTATCGTTATCCGTACGACCGAGAACATGCTGAAACTGGTGCCGGACAGCCTGCGTGAAGCGGCTTATGCGCTGGGTACACCGAAATGGAAGATGATCTCCGCGATTACGCTGAAAGCGTCAGTCTCCGGGATCATGACCGGTATCCTGCTGGCGATTGCGCGTATCGCGGGCGAAACCGCACCGCTGCTGTTTACCGCGCTTTCGAACCAGTTCTGGAGCACCGACATGATGCAGCCCATCGCTAACCTGCCGGTCACCATCTTTAAATTTGCGATGAGCCCGTTTGCCGAGTGGCAACAACTGGCCTGGGCAGGGGTGTTAATTATCACCCTGTGCGTACTGTTGCTGAACATTCTGGCGCGCGTCATTTTCGCGAAACAGAAACACGGTTAATTTTTACGGCGCGGCATCACGCGGCGCCGAATGAGGAAATGAGTCAATGAGTATGGTTGATACTGCACCGGGTAAGATTCAGGTTCGTGATTTGAACTTCTACTACGGTAAATTCCATGCACTGAAAAACATCAACCTGGATATCGCCAAAAACCAGGTGACGGCATTTATCGGTCCATCAGGCTGTGGCAAATCCACCCTGCTGCGTACCTTTAACAAAATGTACTCGCTCTATCCGGAGCAGCGTGCGGAAGGCGAAATTCTGCTGGATGGCGACAACATTCTGACCAATACCCAGGATATCGCGCTGCTGCGTGCCAAAGTGGGCATGGTATTCCAGAAACCGACGCCGTTCCCGATGTCCATTTACGATAACATCGCCTTTGGCGTGCGCCTGTTCGAAAAGCTGTCTCGCGCCGATATGGACGAGCGCGTGCAGTGGGCGTTGACCAAGGCCGCACTCTGGAACGAAACCAAAGATAAGTTACACCAGAGCGGATATTCTCTCTCAGGGGGTCAGCAGCAGCGTTTGTGTATCGCTCGTGGTATCGCGATCCGCCCGGAAGTGTTACTGCTTGATGAGCCGTGTTCAGCGCTGGATCCTATCTCCACGGGTCGTATTGAAGAGCTGATCACCGAGCTGAAGCAGGATTACACCGTGGTGATTGTCACCCATAACATGCAGCAGGCTGCGCGGTGTTCAGACCATACGGCGTTTATGTACCTGGGCGAATTGATTGAGTTCAGCAACACGGACGATCTGTTCACCAAGCCCGCCAAAAAACAAACAGAAGACTACATTACCGGTCGTTACGGCTGATATGTCCTTCATCTTTTAGGCTGTACCCGCGTTGGCTGCCTTTGCTCACCCCGGTCACGTAGAGAACTACGATTCCGGGGATTCGCTCAGTTGCCGCCTTGTTGCAGCCAGAAATATTTTGGGCATCTGGAGGAATGATGGACAATCTCAACCTTAATAAACACATTTCCGGTCAGTTTAACGCCGAGCTGGAAAGCATTCGCACTCAGGTAATGACCATGGGTGGCATGGTGGAGCAGCAGCTTTCTGATGCGATTACCGCGATGCACAATCAGGACAGCGAGCTGGCAAAGCGCGTGGTCGAAGGCGACAAAAACGTCAACATGATGGAAGTCGCGATCGACGAAGCGTGCGTGCGCATTATTGCGAAACGTCAGCCGACGGCGAGCGACCTGCGTCTGGTGATGGCGATCATCAAAACCATCGCAGAACTGGAACGTATTGGTGACGTAGCCGATAAAATCTGCCGCACGGCGCTGGAGAAATTCTCTCACCAGCATCAGCCGCTGCTGGTCAGCCTTGAGTCGCTGGGCCGCCACACCGTGCAAATGCTGCATGACGTGCTGGATGCCTTTGCGCGTATGGATCTGGACGAAGCGGTGCGTATCTACCGTGAAGACAAGAAAGTCGACCAGGAATATGAAGGCATTGTGCGTCAGCTGATGACCTACATGATGGAAGATCCGCGCACCATTCCAAGCGTCCTGACCGCGCTGTTCTGCGCACGTTCTATCGAGCGTATCGGCGATCGTTGTCAGAACATTTGCGAATACATCTTCTACTTCGTGAAGGGACAAGATTTCCGTCACGTTGGCGGCGATGAGCTGGACAAACTGCTGGCCGGTAGCGATCCGAAAGAGTGATGTTGGCCTAACCCTCTCCCATCGGGAGAGGGAAGGTTTCGCGACGTTCCCTCAATCACTGCGCGTTTCGCTTTTCTCCCTCTCGTTTGGGAGAGGGTTGGGGTGAGGGAAACTTAGCGGGTAATCTTCCATCCACGCGCTTTCCACAATTCAGGCAGTTGCGCTAAATCGGTAAACGTCGTGACTTTCGGGTGGTCAATCGGCTTGTTATGCGGATCGGCGCAGAAGTAAAACACCTCCATTCCCGCATCAATCCCCGACTGCGCGCCCGCGCTGGAATCGTCCACCAGAATACAGTTCTCCACGTTCACGTTCATCGCTTTCGCCGCATGGAACATCAACGCAGGATCTGGCTTCCAGCGCTGGATATCGTAACCGCTGAACAGTTTTTCCGGGAAGTGATGCAACATCTTCAGTTTGCCAAGAGAGTGCTGCATTTTGGTGACCGGGCCGTTAGACACCACGCACATCGGTACCGCCATGGAATCCAGCAGCGCATTCGCGCCCGCGATGACGTCCAGTTCCGAGTCGAAGAGGCGTGCGACCTCGGCGCGGTAAACAGGTTCTAAGTCCGCTTTCGCAAGACTGACGCCGTGCTCGGCGTTGATGATGTCAATAATCTCGTAAAGCTTCACGCCTTTAAAGCGCTTAAAGATCTCTTCGAGATCGAGCGTAATGCCAAATTCCTGGAACATGCTGACATACGCGCGGGAACAAATGACCTCACTGTCGACCAGCGTACCGTCGCAGTCGAAAAATACCGCTTCAATCTCAGACATGCTTTTCCCTTTTAACAAGTTTAACGTTTACGTAATGCAGAATCACGAGACGCAATCGTTGCCGTATAAGCAAATTCAATGAAAAAAAGTATCTCGTAACTGCCCTTATTGTCGCATTTTGGTATAGGATAGCGACGAATTTTCCCTCCTATGTTCGGAAATTGATGATGAGTCAACAACACACTACCCAGACGTCTGGTCAGGGTTTGCTTGAGCGCGTGTTCAAATTGCGCGAGCACGGCACGACGGCACGCACCGAAGTGATCGCTGGTTTCACCACCTTCCTGACGATGGTGTATATCGTTTTTGTTAACCCGCAAATTTTGGGCGTTGCTGGCATGGATACCAGCGCCGTCTTCGTCACCACCTGTCTGATTGCTGCTCTCGGCAGTATTCTGATGGGCGTGTTTGCTAACCTCCCGGTGGCACTGGCGCCAGCGATGGGTCTTAACGCCTTCTTCGCGTTTGTCGTCGTGCAGGCGATGGGCCTGCCGTGGCAAGTGGGGATGGGTGCCATCTTCTGGGGCGCTGTCGGCCTGTTGCTGCTGACCATTTTCCGCGTGCGTTACTGGATGATTGCCAATATCCCGGTGAGCCTGCGCGTGGGGATTACCAGCGGTATCGGTTTATTCATCGGCATGATGGGTCTGAAAAACGCGGGCGTTATCGTCGCGAACCCAGAAACGCTGGTGAGCATTGGTAATCTGGCGTCTCACAGCGTTCTGTTGGGTGTGCTGGGCTTCTTTATCATCGCGATTCTGGCGTCCCGTAATATTCATGCGGCGGTGCTGGTGTCTATCGTGGTGACCACGCTGCTGGGCTGGATGATGGGCGACGTGCAATATCACGGCATCGTCTCCGCACCACCGAGCGTGTCTAGCGTGATTGGCCACGTTGATCTGGCGGGGTCGTTTAACCTGGGGCTGGCGGGCGTGATTTTCTCCTTCATGCTGGTCAACCTGTTCGACTCCTCCGGGACGCTGATTGGCGTGACCGACAAAGCCGGTCTGGCGGATGAGAACGGCAAATTCCCGCGCATGAAACAGGCGCTGTTTGTTGATAGCGTGTCGTCTGTCGCGGGCTCTTTTATCGGTACGTCGTCCGTTACCGCTTACATTGAGTCGTCGTCTGGCGTTTCCGTCGGTGGCCGTACCGGTCTGACGGCCGTTGTGGTGGGTCTTCTGTTCCTGCTGGTGATCTTCCTTTCGCCGCTGGCAGGCATGGTGCCACCGTATGCAGCTGCAGGCGCGCTGATTTACGTGGGCGTGCTGATGACCTCTAGCCTGTCGCGCGTGAAGTGGGACGATTTAACCGAAGCGGTTCCGGCGTTTATTACTGCCGTGATGATGCCGTTCAGCTTCTCGATTACCGAAGGTATCGCGCTGGGCTTTATCTCTTATTGCGTGATGAAAATCGGTACAGGACGTTTGCGCGAGCTCAGCCCATGCGTTGTTGTCGTGGCGCTGCTGTTTGTGCTGAAGATTGTGTTTATTGATGCACACTAAGGTGCTACGTGAGTTCCCTCTCCCTGTGGGAGAGGGCAACTGACCGCAATGAGCTTATGCTTTAACCCGCTGAATATACTCCCCAAACGCGGTCAGCTGACCGGTCAGATGATCCAGCGTGCTTTGATCGACCACTTCGCCCGTTTGCGTATCCACTTTATTCTGAATCACACCGCCCATAAATTCCGGCTTATTCATCACCATCGCATCCAGGAATACCAGGATTTGGCGCAGGTGATACTGACAGCGTGCACCGCCAATCGCCCCCATTGAGCTGGTCTGAATCAGCACCGGTTTACCGGCAAGCGGCTGATTGGGTAAGCGTGACAGCCAGTCGATCGCATTCTTCAACCCACCCGGCACCGAGTAGTTATATTCCGGTGTGACAATCACCACGCCGTCCGCCTGGCGAATTTGCTCTGCAAGCGCTTCCACACTGTGCGGGAAACCCTCTTCCTGCTGAACATCGGCGTCATACAGCGGAATATCACCAATGGAGGGTAATGCCGATACGTCCATTCCCGCAGGGGCAATCTTGGGTAACGTGCGGGCAACCATCCCATTAAATGAGCCTTTACGCAGGCTTCCCAGTAACGTAACAACTTTCAACGTATCAGACATGACTACTCCTTTACACCATGATGGCCCAGGACGGGTCAGTTGAGGGTTAGCGCTTTTTCGATCGGTAAACTGATTAATCTTATCAGGCGTGCTGCAGGTATGTTAGCGCGAGCCGGGACATCCGGCAGGCTATGCCACCCGTGTCGACTGTCAAATTCCCAGACTCTCAGGCGTTCAATGGCAGGGGTCACGGCGATGGACCAGATCAAGACGTCTTCGGCGTCGCTAAGCGCTTCAACGCGTGCCGCTTTGGCTGAACGCAGGCGGCCTGAACCGGGCAGGAGCTGCAACAAGCTCGCATCGTCGACCGCGCAGCCCGAGAGTTTTTGGATACTCTGACGTAGCGTAATGAGCTGCGCTTTGGCTTCGTTGGGATCGTTTTGATTGCGCACCCAAAGCTTTTCATTGCTGGAGAGCGGGTAATCGTCATGCGCGTGAGGACCGTGGAAGCTATGCGTCACGCGCTGGAGTTCCATATCCAGGCCGCAATCACCCTCTGTCGTCAGCGCCACACCCACGATATTCCCCGTATACGCCACCGAGAAACGCGGGAGTTCGGGGTCAGCAAAAACGGGACGGCCCTCGGGCTGCGTGAGCATTTCCGGGAGTTCGCTGGTGCCATAAAGCATAAACATCAGTTCGGCGAGTAACGCTCGGGAGGCCAGGAATCGCGAGCGTCGATGTTCCGGCAGCGTACGCGCCTGATTGTGGCAGGCCGAAGAGAGCCTGACGGAAGCAAGTCGTCCTTCTGTCAGTATCCCTCTTGCAAAATGCGTTGCCATTTTTCGCTCCATGATAATGGTCAGTGACAGGTTAAACGGTTACACCATTATCGCTTAACTTTGCATCTGTTTTAATCGGTAAATGGAAGTATGAGAAGCCAATGAACCGAACTTTACATTTGCAGAGGCAAAAAAGAGATCTTTAGCGCAGTGAATCGCAGTACAACGCCTTGATCGTCTCTTTCAACCAGACAATTTTGGGATTGTGACTGTTCCGTTTATGCCAGATCAGCGTGAAGGGCACGGTGAGTTTTTCAGACAGCGCTTCGTCAATGGGGATTGGGCGGCTGACGAGATTGCGCTGGTGGATCTGATTATAGTGATGGCAATACTGCGGCGCGGTCGCAATGTAGTTGTGATGAGGCTGCGCGGCCATAAACATCGACTGCTCAAAACCCGGCAGACTGAGGGCAATATTGCGCTCGCGCCCCATCTCTCTGAGCACTTCGTCCAGCGCCCAAGTGTCGCTGCGTTCCCAAAAGATGCTGATGTGCGGATAACGCAGAAACGTGTCCAGATTCCACTCTTCATTGAGTGCGGGGTGATCTTCGCGCAAATAGACGCACGGACGGTCGCTAAACAGGATTTCGTAGTCGATAAACCACGGCATCAACTTCAGGAGCTCGCGCGAGCGTGGATGCGTTTCGCGTCCGGTAAAGCCGAGATCGACCTCCCCCCGCGTTATGGCATCCAGCGAATCGTAATCCCAGTGCCGCATGCGCACGGTCGCCTGCGGATACCGCTGATTCACCTGTTCCAGCAGGGTATTAAAACGGATGAGCATCAGCGGCGTTTCCGCCGCCAGTTCGAATTTCAGTCCACCCGGAGAGTCGTGGTGGAATTTATCGAGGATCTGATTGCCAATCTGCATCCAGTCCGTGAGGTCCTGTTCGAGACTGACCGTCAGCGGTGTAGGAAGCAGGCCCAGCGGCGTTTTGACAAATAGCGGGTCGTCAAACCAGTCGCGCAGTTTCGCCAGCGATTTGCTGACCGCCGACGGCGTGACGTTCATGCGCTTGGCCGCTTTGGTGACGCTGCGCTCCTGCAGCAACAGCTGCAGGCACAGTAACAGGTTAAGATCGAGACTGCTGAGGGGCTTCTTCATAATGCGCCGCGGGCTGTATCGCCAAAAGTAACAGGATACACAGCATGCTACAGCCAATCAGAATCCCGATCAGCATATTCAGGGCATTAAGACCGATCACCGCCGCGAGCCAAATCCATAGCGATGAACCACACACCTGCGCAATACCCAGCGCGGAACTGGCGACGCCAGCGCGCAAAGAGAACGGCCCTAACGCCTGGCTCATCGCCACGCCAAATCCCACGGAGAAACCAGCGCAAATCAGCGTAATGCCCCCCAGCATGATGGCATGCGAACTTGCGGTGGCCAGGATCACGCCTGCGGCCAGGAACAGTACCTGAGAAGTGAGCATCAGCGTGCGCTGGCTAAAGACGTTCAGTGCAAAGGGGGTGGAAAACGATACCGCCATGCTGACCATCGCCGTCAGCGCCATCACCGTGGAATATTCTCCGCGATCAAAACCCATCGTTTCCATCAGCAACACTGGGGAAACGTTTACAAAGGTGAGAATGACGGCCACGTTCAGGGTGGTGACCAGCAGACGGCTGATGAAAAAGCGGTTAAGCAGTTTTTCGGCAGGTTGAACCGTCGCGGAGTGCCCGGAATGATGCGAGCCGGGGTGCGTCTCTTTGAGCACGGTGATCGACAAAATAAAGACCAATGCGCCCATGGCGGCCATCGTCCAGAACAGGCTCTGCCACGGCAGTTTGAGCATAATGAGATAGCCGACCACCGGCGCGAGCACTGGAATAATACAGGTGATGCCGTTAAGCATGGAAAGCACTTTGGCGCGACGCTGAGCGCTGAGGGTATCGCGTAAAATCGCAAATGCCACCACGTAGCAACCGCCCGCGCCGATGCCCTGGATAAAACGGCCTGACAGGAACAGCGTGCTGTCTTGCGCCATTGAGCAGAGTACGGAAGCCAAGGCAAAGATCACTGCGCCGGTAATGGCGACAGGTTGTCGTCCGGCTTTGTCGGCGATCTTCCCGGCAAATAGCATCGACGATGCCATACCCGCCAGATAGGCTGAAAACGCGATATGCAGTTGCGCTTCGCTGGCCCCTAAATCGCGCGCGATGTGCGGGAGGCCAACCAGATACATATCTATGCCTGATGGATAAAGTAAAACCAAAGCAAAACTACAAAACAGAAAACGCGCCATAAATCCCCCATGTCAGGCAGGCGCAAAGCATAGGGGGATAAAGGTCAAAGCGCGAGTTGCCATTTGGACACTAGTGATTTCCTGCCAGGAAATCACTAGTGGGTCGTGAGGATTATTTACCGATACAGAAGCTAGAGAAAATCCGTCCCAGCAAATCATCTGACGTAAATTCGCCCGTGATCTCGCTCAGACTCTGCTGCGCCAGACGCAGCTCTTCTGCCAGCAATTCACCCGCCCACGCGCCGAGCAGCTGTGCTTTGCCCTGATCGAGGTGATTTGCCGCCGCTTCAAGCGCCTGAAGGTGACGACGACGCGCCAGGAAGCCGCCTTCCATATTGGTTTCAAAGCCCATGCTCTGCTTGAGATGGTTGCGCAGGTCTTCAACGCCTTCACCCGTTCGAGCCGACAGACGAATCAGTGAGTGACCGTTCACATCGCTCAGGCCCAGCGTTTCGCCGGTCATATCGGCTTTGTTACGCACGACGGTAATCGGCAGTTTTGCGGGCAGGCGAGCAATAAAGTCAGGCCAGATATCCGCCGGATCCACTGCGCTGGTGGTGGTGCCATCTACCATAAACAGCACGCGGTCGGCTTGTTCAATTTCCTGCCAGGCACGCTCGATGCCGATACGTTCAACTTCGTCGCTGGCATCGCGCAGGCCAGCAGTATCAATGATATGCAGCGGCATGCCGTCGATATGAATGTGTTCGCGCAATACGTCGCGGGTCGTGCCCGCGATATCTGTCACAATCGCCGCTTCGCGGCCTGCAAGGGCGTTCAGCAGGCTCGATTTGCCGGCGTTTGGACGCCCGGCAATCACGACTTTCATCCCTTCGCGGAGCAAACTTCCCTGACGGGCTTCGGCACGGACCGCATCCAGATCGGCCATCACGGTGTTCAGCTGCGCTTCGATTTTGCCGTCAGAAAGGAAGTCGATCTCCTCGTCCGGGAAGTCGATAGCCGCTTCGACGTAGATTCGCAGGTGAGTAAGTGCTTCCACTAAGTGATTCACGCGTGTGGAAAACGCACCCTGCAGCGAGTTCAACGCGGAGCGCGCTGCTTGTTCGGAGCTGGCGTCAATCAGGTCGGCAATGGCTTCTGCCTGGGCCAGATCAAGCTTATCGTTCAGGAATGCACGCTCGGAGAACTCACCCGGTTTAGCGATGCGCAGGCCCGGTAGCGTCAGAATGCGTTTTAAAAGCAGGTCGAGGATAACGGGGCCGCCGTGACCCTGCAGCTCCAGCACGTCCTCACCGGTAAAGGAGTTGGGGCCGGGGAACCATAGCGCGATGCCCTGATCCAGCGCGGTGCCGTCAGCATCTTTAAAAGGGAGGTAATCGGCGTAGCGCGGCTTTGGCAGTTTGCCCAGCACGGCTTCAGCCACCTCGCGCGCCTTCAGGCCGGAGATACGCAAAATACCTACACCACCGCGTCCCGGTGGAGTTGCCTGGGCGACGATAGTGTCGTTATGGCTCATGGTTTTTTCTCTTTGTAGATGTAAAAAAGGCGGTCTATTGACCGCCTTCTCTGGCATTAACTCTACCGTAGTAACGCGAAATAATTCAAGTTGCAGGAAGGCGGCAAGTTTATGCGCCCCAGGAGCTTGACTTCCGTAAGCTCCTGGGGCAAGCAAAGGCAGCCAACGCGCCTGCAGCTTAAAGAATGAAGCGTATTAGGATTTTTTCTTTTCGCGGCTATGTAAACCACGTTTTTCCAGACCACGGTAAATCAGCTGTTGCTGCAGGATCGTCACCAGGTTGCTGACGATGTAGTACAGCACCAGACCTGACGGGAACCACAGGAAGAACACGGTGAAGATGACCGGCATAAAGGTCATGATCTTCTGCTGCATCGGGTCGGTCACAGTGGTCGGCGACATCTTCTGAATGAAGAACATCGTGATACCCATCAGGATCGGCAGGATGTAGTACGGGTCCTGTGCAGACAAGTCATGGATCCACAGTGCGAAAGGCGCGTGGCGCAATTCAACGGAACCCATCAGCATGTAGTACAGCGCAAGGAAGATTGGCATCTGAATCAGCAGCGGGAAGCAACCACCCAGAGGGTTTACCTTCTCCGCTTTGTACAGGGCCATCATTTCCTGGCTTTGACGCTGTTTGTCATCGCCCAGACGCTCACGCATCGCCGCAATCTTCGGCTGCAGCATACGCATCTTCGCCATGGAGGTGTACTGCGCTTTGGTCAGCGGGTACATGATGCCACGAACGATAAAGGTGATAACGATGATGGAGAAGCCCCAGTTGCCCAGGAAGCTATGGATCCATTTCAGCAGTTTGAACAGCGGCTGAGAGATGAACCACAACCAACCGTAATCTACGGTCAGATCCAGGTGCGGTGCGACGGCGGCCATCTTATTCTGGATTTCCGGACCGACCCACAGGGTGCTGCCCAGCGTACCTGTTTGACCCGGCTGAACCAGAACCGGCTGTGACTTATAGCCGATAGCGGCGATGCCATTGCCCAGATTCGCGGTGTAGAAGTTGTTCACACCGTCGTTGTTTGGCACCCACGCTGTCGCGAAATACTGCTGCAACATCGCAACCCAGCCGCCTTTAGCACTGACGTTCAGGTTTTCGTTATCCGCGATGGTGTCGAATTTGTATTTCTCGTACTTGGTATCTGGCGTGGAGTACGCCGCGCCACGGAAGGTATGCAGCGCAAAGTTGCTGCTTCCGGTGTCACGGTGAGACGGCAGATTGATGGACTGCTTCAGCTGACCAAACGTTGAGACTTCCAGTGGTTTCGCACTGGTGTTCTGCACGTTATAGCCCACGCTCACCGCATACTCACCGCGTTTCAGGGTGAAGGTTTTGGTGAAAGTATTGCCAGCCGCGTCAGTGTAAGTCATCGGGATCGCGAGTTCGTTCTGGCCATCAGCCATCACAAACGTATCTTTATCGACGTTATACAGCGGACGAGCACCGTTAGCCGGGTTGTCCGGGCCATCACGACCTGTCAGGCCGCTCTGTGCCTGATAGAGGAACTCTGGCGTCGTTTCCAGTAACTGGAACGGTTCGTTTGACTTCAGCTCTTTCGGGTAGGTCAACAGCAGCGCCTGCTCAATATCACCACCACGGGTGTTGATTGTCAGCTCAAGCACATCGGTTTTAACCGTAATCTGTTTTCCCTGGCCACTGGCCGGTACGCCCTGGTCGGCGGCGCTACCCGCTGCGGTGGTCGTTGTCTGCGTGGTCTGCTGTTGCTGGGGTTGAGGATTTTTATCCTGTTCCCATGCTTGCCAGATCATGAAAGACACGAACAACAAAGCGATGACTAAAAGATTGCGTTGCGAATCCATCGTTAGTGTTCTCTGGTATCAAATGGTCCGGGCGGGACGGGGTCGTCACCACCAGGGTGTAAAGGGTGGCATTTTAATACGCGTTTCACCGTCAACCAACTGCCTTTTATCACTCCAAACCTGCGCAATGCCTCAATTCCGTAGCTAGAGCACGTTGGCGTGAAACGACAATGCGGCCCCAACAGCGGACTGATCAGGCGCTGATAGACCCTGATAAGGCCTATCAGGACCCGTGAGCCAGGCGACAGTGGCGGCGCCATAGTTTTTCCAACGCTTCCGAGAGAGCACGGTTATCGAGGTCAGCAACCCCCTTTTTCGCCACCACAACGAAATCCATTGACGGAAGTTCGTGTTGACGTAAACGGAAGCTTTCACGCGTCAGACGTTTAATCCGATTGCGTTCATGCGCACGCTTAACGTTTTTCTTGGCGACTGTGAGACCGATGCGGGGATGCCCCAGCGAATTTTGGCGGCCGAGGATGGTGATTTGCGGCGTGCCAGCCCGATATGGCTGCTGGAAGACGAATGTGAAATGAGTGGGAGTTAACAAACGTAACTCCCTGGGAAATGCTAGCTTAACCACTCAGGGGTTAGCTTTATTACTTGGAAACGGTCAGACGAGAACGGCTTTTAGCACGACGACGTGCCAGAACCTGACGACCATTTTTAGTAGCCATACGAGCACGGAAGCCGTGAGAACGGTTGCGCTTCAGTACAGACGGTTGAAAAGTGCGTTTCATGGCGATTTCTACCTAAACTTGAATAAATTCACTGACTTTCGCGTATACCCGAACGATTAACGAACGACTAACGCCTCAGCGTGGGTGATTAAAGAGGCCGGATTGTAATAATTGTACACTCCGGAGTCAATTCTCTTTCCTTATTTCCCGCGTATTTCCGCACCTTTTCGTGTGGAAAATGAACAACGGTCCGACGCAGGAAGTCGAGCATCACGCGCCGGGTGGAGGATTATACGACCTCCCAACCAAATCGCAAGGATCGTCCTGGATCTTCATGAGATCATTTAAGCAGAAAATTGTCTTTGCTCATTAAATTTTCCAATATACGGACCAAATCGTGGGTGCTCCAGCCAGGATCGATTACACTTACCCGGTTTCGGATCTTCCTGTGGATAAATCGGGAAGAATCTGTGAGAAACAGAAGATCTCTGGCTCAGTTTAGGCTATGATCCGCGGTCCTGATCGGGATCCCAGTGGGTCTGGTCAGGTAAAATTGCAGATAGCAATTCGCACGTCACCCTTTTGCACAGGGTCTTGTCGACGTGTGCCAACAATCACGATTATTCAGTGTCTTTCTTTTATTGTTCGAGTGGAGTCCGCCGTGTCACTTTCGCTTTGGCAGCAATGTCTTGCCCGATTGCAGGATGAGTTACCAGCCACAGAATTCAGTATGTGGATCCGCCCGTTGCAGGCGGAACTGAGCGATAACACGCTGGCTTTGTATGCGCCAAACCGTTTCGTGCTCGATTGGGTAAGGGATAAATACCTTAATAACATCAATGGATTGCTTAACGATTTTTGCGGTGCAGATGCCCCGCAGCTGCGTTTTGAGGTGGGGACGAAACCCGTCACCCAGACCGTCAGAGAGACCGTGAACGTTGCGGCTCCCGCGCAGATTCATGTGCCCACGCCACGCATTATCCAGCCCGCGCGTTCGGGTTGGGACAATGTTCCAGCCCCCGCTGAACCGACCTACCGCTCCAACGTTAACGTCAAACATACGTTTGATAACTTTGTAGAAGGTAAATCGAACCAGCTGGCGCGTGCTGCGGCCCGACAGGTTGCGGACAACCCTGGCGGCGCCTATAACCCACTGTTCCTTTATGGCGGCACTGGCTTAGGTAAAACGCACTTGCTGCATGCTGTGGGTAACGGCATTGTGGCACGTAAGCCCAATGCGAAAGTGGTGTATATGCACTCCGAGCGCTTCGTTCAGGACATGGTAAAAGCCCTGCAAAACAACGCGATCGAAGAGTTTAAACGCTACTACCGTTCCGTCGATGCGCTGTTGATCGATGACATCCAATTCTTTGCCAATAAAGAACGATCCCAGGAAGAGTTTTTCCACACCTTCAACGCATTGCTTGAAGGCAACCAGCAGATCATTTTGACCTCGGATCGTTATCCAAAAGAGATCAATGGCGTTGAAGATCGTCTAAAATCTCGTTTTGGCTGGGGACTGACCGTGGCGATCGAGCCACCGGAGCTGGAAACCCGCGTTGCGATCCTGATGAAAAAAGCGGATGAAAATGACATTCGCCTGCCGGGTGAAGTGGCGTTCTTTATTGCTAAACGACTTCGCTCCAACGTTCGTGAGCTGGAAGGCGCACTGAACCGTGTGATTGCCAACGCCAATTTTACCGGCCGGGCGATTACCATTGATTTCGTGCGTGAAGCGCTACGCGATCTGCTGGCGCTTCAGGAAAAACTGGTCACCATCGACAATATCCAGAAGACGGTGGCCGAGTATTACAAAATCAAAATTGCAGACTTGCTGTCCAAGCGTCGTTCTCGCTCGGTAGCGCGTCCGCGTCAGATGGCGATGGCACTGGCAAAAGAGCTGACCAACCACAGTCTGCCGGAAATTGGCGACGCGTTTGGTGGCCGTGACCATACGACCGTCCTTCATGCCTGCCGCAAGATTGAGCAGTTACGTGAAGAAAGCCACGACATAAAAGAAGATTTTTCCAATTTAATCAGAACCCTATCATCGTGACGCTATGAAATTTACCGTTGAACGTGAACATTTATTAAAACCGCTGCAACAGGTGAGTGGCCCATTAGGTGGCCGCCCGACGCTTCCTATTCTTGGTAATCTGCTGTTGCAGGTCGCTGATGGCACGCTGTCGCTGACGGGTACCGATCTTGAAATGGAAATGGTTGCTCGTGTGACGCTGTCCCAGCCACATGATGCAGGCGCAACGACTGTCCCCGCGCGTAAATTCTTTGATATTTGCCGTGGATTGCCAGAGGGCGCGGAAATCGCGGTGCAGCTGGAAGGCGACCGTATTCTGGTTCGTTCTGGCCGCAGTCGTTTTTCGCTCTCAACGCTGCCAGCGATTGATTTCCCGAATCTGGACGACTGGCAAAGTGAAGTTGAATTCACCCTGCCGCAGGCGACGATGAAACGTCTGATTGAAGCCACCCAATTTTCGATGGCGCATCAGGACGTTCGTTACTATCTAAACGGCATGCTGTTCGAAACCGAAGGTGAAGAACTGCGTACCGTGGCGACAGATGGCCACCGTCTGGCGGTCTGCTCGATGCCCATCGGCGTGACGTTGCCCAACCATTCCGTCATCGTCCCGCGTAAAGGCGTGATTGAACTGATGCGGATGCTCGACGGCGGCGAAAACCCGCTGCGCGTGCAAATTGGTAGCAATAATATTCGCGCGCACGTTGGCGACTTTATCTTTACCTCCAAGCTGGTTGATGGTCGTTTCCCTGATTATCGCCGCGTATTGCCGAAGAATCCGGACAAAACGTTGGAAGCAGGCTGCGATATCCTCAAACAGGCCTTTGCCCGTGCGGCGATTCTCTCAAACGAGAAATTCCGCGGCGTGCGTCTGTACGTGAGTGAAAACCAGATCAAAATCACCGCGAATAACCCGGAGCAGGAAGAGGCAGAAGAGATTCTGGACGTCACCTACGCTGGGACTGAAATGGAAATCGGCTTCAACGTCAGTTACGTACTGGATGTGCTGAATGCGCTGAAATGCGAGAACGTTCGCATTCTGCTGACCGATTCTGTTTCAAGCGTGCAGATTGAAGATGCGGCCTCGCAAAGCGCAGCCTATGTCGTCATGCCAATGCGCCTCTAGTGGAAAATATCGGGCTATCTTACTTGTCATTTTCAACCTGGGCTGTGCTCGCCCCTGTCACGTACTCCGTGTACGCTCCAGGGTCTGCGCGCAGTCCGCGTTGAAACTGGCTGCGCCGATAACGCCCTGGATCTCTGGATCAATGTACTGATATATGTCACTGACGCGCCTTCTCATCAAAGATTTTCGCAATATCGAAAATGCGGATCTCGCTTTATCTCCCGGCTTTAATTTCCTGGTCGGCGCTAACGGCAGCGGCAAAACCAGCGTGCTGGAAGCCATCTACACGCTGGGTCATGGCCGCGCCTTTCGCAGCTTGCAGGTGGGTCGCGTCATCCGTCATGAACAGGAATCGTTTATTCTGCACGGGCGATTACAGGGCAGCGAGCGTGAAACCTCGATTGGTCTGACGAAAGATAAGCAGGGCGACAGCAAAGTGCGCATCGACGGCACTGACGGGCACAAAGTCGCTGAACTGGCTTTATTGATGCCAATGCAACTGATTACGCCTGAGGGATTTACATTACTCAACGGCGGCCCCAAATACAGAAGAGCATTCCTTGATTGGGGATGTTTTCACAACGAAGCGGGTTTCTTTAACGCCTGGAGCAATCTCAAGCGACTGCTCAAACAGCGCAATGCCGCGCTGCGACAGGTCACCCGCTATGCTCAGGTGCGCCCGTGGGATATGGAACTGGTCCCCCTTGCGGAGCAAATTAGCCGCTGGCGCGCCGAATACAGCGCAGGTATTGCTGAAGATATGGCGGATACCTGCAAACAATTTCTACCCGAGTTTTCTCTCACCTTCTCCTTCCAGCGTGGCTGGGAGAAAGAGACGGATTATGCCGAAGTGCTGGAGAGAAGCTTCGAACGCGACCGCATGCTGACCTATACCGCGCACGGCCCACACAAAGCGGACTTCCGCATTCGTGCCGACGGCGCACCGGTCGAAGATACCTTGTCGCGCGGACAGCTCAAACTCCTGATGTGCGCGCTGCGTTTGGCGCAGGGGGAGTTCCTTACCCGTGAAAGCGGGCGGCGCTGTCTGTATCTGATAGATGATTTTGCCTCGGAACTCGACGACGCACGGCGCGGACTGCTTGCCAGCCGCTTAAAAGCCACGCAGTCGCAGGTTTTCGTCAGCGCCATTAGCGCTGAACACGTTCTGGACATGTCGGACAAAAATTCGAAGATGTTCACCGTGGAAAAGGGTAAAATAACGGATTAACCCAAGAATAAATGAGCGAGAAACGTTGATGTCGAATTCTTATGACTCCTCCAGTATCAAAGTCCTGAAAGGACTGGATGCGGTGCGTAAGCGCCCAGGTATGTATATCGGCGATACCGATGACGGCACCGGTCTGCACCACATGGTATTCGAGGTTGTGGATAACGCTATCGACGAAGCACTCGCGGGTCACTGTAAAGATATTATCGTCACCATTCACGGCGATAACTCCGTTTCCGTACAGGATGATGGCCGTGGTATCCCGACCGGTATTCACCCGGAAGAGGGCGTGTCTGCTGCAGAAGTCATCATGACCGTTCTGCACGCGGGCGGTAAGTTCGATGATAACTCGTACAAAGTGTCCGGCGGTCTGCACGGTGTTGGCGTTTCCGTTGTGAACGCCCTGTCGCAGAAGCTGGAACTGGTTATCTACCGCGAAGGCAAAGCGCATCACCAGGTTTATTCGCACGGCGTGCCGCAGGCTCCGCTGGCGGTCACTGGCGACACGGAAAAAACGGGTACCACCGTACGTTTCTGGCCGAGCCACGAGACGTTTTCTAACGTCGTTGAATTTGAATACGAAATTCTGGCGAAACGCCTGCGCGAGCTCTCATTCCTGAACTCCGGCGTGTCGATTCGTCTGCGCGATAAGCGTGACGGCAAAGAAGACCATTTCCACTACGAAGGCGGCATCAAGGCATTTGTTGAGTATCTCAACAAAAACAAAACGCCTATCCACCCGAATATCTTCTATTTCTCCACCGAAAAAGACGGTATCGGCGTCGAAGTTGCGCTGCAGTGGAACGATGGTTTCCAGGAAAATATCTACTGCTTTACCAACAACATTCCGCAGCGTGATGGCGGTGCACACCTTGTCGGTTTCCGTACGGCGATGACTCGTACGCTGAATGCCTACATGGATAAAGAAGGCTACAGCAAAAAAGCGAAAGTCAGCGCAACCGGTGATGATGCCCGTGAAGGCCTGATTGCTGTGGTGTCGGTTAAAGTCCCGGATCCGAAATTCTCCTCTCAGACCAAAGACAAATTGGTTTCTTCTGAGGTGAAAACCGCCGTTGAACAGCAGATGAACGAACTGCTGAGCGAATACCTGCTGGAAAACCCGTCTGACGCGAAAATCGTGGTCGGCAAAATTATCGATGCGGCTCGTGCGCGTGAAGCGGCGCGTAAAGCCCGTGAAATGACTCGCCGTAAAGGTGCGCTGGATCTGGCGGGCCTGCCGGGCAAACTGGCAGATTGCCAGGAACGCGATCCGGCTCGCTCCGAACTGTACCTGGTGGAAGGGGACTCCGCGGGCGGCTCTGCGAAGCAGGGGCGTAACCGTAAGAACCAGGCGATTCTGCCGTTGAAGGGGAAAATCCTCAACGTTGAGAAAGCGCGCTTCGACAAAATGCTCTCCTCTCAGGAAGTCGCTACCCTTATCACCGCGCTTGGCTGTGGTATCGGTCGTGACGAGTACAACCCGGATAAACTGCGCTATCACAGCATCATCATCATGACCGATGCGGACGTTGATGGTTCACACATCCGTACGCTGCTGCTGACCTTCTTCTATCGTCAGATGCCTGAAATTGTTGAACGTGGCCACATCTACATTGCACAGCCACCGCTGTACAAAGTGAAGAAAGGCAAGCAAGAACAGTACATTAAAGACGATGAAGCGATGGACCAGTACCAGATCTCTATCGCTCTGGACGGTGCTTCTCTGCACGCCAACGCTTTCGCTCCGGCGCTGGCGGGTGAGCCTCTTGAAAAACTGGTTTCTGAGTACAACGCGACGCAGAAAATGATCGGCCGTATGGAGCGTCGCTTCCCGCGCACGCTGCTGAAGGCGCTGGTTTACCAGCCAACGCTGACCGAAGCCGATCTGAGCGATGAGCAGACCGTGACTCGCTGGATTAACCAGCTGATTACCGATCTGAATGAGAACGAGCAGCACGGCAGCATGTGGAAGTTTGATGTCCGCGAAAATGCCGAGTTGCACCAGTTCGAGCCAATCGTTCGTGTGCGTACTCACGGTGTTGACACCGATTATCCGCTGGATCACGAGTTTGTGACCGGTGGCGAATACCGTCGTCTTTGCACGCTGGGTGAGAAGCTACGCGGTCTGATCGAAGACGACGCCTTCATCGAACGCGGCGAGCGCCGTCAGCCCGTTGCCAGCTTTGAGCAGGCGCTGGAATGGCTGGTGAAAGAGTCCCGTCGTGGTCTGTACATTCAGCGTTATAAAGGTCTGGGCGAAATGAACCCGGATCAGCTGTGGGAAACGACGATGGATCCGGAAAGCCGCCGTATGCTGCGCGTGACCGTGAAAGATGCGATTGCCGCCGACCAGCTGTTCACGACTCTGATGGGCGACGCCGTAGAACCTCGCCGCGCCTTCATTGAAGAGAACGCCTTGAAAGCCGCAAATATCGATATCTAAGTTGTAAAACCCCTCACTCCGTCTTCGGGGTGAGGGGAAAAAGGCCCCACAAAAGAGGAATCCCCTTCCTCAACTCTATCCCCCTTTCTCCACGACTCTTTTACTGTTTTCCATGCGGAATCGCGTTAGCATGAGGACAGACTCATTTAAATCGGGGATCTCATGGCCATTAAACTCATTGCAATCGACATGGACGGCACATTGCTGCTGCCGGACCACACTATTTCTCCTGCTGTTAAAAAGGCGATTGCCGCCGCGCGCGCAAAAGGCGTGAATGTGGTGCTGACCACGGGCCGTCCCTATGCCGGTGTTCACAGCTATCTGAAAGAGCTGCACATGAATGAGCCGGGTGATTACTGCATCACCTATAACGGCGCGCTGGTTCAGAAAGCCGCTGATGGCAGCACCGTGGCGCAAACAGCACTGAGCTATGACGATTACCTGTACCTCGAAAAATTGTCCCGCGAGGTCGGTTCCCATTTCCACGCACTCGATCGCAATACGCTGTACACCGCCAACCGCGATATCAGCTACTACACCGTGCATGAATCCTTTGTCGCCACCATTCCGCTGGTGTTCTGCGAAGCCGAGAAAATGGATCCGAGCACGCAATTCCTGAAAGTCATGATGATTGACGAGCCCGCGATTCTGGATCAGGCGATTGCCCGCATTCCGGCGGAGGTAAAAGAGAAATATACCGTGCTAAAAAGTGCGCCGTATTTCCTCGAAATCCTCGATAAACGCGTCAATAAAGGCACTGGCGTGAAATCACTGGCCGACGCGCTGGGCATCAAGCCGGAAGAGATCATGACCCTGGGCGATCAGGAAAACGACATCGCGATGATTGAATACGCAGGAATGGGCGTGGCGATGGAAAACGCAATCCCATCGGTGAAAGAGGTCGCCAATTTCGTGACCAAATCCAATCTGGAAGACGGCGTTGCCTACGCCATCGAGAAATTCGTCCTTAATTAAGCCTGTTTCAACTTATCAGCCTCGGTTATAGACCGGGGCTTTTTTTTGCCTTCAGATTAATGAATTGTTCTTTTTGTGATCCAGATTGTAGTACAACTTATATTTGTTGTACTACATTACCGGCATGGCAATGACGAACAACCTCACGTTTGTACTGCAAAAGTGAGGCGAAAATCAGCGGTCGCGGTAAAGTAGTGATGGACACATAGAGCACAAGGACTCTCCATGACGCTGAATAAAACCGACCGCATCGTTATCACGCTGGGCAACCAGATTGTGAGCGGCAAATACGTACCCGGTTCGCCGCTGCCCGCAGAAGCCGAACTCTGCGAAGAGTTTGAAACCTCGCGCAATATCATTCGCGAAGTGTTTCGTTCGCTGATGGCGAAGCGGCTGATCGAAATGAAACGTTACCGTGGCGCGTTTGTTGCCCCGCGTAACCAGTGGAATTACCTGGACACCGATGTCCTGCAATGGGTACTGGAAAACGACTACGACCCGCGTCTGATTGGCGCGATGAGCGAAGTGCGAAATCTGGTGGAACCGGCCATCGCACGCTGGGCGGCGGAACGCGCGACCTCGGGCGATCTGGCGCAAATTGAGTCGGCGCTCAACGACATGATTGCCAACAATCAGGATCGGGATGCCTTCAACGAAGCGGATATTCGCTATCACGAGGCGGTGTTGCAGTCTGTTCACAACCCGGTTTTGCAGCAGCTTAGCGTCGCGATCAGCTCGCTACAGCGCGCAGTATTTGAACGAACCTGGATGGGCGATGAGGCCAACATGCCGAAGACGCTCCAGGAACATAAAGCGTTGTTCGATGCGATACGGCATCAGGACAGCGATGCGGCAGAGCAGGCGGCGCTCACCATGATCGCCAGCTCAACACGAAGGCTAAAGGAAATCACATGACATCTCGCTACATCGCTATTGACTGGGGATCGACCAATCTGCGCGCCTGGCTTTATCAGGACGACAGATGCCTGGAAAGCAGGCAGTCCGAAGCAGGCGTCACGCGCCTGAACGGTAAATCCCCCGAAGCGGTGTTAGCAGAGGTGACATCAGGCTGGCGCGATGGCACCACACCGGTGGTGATGGCCGGAATGGTTGGCAGCAACGTCGGCTGGAAAATTGCCCCGTACCTGCCTGTTCCTGCCCATTTCTCGGCCATTGGCGAGCAGTTAACGTCCGTTGGCGACAAGATGTGGATCATTCCAGGCTTATGCGTTTCTCGCGACGATAACCATAACGTGATGCGCGGCGAAGAGACCCAACTGCTCGGCGCGCGCTCACTTTCTCCATCTTCTGTGTACGTGATGCCCGGTACCCACTGTAAATGGGTGCTGGCGGATGGCGAGCAAATCCACGATTTCTGCACCGTGATGACCGGTGAACTGCACCATTTGCTGCTGCGTCATTCGCTGGTGGGCGCAGGTTTACCGGAACAAAAAAACGCTCCTGACGCGTTCACTGCCGGGCTTGAGCGCGGTCTCGCCTCGCCTGCCGTTTTGCCACAACTTTTTGAAGTTCGCGCGTCGCACGTGCTGGGAAATCTCCCGCGTGAAGAGGTCAGCGAATTTCTGTCCGGCCTGCTGATTGGCGCAGAAGTCGCCAGCATGCGCGATTTCATCGCCAGCGAGCAGGCCATCACGATCGTCGCCGGTTCATCGTTAACGACGCGCTACCAGCAGGCGTTCAGCGCCATTGGGCGCAAGGTTGCAACCGTGGCAGGCGATACGGCATTTCAGGCAGGCATAAGGAGCATCGCTCATGCAGTGGCAAACTAATCTTCCTCTTATCGCGATTTTACGCGGCATCACGCCGGACGAGGCGCTGGCGCACGTTGGCGCGGTTATCCACGCCGGTTTTGACGCGGTCGAAATCCCGCTGAACTCTCCGCAATGGGAAAAAAGCATTCCTGCGGTCGTTGATGCTTACGGCCACAAAGCACTGATTGGCGCCGGTACGGTTCTGAAACCTGACCAGGTGGACCAGCTCGCGAAAATGGGCTGCAAGCTCATCGTCACGCCGAATATCAATCCAGAGGTGATCCGCCGCGCGGTCGGTTACGGCATGACCGTCTGCCCAGGATGCGCCACGGCGACAGAGGCGTTTACCGCGCTGGACGCAGGCTCGCAGGCGCTGAAAATTTTCCCGTCGTCAGCCTTCGGCCCGGACTACATCAAAGCATTGAGAGCCGTGCTTCCGGCGGATGTTCCGGTCTTCGCTGTGGGCGGCGTCACGCCAGAAAACCTGGCGCAATGGTTGAAAGCCGGTTGTGTGGGCGCAGGCCTTGGCAGCGATTTGTATCGCGCCGGACAGTCCGTGGAACGTACCGCAGAGCAGGCAGCCGCATTTGTTAAGGCGTATCGAGAGGCAGTGAAATGAAAATAACCAACATCACCACGTACCGTTTACCCCCGCGCTGGATGTTTTTGAAAATCGAAACTGACGAAGGCGTCGTGGGCTGGGGCGAACCGGTCATCGAAGGCCGCGCACGCACCGTAGAAGCGGCGGTACATGAGCTAAAAGAATATTTAATTGGTCAGGATCCGGCGCGCATTAACGACCTGTGGCAAGTCATGTACCGCGCAGGCTTTTACCGCGGCGGCCCGATTCTGATGAGCGCTATCGCGGGTATCGATCAGGCGCTGTGGGACATCAAAGGCAAAGTACTGAACGCGCCGGTGTGGCAGCTGATGGGTGGTTTGGTTCGCGACAAAATCAAAGCCTACAGCTGGGTCGGCGGTGACCGTCCGGCGGAAGTGATCGACGGAATTAAAACTCTGCGCAACATCGGCTTTGACACTTTCAAGCTGAACGGCTGCGAAGAGATGGGCGTGATTGATAACTCGCGTGCGGTAGACAAAGCGGTAAATACCGTGGCGCAGATCCGCGAAGCCTTCGGCAATGAAATTGAGTTTGGTCTCGATTTCCACGGCCGCGTCAGCGCGCCGATGGCAAAAGTGCTAATCAAAGAACTCGAGCAATATCGCCCGCTGTTTATTGAAGAACCGGTTCTGGCGGAACAGGCCGAGTACTATCCGAAACTGGCGGCACAAACCCATATTCCGATTGCCGCGGGTGAACGTATGTTCTCGCGCTTCGAATTCAAACGCGTGCTGGAAGCCGGCGGCCTGGCCATTCTGCAGCCGGATCTGTCGCACGCAGGCGGTATCACCGAATGCTACAAAATCGCCGGAATGGCCGAAGCCTACGACGTGGCGCTAGCGCCGCACTGCCCGCTGGGACCGATCGCTCTGGCAGCCTGTCTGCACGTGGACTTTGTTTCGCGCAACGCGGTGTTCCAGGAACAAAGCATGGGCATCCACTATAACAAGGGCGCGGAATTGCTCGATTTCGTGAAAAACAAAGAAGACTTCAACATGGAAGGCGGTTTCTTTAAACCGTTGACGAAGCCGGGCCTGGGCGTCGAAATCGACGAAGCCAAAGTCATTGAGCTGAGTAAGAATGCGCCGGACTGGCGTAATCCATTATGGCGGCATGAGGATGGCTCGGTCGCCGAATGGTAATGTCTTTCATTCTTCGCGCTACAGGGGCGTTGGCTGCGTTTTCTTACCCCGGTCACATACTTTTGTATGCTCCCGGGGACGCGAAAACTTGCCGCCTTCCTGCACCACGAATTATTTCAGACAACTTTTTTAAATAAAAAATAGATCAAACACACCCTCTGTAATTTACAGGGCATGGTGAGTGGCCTCGCTATGCCCAAAATCTGGAGACAGATTACGATGGATATTCCAGTTACTACTGCAAAACCAGGGCGTCGTCGCTATCTGACGCTGATTATGATCTTTATTACCGTGGTGATTTGCTACGTCGACCGCGCCAACCTTGCCGTTGCGTCGGCCCATATTCAGGAAGAATTTGGCATCACTAAATCGGAAATGGGCTACGTGTTTTCCGCGTTTGCCTGGCTTTATACGCTCTGCCAAATTCCCGGCGGCTGGTTCCTTGACCGCGTGGGTTCACGACTGACCTATTTTATCGCGATATTCGGCTGGTCAGTGGCGACGCTTTTCCAGGGTTTTGCGACGGGTTTAATGTCGCTGATCGGCCTGCGCGCCATCACCGGGATTTTCGAAGCACCGGCGTTCCCAACCAATAACCGGATGGTCACCAGCTGGTTCCCGGAGCACGAACGCGCTTCCGCCGTGGGCTTTTACACCTCGGGTCAGTTTGTCGGTCTGGCATTCCTGACGCCGCTGCTGATCTGGATTCAGGAGCTGCTGAGCTGGCACTGGGTGTTTATTATCACCGGCGGCATCGGCATTATCTGGTCGTTCATCTGGATTAAGGTTTATCAGCCACCGCGCCTGACCAAAAGCATCACCAAAGCCGAGCTGGATTATATTCGCGACGGCGGCGGTCTGATCGATGGCGACGCGCCAGCCAAAAAAGAAGCGCGCCAGCCGATGACCAAAGCGGACTGGAAACTAGTCTTCAACCGCAAGCTGGTGGGCGTATACATCGGGCAGTTCGCGGTCACGTCAACGCTGTGGTTCTTCCTGACCTGGTTCCCGAACTATCTGACGCAAGAAAAGGGCATCACCGCGCTGAAAGCCGGATTTATGACCACCGTGCCGTTCCTGGCCGCATTCTTCGGCGTGCTGCTGTCGGGCTGGCTGGCCGATAAGCTGGTGAAAAAAGGCTATTCGCTGGGCGTGGCGCGTAAAACGCCGATTATCTGCGGCCTGCTGATTTCGACCTGCATCATGGGCGCAAACTACACCAACGATCCGGTGTGGATTATGACCCTGATGGCGATTGCGTTCTTCGGCAACGGCTTTGCGTCGATCACCTGGTCGCTGGTCTCATCGCTGGCACCGATGCGCCTGATCGGCCTGACGGGCGGCGTATTTAACTTCGTTGGCGGCCTCGGCGGGATCACAGTTCCACTGGTGGTGGGCTATCTGGCGCAGGATTACGGCTTTGGCCCGGCGCTGGTGTATATCGCCGCCGTGGCGCTGATCGGCGCGCTCTCTTACATCCTGCTGGTTGGCGATGTGAAACGTGTAGGCTAATGCTTTGCGATGCTTTACCCTGATGCGATAACCGCGCATCAGGGTATCCCATGAAACAAATCACTTTCGCCCCCCGCCATCATCAACTCACGAATATCAACACCTGGACCGCAGACAGCCAGTGGCTGGTGTTTGACGTGCGCCCGTCCGGTGCGTCGTTTACCGGCGAAACCATTGAACGTGTGAATGTCGAAACGGGCGAGTGTGAGGTGATTTATCACGCCGGTCATGGCGCGTATGTTGGCGTGGTGACCGTTCATCCGACCGATGATAAGTACGTGTTTATCCATGGCCCAGAAAATCCGGACGCGAACTGGCAATACGATTTTCATCACCGCCGGGGTGTGACGGTGCAAAACGCGCAGGCAGAAAATCTCGACGCGATGGATATCACCGCGCCCTACACGCCTGGCGCGTTGCGCGGCGGCAGCCATGTTCATGTTTTTAGTCCCAACGGACAGTTTGTCAGCTTTACCTATAACGACCATGTGCTGCACGAGCGCGATGCGAAACTTGATTTACGCAACGTGGGCGTGGCCGCACCGTTTGGCCCGGTGACGCCGCGCGGCAATCATCCGCGAGAATATGCAGGCGCATTCTGGAGCGTGCTGGTGAGCCACACGACGCCGACGCCGCTGCCAGGCAGCGATGAGATCAATCGTGCTTACGAAGAAGGGTGGATAGGTAACGATCGTGTGGCGTTTATCGGCGATACGCTGAGTAACAGCGGCGAAAAAGTGCCCGAACTGTTTATTGTCGATCTGCCAAAAGACGAACAGGGCTGGAAACGTGCTGGCAGTGAACCGCTGGAAGGAACGGCTGAAAAGATGCCCGCACCGCCCGCCGACGTGGTGCAGCGTCGTTTAACCTTTACCCATCAGAATCGCTTTCCGGGCCTGGTCAATGTCCCGCGCCATTGGGTGCGCAGTCATCCTCAGGCCAAAGAGATTGCGTTCCTGATGCGCGATGATAACGGCGTGGTGCAACTGTGGCTGATCGCGCCAGAGGGCGGAGAACCGCGCCAGCTGACGCATAACGCCAGCGATATTCAGTCGGCGTTTAACTGGCATCCGTCGGGCGATGTGCTTGGATTTGTGCTGGAGAATCGCATTGCGCTTGCGGATTCACTCACCGGAAAAGTGACCTTTTTGACGTCCGATCACGGCATTCCGCCATCAGGCGACGCCATCGTGTTTTCACCGAACGGACAGCTTATAGCGTGGATGGAAGAGACGGCCGGTTTCCGTCAACTTTGGGTCACGGAAACCGGAAAGTAATTACGGGGCAGGCATTGCAGCAGGCGGGATAACAGCATTGGTCGCCAGATTCTGTTTCTCGCTGGCTTCGACCCGTGAGCGCACGGAGCTGTCGGTGCGGAACAGGTCCCATGGGACTAATAGCGTGTCCATCACTGCCGTAAAAGGCAGATCCAGGATCGCCAGGGATTTGGTGCCCCAGTTTGTCTCGTCATCCGAAATCATCGCAGCGCTGGCGCGCGTGCCAGGATATGTTCCTTCTTTACCGCCGGTGTGAGACATCACGCTCGAACACCCGCAAAGTAAAACCATCACGCTGCACGCTGTCAGCTTTATCAGAACATTTTTCATCATCAGTTAATCAACGTTAATGGCCCGATAGAATAGCGATATCAATTTATAGCGAGCCATGTGCGAAATGAATAGTTGAAAAGCACTGCTCTGTGGCAGCCATCGCAGTTTAACCCTTTGTGCTGTAGCCCCAAGTCTATGCGAGTGCCAGCAAAGTGCAAAAAAATCTTACACGTTGAGTCTTGAAAAGAACGGAAGCAGACCCATTTTATGTGTGTAGCCCAAGAACGAACACGCCTGCGGGGTGTTTGGTGGCTCAGTGGTCTGTCCATCGTGGAAGGCCAAAATGACTTGCTGATTTCAGGAGCTTTGATTTATGCGTAATTTCGACTTATCTCCGCTTTACCGTTCTGCTATTGGTTTTGACCGTCTGTTCAACCACTTAGAAAATAATCAAAGCCAGGGCAACGGCTACCCTCCTTATAACGTTGAACTGGTGGACGAAAACCACTACCGCATCGCCATTGCTGTCGCCGGGTTTGCTGAAAGCGAACTGGAGATCACCGCGCAGGACAACCTGCTGGTGGTGAAAGGCGCGCATACGGCTGAGCAAAAAGAGCGCACCTATCTTTACCAGGGCATCGCTGAGCGCAACTTTGAGCGCAAATTCCAGCTCGCCGAAAACATTCATGTTAAAGGCGCAAACCTGGTGAACGGTCTGCTGTTTGTCGATCTGGAACGTGTGATTCCGGAAGAGAAAAAACCGCGCCGTATCGAGATTAACTAATTAAGCGGGTCGCGCTGGCGGCCCACCCAGAATTGCTTGCCGTAAGGGAGCAAATGCGAATCCATCCGGATTTGCAGGTATAACTACGCACAAAAAATGTGCTGAACTCGCTTCTCAGAAGGAGAAAATAGTATGCGTAATCATGATTTATCCCCACTTCTGCGTCAGTGGATCGGTTTTGACAAACTGGCTAACGCCCTGCAAAGCACCGCTGAACACCAGGCTTTCCCGCCGTATAACATCGAAAAAAGCGATGACAACCACTATCGCATCACGTTGGCGCTGGCCGGGTTCCGTCAGGACGACTTGGATATCCAGCTCGAAGGCACGCGTTTAACGGTGAAAGGGACGCCTGAAAAACCGGAAACCGAGACCAAATGGCTGCATCAGGGTCTGGTTATTCAGCCGTTCAGCCTGAGCTTTACGCTGGCCGACCATATGGAAGTCACCGGTGCGACCTTTACCAACGGGCTGTTACATATCGATTTGACCCGTAACGTGCCCGAAGCGTTGGCTCCGCAGCGTATCGCCATCAGCGACCGTCCGGCACTGAACAGCTAATCCCCTGCGGGGTGATGCTCTCACTCCGGCCTCTCCCACAGGGAGAGGGTGAAAAGATAAGGCCCTGCCTCGGCAGGGCTTTTTTGTGCGCCATCGCCCATACAACCCCCTCACGCTCTGAGAGAATCCTTAAAATAACTCAGGTTATGCTCAGGGAATCGATCATGAGTGATATCGCATTAACGGTTAGCGTGCTGGCCCTGGTGGCGGTGGTTGGGCTGTGGATTGGCAATATCAAAATTCGTGGTGTTGGGCTTGGCATCGGCGGGGTGCTGTTCGGCGGGATTTTTGTTGGCCATTTTGCCGAGCAACTGGGCATCACGCTCAGCGCTGAGATGCTGCATTTCATTCAGGAATTCGGCCTGATCCTCTTTGTGTACACCATCGGCATCCAGGTCGGTCCGGGTTTTTTCGCCTCTCTGCGCGTCTCCGGCTTACGGCTCAACCTCTTTGCGCTCGGGATTGTGGTGATGGGCGGCGTAGTGACCGCCATTCTGCACAAACTCTTCGAGATACCGCTGCCGGTGGTGCTGGGGATTTTCTCCGGTGCGGTCACCAACACGCCAGCGCTGGGTGCTGGACAGCAAATATTGCGCGATCTGGGCATCGCGCCTGACGTCGTAGACCAGATGGGGATGAGCTATGCGATGGCTTATCCGTTCGGGATCTGCGGGATTCTGCTGACCATGTGGCTGGTGCGCGTTCTGTTTCGCATCAACGTTGACGACGAAGCCAAAAAGCACGAATCCGCGATAACCAACGGCCACGCGCTGATCAAAACCATCAATATCCGTGTCGAAAACCCTAACCTCAGCAATATGGCGATTCAGGATGTCCCGATTCTGAACAGTATCAGCATCATCTGCTCGCGCCTCAAACGCGGCGATATGCTGATGGTGCCATCGCCAGGAACCGTCATTCAAATCGGCGATTTACTGCATCTGGTCGGGCAACCGGGGGATTTACACAGCGCGCAGCTGGTGATCGGCCAGGAGGTCGAAACCTCTCTTTCCACACGCGGAACCGACATGCGTGTGGAGCGTGTGGTGGTCACGAACGAACAGGTTTTGGGCAAGAAAATCCGCGATCTACAGGTGAAAGAACGCTATGACGTGGTGATTTCACGCCTTAATCGCGCGGGCGTTGAACTGGTCGCAAGCCCGGATGCCAGCCTGCAGTTTGGCGATATCCTCAATCTGGTGGGGCGTCCGTCGTCTATCGACGCGGTAGCCGATATGGTGGGCAACGCTCAGCAAAAATTGCAGCAGGTACAGATGCTGCCGGTGTTTATCGGCATTGGGCTTGGCGTGTTGCTCGGGTCTATTCCGCTGTATATGCCGGGGTTTCCGGTGGCGCTGAAGCTTGGCCTGGCGGGCGGGCCGCTGATCATGGCGCTGATTCTTGGGCGTATCGGCTGCATCGGTAAGCTGTACTGGTTTATGCCGCCGAGCGCGAACCTGGCGTTGCGCGAGCTGGGCATCGTGCTGTTTCTGTCCGTTGTTGGGCTAAAATCGGGCGGTGATTTTATTGATACGCTGGCTCACGGCGAGGGCATCAGCTGGATTGGCTACGGCTTTTTCATCACCGCCGTTCCACTGCTGACGATCGGGATTCTGGCGCGGATTTTCACCAACATGAACTACCTGACGCTGTGCGGCATGCTGGCCGGTTCGATGACCGATCCGCCTGCTCTGGCCTTTGCCAATAACCTGCACGCCACCAGCGGCGCGGCAGCGCTGTCCTATGCCACGGTTTATCCGCTGGTGATGTTCCTGCGCATCATCACCCCGCAGCTACTGGCCGTGCTGTTCTGGGGGATGGGCTAATAGCGCCTCAGGATGGATGCGCCGCAGATGGTAGTCCACCTGGTAATCACTGGTATTGCGGAACATCACGGAATAATTGAGGAACTCGCCGCTGTCGCTGTAGGAAAGAGACGTTATCCGCAGCAGCGGCGTATGCTCAGGTAAGTTCATATAGCTGGCAAGTTGTTTATCCGCCAAAACCGGTGTCAGGCTTTCAATGTTGCCGCTGATCGTTATCCCGCACTCCTTCTCAATATAATCAAACTTCGACCCTTCAAGATGCGCCAGCGAAAGATGACGGAACAGTTTTACTGGCATAAAACTGTCTTCCAGCATCAGCGGTTTCCCCTCGACGTAACGCACCCGGCGCGAAAAATAGATTCGCTCATCAATCTGGATGCGCAACTGGCTGGCAATGGCTGGCGGAGCGGGCATCACTTCAAACTGCAATACCTTGCTCTGCACCTCTTTTCCCTGCTGGCGCAGCACCTCCACTAACCCCGTCAGGTTGGTGGTTTCATGATGGACGTCTTTTCGCGCCACAAAGGTGCCGCTGCCATGGCGACGTACCACCAGGCCCCAACTGACCAGCAGATCCAGGGCTTTGCGGATGGTCATACGCGCGACGCCAAACTCCTGCGCCAGCGTTTTCTCACCGGGTAAGGGACTGCCGATATTGTAGTCGGAGGAATTCAGCCGCAAACGTAATCTGTCAGCAATAGATTTGTAGATCACCTGTAGACCTCTCTGCCCCTATTTATACGGTCATTTCACTCAAACATGTCCAGATTTTAAGTTAAAAGTAGACCTCACTGAGCAAAATAAAACCATGAATGCGATCACGAATCGCAGCGGCGCGCAATGTTAACGACTGAGCAAATTCTTATTCTGATTTCAGGCCAGCAAAAAACCATAAAGGCCTCTACTCCTACAGGTTGTTAAATGAGGATTTAAAATGCTCAGTCAAATACAACGTTTTGGCGGCGCCATGTTTACCCCGGTGCTGTTATTTCCCTTCGCAGGCATTGTCGTCGGTATTGCCATCATGCTGGGCAATCCGCTTTTTGTGGGTGAGGCATTAACGGCACCCGATCATTTATTTGCACAGATTATTCATATTATTG
This sequence comes from Lelliottia sp. GFLA7, assembly GCF_056490165.1. NCBI lineage: Bacteria > Pseudomonadati > Pseudomonadota > Gammaproteobacteria > Enterobacterales > Enterobacteriaceae > Lelliottia > Lelliottia sp. GFLA7. Next base: position 116,219 of record NZ_JBWLAQ010000007.1, on the reverse strand, counting down.
AAGAGGGCGGCTGGGCGGTGTTTCGTAATATGCCGCTTATTTTCGCCGTTGGCTTACCGATTGGTCTGGCGAAACAGGCTCAGGGCCGTGCCTGTCTGGCGGTGCTGATTAGCTTCCTGACCTGGAACTACTTTATTAACGCGATGGGAATGACCTGGGGTCATTTCTTTGGCGTGAACTTTATGGCCGAACCCACTGCAGGAAGCGGGTTGGCGATGATCGCCGGTATCAAAACCCTCGATACCAGCATTATTGGCGCGATTGTTATTTCCGGTCTGGTGACGGCGATTCACAACCGCTATTTCGATAAACAGCTTCCCGTCTTTCTTGGCATATTCCAGGGCACTTCGTTTGTGGTGATCATCGCTTTCTTTGTGATGATTCCGTGTGCGTGGCTCACGCTGCTCGGCTGGCCGAAAGTTCAGATGGGCATTGAATCCCTTCAGGTCTTTTTACGCTCTGCCGGGGCGCTCGGGGTGTGGGTTTATACCTTTCTGGAACGCATTCTGATCCCAACCGGCCTGCATCACTTTGTCTATGGTCCGTTTATTTTCGGTCCGGCAGCGGTAGAGGGCGGCATACAGGTGTACTGGGCGCAGCACTTACAGGAATTTAGCCAGAGCACCGAACCGCTGAAAACCCTGTTTCCGGAAGGCGGCTTTGCCTTGCACGGTAACTCGAAAGTGTTTGGCTCTGTCGGGATTGCACTGGCGCTGTGGTACACCGCCTCGGCGGAGAATCGCGTTAAAGTTGCCGGGCTGCTGATCCCCGCCACGCTCACCGCCATGCTGGTGGGCATTACCGAACCGCTTGAATTTACCTTCCTGTTTATATCGCCGCTGCTGTTTGCCGTCCACGCCGTGCTGGCTGCCACAATGGCGATGGTGATGTACATCTTCGGCGTGGTGGGCAACATGGGCGGCGGGTTGCTTGACCAGTTCCTGCCGCAAAACTGGATCCCAATGTTCCACAACCATGCCTCGATGATGTTCACCCAGATAGGCATCGGTCTGTGCTTCACCGCGCTCTATTTCATCATCTTTAAAACGCTGATCGAACGCTTCAACTTCAAAACGCCGGGCCGCGAAGAGAGTGAAATCAAACTCTACAGCAAGGCCGACTACAAGGCTGCGCGTGAGCAAACCACCGTTGCGGCGAATACCTCCGCAGGCCAGGCCGCGGGTTATCTGCAGGCGCTGGGCGGGGCGGGCAATATCGAAAGCATCAATAACTGCGCCACCCGGCTGCGTATCGCGCTGGTCGATATGGCAAACACACAAAGCGACGACGTCTTTAAATCCCTTGGCGCCCACGGTGTGGTTCGTCGCGGCAACGGCATTCAGGTGATTGTCGGGCTGCACGTCCCGCAGGTGCGCGATCAGCTTGAATCGCTGATGAAAACTCCTTCCACCCTTGAATCATCTACCCTGACAGAGGCTGTATCATGAAAAAATTCTCAGTTGTTATTGCAGGCGGCGGCAGCACGTTTACACCTGGTATCGTCCTGATGCTGTTGGCAAACCGCGATCGCTTCCCGCTTCGCGCGCTGAAGTTCTATGACAACGACGGTGCGCGTCAGGAGATCATCGCCGAGGCGTGCAAAGTGATTCTTCAGGAACAAGCACCAGAAGTTGATTTTAGTTACACCACCGACCCAAAAGCGGCGTTTACCGACGTTGATTTTGTGATGGCGCATATCCGCGTCGGCAAATATCCGATGCGTGAAAAAGATGAAAAAATCCCGCTGCGTCACGGCGTGTTGGGTCAGGAAACCTGCGGCCCGGGCGGGATCTCCTACGGTATGCGCTCTATTGGTGGCGTCCTTGAGCTGGTGGATTATATGGAACAATACTCGCCGAACGCGTGGATGCTGAACTACTCCAACCCAGCGGCGATCGTGGCGGAAGCGACCCGCCGACTGCGCCCGAACGCCAAAATCCTCAACATCTGTGATATGCCGATCGGCATTGAAGGGCGCATGGCGCAGATTGTCGGCCTGAAGGATCGCAAAGAGATGCGCGTGCGTTACTACGGGCTTAATCACTTTGGCTGGTGGACGTCGATTGAAGATTTAGACGGTAACGATCTGATGCCGAAACTGCGGGAGTATGTCTCGAAAAATGGATATTTACCGCCGTGTAACGATGCGAATTCCGAAGCGAGCTGGAACGATACCTTTGCCAAGGCGAAAGACGTCCAGGCGTTGGACCCGGACACGATGCCAAACACGTACCTGAAATATTACCTTTTCCCGGACTACGTGGTGGCACACTCCAATCCAGAACGCACCCGGGCGAATGAAGTCATGGATCACCGCGAGAAGCACGTGTTCAGCTCCTGCCGGGCGATTATCGAAGCCGGGAAATCCTCCGCGGGTGAGCTGGAAATCGACGAACATGCGTCTTACATCGTCGATCTGGCGACCGCTATCGCCTTCAACACGCAAGAACGCATGCTGTTGATTGTGCCAAACAACGGCGCTATCCATAACTTTGATGCGGACGCGATGGTCGAAATTCCGTGCCTGGTGGGCAAAAATGGCCCAGAACCGTTAACCGTGGGTGATATTCCGCACTTCCAGAAAGGGTTGATGGGCCAGCAGGTGGCCGTCGAAAAACTGGTGGTTGACGCCTGGGAACAGCGCTCTTACACCAAACTGTGGCAGGCGATTACGCTGTCGAAAACCGTGCCGAGCGCCTCTGTGGCGAAAGCCATTCTTGATGACCTGATCGACGCGAACAAAGCGTATTGGCCAGAGCTGCATTAATCCTGACCCCCGGCATCGTCATGATGCCGGTCTCCTTGTCCGTGTCGATTTACGCTATGCTGAGGCCAGCATGCGGCACGACAAGGAGTTTTCATGAGAATTTCCCGCTTCGGCGAAGCGCCGGATTATCGCTTTTCGCTGGCAAATGAACGTACATTCTTGGCGTGGATCCGCACCGCGCTGGGCTTTCTGGCGGCGGGCGTTGGGCTGGATCAGCTCGCCCCGGATTTCGCCACCCCGCTGATTCGCGAAGTGCTGGCGTTACTGCTCTGCCTGTTCGCGGGCATCCTGGCGATCTACGGGTATCTGCGCTGGCTGCGCAATGAAAAAGCGATGCGCCTGAAGCAAGACCTGCCCTACACGCGCGGGCTGTTTATCATCAGCGTGATGTTGCTGTCGGTAGCGGCCGTGGTAATGGCGCTGGTGTTTTATGGTGGATAGCCGCAAATCGCGGCGCGAGGCCGATCCCGGCCTGCAACCGGAGCGCACTTCGCTCGCCTGGCTGCGCACAATGCTGGGTTACGGCGCGCTGATTGCACTGGCGATCAAGCATAACTGGCATCGTACGGGACTGCCGTTCTGGATATCGATGGTAGTGCTGGCCTTGGTTGGGGTTATTTTGTGGCGCTACACCCGCAGCCGCAATGTGATGGACGTGAATCACGCTGATTTCGTGCAGCCGAAAGCCGTGCGTGACAAATTCCTGATCGCTCTCGCGGTGCTCTCTCTCGCATTACTGTTTGCGGTCACGCACCTACAGCAAATCTTTCTGTTTTTAGGAACATAAATCCCAGGCGTTAAACCTCTGCGACTGACGTTCTCCAGAAAAGAAATACGCCAGCCGCAGAAAAATCATCTTCCCTTCGCCAGATATTTCGCCATCTCATCCTGCGGAACCATACCGCCGCCGGTCGCCCAGACCAGGTGCGTTGCCTTATCCAGCACGTATTTTTGGCTCGCGCAGACGCGAATCGGCCCGGCCATACCCGCCAGCGCTGACGGCTCAAGCTGGATGCCTTCTTCCTGCGCCAGCCAGCTCAGCATGTCGTACATACTCTGATCGGACAAGGTGTAGAATCCGTCCAGCAGGCGCTCCATCGCGCGGCCCACAAACCCCGATGCGCGCCCCACGGCCAGCCCGTCAGCTGCCGTCACGTTATCGATCCCCAGATCCTGCACCGCAATTTCGTCGTGCAGGCCGGTGTAGACGCCTAACAGCATGCACGGCGAATGCGTTGGCTCGGCAAAGAAACAGTGAACGTTATCCCCAAACGCCAGCTTCAGCCCGAACGCGACACCACCGGGACCGCCGCCGACGCCACACGGCAGATAGACAAACAGCGGATGTTCCGCATCCACGACCCGTCCCTGCGCTGCGAATTGCGCTTTCAAACGCGCGCCCGCCACCGCATAACCTAAAAACAGCGTGCGCGAGTTTTCGTCGTCGATAAAGAAACAGTTCGGATCGCTTTCGGCGGCTTTACGCCCCTGCTCGACGGCGACGCCGTAATCCTGTTCATACTCAACCACTTGTACGCCATGGCTGCGCAGTTTCGCCTTTTTCCATTCGCGGGCGTCGGCGGACATATGCACCGTTACCTTAAAGCCGATGCGCGCGCTCATGATCCCGATTGACATGCCCAGATTGCCGGTGGACCCGACGGCGATGCTGTAGTTGCTGAAAAAATCCGTAAAGCGCGGTTCCAGTAAAACGCGGTAATCGTCGGTTAACGACAGCAACCCGGCTCCCAGCGCCAGTTTTTCGGCATGGGTCAGCACTTCGTAAATTCCGCCGCGGGCTTTGATGGAGCCGGAAATCGGCAGGTGGCTGTCCTTTTTCAGCAGCAGCGTGCCGGGGATTTTTTCACCAGATGCCTTTTCGAGGCGCTTATGCATGGAAGGGATAGCCACCACGTCAGATTCGATAATGCCGTTTTTCTCAGCCGTTTCTGGAAATGCGGTTGCCAGATACGGTGCAAAACGCGCCAGACGCGCATGGGCATCGTCAACATCCGTCTGTGTGAGACCCACATGTGGCAAACCCTCGGCAAGCGTAGTGGTGCGCGGATTAAACCAGGTTGTCTCTTTCAGGGCGATAAGATCGTCGACCAAAGGAAACTGGGCGATGAGCGGGCTGATTGCAGTTGTATTCATCATTTTTCTCAGAATAAGTTCGCTTTGACTCTACACCATTCACGAAAAAGCGTGCTAAATACAGAGTATTGCTTTCGATTTTACGCAAGGTTAACCGTGTTAAAACCGTTGATTGCTGCTGCGCTCATTTTCTCTGCAGGCTTCTGTTTTGCTGCCGATCCCCCGCTGACGGCTGCGCGCTATGCGCAGCAGCTCGGCGTGGGTATCGACGTTGACTGGGCACGCACCGAGCGCGGTATCCGTGAGTTTGATCCGCTGGTGGTCCGCGATTTTCGCGCGAAAGGTTTTACCCATGTCCGCATTCGCGTGGCGGGCGAACCCACGGAAGCGCGTCTGATCCATCTTCGCAAACTGGTGGAGGCCTGCGATCAATACGGCGTCATTCCGATTATCGCCTATCAGGCTGATGAATATAAAAATGACCCGAAAGCGGAAAACGAAAAAGAGGTGGTGAACTGGTGGATTGCCGTGGCGCACTACTTCGAAAAAAGCTCGCCGTTGCTGGGATTTGACCTGATTTATGAGCCTGCGGATAAGCTGAATCACAATCTGGCGTCTCTGAATCGCGTCTACGAAAAAACGATCAAAACCGTTCACGGCATCGATGCGCAAAGAATGATTTTTGTCGCGCCGCGCTTACGCGCGGCACCGGAAGACCTGTCCAGCCTGAAACTCCCCGCGCACAGCCAAAACTATGTGCTGGCTGAATGGCATATCTTCCCGTGGGGACCGCTCAAAAATAACGGCAAATACCCGTGGACGTCGGGCACGGCGGCAGAGAAATCGGCTATTCGTAGCCGGATCAATGCGGCGCTGCGCTGGCAGCAAAAAACCGGACACGTCAGTTGGGTGGGCGGCTGGGGCGTGGGTGAATCCAGCCGCCTGACGCCATCGGTGGAGCAGATGGCATTCGCCAGCTTTATGGCTTGCGAGCTTCAACAGGCCAAAATTCCCTACGCCATCAACGCAGATTTTCAGTTTTATGACGGGGAAGAGGGGGCGTGGCGGTCGGCACCAGAACCGTTATTGCAGGTGATGATGACACCGGTTTGCGAAAAGCCCGACGAGATGCCGGGCCATCATGCGGTTAAACCATCTGCTCGTGATGCGGCTCACGTGACGCCAGCGGTAGCCAGCAAAGTAAAATCAGCAACCCCATCAGCGTCATCAGCAGGCCAAGGCTAGCCTGGCCGGTCTGCGGCATCATCGCTGAAAGCCAGGCCAGCGCGCCGGAACCGATATTTTGCAAACCGCCCACCAGCGCGCCCGCGGTGCCAGCGAGGAAGGGAAATGGCTCCATCGCGCCGCTGGTTGCCAGCGGGAACAGCATGCCTGCGCCAAAGAAGAACAGCGCGGCGGGGATCAGCAGCGTCCAGACCGTCATCACGCCAAACAACCCGGGGATCCACATCATCACACCGGCCAGCAGGCAGCTGATCACCGATTGCCACATCAGCGTCGAAAAGCGCTTATTCAGGCGACCGGCGAACCATGCGCCAAAAAATGCCGCCGGAATCGGCAGGATAAACAGAATACTCACCACCATGCTGCTCAGACCCAAACCCGCGCCCAACAGCACGCCGGAGCACGCCTCGAACACCGCAATGCCCGCCAGGCCACCAATTAACATCAGCAGATAACAGCTGAACGCCCCGTTGCCGAAAAGCGTTTTATAGTTGGCGATAAGTTTTGTGCGCGGCGCGCCAGTCGGACGCGTCTCGGGCATCCAGCGCGCCATGCTGAACGTGACGATGATGCACAGTATCAGCAGGAAAGCGTAACAGGCGCGCCATGACCAGATGCTATCCAGCACGCCGCCAATCAGCGGAGCCAGCAACGGACTGACCAAAATGCCCATGTTCAGCAGGCTGTTAGCGTGGCGCAGCTGCGTGCCTTGATACATATCGCGCGGCAGCGTTCGGGCCATCACGCCGCCCACGCCGGTTCCCATGCCTTGCAGCGCGCTGGCGGCAATCAGAAGGGGCAGGCTGTGTGTCGTCATGGCGATCACCGTGGCAAGCATAAAAATCGACATCCCAACCAGGATCACTGGACGACGCCCGACGCGGTCGGAAAGCGGACCGTAGAAGAGTTGCGATACGCCATAGGTGAGCAGATAGGCAGCCATCACGCTCTGGACCGCGCCTTCGCGCACGCTGAGATCCTTTGCCATGTCTGCAATGGCCGGAATATAAATGGTTTGCGCCATCTGACCGACAGCCATCAGTAACACCAGCATCAACAGTAAATTAACGTTCCGTTGTTTTTTCATGTCGCTCAATACGTTCGCCAAAAGTGATAAATGAAGAATAAGTGACTGCGTTTTGCCGCAGATTCGCGTGGAATCTACCACACGGGCGCGACAAATTAATCATTGCAAAGGTGAATGATTGAGCGGGGAAAGGCAGGATTTATAAACAACGCTCGGCAACTTATGTTGCCAGCAGGCTACGGTAAACGGGCGCGTTATACCGCGCAAAAAAGGCGGTGGGTGATGCACGGCTCATCGGCGACCAGGTTAAACCCGGCACGATGGTAAAATCCGTACGCGGCCTCTGGCGCGTGGGTATTGAGGAAATCAAACCAGATGCTGGCATCGGCCATCACCACGGCAAGCAGCTGTTTGCCGATCCCCAGACCGCGGCACTTTTCGCTAATGTACAGATGGCGAATGCGCCCCGCCCGAGGCTGCTGGCTAAAGGGATCGCGGTTGATTCCGCACACGCCGACCAACTTCCCGTTAAGAAAAGCACCCAGCAGCTTTTCACCCGGTGCGTTAAAGCGGTTTTCGCCGCGCTGCCAGTTCTCTTCGAGCCTGCGCAGCATGTTGAAATGTAGCGCGAGGCTTTCTGCCTTTAGAGCGATATAGCCCGGTTCATCAGGCGTAATAGGTTCAATTAACAAACGCGACATAACATTCCCTCGTGATTAAAGAGGGGCGGTTGCCCGCCCCTCTCAGGTGCGACTTGAACCTGAATTACCGCAGGTATTTCAGGACGGCATCAAGCAGTTGCAGTATCGCAACAATGAGTCTGAGGATAAGAATGACCATATCCACGGCGCCCATACGCGTCTCCTTTTAGTCAAAAGGAGCACGGTGCTGACGTACCTCTCCGCCGCCTGTTGCCAGCACCTTGATTGACGTAACACAGTGTGCTCACTTCAGGGGGTTAAGGCACTGACGGCACCACCCGTTTCAGCCAGGACTTCGTTGCGCCGGTGTATTGCTTGCGGCCCCCTTACGCACTGCGAACAAAATCAGTATAGATAAATACTGTATGCATGAACAGGTATTTGTAGACAAAATTCGGCAGGCGATCCATACTCCATTACGTCAAAATCCGTGCCTGAAATTGCGCGTTCGTCGCCGATCGCGTATACTTCGTGCGTTGACGTAACACAGTGTGTTTTGCGGAAACCAACCGCATAACCCTGAAAAAACCTCGCTTCGGCGGGGTTTTTTGTTTTCAGCGTTCAACAAACGAAACGTGATCCCTGACTCAAATTTGTGTGGATGAAAATATTTCCATTGTCACGCCCAGAAACCTGTGTTTGTATAAATTCCATCAATGATTCCAAACACAGGTCCTAAATGACAACTTCCATGATGACGTCGACCCTACTAAAAACTGCGCTACCAGCCGCAGTGGTCGTCGTGCGTGTGGTGGTCGTCGTCGGCAATGCGCCGTAGGGACTGGATCAACACACGAATCCAAAACCCCGCCGGCGCAAACCGGCGGGGTTTTTAGTTTTAAACGCCCCCCGGAGATGCGAAGTAGTTCGGGTTGTAGGAAGGCGGCAAGTGAGCGAATCCTCAGGAGTGTACAAAGGTACGTGACTGGGGTGAGTGAACGCAGCCAACGCATCTGCAACGTGAAATACGACGCGTAGTGTCGGCTCAAAAGAAAAGGACTGGAGCATGGCAAGTTCGGGCAAGACAACCACCAAGACGCGTTTTACTGGCGCGCAATTAATCGTTCATTTACTGGAACGACAGGGCATTTCCATTGTTTCTGGAATTCCTGGCGGCACCGTTCTTCCGCTGTATGACGCGTTAAGCCAAAGCACGCAAATCCGCCATGTACTGGCCCGTCACGAACAGGGCGCAGGTTTTATCGCGCAAGGTATGGCGCGCACACAGGGCAAACCGGCAGTCTGCATGGCCTGTAGCGGGCCGGGCGCGACCAACCTGGTCACCGCTATCGCCGATGCGCGCCTCGACTCCATCCCGCTGATTTGTATCACCGGCCAGGTCCCTTCTTCGATGATCGGCACCGATGCGTTCCAGGAAGTTGATACCTACGGCATCTCTATCCCCATCACCAAACATAACTATTTAGTTCGCGATATCGCTGAATTACCGCAGGTTATTAGCGATGCGTTTCGTATCGCACAATCCGGCCGCCCAGGCCCGGTGTGGATAGACATTCCTAAGGATGTGCAAACCGCTGAAATCGATATCGACGTTTTCCCGGAGCCGGGTAGCCGTGCGGCCGCGCCGGAATTTAGCGCCGACAGCATACGTGACGCGGCGGCGATGATTAACGCCGCCAAACGCCCGGTGCTCTATTTAGGCGGCGGTGCCATTGACGCGTCTGAAGCCGTACGCGAATTTGCTGAAAAAGCCCATCTGCCAACCACCATGACCTTAATGGCGCTGGGCATGCTGCCCAAAGCGCACCCGCTGTCGTTGGGCATGCTGGGGATGCACGGTGCGCGCAGCACTAACTATATTCTGCAAGAGTCTGATTTACTGATCGTTCTTGGTGCACGTTTTGATGACCGGGCGATTGGTAAAACCGAGCAGTTCTGCCCGAACGCCAAAATCATTCACGTCGATATCGATCGCTCCGAGCTGGGTAAAATCAAGCAGCCGCACGTGGCGATTCAGGGCGATGTGGCCGAGGTTCTGGCGCAGTTAATTCCGCAAACCTATGCCACTGAAAACACAGAATGGCGCCAGCTGGTGGCCGATCTGCAACGGGAGTTCCCGAGCGCAATCCCAACTGAAGGCGATCCGCTGAGCCATTACGGGCTGATCAACGCCGTGGCCGCCTGCGTTGACGACAGCGCTATCATCACCACCGACGTGGGTCAGCACCAGATGTGGACCGCGCAGGCCTATCCGCTGAACCGTCCGCGCCAGTGGCTGACGTCCGGCGGGTTGGGGACGATGGGTTTTGGTCTGCCTGCGGCGGTTGGCGCGGCGCTGGCCAATCCGGATCGCAAAGTGATTTGCTTCTCCGGCGACGGTAGCCTGATGATGAACATTCAGGAAATGGCGACGGCGGCTGAAAACCAGTTAGACGTAAAAATCATTCTGATGAACAACGAAGCGCTGGGTCTGGTGCATCAGCAGCAGAGCCTGTTCTACAAGCAGGGCGTGTTTGCTGCGACCTATCCGGGGATGATCAACTTTATGCAGATCGCCGCAGGCTTTGGTCTGCACGCCTGCGATTTGAACGCGGAAGCCGATCCGCACGCGGCGTTGCAGGCGGCGATTTCACGCCCAGGACCAGCGCTGATTCACGTGCGTATCGATCCACAGCAAAAAGTCTATCCGATGGTCCCGCCAGGTGCGGCCAATACTGAAATGGTGGGGGAATAAACCATGCAGAAGCAACATGATAACGTCATTCTGGAACTCACCGTCCGCAACCATCCTGGCGTCATGACCCACGTCTGCGGGCTGTTTGCCCGCCGCGCATTTAACGTCGAAGGCATTCTCTGCTTGCCGATTCAGGGCAGCGAACAGAGCCGCATCTGGCTCTTAGTGAATGACGATCAGCGCCTCGAGCAGATGATGGCCCAGATCGATAAACTGGAAGATGTGACCAAAGTGGTGCGCAACCAGTCCGACCCGACGATGTTTAACAAGATTTCCGTCTTCTTCGAATAAATCGCTCATAGCTTGAACACCCACGCGCTTATCGTTAAGGTAAGCGCGTTTTTTATCCGCCAGGAATACCTCATGACCACCATCGCTCTTATCGACGATCACCTTATCGTCCGCTCCGGTTTTGCCCAGCTTCTGAGCCTGGAGCCGGATTTTCAGGTCGTCGCCGAATTCGGTTCGGGCCGCGAAGCGCTGGCGGGCCTGCCGGGGCGCGGTGTGCAGGTGTGTATTTGCGATATTTCGATGCCGGACCTTTCCGGGCTGGAGCTGCTGAGCCAACTGCCGAAAGGCCTGTCGACCATTATGCTCTCGGTGCACGACAGCCCTGCGCTAGTGGAACAGGCGCTTAACGCCGGAGCGCGCGGGTTTCTGTCGAAACGCTGTAGCCCGGATGAACTGATTTCTGCGGTGCGCACCGTGGCGGCGGGAGGCTGTTATCTGACGCCGGAGATCGCCATTAAGCTTGCGGCGGGGCGTCAGGATCCGCTGACGAAACGCGAGCGACAGGTGGCAGAAAAACTAGCGCAGGGAATGGCGGTGAAAGAAATCGCCGTCGAGCTGGGGTTATCGCCTAAAACGGTTCACGTCCACCGCGCCAACCTGATGGAAAAACTCGACGTCAGCAACGACGTCGAGCTGGCACGCCGTATGTTTGACGGCTGGCAATGAATCCCTTTCTCTCGCGCCTGGTCTCCGGTGTCGCCAGCTTTTTTATCTTCTCTGCCGCCTGGTTTTGCCTGTGGAGCATCAGCCTGCATCTGGTCGAACGGCCAGAACTGGCAGTGTTGCTTTTCCCATTTGGCCTGCGCCTCGGACTGATGCTGCAATGCCCGCGCGGCTACTGGCCCGTGTTGCTGGGCGCGGAATGGATGCTGCTGTTCTGGCTCGCGCAGGAAGTGGCGCTGGCGCATTTGCCTTTGCTGATTCTCGGCGGCGTATTGACGCTCCTGCCCGTGGCACTGATCTCACGCTATCGCCACCAGCGCGACTGGCGCACGTTGCTGTGGCAGGGCGCGGCGCTGATTGCCGCCGCACTGTTGCAGTCGCTGCCGTGGATCGGCCAGCAAGAAATGCTCAACGCTTTGCTGCTGACCCTGACCGGTGGGTTGACGCTCGCGCCCACTTGCCTGGTGATCTGGCATTATCTCACCAGCACCGTCTGGCAGCCGCTGGGGCCTGCGCTGGTTTCCCAGCCGGTGAACTGGCGCGCCCGGCATCTCATCTGGTATCTGCTGCTGTTTGTGGTCAGCCTGTGGTTGCAGCTCGGGCTGCCTGCTGAACTTTCGCGCTTTACGCCGTTTTGTCTGGCGCTGCCGATAATTGCGCTGGCGTGGCACTACGGCTGGCAGGGGGCGCTGATCGCCACGCTGATGAACGCGATCGCTCTGATTGCCAGCCAGACCTGGCACGATCATCCCGTCGATTTATTGCTCTCGCTGCTGGCGCAAAGCCTGACCGGGCTGCTGCTGGGCGCGGGTATTCAGCGCCTGCGTGAACTTAATCAGTCATTACAAAACGAGCTGGCGCGCAACCGACGTCTGGCAGAACGGCTGGTCGAAACCGAAGAGAGCGTGCGACAGGAAGTGGCGCGGGAACTGCACGACGATATCGGCCAGACGATCACCGCCATCCGCACTCAGGCAGGAATTGTTCAGCGCCTGGCGCCGGAAAACGGCGGCGTGATCCAGAGCGGGGCGCATATCGAACAGCTTTCGCTTGGTGTGTACGATTCGGTGCGGCGTCTGCTTGGGCGGCTGCGTCCGCGCCAGCTCGACGACCTGTCGCTGGCGCAGGCGGTGCGTTCTCTGATGCGCGAGATGGAGCTGGAAAGTCGCGGTATCGTCAGCCATCTCGACTGGCACATTGACGAATCAACCCTGAGCGAAGGCCAGCGCGTGACGCTGTTTCGCGTTTGTCAGGAAGGACTGAATAATATCGTCAAGCACGCCAACGCCAGCGCGGTGACGCTAAAGGGCTGGCAACAGGATGAGCGGCTAATGCTGCTTATCGAAGACGATGGCTGCGGCCTGCCGCCGGGTTCCGGCCAGCAGGGCTTTGGCCTGGCAGGGATGCGCGAGCGCGTCACGGCGCTTGGCGGCACGCTGGCGATTTCATGTACCCACGGCACGCGCGTCAGCGTCAGTTTGCCACGACGCGTTGCCTAAGGACCGATGATGTTTACCTTCCTGAAAACGCCCGCCAACGCTGCGCCGATGGGCGATAAAGCGGAAATCGACGCGCGTTATCGCTACTGGCGACGCCATATTCTGATGACCATCTGGCTGGGCTACGCGCTGTTCTACTTCACTCGCAAAAGTTTTAACGCCGCCGCGCCGGAAATCCTCGCCAGCGGCGTGATGACGCGCACCGACATCGGCCTGCTGGCGACGCTGTTTTACATCACTTACGGGCTGTCGAAGTTTTTCTCCGGCATCGTCAGCGACCGCTCCAACGCCCGCTATTTTATGGGACTTGGGCTGATCGCCACCGGCGTGGTGAACATCCTGTTCGGCTTTTCCACGTCGCTGTGGGCGTTTGCGCTGCTGTGGGCGCTGAACGCCTTTTTCCAGGGCTGGGGCGCGCCAGTGTGCGCCCGCCTGCTGACGACGTGGTATTCGCGTAATGAGCGCGGCGGCTGGTGGGCCATCTGGAATACCGCGCATAACGTCGGCGGGGCGCTGATCCCGATGGTGGTCGGTGCGGCGGCGCTGCACTACGGCTGGCGGACCGGGATGATGATTGCGGGCGGGCTGGCGATTCTCGCCGGGCTGTTCTTGTGCTGGCGCTTGCGCGACAGGCCGCAAACCGTCGGTCTGCCGGAGGTGGGCGACTGGCGGCACGATGAAATGGAAATCGCCCAGCAGCAGGAGGGGGCAGGGCTCACCCGCAAAGAGATTCTCACCAAATACGTGCTGCTGAATCCGTACATCTGGCTGTTGTCGCTGTGCTATGTGCTGGTTTACGTGGTGCGCGCGGCGATCAACGACTGGGGCAATTTGTACATGTCCGAGACGCTGGGCGTGGATTTGGTGACGGCCAACTCGGCGGTGACGATGTTTGAGCTGGGCGGTTTTATCGGCGCGCTGGTGGCGGGCTGGGGATCGGACAAACTCTTCAACGGCAATCGTGGCCCGATGAACCTGATTTTTGCCGCCGGGATTTTGCTCTCCGTGGGTTCGCTATGGCTGATGCCGTTCGCCAGCTACGTGATGCAGGCGGCGTGTTTCTTCACCACCGGTTTCTTCGTGTTCGGCCCGCAAATGCTGATCGGCATGGCCGCAGCAGAGTGTTCGCACAAAGAAGCGGCGGGCGCGGCAACGGGATTCGTCGGGCTGTTTGCCTATCTGGGGGCGTCGCTTTCCGGCTGGCCGCTGGCGCGGGTGATCGACGTCTGGCACTGGAGTGGTTTCTTTGCGGTTATCGCCATCGCGGCGGGGATTTCTGCCCTGCTGTTGCTGCCATTTTTGAATGCCCAAGCCCCGCGCGCGGTGAACGAAGCGTGATGTGCCTCACCTTTTCGCCCCAACCGGGGCAAAACTAAGAAATTTTCTCGGTTTCGCCTGGACGCTGTCTCAGGCGCGTCTCCCCGCTGATTTTTACAATGCCAGCCATTCGCAGGACTAAAAATCAGCTCAGGAGATACCCATGCTGGCCTTCCTCAATCAGGTGCGCAAGCCGACCCTGGATCTGCCGCTCGATGTGCGGCGCAAGATGTGGTTTAAGCCGTTCATGCAGTCCTATCTGGTGGTCTTTATCGGCTACCTGACCATGTATCTGATCCGCAAAAACTTTAACATCGCGCAGAACGACATGATCACCACCTACGGGCTGAGCATGACGCAGCTTGGGATGATCGGCCTGGGCTTTTCCATCACCTACGGCGTAGGCAAAACGCTGGTGTCCTATTACGCGGACGGCAAAAATACCAAGCAGTTCCTGCCGTTTATGCTGATCCTCTCCGCCATTTGTATGCTCGGCTTTAGCGCCAGCATGGGCACCGGGTCAGTCAGCCTGTTTATGATGATCGCTTTCTACGCCCTGAGCGGATTCTTCCAGAGTACCGGCGGGTCGTGCAGCTATTCGACCATCACCAAATGGACGCCGCGCCGCAAGCGTGGGTCTTACCTCGGCATGTGGAATATCTCCCACAACCTGGGCGGGGCGGGTGCAGCAGGCGTGGCGCTGTTTGGCGCAAACGTCCTGTTCGACGGTCACGTCATCGGTATGTTTATCTTCCCGTCGATTATCGCGCTGATTGTCGGCTTTATCGGCCTGCGCTACGGCAGTGACTCCCCGGAATCCTATGGCCTGGGCAAAGCGGAAGAGCTGTTTGACGAAGAGCTGAGCGAAGAAGACAAAGAAGCCGAAGATGAGTCGATGACCAAATGGCAGATCTTCGTGGAGTATGTGCTGAAAAACAAAGTCATCTGGCTGCTGTGTTTCTCCAATATTTTCCTGTACGTGGTGCGAATCGGTATCGACCAGTGGTCCACCGTGTACGCCTTCCAGGAACTGAAATTGTCCAAAGAGGTGGCGATTCAGGGCTTTACCCTGTTTGAAGTGGGTGCGCTGGTCGGCACGCTGCTGTGGGGTTGGCTGTCGGATCTGGCGAACGGTCGCCGCGCGCTGGTAGCATGTGTGGCGCTGGCACTGATCATCGCCACGCTCGGTGTTTATCAGCATGCCAGCAACCAGTATGTGTATCTGGCGTCGTTGTTTGCACTTGGTTTCCTGGTGTTTGGCCCGCAGCTGTTGATTGGCGTTGCAGCCGTCGGATTTGTGCCGAAAAAAGCGATCGGCGCTGCCGATGGGATTAAGGGCACCTTCGCCTATCTGATCGGCGACAGCTTCGCGAAATTAGGCCTCGGTATGATTGCCGACGGCACCCCGATTTTCGGTCTGACCGGCTGGGCGGGCACCTTTGCCGCGCTGGACGCCGCCGCGATTGCCTGTATCTGCCTGATGGCGATGGTCGCCGTCCTGGAAGAGCGCAAAATCCGCCGCGAGAAACGTCTCCAACGACTGAAAATGGCTTGAGTATGCAGTAATGCTTTGCCCGGCTGACCGCCGGGCTTTTTTATGCCTTTTGACCAGAGCGCCGCGCTTCAAGCCTGCCGCATCTGCATTGACACCTTTCCAGTTTTTTCCAGTTCATTATTATTATCTCACCTGCTGTTGACCCCGCGCGTTTCCCGATATCATGAGCAGCTAAAATTAAGGAGAACGCATGGTCTGGATAATGCTGGCCACCCTCGCTGTGGTGTTTATCGTTGGATTTCGCATCCTGACGTCCGATTCGCGCCGCGCAATCAAACGTTTAAGTGAACGTTTAGGTATCACGCCAGTGCCGCTGGAATCCATGATTGACCAGTTTGGTAAAACCGCAGGCAATGAGTTTATCCGCTATCTTGAGCGTCCGGATGAGGCCCATCTGCAAAATGCCGCGCAGGTATTGCTGATCTGGCAGGTCTGCATCGTTGATGGTAGCGATGAGAATATGCAAACCTGGCATCGACTGCTGCGCAAAGCGCGTCTGGCTGCGCCGATAACCGACGCGCAAATCCGCCTGACGCTCGGTTTTATGCGCGAGATGGAGCCGGAAGCGCATGAGCTGAACGCTTTCCAGCTGCGCTATAACCAATTGTTCCTGCCGGAAGAGGGCGTGTTCTTTTTGCACTGATTTCATCGGCTGCACGAAAGCGCTATCTGTCTTGTCTGGCAACGCGCAGGCATCAAAATGGGATGGCCGAGCCGCCCAGAGAAAGCACAAAAGTTGTCAAAACGTTAAATTGGTCACACTTTTGGTGGTAAACTGTGCGACTTTTCCGCACGTTTATCACCAGGTAACGCCATGACAGAACAGATCCAATCAATGCCCACACCGCATGCCAAAGAGGTCTCGCGCCCAAACTGGTCCGCGGTTTTTTCCGTGGCGTTTTGCGTCGCCTGCCTGATTACCGTGGAATTTTTGCCGGTTAGCCTGCTCACGCCGATGGCGCAGGATCTCGGGATTTCTGAAGGCGTCGCCGGTCAGTCCGTTACCGTCACCGCTTTTGTCGCGATGTTCGCCAGCCTGTTTATCACCCAGGTCATCGGGACTATTGATCGCCGCAAAGTGGTCATTTTATTCGCGGTGTTGTTAACACTTTCCTGCGTACTGGTGTCGTTTGCCAATAGCTTTACCCTGCTGCTGTTGGGCCGAGCCTGTCTGGGGCTAGGGTTAGGCGGATTCTGGGCGATGTCGGCATCGCTGACGATGCGCCTGGTGCCAGCGCGCAAAGTGCCAAAAGCGCTGTCCGTTATCTTTGGTGCGGTCTCCATTGCGCTGGTGATCGCCGCACCGCTGGGCAGTTTCCTCGGCGGAATTATTGGTTGGCGTAATGTGTTTAACGGCGCAGCGGTGATGGGCGTGTTGTGTATTTTCTGGGTGTGGAAAGCGTTGCCTTCGCTGCCGGGTGAGCCTGCGCATCATAAAGAAAACATGTTTAGCCTGCTCAAACGCCCTGGTGTGCTGGCGGGGATGACCGCCATCTTTATGGCCTTTGCCGGGCAGTTTGCGTTCTTCACCTATATTCGTCCGATTTTCACCACGCTTTCGGGCTTTGACGTCGACGGCCTGACTCTGGTGCTGTTGAGCTTTGGTATCGCCAGTTTTGTCGGTACGTCGCTGTCGGCACAGTTTCTTAAACTCTCGCTGAAAGTGGCGCTGGCAGGGGCACCGCTGGTGCTGGCGATAAGCGCAGCCGTGCTGATTTTCTGGGGGAGTGATAAGTGGGTGGCGTCTGCGATTGCGATTATCTGGGGTTTTGCCTTTGCGCTGGTGCCGGTTGGTTGGTCAACGTGGATCACCCGTTCTCTTGCCGATCAGGCAGAAAAAGCCGGGTCTATTCAGGTGGCTGTCATTCAGCTGGCGAATACTTGTGGTGCGGCAGTAGGCGGTTACGCGTTGGATAATTTAGGTCTGACGTCACCGCTGGTGCTGTCCGGTACGCTGATGCTGCTCACCGCGCTGCTGGTGGCGGGAAAAGTGAAGGCGAAGTAGATTCCCCTAACCCTCTCCCACAGGGAGAGGGAATCAAGCACTTTATCTCCCATCTGGGAGTGAGTGACGCACTCTTCTCCCTCTCCCCGTGGGAGAGGGCATCAGGTTACGCCGATGTCCGCCCGCGCCGTCTCGAATCCATCGAAATCAGCACAACCGACGAAACAATCAAGAACGTCCCCAGCCAGTCCGGCAGTGAAAACGCCACGCCTAATAGCAACACGGAAAGCAGCGCGCTGCTCAGCGGCTCGGCGCAGCTCAAAATGCTCGCTTTAGGTCCGCCGATCATCTGCGCGCCTTTCAGATACAGACTGAAAGTCAGCGCCGTGCCAATCACCACCAGATAGAAAAACGCCAGCAGCAAGCTACCGTCAATCACAAACGTGGTTCCGCGTCCGGCGTAGAACGGCGTCAGCATCAGCCCCGCCAGCAGCATACTCCAGCCAACAATCGGCAGCGTGCCGTAACGGGCAATCAGCGTGGAGGGATAGGTGGTGTAAAACGCGGCGGCAAAGGCCGAAGCGATACCCCAGGCAAGCGCGGCCGGGGAGATGGTCAGCGATGTCGGATCGCCGTGCGTGACCAGCAGAAACGTGCCGATAAGCGATGTCATAATCGCCGCGAAGACAAATATCCCAGGACGTTTTTTACGTACCAGCGCGAACCACGCCACGATGATGGTTGGCGATAAAAATTGCAGCACGGTGGCGGTGGCGGCGTTGGATTTTTCGATCGTTACCAGGAAGGTGAGCTGGACGACCAGCGCGCCGAAAAGCGAGAAAATCAGCAGGCTGATGGCGTCTTTGCGATTTTTGATGACCGAGAAAATTTTGTCGCCGTGGACGAAGGATAATGTCAGCAGAATCACGCCGGTGAACAGCAGGCGGATCATGGTGAGATATGGCGAGGAGATCTGGCTTTTCTCCATGATGTACTGCGCGCAAACCCCTGAGCTGCCCCATAAAACGGCGGCAATCAGGACGTTTAGCATCCCTTTTCGTGTGGAACCCATGTTCTCCCCTGCGATGTGTTGGTCTCTTTTTCGGCCAACAGCATAGCATGGGATTTTGCCTGATGGGTTGCGTCTGATGCCCCGGACCGTACACCCGCGGGGCTGAGGGATCCCTGGAAATGGATGATTTGCACAATTTACTCCCTCTCCATTTAGGGAGAGGGCTGGGGTGAGGGGGGAGCATGCGGCTCAGGAGGTTATTCCGTTCACTTCCAGTCTCGTGCTTCTCTGTGATGACGAAACCGGTGAACGTGCCATGGCGGCTCAATCGCCGCCGCCCTGGCGACCCGGGCTCCCGGCAAGAAAATCGTCGCCCCGGCCTTTGGTCAACGACTCAGCGATTTACAGCCGGACCAGGGGTTAGTTGTAAATTATTAATTTAAATAGAGAAATAACCATCGCTTCTTAAAAAAATACCGGGATTCCTCTGCCCATGAGGAGAGGAGGAAAAGACTAAAACGGCAGCCGTCTGGCTGCCGTTTGCGTTTAGCTTGTGCGGCCTGATGCCCTCACCCCGACCCTCTCCCACGGGAGAGGGGGCAAATACGTAAAACGGTCACTATCGTGACCGTTTTACGTTTACCTTGCTTAGAACCAGGCTTCCCACATTGCGCCGACGTTGAAATCGTCGAGCGTTTCGTCTTTGGTATTGTTTACGCGCGCGGTGCGTTCGTTGTCTACCTTGCCGCCGGTCACGTAGAAGCGCAGCATCGGACGGAATTCCGGTCCCATTGCGATAGACATGTTCTGGGAGAGCGTCAGCTTCCAGCCTTTGTTATCGCCGCCGTTGTCATAGTCAACATGCTGCCAGCCCGCTTCCAGCCAGGTCGAGTGAACGTCGTTCCACCAGTGCATTGGACGCACAATCGCATTGTAGTTTTTGCGGTTGTCGGTGTTGTCGCGGCTGTTGTCGTAGTCGTGGAAGGCGAGGATGTACTCCACCTGTGTTGCCTGGGTGAATTTATACAAACCTTCGAAGCTCGCGTATACCGTGGTCAAGTCTTCGGTTTTGTTGAACACGCTGTTGTCCGAGTTATCGGAATAACGCGCGATCACTTTGTTCACGCCGCTGTCGTTGGTGTGGCTCAGCACCACGCCGCCCTGCCAGGCGTTCAGACGTTCGTCGCTTTCGATGGCTTTTGAGTCAAAGCCATAGTTGGCGTACAGCTCCAGATCTATTGGGCCGAGCTTCATGCCGTGGATTTTGGAGGTTGCCGCGTAGTTGCCTTTATCGCCCGTGCCGGAACCGCCGGTACAGGTGATACGCGATGGGTTCGCTTCGTCTTCCATTACTTCCGGACTACAGGATTCAACGGCGGCAACGGTTGCGACGTCAAACTGCACGCCACCGATGTCGAAGTTCTTCACCCCGGCGCCCTGGCCGTCGTGGTTCATCCAGAAGTAATCGTTGATGCCTTGTTGCGGACGCTGGTGGAAATCACGACCGGCCCAGAAATAGGCGTTCGGGTTGGATTCCATAACATTGGTCACGCCAGCGTAAGCTTTTTTGAGGTTAACTTCGTCGCCCCAGTGGTCGATCATCACGTTGATGTCCCAGATCGCGCCGTTCTCGCCTTTGAAGGCTTTCGAGAGCTGGAATTCACCGCCGTTACCTTCGTTACCCAGACGACCAATCGCGGACGCGCCGTTGTAGGACCCGTCTACCGCCACGTATTTCTGGTCGGCAGCCTGGAAGTGCGCGCCGTAGCGGGCATAACCGGTAAATTTCACGCCAAATGGAATCGCCATATCCGGCGATTGGGCCGCACTTTGCGGCTCCGTCACCACGTCCACTTTTTTAGCGACCGCAGCATCCATTTTTGCCTGACGATCTGCCAGGGCTTTGTCCACCGCTTTGGCCACAATGGCGTCGATTTGCTCTTGTGTGAAATCCTGCGCAAGTACAGAAATTGGGCAAAGCGCGGCGATAACCGCCATTGTTAATGGAAGTTTTTTAATATTTTTCATTGTCATCTCAATATATTTGAATTTTATTCAGACAATAACCGTCCCATTCTGGACTGACATGAATTGTCGCTATCACCAAAATAAGGGGGTCGATATTTTATAGGTACAGAGGCTTTACAATATTATCGTAACGATTTCTCCATCACTGATATTTAATTATTAACGCTGATACAGGTGAATAATCTCTTCAGATAATTCACGGGCCAGCAGCGAGTTCATTAAATGATCCTGGGCATGCACCATAATTAAGGTCATCGGCTGACGGGCTTCGCCTGCGTCCTGCTCGATAAGCTTGGTTTGCATATGGTGCGCCTGGCGCGCGTAGCCATCGGCCTCGCGCAGCAGACTTTTCGCTTCGTCAAGATTGCCCTGACGCGCAGCGTGCAGTGCTTCAAAGCACAGGCTGCGCGACTGACCCGCATTGACGATAATTTCCATTACGGCTTCTTCTAATGCGATCATCATTCATTACTCTTTATCAAAACTATTATTCAGAGACGTGGCAGCAAACCATTCTCCACTTTTCTTAATGGTGCGTTTCTGCGTCACCAGATCCAGCTGAATAAAGCCGTAGCGGTTTTTATACGCATTACACCATGACCAGTTATCAATAAATGTCCACATATGGTAGCCAAGACAGTTACTGCCTTCGCTAATACCTTTGTGTACCCATTTAAGATGTTCGGAAATAAAGTCGATACGATACTGATCGTTAATTTGACCGTTTTCAATAAAACGCTGCTCGTTTTCGACACCCATACCATTTTCAGAAATAAAGCAGCGTGGGTTGCCGTAATTTTCCCGCAGATTAACGAGAATATCGTAAATACCCGGCTCGTAGATTTCCCAGCCACGGTACGGATTCATTTTACGGCCTGGCATTTCGTAATTATCAAAGAACCACTCCGGCATAAATGGCGCCTTAGGATTCACCGCGCTGTCACGACATTTCACGCGACGCGGCTGATAGTAGTTAATGCCCAGCAAATCGATGGTGCCTTCCGCAATCACTGCGCTGTCGTCAGGCTGACAGGCAGGAAGCTGCTCGTAGGACTTCAACAGCGCGACCAAATCGGCCGGATATTCACCACGCAGCACCGGATCGAGGAAGCTGCGGTTAAACATCAGGTCCGCATAGTGCGCGGCTTTCACATCCTGCGGGTTTTGCGACCGCGGATACGACGGCGTCAGGTTCAGCACGATGCCAATTTCACCGGGATAATGCCCGGCGCGGAAGGCGCGAACCGCCTGCGCGTGAGCCAGCACCGTGTTGTACGCGACGGTCGCCGCACGACGGAAATCCACCACGTTCGGATAATGGAAGTCGTAAAGATAACCGCCTTCTACCGGCACAATCGGCTCGTTGAAGGTAAACCAGTGCAGCACGCGATCGCCAAACAGCTCAAAGCAAATCTGCGCGTAGCGGGAATACGCCGCCACGACGTCACGGTTTTCCCAGCCGCCAATCTCCTGCATCGCCATCGGCATGTCGAAGTGGAACAGGGTGATGAACGGTGTAATGCCCTGCTCAAGCAGCTCGTCGAACACCTGATTGTAAAAGTCTACCGCCTGCGGATTCACTTCACCGACACCGTCGGGGATCAGACGCGCCCAGCTAATCGAGGTGCGAAAGCTGTTATGGTTCAGCTGTTTCAACAGCTGAATGTCCGCTTTCCAGTTCTGACAGAACGTTGAGGTATCCTGCGGCCCCACGCCCTGGTGAAAACGGTTTGGCTCATTGGCGAACCAGTGATCCCAGGTGGTCAGTCCCTTGCCGCCGCCCTGGCTTTCCCCTTCGGTTTGCAACGCAGAGCTTGCGCTGCCCCACCAAAAGTTATCGGGAAATGAATATTTCATGATGCTTCCTCTTTGACTTATTGACTTGCTGTCTCAACTGCACCCACGGTCGCCTGGGCTTTTTGCTCTTCGTTTTTCATCAAAGAACGCTCGTAAGCACGCAGGAACGGCAGATACATGATTGCTGACATCACCATACAAATAACGCACATCACGACCGGACTAAACGCCCAGTTGGCGGCCCACGATGCACCGATTGGGGCAGGCGTAGTCCATGGCGTCAGAGAGACAACTTGTGCGATCCAACCGAGTTTGGTTGCGCCATACGCCAGGCAGGCGTTAATCAACGGCACGAACACGAACGGGAGGAACAACATTGGGTTCATGATGATCGGTGCGCCGAACAGAATCGGTTCGTTGATGTTAAAGAAGCTTGGCACCACGCCCATTTTGCCGATAGTGCGCAGGTGCGCCACGCGGCTACGCAGCAGCAGGAACGCCAGCGGCAGAGTTGAACCCACGCCGCCAATCAGCAGGTAGTGATCCCAGAAACCTTGCAGATAAACGTGTGGAAGCGCCGCGCCAGCCGCCAGTGCAGCCTGGTTTGCCGACAGGTTCGCCATCCAGAACGGGTTCATAATGCCGGTGACAATCAGCGAGCCGTGGATACCCGCGAACCAGAAGATCTGGCACAGCAGGACGGAAAGCAGAATGGCAGGCAGGGAATCCGATGCAGAAACCAGCGGCTCCAGCAGGTGCATAATCGCCTGTGGGATAATCATGCCGGTTTGCGCTTCGATGAACAGGTTCAGCGGGTGCAGCGTACCGATAACGACCATCACAGGGATCAGGATTTCAAAGGAACGCGCCACGCCGGTTGGGACTTCTTTCGGCAGACGGATCGTCACTTTGTTTTCCTTCAGCCACGCATAAACGCGGGTGGAGTAGATAGCGGTAATCAGCGCGGTGAAAATGCCCTGGCCGGACATGTACTGCGTGGAGATTTTACCGTCGGCATACGGCGCGGCGACCAGCAGGAATGCCATAAACGCCAGCAGGCCTGACATCACCGGATCGAGATTAAACTGGCGGCCCAGGCTTGCACCAATGCCCACCGAAATAAAGAAGGTCATCACGCCCATGCTGAGGTTAAACGGCAGCATCAGCTGTTCGCGGTAGGTCTGGGAGAAATCAAGCCAGCCGCGCGCAAAACTGTTGGTCGTGTCCGCAGAGAACGGCGGGAAGATGAACACCAGCATAAACGAGCCGATGATCATAAACGGCAGGGCGGCGGTAAAGCCGTCACGGATCGCAATCACGTACTTTTGCTGACCGAGCTTGGCCGCCAGCGGGGTAATGGACTGCTCAATCACCGCAACCATGGATTGATATAACGAACTCATGAGAACACCTTCTTAGTGTGCCGCTTCGATGAGCGACAGAGCGTAGTCCAGAACCTTATCACCACGCTGCATTCCGTAGTCCATCATATCGATGGCTTGTACCGGAATACCTTGCGTAGCAGCCTTGTCTGCGAGTGTCTTTAACATGTATTTCACTTGGGGTCCGAGAAGCACCACCTGGTATTGCGGAAACTGCGTATCAAATTCGGATACGCCGTACGCATCAATCTTCACAGGTAGACCGCGTTCTTCTGCAGCTTCAACCATTTTCCTCACCAGCAGGCTGGTGGACATCCCGGCGGAGCAGCACAGCATAATCTTGAACATCGACAACCATCCTATAAATGTAAAAAGTTATTGCGGGGATGATTGGATAACATATGGAAACCGGTTTCCATTTATAAAGGATAGAAGTGTGACACCCTTCAAAGTCCGCTACTTATGGGGCTTATTAATAGGATTTGCGTCACGAAATTTGGCGTTTTTGATATCAAAATGAGTGGAAACGGAAAATCGGTTTCCATGGAAAACGGAAACGGATATACTCCTGATTGGCTATAATGTGAGCCGAAGCGGTAACTGGAATTACAGGACTACGTGGGTCCTGTCAGGGGAATATGATGTCTACAATCAACGATGTATCACGTCTGGCCGGGGTGTCAAAAGCCACGGTATCACGGGTGTTGAGCGGGTCGCGCGGCGTTAAGGAAGCCAGCCGTGAGGCCGTATTAAAAGCGGCGGATGAGCTGAACTATCGGCCAAACGTCATTGCGCAGTCACTGCTAAGCCAATCGACCGGCTGTATTGGTGTTATTTGTGCGCAGGATAATATCAACCAGACGACCGGTTATCTGTACGCGCTGGAAAAACAGCTCAGTCAGCATCAAAAACACCTGCTGCTGCGCTTCGCAAACACGAAAAGTGAAGTGCTGAATGCACTTGATGAACTCTCCTGCGGACTTTGCGATGACATCCTGATTATCGGTGCGCGTTTCCCTCTGCATGTCGATCAGCAAAACGTCATTCTGGTGGACTGCATGGAGTCAGATTACGCCAATAGCATCCAGTTTGATCACGCCTTTGCCGCCGAAACCGCCTGTAATTATCTTACCAGCCAGGGCCGCCGTCAGATTGCGCTGATCCAGCCGCAGGGCAGTGGTTTTGCCGATCAGGTGCTGCTCGGCTATAAACACGCGCTGGAGAAAAACTTCCTGCCGTTTAATCGTAATCTGGTGTTTATGGACGCCACATCGTCATCTGTGGCGTTGCAGGAATTGCTCAATAACGCCACAACGCTGAATTTTAATGCGCTGTTGGTGGCGGATGAGCAAGAAGCGCATCGCGTGATCCCGCAGCTGCAGGCATTCAATAAATCGGTGCCGGAAGACATCATGGTCTTTAGTCTGGCCGGTTCGCTGCATCTGCCAGGGATCCCAACCATTCCGGCGATTGAGTATTCGATGGATGCCATGGCGGCGCGTATTGTGGCGTGGCTCAATGAAAAAACGCAGATGCTCGGCTCATACGTTTTGCGGGGTGATTTGATTATCCCGGATATCCGTAAGCGTTAAAAAAAAGCGTGAAGCTTTGGCTTCACGCTCAGTAATCCTCCATGCAATCGACCTTTCCAACCGCCTCCCAGTAGTTATCCAGATTGTCGCGTTCCATCGCCAGCACGGCGTTTTTAATCAGCAGCTTATTCGCCTCCGATGACAAAATCATGGTCTGCCACTGTTTATCGGTCTGCTTGCTCTGAGGCGAACAGACTTTTTTAATATCTTTCATCACGACTTGTTTAATTTTCTCATCTTTAGCCGGATCTCGCGTCTCCTTCGCATGGGCGAAGGCGGCAAAAAGCAAACAGACAACCAGGCAAAACAGGTGTGCAACTTTCATTGAAACCCCCGAAAAAAACACGCATTGTCTTCTGAAATATATAGTTACATTCATGGTTGCGATTCAAGTCGAAAGTATGAAATTGATCGTTCGCGGGTATGAGACGTTTTAAGCGTAGCCGCAGATTTTGTCGCGCTCTATTGCCTGAAAAAATATTTATTCGCTGCTGAAAATGCACGCGGTGAGTTTGCTATTTATGGGGCCGGGGAATTACTCTTGAGAGAATCATTGCGCTAAAAACAAGGAGATAAGAATGCAACTGAGCGTCACTAACACGATTGCTGCCCATGAGAAAGATGAACTCCTGAGCGGATTACGTTCTCACAACCGTCAGTATATTAACTTTGCCAACGTGAGCGGAGACGTGGCGGTTTATGCGCGTGATGAAGATGGCGTGATGATCGGTGGGCTGATTGGCAACCGCAAAGGGGAATGGCTGAACATTGATTATTTGTGGGTCAGCAGCGATGCGCGCGGCACCGGACTCGGGAGTCAAATTATGCAGGCCGCCGAAAAGGAGGCAAAACGCATGGGATGCCTGCATGCGCTGGTGGACACGTTCAGCTTTCAGGCGCGCCCGTTTTATGAAAAACAGGGCTATCGGCTGCAAATGACGCTGGATGATTTCCCGCTGAAAGGCATGCAGCGCCATTACCTGTCAAAGGCGCTCTAACCGCCGATCCCATCTCCAATCACGGCCAGCGCATGTCTCACGATAATTTCCGGTGAGAGCGCTTTTAGCCTTTCGTCGTTGCGCATCCGTGAGAACGGCACCAGCACCAGGCTTAATAAGGTGGTGAAGAGCAACTCTGGCGCAAGCTCGCGGTTCAGTTTGCCCTCCTGCTGCCAGCGCGCAATGTTGGCAAGCGTCGCCTGATATTTATCATCACCAAAGCGTGCCTGCAGATGGGTGCGCAGCACCGGCATTTCGCCAATGACTTCCTGCATCCACAGCGGCGCAAACCAGTGATATTGCCCGGCGAGTTCCGCCAGCTTTTTCACCATCAATGTCAGGGCCGTGACGGGATCATCAGGGTGTGCATCAAAAACCGCGCCGATCGCGCTGCGAAGTGGCAGGAAACGCTCTTCGACCATCGCGTCGAGCAGTTGCTCACGAGAATTGAAATAGTAATGCAGCATGGCTGGCGTCACCCCCGCTTCTTTCGCGATTGCGTTGAGCGACGTATTCGCGATGCCCTGGCGGGAAAACAGGTCAAGGGCAATATCCAGCAATCGTTCCCGGCTGGTGGCTGTGGGCTTTGTTCCACGCGGGCGTCCGGGGCGACGCCCCTGCGGCGTGGATTCAGAATGGTCCTTTTGTGCTGGCATCGTATGCGGATTCCTTGACGTGATTCATCATTTGGATGAATATTAATTATCTCATTAATTAATTTCAAGTGGTGTCTTATGGCGTCTGACTCGACGACTCAACCCGCTGTCGGCAAAAATGCCCCCTCGATCCGGCTGCTGTTCAGCGCGTTACTTCTGGTCATGCTGTTATCCGCGCTCGACCAAACCATTGTTTCCACGGCGCTGCCCACGATTGTGGGTGAGCTGGGTGGCCTGGATAAGCTTTCGTGGGTGGTCACCGCGTATATTCTCAGCTCAACGATTGCCGTACCGCTGTACGGTAAGTTTGGCGATCTGTTTGGCCGAAAAATTGTTCTGCAAATCGCGATTGTACTCTTCCTCGTGGGTTCCGCGCTCTGCGGGCTGGCGCAAAATATGACGCAACTGGTGCTCATGCGCGCCCTGCAAGGCCTGGGTGGCGGTGGGCTGATGGTGATCAGCATGGCTGCAGTGGCGGATGTGATTCCTCCTGCCGACCGTGGCCGCTATCAGGGGTTGTTCGGCGGCGTGTTTGGCCTGGCGACCGTCATCGGGCCGCTGATCGGCGGCTTTATCGTGCAGCACGCTTCCTGGCGCTGGATTTTTTATATCAATCTGCCGCTGGGACTGTTTGCTTTGCTGGTCATCGGCGCGGTGTTTCACAGCAGCGGCAAACGCAGCGAGCATGAAATCGACTATCTGGGGGCGTTTTATCTCAGCATGGCACTGCTGTGCATCATCCTTTTCACCACCGAAGGCGGGACGATACGCGAATGGAGCGATCCGCAGCTGTGGTGCATTTTAGCCTTCGGGCTGACGGGGATTGCCGGGTTTATTTATGAGGAGCGGCTGGCGTGGGAGCCGATTATTCCCCTGTCGCTGTTCCGCGATCGCAGCTTCCTGCTGTGCAGCCTGATCGGCTTTATCATCGGGATGTCGCTGTTTGGCTCGGTGACGTTCCTGCCGCTCTATTTGCAGGTGGTCAAAAATGCCACCCCGACGCAGGCGGGACTCCAGCTGATCCCGCTGATGGGCGGCCTGCTGCTGACCTCGATCGTCAGCGGGCGCATTATCAGCCGCACCGGGAAATACCGTCTGTTTCCGATTCTCGGCACCCTTTTGGGCGTGATCGGTATGGCGTTACTGACACGGATCACCATTGATTCGCCGACCTGGCAGCTGTACCTGTTTACCGGCGTGTTGGGGATGGGGTTAGGGCTGGTGATGCAGGTGCTGGTACTGGCGGTGCAAAATAGCGTTTCGTCCAGTCAGTATGGCGTGGCCACGTCCGGGGTGACGCTGTTCCGCTCGATTGGCGGGGCGATTGGCGTCGCGCTGTTTGGTGCCGTGTTCACGCATGTTCTGCAATCCGGACTGATTGAACGCTTACCGGAAGGGATAGAACTGCCGCGCGAACTCAATCCGGTCGCCATTCACCATCTGCCGGACGCCCTGCGTCTCAGCTATCTGGATGCGTTTGGGGCGGCGATCCATGCCGTATTCTTAATGGCGGCAGGGATTATGGTGCTGGCGTTTGTCCTGTCGTGGTTTTTACGTGAATCACCGCTGCGCCGGGATAATGCGCATCCGTAGCACATAAAAATGGTCGTCCGATTTTCGGTTGTGGGGGATGAGTCGAACGCGCCACACTCATCCGGCACACCCTATAACCGGAGACAACCATGCACTTTGCCGCGCTTCATCACCAACCCGCACCGCTTATTATCGCCAACGTCTGGGATGCCAGCAGCGCCCTGGCCGCACACCAGGCCGGATATCGTGCCCTCGGCACATCCAGCGCGGCGATTGCCGCCATGCTGGGTTACGACGACGGCGAGGCTATCTCGTTTGATGAATTGTTGTTTATGGTGACACGTATTCGGGCGGTCACCGCGTTGCCGCTCAGCGTCGATCTGGAAGCCGGCTATAGCGAAACGACAACCGACATCATTGAAAATATCCAGCGTCTGGCGCAGCTCGACGTCGTGGGCATCAATCTTGAAGACAGCCGAGTGATCCACGGCGAACGTCAGCCGGAAAATGCTTCTGCATTTGCCACAAAGCTCGGGCAAATTCGCCAGGCGTGCCCTGAAATGTTCCTGAATATTCGCACCGACGGTTTTTTGTTAAATGACGACAACGCGCTGAACGAGACCCGCCGCCGCGGTCAGCTGTATGCAGCGAACGGTGCTGATGGTTTTTTCGTGCCTGGCGTGACCCGTGAAGAGGATATCCGCGCGCTCGTTCGAGATGTTCCCCTGCCGCTGAATGTGATGTGTATGCCCGCTCTGGGCGATTTCAGCACGCTTGCCACGTCAGGCGTACGGCGTATCTCCATGGGAAATTTTGTCCATTCTGCGATACAAACGCGGCTAAAGGATTTACTGTTAACGATCCAAAATGAGCAGTCCTTCGCGGGAGTTTTCAGCCATGAAAGTCACCGATAGCAGCCAGTGCGATACCTGGTATCAGGCGTTGCTTGACCGCGCGACGGAGTTCACGGGTGTCTTTTTCGTGGGCGTCAGAACCACCGGCGTCTTCTGCATCTCGGTCTGTCGGGCACGGAAGCCAAAGCGTGAAAACGTCGATTTTTATGATGATTTTAAATCTGCGCTGGATGCGGGTTTCCGCCCCTGCAAAGTGTGTCGTCCCACTGAAAATGCCTTTACCGCCCCGGATTTCATCGTGCAGGCTCTCGGTATGCTGCGTGAGAATCCAAAAGCGCGCGTGAGTGACACTGAGCTGCGCCAAAAAGGGATCGGCCCGGAGCGCGTCCGCCGCTGGTTTTTGCAAAACCACGGCATGACCTTTCAGGCATTTCAGCGGATGCAGCGGGTTAACGTGGCGCTGCAGGAACTCAAAAGTGGCCGCACGGCGACCGAAGTGGCGTTCGACAGCGGCTATGAATCCTTAAGCGGATTCGGCTACACCTGTAAAAAACTCACAGGGCATGCACCGAGCGAAAGCCGCCAGGTGATTCTGATCCATCGCTTCACCACGCCTCTCGGCCCGATGTTTGTGTGTGCGACGGAGCGCGGCGTCTGTTTGCTGGAATTTGTCGACAGACGGATGCTGGAAACCGAGTTCAGCGACTTACAGCGTTTGCTGAAGGCCAGAATCATGGCGGGTGAAAATCAGCATACCCGTCAGATGGAAACGGAGATGGGGGAATATTTTGCGGACACTCGTCAGCAATTTGATATCGCCCTTGATATGCCAGGAAGTGAATTTCAGCGCACCGTCTGGGAGGCGTTACAAACTGTGCCTTTTGGCGAAACGTCGCATTATCAGGCGCTGGCAAAACAGATCGACAAACCCGCAGCGGTGCGTGCCGTGGCGGGGGCAAACGGCGCAAACAGAGTCGCGATCGTCATTCCCTGCCATCGCATTATCGGTAAAGACGGTTCATTGACCGGGTATGGCGGCGGAATAGCGCGTAAAGCGTGGCTTATCGCCCACGAAAAAAAGCACCGTTGAGCGGGATATACCTTTTTCTTCTGATTGATTCCTTTTCGGTTTTTCGCCCGCCGCGGCGTTATCGATATAGTCGTAAAAACGTCTATCAAAAGGAACGGTCTCGTGAAACTGAAATTCGGCGCAATACTGCTGGCGGGCCTGCTGCTCGCGGGCTGTGACCAAAGCGGCAGCAATGCCAAACATATTAAAGTCGGCGTAATCAACGGCGCTGAGCAAGATGTGGCAGAAGTTGCCAAAAAAGTGGCGAAAGAGAAATACGGTCTGGAGGTCGAGCTGGTGGGCTTCAGTGGCTCACTCCTGCCAAACGATGCGACCAATCAGGGCGAGCTGGACGCGAACGTGTTCCAGCATCGTCCGTTCCTGGCCGAGGATAACAAAGCCCACAACTATAAGCTGGTGGCGGTCGCCAATACGTTTGTCTTCCCGATGGCGGGGTATTCGCGCAAGGTGAAATCCGTTTCCGAGCTGCAAGACGGCGCAACGATTGCTATTCCAAACGATCCGACCAACCTTGGCCGTGCGCTGTTGCTGCTGCAAAATCAAAAGCTGATCGCGCTCAAACCTGATACCGGGCTGCTGCCGACGGCGCTCGACATCACCGCCAATCCGAAGAAGCTGAAAATCATGGAGCTGGAAGGCGCGCAACTCCCGCGCGTGCTTGACGACCCTAAAGTGGACGTGGCGATTATCAGCACCACCTATCTCCAGCAAACGGGCCTGTCGCCTGTGCATGACGGCGTGTTTATCGAAGATAAAAACTCGCCTTACGTGAATATTGTCGTCACCCGTGAAGACAACAAAGACGCAGAGAACGTAAAAGAATTTATTCAGTCGTACCAGTCGCCGGAAGTGGCGAAAGCGGCGGAAAAAATCTTCAACGGCGGGGCCGTTCCGGGCTGGGAATAAAGTCCACAAAATGTTAGCGGTTAATAAGCGGCTTATAGTGGCCGTTTAATACGCTTTTGCCATCAAGAAAAGGAAGCAAAATAAGCTGCCTGTCCGGTTTTCATCGGGGCAGGTGGCTAATTTTGCATAGACAAGGAAAGAACAATGAAGATTAAAAAAATCGTGCTAGCCGCCATTATTCCTCTGGCGCTAAGTGCGTGTTCCCGATTATTACCTCTGGACTACACCAATTATCAGAGCAGCGATGCGGCAACGATCTATGTCCTGAATCAGAAGAGCAACGTTGGCACTATCTATCTGGGAAGTTATAAATTTAACGAAAAAGATGCCTGCTACGATATGGTCGACAGGTATCAGCTGGAATCGAATTTCCTCGAATCTAAAGGAAAAGTGATTGTCACCAGGGTTAAGCCTGGCATCCAGTATTCTGTTTCACAGATTAAAAATAGGGGCACCTACCGGATCGATTCGCACTCTTCCTTTATTCCTGAAGCCGGAAAATACTATTACATTGCCTCTGGCAGTAAAGCTGTTGAGGTGCCCGCGAGTTTTATCCCCGATCCTAATGCCAACGAGGATAACGTCGTGAGGCAGTATGAGAAAACCCCAATCAAGTTCTGGAATCTTAAGAAGCTTTGCTCACGAGCCTGGTGGCATGTCGGCTAATCGCTAGCGGCGGATCTCCCTCTTTTTTTGGGAGGGAGACTGCATACACCATTTTGGGATGATTTCAGCGGCAGGCGGCGGTGGCGAACGGTATCATCACCGTACGTGACAAGGCTAACCAGGAGCAGGACGTAACCAACCTGAGTCGCGATACCGAAAACGCCAACGACAGTATCAGCCCGATCTTCGATAAAGAGAAAGAGCAAAATCGCCTGAAAACGGTGGGACTGATTAGCGATATTGGTAGCCAGGCAGTGGACATTGCCAAAACCCAGGGCGATATCTATGCCCTGGAAGCAGCGAAAAAAGAGGTGCCAGCCCTTAAGGCAAACGCCACAGATAAAGAGCGCGAACAGTATGTGAAGGATTTGCGCAGTTCACCGGCTTATCAAAAGGAGATGGCGAACTTTGGTACAGGCAGCACTATTCAGCGCGGTATTCAGTCGGTAACAGCAGCGCTTCAAGGGCTGGCGGGCGGCAATATAGCTGGCGCGCTGGCGGGAGCGTCTGCACCGGAGCTGGCTAACATTATCGGTCATCATATGGGCATTGATGATGACCCTGCGACCAAAGCCGTTGCACACGCTATTCTGGGCGGTGTAGTGGCCTCGCTTCAGGGGAATAATGCTGCATCAGGCGCTGTGGGTGCGGCGTCGGGGGAACTGATCGCTGCTGCGATTAAAGATGCTTATTACCCTGGAAAACCTGTCAGTCAATTGAGCGAAGAAGAGAAGCAAACCATCAGTACGCTTGCTTCAATATCTGCAGGTATTGCGGGTGGAATTGCGGGCGGAGATACATTCTCGGCTGCGAACGGAGCGCAAGCAGGTAAGAATTCTGTTGAGAATAACTATCTGAGCTACGCCGAGGCTCATGTTTTTGACAGAGAAATGACTGCCTGTCGTAAAGCTTGCCGTGAATGCGGAGATATTCAGAACAAGTATGCTGTAATTAGTGCTTATAACCGACTGAAATTGCATATTGATGTCGCCGCTGACCCTCTGACGGCTCTATCCGGGGAGGATAGATGGAATATTGAGGGCGGACTCAGCGCGGCAGGTCGACCTGGCTGGCTGTATGGTTCGCTGGAAAACAATGATGTGAAGGACTACGTCATCGAAGGCAACAGCTACGACCTGAACTATCTGAATAGCAATACGTCACAGGGGGATAGAGCTCTAGCTTTCTTCGGTGAGCCCGAAAATTATTGGGGGACTGTAGCGGGGGCTAGCTCACTGTTTGCTTCATCGGCAACATTGTCAGAAAAAGTTATCAGTGCCGGGCTGAGCTACGGGGCAAATGGGGCGGTCCAGATTGCAACCGGCAATACCGGTGCGAAGTTCGATTATCTCAGTTTTATGATGTCAGGCTTAACCGGTGTAGGTACAGCCGGGAAAGGATATTATGCTAACCAGTTGTTGGGTGCCGGTAGTGCTTACATGAGCAGTCAGATTGAAGGTCAGGATAGTACTGCATCAGTAGTGGGTAGTATGGCTGGTACAGGCCTTGGCTATAATCTTGGTGCTTCAATTACTAATAAGGTTGAATCGCAATACATCAAAAACCAGCTTGGAATGGACGCCAGCAAAAATGCCTTAAAATACTCTGAATCATCTTTTGGTCCCGGATATTTACTAAAAGGTGGTGAAATGAGCTCCGTTCCAGGGATTGCTGGCGGATCCGTTGGTTCGTTAATTTCGGAAGTTGCAAGTAGTGGAGTTCAGCAAGAAGTTAATGGAGGTGGTAAATGAACCGTCCTGTATTAGAACTTATTAAGTTAATATTAATTTTTTCTGCGACTTGCTCTATCGGGGTGATTGTTAGTCTTTGGCTTATCACACGAAATCCCATCGCTCTAACTGTATATATAAAATATGGATGTATTGGTGCTGCAGTTGGGGTTTGGATCGGTGCTGGAATTTGGTTGTTATTCTATCTGCAAGTACGAAGGCACTTTCGTAAGTAATAGTTGTTGAGAATAACTTCCTGAGCCCACAACAAGCTGAAACGCTGAATAAGTCTATTGTGGATCAGAAAGCTGGTAAAAACCTGCTAGAGGCTTTACAGAATATCGTCAGGCTGACGAATGAAGACCGAGCTAGCAATGTGTTGCTGCAACAGTGCCAATCAGGCCAACCACTGACAGAAGGCCAGAAGCAAGAGCTAGCTGGATTGCTTAACCAGTATGGTTATGAACTTCAGTCTATGTACGGATATACCCCACAGCAAGCGGCTGACGCTATTCAGTCACTGGTGGCAGGCAAGGCGTTTGTCGCCTCAACAGGAGATACCAAAGCGTACAACGAGGCTCTGAGTTATCTGAAAGGGTACAGCGTACAATCCGGCCAGGCTGCAATCGGAACCGATGCTTTGCCGGGTGCTCCGGGGATTATTGCTCGTTCTACTCTGGCAGCCAGTGGGGGTTATCAACGGGGAGCCGGTCAAAAGTACCAAATAATGAAATGAAGATAATATCTGTTGGGTCTATAAGGGCAAACCAAGTGAAAAATCTTATCGAGAAAGGTTCTTTTGTTCCTTTACCTTGAGGTATTTAACGAGAATGGCAAAAATTCATATTGAAGAGATACAAAAATATCTTGCGGCACGAGGTGAAAAAGAGGCATTACCTCATGTGAACAACGGCGAAAATTATTTCCTTGAGATCCGATTTGATAATCAAACGCAGAAGGCTTCACGCTTTATCGATGACGAGCTTAAAAACAAAGTTATTACGGCTGATTGTCCTTACGGGATGGT
The DNA here is from genome assembly GCF_056490165.1 of Lelliottia sp. GFLA7. Taxonomy (NCBI): domain Bacteria; kingdom Pseudomonadati; phylum Pseudomonadota; class Gammaproteobacteria; order Enterobacterales; family Enterobacteriaceae; genus Lelliottia; species Lelliottia sp. GFLA7. The sequence goes on along the minus strand of NZ_JBWLAQ010000007.1, from coordinate 81,149 downwards.
GACAATTATTTTTGGTGATGACGGGCAGCTCGTCTCTTTAGATCTAAGTTAATCGTTAAAATCCGCCCTTGTTAGCGGGATTTAACTTTATATGTCAGTGAATTACTCTTCAGTCGTCATTCGGATAATCAGCTGTCCCGGCTACGTGATCACCTCAAGCTTGTGCCCGGTGGTAAAACCGAGATGCCCGAGCCAGCGGCCCTTGAGGGTTAGTTGTGGTAGCGGGTTCGGCTGCCCTTGGTTGGGCCGCCGTTAGCCCCCACAGTGTAATAGTGCGTCTGTAGCGCGCAGGCGGCGGTTGTGGTGTTACGATAGTGAGCTAAACAAAATTAAGGACTGATATATGTTTGGTATCTTCCCTGAGGATAAGCAGGTTGACATTGAGGGTGCGATTTTAGCACCTGCGTCAATCGTTATTGGCGACTTTAGAGAATCTATGAATATTCCCTTAACTTACTGGAATATTAATGATTATAAAAAAAGTTGGTTGAAGTCACTTGAAGAGGGATTAACAAAGAAAAACCATGCAGCTCTTGCTGTCTCAATGTATGAGCCTGAACTAGCAAATTTTGTTTTTGTTTGGGTGTTATACTTTAAGGCTGAAATAGTTCATGTGCAAAATAGTATTATCTTTCTTGAGGAGCACAAAAAATTTTCTCCGGAGAAGATAAACGAATTTATTGATGAGCGAACAACTCATGATGAAGATGGTATGAAAATATCTGAATGGAGAACGGATCTAAATAGCTGCGCAGAATAGTAGATCACTTTGAGGGAACTCAGCCCGGATTGTGCGATCTGATCAATCGCCAAATCAAAACAAATCACCAACCGGACTGAGCGATGCCGATCATAGCACCAATTCCCCGTGACGAACGACGCCTGATGCCGAAAGCAATCCATAAAACGCACGATAAAAATTATGCCCGCAGGCTGACTGCTATGCTGATGCTGCATCGGGGTGACCGTGTCAGCGACGTTGCCAGAACGCTCTGCTGTGCCCGTTCCTCCGTCGGGCGCTGGATTAACTGGTTCACGCTGTCGGGTGTTGCAGGACTGAAATCATTACCTGCCGGACGAATCCGACGCTGGCCTTTTGAGCATATCTGCACGTTATTACGTGAGCTGGTAAAACATACTCCCGGCGATTTTGGCTACCAGCGCTCACGCTGGAGTACAGAACTTCTGGCAATAAAAATCAATGAGATAACCGGCTGTCAGTTACATGCCGGAACCGTTCGCCGCTGGTTGCCGTCTGCGGGGCTTGTGTGGCGAAGGGCCGCGCCAACCCTGCGTATCCGTGACCCGCATAAGGATGAAAAGATGGCGGCAATCCACAAAGCACTGGACGAATGCAGCGCAGAGCATCCGGTATTTTATGAAGATGAGGTGGATATCCATCTTAATCCCAAAATCGGTGCGGACTGGCAGTTACGCGGGCAGCAAAAACGCGTGGTGACGCCGGGACAGAACGAAAAATACTATCTGGCCGGCGCGCTGCACAGCGGAACGGGCAAAGTCAGCTACGTGGGCGGTAACAGCAAAAGTTCGGCGCTGTTCATCAGCCTGCTGAAGCGGCTTAAAGCGACGTACCGGCGGGCGAAAACCATCACGCTGATCGTGGACAACTACATTATCCACAAAAGCCGGGAAACACAGCGCTGGCTGAAGGAGAACCCGAAGTTCAGGGTCATTTATCAGCCGGTTTACTCGCCATGGGTGAATCATGTGGAACGGCTATGGCAGGCGCTTCACGACACAATAACGCGCAATCATCAGTGCCGCTCAATGTGGCAATTGTTGAAAAAAGTTCGCAATTTTATGGAAACCGCCAGCCCATTCCCCGGAGGCAAACATGGGCTGGCAAAAGTGTAGCGGTATTAGGCGCAGCTATCTAGATAGTGTTTTAGATTTTTATAATAGCCTGAAAATTTAAATGACAAATCCCTGCCACCGCGCCGGGATTTTTTTCACCTATCGTCTGCCGCGCGGTTGCCACTGCTGTGCACGGTTTTACCGCTCAACTGCGGGACAGGGTATGTTTTGTAGCACCGCCACGTTGCGACGCCCTCCAAAACGCCGGTCAGAAACAAGTCAGGGCGCAGCCCCGACACCTCGTTGGAATTAGTGCAACAGAATGCGATTTAGTGAATTAAAACTGCATCTGTAATGTCCTGGCATAGGAAAAATAGTTACAGTGAAAGAAAGTCAGGCACCTTCGCCATGTTCGACAAAAACTGACGTTTTTATTTTTATCTCCATAACCCGCGCTAAAGGGGTCTCCTTTAAATCCCCCGGCCGCAACTGCTGGTCAACCCGCACTGTAAGGCGTTGTTCATCGCACTGGACGGCGTGCCGGGGCTGAGTGCTCCACTGGGGCAACATTCCGGTTAATGGCACCATCACTATCCGTGATAAGCCTAATCAGAAGCAGGATGTGGCGAATGCGTATAAAGCTGCGATGGAGGAACAGGCCGCCGGTCAGAACGCCGCGTTAAAAGAGGAACTGCACCAGCAAAACCCTCAGGCCACAGAGGCGGAGCTGAACGCTGCCGTGAAGAACGACAGCCGATACATCAACGCGGACAAAGAGTACGGTCCGGGCAATGATTTCTGGCGGGCGACTTCCGGTGCCACGGGGCTGATAGCGGGTATTCTTGGTGGGAATATTCAGGGTGGCGTAGCCGCCGGTGCCGCGCCTTATATGGCGAAGCTGGTGAAAGATGCCACCGGTGAAAACGAAGCGGCCCGCATTGTGCTCCACGGAATTGTGTCGGCGGCGCTGGCGGAAGTGCAGGGTGGGAATGGACTGGCTGCCGCAGCGGGCGGGATGGCCTCCGCAGCGCTGACAGGTAAGACGCTTGCGAATGCATTTTACGGTAAAGACGTCAAAGACCTGGACGGCGAGCAGCGTGCGTTTATCAGTAACCTTGCCACCGCAGTAGGCGCAGCGGCGGGCGGTAGCGTGGGCGGCGATACGTTCTCGGCGGCGAGTGGCGCGAACGCGGCACGGGTTGAGGTTGAGAATAATGCGCTCAGTCTGCCGAAAGGGATGAATGATATTGGTTTATCCCAGCAGTCACTTGCAGCCAGTATGATGCAGAATGGAGCTACACCAGATGAGCTGACTGAAGCACTGATTAAAAACTCACAGGGTCAGATACCTGAAGGTCAGGATGCTGTTAAAGGATTGCTGACAGCATGGGCAGAGTTCTTTGGTGTTCCGGTCAGTGCGTTGACCGCAAATGGAGAAATGACGCCGCAACAAGCTGCGGAAATCCTGGCGAGTGGTGTGCCGACCAGTGAAGCGAAGTTAATCCAGTATGTAGCAGCTAAGGCGTTTTTGGCTGTGACTAAAACTACCGTCAAAAATGAAACTGGTAATTCATTAACCTATCATGAAAACTTTGGTGGTCATGTAATTGAAAAGCATGTTGGGAAATCAGACGCTGAATTAATTTTCCGCTTAAAAGAAGAACCTCGCTTGTCTGCATCTTCAAGTTTTTACGATGCTCAGGTTGCTGATAGAGCAATAGGTAATGGTATTGCTGCCAATAAAGATCAGCTAGCTAATTGGTTGGCGGGTGATCAACAGCGACTAGTCTTAACTCATGAAGAAAAATTTAGTGTTGGCAACGTGATTCAAAAAAGGAACGATGTGTCACACGCTTCTAAAACAATTACTATTGTGATCGATAAAGACCCATTGATGCCAAATGGTTATCGGGTCCAGGCGGCGTATCCTAAATAATGGAGCAAAGTATGCAATATGAGAACATCGCTTATCTTTTAGGTGCTTATTTTCATCAGGATTGGTTTTATGATCACCAAAACTCTGATGAGGTAATTTTATATTTCTTAGACAGAGAGTCATCTGATAGATGTTCAGCACTCAGACAAGAAATTATTGGACTTCTTTCAAATCCAGAAGAGATTTTACAAGAATTTATATCTGAGCATAATGGTTATTATGAACCCGCAGCAGATGAATTAACTATAAGGGAATGGTTTGAAAATATATTGGCAGCTCTGTCTTCAAGAGTGAAATAACAGAAGATCCCGGCCACCGCGCCGGGATTTTTTTACCCGTCAGCTCTTAACCGGCTCGATCACCAGTCGTCCCTGCTCCACGCTGACCGTGACCAGCATGTCGGTGCTGAATCCCGCCTCTTCCAGCCAGTTGCCGTTCAGGCGCTGCGGGAATACCAGATGGCGGTGTAGTTGTGGTGGTAAAAATGCCGGATACTAAAGTTAACGTTCCTGAGCTCCAAAAACAGCTAACGCAGTGGCCAATAATGGGGTTGGATAAAGTTATCGTTATTGATACAACCGGCAATGCTATTAGAGTGAAGTGAGAGTGGTATGTCTATAGGATTAACATGTTTTACTAAGCTGACTTGTGCTGATTTGCAACATAAGTTGAACGAATTTGCGACGCGGTATCCGGATGTATTTCCCGCGCACTACTATTTATCTACTGCGGGCATACCACATCCAATTCAAAAGGAGGTATCTAATGAATTTGGGCTGGAACCGCTATCGTATTGTTATATATCAGTAAATGATAAATCTCTTAAAATATCGACTGATAAAATGGCTGACATGATTAGGGAGGCTCTGGGGGCTGGCAATGTCATCGTGCTTTTAAATGGTGAAGATTTAATCTAAATCTTGGTCTGATGGCAGAGTTCTTTGATCCTATCAGTGTTTCGGTAGCCTCAACGCTGAAACAGGTGCTGTCAAAGTATGACCAGTTCAAGCAGAACATTGCCAGCAGCGCGAAGGGAAGTAACGATACGCTGGCAATGGCTGGAGCGGGAAATGTTAGTGGTTCCCCTGCAAGTACTAATCTGTCGCCGAATGCGAATTTGTCTACGGGTACGGGAGGTAAACTGAGCCTACCCACGTAATGTGGACACGGCCCTATGCGAGGTACTGGTTTTCAAATTATTCGGGACTGAAACCGGCACAGGGTCTGCCGGAAAAGATGGAGTTGGTTTTTCCTTCTCTGTTGGGCCAAGTATTGGTTTTACAGGCTCTTCCACAGGCTCTCATGATGAAAAAATAGATCTGAACGGTGACTCTACTAAGGAAATATACCACCATGATTTCAAATGACATGGTTCTTAATACATCAGCATTTATTATGCTGTTCTTCTTGTTTGCATGGGGAGCTTGTTTTTTTGTTTTTGTATATAAAAGGCTTGGTGGGCCGAAAGTAGGTAAGGACTCTTTGCTTTACTTTAATTTTATGTTTTTTAAGCGTGATGTACTCGCAAATATTTCTTTGGCTTTCCTTGTGCTAGGTTACACTTCAGAAGCATTCTTAGAGTATCGAAGAGAGTTTGATTATTTAATGTTGCTGGCTTAGGGGCTAGTATCCAATATGGTACGACAGGTGAAGTAAAACTGTCGGATGTAATTGGTTCAGTAATCGTTGGTGGGATTACCGCCGGTAAAGGTTACAACCCAACGATGGCATGGAACACGGCTGGTGGCTATTACCAGGCTGAAATCAGCGGTGATGATCCGTTTATGGCGACGTTGCTGAGTAAAGTCGGGGCTTCAGCGGGTTATGCAGCAGGTAACGTTATCAAAGTGCCATTTGATAAAAAACTAAATCCAATATCAAAGCAGTATGAATGGGTCCCAACAGGTGTCTGGACAATAACTAAACCAGCACCACAACATTCATTACCATCAATAGTAGGTAATATCGGTGATTCTGCTGTATCTGGTATGGTTCAGGATAAGTTGAAAGAGGGGGAGGCAAGTGATGAAAAATGGCACTAAATCATTACTTAACCTTTTATATTTATGCTGTGCGATGAGCGTAGTGTTGTTTATTTTGACAATGTTTGGACATTTATTAGGTGCTTGGTTAGCTTGGAATATGAATGATAACTTTCCGTTCTCATTAGATGATTTTCTTGTCTGCCTCAAACTAACTTGGATGGGGCCACCTGCTGGTTTTATTTTTTGGTATTTTTATTATCTCAGCGCTGACCAGACCACCTCATGGCTTGAGAAATATAAATCGGCATCAACGGATGAAGAGCGTAAGAAACTGGTGGATGTTGCGAGCAAAGCGGATGCGGCTCAACAGCAAAAAGCGCTGAACACACAGATCAGTAAGGATTATCTTGTTAAACAACAGGATGACCTCATCCAGCTTATGCAATCACCGGGTTGTGATGCAGATTGTAAGCAACTGGCACAGTACAGCATTAATTAGCTGTCGCCAGTGATTGATAACTATGACGAGATGCAGCGATCAAACAACATACCTAAAGCAGCTATCGCAACGATTTCTCTTTCAATACCGATTCTAGGTCGTGCCGTTGCACCTGCTGTTGCGGACTTGATTGGTAGTTCAACATTAGCAACAAGAGGTGTTGCTGCGGCTACAAGTGGAATCGCAAACGCCACGTCTCAGGCGTACAATATCCATAATGATCCAAGTGAGGTATTTAGCCCGAATAGTCTTATAACAGCAATGATAACTGGACCAGCTACAACTGGTATGAAATATGTTGGAACTACAGCAGTGAGCACCGCAGGAGCAGGGATAAGTAGCCTCATTGATGGTAAGAATCCAACAGCGCCTATGATCGGGGCAGCAGGTGGAGCTACATTAGGTTATTTGTTTGGGCTGGGTGTTCAGAAGGTTGATAATAAGGTATGGAATCCTTGGAGCAATGGATTTAAAGACTATCAAAATTCGAGGATGCCATCAATAATAGAGCCACCTAAAGTAAACTAATTACCAGCAATAGCAGGCACTACAGCAGGCGGCTATCTATCTAAGAGAGCGGGAAAAGTAGGCGAAGATTATGCCAAGGAGAAACTGAAATGAAAAAAATACTTTTTTCCTTTCTTCTTTTTTTACTTATGGGTTTCGTCACCATTTTAGCCGGATGTGTTTTAGTTTCAGTGTTTAGCAGATTGCCTGCTTTATTGATAGAAGGACATTGGCCATCTTATTCGATTACTAATTTCCTTGATGACTTTAACTTTAGCCTTTTCAATGGGGTTGTTTTTGGTGCACTCATGTTTTTTGTGAATTTATTCTTGAAAATGAAAAAATACAAATCATAGGGCTATTGAGTATGGTAAATCTCAGAGCGTCAAAGTGACAGTAACTCAGGTGAAATAATGGCTTTTAATAAAGATCAAGATTACTGGGCGAATATATTTTCTACACCAGACTTTTTGAGTGTTGAAACTTATTCAGGATTAGGAATGACAGGCAGAGATCCGTTGTTTCCACCACATTTATTACTGCCTGATGTAGATGATAAAAGCCTAGGGGAGGAGATCCTACAGGCATTGTCTGACAGCCGTACACTAGACGTTTTGGAGGATCGAGTGGCTTTTTTCGATCTTGAAAAAGGTAAAGAGCAATATGCAGCTTGGATAGCTACTCTGATGGAGAAGTATGGTTATAGAACAAAACGTGCATTATTTAAAAATATGAAAAAAGCGGGCATCCATCTGGTAAATGATGTAATCACAATCCGGCCTTCATTCCATGCAAAGCTAGAGGCATGGAGTGGTAACAGGATCAATGAATCTGATTATGTGGTACTTACAGCAGGCAGTTCCCCAACCGATATCGGCGCGGGTCTTCGTTTGGCACTGAGTCGCTGCAAAGGTTAACCTGGATACCGAAACGAAGCAGGGTCTGGAGATCATTGTGGCTACGGTGACACAAATTTTGGATTCTGCTGTGGCATAGCAATTAAGTAAAATCGTTGATGCTAGCCTTAAGGTCGTAGCGAAAATAATGTTGATGGTACTAATTTTTCAGATAATAATTAATGGGCTAGACCTTTACAGTTAGCAGGTATCAATAAACTGAGACTTATCAATGATGTTGTGCATGCTAAGATAGACAAATGGTCGGCTAAAAACCTACACAATGGGAATATGGGAACAGCTCAGGTGGGAAAAAACTCGAACCAATCATTGAGGATAAATTGAAATGAAATTCTTCAATGAGAAAATATTAAACCTGCAGATTCTATTTATCGCCTGTATGCTGGGGATTGTGGTTAGTTTCCTGTGTATAGCTTTGTCTATAGACGTTTTAGTTTGGATGCTAACAGGATCTTTCGATTTGACAAAAGCCGATATATTTAAAGTCATTAAAATTGGTTGTGTGATTGGTGCTTTCACTGGTGCTGTTTTTGTTATTGCCAGGCTATTTAAACTAAAAGGATTTTAGAGTGAAGATAGGATAAAATTTCATCCACAGAGTTGGGATTGTTGTTGAGAATAATTCAATGTCTGGGCTTGTGCCGCCGCGCGTACAGCAGGATGCTTCTCTGGCGTTTGATCCGAGTCAGCAAGGAAAGAGCGCAGAAGAGATCAACGCTGCAATTGATGCGTCACATTTGGGGCCTTCCTGAGGTACAGAGTATAAAGTTAAACCATATATAAAAGGTGAAGTAGCCGGAGGCGCCGGTTATTATTATGATACGAGTATAGACCCATACCAGATTTCAGCTAATCGTGGAGAAACATTAGCTGTCGGTGGACGCATCTCCGGGCAGATAGGGATTCAGTTTGGACCATATTTCCTTGGGACTATTGATTCCGAAAGAAATAGTTCCATAAGCTTAGGGCTTGGGGTCATTTCTAGCGAAATCTCTTATTGAAAAGATGGTTTTAGTTTTAGTTTTAGTTTCGGAGTGGGACCTGCATGGGGATGGAGCGGCGTGTCAACCAATGCTGCCGGTGAAAAAGTAGATATCAATGGTTCCTCTGGAACTGAATTCTATCATCATGACTTCGGCCAGGATAAAGCAAAATGAGCCCCGACATCATCACGATCACGTTATCAATGGCAATCTTTTTTATATCATTCTATCACTATGCTAGAAGTAGCAAGATGCCCCTTAACTCACCCGTAGGCATGAACGAGTATTTTAGTGGCATATTTTTCCTCAGAAAAACTTCCTTTAGTTTATTTTTTGGGCGAGTAGCATTACTTATTGGATTCCCGCTGTCATATGCCCTTAAGTTTATCCGCGATGGTGAAGGTGTCGTTTACTTCCCATTGATTGTGATAACTTGGTTTATAGCGTTATATTTTTATAACTATGCTAACCTTTTCAATGTGTTAGATGATGGGCGAAAAGGGTTTTTTAGCATACTTCTAAAAGAAAAAGCCTGTGGGTTGGCCGGTGTATTATTATGGTTGCTCCGCGCTTTATATATTGCATCAGTGATGTATGTATTCTTGAATAGATAAGGTTGTCATCATTTAGAAATATTGTTGTTGAGTATAACTTTTTGGGTAATAAGGATATCACCACCTTCACCGAAAAGTACGCAAATGCGAAGACTGAGCCCGAGAGAACAGCTTCTGTTTGATCTGAAAAAGCTGCCCGCAGATAAGCAAAAAAAAACCTTGCTACAGCTATTCCGGTTAACGAGCAGAAAGCAGAACTGGAGAAACTGAAAGTTCTACAAGCCTCGCCGGAGTGTAATGTCAGGGACTGGTTTATTATTCGATCTCTGAACTTGAACCAGTGGCAAATAATACAGAACTGCACAAAAACAACCTGAGCAAAGCGGTTCTTGCGTCGGTGATTGTGGCGTTTATGTTAAATAATCCATCATCAGGACAAAATGAAGAGCACCTATGATTCGGTGCAGGAGCAGACCGGGCTGTTTGCGGGCAACGGCGGCTTTGATGTGACTGTTGGGCGCCACACTCAACTTGATGGTGCGGTGATCGCCTCGACGGCATCGGCGGATAAAAACAGTCTGGATACCGGCACGCTCGGCTTTAGCGATCTGCATAACGAAGCGGATTACAAAGTCAGCCATACGGGGATCAGCCTGAGTAGCAGTAAGCCATCGGGCGGCGATTTTTCGATGGGCGGGATGATTTCAGCGGCAAGCAACAGCGGGCACGCAGAAGGCACCACGCAGGCTGCGGTTGTGAACGGTACCATCACCGTACGTGACAAGGCTAACCAGGAGCAGGACGTAACCAACCTGAGTCGCGATACCGAAAACGCCAACGACAGCATCAGCCCGATCTTCGACAAAGAGAAAGAGCAAAATCGCCTGAAAACGGTGGGACTGATTAGCGATATTGGTAGCCAGGCTGTAAACATTGCGCAGACGCAGGGAGAAATTGCGAAGCGGAACGCGATGAGCGATCCGGTGTCACTGAATGCGGCAAAAGCGAAACTGAAAGCGGAGGGCAATGCTAACCCAACGGATAAGCAAATTGCGGATCAGGCAGGGCAAACGGTGATGCAGCAGTACGGCACGGGCAGTCCGCTGCAACGAGGTATTCAGTCGGTAACAGCAGCGCTTCAAGGGCTGGCGGGTGCGTCTGCGCCGGAGCTGGCCAACATTATCGGTCATCATATGGGCGTTGATGATGACCCTGCGACCAAAGCCGTTGCACACGCTATTCTGGGCGGTGTAGTGGCGGCGTTGCAAGGTAACAATACAATGGCAGGGGCAGCAGGGCAGCAGGGCAGCAGGGCAGCAGGGCAGCAGGGCAGCAGGGCAGCAGGGCAGCAGGGCAGCAGGGGCAGCAGGGGCTGCCGTGGGTGAAGTCATTGCCAGCCAGCTTTATCCGAATGTACCGAAAGAAAAACTGACGGAAGAGCAAAAGCAGACGATCAGTACGCTAGCATCCATCTCCGCGGGAATAGCCGGAGGGTTAGCAGGCGATAGCACATTGTCAGCAGCGACGGGATCGCAGGCTGGCAAGAATGCGGTTGAAAATAACTATCTGAGTGCGTCAGAAAAAACAGAGTTGGAGCTAGCGAAACAGACGCTAAAAAACAGTAAAGATCCGGCTGAGCGCGAGAAAGCACAGCATAAATATGACGCATTAGTTGAGAAAGATATTACCAGTAATAAGGAAGTTATTGACGCATGCAGCAACGGTAATGCAGGAAGCACAGCTTGTGCTAATGCAAGATTAAATGTACTCGTTGCGAAAGGAAGTTATGAAACGGGACCCTATAACTCCAAATTCAGCCAACAGTATGCCGATGCTTATGGGCAGATAGCTCAACTGCTTGGTATCACTAGTGTAGATGCTCAAAATCAGCAACAGGTTAAAGATGCCATGATTAACTATTTCATGGTAACTAAAGGTGTTAATCGTCAAACAGCAGAAGATTATGTAGGAACGAAGCAGGGCGTAGACATCATCGTTTCGTCGATAGCTCCGATAATGGGGTTAGCCGTAGCGAATAAAGTCAGCTCTTTAGGCTTAGGTGCTGTTAAAGCGCAACCAAGCAAAAATCCCATTCAATTAGTGCGATAGCAGATAATGAGGCTGGTGGATATTCCGAATTTGACATCTACAGGAAATCAAATATCGACTGGAAATGGCCGGATAATATGGGATTTGTAGGAGAGTCAGTTAAAACCACCCTCCCGGTAGGTACGAAACTGGATAGATATGGGAATGAGAAAGGGGCATTTCTTGCACCATACAATACTCCATATGGAGAGTGTGCTTTGGCTCCTGGTTCTAAAGCTAATGGCTATTTTGTCTATGAAGTAATCAAACCTCTACCTGTTATACAAGGGGAGATTGCTCCTGCATTTGGCCAGATTGGTGGGGGTGTACAAATTTTGCCAAATATGCAAGAACGCGTTAATGTGAAATGGTTGTTGGATAACAAATATATCAAAAAGGCTGATTGAAATGCAGTTATACAATATCAATGAACTTCAGAAAAACGTGGACGCGCTGATGCTTAAAATTGGTGCGCCATCTTATTCTTTTCATTTATGTTCATCCCCCACGGATGATGGTAAACCATATATTTCCTTCGACAATGGTCAATATAATTACATCATCTCTGAAAGAGGCTATGAATTTTCCAGAAAGGTCACAGATTCTGTTGATGAGTTACTCTATTGGATTATCTATGATTTTGTGCATTCAATATCAGTTGAATATGAGTTGGAAAATAGAATTCCAAACAGAGATGGTCGGCGCATTTATTTTTATAAAATTGTTGAGCTGATGAATATTATAAAACTGGAGTGGGGGGTTAAAGCGCAAGAGGACATTGATAAAATTCTTCAGAATAGTCCTTTTGACGATAGTATTTATTAATGAAACGGGTCGGAAAGGTGCTAATGATGACAAGGTTTGAAATCTTCTTGTCGATTATTTTCATCGCCTCATTCAGAAACACCCCATGCCATCCTGCAAACAAAAAAAGACGACAGTGAGGATGTCGTCTAAAGGTATTGCGTGTTCGGACCTCTCGGGCTAGGGGCCTTCGCGTTATGATATCGTCATGCGATAGCCAGGCGCAGGCCCAGCTCATCGGGATAGGGATTAAAGTAGTTTTGCGTCAGGAGATAATCGTCCGGATGCTCGGCCAGATAGTGCTTTAGCAGCGTCAGCGGCGCGAGGATCGGTAATAATCCGGCGCGATAGTTCAGGATCACTTCACGCAACTCCAGGCGTTGGCGCGCGTTGAGCTGTTCGCGGAAATAGCCCTGAATATGCATCAGCACGTTGGTGTGATTTTTCCGCGAGGCGGGCTGTTTCAAAATCGCCATCAGCTTTTCCCGATAGGCTTCGAAAAAAGCGTCCAGATCTTTCCACTCATGCATCGATGCCACGAACGGCCCAATCTCACGGTATCCGGCTTGATTGTGTGCCAGCAGTTGCAGCTTGTAGCGGCTGTGATAGGCCAGAAGCGCACGGCGCGTCAGGCCGCTGGTGCGAACGGCGTTCAGCTCATGAAGGGCAAAAACGCGCGCGATGAAATTCTCCCGCAGCACCGGATCGTGCAAGCGTCCGTCCTCTTCCACCGGCAACCACGGATATCGCGCCATCATGGCGGCGGTAAAAGTGCCGCTCCCCTCCTTCGCGCCTCGATTCCCCGCTTCATCGTAAATTCTCACCCGCTCCATACCGCAACTCGGCGATTTGGCGCAGACGATAAATCCATCCAGATTCGCGATTGACGGTAAATACTGCGCGGCGAAATCCGCCATTTTATCGGTCACATCGTCATGAGGAGCATGGGTAAAGCGCATGCGAATATCGCCGACAGGCGTTTTCACCAGGCGCAGAGCGGGGCGTGGGACGGGCAGGCCGATCGCCATCTCGGGGCAAACCGGTTTGAACGTCACCTCTTTAGCCAGCGCGTCCATCACAAAACCCATCCGTTTGTGGCCGCCATCAAAGCGCACGGCCGATCCGGTCAAGCATCCGCTGATGCCGAGTACGGGTTGATTGTTCATGACGTCACCTCTGGCTACCTGTTATGGGCTGATGAAAACAGTATAGCCAAAACTTAGACAAATGTGTTTTATTGTCTAAGTTTTTATGAGGGTTTATTTTATTCTTATTAAGAATCAAGGAGATTTTGGCGTTTGTTTTTAGCCATAAACGCCAAGAATTGCTCAGCTTCCTTTGTAAGTGGAGTAGCCGTACTGGCTCAGCAACAGAGGAATGTGCAGTTTTTCATTGGTGCGGGTGACGGTGAATTGCACCGGGATCTCCGGGAAGAAGGATTCCAGTTTTTGGCTGCGGAAGTATTCGCTGGTTTTGAACGTCACTTTGTAAACCCCTGGCTGCATATCCTGCTCCTGCGGATAAAGCGATTTGATGCGTCCATCAGGGTCGGTTTTTGCGCTGGCCAACGTGGTCCAGCTATTCTGCTGCTGCTTTTCCAGCGTGACGGTGACGTCGGGTGAGGGTAATCCGGTTTGCTGATTAAGTATGTGCACGCTCAACGTGCCGACCGGGGCGCTAAACGCCACCGGAATGAATGCCAGAGAAGAGAGAACAATAAGGCCAGAAAGCTTATTCATATTGATATCCTGTCAGATGAAAATAACAGGAAAAATTTAACACTCTGCAGGAAAAATAATATTCAACTTTCCGTGATAATTGGTGAGACCATTATTTTTACAAGGTGACGATTTCGAGGAAATTAACCTGTTCGCGCCATTTCTCTATTTGTTTTTTACGTGCAATGGTTAATTTACCGCTGGTGATCAGCAGCCATTGGCGTTCGGGAAACATTTCAGGTGCCAGCGCCGCAGGCGACAGTGGAAGCACATCAATACGATGGCCCTGGCCGGTGCGCTTCAGCGCTTCGAGCCAGATTTCACACGGGTCGGTGAGGTGCCAGCCGGTCAGCAGAAAATTGTCGCCTCGCGCTTTACGGTCGCCTTCCAGACAAAACGAGGTGTAGGAAATAATAATGCCGTCCAGCACTTCGCGCAGCGTCATCATTGTCGGGGTGTTGGCCGAGACAGAACTGCGCAGCGGTCGCAGGACTTGGGTCACCAGTTCCGGACGCGGATATTCACGACCCGCATCGTAAATCAGCTGGCGCAGCGATTCGATTTTGCCTTCTCTGAGCCGCTGGAGCATTGACTCCTGCAAGGTGACCCAGTTGTTGGTCCGGCGTGCGCCAGGGCGCGCCAGCAGCGGTTTAACTTGACTGACGGGCACACCTTTTTTCACCCAGTCGAGAATTTTGAGCGCCTGTTGCACATCGTCATCGCTGTAAAGACGATGCCCGCCATCGGTGCGCAGCGGTTTCAGCAGGCCATAGCGGCTCTGCCATGCCCGAAGCGTGGTGGCGTTGATTCCGCAAAGTCTGGCAAATTCGCCGATGGAGTAAGACATGTGTACGCCCGATCAGAAAGATTAGTCTCAATATACTACGAATATTCGTCGGCTGAATGAAGAGCCTGACGCGTGCACTACACTTATACCCGTCATACTTCACGTTGCAGGGGCGCTGGCCGTCCTGCAACTCGAATGATTTAGGGTAGATATCCCACGAGCATATGAAAGGAGTTCACATGAAGCTATGGCCCGTTTTGACAGGCGTTGCGATCGCCTTGACGCTGGTTGCCTGCCAATCCCCGACGCCACCGAAAGGCGTAAAGCCTATCACCCACTTCGATGCCGGGCGCTATCTGGGCAAATGGTATGAAGTTGCCCGTCTGGAAAACCGCTTTGAGCGCGGGCTTGAACAGGTCACCGCCACGTACGGTAAGCGCAGCGACGGCGGGATCAGCGTCCTCAATCGGGGCTACGATCCGGTGAAAAACAAATGGAACGAGAGCGAAGGCAAAGCCTATTTCACCGGCGAGCCGACCACCGCCGCCCTGAAAGTCTCGTTCTTCGGGCCGTTCTACGGCGGCTATAACGTGATCGCGCTGGATGATGAGTACAAATACGCACTGGTAAGCGGGCCGAACCGCGAATATCTGTGGATTTTGTCGCGCACGCCGACCATTCCGGACGCGGTGAAGCAGGATTACGTGAACATCGCTCGCGGTCTGGGGTTCCGCGTCGATCAGCTAGTGTGGGTGAAGCAGTAGCCTAACGCGCGGCGTCATTTCGTGCTTTTTTCGTAGGGAAATGACGCCGCGCGTAGATAGACTTCCGTTTAGGGTCGAACGGGAGATAACGAGATGAACTGGCAACCTTTTCGCGGTGACGCGCCAAAAAACATGACGATTTTTAGCGCGTCATTTCCCGACATTAGCGATCAATGGCCGATGAAAGACGACGTTGTGAAAGAGATAAACGCGCTCAATCAGGCCATGAAAGCTAACCCACAGCTCTTGCCGCCGCTGCTTGAGGAGGGCGAGAACGGGTTGCCAATGCTGACTCCGCAACATGCCTGGTCAGAACAGGCGTATCGCACGCGTCCGGCGATGGCCGCGTGGCGCGCACGGCTTGTGCCTAAGGCGTTGGCGCTGTTTGTGGTGCAAAATCCGCTGGAAGAACGGCTGCCGGAAGGCACCAAAATGGACAGCGAAAGCCGCCAGTGGTTTATTCACGCCAATGATGCCATCGGGGTGCGCTCCCGTGCGCAGGTGCTGGCCGCACTGGTCGAAAAGTACATTCATAACGATATCGAAAGCGACTGGATAAGCCTGGCGAGCGGTGCGGCGATCCCGGTGCTGGAGGCGCTGCGTACCGCAAAACTGGACGGGCAAAAAGTCCATCTCACGCTCGTGGATAACGATCCTGTCGCCTTGCGCTGGGCCGAGACCATGGCGGCGCAAGAGGGGCTAAACGTCGGGGAGCAGCTGACGCTACTGAATCGGCATCTTGTTCATCACCTGATCCGCAACGACGATCTGCTGCTTGAGCTGGGCGAGCATCAGGCCGAACTGGTGGACGCGCTGGGGATTTTCGAATATTTCAACGATACCGACGCGGTGATTTTCCTGCAACGCGCCCTGCGCCTGGTCAAACCCGGCGGGGCAGTTATTGTGTCGAATATGCTCACGACCAGCCCGCAGATTGATTTTATCCTCCGCTGCATCGGCTGGGCGCCCATCTTTCCGCGCTCGCTACAGCAATTGCAGGATATTTATATCGCGGCGGGGATTCCGCCTGAGAACGTGACGGTGATTGTCCCGAAAGACGGGGTGTATGCGGTGATGGAGGTGAGGGTTTGAGCGTGTGATTACCTCTCACTGTGAGAGAGGGTTAGGGGAAAAGCCCGCACCGACCTAAATACCTTACCTGCGAGGCAGTGCCCTTTAAACTCAGTTTCCATTCTCTATATTTTTTCAGAAGCAAAGTTTTACATAAAAACAATAGGCAACAGCATTAGATAGTACAAATATCTGTTTCATCGGCGATTGAAGCAATTCATTACTTATATAAAAACATTAGCTTAAAGAAAGAAATATATTTTCTATCAATATGATTGGGTTAACTTTTTTATTAAAATATTTTATAAGGAAATGATATGGCAATCCCAGTTTATTTATGGTTGAAAGATGATGGCGGAAACCTTGTTAAAGGTTCTGTTAATATGACTGATCGTGAAGGTTCCATAGAAATCGTGGAGCTTATGCACAATGTAGAATTACCTATAGATGACCGGACGGGTAAAATTACAAGTAAAAGGATCCACAACGATTATTTTTTAGTTAAGGAACTGGATTCTTCATCACCGTACCTGTATCAAGGTGTGTCTTCAGGAAGAAAGTTCAACGAAGCAGTCTTGAAGTTCTATCGTATTAATTACAATGGTCAAGAGGAAGAATATTTTCATATTAAAATGGAGAACGTAAGGGTAAACGAAATTGAACCCTTTATGCTGGATATTAAGAATCCCAGGTATGAAAAACATAATCATCTGGAAGCCTTTTATTTAGCCTATGAAAAAATAACATGGCACTATTTAGACGGAAATATTATCCATTCAGATTCGTGGAACAGCAAGGAGGTTGCATAATGCCTTGGGTATATAAAATTAGCGCTCATAAATTCTATCTGAACGGGACATACATGTTCGATGCGGATTATTCAGGTAGACCTGGATTTTCAAATGATTCCGCTAACGAGTGTGTTAGTGGAAAAGGTCCTTTACCAAGGGGCACCTACACCATTGGGACTGCTTTCTATCACCGTAGAACAAAAGCAATGACAATGCGTTTATCACCCTTTATTGAGAATCAGATGTGTGGGCGGGATGGATTTATGATTCATGGAAACAGTGCGGCACACCCACGAAATGCTTCTGACGGATGTATTATTCTAAATCTTTCAGGACGCAAAGAAATCAATGACAGCAATGATAAAATTTTAGTAGTAGAAGATTGATATGAAATATTTTTTAGCGTTACTTACCTTAATGGTTAATACTTGCATGGCTGACGCAATGAAAGGTTTTGGTGCAAAGTATTATGATGAGGACACAGAAACCTATTCTGATACTCAGAACACAGATAAAAATCTCATTCCAGATATTGTTATAAGTAGTCATACATATAAACTAGAATCCAGTTCATTGGGAAATATTGCTAAAAATGCCGGAGTCAAGGTAAATGAAGATAATCAGGCGAACTGGATTTGCTTAAAATCTAAGGGTGTTAATTATTGGTTTATCTCTGATAACGAAATGGGCGATGGAAATTTAACAACTGTTGCCATTGCAAAAGATGATTCAGGTTGTACTTTCTATAAGGGTGAAGTACGTGTAGATATTAAAAATACTCCCATGTTAGAGACGTCTAAATATAAAATATCTTCTTATTTCTCTCATGAACCAAAAAAAGACATTGTTATGTACTACAAGGAGGTAAAGAAATCAGATGAATACACACAAGGAAACAGTATTCAGTACTATCTGAAAGGGGAACATGTACAAGGATTATTTATCAGTCAGGGTACAACAAATTAATGTCCAAGAAATCAAATGTCTGTGTCGAAGAGTAGATGAATTCAGTTGTTCGGTTTTGCCTAACAACTGGATTTTCGCCCCAATCACCTTCGCCAAAATATTCCTGATATGTCCGCTATTTGCCACTTTGGCCTTACCTGACAGATGGCTGTTTCTGACATGGGAAATTCACTAAGTCTGATATCAAGCGTTTGTGCAGAAAAGGCGTTCGGAGCGGGATGGGCATTTCCCAGCCTACGTAACCTACGCGATTGTTCCCCTCTCCCTTTCAGGATGAGGGGAACAATCGAGCAACGACCTTAATGAATCCCGACCAGCGCGCCTTCAATCCCTTTCAGCTTCGCCTGCGCCTCTTTAAGCTCGCCCTTCAGCCGCTGTTCCTGCTCGTTGTAAGCCACCAGAACGATGCACCCTTTCATGACTTTTACCGTCACCTGTTGCCCGGTTTCAAAGCCTGCGGCGCGCAGCCATTTGCCGGAAAGAATAATATTTGGCGTGGATTTGTCAGAAACGTGCGGGCGATATCCCACAATTAACGAGCGCTCGGTTCCGGTTTCTGCCGCGTCTGGGGTAGAATGCGAATCAGCCATAATCAACTCCTTGATAGTTGGTGAGGTTAGACGCTCTTTAGTGCTCCAACACTGCTGGGCGTCGTTAGAATTCATAATCCGTGTGGTAGGTACCACATGCAGAGAAACTAACCGAAGTGGTACCTACCATGCAAGAGAAAAAGAAACCAAATTTTGACCGCAACAAAAGTACGATGAAGAACATCCGGTTCGAGGATGAGCTTTTGGAACAGATTGAGAAAGCAGCAGGAAAAGGGAATTTTAGTAAGTGGGTGAAGGAAGCTTGTAGATTAAGGCTTTCAAAAGATTAATTCTGTAAAAACTTCATTTTAGTTGAGTTCTATAACAGATGCTTAATGATAAATTTGCTCAAAATATCTCAGGATTATTATTTGTTGTTAGTTATATTTGAGCTTTTAGAGTGTAATGCTATCTATGAAATATTTCTAAATAAATCTATTTTTGAATCTTTGTGAGCTAACACGGTGCTTCATTTTACTGTTACAGTTAGGACATAAATGTTGTTTCTTTCCCTCTATTTCCCATGTGTAATAGTTTCTTTTAAAATAAACATCACATATTTTACATCGCCTTGGTTTGAATATTCCTCCTAAAACGATCAATGAAATTATAGCACCTATAATCCATTCTATTATTTCACCCTTAGTACTTTTTGAATTACAAAGAGAATAGCATTGTATGTTTAGCCCTATAAGTGATCAAATGCACGTTATGTCTAATTTACTGATAGGTTATATTTATTAATTAGGAAGGTTAATAATTACTACAATCACATAATACATTATTGGCGGAAGATCACAGGAGTCGAACCTGCCCGGGAACGCTGGCGTCCCCAACTGGATTTGAAATCCAGCCACCTCACCGGAGATGACGATCTTCCGCGCCTCGATTGCTACATGGAGGCGGAGCGCAGTATAGCTACTTTCAATCGTTTACCCCATCCTTTCGCACATATTTTTCACGTCTCCTTTGATCTGCATTAACTCATTTACCTTAAATCTTAAGAAAATCCTTAGGTTATCTCTTCGTGCAGCGAGTTTTACCGCGATCACAAAAAAGAAGAATCGTAAGTTATTAACCAGAAAACAGAATACCTGCTCTATCAGGGATGGTTTACAACGTCTGTAACCGGTCTAAGCGCCACTACAGCGTTAAAGGATTAAAACAATGAAGAGCGAAGTCTTGTCTGTTAAGGAAAAGATTGGCTACGGCATGGGAGATGCCGCCAGCCATATCATCTTTGATAACGTTATGTTGTATATGATGTTTTTCTATACCGATATTTTCGGTATCCCTGCCGGGTTTGTCGGCACCATGTTCCTGCTGGCGCGCGCGCTGGATGCGATTTCAGACCCGTGCATGGGCCTGCTGGCCGACCGAACCCGCAGCCGCTGGGGTAAATTCCGTCCGTGGATTTTGTTTGGCGCGATTCCGTTTGGTCTGGTTTGCGTGCTCGCCTACACCACGCCGGATCTCAGCCTGAACGGCAAAATGATTTACGCCGCCGTCACCTACACGCTGCTGACGCTGCTATATACCGTGGTCAACATTCCTTACTGCGCGCTCGGCGGCGTCATTACTAACGACCCGACGCAGCGCATCTCCCTGCAATCCTGGCGCTTTGTGCTGGCGACGGCGGGCGGCATGCTCTCCACGGTGCTGATGATGCCGCTGGTAAATCTGATTGGCGGCGACGACAAGGCTCTGGGCTTCCAGGGCGGGATCGCCGTGCTGTCGGTAGTCGCGTTCCTGATGCTGGCGTTCTGCTTTTTCACCACCAAAGAGCGTATCCAGGTGCCGCCGAGCACCACGTCTATGCGCGAAGATCTGCGCGATATCTGGCATAACGACCAGTGGCGTATCGTGGGAGTGCTGACCATTCTCAACATCCTCGCGGTCTGCGTACGCGGCGGGGCGATGATGTATTACTGCACCTGGATTATCGGCTCGCCAGAAATCTTCGTCGCGTTCCTGACCACTTATTGCGTCGGCAACCTGATCGGCTCCGCGCTGGCCAAACCGCTTACCGACTGGAAATGCAAAGTCAGCGTCTTCTGGTGGACCAACGCCCTGCTGGCGGTAGCGAGCGTGGCGATGTTCTTCGTGCCGATGCACGCCACAATAATGATGTTCAGCTTTATCTTCGTGATTGGCGTGCTGCATCAGCTGGTGACGCCAATTCAGTGGGTCATGATGTCCGACACCGTGGATTACGGCGAATGGACCAACGGCAAACGCCTTACCGGGATCAGCTTTGCCGGGACGTTGTTCGTGCTGAAGCTGGGCCTGGCGCTCGGCGGGGCAATGATCGGCTGGATGCTTGCAGGGGGCGGTTACGATGCCGCAGCCAAAACGCAAAACAGCGCCACCATCAACATTATTATCGGCCTGTTCACGCTGGCTCCGGCGCTGTGCTACGTGCTGAGCGCGATTGTCGCCAAACGCTATTACACCCTCAAGACCCCTTTCCTGACCAAAATCATGGGCGAGCTGGCGCAAGGCGCGCGCCGCAACCAGCAGGAATTTGACGACCTGCCGGTCAGCAAAGAATTACAGAACTAAGAGGACGAAAGATGAAAATCAGTGATGGAAACTGGCTTATTCAACCGGGTCTGAACGTGACCTATCCGGTGCAGGTGTTTGACGTGGAGCAGCAGGGCAATGACCTGGTGGTATATGTAGCGCCGCGTGACGTGCGCGAGCGCACCTGGCAGCTCGACACATTGATGTTTACGGTGCGCCTGTTTGCTCCGCAGGAGGGGATTGTCGGCGTACGTATTGAGCATTTTCAGGGCGCGCTGGATAACGGCCCGCATTATCCGCTCAATGTTCTGAAAGACGTCAACGTGCAAATCGACAACAACGCAGATTTTGCCGAGCTGAAAAGCGGAAACATCAGCGTTCGCGTGACCAAAGGGGAATTCTGGGCGCTGGATTTCCTGCGCGACGGCCAGCGGATTACCGGCAGTCAGCTGAAAAATAACGGCTATGTTCAGGACGGGAATGCCGATCGCAACTACATGTTTGAGCGCCTGGATTTAGGCGTGGGTGAAGCGGTGTACGGCCTTGGCGAGCGCTTTACCGCGCTGGTGCGAAACGGTCAGACCGTTGAAACCTGGAACCGCGATGGCGGCACCAGCACCGAGCAGTCGTATAAAAACATTCCTTTCTACCTGACCAACCGCGGCTATGGCGTGCTGGTGAACCATCCGGAGAACGTGTCGTTCGAAGTGGGTTCCGAAAAAGTCTCAAAAGTGCAGTTCAGCGTGGAAGGCGAGTATCTGGAATATTTCGTTATCGACGGGCCGACGCCAAAAGATGTTTTGAATCGTTATACGCAATTTACTGGTCGCCCGGCGCTGCCGCCCGCGTGGTCGTTTGGCCTGTGGCTCACCACGTCTTTTACCACTAATTATGACGAAGCGACGGTGAACAGCTTTATCGACGGGATGGCCGAGCGCGACCTGCCGCTGCACGTGTTCCATTTCGACTGCTTCTGGATGAAGGCTTTCCAGTGGTGCGATTTTGAGTGGGATCCGGTGACGTTCCCCGATCCCGAAGGAATGATTCGCCGCCTGAAGGACAAAGGGTTGAAGGTCTGCGTGTGGATTAACCCGTATATCGGCCAAAAATCGCCGGTGTTCCAGGAACTGAAAGAAAAGGGCTATTTGCTGAAGCGCCCGGACGACTCGGTGTGGCAGTGGGATAAGTGGCAGCCGGGGCTGGCGATTTACGATTTCACAAATCCAGACGCCTGCAAATGGTACGCCGACAAGTTGAAAGGTCTGGTGGATATCGGCGTCGATTGTTTCAAGACCGACTTTGGCGAGCGTATCCCGACCGATGTGCAGTGGCATGACGGCTCCGATCCGCAGAAGATGCACAACCATTATGCCTACATCTATAACGAGCTGGTATGGGATGTGCTGAAAGAGACTGTGGGTGAAGACGAGGCGGTGCTGTTTGCCCGTTCCGCCTCTGTGGGCGCGCAAAAATTCCCGGTGCACTGGGGCGGCGACTGCTACGCCAACTATGAATCGATGGCGGAAAGCCTGCGCGGTGGGCTGTCCATCGGCCTGTCGGGCTTTGGCTTCTGGAGTCACGATATTGGTGGATTTGAAAATACCGCGCCAGCGGATGTTTATAAACGCTGGTGCGCGTTCGGGTTGTTGTCGAGCCACAGCCGCCTGCACGGGAGTAAATCCTATCGTGTACCGTGGGCGTACGATGACGAGTCGTGCGATGTGGTGCGCCATTTCACGCAGCTGAAATGCCGGATGATGCCGTATCTGTATCGTCAGGCGGCGCTAGCCCGTGAGTGGGGTACGCCGATGCTGCGCGCCATGATGCTGGAGTTCCCGGACGATCCGGCGTGTGATTATCTCGATCGCCAGTACATGCTGGGTGATTCCATCGCGGTCGCGCCGGTCTTTACTGAGGCGGGCGATGTGCAGTTTTATCTGCCGGAAGGCCGCTGGACACATCTGTGGCATAACGACGAAGTGCAGGGCAGCCGCTGGCATAAACAGCAGCACGACTTCCAGAGCCTGCCTGTTTATGTGCGCGAAAACACGTTGCTGGCGCTCGGCAATAACAGCCAGAAGCCGGATTATGCGTGGAACGACGGGACGCAATTCCAGCTGTTTAGCCTGGGCGATGGATGTTCAGCGATAAGCGAAGTGCCTGCGGCGGACGGTTCGATAGTGTTTACGCTGACGGCTTCTCGTGCTGGTGACAAAGTGACGATTAACGCTGAGGGTGAGGCGAGAGGCTGGTCGATTTGTCTGCGTAACGTGCAGCGGATCGGCGGCGTGACGGGCGGTTCTCAGGCTGGAAGCGAGTGGGGCGTGGTGGTGAGTGCCCAGGGAAATGTGGTGGTGGTTACGCTGTAGTATTGCGTTTTTCCTTTACCCTCACCCTAACCCTCTCCCTAAGGGAGAGGGAATTGTTAGGTGTGGCCTGATGCAGAGAGAGAAGTCGCCACGCGGTTCGGTTTTTCCCATCTCCCTAAGGGAGAGGGAATTGTTAGGTGTGGCCTGATGTAGAGAAAGAAGCCGCAGCTTGGTTCGGCTTTTTCCCTTCTCCTTAAGGGAGAGGGGATTGTTTGGTGTGGCCTGATGTAGAGAAAGAAGCCGCAGCTTGATTCGGCTTTTTTCCTCTTCCTAAGGGCGGCGTAAATATTAGGTGCGGATTGATGCAGAGAGAGAAGTCGCCACTCGGTTCGGTTTTCCCCTCTTCCTAAAGGAGAGGGGATTGTTTGGTAGGGTTGCAGCTGAAACAACGGCTACGGCTGGCTCCGGTTTTCTCCCTCTCCCTCAGGGAGAGGGCTGGGGTGAGGGTGGAACCGTTGGCTGTGAAGTCGTGCTCACCTGGCCCGCCGTCATCGTCTGCTCCACCTTCTGTTTATCCATATTCACCGCGCTCAGCTTGCCGTTCACCGTGGGTTTCAGCGGTGCTTTCGCCTGAATGCTGCCGCTGGCGGTGAGTTGCACGTTGCCGTCACCCGCGATCGGTAATTCAGGCCAGCCCCACTGTTGCAAAATCTTAAACGGTACGCCGCGCCCGCTCAGGCTGACGGTAGTCTGGCGTGGCGGCAATTGCGAAACCGCCGCCGTGGCTTCCAGAATCCCTTTCTCAGTGAATGCACTCAGCTCCGTGATGTTCACCGCTGAAGCGTCGGCCGCGAGAGCCAGCGACGGGCGACGCACATCCACGCGGTTAAAGGTCGCCGCCGCGCCATTCAGTGTGGCATTGCCGCCCCAAATGCCCCACTGGCGGTCTTTCGCCAGGCGCAGATTTGCGCCGTAGCCGTCGAGCGAGGTGATTTGCCACGGGAACGTCGGGTCGATATCAATCACCAGATTTCTGCTCAGACCGAATTTTTTCAGCGTCACCGCGTTGAGCCATTCCGGGAGCGGGTCCATCCACAGCGTTTTCCAGTTCTGCGGCAGGGTGTATTCCAGGCCTGCCACGGCGACATCATCCAGCACCAGCGCTTTACCGTTACGCAGCCAGTTGCCGGACGTGCGCACCATGCCGCCTTCCCAGCGGGAAGTGAACTGACGCAGCGCGATGCCCTGCGGGCCGAATTCTGCATTCAGAATCGGGTCGAAAAGATGCAGCGACCCGTAGATAAACTCGCTGGCGTTCATGGATAAACGCCCTTCCTGCGTCTGCCAGTCGCCTTTGCTCAGCGTCAGATTGCGCAGACTTAAATCGAGATCGGTGACCGCCCAGTCGGGGCCTTGCAGACGTGCATCGGTGACGTCGAGACGGCCCACCTGCAACGACGGTAGCGTGGTGATCGGGGCAAAGAGATCCAGAAGCGATTTGTCACTTTGCAGGCGAATATCGTTGAGCCGCAGGGTGTCGATAACCCAACCGCCATCAGCGTTGCGCCGCGCAGTGCCGGTGAGCGATCCGCGTGCCATATCCGCACCGATGGTGCTCAGAATCACTTCTTTACCGTTGAGATCGCCCTGAATGAGCACGTTGCTGGCAGGCACGCCGTTGAGCGTGAGCGATCCGGCGCTCATCTGAATATGCGCTTTTTTACCCAACACGTTGCCCGCTTCTGGCTGCCATGGGCTCAAGCCGCCGGTGACTTTTTGCGCGCTCAGGTCCCACTCGGTATTCGGGCTGTTAAACGCCATATTATTCAATTGCAGGCGGTCGGCCTGGAAAGGCAGCGGCGCAGTCTGCGGGGAGAGATTTAACGTGCCGTCGCGCAGCGTGATGGTATCCATATGCAGCGGATCGGTGACCTGGCGGCTGCTCAGGCCGATATCGACAGTTTTGGCAACTAACGTTGCGGGTTTGCCGTCGCGGCCAAAGGTGACGTTTTCCAGAATGATGTGTGAAGGCGATGAAAAGCGGTGATCCATCAGGTCGAAGTTCAGCTCGTAATCGGTATTCACCGTGACCCAACTACTGACCTGAGCCGCGCCCCAGCGGGTTTGCACCAGAATATAGAGGGCCAGGATTACGATCAGTACCGCAATCAGAATCCAGATGAGCAGCTTTCCAATAAATTTCATGGTCTTCCATCCCGTCAAACGCACATAAAGGAGTTATGCACGATTTATGCGCAATCCTCAAGGCGGGAATGGTGTATTTAGATTTCACGGCAGGCCTTTTATGCCTGCCGTGAAGGAGGATCAGTTCTTTTCAGGCGGGAAAACGAGGTTCAGAACGATAGCGGTAATACCGCCCGCAGCGATGCCGGAGGAGAGCAGGTTTTTCACCCAATCTGGCGCGAACTGGAGGATCAGCGGCTGCTGAGACACACCCAGGCCGACGGCCAGGGACAGCGCGATAATCATGATTGCGCGGCGGTTCAGCGGCTCACGCGACACGATGCGCACGCCAGATGCCGCGATGGTGCCGAACATCACAAGCGTTGCGCCACCCAGAACCGGTTCCGGAATATGCTGTACAAAACCACTCACCGCCGGGAACAGGCCGAGCACGATCAGCATCAGCGCAACCACAAAGCCCACATAGCGGCTGGCTACGCCGGTCAGCTGGATCACGCCGTTGTTCTGGCCGAAGCAGGAGTTCGGGAAGGTATTGAACACTGCCGAGACGAATGAATTCAGACCGTTCGCCAGCACGCCGCCTTTCAGACGCTTCATGTAAACCGGGCCAGAAACGGGCTGCTCGGAGACGTCAGAGGTCGCCGTGATATCGCCGATGGTTTCCAGAGAGGTGATCATAAAGACCAGCATCAGCGGCAGGAGCAGGTTCCAGTCGATGCCCAGGCCGTAATAGAGCGGCGTTGGCACCATAATCAACGGGCTGTTAGTTGGAGCGGTATTTTCCGGCAACATGCCCAGCGCCCACGCCATCAGATACCCGGCGGCCATGGCGATCACCAGGGAAGCCACGCGCAGGTATGGGTTACGCTGACGGTTAAGCAGAATAATGATGGCCAGCACAACGCCCGCGAGCAGCAGATTTTTCGGTGCGCCAAAGGTGTTGTCGCTCATCGCCGCGTAGCCGCCACCGATGGACGTCAGGCCCACTTGAATCAGCGACAGGCCGATAATCATCACCACCACGCCGGAAACCAGCGGTGTAATAACGCGGCGCGCCATGTGCAGCACGCGGGAGATAACCATTTCCGTGCAGCTTGCCAGCATCAGCGTGCCGAACAGCGCCGCCATCATCGTGGGGACATCCGCGCCGCCGGTTTTGAGTGCCGTTCCGCCCATAATCAGCGGGGCAACAAAGTTAAAGCTGGTGCCCTGAATGGAGAGCAAACCCGATCCCACCGGACCCCAGGCTTTAATCTGAATAATCGAGGCCACACCGGAAGCGAACAGAGACATGCTGATAATGTGCTGGGTATCCTGCGCCGGGAGTCCAAGCGCCTGACAAATCAGCAGCGCCGGGGTGATCACCGCCACAAACATCGCCAGCAGATGCTGACAGGCGGCGAACAGAGTCTGCGCCAGCGGGGGGCGATCTTCGAGGCGGTAGATTAATTCACTGTTATGCTGAATCTGCGCAATCGGTTGCGCATCTTGAGACTCTATGGCGTTAGCGGACATCGGTGGCAATCCCACGGTGGAAAAGCGGGCATTTTATCTGACCGGATGGTAAAAGCAAACGGTTGCGAGCGAAAAAAGAACCAAGACTAAACGCTAACCATTTTGCGTGAGATTTGACGACGAGTAAGGGTTATCTGCGCATCAATGATATGTGCGAAGAATCATTTTGGGGCAGAAGTGTAGTTTTAGCGGGCAAAATAAAGCCCATCCGAAGATGGGCTTGAGGGATTACAGACGTTCGACTTCGATAGTCACTGCAGTGTTGATGTTACCGCCGACTGCTTCCTGACCCTTGAGCTGCACCATCTGCAGGCCAAAAACGGTATCAGTGGTAGCCGGTATCAATCCTGTGTTCACTTCCACAGGTTTGTTATCCGCATCGAAAATACCGATCGCGACGCCTTTTGCGGCTGTCGTGTCAGTCAGGCTGTTTGCCAGCGCGGTACCGTCGGCGCTGTCCGCCGTGCCGGAAAAGCGATAGGCAATTTTGCCCTGGTCAACCATTGCTGCGCATTCAGCACGACCATCTATTGCCAGGTGAACCGTGATTGGTGTCGTGGCATTATCACCTTGCTTAATCAGCGTCTCCGGCAGTTCAAGCAAGGAAATTGAGCTTTCACTTGGCAGAATACTGCAGAAAAAGGGTTTATGGCTGAGCTTGCCGCTGATATCAACAGAAGCGGAGACATCGTCCGGATTGGTATTTGCCATTGCAGGGCCGATCGAAATCAACGCTGAAATGGCTAAGCCTGCTAATAATCGTTTAGTCATTTTCTTTCCTTAATATGACAACCGTGAAGTCTTGAGATTAAAGACGCTCAATTTGCACTGTCATGTTTGTCTGTACATTACCCGCTTTAACTCCCTGGTTTTTCAACTTAACCAGCGTTAAATACAACGGGAATGAAGCAGTAAGGTTGGTTGGGTTAGTACCAGCGTTGGCATTCTCAAGAAATTTAGAGACCGTCACATTTGGCGTCAGGATATTATTATTTATATCAGTCAGCTGGATGCCAATCCCGGATGCGGCATCGCTTCCGGTATTAGTATTCGCAAGCGTAGAGCCATCGATATTATCTGCCTGACCTAAGAATTTCAGGCCAATTTTGCTGTAGTTCTCTTCTGCGTCGCAATGCTCGCCACCGAGTTGAATGTACATATGGCTATCAGCTTGTGAAGCGCCATCAGCAGTGCCTTGGTCTGGCAAATGGGTGTCAGTGTGAGTGAGGTTGATAACGTATTGACTCATTAATACGGTACAACCACTTTTTGCTGTTTCCAGTCGACCATAAATAGTCATTCCATGAGGAGTATAACTATCCGGTTCCATAGCAGCGGCTGAGCCGGCCATGATTAAACCACTCAGGGCTAATGATAATGCTAATTTCTTCATTATTTTCTCTCTCTATGAAGAATTGGCTATTAAATATGCCCAACCGTCGGGCATATTACAGGCGTTATTAAAGGCGAACGATATCGATGGTTAAAACAGTCTTGAGATCACCTTCTACAGGTGTTTGACCGTTAAGTTTAACCATTTGTAAGCCAATCGCACCGCCATCTGATGTTGCTTCAAGTTGGGTATTATTGACGTCGTAGGGCTCGTTAGTTTTGGGATTAAACAACCCAATGCCCACGCCTTGTGCTGCGCCTTCTCCGGTGAGGGTATTTGCCAGCGTCGTACCGTCAGCCGTATCTACCACACCGTGTAACTGCAGCATGACTTTGCCGAAGCAATAATTCACATCACCCGTTGTCGGAATAACAGAATAAGCGAGGTTCGTTGGCCTAGTTGCACTCTCTCCCTGAGTGGGGAGCGATTCAATATCGCCATCAATCTGCATGTAGGAGCTGCCGACAGTGACAGTACACCCGGAATAACCTTTTGCAATCATGCCATTGATTTCAACACCGGCCGAATGGTCGGTCGCCTGAGCAGCGCATGCCATAAACAGTGATGAAAATGTAAAAGCAATAAATGTTTTTTTCATTGCCACATCCTTTTAATTTATACGTAATCCAAATATAACTACAGGCGTACAATATCGATGGTTAAACCCGCCGCTACTCTACCTACAACTTGCGTTTGATTTCGCAATTTAACGAGTTGCAAATTAAAGCTGCCAGAATTTGATTCATCCGGCATCATCAGGCTTGAGTTAATACTCAGCGGCGCGTTGTTACTATCAAATAACCCAATACCCACACCGCTTGCTACCGTGTCATCGGTATGAACGTTGGCGAGCGTGGTGCCATCGGCATCATCTGCCGTTCCACGTAATTGCAATGCAATTGGACTGCTGCAGCCCCCCACGGAATAGGTCACTTCCGTTGGGTGTGTCGCTTTTTGTCCCTGAGTCGGTAAGCTCTCAATAACACCTTCGAGCTTAACCACACCCGTATGCCCATAGAGGCCGGTGATATTTACGATACAGCCAGAGCTAATACCATTAACCGTACCGTTAATATCCAGCGTTGCAGAGTTATCTTGCGCCTGAACAGCATTCGCCATGCACAGTGAAGCCACTGTCATTGCCAGTAATATCTTTTTCATTTCAATACCCGTTAATAAAGTTTGAAGCAAATAAGTGCTATTACAGGCGAACGATATCCAGGGTCAGAGAACCGTGCACGGTCCCTTCTACAGCATCCTGGCCATTCAGCTTGACGGCCTGCAGATAAATCTGTCCAACATTTGTATTGGAAGTAATCTGGTTACTGTTAATTGTGATTGGGGCTAAGTTTTTATCAAACAAACCAATGCCAATCCCTTTCGCTGCTTCAGGGCTTGTGTCAGAGTTTGCCAGCGTTGTGCCGTCAGCATTGTCTGCCTCACCGTGTAATACCACTGCTACTTTACCGACGCAACTTTCAGTGCTATTGGACATAATATTGTAGTCAAGCACGGTAGGCGTGGTGGCATTTTCGCCCTGTTTCGGTAAGTCAGCTACCAGGCCGCTCAGCGTAATGGTACTTTTCGAGGTAAATACGCTGCACTCGGTGTGGTCGCCATTAATTTGACCATTAATAGTGACGCCAGTGGAATGATCTTGAGCCTGCGCAGCGCCAGCCATAAACAGTGACGCGACAGTTAATGCCATAAATGTCTTTTTCATTTCAATATCCTTTTGTAGTTAAAATGAAATTTAATTACAGGCGAATAATATTCAGAGTCAGAGATCCGTTGAGAGTTCCTTCAACAGGTACCTGGGTATTCAGTCTGACGGCCTGCAGGTAAATATGTCCAATATTTGTGTCAGTAGTAATCTGGTTACTGTTAATCGTGATTGGGCTATAATTTGAATCAAACAAGCCAATGCCAATACCTTTCGCGGCGCCAGCAGAGGTATCAGAGTTTACCAACGTCGTGCCCTCAGCATCATCTGCCACGCCATTCAATACGATCGCAACTTTACCGGTACAAGAGCCGCCTTCACTAGCGCTAATACTATAATCAAGTACCGTAGGTGCTGTGGCGTTTTGCCCTTGAATCGGCAAATCAGCCAGTTGTCCATTCAGCGTGACGGTGCTTTGCGCGGTATATACGGTACATTCAGTGTGATCACCAACAATAGAACCATGAACGGTTACGGTTGCTGAATGATCTTGCGCCTGTGCTGCGCCCGCCATAAACAGTGAAGCCAAAGTCAGTGCCATTAATGTCTTTTTCATTTCAATATCCTTTTGTGTTTTTAAAATTAAGCGTTAATTACAGACGAACAATATCGATGGTCAGAGAACCGAATAACGTTCCTTCAACAGGGGTCTGACCATTCAGTTTTACAGCCTGCATATACAGCACGCCAGTTTTCGCTTTTGGGGTAACCTGGTTATTATTAATATCAAGCGGCTTATAGCTTGAATCAAACAAACCAATACCTACACCCTTGGCAGCAGAAGCGTTAGGGTCTGTGTTTGCAAGCGTTGTACCGTCAGCGTTATCAGCTTCGCCATGCAGCACCAAAGCAATGCTACCGATGCAAGATCCCGCGCCACCGGATTCAATAGTGTAATCAATTGCTGCACCTGCAGTGGCGTCTTGTCCCTGCGTCGGTAAATCAGCTATTTTACTGTTGTTCAGTTCGACGGTACTTCTTAATGTCGTGACGGTACATTCATTCTGGTCGGGAATCACTGAGCCACTGATATTCACAGTTGCTGAATTATTTTCAGCCTGTGCAACGCCAGCCATAAATAGCGACGCCAGCGTCAATGCCATTAATGTCTTTTTCATTTCAACATCCCTTTGTATTTCAAATAGAGTGTTATTTATAAACGAACAATATCGATGGTCAGAGAGCTGTGTAACGTTCCCTCTACAGGCACCTGGCCATTAAGCCTGACCGCCTGCAAATAGATCGTATGAATATCTGTCATCGGGTTAATTTTGTTGTTGTTAATAGTGATTGGGCTAAAGTTTGAATCAAATACGCCAATACCAATGCCTTTAGCTGATTCAGGGCTGGTATCCGTGTTTGCCAATGTCGTGCCGTCGGCGTTATCGGCCTCACCATGTAATACCAACGCAATTTTATCGAAGCAAGATTCTCCCTCACTGACGATGCTGTAGGTAAGGGATGCTGGGGCAATCGCATTTTCACCCTGAGTGGGTAAGCCCGCTAACTGGCCACTCAACGTGATGGTATTTTTCGACGTTGAGACGCTACATCCAGTCTTATCACCAGTAATTGAACCATTAATACTGATTGTTGCTGAATGATCGTTCGCCTGCGCTGTGCCTGCTATAAACACTGAAATCAAGGTCAATGCCATCAATGTCTTATTCATTTCAACATCCCTTATGTTTATAAAAACTACAGGCGGTTAATCTGAATAGTCAGCGCACCCTGAACAGAACCGGCAGTGGCTTCCTGGCCGTCAAGCTTAACCAGATCCAGACCTACGCGGTTTGCGGTTGCTGCATTAGAAGCAATAGCAACCATCGTGTCCTGATTGATGAACAGTGGGTTGCCAGTCGCTACATTATAAAGAGCAATACCGACACCCTTCGCGGCATCCGCACCGACATTGGTGTTCGCAAGTGTTGTACCGGTTGCGTTGTCAGCTGTGCCAAGGAATGAATAAGCAATTTTTCCTTGTTCAGCCATGGTGGTACATTCCTGGTCACCGTCCAGGGTAATTTCCACTGTCTGAATTCCGTTTCTTGCTGTTTGGCTTGGTGTTGCCAATTTATCAATGTCAGCTTGCAAATTAACTACAGATGCACCCAATTTAACGGAGCAAGAAAACTCATGCGTAACGGAACCGCTCACCGCTAATGTGGCTGAAACATCGTTAGGATTAACGTCTGCATGTGCTGCGCCAACCATAAACAGCGTAGAAATAGCCAGGCCTAAAAATGACTTGTTCATGAAAATATCCTTATAGTAAATATAAATGAAATAGGCGAAGCGTACTCACGTAATGCGATTACGCTTCCTTATTTCTTGCGTGGTTAAAGATAATTAATACGTAACGTTATTTGCGTCTTGACGTTGCCTTGAGAGATTTTCTCGTTTAAACGCGCATAACGGACGCTAATTGGTAATGCAAAATTATTTTGGTTCGGTAATGCAATTTCAACCGGGGTACCGGGAGTTAACGTGCTGCCGTTATAGAGCATTTCTACGCCGACACCGGTCGCGGGATTATCTTTGGCAATGTTATTAAATACAGACGGTAATTCGGTATTATTATTGCCTTCAATATTAATGCTTGCGCGTTGAGTGTTGAGGCACAACAGATTTATATTGGCCGGATAGGCGACTGATTTTTTCTGCTTATCAATGGTTGCTGCATCAATGGGCGGCAAGTCCACCTGGGGATTAACCATTTCGATAGAACAATGGGATTTTACCGGCAGTATTTTCAGCGCCAGATTGACCACCAGAGAATTATCATTGAGAGATAGTAATGACGGCAATTGCACATTGGCTATGCCGCTCTTAATGATTCCCGTTTTGATCGCTTCCAGACGAATTTTAATATCATCCGTTGTGATGGCATCTGTCGCGAGATCGCTCACCGGGCTGTTGAACGGCAGAACCCACTCTTTATGCGGATGATTCGGTTTGTCGAAGATCAGCGTAATACGCAGGCCAAGCCCAACGGAAGGGGTATTAAACACACCCGAGCCAGACTGCGTCGTGGTCATGCGACCCGCGAGCGTCTTTCTGACTTTATTGACGCATTCATTCGAAATGAGATGATGCGAACCGGTTAATTGTGCAAGCGATGCCTCTTTCTTATATAAAACGGTACCCGTAGCGGCCGTTGCGCTTTGTGCGGGCAACTGAATCACTAAAGGAATCGTTAAGTTGCTTGCTTCAATAGGGGCCTGAAGGGCACAGGACCCCGCCATCGCATTGAACGTCACGCCTTGTAGCACTGCGACAAAGACCAGAGAAATGAGCTTTTTCATCGTATTAATGACATTCCAGTGAAAGTAATGTTATTGGCAGCGCTTTATCCTGCGTGTCTATTTCAAACGGAACGGAACAGGTCTGCTTATCTCCCCATTTGAAATTGATAACGCCTTTCTCAGGGGCGGCGTTGACATACACCTGACCCTGATCGCCCACGTAATAGACGCTGTCACTGCCTTCAATACGTGCCCGTGCGCCAAACGGCAGGAATTCGCCGTTGTGTTTAACCGTCATCACGACTTTGCGCCCGATAATCGCGGTGAACTGCGCAAGCACAACGGCGTCTTTGGTTGGGGTGACTTGCGTCGACGTACTGGCAAAGTCGACGCTTTTGCTGGCACGCGTATCGATATTCAGCGGGTTGCGATGATATGTGCGCAGATCGGGAACAATCGCGTATCCGCGTGAGTCGGTCATCGTGTTCTGTCCGCCATCAAGCGTGACGTCCGGCGCGCCAGGAATCGCAACCAGCGCCATGCTGCCATTGGAATAACGCCCGGCGGTGATGCCATGGCGGTGAGCCACCAAGTTACCGGAAGCGTTCCATGAGACCGACTGGTGGTCATCACCATTCCAGGTCACATCGAGATCGCCGTAGCGACCTTGATAGTTCATGCCCGCAGAAGCGCTTTGCGTGGCAGACTGATCTTTTTGCGCAGAATAGGAGAGCTGGGTATTCCAGTTCAGATCCTGGCGATCGCCCACTTTTCCGCTCACCCCAAGCTGATTCGAGATATCACCTTCAAGCGCTGACATCGTGGTCAGGCTGACCATCGGCTGCGCTTTTGGGAACAGCTCGCTGAAAGGAACGGACAGGGTCAGTGAGAGTTGTTTATCCCATTTGGCCGCACTGTCATCACGCGTCATGCTGTACGCAAGGGAGAAACTGGCTATTTTGAACGCGCCATTCCAGCCCAACTGCCACATTCGGGACACCGTGTTGTCGAGATTCTCCGCACGGCTAAGCGTGGCGAAGAAACTGTGCTCATCGCTCACCGACTGGTTGACCGTCAGGTTGTATTCGCGGCGTTTATTCGAATCTCTAAACTCTTCACCAGAGTTAGCCCAGTCGCTGAATGACTGATACTTGTTCGCGTAAAAACGACTGTCCATCTGAATCTGAGTGTCCGATTCAGGAATGCTGTTGCGGTAGGTGAGTCGAACCATCTCGCCTTCCGTTTTATCCATATTCTCGTGGCTGCCCTTACTTTTGGTCACATCGACCGCGACGCCGCCCGCACGCTGTAAGTCAAAGCCCAAGCCCAGACTGAACGCACGGAATTTCTCATGGAACTGGCTGCCGCCATAAAGGGTGGTGCTGAGTGGTAGACCTAATGAAAGCGTCGACTGTAAAACTTCAGGTTTTTTCTCAACGCCAGACGAACTCGATAAATATTTACCGGCGGAGACGCTGTATTTCAGCTGCCCTGCGCGAAGAAGCTGCGGTACGTTCGAATAGGACACCGTGCTGTGCGTTTCGGAGCCATCGGCTTCGGTGATGGTCACGTCGAGTTTGCCGCCGTTTGAGACCGACGACAGATCGGTGATAACAAATGGCCCAGCAGGAACGGAACGCTGATAAATGACGTTGCCATTTTCTCTGACCGTAACACGCGCGTTGCTCTTCGCAATCCCGCGAATCAATGGTGCAAAACCGGTTAGCTGGTCTGGCGTCATCTCATCGTCTGAGCTGAGTTGCACGCCGCGGATAAGCAGGCTATCGAAAATGTCACCAGGCGTGCTGGCATCACCAATGGTTAACTCGCCTTTCAGCGGACGAATGGCGGTTTCAACATAATTGCTGATGTTCTGCCAGCCCTCTTCTTTACTGGCCGTGGCGTTATTACGATAGCGCCAGCGACCAATATTGATACCGTTGGTGAGGTTGGCATAAAGCGCATCAGTCGTTTCGCTGCTGTGCTTGATGTATTGCTGGCCAGAGAGCTGATACATGGTAATTAATGCCGGAATACCATCGTCCCACTCTTCGGGTGGTACACCTTGCAGCGAATCGTCATGTAAAACGGTCTGAGGCAGGGCAATTTCTAATTTAAGCTTTGAGAAGTCGAAGTTGGATTTTGCGCCAGGGATCTGTTCTTCAATAGAGACACACGCACCTTTCAGTGCGTTATCTTCGGCTCCAGATTTGAGTTTACTCATATCCACTCCAAGCTTTTTATATGTCTCGAATGAGAGGCAGGCAACAAGCTGCTTATCACTGTTTGCTTCAAATCGGACACTGCTGACCAATACACTTTTCCCATTCACATCAATATGAACGGAGTAGGTACCCGGAGGTTGAAAACCCTGGCTGAGAAGTGCGGTATCGTTAATTACCGCATTCCCATTCACTGACTGTAATAAACCTGGATCAAAATGTTCACCTGACCAGGCCGATTGAGAGCACACTGCTGAAACGGCAAAAGGCATCAACCATGTAAATTTAACGCAGCGCATACAACCAACTAATTAATTAAAAACGCTGCGTAAAGGTATTAGACGCAATACCAAAGTCATTAAGTGCATTCCATTCAACATTTGAACCAGCTGCGGGAGCGTGTTTCAGCTTAAATGATTTACTACCGAACGGCTGAATAACCGTATTATTATCCACAACAGAAACCGGTATCGTCTCTTTGTCGCAGACAATATTATTCAGCACTAAATAGAAAGGTGAATCATTTTTGGCTGTAATTGTGCTGCCTGATTGTGACCAGTGTAATTGCTTCATTGCATCACCCTGATCGCCTTTCAGTCCCGCCGGTCGGAAAAAGAATTTAATACGATTGTTAATCGCCAGAACCATGCGGCTTTCAGCTTTAGATTCTTCATCATTAAGACCCGGCACACCCTTAACGTCTAACCAGTAAAGACTTTCGCGGTCTTTCGGCAGGCCGTTACCTAAGTACATAATGCGAATAACGTTATCGCTGTGAGGCGCCAGGCGGAATAATGGCGGCGTCACGACAAACGGTAAATCTTTTTTGACCGTACTGTCACCCGCATCAAGCCATGACTGAATGAGATAGGCACGCTCTTCTGTACTGTGAATCGTCAGAGAAGCATCGCCTTCATTTTCTTTATAGACAAGGCGATCCACATTAAGGGTTAAAGAAGCATGAGATACACTTGACCATAAAAAAGTAGCCAGTATTGATGCGAGAATTGATTGTTTCATTTTTGACTCGGAATGCTTAATACAACATGATTGAATATAAGGCTTACAGGTTTTCTAACTGAACCGTTAATGATGACTGAACGTCACCCATGGTTGGGGTTTCACCCGTAAGTTTTACTAAGCGCATATAAATAGCGTAATTTCCATTGAAAACTGTCCAGGATGGAGCTAGCGTTTGGCTAAAGTCAATTGCGTGACCATAAGCATTATAGACCCCAACCCCTACGCCTTTTGCGGAAGTGTCAGCCGTTAAACTATTTAATAAGGTATTGCCTTCGGTTTTATCGGTATTACCGATAAACTTAAGGCCTGTGGTTTTACATTTATCGCCGACCATACGGATGCCAAGCGAATCACTATGGCTAACGTCTACGCTGTCACCACCTTGTGCAGGTAATGCGGAGACATTGACAGCTTTTAAGGCTAAGGCTGAAGAGCTTAATGATAATGCACAGGCAGACGCTGTATTATTAACGGTACCATTAATCTGTAAATCTGCTGAAGTATCTTGCGCATAAGCAGATGCGCAGCTTGATATACAAATAGCGGCTAATAATGCTATTCTTAGTTTCATTGTTTAAATCCCTTTGATATTTGCTTACTGAAAACACAGAAAACAACCGGTATTAAGAGTAGCTTAGGGAATTACTAATTTGAACTTTTAAGAATTCCAAAATTACACCTGCTCATGTAACTAATTAATAAAAAGCAATATATGTTTTTTTGATATATAAGGTGGGTTAAATATTGAGCTGGGTGATGTTTTTATGGGGAATGTCGGCATAACCCTTACGCATTGGAGTAGCGTTCAGTCTCTGGCATCCAGCGTTCAATCAAAGCAGTCGCCTGTTGGGGGTAGCGTTCATGAATGTGTCGCGCCAGCCGCTGAACTTCCGGAATCATTGCCTGATCGCGTAATAAGTCCGCGACTTTGAATTCCGCGTTACCGGTCTGGCGCGTCCCCAGCAGTTCGCCCGGACCCCGTATTTCCAGGTCCTTTTGGGCAATAACGAAACCGTCGTTGCTGTCACGTAACACTTGCAGACGCATTTGCGCAGTTTTGGAGAGGGGAGATTTGAAGAGCAGTACACAGTGTGAGGCTACCGCACCACGTCCGACACGACCCCGAAGCTGATGAAGTTGCGCAAGGCCCAATCGTTCCGGGTTTTCAATAATCATCAGGCTGGCATTGGGGACATCCACCCCCACTTCAATCACCGTGGTTGCAATCAGTAAATGCAATTCGCCCTGCTTAAAGCGCTGCATCACCTGCTGTTTATCAGCCGATTTCATACGACCATGCACTAGCCCGATTTGGAGTTCAGGTAGCGCCAGCTTTAGCTCTTCCCATGTCACTTCTGCCGCTTGGGCTTCAAGCAGTTCGGACTCTTCAATTAATGTGCACACCCAGTAAGCCTGGCGGCCTTCCTGGGTACAGGCGTTGCGTACACGGTCAATAATATCGCTGCGACGGGTGTCAGGGATGGCCACCGTCGTGACTGGCGTACGGCCAGGCGGCAGTTCATCAATCGTTGAGGTATCCAGATCGGCGTAGGCAGTCATCGCCAGCGTGCGCGGGATCGGGGTGGCGGTCATGATCAACTGGTGTGGGTGAAACCCCTGCTGCAGCCCTTTTTCCCAGAGCGCCAGACGTTGATGGACACCAAAGCGGTGTTGTTCGTCAATAATGACCAGAGCAAGACCCTTAAACTGCACGTGCTCCTGGAAAATAGCGTGAGTCCCGACGATCATTTGCACCAGGCCGCTGGCAATCGCTTCTTGCTGTGCGATTCGCGCTTTGCCCTTTTGTTTACCGGCCAGCCAGCCAACTTCTACGCCAAGTGGCGCAAACCAGCTACGAAAGTTGTTGGCATGCTGTTCGGCGAGCAGCTCCGTCGGTGCCATCAATGCCACCTGTTTGCCGTGTGCGATTGCGCGTAAGGCAGCCAGGGCGGCAACCAACGTTTTACCGGAACCCACATCACCCTGCACCAGGCGCATCATGGGTACATCTTGCGCCAAATCATGCTCAATTTCGGCTGTGACGCGCGCTTGCGCATGGGTGGGTTTAAACGGCAGTGAGGCCAGCAGCTTATCTTTTAAATCATCACGGGCGGTGAGCGGCAACGCATGAAAACGTTGCGCGCCAGCGCGAAGCGCCAGCATGCTCAGGTTATGGGCCAGTAATTCTTCAAGGATAAGACGCCGTTGCGCCGGATGTTGACCACTTTCTAAATCGCTGAGCTGCAAAGAGGGAGGCGGACGGTGCAGGGTACGAATCGCTTCAGGCAGGCTCATCATTCCTTGCGCCAATTCAGGCGGCAGCAATTCGGTAATGGCACAGGTATCAAGCAGTTCAAGGGCTTGATCGGTTAGTTTGCGCAGCGTTGCTTGCTTGATACCTTCGGTTGTCGGATAAACCGGCGTTAACGTTTCTTGTAATTCAGGAGTCGAGAGATCGCCCTGTACGCGATATTCCGGGTGGATCATCTCCGCGCCGAATTTACCGCGTTTTGCTTCGCCGTAGGCCAGTACTCGTCTTCCTGCAGCAAGACCATTTTTCATTGCAGCACTGAAATTGAAAAAGCGCAGAGTGAGGATGCCGGAGCCATCGCTGATCTGACAGGTCATCATTCGACGACCGCCAAAGGTGACGTTGCAGTTCAGGATTTCACCTTCAACCGTGGCATAAATACCGGGAAGGAGATCGCCGATGGCATAAAGCTGAGTGCGGTCTTCGTAACGTAAAGGGAGGTGAAGCAGGAGATCTTGTACGGTGTGCAGGCCGATTTTTGCAAGTTTGCTACTTTGTGCCGCGCCAACGCCAGTGAGTGAATTGAGCGGGATAGCGTCCAGCAGGCGGCCCTTCATGATTTATCCTGCGTACTGCATTGTGGACCACCACTCGGCATCAGCTTCGATTTCGCCCTGCGCGTTAACGTGGGGGTAGGGCAATTGCTTTTGCTTTGCTACGCGGGCGAGCACCGGATATCCGCCTTCAAACAACAATCGCTGCTGTTCTTCTTCTGGCAGCATGCTGTTTTTGCGTTCGTACATGCCTGCATTCTGACGTTGGCGCTGCGCCTCATAAAGGATTAACGCAGAAGCAACAGAGACATTCAGAGACTGAACCATGCCGATCATCGGGATAATGATGTCGCGATCGGCGAGATCCAGCGCTTCCTGGGTGATCCCGGTTTTCTCTTGCCCCATCAAAATACAGGTCGGGCGGGTGTAATCGATCTCACGAAAATCAACCGCTTTATCAGAAAGATGGGTGGCCAGGATTTGCATTCCGGAGGCTTTCAACTGCGCGACAGCCTCTGAAATCGTCGGGTGCGTTTTGACCGTCACCCAACTGTTGCTGCCGGCTGCACTGGACGCCATGGTACGCAGGCGATTACCTGGCCAGACTGCGTGTACTTCATGTACACCCACGGCATCAGCGGTACGGACAATGGCAGAAACGTTATGAGGTTTATGGACCTGCTCCATACAGACCGTCAGATCGGGCTGACGTCTGGCGAGCATTTCGCAGATACGAGCATAACGCTGTGCATTCATCAGACTAGTTTCGGTTACGGGTGACTTTAATGACGTCTGGCATGACGCGAATTTTACGCATGATGTTTGCCAGATGCACACGGTCACGGGCAGTCAGACGGATAAAGGCGCTGTAAACGCGGCCATCTTTTTCTTCTGTATTCAGACTTTGAATATTGGAAGAGGCCGTGTTGATTGCTGCCGTCAGGTTAGCCAGCGCACCCTGGTGGTTGAACATATCCACCTTAATTTCGGTGATGAATTCCTGCTCGGTCTCTTTATCCCACTCGACGGCCATAAACTTCTCAGGCTCTTTCTGATAACCACGGATGTTACGGCAGGATTCGTGGTGGATAACCAGGCCTTTGCCCGGGCTCACGTGCGCGATGATCGGGTCGCCAGGAATCGGTCGACAGCATTTCGCGAAGGTAATCAGTACACCGTCTGCGCCTTTGATCGGTAAATGACCGTGGCCCTGCGTGGTTGACTGTACAGAAGAGGCATCGCCTTGCTGCAGGTTTTTCGCCACGACAACACTCATCGCATTCCCGAGACCGATTTCTGCCAGCAGGTCGTCTAGTGCCGCGAGCTTCATGCGCTCCAGTTCACGCTGGATATTCTCTGGCGGGATCTCGGCAAGCTTACGACTGCCGCCCAACGCATGGTTGAGCAAACGGCGACCCAGGCTGACGGAATCATCACGCTTGAGGTTTTTCAACAACTGGCGGATTTTGGCGCGCGCCTTGGAGCTCACGACAAAGTTCAACCACGCTGCGTTCGGGCGTGCGCCCGGAGCGGTGATGATTTCCACAGTCTGGCCGCTGGTGAGCGGTTGCGAAAGCGGATACGGCTGGCGGTCTACGCGTGCACCAACACAGGCATGACCAATATCGGTATGCACGGCATAAGCGAAGTCGACTGGCGTAGCGCCTGCGGGCAGTTCGACAATTCGCCCTTCTGGTGTAAAAACGTAAATCTCATCCGGGAAGAGATCGGATTTGACGCTCTCGATAAATTCAAACGAGCTGCCGGCGCTTTGTTGTAGCTCCAGCAAACTTTGCATCCACCGCTGCGCGCGGATTTGTGCGGTCGTGCTGGTTTCACCGTGCTCTTTATAAGCCCAGTGCGCAGCAACACCCATTTCCGCCATTTGATCCATGTCTTCGGTGCGGATTTGCACTTCGACGGGCACGCCGTGTGGACCAATCATGGACGTATGCAAAGATTGATAGCCGTTCGCTTTTGGAATGGCGATGTAATCTTTAACCCGACCTGGTCGCGGTTTGTAAAGGCTGTGCATCTGACCGAGAACACGGTAGCAAGTGTCCGAGTCATGGACGATTACGCGAAACGCGTAGATATCCATGATCGAGTGAAAACGCTGCTCTTTGAGCACCATTTTGCAATAAATGGAGTACAGATGCTTTTCGCGACCGCTGACGCGGCACGGTATTCCCGCTTCCTGTAAACG
This sequence comes from Lelliottia sp. GFLA7, assembly GCF_056490165.1. Taxonomy (NCBI): domain Bacteria; kingdom Pseudomonadati; phylum Pseudomonadota; class Gammaproteobacteria; order Enterobacterales; family Enterobacteriaceae; genus Lelliottia; species Lelliottia sp. GFLA7. The sequence goes on along the minus strand of NZ_JBWLAQ010000007.1, from coordinate 39,205 downwards.
TCCTTCAATTTCAGAGAGGATCTTTTGAATCATCTCTTTACGGTTGCCACGCGCGGCTTTAACGACTTCTTTAATCACACGGTAGCGGTTTGGGTACAACGCTTCAAAACCCAGCTCTTCAAGCTCAGTTTTAATGTGATGAATACCTAAACGGTGTGCCAGTGGGCTATAGATTTCGAGTGTTTCGCGGGCAATGCGACGACGTTTGTCCGGGCGTAATGAGCCCAACGTGCGCATATTGTGGGTGCGGTCAGCCAGTTTGATAAGAATGACGCGGATATCCTGCACCATCGCCATGATCATTTTGCGGAAGTTTTCGGCTTGCGCCTCTTTCTTGTCGCGGAATTTCAGCTTATCAAGCTTAGAAACCCCTTCCACCAGTTCGGCAACGCTTTTGCCAAACAACTGTTCCATATCCTGGTAGGTGGCGGGGGTATCTTCGATCACGTCATGCAGGAGCGCAGCCATTAGCGTTTCGTAGTCGAGTTTCATCTCGGCCAGAATACAGGCCACCGCTACCGGGTGCGTGATATAGGGTTCACCGCTTGAACGTGTTTGGCCCTCGTGAGCGTCACGTGCAACGAGATACGCCTGCTGAAGACGTTTGATTTGGTCTTCTGGCAGGTAGTGTTGAATCAGCTGATTCAGGCTTTCAAACAGATACAAGGGCGACCCGCAGGTTTAATTAACGACGGCCTTCAGCAATGGCGGTTACGGCCTGCAGTTCTGCGGCTTCCTGCTCTTGCTGCTCCTGGCGCTCACGTACGTCGAGGATCTGGTTGGTGATCAGACCTTCTTCGATTTCGCGCAATGCGATAACGGTGGTTTTATCGTTTTCTTCTGGTACCAGTGGATCTTTGCCGCCGGACTGCATCTGACGAGCGCGACGCGCGGCGACCAGTACCAGGTCAAAACGGTTACCAATTTTCTCTACAGCGTCCTGAACAGTTACGCGTGCCATACTTATAGTGCTCCACAGATGAAGAAATGACTGGGCATGATACTGAATGTGGGTTCAGTCTGCCAACAGTTTGGTGATTAAAGCGTCATGTCGCTGCTTCTGGCGGCTCATACGCAGTCGTTCGGCGCGAATAATAGTCTTAAGATCGCCAAGAGCGGTATCAAAATCATCATTCACAATCAGATAATCATATTCAGCGTAATGGCTCATTTCTGCAACTGCCTGGGCCATACGTTTCGCAATAACTTCTTCGCTATCCTGACCACGTCCGCGAAGACGACGGTCCAACTCTTCTTTTGACGGCGGTAGTATAAAAATACTGCGAGCCTGAGGCATCTTACTACGGATTTGCTGGGCACCTTGCCAGTCGATGTCTAAGAACACATTGACGCCCGTTGCCAGAACCTGCTCGATAGTTTCTCGTGAGGTGCCATAGTAATTACCGAATACTTCGGCGTGTTCAAGAAACGCTTCTCTGCCAATCATCGTTCTAAATTCATCATGATTAACAAAGAAATAGTGTTCACCGTGTACTTCACCTGGACGCGGCTGACGCGTGGTGTGAGATACCGACACTTGCGTATCGTACAACGGTTGGGTTTTTAACAGTGCCTGAATCAGGCTGGATTTACCCGCCCCACTTGGAGCAGAAACAATATAAAGCGTGCCTTGAGCCATGAGAGTCTTTCGTATGTGTTAGCGATTAAGTCCTACATACGAGCTTATTATACACGTCGCCACGGTGTGACGTAGCCTTTGTCACACTTTTTCATTTGGATTGTTGATTTTTGCGTGCCGTTTTCCAATTTTCTTGTCCCTTTGCAGCCCCAAAAAATATTACATGGAATGCCCCTCGTAAAGTGCATCTTTGCGGGTAGTCAGACCCAAACCGGACCGTTATAACTTCCGCAAACCAGGGAGGATTAACGATGTGGAAATGGGCTGGCGTAGTTGTAATGGTGTGGAGTAGCTATGGAACAGCGATATGTCCTGCGTGGTCGCATGCCAAAGCGGAACAAGAAATTGCGGGGTTAAACGCACAGATTTCTCGCTGGAATGATGCCTACTGGCAGGAAGGTAAAAGCGATGTGAGCGATGAGGTTTATGATCAATTAAACACCCGATTGAAACATTGGCAGCAGTGCTTTAATCATGAGCCTGCGACAGAGGATATTCCTCCTGCTAACGGAACGCTGCGACACCCTTTTGCACATACGGGTGTGCACAAGGTTTCTGGCAAAGAAGAATTGCGGCAGTGGATGCATTCACGACGCGATTTGTGGGTGCAGCCTAAAGTCGATGGTGTGGCAGTCACATTGGTTTATCGCAAAGGGAAGTTGGTGCAGGCGATCAGCCGTGGTGACGGCGTGAAAGGTGAAGACTGGACCGCAAGAGTACAAGCTATCCCCTCTGTCCCTTTAAACGTGAAGGGCGTACTTTCCGAAAGCGTTCTGCAAGGGGAAATTTTTTTACGGTGTGAAAGACACATTCAGCAGCAGATGGGAGGGATGAACGCCAGGGCTAAAGTAGCTGGAATGATGATGCGTCATAATGACAAGACGGTACTGGAAAATCTCGGCGTCTTTATTTGGGCCTGGCCCGATGGTCCACAGTCTATGCCGCAACGCCTTTCTGAACTCACCAAAGCTGGTTTTACCCTGACAGCGCAATATACGCGAGCAGTCAGCACGGCAGATGAGGTTGAAAAAAACAGAAAGGAATGGCTGACTTCCTCTCTTCCGTTTGTGACTGACGGCATTATTGTTCGATCCTCGGTTGAGCCAGTCGGTGAGCTGTGGTTACCGGGAGAAGGGAATTGGGTCGTCGCCTGGAAATATTCGCCGGTTTCGCAGGTAGCAGAAGTTAATGCTATTCAATTTGCGATTGGACGCACGGGTAAGATTTCCGTTGTTGCCGTACTGGAGTCAATACAACTGGATGACAAACGTGTGAAGCGCGTTAATCTCGGTTCTGTGAGCCGTTGGCAGGCGTTGGATATTGCGCCAGGCGATCAGATTTTGGTGAGTTTGGCCGGGCAGGGTATTCCGCGGGTAGATAAAGTCGTATGGCGTGGAAATGATCGAAAAAAGCCAGCACCGCCTGCATCGCAATATCACTCACTCACCTGCTTCTATGCTTCACCTGAATGTCTGGAGCAATTTTTTGCCCGACTGGTCTGGCTAAGTTCAAAGCAGATTCTCAATATGGAGGGATTGGGTGATTCGAGCTGGCGACTGTTACATCAGACTTATCATTTTGAACACATTTTTTCCTGGCTGGCTGTAACGCAGGAACAAATAGAAAAGACATCAGGTTTGAATCCTGCACGACGTTTACAGCTATGGCATCGTTTCGAGTTTGCTCGCCATCAGCCTTTCAATAAATGGATAAAAGCGCTTGGCATACTCTTACCACAAGCCGCTGCCGACGCGTTGAGCGTTCATTCATGGCGCCAATTACAAGACAAAGATGCGGTAAGCTGGAATCAGCTCCCCGGCATCGGTACAGAGAAAGCGCGAAAATTGGTAGAGTTTGTACACGATTCGCAGATCACACGTCTTGCCACCTGGCTTGGTGAGCAAGGTATTGACGGGTTCTAAAGCGAACCCGCCTTGGCTTTTCGCCATGGTGTGTGCCTGTCCGGTGAACTGAAGGTATCACGTAATTGATCGTAATCGAATATATGACGTCCGCCATCCATAACCGGGAATAACGTGGGTTGCTGATAGCATTTTTCTAGTACCGAACCGCAATTTTCAGTACCCGTAGAGATGCCAAGCCAACTGAGCATTAATTCATAGTTATTTGCCGTCGACCAGAAACCCGGAACCCAGCCCAACTGCCGTTTTTGACTGGAAATGGCTGGCTGGCTGTACCAGATAAATTGTGGAACTTCGTAAGCCTCTTTACTCGGATTACGTGAACCATGCATATAGATGGATTTCAGTTTAGGGTTTTTTTCTAACCCGTGATCTGAAAAATACAGAATCGAAGAGGCACTGCTTTGCAGGCGCTTGGCAACTTCGCCAATAAAGTAATCGGTAAAGCGAATTGCGTTGTTATAGCAATCTTCATATTTGTTGCCGGTATCAAGGATATCTGCAGATTCAGGGTAGCGGTCACACGCCATTTCATGGCTGCCGTTTATATGTAAAACGATGAATTTCCTACCGGGCTTCTTCAGCGCTTCGTCAAGCGCCGGTAGAAGCTCGGTATCATACTGAGTGTTGATCCACTGTGCTTTTTGACTGGTAGAGGCGATAGCAACAATATAATTATTGCTCTTTCCGGAGTTGCCTTGAGCACTGATCCATTCTGTGTAATAACCCGTTTTTCGCGCGATGTTGACGATATTATCTGCGAGTTTGTCGACGGTGAAATTATCCGGATCGGCTTTGCTTAATATCATCGGTACGGCAAGTACGGTAGCTGAAGCCGGGGCAATTGCATGCGCAAAAATCAGGGCATGATTTTTAAATGCAGACTCGACAGGTGTCGTATTCTGGGGGAATCCATAAAGCTGCATGTTGCTGCGACGGGCGGATTCACCCACTATCACGACATAGTTTTCGATACCCGTCTCATGGTACTGCAGTGCGGGATAATACACATTCTGCTGACCAATTTTCTCCGCCAGTGCGCTGTCTCGTCGCGCAATAATAAATTCAGAGCCCGTGTAAAAAGGGGTATTGGTCAGGATGCGTGAGCTAAGCGGATAGTAAACCTCAAGGTCTTTACGCTTTTTTAACCAGTTGGCCGTTGAGTACCAGCCCATATAGCCAACCAGTAAGATCAGGCCTATCCCTTTCGCGCGATCCCCAACGTTCTCACTGAGCGATTTAATGGCATACCAGGTGATAAAAAAGTAGGCAATAACAACCGGGAAAGTATGACCATATAGCCCCGACATACTCTTCGCCTCGGCAATATGGGTGGCCATGATACTCATGGCAAAAACGGTATTAAACTCGCTTTGGTAAACATCCCAGGTACTGAATGCGATCGCAAAATTGAGGGTCAGGATTGTGGTCAGTATGAACGTAATGATTTTACCGGGGATGCAGCGATAGATTGCTGAGGCACTCAATAAAAGCAGGCTGTTGCAAATTGCAATGCGTACCGCAAAACGTGCTGGTTGCGTGAAGAACACTGGCCATAATTGAATAAGCACAGAGAGAAGCAGCAGAATCAGAAAATGGCTGCTGAGTTTTTTATTTATGGTGAGAACTGCAGCTTTTGCAAATGGCATCGATTCTGAACGCAAATTTCCAGGCGGGATAAACGAAAATTATTATATTCGTTTTTCGCATTGGTATGGGACATCTAAAAGTGCTTTTTACGGCTGTTATGCGCCTTGTAAGAGCTTAGTGTGAGTCATGCGTGTAATGAAACACGGGAAGTCCCAATTTTAAGCGTAGTGCCAACATCCGCGCGGTAAAACCAAAGAGTAACGTCGCGATGACAACGAAATCAAGACTTGAGACATAATGTTGTAAAGCGATGTATAACACCGCCGAGGCAAAGGAAATGCCGGCATACAGCTCTTTCTGAAACACCAGAGGAATGCGTTTACAGAACATATCACGGAGAACACCGCCAAAAACACCCGTCACAACGGCGGCGATAGAGGCAATGATCGGACCTTCCCCCATATCGAGAGCAATCTGTGCGCCGATAATTGAAAATACCACCAATCCCACGGCATCCAGAATCAGGAACAGACGTCGCAAGTGCGGCATTACCGGGGCGGCAATGGTGGTCAACACAGCTGCCACCGCGACGATCACCACGTACTCTGGATGTTTGACCCAGCCCAGCGGATAGTGGCCAAGCAGGATGTCGCGAACGGAGCCACCGCCCAGCGCGGTTGCTGTGGCGATAATAATGACGCCGAACGTGTCCATCCGACGACGTCCAGCGGCCAGCGCTCCCGTCATGGCTTCGGCAGTAATTCCGACCAAATATAAAATGTGTAGCAGCATCTCTTCCCCCTGATTGAACGGGCTAGGGTAACGTTTTGTAGAACACATCACGATTTAGATTTTTTGTGCATCGCAATGAAAGGGATACTTTTACTCATGCACCTTTGCTTACATTAGAGCTTGTAGAACGGTTAATGGATTTTTAGGCATTAGTTTTTTTCATCATTAAAGATGTATTTCTGCTAACGTTACTCACTGCACAGCGAATGGTTGGGAAGAGTTAATCTGAAGCGATATTTGAGCCATCCGCACTCCGTGAGGCACAAAAAAAAGCCATTGTTATAATGGCTTTTTTAGTCAGGCTTGGGAGTAAATGACGTTACTCAATGTTCTGAATCTGCTCGCGCATTTGCTCAATAAGCACTTTCAGTTCAATGGCTGACGTGGTGACTTCGGCATTGATGGACTTAGATGCCAGCGTGTTCGATTCGCGGTTAAATTCCTGCATCATAAAGTCGAGGCGACGGCCAACGGCTTCTTTTTTCTTGAGAATGTTGTACGTCTCTTTAACGTGAGCATCGAGTCGATCAAGCTCTTCCGCGACGTCAACACGCTGTGCCATTAGCACTAACTCTTGCTCAAGACGGGTGTTTTCCAGCTGAACTTCAGCATCTTCAAGTTTGGCAATCAGGCGTTCGCGCTGCCACTGCAGTACTTCGGGCATGTGAGCACGCACTTTGATGACTTCTGCACTGACACCCTCGAGGCGCTGTTCAATCATGCCTTTTAATGCCTGACCTTCCGTTTCGCGCGCTTCAATAAAATCATCCAGAGCCCCATCGAGCGCACCGAGGATTTCGGTAGTGATCGCGTCCAGGTCTTGCTCTCCAGCGGCCATCACGCCAGGCCAACGCAGGATATCAACCGGGTTGATTTCACCTTCGTCGCTCTGCATTTTGACCCAGTTCGCGGCATTCACCAGCTGTTTAGCCAGTTTTTCATTGAGGATCAGCTCCCCTTGAGCGCTCGCATCGGGTTCAAAACGCAGGTTACATTCAACCTTACCGCGCGTCAGGCGAGCACGAATGCGCTCACGCACGACCGGCTCAAGGCTGCGAAACTGTTCTGGCATACGGAAATAAGTTTCCAGATAGCGCTGGTTCACCGAGCGCATTTCCCAGGTAGCGCTACCCCAGCTACCTTTGATTTCACGCCGGGCGTAGGCGGTCATACTGCGTATCATAGACATTCCCGTTTTTAGAGGACAGATGGGGGATTATAGCTTTCGTGGCTTTCACAGGATAGGAATAAGCGACTTTAATCCGTATAATGCGCAGCCACATTCGTTTCAAGCCGGAGATATCATCATGCGTCCATCAGGCCGTAGCGCCAATCAGGTGCGTCCCGTCACCCTGACCCGTAACTATACAAAACACGCTGAAGGTTCCGTGCTTGTTGCATTTGGCGACACTAAAGTACTGTGCACTGCCTCAATTGAAGAAGGCGTACCGCGCTTTCTGAAAGGCCAAGGCCAGGGCTGGATCACGGCTGAATACGGTATGTTGCCGCGCGCAACGCATACGCGTAACGCCCGCGAAGCAGCGAAAGGCAAGCAGGGCGGTCGTACCATGGAAATCCAGCGTCTTATCGCTCGCGCGCTTCGTGCCGCTGTCGACCTGAAAGTGCTGGGCGAATTCACCATTACCCTGGACTGCGATGTGATTCAGGCTGATGGCGGTACACGTACGGCTTCCATCACCGGGGCATGCGTTGCACTGGCTGATGCGCTGAACAAGCTGATTGCCGCCGGTAAGTTGAAAAAGAACCCGATGAAGGGAATGGTTGCCGCTGTCTCCGTGGGTATCGTAAACGGCGAAGCACTTTGCGATCTGGAATATGTTGAAGACTCCGCAGCCGAAACCGACATGAACGTGGTGATGACCGAAGACGGTCGTATCATTGAAGTACAGGGCACGGCAGAAGGCGAGCCATTTACTCACGAAGAGCTTCTGACCTTGCTGGCGTTAGCCCGAGGGGGAATCGAATCTATTGTCACGACGCAGAAAGCGGCGTTAGAAAATTGATGTAAGGGCGACGTTGTCGCCCTTTTTTTTGTCCGTAGAAAAGTCTTGAGGAGCGAATCCATGAAACCCTATCAGCGCCAGTTTATTGAGTTTGCGCTTAACAAGCAGGTACTTAAGTTTGGCGAATTTACACTGAAATCCGGGCGTAAAAGCCCCTATTTCTTCAACGCCGGGCTGTTTAATACGGGGCGCGATCTGGCTTTATTAGGCCGTTTTTACGCCGAAGCGCTTGTGGATTCAGGGATTGATTTCGACCTGCTGTTTGGTCCTGCGTATAAGGGTATCCCGATTGCGACCACCACGGCGGTTGCGCTGGCGGAACATCACGATCGCGACGTGCCGTACTGCTTCAACCGTAAAGAAGCCAAAACCCATGGTGAAGGCGGCAATCTGGTCGGTAGCGAACTGCAGGGCCGCATTATGCTGGTGGATGACGTAATCACCGCAGGCACGGCAATCCGTGAATCGATGGAAATTATCCAGGCTAATGGCGCTTCGCTTGCTGGCGTGTTGATTTCTCTCGATCGCCAGGAGCGTGGCCGTGGCGAGATTTCAGCCATTCAGGAAGTTGAGCGTGATTATGGCTGCAACGTGATTTCAATCATTACGTTGAAAGACCTGATTGCCTACCTGGAAGAGAAACCTGAGATGGCGGATCATCTGGCGTCGGTGCGCGCGTATCGGGAAGAGTTTGGCGTATAAGACATTTAGCCCGGTAGCGTGACGCTGACCGGGCTTCTTCTCGTTTACTGCAGTTGCGCAGCCACGAGCGGCCAACGGGTGTCGAAATCATCCGTTGGGCGATATTTAAATTCACTGCGGACAAAGCGAGAAAGCATTCCTTCACAGAACGCTAACAGCTGTCCCGCCAACACATTTTCATCCGTGGTATAGCCTTCACCTTCACGCATTTTCTTTTCGCGCAAAACCTGGCGCAACTGGGCTTCAATGCGTTCGAAAAGCTGATTGATACGTCCCTGAAGCTTGTCCTGCTCAAACATGAGGGCATGCCCTGTCATGATTCGCGTCAGGCCTGGATTGCGCTCGCCGAAACCTAAAATCAGTAAAACAATCAATCGCAAGCGTGCGGTGGTGTCTTTTTCGTCTTTAAGAATCAGATTGATACGGGTAATGAGGCTGTCTTCGATAAACTCGATGAGGCTATCAAACATCCGCGTTTTGCTGGGGAAATGACGATACAGCGCCGCTTCTGACACGCCGACAGAGGCCGCCAGTTTTGCGGTAGTGATGCGTTGACTGCCATCGCTGGATTCAAGCATCAGAGCCAGAGATTGAAGTATTTCTTCGCGACGGTTCCTTTTCGCGGTTTGTTTTTCTGCCATGTTACAAAATACCCCTGAAAATAAGCGCCTGTCCGGCTGGCATCCACACAACGACCGCAAACAAGCGTTTGCGGTGTGTTATTGCATTATTACGCTGCGTGTTGCGTATCGTTGGGCTTATTTGCGCCCAGAGTGGCCGAAGCCGCCTTCGCCACGGTCGGTGGCATCAAAATCGTCTACCAGATTAAATTCAGCCTGAACCACAGGCACAAAGACCATCTGCGCGATACGTTCGCCCGGCTCAATCGTGAAGCTGTCCTGTCCACGGTTCCAGACAGAGACCATCAGCTGACCCTGGTAGTCGGAATCAATGAGCCCGACCAGATTGCCCAGCACAATACCATGCTTATGACCAAGACCAGAGCGAGGCAAAATCACCGCCGCCAGTGAAGGGTCTGCAACGTGAATCGCAAGACCTGTCGGGATCAGCGTGGTTGCGCCTGGCGCCAGCGCGACGGCGTCATCGAGACAGGCTCGCAGGTCAAGACCGGCGGAGCCGGAGGTGGCATAAGTTGGCAGCGGAAATTGCTGGCCAACACGCGGGTCCAGAATCTTAACGTCGATTTTTTTCATCATAACGGGTAACGATCTCGTCCAGTAATTGTTGGCCCAGGAGTTCCTTGCGCTCAAGCGGTAAGACTTTATCTCCATCCTGCCAGAAAAGGTGTAATGCATTGCTGTCGCTGTTAAATCCTTGTGCCGCCAGCGAAACATCGTTCGCGCAAATCAAATCGAGATTTTTGCGGGTCCGTTTTTGCCGGGCGTATTCTTCCACATTATTTGTTTCGGCGGCAAACCCAACGACGTAAGGTCGATGGCTTTTTAGTGCGGCAACACCGGCGACGATGTCAGGATTCTTCACCATTTTTATCGTTAATTCATCGCCTTGCTTTTTAATCTTGGCATCAGAAATAGTCTCGGCGCGGTAATCGGCGACGGCCGCGCAGCCGATAAATATTTGCTGCATCTGCGCGTGCGCTTGAACGGCCGCTTCCATTTCCAGCGCGGTCGTGACATCAATGCGTTGCACAAAAGGTGGCGTGGCTAACGAGACCGGCCCGCTGACCAGCGTGACCTTTGCTCCGCGTTTTGCTGCTGCCGCGGCAATGGCAAACCCCATTTTCCCGGAGCTGTGGTTCGAGATGTATCGCACGGGATCCAAGGGTTCACGTGTTGGACCGGCAGTAATCATGATGTTGAGATGTTGCAGATCGTTGACAGGCGCAAAATGCGTGGCGGCCATATCGACAATGGCAAGCGGATCGAGCATACGTCCTGGACCTACGTCCCCACACGCTTGGCTCCCGCTGTCGGGACCCCAAATGAGCAAACCACGTGATGCCAGAACCTCAAGATTATGTTGGGTCGCGGCATTGCGGTACATCTGCTGGTTCATCGCTGGCACGACGGCGACAGGTGCGGGCGTAGCCAGACAAATCGTTGAAACCAGGTCGTTGGCCATGCCTGTTGCAACGCGAGCGATTAAATCCGCCGTTGCGGGAGCAAGAATAACCAGGTCTGCCCATTTGCCCAGTTCAATATGGCCCATTGCGGCTTCAGCGGCCGGGTCGAGCAGGCTATCGGAAACCGGATACCCTGAAACAGCTTGTAGGCTCAACGGGGTAATAAACGCTTTACCGCCTTCCGTTATCGCGACCCGTACGTCTGCACCGCGATCTCGCAAGCGCCGCACCAGGTCTGGCGCTTTATACGCAGCGATGCCGCCGCTCACGCCAAGGACGATTTTTTTGCCAGCCAGGCTCATCATGATTCTTTCCTGTTGGGTTTATCCAGAGGGAAACATTTTATCACAATACGAAAATCGACGTAAAAATGTGCGTGGTCCACTTTGCGAGGCGCTACGCAAGAACGAAAAGTCCCCGTCGAGTGGCGAGGATTCCTGTGTCAGCATAATGAAAGCAAAACAGGGAGAAGGGACATGGATGACGAGTTGACGCTTTTGCCGCGGGAGAAAATGCTGAGTTTTGGTATCACCTCACTGACGGATGCAGAGCTACTGGCACTTTTTTTGCGCACCGGTACATCAGGAAAGAGCGTGTTTGTATTAGCGCAGGAGCTGTTACAGCATTTTGGGTCACTGCACGGGTTATTGAACGCCAATCTGGACGAGTTTCGGTATGTCGAAGGAATCGGGCTGGCTAAATTTGCGCAGCTTAAAGGCATTGCCGAGCTCGCCAGGCGCTACCATAGCGTGCGGGTACTTGGCGATAATCCACTGTTAAGTCCTGAAATGACGAAAGATTTTCTGCAGAGTCAGCTCTCTGATGCAGAACGTGAAGTCTTCATGGTGATTTTTCTCGATAATCAACATCGGGTGGTAAAACACAGCCGCATGTTTTCGGGAACATTGAGGCATGTTGAGGTTCATCCGCGAGAAATTGTGCGAGAAGCGATAAAAGTGAATGCAGCCGCCGTGATCCTCGCGCATAATCACCCCTCTGGTTGCGCTGAACCGAGTAAAGCCGACAAAGACATCACCGAGCGTATCATCAAATGCTGTCAATTCATGGACATTCATGTACTTGACCATTTTATTATCGGTCGCGGAGAGTATGTTTCTTTTGCCGAACAGGGTTGGATTTAGACCCTTTCTCGCGATCCATCGGGATCTTTGTCTGTTCGGGACTTGAGCACATCGTCGAGTCAGCGTATACTACGCCACCTTTGAGAATCTCGGGTTTGGCATTTGGGCCTGGCAATCGAGAGTTCACTTAGAACCGCGATGACCGGGCTGTAAAGCCTGACGAGGCGCCGATACCCCATACGAAGCTCGAGCTAATTTGATTTTTGGAGAATAGACATGTCCCGAGTCTGCCAAGTTACTGGCAAGCGTCCGGTGACCGGTAACAACCGTTCCCACGCACTGAACGCGACTAAACGCCGTTTCCTGCCGAACCTGCACTCTCACCGTTTTTGGGTTGAGAGCGAGAAGCGTTTTGTCACCCTGCGTGTATCTGCTAAAGGTATGCGTGTTATTGATAAGAAAGGCATCGATACAGTTCTGTCCGAACTGCGTGCCCGTGGCGAAAAGTACTAAGTACTTAAAGAGGAAATAAATCATGGCTAAAGGTATTCGTGAGAAAATCAAGCTGGTTTCTTCTGCTGGTACTGGTCACTTCTATACCACCACGAAGAACAAGCGTACTAAACCGGAAAAACTGGAACTGAAAAAATTCGATCCAGTTGTCCGTCAGCACGTTTTATACAAAGAAGCTAAAATCAAATAATTTTAGATTCCTTGTAAAGAAAAACCCCGCAATCGCGGGGTTTTTTGCATTCTGTGTCTCTCAATGGAGGAAACATGCCTGAATTACCTGAGGTAGAAACCAGCCGTCGTGGTATCGAGCCGCATCTGGTGGGCGCGACCATTCTTCATGCTGTCGTGCGTAATGGTCGTCTTCGCTGGCCCGTTTCCAATGAGATACATACCCTGAGCGATAAGCCGGTTCTGAGCGTGCAGCGCCGCGCAAAATACCTGCTGCTGGAGCTACCCGACGGCTGGATAATCATTCATCTTGGGATGTCCGGGAGTTTGCGTATCCTCAGTGAAGAGTTACCGGCCGAAAAACACGATCACGTGGATTTGGTCATGAGCAACGGCAAAGTGCTGCGCTATACCGATCCGCGACGCTTTGGCGCATGGTTGTGGACCAAAGAGCTTGAAGGGCACAACGTGCTGGCGCATCTCGGCCCAGAGCCGCTGAGCGAGGCGTTTAACGCTGAGTACCTGAAAGCGCGGTGCGCCAAAAAGAAAACGCCGATCAAACCCTGGCTGATGGATAACAAGCTGGTGGTAGGGGTTGGGAATATCTATGCCAGCGAGTCGCTTTTCGCAGCCGGGATCCATCCGGACAGGCTCGCATCGTCGCTCTCAGAGCAAGAGTGCGAGATATTGGTGAAAGTCATCAAAGCTGTTTTGCTGCGCTCGATCGAGCAGGGCGGGACGACGCTGAAGGATTTCCTGCAAAGTGACGGTAAGCCGGGGTATTTTGCGCAGGAACTGCAGGTGTATGGCCGTAAAGGCGAGCCGTGCAGAGTGTGCGGGACGCCCATCGTGGCGTCGAAACATGCGCAGCGCGCGACGTTTTACTGCCGCCAGTGCCAGAAATAAGTTATTTGAGCTTTTCCATCAACGCCTGGTGAACGTTCGCAGGCAGAAAATGCGTCACATCCCCCGCGTGGCGCGCCACTTCTTTCACCAGTGATGATGAAATAAACGACCACTCTTTTGACGGCATCAGAAAGACGCTTTCCAGCTCCGGCATTAAATGACGGTTCATGTGTGCCAGTTGCATCTCATATTCAAAATCAGCCACGGCGCGCAATCCACGAATCAGAATATTGGCCTGCTGCGCGCGGGCGAAATTCGCCATCAGATCGCTAAAGCCCATCACCTCAACATTCGGCAGGTGTTGAAGCGCGGTGGTGGCGAGCGCGACGCGCTCTTCTAAATCGAACATGGGTTTTTTGCTGGGGCTGGCAGCAATCGCCAGAATCACGCGATCAAACATGCTGGCAGCACGCGTAATGATATCAATATGACCGTTAGTGATGGGATCGAAGGTACCCGGATAAATCGCTTTTGTGCTCATGGCTCACGTTTCTCTGAGTAGCCGCGGTTTAACGCCCACAGCTCGGTATATTTGTTAAAAGTATACTGTGCATTCACCACCGCCAGTAACCAGCCTTGTTTGCCGTCCAGGACACCGCCGCGCAGCAGCAGTGTTTTCAAAAATGCCCCTATCGTATGCGTAAAGATTCCCGTCAAAGAGGTCTTCTTGCCGCGCTGGTGGCGTTCTTGTGCCCAGGCCGTGGCGTAGTCGAGTTGCTTGCGCTGGAAGCTCGCAAAATCCCGGCAGGTGAGATGCAGGAGATCGCCGTTCAAAGCAATGACCTGCGCCTGATGACAATCGAGAGATTCGTGGACCAGATTGGCGTTGTACTGATAGCGATCGCGCTCATAAAGGCGCATCACGCGGTCAGGATACCAGCCGCTGTGACGCATAAAGCGACCCAGGAAATAGTTGCGGCGAGCAATGCTATACACCGCGCCAGGCTGCGGCGAATTCAGTACGGTTTGAATGGCTTGCTGGAGTTCCGGCGTGATGCGCTCGTCAGTGTCGATCATCAGCACGTAGTCGCCCGTGGCAAAAGACTGCGCGCGCTGACGCTGAATGCCGTAACCCTGCCAGTCGGTATCGATGAAGACTTTCACGCCTGCGGCACGGGCGATTGCAACCGTATTGTCCTCGCTTCCGGAATCCAGCAGGACAATTTCGTCAGCCCAGGCAACGGACGCGAGGCAGTCCGGCAGCAGGTCGGCAGCGTTTTTGGCGATCATCACGACCGACAGACGCGTTGACATTAATGGCTCCGCTGCGGCAAGTAAGGCTGTAGAAGTTGCAGCAGACGGGTCAATGCGCCCTGATTCTGATGCAGCACTTCAACGGCATGACGACCGTACCACAGACGGTAATCTTCATCGGTGAGCAGGGTTGAAACCTCTTTCACGACAGAGTCTGTATCGGTCACGGTAATCAAGCCATCGGCTTGCTGCAATTTGGCGCAGATATCTTTGAAGTTAAAGGTGTGGGGACCCATCAGCACAGGAATGGCATGTGCGGCAGGCTCCAGCGGATTGTGTCCGCCGCGTTCAACCAGACTTCCGCCCACGAACGCCAGATCGGCAATGCCGTAGAGCAGCATCAGTTCGCCCATCGTGTCGCCAATCACCACCTGAGTGCTACCCGATGGGATCTCGCCAGTGCTGCGCAGCGTGAAGCTAAATCCGCCTTTCTGCACCAGTTCACGGGCATCCTTAAAGCGTTCGGGATGACGCGGAACCAGAATCAGCAGTAAATCCGGGAATTTTTCGAGCAGTTTGCGATGCGCCTGCAGAATAATCTCTTCTTCGCCATCATGGGTGCTGGTTGCGATCCACACTTGACGGCGTGGTGCCCACTGGCGGCGTAACGTGAGGGCACGCGCCGCGAGTTCTGGCGTGACGGAGATATCAAACTTCAGACTTCCGGTCACAGCGAGCTGATTACGTTTCAGCCCAAGGGAGATAAAGCGCGCGGCATCTTCTTCGTTTTGGGCGGCAATCAGCGTAATTTTGGACAGCAGGCGACGCATGAATTTACCCAGCTTGCCATAGCCTTTCGCGGAGCGTTCAGACAGGCGGGCGTTAGCCACCACCAGCGGAATTTTGCGGGCATGCAGGGCGGAAATCATATTCGGCCAAAGCTCGGTTTCCATCACTATCACCAGCTTTGGACGCACGGTGTTGAGGAAACGGTTCATGGCGCAGGGTAAATCATAAGGCAGATAAACGTGATGCACGTCTTTGCCGAACGCCGACAGCGCGCGTTCAGAACCCGTTGGCGTCATGGTGGTGACGGTAATTGGCAGATAGGGATAACGGTGGCGCAATGCACGAACCAGCGGGATGGCCGCCAGCGTTTCACCGACGGACACGGAATGCAGCAGAATACCGTCCGGCATAACTTTATTACGACAGTAGCCATAACGTTCAGCCCAACGTTTTCGATACGCAGGCGCTTTACGGCTACGAAGCAGCAGTCTTAGCCACACCAGCGGCTGAATAATGTAGAGCAGAGCGGTATACAACAATTCCAAGCGATTATCCGTTTTTCAGTTTCAGCGGGCAAATTCTAAGCATTTAGGCCGTTTAAAGCTATCTCTTTGGCATTTTAGCTCACTTGTCTGCCTGCGTTACATTCGTTCAACGATAAAAAAACGGGCAACTGTTTGCCCGTTTGATAACTTGCAGATTAACGCTCTGCTTCAGGGAGCGCATTCAAGTGGTAGGTCACACGCTCCGACAGGCCACGAATATCACCGCCTGTGATGAAGAAGCTGTCATCTTTCTGATTCGGGTTGCTGACAGAATAGCCCAACATTTTATTGATAAGCGTCGCAACCTGATAGTGGTTCAGCGGGACTTGCGGGCTGATCGCATTCATTGAATACGCCGGATCGTTGCTGAAATAGAGGAACGGCACTTGGGCAATCGGCATTTCTACGACAGAATGACCAAACAGCCCGCCGTCGCCCACGCGTTCTCCGTGATCCGAGGTGATGAACACCAGTACCGGCAGCTTGGATTTCGCCATCGTAGTGCGGATGGCAGACGCCAGCTCTTTATCGTACAAACGCACGGCATCGTCGTACTCGTTCTTCTTCTGCTCAACGTCATTACTCAGACGCGGCGTCGAGAACTTCGCAAACCCCTGCGGGATATTTCGCTCATAAGGGATATGCGGTGCACGGCTGTTCAGCACCATCAGGAACGGTTTGTTCCAGTCCAGCGTGGCTTTCTCGACAGATGGCGTGAGTACGACGTCTGCGCCTACATCCGGAGCCGGGCGAATTTGCGTATCTTCCCACAGATCAATGTCGTGGATACCGATCCAGTTGCTCAGTCCTTCCAGACCTTGCGCCGAAATAAAGGCGGTCTGATAACCCTGTTTTTTCGCATTCGCAAAGATATTGGTCGACTTAGACTTGTACGCGCCGTAGTTATCCGGCTCGCGCAGGTTATTCACCAGCATAGGAATGGCAACACGCGTCGACACGGCGTTAGACACCACCAGGCGTCCTGTCCCCTGATATTGTTTCAACAGGGCTTTCAGCTCTGGCGTGGTATCGCGCTCATAGCCCAGCGCGCTGACGTGATGCGGGTTAAGGCTTTCGCCAATCGCCAGGATGATGGAGTACTTGCCTGCCTGCGTTCCCTCAACCGGCGTCACCTGGTAAGGTTCGTAATGGGTCACGCTCTGGTTTTCGCCAGACAGGGCTTCCGGGATCAGACGAATGGCGCTATAGCTCATGGCTGACAGCCCGTTGCGCAGTAAAGAGTGGCGCAGGTCGGGGTTGAACTTGTACATCTGCCCATCGATGGCCTTGTAAAACTGACCCGCGAACATAACGACGATAGCGAGCAAGCAGGGCATCGCGAGCCATTTATGCCACTGAGGTGCCATGCGACGGGTGAAGACCAGTGCAAACACCACCGCCAGCACCATGATCGCGAAGTAGATCCCCAGCGATCCGAGACTGTCGGTGATTCCGCTGGCAATGTCTTTGGTTTCGACAAACGCAAGCCACACTTCGCTTGGGCCGTAGAACTGGCCGTAAAACTGGTAATAGATCGCTTCTGATATCTGCACAATAAACGTGACGGCCAGCAGCAGGCGCGTGACGAAGAAACGCGCGCTGACAGCAGCCAGCAGTGAGATGATCAGATACAGCGAGATATCACCGGCTTTCGGTTGATATACATGGTCTTTTAACAGAATGATGATTTCAGAAAGTGAAAACAGCACCAGGAAAGCCAGCGTCAACACTACTGTCCGCACGATATTGCGGCGTAGTGGGAGTGATGATTGTGCAGATGTTTTGAACATGTTCAGACTCAATCTAACTCAGAACTTTTTAGTTAACGGACGAATCGCTTTACCTAAACCAAAGCGAAGTGCGCGAACCAGCGTGGGGCGATTGTGCAATCCTTTACGCCAACAATCCTCAAACAGGGCAAACCAGCGAGCGGCAACCGCTTCACGCGAATAAACCTGCAAACGTTTTTCTCCTTGCTCACGCATCTGGCGATACAGTTCAGGAGAGTTTTTGAGTCGCATAATGGCGTCAAACGCTTCGTCAGGATTTTTTGCAATCAGATAATCCAGCTCGCTTTCACGAATGGCGCGGTAAGACGGTTCGTCATCACACACCATCACGGTTTTGCCCAGCCAGTTATTGATTAATTTACTGGCGGGTTTGCGCGCGAGCTTGTGGTCGTGCGATTTACGGAAACTGATGCAAACATCAACGTCCTGATAATTTGTCCAGTTATCAAATGAAATGCGCAGTTCAATTCCCTGCTCGGCCAGGCGCTGTTTAAAATCGCCTTCACGATATTCTTGCGGAAAGCTGTCAACGCGGCCGAAAAACGCCACGGTTTTCACCGTTTCATCATTACGCACGCGTGGCTTCACGCCAGGCTGCGGCCAGTACGGCACGAAAATGCGGTTACTGTGCCCGTCAACTTCAGGGTTCTGATCAACAACAATATCGGCACCCACAACCGGAGGGCGATCGGCACGTGCAACGACGGTAAATCCGCGCCATGGTTTAACGCGAGAGCCGAAATCATCATTGTGCATCAGGTTGATGGCATCCGGCCGGCATTCGGAGCCAAACGAACATTCAATATCGTCGCCGTAGTAGTGTTTCAACGCCAGCGTGGTTTGAAATGTCCAGCCGCCGCGTCCACCGCAATAGAAACGCTCAGGGATGTCATCCGGATTAACGCGGTTATCCAGCAGCGTCTGAAAATCTGCGTAGTTTTTCGCGATGAAGTCTGCGCGGGAAACCGCGTGGAGTTTGAGTTTGCTCATAATGTCCGTTAGCCGAGAATTTTTTTAAGACGGAAATAGCGACGTCCTAAACGCCAGCGCTGGCGGAAACCGCGCGCATTTTGCCAGATCATAGACCAGATACCGCGATCAAAAAGCTCGCGCGTGATCTCGCGCTTTTTCGCCATATCTTCAATGTTGTTGATGCTGTGCAGAATGCCTAAGCCTTCTTTCGCGATTTGCCACTGGCACGCCGGTACACGTTTTACCTGTTCCGGATGGCGCTTGTTGATCGCATCCAGCATCTCCAGGATTTTCATATAATGCCGAGAAGAACGCATACGCGTGTCGTCCGTGCCTGGCGTATGTGAAACCGAGGCAGAATGAATCAGATAATCGTAATACACTTCATCAACATACTGTACGCGTTTGGCGGTCAATAACACTTCCGTTGTCCACGGAATATCCTGATGACGCAGGCCATGCTCAAAAGTGAAACCCTGCTCTTTGATAAACGCGTGACGGTAGATATTGAGCCAGGTGACGTGCAAGAACTTACGCGATTCAAGTGCCATTTGCAGCCAGGTTGGGCCATCCAGCACACCGGTTGACGTCAACTTGTCAGAGGGGAAAATCTTTTTCGACGGACGCCCGTCATCGTAAATATAGGTGCCGTTACAGGTCGCGACATCCAGTTGACCGGCGAAAGCCATTTCAAGCAGGCGAGGATACATCCCGGGATAGATAACATCGTCGATATCCGGAAAGGCTACATACTCGCCTTGTGCGACAGCAAGGCCCGCATTACGTGCCGCTGATACACCGCCGTTCTCCTGGTCAATAACCTTGAAATCGCTAAATTCGCTGGCGTAGCGGGCGATAATCTCAGCGGAACCATCAGTCGAACCGTCATTAACAATGACGAGTTCCAGACTGTCCAGATTCTGCTTCTTAATGCTGTCAAAAAAAGCACTCAGGAAGGATTCACCATTATACACAGCGACAATGAGGCTTAATTGAGGCGTTCCAGACATGCTTACTCCGTATTATTCCGCGCTGATGCAGCGATAAACGTTTTTAACGGTAACGTGCGATGGCATTTCGACAGCCGACAGGCTAAAGAGTTCTGACGACAGGCGAGCGCCAACGGGTATTCTATTTGGCGCTCGCTACAGGTTCTCAGGAAAGGGTTTCTTTATCTTTTGCCGTGCGTTGCGCGCACATGCCGATAAGCAGCCCGGTCAAGAGCATATATTGTTCCAGGTAATGATCTTTGAGGTTGTGATCGACCATGGTTCTGGAGAAGAAGCCGATGGTAAACAGCAGCAAGAACATCCCCACCATCGAGTTACCGTGGCGGAATTCACGCCAGCCGACGTACCAACAACCCGCCAGCAAAATCAGCCAGCCCGCAATCCCTGCAATGCCATTCTGGATACCAAATTCAATCAGACCGTAATGGCTGTGTGGAATATTAATCCGGTTATCCTGAGTATCGCGACGCAGTACGTAGCGGAACGCTTCTTTGCGCGGTCCCATGCCTGCGGGGTGTTCAGCGACCAAACCCCAACCCTGGCGGAAGAAACTGGCGCGACAACCGTTGGAATGGTTCATCGGCCGACCGGCCTCATTTCGAGGAATAATCCCGTTTGTTTTGTTGTAGCAGAAGCTGGTAAAGGGAGCATTCCAACCAGTGATCGCATCACTTTCAAGGCTTTGCCAGCGAGGGTCAGTTTTCCAGGATGCGTACCCCAGTAACACGGAGGCGATAATGATAGCGATCAAAATACTGCCCGTGAGCACTACGCGACTGCGTCGCATATTATGGAAGCTTAACAACACAAAGGTCGAGAACAGGCTACCCACCAGGCCGATAGTGCCCCAGCGAGTATCAACTAATGCGGTACAGACCAGGTTGCAGACTAACATCAGCGCAAGGACTGAGGTTTTCAGGCGTAAAAAACGCTGATGCAGCAAGCCGCGCGCCAACAGTTCCGCCAGAATAAAACCGGTGATCATATTCACCTGGAAACTCATGCGCGTGCGGTTAAAGACTATCCGCGTTTCACCCCAGTGAATCACACCGTCACGCCAGTAGAGCCAAATCGTATCCAATAAATGGATGCACACGACGCCCCAGAAAAAGAGAACGACCAGCGTGAAGAATCGTGCGGCAGAAATCGAGGGTACCTGGCTTTGAAGAGTGGGTAAGAGGACCAGGCCTGCGCAGAAAAGTAAAACCGGTCGCAGCCATTGCCCGTCCCAGGTCGACACCATCTCTTTAATATCAGGCGTGACAAAAAAACCGTTAATCAGGATATAAAAAGTTAATACCCATATCGCAATGAGCACGAACTTAATTTTACTGAAGTTAAGATTTTTTTTCGCTGTGGATGAGCTGAAGAAAAGACCCAGCGTGACCACAACGATGGGATAGATCAGGCCATTGCGATGAAATGGAAGCTGGTCATTAGGTATTGGCCAGACAAAACACAAAGCCAGTACAGACAGGGCTAAAAGGCCCGTCAGGATGTTACGAGTATTTGTCATATTTATGGTACTGGTTAAGAATTTCGGCTTTTAAACCGGTTAGTTAACAACGCTGTACGTTAATTCCACGGATATCCGGAGGGAATAAAAGCCAGAGAAAATTACCACAGAAGCCCTAACTACAGAAGGACAATGTTTGTAAGCAAGAATAATCCGCTAATTTTAAGAGGGGCCTGACTTTGTACATTATACCGCTGACAGCGTATATAATGCCTTGATTAGGCAGCGTTCAGCCCATCAACAGGAAATTTATGCACATTGTTCACACTGAAGCAGACGGCGGCAAAGGCGGGCAACCATTACGAATTATTAATGAGTCGCTCGGGCTGATTCAACGCGGTCATCAGGTGACTATTCTCTGCCCGGAAAGCGCGCCGTTGCACGCGTTGGCACAGAATGCCGGGCTGACAGTCGTGACCATGCCATTAAGGCGTAAAAATCTCAAAAACCTGCAATTACTCCGCCACTGGCTCAAACAGCATCGCCAATCTATTGATGCCATCAATAGTCACAATTCAGCCGATACCTGGCTGGTGGCACTCGCTAATCTCACGCTTTCGAATCCAGTACCGCTGGTGCGCACGCGCCATGCATCGGGTGTGCCGCGCAAAAACTGGACAACCCGTTGGCTGTTTCGCAACGCCTGTGCCCACATCGTGACGACGGGTGAAGCGCTCCGCCATCAGGTGGCGGATATCGGCGTTCCGATGGCGCAAAGCACGTCCGTACCGAGCGGAGTTGATACGCAACGCTTTCATCCGGCGGATAAACAGGATGCCAGAGAGCATTGCGGACTTTCGCAGGATGATTTTTGGCTCGGCGTGGTCTCGCATCTGCGTCCGAATAAAGGCCATAGCGTGTTGCTGCGCGCGCTGGCAAAGATCGACAATCCGCGCATTAAGCTGGCGATTGTCGGGGAAGGCCCGCATAAAGCGACGCTGGAACAAGAAATTGTGGCGCTGGGATTACAGCAGCGCGTGCTGATGGCAGGACATCGCAGCGATCCTGAGCGATGGTTCCCGGCGTTTGATATCGCCCTGAGTCCGTCGCACGACATGGAAGGCGTTCCGCAGGGCGTCTTGCAATCCCTGGCATCGCGGATAGCCACCATTGCCACCGACGCGGGTGGAACCGCAGATGCGGTGATCAATGGTAAAACCGGGATTTTGATTGCTCAACGTGATGAATCTGCGCTGCAAGATGCGATCGTTAAACTGTATGACGATGCAAATCTTCGCGAGACACTGGCGCAGCAAGGATTCGATTACCTGTGCGCCCATTTCACTCGCGAGTGCATGCTGGATGCGATGGAGAAAGTCTTTTCCGATGCGGCTCAGCGCAGCACGTCGCGATAAAGTGCCTGCAACTCTTTAGCCATATGATCCAGAGTGTAAGGTTCTGCGGTGGCGCGCGCCGCCGCAGAATAGTTAACGCCCTGTTCGCGGCCTTTTAACCATTCGCCGATCGCCTGCTGATAACCTTGGCTATCCAGCGCGTCACGCACCCAGCCGTTCACGCCTTCCTCAATCCACTCTGCTGCGCCACAACCGTGGCTGGTTAATAGCGGCAATCCACAGGCCAGCGCTTCAACGCAGACATTCGGGAAGGGATCGTAAAGTGTAGGTAAAATCAGGGCATCGGCTGTGCCGTATACCTGACGCACATCCGCGACGGGTCCCAGGAAACGCACGCGTGAAGCCACGCCCAGCGTTGCCGCCAGCTTTTCGAATTTGCGTGCGTGTTTATCGCGACCCGCGATCAACAACCAGACATCCGAATCCGGCACAATCGCATGCAGCGCTGTCGCCACACCTTTTCGGCTAAATCCTGAACCGACATATGCCAGCACCGGTGCAGTATGCGGAATGCCCCACGCATCACGCTGCGAAAACGCGCGAACGTCCGGGCTAAAATGGGCGGTATCGACGCCGTTATAGATAACGGTCAGCTTGTCGTCCGGCAAGGCGAAACGACGGGTGATGTCATCGCGCACCATCTTCGAATTACAGATCACTTTTCGCAGTTGCGGATGGGTAAACATCTGCGCTTCTGCCTGCAAAATGTAGCGGTGATAGCGACTTAGGGACTGCGCCCAGCGCGCCAGCGGTGACAAAATGCGGCTGTACTGCTCAAGCCAGGTGGCATGCACGCCGTCGCCCGCGCGGAAAATCGTGGCGCCCGGAATTCGCTCATGGCTTTGAACAATGTCGAACCCGGCAAACTGCGCGGCGGCGGCCTCGGCAAAACCCGATTCGCGGCTCAGACGATTGCGAAAGGGCGGATTCACCGTCAGCGTCTGCCAGCCAGCGGCGTCTTCCCACTGGCGCGCGATCAGCGTGACGTCGAGTTCGGTGTCCTGCGCCAGCACGTTGAGCGCGCGCGAGACAAAACGCTCCGCACCGCCGTTGGGATTGTAAGTCTGTCGAACGATCGCCAGCTTCATGAAAGGGTTTCCAGCAGCATCGTATCGATCGCGCTCAAGACCTGCTGCGGGGTAATCGCCGTGATGCAGTCGGAAACGCCTCCGTCACCGCAGCCTGCTTTGCCGCAAGGCTGGCAGGTAAATCCGGCGGTAATCACGCGATAATTCACGCCCCACGGTGCCCATTTTATTGCCCCGGTCGGGCCAAAGATGGCGACGGTTGGGGTGCCAACGGCGCTGGCGAGGTGCATCGGCATGGAGTCCACGCCAAAGTAAACACGCGCGTGTTTCATCAGCGCGCCGAGCTCTTTCAGATTGAGTTGTCCGCTTAAATCAAAGACAGGGTGAGTGAGCGCAGCGCGCAGCTCATCCATGTAAGCCGACTCTTCTTTTGACGGCGCAGCGGAGAGAATGATCGGCAGCCCCCGGGACGCGAGATTATTGATCGTCGCCGCCAGCTTATTGATTTCCCAGGCCTTGAACATCCAGCGCGAAGTGGGATGCACCAAAATATACGATTTTGAGGTCAGCCCGAATCCTGCCAGTTTTTCGGCGATTGATGCTTCCGCTGCATCGCCAGGAACGAACAGCGTATGTTTATCTTCATCACATTGCGGGTGAATACCGATGCGACGCAGCGCGTCCAGGTTCACTTCCACCATATGACGGCTGTTGTCCTGAATGGCGGGATACAGCGTCGTAAAGGATTTCACCCAGCGACGGCGCGCCAGCCCGCTGCGTTTGTCCGGTTTGAAACCCACGGATACGCGCGGTTTTAGACGACGCGCAAGACGCGCACCGTGCCAGTGTTCAGTCAGGTTAATCAGCACGTCGTACTGGCGGCCTTTGAGGGTATTCACCAGCGCACGATACAGACGGAACTGCTCAAACCAGCCTTTTTTGCGCCAGTTACGGCCTATCGTATGTACCTGATCAATATGTGGATGGCTGGTGAGCATCGCCTGGGTGTCGTCATACACCAGCGCGTCAACTTCGACGTCCGGCCAGTTTTTTTTCAATACGGTAAAGACCGGAGAGGTCAGCAAAACGTCACCATGGTGACGCAGCTTGATGATCAGCACGCGCTTGGGTGGACGCTCCGCTGAGAAAAATTCAGACATAGGCTCTCTCTGCTGCCAGCAAAGGCTCTAATTGCGCATAAACCGCAGTGGCGCTGAGCGTGCTCAACTGCGAAGAATTTTCAGGGCGGCAGATATATTGATTTTTTCCGTAGCCGCCAATCAGACCCGGATCCGTTGGGCCGTAGAGCGTAATATTAGGACGATCCAGCGCAGCCGTCAGGTGGCTGAGGCCGGTATCAACCGACACCACCGCCGTTGCGCCCGCCAACTCCTGCGCCACACCATCCAGCTTCATGCGAGGCAGAACGTCAACATAGTCAAAGCCGTCCGCCAGGCGTCTGGCGCGCGCCTCTTCATGCGGTGCCCCCCACGGAAGTTTGATGCGTATATCGGATTCGCTGAGCAAACCAATTAGCTCACGCCAGTGTGATTCCGGCCAGTGCTTATCGTCACGGGTAGTGGCGTGGAGGAAAACTAAGTAAGGCTGGTTGTCTTGCGACGCGCCACGCAGGAAATGCTGCGAAATAGCGTAATCACCCTGAGCTTCAGGTTTGTGATAACCGAGGCTTTTGGCGAACAATTCGCGGGTGCGTTCGACAGCGTGCTGCTGCTTGCTGATGCGGTGGCTGCGGTTATAGAACAGGCTCGCCAGCGGCTCGCGCGCGCTTTGCCAGTCCATACCGTGCTTCACACCGTGCGCCAGACGCGTCACCAGCGCGGCGCTTTTTACCAGCCCCTGCGCGTCGATAATTGCATCGTACTGCTGAGCCTGTACCGCCTCGCGAAAGGCTTTGCGTTCGGCTTTCACCGGCGCGGAAAACCAGGCTTTACGCCAGCGGCGAATCGCCACCGGGATCACGCGGTCGACCGCTTCGTGCCAGGTCGGGATCTGCGCGAAGCCTTCTTCCACGACCCAGTCAAAACGGATACCAGGGATGGCACGCATCGCATCCGTCAGCGACGGCAGGGAATGCAAGACGTCGCCCATTGAAGAGGTTTTAACGATCAGTACCCGCATTCGTTATCCTTCTTCGCTCAACAGCAGATCGTTGAGTTCGTCGAGGACGCGCTGCGGCGTAATGTCGATCAGGCTCTGGTGATAGCCTTCGGCGGCATCACCTTTTCGCACTTTGTGATAGCCCGTGATCAGGCGGATGACGCGAGCTTTGTGCGACAGCGGTGGCGTGAAGTCCGGGCTGCTTGGGCCATAAAGCGCGACCAGTGGGCGATTGAGCGCCGCCGCAACGTGCATCAGACCTGAGTCATTCGTCACCACCGCTTTACAGGCGGCCAGTAAAATCACCGCCTGTTCGAGCTGCGTTTCACCGGCCAGATTACGACACCAGGCCTGCTGTTCATTGCTCAGCGTCGCGAGGATTTCGTTGCCCGCTTCGTGATCTTTCGCCGAGCCGAACAGCACAATCTGATAGCCTTCGTCGATCAGCTGTTTGGCTAATTCGGCGTAGTGATAGTGCGGCCAGCGTTTTGCCGGACCGAACTCTGCGCCAGGGCAGAAACCAATCATCGGGCGTTCTGAAGAGAGGTTAAAGGCATTGCAGGTTTGCGATTTTTCGCCTTCATGCACCTGCAACTGCGGCCACAGCAGCGGCTGCGGTAAATCTTTCGCCGTGCGCATCACGCCTTTATCGTACGCCAGAGCAACATAGCGCTCGACCATCAGCGGCCAGGCCTCTTTATCCAGCACGCGCGCGTCATTCAGCAAACCGTAGCGCATTTCGCCACGCCAGCCGGTACGGTGAGGCACGCCCGCAAAGAAAGGCACGAGAGCAGATTTAAAGGAGTTAGGCAGCACGTAAGCGCGGTCGTAACGTTTCGCACTCAGAATGTGACCCAGCTTGCGGCGTTGACCGATCTCCAGCGCCCCGTGGCCGAGCGGCATCGGGATCGCTTCGTTCACTTCCGGCATGCGCGATAAAAGCGGACGGCACCACGCCGGTGCCATCACGTCAATGATCGCCTGGGGATAGCGCGCCTTGAGCGTGCGATAAAGACTTTGCGACATCATCATGTCGCCCACCCATGACGGGCCGATCACCAGTATTCTCATTCACTTCATCCTTCAAACTGTCTCTGCGTTGGCTGCTTTTGTTCACCCCCGTTACATCGTTATCCAATGCGCCCGGGGATTCACTCAGTTGCGATTCAGCCAGGCCATATATTCCGCTACGCCTTCGGCGACAGTCTTAAATGGCTTGTCGTAACCGGCAGCACGCAGGTTGGTCAGGTCTGCCTGTGTGAATGCCTGATAGCGGCCTTTCAGTTTTTCCGGGAACGGAATGTACTCGAGGCTGTCTTTTTTATGGAAGGCCAGCGCGGCGTCAGCCACGGCCTGGAAGGATTCTGCGCGGCCTGTGCCCAGGTTAAAGATGCCGGATACACCGTTTTCCCAGAACCACAGATTGACCGCTGCCACGTCGCCTACGTAGACGAAATCGCGCTTAAAGCCGTCGCTGCCTTCGAACAGTTTCGGGGTTTCGCCGTTGTTCAATTGGGTATTCAGATGGAAAGCAACGCTCGCCATGCTGCCTTTGTGACCTTCGCGCGGACCATAGACGTTGAAATAGCGGAAGCCAACGATTTGAGAGTTCGCTTCTGGCAGAATTTGACGCACATATTCGTCGAACAGGAATTTGGAGTAGCCGTACACGTTCAGCGGCTGCTCGTATTCGCGGGATTCGATAAAGTCAGACGTACGCCCGCCGTAGGTGGCCGCGGAAGAGGCATACAGGAACGGAATTTCGTGTTCCAGGCAGTAGTGCAGCACTTCTTTAGAGTACTGATAGTTGTTATCCATCATGTACTTGCCGTCCCACTCGGTGGTGGAAGAGCACGCGCCTTCATGGAAGATGGCTTCGATTTCGCCGAACTCTTCACCCGCCATAAGCTGGATCAGAAAATCTTCTTTATCCATGTAGTCGGCAATGTTCAGATCCACCAGGTTTGCGAACTTGGTGCCATCTTTCAGGTTGTCTACTACCAGAATGTCGGTGATGCCTTTGTCATTCAGGGCCTTGATAATATTGCTGCCGATAAAGCCTGCGCCGCCGGTAACGATGATCATAACTGTAACCTTTGAAGTGTGGAGTCCGGGGACAATCCCGGACGCTAATATTCATATCATATCATTAGTATGGCGACCCTTCAGCCATTCACCGATATGCACTTCATCCTTCAAGCTACCTCTGCGTTGGCTGCGCTCAGAAACCCCGGTCACATAGTTATCTATGCTCGCGGGGATTTCTTCGCTTGCCGCCTTGATGCAGCTTGAATGATTTTGTTTATATGCAATAAATGCTACACGTGATTTATGCTGCAAAAACGAGAACTCATGATGCGTCATCTCGTATCGACGTATAGGTTTGGATAATATGTGCCGAAATTTGCCGAGTCTGGAGAATTGCAATGCGTGGTGATTTTTACAAACAGTTAAACAGCGACCTGGAAACCGCTCGCGCGGAAGGGTTGTTCAAAGAAGAACGTATCATCACTTCTGCGCAGCAGGCGGATATCACCGTCGCTGATGGCAGCCATGTGATCAACTTTTGTGCGAACAACTACTTAGGTCTTGCGAATCACCCTGAGCTGATTGCTGCCGCTAAAAAGGGTATGGACACTCACGGCTTCGGAATGGCCTCTGTGCGCTTTATCTGCGGTACGCAGGACAGCCACAAAGTGCTTGAGAAGAAGCTGGCCGATTTCCTCGGCATGGAAGATGCGATTCTCTACTCTTCCTGTTTCGATGCCAACGGCGGTCTGTTCGAAACGCTGCTGGGCGCGGAAGACGCGATTATCTCTGATGCCCTGAACCACGCGTCCATCATCGACGGCGTGCGTCTGTGCAAAGCGAAGCGTTTCCGCTACGCCAACAACGACATGCAGGAGCTGGAAGCACGCTTGAAAGAGGCCCGTGAAGCCGGTGCTC
Organism: Lelliottia sp. GFLA7; assembly: GCF_056490165.1. Taxonomy (NCBI): domain Bacteria; kingdom Pseudomonadati; phylum Pseudomonadota; class Gammaproteobacteria; order Enterobacterales; family Enterobacteriaceae; genus Lelliottia; species Lelliottia sp. GFLA7. The sequence goes on along the minus strand of NZ_JBWLAQ010000007.1, from coordinate 10,500 downwards.
GCCATGTGCTGATCGCTACCGACGGCGTGTTCTCGATGGACGGTGTGATTGCCAACCTGAAAGGCGTGTGTGATTTGGCCGACAAATATGACGCGCTGGTGATGGTCGATGACTCTCACGCAGTCGGTTTTGTTGGCGAAAACGGTCGCGGTTCCCACGAATACTGCGACGTGATGGGCCGGGTAGACATCATCACCGGTACGCTGGGCAAAGCGCTTGGCGGCGCATCCGGCGGCTACACCGCCGCACGTAAAGAAGTGGTGGAGTGGCTGCGTCAGCGCTCGCGTCCGTATCTGTTCTCCAACTCTCTGGCCCCGGCTATCGTCTCTGCCTCTATCAAAGTGCTGGAAATGGTCGAGTCCGGCGCTGAACTGCGCGATCGCCTGTGGTCCAACGCCCGTCTGTTCCGCGAAAAAATGAGCGCGGCGGGCTTTACGCTGGCGGGTGCCGATCACGCGATTATCCCCGTGATGCTGGGCGATGCGGTTGTGGCGCAAAACTTCGCGCGTGAGCTGCAAAAAGAGGGAATTTACGTCACCGGGTTCTTCTTCCCGGTGGTGCCAAAAGGTCAGGCGCGTATCCGCACCCAGATGTCTGCGGCGCATTCACCTGAACAAATTGAGCGTGCGGTTGAAGCCTTTATCCGCATCGGCAAACAACTGGGCGTGATTGCCTAAGGACGTGTGATGAAAGCGTTATCCAAACTGAAAGCCGAAGAAGGGATTTGGATGACCGACGTGCCGGAGCCGGAAGTCGGTCATAACGATCTGTTAATCAAAATTCGCAAAACCGCGATTTGTGGCACTGACGTGCATATTTACAACTGGGACGAATGGTCACAAAAAACCATTCCGGTGCCGATGGTTGTCGGTCACGAATATGTCGGTGAAGTGGTTGGCATTGGCCAGGAAGTAAAGGGCTTCAAAATTGGCGATCGCGTTTCCGGCGAAGGCCACATCACCTGCGGCCACTGCCGTAACTGCCGTGGTGGACGCACGCACCTGTGTCGTAACACCGTTGGCGTAGGCGTGAACCGTCCGGGCTGTTTTGCGGAATATCTGGTGATCCCGGCGTTTAACGCCTTCAAGATCCCGGACAATATTTCTGACGATCTGGCGTCCATCTTCGATCCGTTTGGTAACGCGGTTCACACGGCGCTGTCATTCGATCTGGTCGGCGAAGACGTACTGGTGTCCGGCGCTGGCCCAATCGGCATTATGGCCGCCGCCGTGGCGAAACACGTTGGTGCGCGTAACGTGGTGATCACCGACGTTAACGAATACCGCCTGTCGCTGGCGCGCAAAATGGGAGTCACCCGCGCGGTGGACGTCTCCAAAGAGAACCTGAACGACGTGATGGCCGAGCTTGGCATGACCGAGGGCTTCGACGTGGGCCTGGAAATGTCCGGCGCGCCGCCAGCGTTCCGCTCGATGCTGGATACCATGAACCACGGCGGACGTATCGCCATGCTAGGTATTCCGCCGTCAGATATGTCGATCGACTGGAACAAAGTTATCTTTAAAGGTTTGTTCATCAAGGGCATTTATGGTCGTGAGATGTTCGAAACCTGGTACAAGATGGCGGCGTTGATTCAGTCTGGTCTGGACCTAACGCCGATCATTACTCACCATTTCGGGGTTGATGATTTCCAGAAAGGCTTCGACGCGATGCGCTCGGGCCAGTCAGGAAAAGTCATTTTGAGCTGGGATTAAAAAAGAAAGCGCCTTCGGGCGCTTTTTCGACTATTTCACACTTTTCACATCTCTGATCGGCTTATTTGGCCTTTTTCTTCGCTTTTTTACCCACACGCTTATAAAGTTTGTTTAACATTCGTTTACTTTTACAGCGCCTATGCTCAAGCTTACCGTTTGTTTATTGACCTGTAATTCAGCGCGCTTGCTGCGCGAGGTTATGCCTCCGTTACTGACTGTTGCGGACGAATTTATCGTGGTGGATTCCGGAAGTACTGATTCGACTCTGGCTATCTGTCGAGAGTACGGTCTTTCTGTCCATCATCATCCTTACGCGATGCACGGCGCACAGATGAATTATGCGATTGATTTGGCAACGCATGATTGGGTGCTGTGCATGGACAGCGACGAAATCCTGGATGCCGAAACGGTCGATTTCATCCTGGCACTGAAAGCGGGCGAAGCGCCTCCGGTCAACTTTGCCTGGCGTATTGCGCGTTACTGGTATGTGCTTGGCGAAGAAGTGCGAACGATTTATCCCATCTCCTCACCGGATTATCCGGTGCGTCTGTTCAATCGCACTCGGGCGCGATTCAATCACCGTCCGGTCGATGACAAAGTTGAAGGCAATGTGCAGGCCACCAAAATGCCGGGACGCGTGCGGCATGACACGTTTTACACGCTTCATGAAGTCTTTAATAAACTGAATAGCTACACGTCGCGGCTGGTGAAATACCAGAAAGTGAGGCCGTCTATTGGGCGCGGGGTGATCAGCGCAACGGGTGCATTTTTCAAATGGTATCTGTTCAGCGGCGCATGGCGACAGGGGAAAGTGGGGATCGTGACGGGGCTGTACGCGGTCTCATACAGTTTTTTGAAATATTTTAAGGCCTGGTATCTCTATCAGGATAACGAAAAAGAAAAGTCCACGGCGGAAAAGCCAGTGGACTCTCATCTCATCGAATGATGACTGACTGCAATAAATTACGCCTTTCTATCCCAACCCTGCCATTGATGCTGGACGTATTTCACCAGTGAGCTTTGGCCCACGCTTTCGCCGATCACCGAGAAGAATCGGGTGGCATACACCGGTTCCAGCGGCTGTTTTGGCTTGCAGAGGCTCACACCCTTGAACGGATTTCGCGGTTTTGTCGCTGGGTTTGTGCCTGGCGGCGATGACGTATCTGGCCGTGAGGTATCTACTTGCGGCTCGTTGAGCAGATCGCTCGGGCGTACCAGCGTGATATCCGACGGAAGCGTTGGCAGCATTTGCTGCAAGACGCGCACGGTGGACGGATGGGGATGCCCAATCGCGATAGCCGACCCGTTGCGGCGTGCGAGCTGAACCGCACGATTGAACTGAGCGCGAATATCCGCGTCGTTCTGCGTGTCGTCCAGGAAGACTTTGCGCTTAATCACCTTCACACCAGTGCCCTGCGAGGCGCGCAGAGCCTGGCTATTGCCGATAGTCATGCTATCGAGGAAATAGAGATTGTAGCGCTCCAATGCCTGCATCACTTTTTGCATTCCAAACAGGCTCGACGTCATCGCGCTGCCCATGTGGTTATTCAGTCCGACGGCAAAGGGCACTTTTCCGTAAGCATCGCGAATAATGCGCTCGATCTCGTCGCTGCTCATGTCCGGGCGTAAGGTGTCTTTTTCCAGCGGTTGTTTACTGAGCGGCGCCATCGGCAAGTGGATCAGCACTTCGTGCCCGCTATTATGGGCTTTGGTCGCCATTTCGCGCGCATGTGGGGCATTGGGTAACACGGCAACGGAGATGGCAGTGGGCATCGCCAGCACCTGATTCTCGTTGTGTGGGCGATAACCGAAATCATCAATGACGATGGCAAGTTTGCCTGCGTAAACCGGTGAAGCCAGCGCCAGCGCGCTGATGACGGATAAAACAAGACGACGAAATTGAAGCAAAACTTATCTTCCCAACCACGGCTGTGGATTGACCGCCTGACCCTGGCGACGAATTTCGAAATAGAGTGACGGGCGGCCCTGACCGCCACTACTGCCCACAAGGGCGATGGGTTGTCCGGCACGGACCTGTGTGCCTACGCTGACCAGTGCGCTCTGGTTATAGCCGTAAAGACTCATGTCGCCTTTGCCGTGTTCAACCACCACGACAAGACCGTAACCCTGCAGCCAGTCGGCGAGGATCACGCGGCCATCGGCGATGGCTTTGACTTCGCTACCTTCGGAAGCACCAATAACGATACCCTTCCAACGTAGCTCACCCTGCAGTTGTTCGCCATAGCGATGCAGAATCGAACCACGTACGGGCCAGAACGCCTGTCCGCGAGGGGCACCAAGGCCGCCGGTACGCGAGATGAGCGAGCGCTCGCTTTCGGTCGGTTTATAGGTTGAACCTTTACGCGACGCTTCTTGCTGGCGATCTTTTACGGCCTGCGCTTCACGGGCTTCTTTTTCGGCCCGGGCTTTGGCTGCCGCTTCGGCACGCGCAATGCTGTTACGCAGTTTGGATTCGTTGGCACGCATTTCACCGAGCTGCGTCTGACCTTCCTGAATCGATGACTCCAGACCGGAAAGCGTTTTCTTACGCTCGTTCCGCGCCTGTTCTAGCTTCGCCTGTTGCGCCTGCTGATCGTAAAGCAGGGTCTGCTGCTGGCTTTGCTTCTCTTCAAGCTCCGCTTTCTGGGTGTTGACCTCTTCGCGCGTCTGCTTAAGCTGCGCGATGGTCTCCTGGCGAGCCTGGTTCAGATAACCAAAATAGGCCTGCAAACGCTGGCCGCGCTGGCTCTCTTCACCGCTGAGAATCAACTGAATACCGGTATGCTCACCCTGACGGAATGCCGCATCAAGCTGAGCGGCAAGATTACGTTCCTGGGCGTCGCGCTGGCGTTCAAGTTTGGCAATCGACGCGTTCATCTCATCGATTTGCTTATTGAGCAGTGAAAGGGTGTTTTGCGTTTCGCGTAATTTCCGCGCGGCGGCGGAAATGGCTTCTTCCTGCTGTTTTAACTGCGCAAGCAGTGAAGCGCGTTGCTGTTGCTGCTGGCGAACCGCGCGCTCTTTAGCGGCGATATCGGCCTGAATCGATTTGAGCTGATCGCGATCGTCAGCGTGGGCGGATGTGGCGCACAACAATACGCCAGCGCTAAGCGCGCTGGCGTAAAGCAAAGGTCTGACTGAAAACCGTAGCGGCTTCACGACCCATGTGATTGAAAAAATCGCCTTTCCCCTCATGGGGAAGGATTATTCCACGATGAACAGCGGCTTGCCAGTCATCTCTTTCGGGATTTCCATCCCCATCAGCGTCAACATGGTGGGTGCGATGTCAGAAAGCTTACCGCCTTCCACCGCTTTCAGAGATTTCTCACCCACATAAATCAGCGGAACGGGCAGGTTTGTGTGCGCCGTATGCGCCTGGCCGGTCGACGGATCGCGCATCTGCTCAGCGTTACCGTGATCGGCGGTTATCAGCAACTGACCGCCAACGGATTCAACAGCTTTGGCAACTTGCTCAACACAGTGGTCCAGGGTTTCAACCGCTTTCACTGCTGCTTCCATCACGCCGGTATGGCCAACCATATCGCCGTTCGGATAGTTACAGATAATGGTGTCATATTTGCCGCTTGTGATTGCCGCGACCAGTTTTTCTGTCAGCTCAGCAGAGCTCATTTCTGGCTGCAGATCGTACGTCGCCACTTTCGGGGAGTTAATCAGAATGCGGTCTTCGCCTTTGAACGGCTCTTCTACGCCGCCGTTAAAGAAGAAGGTCACGTGCGCGTATTTCTCGGTTTCGGAAATGCGCAGCTGCGTTTTGTCGTGCTTCGCCATCCACTCGCCAAGGGTGTTTGCCAGTGAAGCTGGTGGATATGCGCACGGCACTTTGATGTCAGCGGCGTATTCGGTCAGCATGATGAAGTCGAGGTTCACCACTTTCTTACGGGCGAAACCGTCAAAATCAGCATTCACGAACGCACGGGTGATTTCACGCGCACGGTCGGCACGGAAGTTCATGAAGATCAGCGCATCGCCGTCTTCCATAGCGGCGTCAGCCTGGCCTTCAGCACGGATCACGGTTGCTTTCACGAATTCGTCGTTCTCGTCACGCGCGTAAGCGGCTTCCAGACCGGCAACGGCGGTATCAAACTGGAACTCACCTTTTGCCAGGGTCATCAGGTCATACGCTTGCTCAACGCGATCCCAGCGGTTATCGCGGTCCATTGCGTAGTAACGGCCAATGATCGAGGCAACACGGCCTTTGCCCAGCTCGGCAAATTTATCTTCAAAGGTTTGCAGGGAAGATTTGGCGCTGCGCGGTGGGGTGTCGCGACCGTCCAGGAAAGCATGCAGGTAGATTTTTTCTGCGCCGCGCTCGGCTGCCATTTCTACCATCGCCAGGATGTGATCTTCGTGGCTGTGAACGCCGCCCGCAGAGAGCAGACCCATAATGTGAACCGCTTTGCCTGCGTTCACGGCTTTATCGACAGCACCGGTCAGCGTAGGGTTTGAGAAGAACGTGCGTTCTTTAATTTCAACATCCAGACGTGTCAGATCCTGATAAACAATGCGGCCCGCACCCAGGTTGACGTGTCCGACTTCGGAGTTACCCATCTGGCGATCTGGCAGACCCACTTCCAGGCCGGACGCATCGATCAGGGTATGCGGACGTTGTGCCCACAGCGCATCCATTACCGGGGTTTTTGCGTTGAAAATGGCATTATCCTGGCTGTCTTCGCGATAGCCATAACCATCCAGAATCACCAGTACCATAGGTTTTTTAGAAACCGACATTGCGACATCCTCATGCTCAAGAGACAAAAAATTTGCGTAATTTTACTACAGCTGAATCGATAAAGTAGCCTCGGAAGATCAAAGAATACGTTGGGACAGGGGCCATGAAGGCGATTTTGCATTATTTTTTTCGTGGCATGCCGCAGAAAATGGATTAGCTTATTCCCGCTGGCTGTATTTGCCACACCGCACAGGTATACTCCTGTCCTGGTTTTTTTATCACTACGTCGGGAGTTGTTACCCCCCATGCAAGAAATTATGCAATTTGTTAGCCGCCATCCGGTACTGAGTATCGCGTGGATTGGTTTACTGGCAGCTGTGCTGTTCACCACTTTCAAAGGCCTTACTTCTAAAGTTAAGGTTATCACTCGTGGCGAAGCAACGCGTCTTATCAATAAAGAAGACGCCGTCGTTGTGGACCTGCGTCAGCGTGATGATTTCCGTAAAGGTCATATTGCAGGTTCTATCAACCTGCTGCCTGCTGAAATCAAAGCAAACAATGTTGGTGAACTGGACAAGCATAAAGCGCAGCCGATTATCGTTGTCGACGGTACCGGTATGCAGGCGCAGGATCCGGCCAGCGCGCTGATCAAGGCGGGTTTTGAAAAGGTTTATGTGCTGAAAGACGGCGTCTCCGGCTGGAGCGGCGAGAATCTGCCTTTAGTTCGCGGTAAATAAGAGGAACGACGTTATGGCCAATATCGAAATGTACACCAAAGCGACCTGCCCGTTCTGCCATCGCGCGAAAGCACTGCTGAGCAGCAAAGGCGTCACCTTTCAGGAACTGCCTATCGATGGCGACGCGGCAAAACGTGAAGAGATGATCAAACGTAGTGGCCGTACGACGGTTCCGCAGATTTTTATTGATGCGCAGCACATTGGCGGCTGTGATGACTTGTATGCGCTTGATGCACGTGGCGGGCTTGATCCCCTGCTGTAATAGCGTTTTAGGACAATTAAAAAGGGTATTTCCATGTCAGAACAAAACAACAACGAAATGAGTTTCCAGATTCAGCGCATCTACACCAAGGATGTCTCTTTCGAAGCGCCAAATGCGCCGCATGTTTTCCAGAAAGATTGGCAGCCAGAGGTTAAACTTGATCTTGATACTGCGTCTACCCAACTGGCAGACGACGTGTATGAAGTTGTACTGCGCGTGACCGTCACCGCCTCGCTGGGCGAAGAAACTGCATTCCTGTGCGAAGTACAGCAGGGCGGCATCTTCTCCGTGGGCGGCATTGAAGGTAATCAGCTGGCGCATTGCCTGGGTGCATACTGCCCGAACATTTTGTTCCCGTATGCTCGCGAATGCATCACCAGCCTGGTATCCCGCGGTACATTCCCGCAACTGAACCTTGCGCCAGTTAACTTTGATGCGCTGTTCATGAACTATCTGCAGCAGCAAGCTGGCGAAGGTACTGAAGAACATCAGGATGCCTGATGAGTACAGTTAATGCGTCAATGACTGTGATCGGTGCCGGCTCGTACGGCACTGCTCTTGCTATTACCCTGGCAAGAAATGGTCACGAAGTGGTGCTTTGGGGCCACGATCCTAAACATATCGCGACGTTACAGAACGATCGCTGCAATGTTGCGTTCCTTCCTGATGTTCCTTTTCCTGATTCGCTGCACCTCGAAAGCGATCTCGCTACGGCGCTTGCTGCCAGCCGCAATATCTTAGTTGTCGTGCCAAGCCATGTGTTTGGTCAGGTGCTGCACCAGATCAAGCCGCTGATGCGTGCTGATGCGCGTATCGTGTGGGCAACGAAAGGACTGGAAGCGGAAACGGGACGTCTGTTGCAGGATGTAGCCCGTGAAGTGCTGGGTGATGATATTCCGCTGGCCGTGATCTCCGGACCGACGTTTGCCAAAGAGCTGGCCGCTGGCCTGCCGACGGCAATCTCTCTGGCGTCAACCGATCAAACCTTCTCCGACGATCTCCAGCATTTGCTGCACTGCGGCAAAAGCTTCCGCGTCTACAGCAACCCGGATTTTATCGGCGTGCAGCTGGGCGGCGCGGTGAAGAACGTTATCGCGATCGGCGCGGGTATGTCTGACGGTATCGGCTTTGGCGCGAATGCGCGTACGGCATTGATCACCCGTGGACTGACCGAGATGTCGCGTCTTGGCGAAGCCTTAGGCGCCGATCCTGCCACCTTTATGGGTATGGCCGGTTTAGGCGATCTGGTGCTGACCTGTACCGACAACCAGTCTCGTAACCGCCGCTTTGGCATGATGCTCGGACAGGGCATGGATGTGATGGGCGCGCAGGAAAAGATTGGTCAGGTGGTTGAAGGCTATCGCAATACCAAAGAAGTTCGGGAATTGGCGCACCGTTTTGGTGTCGAAATGCCAATAACCGAGGAAATTTATCAGGTATTGTATTGCGGAAAAAATGCGCGCGAGGCAGCATTGACCTTATTAGGTCGCTCACGCAAGGAAGAGCGCAGCAGTAGCTAATGCAGGGAAACGTTGTCGCCCAACGGCACGGCCAGCAGAGACTGACCGGTCGTCTAATTACGCCTGGAGTATGCAATGCCGTGTGAAGAACTGGATATCGTCTGGAACAATATTAAAGCCGAAGCCCGGGCTTTAGCCGACTGCGAGCCTATGCTGGCCAGTTTTTATCACGCGACGTTACTCAAGCATGAAGATCTCGGCAGCGCCCTGAGCTATATGCTCGCGAACAAACTCGCTTCTTCAATCATGCCCGCCATTGCCATTCGCGAAGTCGTTGAAGAGGCGTATGCCGCCGACCCCGAAATGATCGCTTCTGCCGCCTGTGATATTCAGGCCGTGCGAACGCGCGACCCGGCGGTGGATAAATACTCCACGCCGCTGCTGTACCTCAAAGGTTTTCACGCTCTACAGGCCTACCGCATCGGCCACTGGCTGTGGAACGAAGGCCGTCGTGCGCTGGCTATTTTCCTGCAAAATCAGGTTTCCGTGACCTTCCAGGTGGATATTCACCCGGCAGCGAAAATCGGTCGCGGCATCATGCTCGACCACGCCACCGGCATTGTTGTCGGTGAGACGGCGGTTATCGAAGATGACGTGTCCATTCTGCAATCCGTGACCCTTGGCGGTACGGGCAAAACCAGTGGCGATCGCCATCCAAAGATTCGCGAAGGCGTGATGATTGGCGCGGGCGCGAAAATTCTCGGCAATATTGAAGTCGGACGTGGTGCGAAGATTGGTGCGGGATCGGTTGTGCTTCAACCCGTTCCACCGCACACCACCGCCGCAGGCGTGCCAGCGCGAATCGTGGGCAAACCCGAGAGCGATAAACCGGCGATGGATATGGATCAGCATTTCAACGGCATTCACCATACCTTCGAGTATGGTGACGGTATCTAGCTTCTGAGCACGGCGCCGGCATATCCCAGCTGGCGCCAGGCTTCATACACCACGACCGACACCGCATTAGACAAATTCATGCTGCGGCTGTCCGGCATCATTGGAATACGGATTTTTTGCTCAGCGGGCAGAACATCCAGAATAGTGGCTGGCAGGCCACGCGTCTCCGGACCAAACATCAGATAATCGCCTTCCTGATAATTCACTGCGCTGTGCGCCGGTGTGCCTTTGGTCGTCAGAGCAAACATGCGCTGCGGATTTTCCGCTGCTACAAAGGCCGCGTAATCGTGATGGCGAACGACGGCCGTAAATTCATGATAATCCAGTCCCGCGCGGCGCAGGCGTTTGTCGTCCCACGTAAAGCCCATCGGCTCAATGATATGCAGACGAAAACCGGTATTGGCGCACAGGCGTATGATATTGCCGGTATTCGGCGGAATTTCTGGTTCGAATAGTACGATGTTAAGCATGCTGTCCCCTGGAGCCTATCCCGTTAGGCTCTGAAAAATACGGGGGCAGGATAGCAGAATCTGCATCTTTTCTCCCTCTCCCTGTGGGTGTACGGTCCGGGGACATCATGAACACTTGTTCGGGGACATGGTAGACACTTACAACTAAGGCATACGAACCCCTTTTCCGGAGTCGCTTATGCCGTGGGATGCGAGAGATACCATGTCATTAC
>NZ_JBWLAQ010000006.1:0-186056 GCF_056490165.1 Lelliottia sp. GFLA7 | reverse complement strand
CTGATACTGGCCCGGTACGACAGACGAAATCATCGTATAATCCGGGCCGATTAAGTCAAAAAGTGTTACCTATGTGACCGGTCAGATCTGTAACCCATGTGACCGGTTCATACACGATAGCCCCCTTTACACGTTCACCGCAGCGAATGTGAAGGTTCTTCCAGAAGCTTTAGTGAACGGAATTTTCCACGGTTACGCCAAAGGATTGGCGAAAAACGCCAGATTACGCTTCCTGCTCCAAAAGCTCCGGCGCCTCCTCCAGCAACCCCTCATTCTGCGCCAGCATCGCAGTCGCAATCCCATTCCCCAGCACATTAATCGCCGAACGACCCATATCCAGGAAGTGATCGATTCCCATCAGTAGCAAAATCCCGGCAACCGGAATATGGAAACTCGGGATGGTGGCGGCCAACACCACCAGCGCAGAACGCGGAACGCCGGCAATGCCTTTTGACGCCAGCATCAGGGTCAGCATCAGAACGGTGACTTCAGCGAAACTCAGCTGAATATTGTACGCCTGGGCGATAAACATCGACGCAAACGAGCAATACACCATTGAGCCCACCAGATTAAAGGAATATCCGATCGGCAGAACAAACGAGACGATATTGCGCGAGCAGCCGAAGCGCGTGAGCTGTTCCAGCGTTTTTGGATAAGCCGCCTCAGAGCTGCTGGTGGTAAACGCCACCAGCACAGGATCTTTCAGCATACTGACCAGGCGGAAAACCTCTTTCTTCAGCACCATATATCCCACCGCCAGCAGCACCAGGCAGGTGAGGAGAATGGCAACATAATACCCGCCAATAAACGACGCGTAGTTCAGCAAAATCCCCAGACCCTGCGTGGCGATGACCGATGAAATGGCGGCGAAAATGGCCAGCGGCGCAACGTACATCACATAGCCCGTGACTTTCAGCATGATATGGGAAACCACATCGAGTGCGGCAACTAGCGGGGCGTTGAATTTCTCGCCCAGGGACGCGCCACCAATCCCGAAGAACATCGAAAACACGACAATTTGCAGGATTTCGTTATTGGCCATCGCCCCGGCAATACTGGTAGGGATGGTGTGCGACAGGAACGCTTTTAGCGACATCCCGCTGACAGCCAGCCCCGTATCGACAGACTCAGCGGGGATCGCCAGGTTCAGGCCGCTGCCCGGTTGTTCGAGCGTCACAATGAATAATCCCACCAGAATGGAGAGCACGGAGGAGCTGATAAACCACACCATCGCTTTGCCGCCAACGCGCCCAATGGTTGAGGTTTCGCCAAGTCTCATGATCCCCACTGTCAGGGTGCTGAACACCAGAGGCGCGATAACCATTTTAATGAGACGAAGAAAAATATCGGTGAGGAGTGTGATGTTATCAGCCCAGGTCGCTATGGCGCTGGCCGATGCGTACTCGTGAATCGCTGCCCCTGAAAGAATACCCGCCAACATGAAAATCACGATGAAGAGCGTGAGTTTGTTTGCACTTGCCACGAAAAAATACCCTCTGTTATGCAATGAAGTGGTTGCCGCACGCTGAGTTATATAATTTTTTTATTTCAACGCATCTAAATATTCATCACATAAATTGAAGTAAACCGAACCTGCATACAACTATTTTTTAAGATTTATTATTTTAGTTGCTCTTGCGAGATCAATATATTGTGACGTACGTCACAGAATAATGAATATATCTTTAAATTCAGAGGATTTAACCGCTTGATAATAAATGTAACATATTGTTTTATCATGAAATAAACCGTAAATCAGGCAATAGTCGTAGATAAAAATAGGTAGGTGGTTGAACCCGCCTCCGTAAACTAAATTCTCAATAACTGCTCATCAGAAATGTTAAGCGGTGCTAACAGATTGAGTGTTATCAATAAAATACGAAAAGCGAAGGCAACATTTTCTGGAGGGCAGTAAATGAAAAGTAAACTCCTTCTGATATGTACGGGTGGATTATTGGCCCTGGCGGCGCAAAATGCCGGGGCAGTCACCAGCAGTGGGACCATTGGTGCAACGTTAACATTGACCAATGGTTGCCTGATCAACGGCTCACCGACACAAAACGGCATTAACTTCGGTAGTCTGGACTTTGGCACGCATCCCGCCACATTTTCGACCCTCACGACCCAGCTCGCCGGGGCCAGCGGCGGGAATACCTTTACGATCCAATGTACAACGGCCAGTTATTCGGTCGCGATCACCGGCAATACCAACTCCACGGCACCGGGCACAGTCGTCGGCACGCCTGGCACGCCAGCGCGGTATCTAGTGAACACCTCCAATACCGCTCAGGGCGTCGCCTACAGTCTCTTCAGTGACAGCGGGTTCAATAACATTATCGCGAACAACGCGCCTATCCCTGTGGCATCCACGACAGGGGGCATCGACAGTTACACCTTGTATGGACGAATTACGGGGGGCGGCAACAGCGTTACCGTCGTACCGGGCACGTATACCGACACCATTAACGTTAGCGTGACCTACTAGCACAAGCGCCGGAAATGACGGAAGCGATTCCAGATCTGCGACCATTCGCAGAGGGAAAACTGCATGCTTTTTTTGCCCTGACGGTGTGCCTTTTGTGCACTCCGTTCGCGCAAGCTGTTACCACGCAGTCATTCCTGGTTGCCGCGACCATCACGCCAGGGTGCTCGGTGACGGCAGGAACCGGTGGGGTATTGGGATCGCTGAATTTTGGTACGCGCTCAGGGGTGGCGACCGGTCAGGTGAGCACCAGTTTTGTCCCCAACGGATCGTTATCTATCGCCTGTACGCCGGGTGTCTCGCTGAGTATGAGCATTGATGGGGGCCAGCATTACGCGTCAGTGCGTCGGATGCAGCGTGCCAGTGGAACGGACGTAGTGGCGTATCGGCTTTACAGCAGCAGTTCGCTAGCTGCCAATAGTGAAATTGGGGTCAACCAGGCTATTCCAGTGACCTACACCAACAGCAACAATATTGCGTTACCGCTTTTTGGCGTGGCGCTTTTGACGGGATTCAGCCCCGCAGGCACTTATTCAGATCAACTCACCGTGACGCTGTCGTGGTGAAACAGGGAGAAGGTTGATGAAGGCATCTTTTTTACGCTATGGCGTACTGAGTTTAGGGGTGATGTTTGCAGCCATGACGGGCAGGACACACGCGGCGGCGACGATTCTGCTCTGGCCAATTGACCCGTGGCTCTCTGCTGACACGAAAGCCACGGAATTGTGGATCCAGAATCAGGGTAACACTGCTACCACCATGCAGGTACGCATCGTGCGATGGAAGCAGGAAAACGGGTATGAGCGCTACTCGGCGCAGCAGGATGTGGTTGCCAGCCCGCCGATTGTCACTATTGGCAAAGAGGGCAAGCAGTTAATTCGTCTTATCAAACAAAACACAGTCCCGATGGGTGTCGAGCAAGCCTACCGCATTATTGTCGATGAAATTCCCCAGCCAAATGACAAATCCCAGCCCGAGATTGGCCTGAAAATCCAAATGCGTTATTCCATTCCGTTGTTCGTGTATGGCCAGGGTATTCCGACCATTAAGGAAGGGGCGCATCACGCGCTGGTTGATCCGAAGAATCTGAGCTGGCGGATCATCCAGGAGGACGGAAAACCTGCGGTGCAGGTGCGAAATCAAGGGGATATTCACGTCCGAATTAGCCACGTGACGATGCAGGAAGGAGGGCAGAAGCGCACCGTCGCCGACGGGTTATTGGGTTACGTGCTACCGCACAGCACCCGCAGCTGGCCGCTGCCTTCCGGGTTACAGCGACCTCACCAACTCAGTGCGCAAATTAATGCCAGAGATACACAATGGCAGTCTGCGCCCGTCAACTGAAACGGACGATGATCATCCTGCTGTGCGTGTCGACGAGCGTCTGGGCTACACCTGGCGACGACAGTTTACCGCCCCCGCCAGATGCGCAGGCGATGAACAACGAAGCCGTTTTTCAGCTTTCGGTGGTGATAAACCACTACGACACCGGGCTGGTGGTTCCTGTCACGCAGCGTGATGGCACCTTTTTTATCTCCAGTGCCGATCTCTTGCGCGCCGGTCTACCGCCTGAGCAGGTGCCAACGGGGGACGTGAATCTCTCGCAGCTGGCTAACGTGCGCGTGGAGTATGACAGTGCCGCTCAACGTCTGTTGCTCACCGTACCCCGTGAGTGGATTTCCGCGCGCGTAACGCCCTTCGGCGGGCAAACCAGGCAGAGCACACCACAGTTTGGCCGCGGCGCGTTGCTGAATTACGATCTCTACACCAACCATACGGAGCACCTTGGCGGTCAGGCCTCGCTGTGGCATGAATTCCGCTATTTCAACGAAAACGGCTCCCTCTCTTCAACGGGCTATACCCGCAAAAGTTTTACCGGGAATAACAGTCAGGAAGAGGGCTACGTGCGGTATGACACCACCTTGATGGTGACCAACGAAGAGGACGCCACCACCTGGACCGCCGGGGATGTGATCAGTGATGCCGTCAGCTGGAGCAGCAGCGTGCGCATGGGCGGCATCAGCTATGGACGTGACTTCTCACTGCGCCCGGATCTGGTGACCTGGCCGCTGCCCGAATTTTCAGGTGAAGCCGCCGTACCCACATCAGTCGATCTGTTCATCAACGGCTATCGCTCGGGTTCGACACAATTACAGCCTGGTCCTTTTACGCTGACCAATCTGCCGTATATCAACGGTGCCGGGGATGCTGTGCTGATCACCACCGATGCGCTGGGACGTCAGGTGAGTACGACCATGCCGTTTTACGTCACCAGCGAATTGTTAAAGCAGGGGCTGAGCGACGGCGCGGTGACGCTGGGCAGCCTGCGACGCAATTATGGCATAAAGAATTTTGACTATGGCCCAGCGGCGGGCAGTGGTTCGTATCGCTACGGCCTGACCGACTGGCTGACGCTTGAGGGGCACGGCGAAGCGGCCGAAGAGCTGGCGCTGGGCGGCGCAGGGACCATCGTCAAACTCGGACGCTATGGGGTGGTCAACTCCTCTTACACACACAGCCGCCTGCGCGGGGAAGAAGGCGGGCAAATTAACTGGGGTTATCAATACAGCACCAGCGCATTCAGCCTGGCCACGCAGCACTCGCGGCGCGATCGGGGATACGGCAATCTGGCGCTTTACGATCAGCCCACAATTTATGATGAAAAAAATCAACCCATTGCCAGCCTGAGTCGGAATACCGACCAATATTCGCTGACCTTTAACCTGGGCGATTTCGGTAATATCGGCGCGGCGTGGATTGGCGTTGAGAGTTTTGACAGCCAAAAAACCGAACTGTTGAATCTGTCGTGGAGTCGTAATTTGTGGGGGAGTAGCAGCCTCTATCTGGCGGCCAGCCGCGATCAGCAGCGCGGTGACTGGACGGTTGCCATGTCGTTACAAATCCCGCTTGGTGATCGTGATAGCGCCGCGGTGACGTTTGAAAACACGCCTGATTCGGGCAGCACGCAGCGCGTGAACTACAACCACTCCATGCCGACGGATGGCGGGTTGAGCTGGAATATGGCGTGGGCGAACCAATCCCAGTCGCGTAACTATCAGCAGGCCTCGCTGGGCTGGCGTAATAACAATATCGAGCTGCAGGGCGGCGGTTACGGCGAGCAGGACCGGATGACCTGGTGGGGCGAAGCGATGGGCTCGATTGTGCTGATGGATGGCGAGCTGTTCGCCGCAAACAAAATCAACGACGCATTTGTGGTGATCAGCACCGACGGGCATCCCGATGTGCCCGTAAATTACGAAAATCAGCCTGTCGGCAAGACGAACAATAACGGCTATCTGCTGATCAGCGGTGTCTCGGCCTATTATCCGGCTAGCTACAGTATCAATACGCTGAATTTACCGGCTGATACGCGGCTAAAAGAGACCGAGCGCCGTGTCGCTATCCGTCGCAACAGCGGTTTTCTGGTGGATTTCCCGATGGAGCAAGAGCGGGTGGCCAGCGTGATTCTTCATGATGTGGATGGGGCCGCTATTCCGGTAGGGAGTCAGGTCAGACGCGCGTCTCGCAGCACGGCGGTGGTCGGGTATGACGGCATCGCCTGGCTTGAAAATTTGAATAATGTGAACCCGCTGGAGGTGCTTCTGCCGGGGGGCAAGCGCTGTCATGCCACGCTAACGGTTGGCGCGAATCCTGAACATAAATTGCAAACCTTCGGCCCGCTGACCTGTCGGGAGAAACCATGAAACGCCTGCTGCTGTTACTCCTGCTGCTGATGACATCAGGCGGCAGTTGGGCGGTATGCAACGTGAGTACCGTCAACGCGTCGTTTGGGAGTGTCACCTCGTTTGCTCTTAGCGGGGCAGGAGAGGTCGAAACGACGGGCACGCTGGTGGTGAGTTGCGATGCGGTACTGAATTTATTGACGAACGATTCGGTGACGCTGAATTACACCTCGGCAACCGTGTCGGCAAACAGCCGCGCGACCATGAAGCGCACGGATAACGCGGCGATCACAGATGTGATCCCAACGCGATTATGCGGGTTGACGGGGTGTTCGGCCAGCACTGAAGTGCAAATCGCAAAAGCCTATACCTGGAGCGGCAGCACGCTGCTCAGCCTGCTGGGCGCAAAACAATACAATATACCGCTCTATTTCCGCACCGTGCCCGGACAAAACGTTACGGCGGGGCCGTATCAGGTGGTCTTAATGTTTAGCATTAACTACAACGTCTGTTCAGTCGGTGCGGTGGGGATTTGTCTGACGCCGCAAACCGGGACGGCGACGACTAGCATCACGCTCAATATGAACGTGACCAACGACTGTAGCGCGATGACCACGCCAAACGTCAATTTCAACAGTGCACCGCTGGTGCAAAATTTCCCGACCATTTCTCAGGCGGTATCCGTGACCTGCACCAAAGGAAGCGTATACACGATTGGCATTAACAATGGTGCCAATTCCCTCAATGGCGTGCGCAGAATGGCGAGCGGAAATAACTTCATGAGTTACGATATTTACAAAGGCGCAACAAACAACCGCTGGGGGGGAAGCGGGACGGAACGTTGGGCCAGCGAAGCCTCGTCGCAAGTCAGTACTGACGGGCTTTTACGCACGTATAACTACACCGCCAAAGTCCTCACCAACCAAGCCACTCCCCCTGCCGGAACCTATAACGACACCCTGATCGTTGACGTCACGTTCTAAGCGCACGCTTTTCCCTTTCGCAAATGTAAAGTTCCTGCTACCCGTGCCGATAACACCGTTAATAAAACTTAGAGAAGGTGTTGTATGTTGAACCGTATCCGCGTAGTCACAATGCTGATGATGGTGCTGGTCATTTTCGCACTTTTGCAGCTTATTTCCGGTGGGCTGTTTTTCTCATCTTTGAAACAAAATCAGGAGAGTTACACGGCCGCAAACGATCTGCGTTTGCAACAACGTGAACTGACCTCGGCCTGGGACCTGATGCTGCAAACGCGTATCAACCTGAGCCGTTCCTCCGCCCGTATGATGATGGATCCCAATAATCAGCAGAGCAGCGCCAAAACAGACCTGCTGAAAAATGCACGAGGCACGCTGGCGGATTCGGCGAAACACTACGACGCTTTTAAACAAATTACGCCTCAGCCAGCAATGGAGCAGGCGAGTCTTAACATTGATGAAAAATACAAAAACTACGCGGCCGGGCTGGCAGAGCTGATTCAATTCCTGGAGAGCGGCAATACGGATGCGTATTTCGCCCAGCCGACTCAGGGAATGCAAAATGCCCTTGGGACAGCGCTCAAAGAATACGATACCGCCAGCAGTCAGCAATATCTCACGGCACTCACAGAAACCCGCGACGATTACCGCTTTGCCAAATGGCAGATGGCGATTCTGGCGTTGGCTTTGGTGATTGTGCTGGTCGGCGTTTGGTACGGCATTCGGCATATCTTGCTGAATCCTTTGGGGAACGTCATCGGCCACATTCGTGAAATCGCCGGTGGTGATCTTACCAAAAAGCTGACGATTTCCGGGCGTAACGAAATCACTGAACTGGCGAGCAGCGTGGATCACATGCAGCGCTCACTGACGGACACTGTGGCCAATGTGCGCCAGGGGTCAGATGCGATCTACACCGGTACCAGCGAAATCGCGATGGGCAACAACGATCTCTCCTCCCGTACTGAACAGCAGGCCTCCGCACTGGAAGAGACGGCCGCCAGCATGGAACAGCTTACCGCTACCGTGAAGCAAAACGCCGATAACGCCCGTCAGGCGTCCCAGTTGGCGGAAAGAGCGTCGGAAACGGCGCTGCACGGCGGGAAAGTGGTGGATGGCGTGGTGAAAACTATGCAGGAAATCACCGGCAGTTCGAAAAAAATCGCCGATATCATCAGCGTGATCGATGGGATTGCCTTCCAGACCAATATTCTGGCACTGAACGCAGCGGTTGAAGCGGCGCGTGCCGGTGAACAAGGTCGTGGGTTTGCCGTCGTTGCGGGTGAAGTGCGTAACCTTGCGAGCCGCAGCGCAAATGCGGCAAAAGAAATTAAAACTCTGATTGATGACTCTGTTTCACGCGTCAATACCGGTTCAGTGCTGGTTGAGAGCGCGGGTGAAACGATGACGGACATCGTTAACGCGGTGACTCGCGTGACGGACATCATGGGCGAAATTGCCTCGGCGTCTGATGAACAAAGCCGGGGGATCGATCAGGTCGCTCTGGCCGTACAAGAAATGGATCGCGTTACACAACAAAACGCCGCGCTGGTGCAGGAGTCCGCTGCGGCGGCCGCTGCACTGGAAGACCAGGCGAGCCGTCTGAAGATGGCCGTCTCGGCGTTCCGCCTTACCTCTACGCCTGTCAATACGGATACGTCGCGTGCAGTTTTTGCCGGGACGACGTCTGCCGCTGTGGTGAAAAACACCCGTGCGACAGCCCATGGAAAAGAAGAAAACTGGGAAACATTTTGACTGAAATTTAACTGCGGCAGATTGCCGCTTGATGGGAGCGTGGATGTTAAATCGTATTCGTATCTCGACCACACTGTTTTTAATTCTGATCCTTTGCGGTGTGTTGCAGGTTGGCAGTAACGGGTTGTCTTTTTGGGCTTTTCGCGATGGCTATCAGAACTTACAGGAAGTTGAGACGAGTAATCAGCAACGCTCCACGCTCGCACAAACGCGCGCGGTGCTTTTGCAGGCCAGCACTGCGCTGAACAAAGCGGGCACATTAACCGCGCTGAGCTATCCGCCTGATGACATTAAGGCGCTGATGACCACCGCGCGCGACAGCCTGAAGCAGGCGGAAGCACAATTTAAAGCTTTTAGCGAGCAGGAAGCGGTCAGCGAAAAAGGGAAAGCGCTGACGGCAGAGATGCAAAAGGGTTATACGCAGTGGCACAGCGATCTGGAGCATCAGGCGACCTGGCTTGAGAACAATCAGCTGTCGGATTTCTTGACCGCACCGGTACAAGATTCCCAGGCGGCATTTGATAAAAGCTTTAACGCCTGGCAGCAGGATATTAATCAGTTTGTGGCAAAGGCCAGCGGGGAGAGTCAGACCAGCTATCACATGTCGGGCGTGATTTTTGCCACGATGGTGGTCCTGGCGGCACTGTTGACAGGGGCTTCGTTGCTCTGGTCGCGCAGAATGATCGTACTGCCGCTGGCGATTATCAGCAGTCATTTTGACAGCATCGCGAAAGGCAATCTGGCGCGTCCGGTTTCGGTGTATGGCAAGAACGAAATTTCGGCCATTTTTGCCAGTCTTAAGGCCATGCAAGGTTCACTGCGTGAAACCGTGACCGATGTGCGTCAGGGCAGTTATGCGATGCACACCGGTATTTCAGAAATTGCAGCGGGGAATAACGATTTATCCTCGCGTACTGAACAGCAGGCGGCCTCGCTGGCGCAAACGGCGGCCAGCATGGAAGAGTTAACGGCGACGGTGAGCCAGAACGCCGATAACGCCCGTCAGGCGTCCGACCTGGCGAAGCAAGCGGCACACACCGCCAAAAAAGGTGGCGATCAGGCTTCGCACGTTGCGACCACCATGCAGGACATCGCCACCAGTTCGCAGAAAATTGGCGACATTATTAGCGTAATCGATGGGATTGCGTTTCAGACCAATATTCTGGCGCTGAACGCCGCTGTCGAAGCCGCGCGTGCCGGAGAGCAAGGCCGTGGTTTTGCCGTGGTCGCCGGTGAAGTACGTAACCTCGCCAGCCGCAGCGCGAACGCGGCAAAAGAGATAAAAACGTTGATCGAAGAGTCGGTTTCTCGTGTTCAGCAGGGATCGGGACTCGTCGATACCGCCGCGCGCACCATGACGGAAATCGTCACCTCGGTCACGCGAGTGAACGACATCATGGGCGAAATTGCATCCGCCTCTGACGAACAGCGTCGCGGGATTGAGCAGGTCGCTCTGGCCGTAGCGCAAATGGATCAGGTAACGCAACAGAACGCTTCGCTTGTAGAAGAAGCGGCCGCCGCTACCGACCAGCTCGCAAATCAGGCCGATCATCTGACAAGTCTGGTTGCGGTATTTAACGTGAAAGAGCAAGTCGAAAAAGTAGCAGAAGCCGGACGGTCGCAGACCGTGCCAGTTGTATCCTGAAAGTGATTAAGAAGGCGCCATGACAACACCACAGCCCTCGGGCCAATCGTCATTATTGTTGCAAATGACACAGCGCCTCGCGCTGTCCGACGCGCATTTTCGTCGGATATGTCAGTTAATCTACCAGCGTGCTGGGATTGTGCTCGCCGATCATAAGCGAGACATGGTCTACAACCGACTGGTTAGGCGCTTACGTACCCTTGAGCTTGATGACTTTGGTCGTTACTTGAGCATGCTGGAGGCCAATCAGAACAGTGCAGAGTGGCAGGCATTCATTAACTCGCTGACCACAAACCTGACGGCGTTCTTCCGCGAAGGTCACCATTTCCCGGTGCTGGCGGAGCACGCGCGTAAACGCGGCGGCGAGTATCGTGTCTGGAGTGCGGCTGCTTCTACAGGTGAAGAGCCGTATTCACTGGCGATTACGCTCGCTGATACGTTGGGAATGGCGCCTGGACGCTGGAAAGTCTATGCCAGCGATATTGATACCGAAGTGCTGGAAAAAGCACGCAACGGTGTGTATCGCCTTGAAGAGCTGAAAACGCTGTCACCTCAACAGTTACAGCGTTATTTCATGCGCGGTACCGGGCCTCATGAAGGGCTGGTTCGCGTGCGTCAGGAACTGGCGAATTGTGTTGAATTTGCCTCGGTGAATCTGCTGGATAAGCAGTACAACGTGCCGGGTCCGTTTGACGCTATTTTTTGTCGTAACGTAATGATTTATTTTGACAAAACGACGCAGCAGGACATTCTGCGCCGCTTCGCCCCGCTGCTTAAGCCGGATGGCTTGTTGTTTGCAGGGCACTCGGAGAACTTCAGCAACCTTGCCCGCGAATTTAGCCTGCGTGGACAAACGGTTTATGCGCTGAGTAAGGAAAAAGCATGAGTAAAATAAGGGTGTTATCTGTCGATGATTCCGCGCTGATGCGCCAGATCATGACGGAAATTATCAACAGTCATAGCGATATGGAGATGGTGGCCACTGCCCCCGATCCTCTGGTAGCGCGTGATTTAATTAAAAAATTCAACCCCGACGTACTCACGCTGGATGTGGAAATGCCGCGTATGGACGGCATTGATTTTCTTGAAAAATTAATGCGTCTGCGCCCAATGCCTGTGGTGATGGTCTCTTCTCTGACGGGGAAAGGCTCAGAAATCACCCTGCGTGCGCTGGAGTTGGGGGCGATAGATTTCGTCACTAAACCGCAGCTCGGCATTCGTGAAGGGATGTTAGCGTACAGCGAAATGATCGCTGAGAAGATTCGTACCGCCTCGCGGGCGAAACTGACGGCACATACGCCTGTTTCGGCTCCCGTGGCGATTAAAGCTGGACCGCTGCTGAGCTCCGAAAAGTTGCTGGTGATTGGCGCGTCAACCGGAGGAACAGAGGCAATTCGCCATGTACTCCAGCCATTGCCGCTTTCAAGTCCCGGTATTCTTATTACCCAGCATATGCCGCCAGGCTTTACCCGTTCGTTCGCTGAGCGTCTGAATAAGCTGTGTCAGATTAGCGTGAAAGAAGCGGAAGACGGCGAACGTGTCCTGCCGGGTCATGCGTATATTGCACCGGGTGACAAACATATGGAGTTGGCGCGCAGTGGCGCTAACTACCAGATCAAAATTCATGACGGACCGCCGGTTAACCGGCATCGTCCGTCAGTGGATGTGCTGTTTCATTCGGTGGCGAAACATGCGGGGCGCAATGCCGTTGGGGTTATCCTGACGGGAATGGGCAACGATGGTGCGGCCGGAATGCTAGCGATGCATAAGGCTGGCGCATGGACGATTGCGCAGAATGAAGCAAGTTGTGTGGTGTTCGGCATGCCGCGCGAGGCCATCAATATGGGTGGCGTGAGCGAAGTGGTCGATCTTAGCCAGGTAAGCCAGCAAATGCTGGCGAAAATCAGTGCCGGACAGGCAATACGTATTTAACGAGGAGTGTAGTTTTATGGCGGACAAAGAGCTCAGATTTTTGGTTGTGGATGACTTTTCCACCATGCGTCGCATCGTACGCAATCTGCTGAAAGAGCTGGGTTTTAATAACGTTGAAGAAGCAGAAGACGGTGTCGATGCGCTGAACAAACTGCAAGCCGGTGGCTTTGATTTTGTTATTTCTGACTGGAACATGCCTAACATGGATGGTCTGGAACTGCTGAAAACAATTCGCGCTGACGGCAATATGTCTTCTCTCCCGGTTCTGATGGTGACAGCAGAAGCCAAGAAAGAAAACATTATTGCGGCAGCACAGGCGGGCGCGAGCGGTTATGTGGTTAAGCCATTTACTGCTGCGACCCTGGAAGAGAAACTCGGCAAGATCTTCGAGAAACTCGGCATGTGAGGTGCTGGTGATGATGCAATCTTCTATTAAACCCGTTGACGCACTTTCGCCCAACGACATAATTGTTCGCATTGGTAGCCTGACGCGCATGCTGCGTGACAGCTTACGCGAACTAGGCCTGGATCAGGCTATTGCCGAAGCCGCCGAAGCGATTCCTGATGCACGCGATCGTCTGGATTACGTAGTTCAGATGACCGCGCAGGCCGCAGAGCGTGCGCTGAACAGCGTTGAAGCGTCGCAACCCCACCAGGATGCGATGGAAAAAGGCGCGAAATCGCTGAGCAAACGTTGGGACGAGTGGTTCGAAAACCCAATCGAACTGACCGATGCACGTGAGCTGGTGACGGATACGCGTCAGTATCTGGGCGAAGTGCCGGATCATACCAGCTTCACCAATGCTCAGCTGTTGGACATTATGATGGCGCAGGATTTCCAGGACCTTACGGGCCAGGTCATCAAGCGCATGATGGATGTGATTCAGGAAATCGAACGTCAGTTACTGATGGTGCTTCTGGAAAACATGCCGGAACCCGCATCACGTCCGAAACGCGAGAATGAAAGCCTGTTGAATGGCCCGCAACTCGATACCACCAAGGCGGGCGTTGTTGCCAGCCAGGATCAGGTGGACGATTTGCTGGACAGCCTCGGGTTCTAATTATTGCGATTTATACGCAGGTTGTTTGCGCAACCTGCGTAAAACTTAACGCAAATCCATTTTTACCGTGACGTTCCCTTCAAACTTGCCCGGCTCCGGGCTTTTACCAGTGGTGCTGACGGGTGCGGCTTTAATGCGCACGACACCATTTCCTTGTTCGTCCATCGGGACCGGGAATTCGAAAGTGCCGTCCAGGGCAACATTCTGATTTGACTCGCTGAATACTCTTACCCCAACGTCATCCTTATCAAGCATTTTGGCAACCAGCGGATCGCTGCTATCGACCACACCCTGATCGGCGGTCAGTGTGAGTTTGATTCGATCGTTATTCCCAACCGCGTTACTGTCGCAGTGATAAGAAATGTCGACATTTTTTAGGGGGTATCCCTGAGGTGGCCGACTCTTGCCACTAAATTGTTTGCTCACAATATTACCGAAATCGACCTCAATCGTACTGCCTTCATTAATGGTGCAACTCAATGGCGCGGAGAGGGAACCGCTCAGCCAGATATTTGACACCTGCTGCGCGTTGCTGACATCGCAACTTCCTGAACCGAAATAGAGGCACGTGTAGTTTTGCACGACGAGCGTAGAAGGAATCATCTCTTTACCGATAATCGGTTTTTTGATGTAAAACGTCGCGCCAATCACGTTCAGTTTGAATTTTCGTTTTACAGCCGTTGAGCCACTCGGGCGCGTGTTTTCACTACACACGCTCGCCGTTCCTTCTGTGGTTTTGATGTTTTCAATCGTCTTAGACATTGATGACAGCTGCGTGGGATATTGATTGATATTCAATCCAAACAGGCCTTCACCGTCCGGTGAATTCACTGCATCCGTATAACCTTTAACGTCAATATCAACTTTATCAGTAAGATATCCATATCCGTTTGTCCCTCCCGGCAATGGGCTACCCGCTAGCGTTAATTCGAGCACTGAACTCGTAGCGGACATACTTCCAGGGCAACTACAGTTGGCCTCCATTTCCATCCCTCCGCCGACGAGATGTTCTTGAATGTCCACATCGTGATTAACGGTATTTTCGCTGGCGTTTAACTCGCGGTCATAGTTGATGTTGTATTCTTGTGGCGCGCCAAAGCAGTCATGCAAGATGGTTACTGCTTGCGCTGAAGCCGAAAAGACGAGACTAAGCACCGCACCTATGAAGGCGCGAGAAAGGGTTTTCATATCAGTTAACATGTTTCATTTCCTGCTGACAAATTGCGCGGACGGAGCGAATGCCTGTTGGATTTATCGCATTTTTCGATGAATCCAATGACGCGTTGGCCGTGCATTGCTGGTTTGGGGAATTACCCCATTTAACATCGAGCTGCACGCTGTCCGATACGCCGGCAAGATAGAGTGTGCCTGTCTCGTCAACGATACCGCTGATAACCGGTGACCGTGCAGTGGCGATTGCGCCAAATGGAACTGTTTTGCCATCGTTGCGGGTTAAGGTAATCAACGTGCGGTAACCGACGTGAGCATCAAAACGGGCGACGACACCGGCATTGCGCGAAGGAATGACGGTGACCGCTGTATCTGAGGTATCAACATCCTCAGGCAGGCTGGTAGTATCAATGCGGATACGGTTTTCCTGATATGGGCTCAGCGAAGTAATGATGGCATTTCCCTGCCAGTCCGTCTGAATGCCACGCTGGTTCTGGAAACGGACACCAGATGCATGGTTCGCATTGACAATAGCGAATTGGCTTCCTAATGGCTGGGCAAGTGTCACCCCCAGAGGATGCGCCACCACTGCGCCGCTCACGCCATAGCTGAGTTGCTGGGAATTATCTGAAGAGTAGTAATAGCCTGCGTTGAGATTGGCATACTGCGAGCGATAACTGCCGTAAACACTGCTGGTATCATCCCCATCGTGGTTTGAGTGGCTCTGCTGAAGTGAATAGCTTAAGCGCTCGTCTTCAAGCAACGTGCCATTCACTCCCACATTTTGTCGTGTGTCACCATGTTTACTGTTGCTTATGTTATAGCTGCTCCAGGCGCGTGGGAGCCATTGACTAAGCGGCATACTGAGGCCGAAAGAAACCATCTGGTCACTTTCATTGTCGTTGGTTTCACTGTAGGTGTACGCCAGATGGTAACTGATGCTTCTTACAACGGTATTCAGTCCGGCAGAAATGCTGCGTTCAGTCTGCGAGGTTTGCCAGTAATCCTGTTGGTAGCCATTCAGATAGAGGCTGACGTCGTAAATTTTCTGACTGATACTCGCCTGGATGCGGTTACGCTTGTTATAGCGAAACAGGTCATCCTCTTCATGCTGATCATATTTTTGTGTGGCATCAGCAAAACTGTAGTAACCACTGGTTGAGTAGCGATAACTGGCCAGGGTGAAGTTAGTATCTGTGGCATCCACTTTGCCGGAGTAAAGCAGGCGATATGACTGGCCGGTGCTTTTCTCATCATTATCGAGCTTCGCTTTAGCGAGCGTGACATCTGCAGAAATTGACCCCAAAGTGCCGAGCGCGATACCACTACCGGCATTAGCCGCTTGATAATCCTGCGATGTGGTCACGCCACCGAAGACGGTGAAGTAGTTATTCACACCATAGATGAGACTGCCCTGAGCGAAGACCGGCTCATTTTGATCGCTGCCACTATCAGCACGGTAGCGTGCTGCGGTGAATTCATACTTCATTTGATGGGGGCGTTGCATAACGGCGACGCTGGAATAGGGTTGGGTGAAGCGATGTTCAGTACCGTCAGCTTCTTTTACTGTGACTTCGAGATCGCCGCTGTTGGTCGTAGAGTAAAGGTCATCAATGGCAAAGGCTCCCGGCGCGACATTTTGCTGGTAAATAAGATAGCCGTTCTGGCGCACCGAAACTTCTGCATTTGAACTCGCAATTCCGCGGATCGTGGGCGCATAGCCGCGCTGGCTATACGGCAGCATCTCTTCATCAGAAGCAATATTAATACCGCGATACTGCAGGCTGTCAAAAACCTCTCCGCGCGTACTGCTCTCACCGCCGGTAAACTGTGCTTTCCATGCGTCGATGTCATGTTGCAGATAGGTATTAATGGTATCCCAACTGTTGGCATCGTCAGTTTTGCTCCAGGTGGAATAGTTACGCACGCGCCAGCCTCCGAGATTCGCGCCGTTGCGTATATTCAGATACTGATTGGTTGTCCTACTGCGCGAGTTATCCTCACTTTGTGATCCGGAAAAGCTGTAGTCGACAAAGGCCACCGGTGCACCGTCGTCCCAACGTGAGGGATCGATGTAATCTTTGCCATGACTGCTTATCGCCGCTTGTGGAATGCTGAGGTTCAGCGTCATCACAGAAAAATCGAGCTTCGCTGCCGCCTGAGGAATGTAATCACCCAGTGATTTTTCCAGAGGGCTGGTGGCCGCCTGGGATGCAAGCGGGGGATATTTATCAACATCGACCCCCCATTTGCGCAGCATTTCAGGTGTCAGTTGTGGAACGAGAGCGCCACTTTTATCGCTGAGATAAGTGATGTCGACAGTATCTATTTGGCTGTCGTTAATTTTGACCTTTGAGGAGTAGACCCCAGGTAATTGAGCATTGGATTTTGAAAACAACGACAGATCGATATCCTGCTGCATCAGCATGTCGCCCTCCAGTGAAGAAGGGGAGAAACGATATTCTCTGGCATGAGTCACAGCCGAAGCCATCATCAAAAAACCGCCTAAATAACGGACAATCGGATTAAAGCGCAGGCGGCGCTGGCTAAGCGGGGAACAGAGTCCACGGGTCATTTTGTTTCGTCCTAAGCCAGTGTAAATGAGAATTGCGTTGAGGCATTACCGTAATCCGTGATGCAACGCCAACTGACGTTTGTTCCGGTAACACCTTCGGGAATAAGGATGCTGACGCTTGACTGAGGACTGACCTGATCGGCTTTATCAATCTTCGTGTTACCCACCTTGAGGTTATCGAAGATGCTGTAGTAATCGCCGTTATTCACTACGGTCAACATGTTGCCACTGCGCGTAAAACGAAGTTGTTTACAGGTATCACTGGGAGTGCCTTTCAGGCCAGCGGGGCGCCAGAAGAGTTTCAGTCGTGTTTTGTAAATTAAGCGCAGGACGTTTTTATCATCGTCTTCCTTTGCTGTTGCCGGGATGGTGCGAATGTTCATGTAGAATAGCGATTCTTTATTTTCAGGCAGCGCGGCACCGTTCCAGGCAATACGAAGGCTCTGCTCCTTTTCCGGGTCCAGACGAAATAAAGGGGGCGTGACAATGAAGGGACCACGTGTTTTTCCATCACCCGTATCAGTCCAGGATTGCACCAGCCATGGCAGCGAATGATCTTTATTCACAAGCGGGAGAGCGATCTCTTTTTTACCCGCTTCATAAATGATGCGCGTGCGCCCAATCTGTATACCTGCAGCATGACTTATAGTGCTCGTAATAACCGGAATGCATAATAATAAAAGCGACGAAATACGCATCAAAACTCCCTTTTAATGAATTTGTATCTCAAGGGAAACGATAGTCCGAATAAGCTTTCGGACTATCGACATAACTATCCCCTAAAGAAGTGCTACTAAAATGTATGTTTTATGAATAAGGGGAGGGTATTAACGATAAAGAATATTCACTGTCAGGTCACCATCGGCTGGGCCCGCAGTCACTTTTTCTGCGAATGATTTATATCGTGCATTAAAGTCAGATTTAATGGTGTCTCCTTTTATGGTCGGAAGATCAATGTAGACCTGTTCCTCTTTGCCATCCATAGAGATAAGCTGTGTGTCTTTACCATCAGGGCTGATAGCGATCCCAACTCCAGTCGCTGCAGTATCCCCTACAGTGGTGATTTTGCTCACATCTAATAACGTAGCTGAGCCAGTGAGCGCAGAAGGGCCATTAAATGTTAATTGAACTTTTGCTAAGCCATCACTAGTAAGTGGGCAATCTGCGAGAGTGATTGAAAAGGGTACCAATGTGGATTCGACACCGGTAGCGGTGAATAAGCTAGTGGTATAGGTTCCGAGAGGGACTGTGCTATCCGTGCCATCATCACCTTGAATAGTACAGCTTGGTTCTATAATTTGGCCGGTAAAATGGATAGTTCCGGCATTTGTTTCTGCCGCACAGGCGCTGCCGGAAATAATCGCCAGCATAGTGGCGGCAATGACATTTTTCCTTAAATTCATAAGCTGAAGCTCCGTGCGATTTATATCCAGTAGTTGAATGTGTTCGTTGGGATTTATATAAACTTATTTCACCCCAGACCTCAGTATACAACTTTGTTTATTTCTGGAAAGGGGGTGGTTAATAACTGGAAGTTTTAATGGGTTATTTAAAAGTGGTTGTAATATAACCTTTTAGGGCTTTGGCATTACTCTGTGTTATTAATTTTGCATGGGGCATAGTTAATAAGTATAAATCGAGAGGTTGTTTTTTTTATTTGTTGATTTAACTTAGGGGTGATGTTGCTTTAATGTTTAAAATCGTTAGTGAAACAGTTCATTTCTTTTATGCGTTCTAAGCAGTTAAAGGAAGTAATAATAACTATCGCTCCAAATTTGGAGTGTATAGATCGTTCCGACCGTCATCTTTGCTTCGTTAAACGGGACAAAAAGGACAAGTTATATGAGCTTTTCCCGCCATTGGTCAGCCGAGGCTCTGGCATGATAAGCCTGACGAAATGGGCAGCGAGCAAGACAGTGGCAGACGATAGCGACGACAAAACAGAAGCCCCTACACCCCACCGACTAGACAAAGCGCGTGAGGATGGGCAAGTCCCCCGATCCCGAGAGCTGACATCCCTGCTGATTTTAATCGTAGGAGTATGCATCATCTGGTTCGGCGGCGGCGCGTTTGCCAACCGGCTGGCGGGTATGCTCTCGGCCGGGCTACGCTTCGATCACAGTATCGTCAATGACCAAAATTTGATCCTCAGCCAGATAATCCTGTTGATTAAAAACGCGATGATAGCGTTGTTACCCTTGATCAGCGGAGTCGTGCTGGTGGCACTGGTATCGCCAATAATGCTGGGTGGTCTGATATTCAGCGGGAAATCGCTGCAACCCAAATTCTCCAAACTTAACCCGTTCCCGGGCATTGCAAAGATGTTTTCAGCGCAAACGGGTGCGGAGTTGCTTAAGGCGATCCTTAAGTCAACGCTGATGGGCAGCACTGCTGGGTTTTACCTTTGGCACCATTGGCCAGATATGATGCGCCTTCTCAGTGAATCCCCGCTAACCGCCATGCGTAATGCGATGGATTTAGTGGGTTTCTGCGCGGTACTGGTGGTACTCAGTATTATCCCCATGGTTGGATTTGATGTGTTCTTCCAGATCTATAGCCATATCAAAAAGCTGCGTATGTCACGCCAGGATTTGCGCGACGAATATAAACAGATGGAAGGCGATCCGCATGTTAAAGGGCGTATCCGCCAGATGCAGCGCGCCGCCGCGCGCCGCCGCATGATGGAAGATGTGCCGAAGGCTGACGTTATCGTCACTAACCCGACGCACTATTCTGTCGCTTTAAAATACGACGAAAACAAAATGAGCGCGCCAAAAGTGGTCGCGAAAGGGGCGGGGCTTATCGCGCTGCGCATCCGAGAAATTGGAAGTGAGAACCGCGTGCCGGTACTTGAAGCACCGCCTTTAGCGCGTGCGCTTTATCGTCACGCTGAAATTGGTCAGCAAATTCCGGGGCAGCTCTATGCTGCCGTAGCGGAAGTGCTGGCATGGGTATGGCAATTGAAACGCTGGCGTTTAGCAGGCGGTCAACGACCTGAAAAACCTGGCAATCTTCCGGTGCCTGCAGCACTGGATTTTTTGAACGAAAAGGACACTGATGGCTAATTTGGTGGCGATGTTGCGCCTGCCCAGCAACCTGAAATCGGTACAATGGCAGATCCTTGCCGGGCCGATTCTCATCCTGCTAATTCTGTCGATGATGGTGCTGCCGTTGCCAGCATTTATCCTCGATCTGCTTTTCACCTTCAACATTGCTCTGTCCATCATGGTGCTGTTGGTGGCGATGTTTACCCAGCGTACGCTGGAGTTTGCTGCGTTCCCAACCATTCTGCTGTTCACAACGTTACTGCGCCTTGCGCTGAACGTCGCGTCCACACGTATCATTCTGATGGATGGACATACCGGCGGTGCGGCAGCGGGTAAAGTGGTTGAAGCATTTGGCCACTTCCTCGTGGGCGGGAACTTTGCCATCGGTATCGTGGTGTTCGTGATCCTCGTTATCATCAACTTTATGGTTATTACCAAAGGTGCGGGACGTATCGCGGAAGTTGGCGCGCGTTTTGTACTGGACGGGATGCCAGGCAAACAGATGGCTATCGATGCCGATCTAAACGCCGGGTTGATTGGTGAAGATGAAGCGAAGAAACGCCGTTCTGATGTGACTCAGGAAGCTGACTTCTACGGTTCCATGGACGGTGCGAGTAAATTCGTTCGTGGTGATGCCATCGCCGGCATCCTGATCATGGTGATCAACGTGGTGGGCGGTTTGCTGGTCGGCGTGCTGCAACACGGTATGGATATGGGCCATGCAGCGGAAAGCTATACGCTGCTAACGATCGGTGACGGCCTTGTGGCGCAGATTCCGGCCCTCGTCATCTCCACTGCGGCAGGTGTTATTGTTACCCGCGTAAGCACCGATGAAGATGTCGGTCAGCAGATGGTGACGCAGTTGTTCAGCAACCCGAATGTGCTGATGCTCTCTGCTGCTGTGCTCGGCCTGCTGGGTATGGTGCCTGGCATGCCAAACTTCGTCTTCTTGCTTTTCACCGCAGCACTGCTAGGCCTGGCCTGGTGGTTACGTGGGCGTGAAAGCAAGCCTGCCGCCGAAGTCACTCCTGTCAAAATGCCGGAAAACACCCAGGCGGTTGAAGCAACCTGGAACGACGTCCAGCTTGAGGATTCCCTTGGGATGGAAGTGGGCTATCGTTTGATTCCGATGGTTGATTTCCAGCAGGACGGCGAACTGCTCGGGCGCATTCGCAGTATCCGTAAAAAATTCGCTCAGGATATGGGTTTCCTGCCGCCGGTGGTGCACATCCGTGACAACATGGATCTGCCGCCAGCACGCTACCGTATTCTGATGAAAGGTGTTGAAATTGGCAGCGGTGACGCCTATCCAGGGCGCTGGCTGGCCATCAACCCTGGCACTGCGGCAGGAACGCTGCCCGGTGAACAAACTATCGACCCGGCATTTGGCCTGGCGGCGATCTGGATTGAAAGTGCACTCAAAGAACAGGCGCAGATCCAGGGCTACACGGTTGTTGAAGCCAGCACCGTGGTTGCGACACACCTTAACCATCTTATTGGTCAGTTCTCGGCGGAACTCTTTGGACGCCAGGAAGCGCAACAGTTGCTCGACCGCGTCACGCAAGAGATGCCAAAACTGACTGAAGATTTGGTGCCTGGTGTGGTGACATTAACCACGCTGCACAAAGTGCTGCAAAACCTGCTGGAAGAAAAAGTCCCGATCCGCGATATGCGAACCATTCTGGAAACGCTGGCGGAGCATGCTCCACTGCAAAGCGATCCGCACGAACTGACCGCTGTAGTACGTGTCGCGTTAGGGCGCGCAATCACTCAGCAGTGGTTCCCGGGGACGGGAGAAGTGCAGGTTATCGGTCTTGATACACCGCTTGAGCGTTTGCTTCTGCAGGCATTGCAGGGCGGAGGTGGCCTCGAGCCTGGCCTTGCCGACCGACTGCTGGCCCAAACGCAGGAAGCGCTTTCGCGTCAGGAAATGCTCGGCGCACCGCCGGTACTGCTGGTGAACCACGCGCTTCGTCCGCTGCTTTCACGCTTCCTGCGCCGCAGTTTGACGCAACTGGTGGTGCTCTCGAATATGGAACTGTCGGATAACCGCCATATCCGTATGACGGCGACAATCGGAGGAAAATAATGCGCAAATGGCTTTTGATTTTACTTTTCCCGCTGGTGGCGCAGGCCGCCGGAGAGGGGTCATGGGAGGCGAGCAGCATTGGGATCACGCTCAGTAACCGTGGCGTCTCGGCATCATCGCGACCGCTTTCGGCACCGGAGCCGGTTTCAGGGCTGATGACGCTGGTGGCCTGGCGCTATCAACTTATTGGCCCCACTCCCGCAGGGCTTCAGGTTCGTTTATGTTCTCAGACGCGCTGCACTGAACTGGACGGAGAAAGTGGTACAACGCGCGGACTGGATGGCGTTCCCGCCATCGAACCGCTGCGTTTCGTCTGGGAAGTTCCGGGCGGGGGACGTTTGATTCCTGCACTCAAAGTTCAAAGTAACCAGGTGATCGTTAACTACCGCTAGTTGCCTGCCTTTTCACCAGCCGTTGGAAGAATCTGACGGCTGGCTCGCAAAAAATGACCCAACCTTTTGATGCAAAAGAAACGCTGTTTTATAAATCAGTGACACGCGTACTTAATCTCTTTGCATTATTGCCATTTGTTTCAGTGCGATGGCAGAAACAGAAAGGTATCCCCTTGGCGATACTTCTACTGTAGCCGTGTAAAAACTCCCGGATGAGGTTTGCTTCCCAGGGAGTCTCCCAAAACTGAAAGGGTTAACGGCAATGAAAACACGCAAAATAGGACTCTCAAATTATCTCGCTTATGGTTCAGGCGACTTTCTTGGCGCAGGCACGACCGCGCTGACGGCTGCCTGGCTTTTGTATTTTTACACGACCTTCTGTGGACTCTCGCCGATTGAGGCGACTTTCATCTTTGCTGCGGCAAGGGTTCTGGATGCCGTTGTCAGTCCGCTGATGGGCTTTTTGACGGATAACTTCGGTACCACCTGGCTCGGCAAACGGTTTGGTCGCCGCAAATTCTTTATCCTGCTGGGTATTCCCTGCGTATTTAGCTACTCACTGATGTGGGTAGGCGATATGGGATTCTGGTACTACCTGCTGACCTATCTGGTCTTTGATATCGTCTACACCATGATTCTGGTGCCATATGAAACACTGGTGCCGGAAATGACCGACGATTTCAAACAGAAGACCAAATTCTCTGGCGCACGTATCTCCATGGCGCAGATGTCGGCGATTCTGGCCTCTTTCCTGCCGGGTATTTTGCTGACGCATTTTGGCAAAGACAACGCCGTCTCTTTCTTCTACGCAAGCCTGGTGTTCTCCGTACTCTGCGCCGTCATGCTGACTTTCGTTTGGTTCTTTACCTGGGAACGTCCGCGAGAAGAGTGGTCTGAAGCGGCGCTCAGAGCGGAAGAAGAGAAGAAACAGCTCAACCTTGGGCAAAGCCTTAACCGTCTGTTTGTTGAGTTAAGCTCTACGCTGCGCGTGAAGATTTTCCGCCAGCATCTGGGCATGTATCTCGGTGGGTACATTGCGCAGGACGTGTTTAACGCGGTGTTCACCTATTACGTCGTTTTCGTGCTGATGCAGGAAGCGTCGATGGCGTCTAACCTGCTGGGCACAATGGCGATCTTCCAGTTCATCGCTGTTATCGCGATGATCCCGCTGTGCATCCGCTTTGGACCAGCGCCGTCATACCGCATGGTTGTGGTCCTGTTTGGTCTGGCGTCAATCTCCTACGCAGTGCTGTATTACGCAGGACTCAGCGATGTGTACGCACTGTTGCTGCTGGTCTCTGCCGTTGCGGGCCTGGGACGCGGCGGAATCAACTATGTTCCATGGAACGTGTACACCTACATCGCGGACGTCGATGAAGTGATCACCGGTCAGCGTCGCGAAGGGATTTTTGCCGGCATCATGACCCTGACGCGCAAAGCCTCGCAGGCGGGTGCCATCATGCTGGTCGGTATTGTGATGCAGATGTCTGGCTTTGTGAGCGGCCAGAAAACGCAGCCAGCAGAGGTCAGCCACACCATTCTGATGATTCTGAGTGTGGGCACCATTCTGGTCCTGATCTGCGGTTTCCTCGTTTCGTTGCGCTTCAAGCTCAACCTGCAAACGCACAGCACGCTGCGCGAAGAGACCGCCAAAATGCGGGAGTCCGGCCGGGCTATGCCTGAGACCGCCACGCCGCAGGCCCGCGCGACCGTCGAAATGCTGGCGGGAATGCCGTTCGAATCGCTGTGGGGTAACAACAATATCGGTTACCTGAATCGCAATAAACCTGCTGCAACTGCGCTGAAGGATCGCGCGGTACTGAACTCGACCTATCACAGAGGATAAGAAAATGAAGGTTTGGCCTGTCAAACATAGCCCGTTACTGCGTCAGCCTGAGCATTTTATTGCCAGGGATGAGCTGAAATCGCTGATTCAAAAGGTGACGCACAACCTGGTGAATATTAATGATAAAAACGGCGAGTTTTTACTGCGGCTGGACGATGGGCGCGTCATTGACACCAAAGGTTGGGCGGGGTGGGAGTGGACCCACGGCGTGGGGCTTTACGGAATCTGGCAGTATTACTGCCAGACCGGTGACGAGGAAATGCGTCAAATCATCGACACCTGGTTTGCCGATCGCTTTGCTGAAGGCGCCACCACCAAAAACGTCAACACGATGGCACCCTTTCTGACGCTGGCGTACCGTTACGAAGAAACGCAAAACCCAACGTATCTGCCGTGGCTGCAAACCTGGGCGGAATGGGCGATGAATGACATGCCGCGTACAGACCACGGAGGGATGCAACACATCACTCTGGCAGAAGAAAATCATCAGCAGATGTGGGATGACACGCTGATGATGACGGTGCTGCCGCTGGCGAAAATCGGCAAATTGTTGAATCGTCCCGATTACGTGGAAGAGTCGGTTTATCAGTTTTTGCTCCATGTCCAGAACCTAATGGACAGGGAAACCGGTCTGTGGTTTCACGGCTGGAACTACGACGGACAGCACAACTTTGCCAAGGCGCGCTGGGCGCGTGGGAACAGCTGGTTAACGATCGTGATTCCCGATTTCCTTGAGCTGGTTGATTTGCCGGAAAACAATGCCGTACGGCGTTATCTGGTACAGGTTTTAGATGCCCAAATTGCGGCGCTGGCGACGTGTCAGGATGACAGTGGGCTGTGGCACACCCTGCTCGACGATCCGAATTCGTATCTGGAGTCATCGGCGACGGCAGGCTTTGCGTACGGAATACTGAAAGCCGTGCGTAAGCGTTATGTGAGTGCGGAATACGCCAACGTGGCGGAAAGAGCGATTCGCGGGATAGTGAAAAACATCTCACCGGAGGGCGAGCTGCTACAAACGTCGTTTGGGACGGGGATGGGAAGCAATCTGGAGTTTTACCGTCAGATCCCGAGGACATCAATGCCTTATGGACAGGCGATGGCGATTCTGTGCCTTACGGAATATTTGCGAAAATATTTCTGATAATAAAAAACCCGGTATGTGCCGGGTTTTTTGTTTCTGCGTTACATACGCTCGACGGTTTCGATACCCAGGGTATCCAGGCCTAACTTCAGCGTTTTGGCCGTCAGCTGCGCCAGCTTGAGGCGGCTGTTGCGCGCTTCTTCATTATCGGCAGACAGGATAGGGCAGTGCTCGTAGAAGCCTGAGAACAGACCTGCGAGATCGTACAGATAAGAACACATCACGTGCGGGGTGCCTTCGCGGGCAACCACGGTCAGCGTTTCTTCGAACTGCAACAGGCGGGCAGCCAGCTGCGCTTCGCGATCTTCGGTGATGACGACGGCGGCGTTTGCCAGCGCGCTTTCATCGATATTGGCTTTACGGAAGACGGACAGCACGCGGGTGTAGGCATACTGCATGTACGGCGCAGTGTTGCCCTCGAAAGCCAGCATGTTATCCCAGTCGAAAATATAATCAGTGGTACGGTTCTTGGACAGATCCGCATATTTCACAGCGCCAATGCCCACTGCATTTGCCAGTTTTTCCAGCTCTTCGGCAGGCATGTCTGGGTTCTTCTCAGCCACCAGACGGCGTGCGCGTTCCAGCGCTTCGTCCAGCAGGTCGGACAGTTTTACCGTGCCACCCGCGCGGGTTTTGAACGGCTTGCCGTCTTTACCCAGCATCATGCCAAACATGTGGTGTTCCAGCGGAACGGATTCCGGCACATAACCGGCTTTACGCACGATAGTCCAGGCCTGCATCAGGTGCTGATGCTGACGGGAATCGATGTAATACAGCACGCGATCGGCATGCAGCGTTTCGTAACGGTATTTCGCACAGGCGATATCCGTGGTGGTGTACAGATAGCCGCCATCCTTTTTCTGGATGATCACGCCCATCGGTTCGCCTTCCTTGTTTTTATACTCATCAAGGAAAACAACCGTTGCCCCTTCGCTCTCTACCGCCAGTTTTTTGGCTTTCAGATCGGCCACGATACCCGGTAGCATTGGGTTATAAAGACTTTCACCCATCACGTCGTCACGGGTCAGCGTAACGTTCAGACGGTTATACGCGAGTTGGTTCTGGGACATGGTGATGTCAACCAGCTTGCGCCACATTTCGCGGAAGTATTCGTCGCCGCCCTGCAGTTTTACAACGTAGCTGCGCGCGCGTTCGGCGAAAGCTGCGTCTTCGTCGTAATGTTTTTTCGCTTCGCGGTAAAAACCTTCTAGGTCAGCCAGCGCCATTTCACCGGCATTTTCCTGCTGCTGTTTCTCAAGGAACGCGATCAGCATGCCGAACTGCGTTCCCCAGTCACCCACGTGGTTAGCACGAATCACTTTATGGCCGAGGAATTCCAGCGTACGGACAGCGGCATCACCGATAATAGTGGAACGAAGGTGACCGACGTGCATCTCTTTCGCCACGTTGGGGGCCGAGTAATCAACCACAATCGTTTCGGCCTTCGGCTGAGCAACGCCCAGACGTTCGGACTTCAGCGCAGCGTCAACGTGGCTTGCCAGGAAGGCAGGATCCAGGAAAATGTTGATGAAGCCAGGGCCTGCAATCTCAACCTTATTAGAGATGCCATTGAGATCCAGATGAGTCAGCACCAGCTCAGCGAGTTGTCGCGGCGGCATGCCCAGTTTTTTAGCCACTGCCATCACGCCATTGGCCTGATAGTCGCCAAACTGTACTTTTGCTGACTGACGAACCTGTGGTTCGCAATCCGCAGGCGCACCTGCGGCAATCAGTGCCTGACTGACTTTTTCGGAGAGAAGAGCCTGAATATTCACCTGGATACCTTACCTTTTTGAAGCGGATGAGCGACAACCCGCGCCAGTTTAAGAATTTAGGGCGGGAGTATACTGCAAATGGCACCTGGCGTCAGCATTGCACCGCCTCAAGAGCGTGCAGAAAACAGGCGATGAAAGAGTGCATAAGCATGCAACGGTAAAATCCTCAAAACTGCGGTTGGTTGACGGGAGCCAACAGAGTAAATTAGCGGCTTTGCGACACGATAAGAGACCTTCTGATGACGAACTGGCAATCCATTGATGAACTGCATGATATTTCCGCAGATCTTCCGCGTTTCACTCAAGCGTTCACAGAACTTGCCACTCAGCTTGGGCTGGATATTGCCCCCCTCGACGCGGATCACATTTCTCTTCGCTGCCATCAAAATGCGACGGCGGAGCGCTGGCGTCGTGGGTTTGAACAGTGCGGCGAACTGTTGTCTGAAACCGAAATTAACGGTCGTCCTATTTGTTTGTTTAAGCTTCGTGAACCCGTGTGCGTTGCGCACTGGCAGTTTAGCGTTGTGGAATTGCCGTGGCCGGGCGAAAAACGTTATCCGATTGAGGGCTGGGAGCATATTGAAATTGTGTTGCCGGGCGACCCCGACACTCTGAACGCCCGCGCTCTGGCCTTATTGTCAGATGAAGGTTTAAGCAAGCCGGGAATCTTTGTCAAAACCAGTTCACCGAAAGGGGCTCGCGAACGATTGCCTAATCCGACGCTGGCGGTGACGGACGGCAGGGTGACCGTGAAATTTCACCCGTGGACCCTCGAGCAAATCGTCGCGAGTGAGGCATAGCGCGCATAAGTTTGTGAACTCACGCGACGTCCGTCGTTTTGCGGCGTGGCATGATGGTACGTTAACGTCAATTTTAAGGAGGATGCCTTGGCGCTTTTGGAGATCTGTTGTTACAGCGCGGAATGCGCGGTAACGGCGCAACAGTACGGAGCCGATCGCATTGAATTATGTGCGGCGCCAAAAGAGGGCGGGTTAACGCCGTCATACGGCGTGCTGAAATCGGTTCGCCAGACCGTGACAATCCCGGTACACCCGATTATTCGCCCACGTGGCGGTGACTTTTTCTATTCAGCGGGTGAATTTGACGCCAT
This sequence comes from Lelliottia sp. GFLA7, assembly GCF_056490165.1. Lineage (NCBI taxonomy): Bacteria > Pseudomonadati > Pseudomonadota > Gammaproteobacteria > Enterobacterales > Enterobacteriaceae > Lelliottia > Lelliottia sp. GFLA7. Next base: position 157,369 of record NZ_JBWLAQ010000006.1, on the reverse strand, counting down.
GCTGGAAGACATCGCGATGGTTCGCGATCTGGGTTTCCCGGGGCTGGTGATTGGTCTGCTGGATGAAGATGGCAACGTCGATATGCCACGCATGCGTCAGGTTATGACGGCCGCGAAAGGGATGGCGGTGACATTTCATCGGGCGTTTGATATGTGCCGAAATCCGCTGCAAGCGTTTGATAAGTTGGCGGAATTAGGAGTGGCACGTATCCTGACATCGGGGCAGGAATCGTCTGCTGAGAAAGGAATAAAATTAATTACGGAACTTAAAGCACAATCAGGTGTTCCAATAATCATGGCAGGCGCGGGTGTCCGTGCCAGCAATCTGGAAATCTTTATCAACGCCGGGGTTGAGGAGCTTCACAGCTCAGCAGGCAAATGGACGCCTTCACCCATGCGTTATCGCAATACAGGATTGTCAATGTCGACGGATGCCGAAGCGGATGAGTATTCCCGCTATGGCGTAGAGGGAGAGTCGGTTGCGGTAATGAAATCGATAATTGAGCGTCATCACGTGTAGCAACGTACCGATTTTTACCGCGCATCATCTTGCCCAATATGATGCTTGCTTGTACCAGGCCCCTGCAATTTCAACAGGGGCCTTTTTTTATCGTTTGTTCCTCCAACCGATACTGTTTTTACGGCTTCGTGGCGATCAACACTGCGCGCATAGGCGCAGGATAGCCTTCGATCGTTTTTGTACTGTCGTTCGGATCGAGGAACTCTGCCAGGGATTCGGTTGTCAGCCATTCCGTGCGTCGCTGCTCTTCTGTCGATGTGACGCACACATCGGCGATACGCACATCCACAAAACCACACTTCTCCAGCCAGTTTTTCAACGCCAGGGCGGAAGGAATGAAATAGACATTGCGCATCTGCGCATAACGGTCGCCCGGTACCAGCACCGCATTTTCATCACCTTCAATCACCAGCGTTTCCAGCACCAGTTCGCCGCCGTTGAACAGTTGATCTTTCAATTGCCATAAATGCTCGAGCGGCGAGCGGCGGTGATAAAGCACGCCCATCGAAAAGACGGTGTCAAAGGCAGCCAGGGCAGGAAGCTGCTCGATGCCCAGCGGCAACAGATGCGCGCGCTGATCGTTACCCAGCAATTTACGCACGGCTTCAAACTGACACAGGAACAGCTGCATCGGGTCGATACCAACGGCCAGGTGCGCGCCAGCGCCGATCATACGCCACATGTGGTAACCGCTCCCGCAGCCCACGTCGAGAATCGTGCGCCCGGTCAAATCCGACAGATGAGGCAAGACGCGATCCCATTTCCAGTCGGAACGCCATTCGGTATCAATGTTCAGGCCATAAAGTGAAAACGGTCCTTTGCGCCAGGGCATGAGATTGCGCATTAATTTATCGAGGCGCAGCAGTTGCCCATCGCTCAGCGGTTCTTCGCTTTCAGCCGTTACGCTGTGCAACAGATCCAGTTTATACGGCGTCATTTCCGGTAAAAACTCGACGGCATTGCTCCACTGCTTAAACTGACCGTGCAGTTGTTCGCGCTGCCAGGCAGCAACCTGTGCGGGTAGTGTTTCGAGCCAGTGGGAGAGGTGGTTTTTAGCGATAAGCTGATAAAAATTGCTGAACTCAATCATGCCTGACCGCCTTTCAGTGCCACCAGAGAACCAAAGTTGAAGCACTGGAACCACAATTCGCTGTGTTCAAAACCGGCTTTATGTAAACGCGCTTTGTGGGCTTCGACGGAGTCGGTCAGCATCACATTTTCCAGCATGCTGCGCTTCTGGCTGATTTCCAGTTCGCTGTAGCCGTTAGCACGCTTAAAATCATGGTGCATGTTGAAAAGCAGTTCACCGACGCTGGCATCTTCGAAACTGAATTTTTCAGACAGGACCAGCGCGCCGCCGGGATTGAGCCCCTGGTAAATTTTGTCCAGCAACAACTGGCGATCGTCGGGTTCCAGAAACTGCAGGGTAAAATTCAGTACGACCATCGAGGCATTTTTGATCTCGATAGTGCGTATATCGCCTTCGATGACGTCGACCGGCGTGGGCGCTTTATAGGCGTCCAGGTGACGACGGCAGCGCTCAACCATGGCGGGAGAGTTATCGACAGCAATAATTTTGCAGCCTTGATGATGCACGTTACGACGAACGGACAACGTTGCCGCGCCCAGCGAGCAGCCCAGGTCATAGACCTGCGTGCCGGGTTGAACGAAACGCTCAGCCAGCATGCCGATCATAGAGATAATATTGGAGTAACCTGGAACAGAGCGCTGGATCATATCCGGGAAGACTTCGGCTACCCGTTCATCAAAGGTCCAGTCGCCCAGACTGGCGATAGGCGCGGAAAAAAGCGTGTCGCGATCGGTCATAACGTAAAAATCCGGGAAAAATAAAGTGGCGTATTGTGCGCTAATGAAACGAGAAAACCAACTCCCAAGGCATATACCACAGGTTTGCCAGCACCATCAGTAACAGTGAGCACCAGGTTGCGCTCATGCCGGAACGACGCCAGCGGAATAAGCGGTGATGAAAACCGTAGTAATGCATGATGCGCCCGGCGATCAACAGCAGACCGCAGACGTGAACCATCCAGGTTTCCGCGCCGTCCATTTCCATGAGCAGCAGCAGAATTAATGCAACAGGAATATATTCCACGGCATTGCCGTGAATGCGGATCGCGCTCTGTAATTCTGAAAATCCACCGTCACCGTAAGAGACACGGTATTGCATTCTCAGGCGCACAACATCGAACGAAAATTTAATCAGTAGTAATGCACCTAACACCGCGTACAGCGCGCTGACCATACAAACTCCCTGTTGTTTTGGCAGATGGCACTTCTATGATAGGGGCTGATTTCAGAAAAGAGAAGATTGTTGTGGGATGGCGGGGGCGGGGCCGAGAGACGGAGCGGCAGCCTGCAAGGCTTGCCAAAGAGCATCGACCAGTTCAGGGGCCTGAGCAATGTCCGGTGTATGCAAGAAAAGATACGGAGTGGTGGTCTGTTCCCATTTCGGCAACGTTTGTAGCCAGACGCCAAACATATCGCGATTTTGCTGCATGTTATCGCTGCCGATAAACCTGACCATCGGATTGTTGGCGGTGACAATCGCGTGAACCGGCACTTTCGGCTTTTTGCGCTGGGCCTCAATAATGGCTTCATTATGAGGAATAGCACTGTGCACTGGACGGCTATCCAAAATCACGCGATTGACGCCGCGTTCATGTAAGCCACGATTCAACGCTTTTTCAGCTTCGCCTTTCGCGAAAAACTCCGGGTGCCGAACTTCAACGCCATAGCTAAAGTCGCGGGGCAGGGCATCGAGAAATTGCCACAGCGCAGGTAAATCTCGCGGACTAAAGGTGGCGGGCAGTTGCAGCCAGTACTGTCCGATTCGATTTGCCAGCGGTGACATTCGTTCCAGGAATTCCTGCGTAAGATTACCGCAGTTTCGCAGCGCGGCGTTGTGAGAAATTGTCGCCGGAAATTTAAAGCAAAAGCGAAAATCATCGGTCGTTTGCTCGCGCCAGCGTTCAACAATTTCTGCTCGGGGAAGTGCGTACAGCGTGGTGTTGCCCTCGACGCAATTAAAGTGTCGGGCATACTCTTCGAGGCTAGTAATGCCAAGGCGCACCCATTTAGGGTGCGACCATTGCGGGAGGCCCAGATAAATCATAATGCGCTTAAAATCTCTTCCGTCGTGCGCACGCGACCGATACGCGGGAAGATATTTGTCATGCTGCCCATATGCTGGTCAGTCGCGGCTGCGCTGCAGGCGTCTTCGGCGATCACCAGATTAAAGCCCATCTCCCAGGCGTTTCGCGCGGTGGATTCCACACCGATGTTCGTGGCGATGCCGCACAGAATAATGGTGTCGATCCCGCGACGGCGTAGTTGCAGCTCTAGATCGGTGCCGTAGAACGCGCCCCACTGGCGCTTAGTGACTTCGATATCGCTATCTTGCTTGCCCAGCGCGAGCGGGTAATCCCACCAGTTGTCCGGCAGCGCCTGACCTGGGGTCTGCGCATCGACAGGTTGCTTCAGCGCTTCGGCAAAATCCGCAGACCAGCCCACACGCACCATCACCACGGGTGAACCGGTTTCGCGGCACTTCTCAGCGAGTCGCGCACTGCGGCTGACGACGTCCGCCGCCGCATGAGGGCCTCCGGCGAAGGGCAAAATGCCTTCCTGTAAATCAATCACCACAAGCGCGGTTTTGGTAGCATCCAGTGTGAACATGTTAACTCCAGTCAAATAATTAGCTTAGGTAACACCTTACGACGAGAAAGCCTGTTGAAGATCGGATAATTTTGTTAATTTTTGTGAGAATGCGCAATAAGAGTGCAGCAATCGCGCGTCTGGCGCGCTTCTCTCTTATCGTACGGCGGAATTTCCAGTATAATAGCCGCCTTTTTTCACCCATTAGTGACATACAGAAAGCTGCGACATAGTAGCCTGTCAAACAGGCGACATTTAGCCTGCGGCTAAATTAAGGGATATCTCATGCGTACAGAATATTGCGGGCAGTTACGTCAGTCCCACGTCGGACAGCAGGTGACCTTGTGTGGTTGGGTCAACCGTCGTCGTGACCTTGGTAGCCTAATCTTCATCGATTTACGCGATCGTGAAGGCATCGTTCAGGTGTTCTTCGATCCGGATCGTGCAGAGGCGTTAAAACTGGCCTCCGAACTGCGTAATGAGTTCTGCATCCAGGTTACCGGCACCGTGCGTGCGCGTGACGAAAAAAATATCAATGCGGACATGGCAACCGGTGAAATCGAAGTGCTCGCGTCCGATCTGACCATCATCAACCGTTCAGAATCGCTGCCGCTTGACTCCAACCACGTCAATACCGAAGAAGCGCGTCTGAAATTCCGTTATCTGGATCTGCGTCGTCCGGAAATGGCTCAACGCCTGAAAACGCGCGCCAAGATCACCAGCCTGGTGCGCCGCTTTATGGACGATCACGGTTTCCTGGATATCGAAACCCCGATGCTGACCAAAGCCACGCCAGAAGGTGCGCGCGACTATCTGGTCCCTTCACGCGTCCATAAAGGCAAATTCTACGCATTGCCACAGTCTCCTCAGCTGTTCAAACAGCTGCTGATGATGTCGGGCTTCGATCGCTACTATCAGATCGTAAAATGTTTCCGTGATGAAGACTTGCGCGCAGACCGTCAGCCTGAATTTACCCAGATCGACGTCGAAACCTCCTTCATGACCGCGCCGCAAGTGCGTGAGCTGATGGAAGCGCTGGTTCGCAGCCTGTGGCTTGATGTTAAAGGTGTGGATCTGGGCGATTTCCCGATCATGACCTTTGCTGAAGCGGAACGTCGTTACGGTTCTGATAAACCGGATCTGCGCAACCCGATGGAGCTGGTGGACGTTGCTGACCTGCTCAAAGCGGTTGAGTTTGCGGTCTTCTCCGGCCCGGCTAACGATGCGAAAGGCCGTGTGGCTGCACTGCGCGTTCCTGGCGGCGCAAGCTTGAGCCGTAAACAAATTGACGACTACGGCAATTTCGTGAAGATCTACGGCGCGAAAGGGCTGGCGTATATTAAAGTCACCGAACGTGCGAAAGGCATTGAGGGCATTACCAGCCCGGTTGCTAAATTCCTTAACGCAGAAATCGTTGAGTCCATTCTTGAGCGCACGGGCGCACAGGACGGCGATATGATCTTCTTCGGCGCGGATAACAAAAAAGTGGTTGCGGATGCACTCGGTGCGCTGCGTCTCAAACTGGGTAAAGACCTGAGCCTGACCGACGAAGCCAAATGGGCGCCGCTGTGGGTTATCGACTTCCCAATGTTTGAAGACGACGGTGAAGGCGGCTTGACCGCAATGCACCACCCGTTCACTTCCGCGAAAGACATGAATGCCGACGAGCTGAAAGCAGCGCCAGAAACTGCGATTGCTAACGCCTACGATATGGTTATTAACGGCTATGAAGTCGGCGGCGGTTCAGTGCGTATTCACAGCGGTGAAATGCAGCAGACTGTGTTCGGCATTCTGGGTATCAATGAGCAAGAGCAGCGCGAGAAGTTTGGCTTCCTGCTGGATGCGCTGAAGTACGGTACTCCACCACACGCGGGTCTGGCGTTTGGTTTGGATCGTCTGACGATGCTGCTGACCGGCACCGATAACATCCGTGACGTTATCGCCTTCCCGAAAACCACTGCCGCTGCGTGTCTGATGACCGAAGCGCCAAGTTTCGCTAACCCGGCATCTTTAGCTGAACTGGGTATCGACGTGGTGAAGAAGGAAGAGAAAAACTGATATGGCCTTTAAGCGTCCCGTTTCGGTGTTAGTCGTCATTTTTGCAGCCGACACCAGACGGGTGCTGATGTTGCAGCGGCGCGACGATCCTGATTTCTGGCAGTCGGTAACCGGCAGTCTGGAAGAGGGTGAAACCGCGCTGCAGGCCGCCGCGCGCGAAGTAAAGGAAGAGGTCCTGATTGATGTTGCCGACGAGCAACTGACCTTGATGAACTGCCAGCGCACGGTGGAGTTTGAAATTTTTAGCCATTTACGTCATCGCTATGCGCCGGGAATTCAGCGTAATACGGAATCATGGTTCTGTCTTGCGCTGCCCCACGAACGGGAAATTGTGTTCACGGAACATTTGACCTACCGCTGGGTTGATGCGACAGAGGCCGCAGCGCTCACCAAGTCGTGGAGCAATCGGCAGGCGATTGAAGAATTTGTAATTAATGTTAATTAATTTCCGAGCATTTTCGTTTCCGGCAAGGCGGTAAAGCCGTTAATCGCCAGGCGCTTACTTCAGTAAGTGACGGGCTTAAGCAGGCGCAGCCAACGCATCTGGAAGTTGAAAGGCGAAGGATAATTTTGGAGAACTTTTTATGGCAGGTCATAGTAAGTGGGCCAACACAAAGCACCGCAAAGCGGCACAGGATGCCAAGCGCGGTAAAATTTTCACAAAGATCATTCGTGAGCTGGTGACAGCAGCGCGTCTGGGCGGCGGTGATGCGGGTTCCAACCCACGTCTGCGCGCGGCTATCGACAAAGCGCTGGCGAACAACATGACGCGTGACACCCTGAACCGCGCCATCGCGCGTGGCGTGGGCGGCGATGACGACGCGAACATGGAAACCATCATTTATGAAGGTTACGGTCCTGGCGGAACAGCGGTTATGGTCGAGTGTCTGTCTGACAACCGTAACCGTACCGTTGCCGAAGTGCGTCATGCCTTCACCAAAACCGGTGGTAACCTGGGCACTGACGGTTCCGTAGCCTATCTGTTCAGCAAGAAAGGGGTTATCTCTTTCGATGCGGGCGATGAAGATGCGATTATGGAAGCCGCGCTTGAAGCCGGTGCTGAAGACGTTGTGACCTTTGATGACGGCGCGATTGATGTCTACACCGCGTGGGAAGAGATGGGCGCTGTGCGTGATGCACTGGCTGCAATGGGTCTGAAAGCGGATAACGCGGAAGTGTCCATGATTCCATCAACCAAAGCGGACATGGATGCGGAAACCGCGCCAAAACTGCTGCGTCTGATCGACATGCTCGAAGACTGTGATGACGTGCAGGAAGTTTACCATAACGGTGAAATTTCTGATGAGGTTGCAGCGACTCTCTGATGAGAGCCTCTGAACCCCTTACAGGAGATGCGTGATGTCGATTATCCTCGGGATTGACCCCGGCTCACGCATCACCGGTTATGGCGTTATTCGCCAGGTCGGGCGTCAGTTAACCTATCTTGGCAGCGGGTGCATTCGCACCAAAGTTGATGATTTACCCTCGCGTCTCAAGTTGATTTACGCGGGCGTGTCGGAAATCATCACCCAGTTTCAGCCCGACTTCTTCGCCATCGAGCAGGTGTTTATGGCGAAAAATGCCGATTCAGCACTGAAATTGGGCCAGGCTCGCGGGGTCGCGATCGTTGCGGCAGTCAACCAGGACTTGCCCGTGTTCGAATATGCGGCGCGTCAGGTCAAGCAGACCGTGGTAGGTACTGGCGGTGCTGATAAAAGCCAGGTGCAGCACATGGTGCGTACCTTGCTTAAACTCCCGGCGAATCCGCAAGCGGATGCCGCGGATGCGCTGGCCATTGCGATAACGCACTGTCACGTAACCCAAAACTCCATGCAAATGAGTGAGTCTCGGCTCAGTCTGGCGCGAGGTCGGTTACGATAATCACAAATCAGGCTGGATAAACATCCAGCCTTTTTTTATGATGGCGGTAAATCTTTAGCCCTTTACGCAGGAGCGTCATGTGATTGGCAGACTCAGAGGCATTATTCTTGAAAAACAACCCCCGTTGGTCCTGCTTGAAACAGGAGGCGTGGGGTATGAAGTCCATATGCCGATGACCTGTTTCTATGAACTTCCGGACGCAGGCAAAGAAGCCATCATCTTCACCCAATTTGTGGTGCGTGAAGATGCGCAGCTGCTGTATGGTTTCAACAATAAGCAGGAACGCATGCTGTTCCGTGAGCTGATTAAAACCAACGGCGTTGGACCGAAACTCGCGCTGGCCATTTTGTCCGGCATGTCTGCGCACCAGTTTGTGAATGCCGTTGAGCGTGAAGATCCCGCTGCATTGATTAAACTGCCAGGCATTGGCAAAAAAACCGCCGAGCGACTGATTGTCGAAATGAAAGACCGATTTAAAGGCTTGCATGGCGATCTGTTCACGCCAGCCGCCGATCTGGTGTTGACGTCTCCGAACGGCCCAACGTCAGACGATGCGGAGCAAGAAGCGGTGGCTGCGCTGGTTGCATTGGGCTATAAGCCTCAGGAAGCCAGCCGTATGGTGAGTAAAATCGCCAAACCCGACGCTAACAGCGAAACCCTGATTCGTGAAGCGCTCCGCGCTGCATTGTGAGGTAAAGGATGATTGAAGCAGACCGCCTGATATCGGCAGCCAGCAACCAGCCAGAAGATGTGGTGGATCGCGCCATACGCCCTAAGCTTCTGGAGGAGTACATCGGCCAGCCGCAGGTACGCTCGCAAATGGAAATCTTTATCCAGGCGGCGAAGCTTCGTGGTGAAGCACTCGATCATCTGCTGATTTTTGGCCCGCCAGGACTGGGGAAAACCACGTTAGCGAATATTGTCGCTAACGAGATGGGCGTTAATTTGCGTACCACGTCAGGCCCGGTGCTGGAAAAGGCAGGGGATTTGGCGGCAATGCTCACTAACCTTGAGCCGCACGATGTTCTGTTTATCGACGAGATCCACCGCCTCTCGCCAGTGGTCGAAGAAGTGCTGTATCCGGCAATGGAAGACTATCAGCTGGATATCATGATTGGCGAAGGGCCTGCGGCGCGCTCTATTAAAATCGACCTGCCGCCGTTTACCCTCATCGGCGCGACGACGCGGGCAGGTTCCTTGACCTCACCGCTTCGCGATCGTTTCGGTATTGTGCAGCGTCTTGAATTTTATCAGGTGCCCGATCTGCAATATATCGTGGGTCGCAGCGCCCGGTTTATGGGCCTGGAACTCAGCGATGAGGGCGCATTTGAAGTGGCGAAGCGCTCTCGTGGTACGCCACGTATCGCCAACCGTCTGCTGCGGCGCGTGCGCGATTTTGCTGAAGTGAAACACGATGGGACGATCTCCCTGGACGTCGCGGCTCAGGCGCTGGATATGCTTAACGTTGATGCCGAAGGTTTTGATTATATGGACCGCAAGCTGTTGCTGGCGATTCTGGATAAATTCTTTGGTGGGCCGGTCGGGCTGGATAACCTGGCGGCGGCGATTGGTGAAGAGCGCGAAACGATTGAGGACGTTCTGGAACCCTATCTGATTCAGCAGGGCTTTTTGCAGCGCACCCCGCGTGGACGTATGGCGACGGTGCGTGCGTGGAACCACTTTGGCATCACCCCTCCGGAAATGCCTTAACGTTTTTTTACCCTCTCCGTTGGGAGAGGGTATTCACGTCAACTTGCGGGCTTTTTCATCATGCTGAAGATAAACATCAGCGCGGCGCAGAGCACCACCGACGGGCCAGCAGGCGTATCGTAAAACGCCGAGAAGGTTAATCCACCCGTTACCGCAATCATGCCGATAACCACGGCGACTCCCGCCATTTGCTCAGGTGTGCGAGCAAAACGACGTGCCGTCGCGGCCGGAATAATCAGTAATGACGTGATAATCAGTGCGCCGACAAATTTCATTGCGACGCCAATTGTCAGCGCGGTCACCAGCATCAGCAACAGCTTCACGCGCTGAAGCTTAACGCCATCGACAAAGGCCAAATCCTCACTCACGGTCATGGCGAGCAAATTGCGCCACTGCCACAGCAAAATCCCCAGCACAATCACAACGCCAATCGCGATAAAGATCAGATCTTCTGGTGTCACCGCCAACAAATCGCCAAACAGATAAGCCATCAAATCGACACGAATGTTCGACATCAGGCTCACCACCACCAGGCCAAGAGACAACGCGCTGTGCGCCATAATACCCAACAGGGTATCGACTGCGAGGTGAGGGCGTTTTTCGAGCCACACCAGACCCGCGGCCAGCATCAACGTGACGGCAATGACCGCATAGAATGGATTCACATCTAGCAGTAAACCAAATGCCACGCCTAACAGTGAAGCATGTGCCAGCGTATCGCCGAAATAGGACATTCGACGCCAGACGACAAATGAACCCAGCGGTCCCGCCGCGCAGGCGAGCATAATCCCGGCAAGCCAGCCGGGTAATAACAATTCAATCATGAGTGTCCATTTCCCCGACGCAGGACAATCCGTCCCTGTAAATCATGGCGATGATTATGGTTGTGGCGATAAATCCCCAGCTGTTCGGCACCGCGCGAGCCAAACATCGAAATAAACTCCGGGTGCATGGATACCACTTCAGGCGTACCTGAACAGCAGATGTGATGGTTCAGGCAGAGCACTTCGTCGGTTTTTGCCATCACCAAATGCAGATCGTGCGAAACCATCAGCACGGCGCAATCCAGCTCGCGACGGAGTTGGTCAATTAAGTCGTACAGCGCAACCTGGCCGTTAACATCCACGCCTTGAGTCGGTTCATCGAGCACCAGAAGCTGCGGTTGGCTTAGCAACGCTCGCGCCAGTAATACGCGCTGCGTCTCGCCACCCGAGAGTTTCTGCAAGGGGGCTTCAATCAGATGGCCTGCCTGAACGCGCTTTAGCGCAGGGAGAATATCGGCTTTACGCGTACCGGGGCGCAGTCGCAGAAAACGACTCACGGTCAGCGGCAGGGTAGAGTCCAGGTGTAACTTTTGCGGGACGTAGCCAATTCGCAGTTTTTCGTCGCGCTTGATGACGCCCGTGTCAGGTGCTACCAGACCAAGAACCACGCGAACCAGCGTCGATTTACCTGCACCATTGGGGCCGAGCAACGTCAGTATTTTGCCCGGTTTCAGATTCAGGGACACGTCAGAAAGGACGCGGCGCTGACCGAATGAGACCGAGATATTTTCGAGAGAAACTAAATTCATCATGTCAATTTAAGCTTGCAGAAGTCATCGAATGTTATAATATCACACCCAACTCATTCATTACGATCATAAGTTGCATTATGTTACATAAAAATACGCTTCTTTTCGCAGCATTATCCGCTGCCCTTTTGGGCTCCACAGCACAAGATGTTAACGCCGCCGTTGTCGCTTCGCTTAAACCGCTGGGATTCATCGCTTCTGCCATCGCCGATGGCGTCACTGAAACGCAAGTATTGCTGCCTGACGGTGCGTCTGAACATGACTATTCACTGCGTCCATCTGATGCAAAACGCTTACAGAACGCGGACTTAGTGGTGTGGATTGGTCCAGAGATGGAAGCGTTCATGCAGAAATCCGCAAGCCAGACACCTGCGCAGAAAAAGGTCACTATCGCTGAACTTGCCGGTGTGAAACCACTGCTCATGAAAGGGTCAGATGACGACGATCATGACGAAGGGCACGACCACGGCCAGGGTGAAAAAGGTGACGACCATCACCATCATGGCGAGTACAACATGCATCTTTGGCTCTCTCCAGAGATAGCGCGGCTCTCAGCGGTTGCAATCCACGATAAATTAGTGGAACTTATGCCGCAAAGTCGAGCCAAACTAGACGCCAACCTGAAGGATTTTGAGGCACAATTAGCCGCAACCGATAAGCAGGTAGGTAACGAGCTCGCACCATTGAAAGGAAAAGGGTATTTCGTTTTTCATGATGCTTATGGCTACTATGAAAAACACTACGGTCTGACCCCGCTGGGGCATTTCACCGTCAACCCGGAAATCCAGCCTGGTGCGCAGCGTTTACATGAAATAAGAACACAGTTGGTTGAGCAAAAAGCGACATGCGTTTTTGCTGAGCCACAGTTCAGGCCAGCGGTCGTTGAAGCCGTGGCCAGGGGAACTTCCGTGCGCATGGGAACCCTGGACCCGCTTGGAACCAATATTACGTTGAGCAAAACGAGCTACTCGCAGTTTCTCAGCCAATTGGCGAACCAGTATTCAAGCTGCCTGAAAGGAGATTAACGAGGAAGTGAATACGTGCAACAGATAGCCCGCTCTGTCGCCCTGGCATTTAACAATCTGCCTAGACCCCACCGCGTCATGCTGGGGTCTCTTACAGTTCTCACTTTAGCGGTCGCCGTCTGGCGGCCCTATGTGTACCACCCGCATTCAGCCCCTATCGTCAAAACCATCGAGCTGGAAAAGAATGAAATCCGTTCGTTGCTACCTGAAGCCAGTGAGCCAATCGATCAAGCTCCGCAGGAAGATGAAGCTATCCCTCAGGATGAACTGGATGACAAAACTGCAAATGAAGCCGGTATCCACGAATACGTCGTTTCGACAGGGGATACACTCAGCAGCGTATTGAATCAGTACGGCATTGAGATGGGCGATATCAGCCAGCTTGCTGCCTCCGATAAAGAATTACGTAACCTGAAAATTGGTCAACAGCTTTCCTGGACGCTGACTAACGACGGTGATTTACAGCGCCTGACCTGGGAAGTCTCCCGTCGCGAAACCCGAACCTACGATCGTGCTGGAAACGGTTTCAAAATGACCAGCGAAATGCAGCAGGGCGACTGGGTTAATAACGTGCTGAAAGGCACCGTTGGCGGCAGTTTTGTGGCCAGCGCTCGTGACGCCGGTTTAACTAGCGGTGAAATCAGCTCCGTCATCAAAGCGATGCAGTGGCAGATGGATTTCCGTAAGCTGAAAAAAGGCGACGAGTTTTCTATTTTGATGTCCCGCGAAATGCTGGACGGCAAGCGCGAGCAGAGCCAACTGATGGGCGTGCGTTTACGATCTGAAGGTAAAGATTATTACGCGATTCGCGCAGAAGACGGCAAATTCTACGACCGTAACGGGACCGGGCTGGCGAAAGGCTTCCTGCGTTTCCCAACGTCAAAGCAGTTCCGTATTTCCTCCAACTTTAATCCACGTCGTCTGAACCCGGTAACCGGGCGCGTCGCGCCACACCGTGGTGTTGACTTCGCGATGCCGCAAGGTACGCCAGTGCTTTCGGTCGGTGATGGTGAAGTGGTGATCGCAAAACGCAGCGGCGCTGCAGGGTATTACGTTGCCGTTCGTCACGGTCGCACCTACACCACCCGCTATATGCACCTGCGTAAACTGCTGGTTCAGCCGGGTCAGAAGGTGAAACGTGGTGACCGCATCGCGCTTTCAGGCAACACCGGGCGCTCAACGGGGCCACATCTGCACTACGAAGTGTGGATAAACCAGCAGGCGGTTAACCCGTTGACGGCTAAATTGCCGCGCACCGAAGGGCTGACCGGTAAAGATCGCAGCGATTACCTGGCGCAGGTGAAAGAAGTAATGCCGCAGCTGCGTTTCGACTAGTTCTCTTGCATTTAGAAAGCCGGTGCGAACATGCGCCGGCTTTTTCTTTTGTGCCTTTGAGCCTGCCTCGCTAAACTACCTCATTATAATTTTGTGCGTCACCAGACCCTGGAACCAGCATGGAAACCCAAAAAAACAATATTGAATACATTCCCGAGTTTGAGAAATCGTTTCGCCATCCGCGCCACTGGGGTGCCTGGCTTGGTGTTTATGCCTTTGCAGGTATAGCCTTACTTCCCGCCGCTGTACGTGACCCTATGCTCGGTAAAATGGGTTTACTTGCTGGTCGATTCGGTAAAAGTGCCCGTCGCCGGGCGCAAATTAACCTTTACTACTGTTTTCCGGAAAAAACCGACGCCGAACGCGAAGCGATTATCGATGACATGTTCACGACCGCACCGCAGGCGATGGCGATGATGGGTGAACTGGCGTTACGTGGACCCGAAAAAGTGATGAATCGGGTCGACTGGAAAGGACTGGAAATCATCGACGAGATGCGTCGCAACGATGAGAAAGTGATTTTTCTGGTGCCGCACGGTTGGGGCGTAGATATTCCCGCCATGTTAATGGCATCGCAGGGCCAGAAAATGGCGGCGATGTTCCATAATCAGGGCAACAAGATTTTCGATTACGTCTGGAACACCGTTCGTCGCCGCTTTGGTGGGCGCTTGCATGCACGTAACGATGGCATTAAACCCTTTATCAAATCTATTCGTCAGGGGTATTGGGGTTACTATTTGCCGGACCAGGATCATGGCCCTGAACATAGCGAGTTTGTTGATTTCTTTGCTACCTACAAAGCGACGCTGCCCGCGATAGGCCGTTTGATGAAAGTGTGTGGCGCACGCGTCGTACCGCTGTTCCCTATCTACAACGGGAAAACCCATCGATTGACTATTGAAGTCCGCCCACCTATGGATGATTTGCTCACCGCAGATGATCACACGATTGCGCGTCGCATGAATGAAGAGGTCGAGATTCTGGTGGGGCCGCATCCAGAACAGTACACCTGGATCCTCAAACTCCTGAAAACGCGTAAGCCGGGCGAAAAAGAACCTTACCGGCGTAAAGAGTTATATCCGAAGAAATAAAAAATCCCCCGGAAACGGGGGATTTTTTTATGCACGACAGCTAACGCATTTACTCGACAGTCATTACACGCGTGGTGTTCGTTGAGCCGATGGTGCTCATCACGTCGCCCTGGGTCACGATAACGATATCGCCAGACACCAGATAGCCTTTGTCTCGCAGCAAGTTAACAGCATCGTTAGCCGCCGCAACGCCATCACTTGTGCTGTCGAAGTACACTGGCGTGACGCCACGGTACAGCGTCGTCAGGTTCAGCGTGCGCTCATGGCGGGACATGGCGAAGATTGGCAGACCAGAGCTGATACGTGACGTCATCAGCGCCGTACGGCCTGATTCCGTCATGGTAATGATGGCGGTTACGCCTTTCAGATGGTTTGCCGCGTACATCGCGGACATGGAAATCGCTTCTTCCACATTGTCGAACTGAATATCCAGGCGGTGCTTAGAGACGTTAATGCTTGGGATCTTCTCAGCGCCCAGGCACACGCGCGCCATAGCAGCAACGGTTTCAGCAGGGTATTGACCCGCTGCTGTTTCCGCCGACAGCATGACGGCATCGGTCCCATCCAGCACGGCGTTTGCCACGTCCATGACTTCTGCACGCGTTGGCATCGGATTGGTAATCATTGACTCCATCATCTGAGTCGCGGTGATCACCGAGCGGTTAAGCTGACGCGCGCGGCGAATAAGCGCTTTCTGAATACCTACCAGTTCTGGATCGCCAATTTCGACACCCAGATCGCCACGAGCCACCATTACCACGTCGGAGGCCAGAATCACATCGTCCATGGCGTCCTGGCTGCAAACGGCTTCTGCACGTTCGACTTTCGCGACGATTTTTGCATCGCAGCCTGCATCGCGCGCCAGACGACGAGCATAATTCAGATCTTCGCCGCAGCGCGGGAAGGAGACGGCCAGATAGTCGACGCCGATCTGCGCGGCAGTGATGATATCGGCTTTATCTTTTTCGGTCAGCGCTTCTGCAGACAGACCGCCGCCCAGTTTGTTGATGCCTTTATTGTTCGACAGCGGGCCACCCACGGTGACTTCGGTGAACACTTTCATGCCCTGAACTTCCAGCACTTTCAGCTGTACGCGACCATCATCAAGCAGCAGGATATCGCCTGGCACAACGTCAGCGGGCAGACCTTTATAGTCAATGCCGACTCTCTCTTTATCGCCTTCACCTTTACCCAGGTTGGCATCTAAGAGGAATTTGTCGCCGATATTGAGGAAAACTTTGCCTTCTTTAAAGGTCGACACGCGGATCTTCGGACCCTGCAGGTCGCCGAGGATAGCCACGTGACGCCCCAGTTTAGCCGCGATCTCACGGACTTTGTCTGCACGTAATTTGTGGTCTTCAGGTGTACCGTGAGAGAAGTTCATGCGTACCACGTTGGCGCCTGCGGCAATAATTTTCTCGAGATTATTATCGCGGTCGGTAGCCGGACCTAAGGTGGTAACGATCTTGGTTCTGCGAAGCCTTCTGGACATGTAATACTCCGTTGACTGAAACAACTTTGGTGTTGCGTGAACATTGATTCGGCGCTGTGTAGAAACTTACCGAATACCGAAAAAAGTAACAACCTTATAACATCATTTAGGGTACATCGCCCTTAATGAGCAACTCTTTATCAAAACGCGATTCCTTAAGCGCTTCTTTGACCCGCTTCAAGTTATCTCGGAATTTTGCTCCACGACGCAGCGTAAAACCGGTTGCCAGTACATCAATGACGGTTAACTGCGCCAGCCTAGACACCATAGGCATGTAGACGTCCGTATCTTCGGGTACGTCAAGCGTAATGGCTAAGGTGGCTTCTCGCGCCAGTGGAGTGCCAGCGGTGGTGATTGCGATGACCATGGCATCGTTTTCACGCGCTAGCTGCGCCAGTTCGACCAGACTTTTGGTCCGCCCTGTGTGCGAGATTAGCACGACCACATCATCTTCATCGCAATTCATACAGCTCATGCGTTGCAGCACGATGTCATCGGAATAGATAACCGGTACGTTAAAACGGAAAAATTTGTTCATCGCATCATGCGCGACCGCGGCGGATGAGCCAAGACCAAAGAAGGCAATCTTTTTCGCCTGGGTGAGCAAATCCACGGCGCGATTGATTGACGTTCTGTCCAGCGACTGGCGAACGTGATCGAGCGTTGCCATCGCCGATTCGAAAATTTTACCGGTGTAGGCTTCAACGCTGTCATCTTCATCGACATTGCGATTTACATAAGGCGTGCCGTTTGCCAGACTTTGCGCCAGATGCAGTTTAAAATCGGGAAAACCGCGTGTTTCCAGACTGCGGCAAAAGCGGTTAACGGTGGGCTCGCTCACACCGGATTCTTGTGCCAGCGTAGCGATGCTTGAATGAATGGCCTGAGCAGGGGAGGCGAGAATCACTTCAGCCACTTTTCGCTCGGATTTGCTAAGGTGTTCCAGTTGAAACTGGATTTTTTCCAGCATGTTCATTATGACAAGGCGCTCACGTGTGGAAGCGATTTCATTAATAGAAGAAATCGTGATTCTAATGAGGAAGAATATACCCCTCCGGCCTTGTCGAGGGCTAATGAACGACATTAAAAGTTGTTGTTTTTTTTCATTACTTGATCGCTGTCGAGTTTTGGCAAAAATCAGGTCGAACAAAGATTCAACGGTTTCATCGTGATTCCCCTAACTGAAACGGATAAACAGCGAAAAAACGCGTTATCGCACGTGAGGATAAGCGCAAATGGTTTCGGGAATGACGTAAAAGCAGTACAGTGCATTGTAATAAAATTACAACGATATCCTGGCATAAGCACCAGGGGATCCAACTGAGGAGAATGACATGGCGGTAACGCAAACAGCCCAGGCATGTGACCTGGTCATTTTCGGCGCGAAAGGCGATCTTGCACGCCGAAAATTGCTGCCTTCCCTGTATCAACTGGAAAAAGCAGGCCAGATCCACCCGGAAACTCGCATCCTGGGTGTGGGTCGCGCCGACTGGGATAAAGACGCCTACACCAAAGTGGTGCGTGAAGCGCTCGAAACGTTCATGAAAGAGAAAATCGATGAAAGTTTATGGGATGCGCTGAGCAAACGTCTTGATTTCTGCAACCTGGATGTCAACGATACCACCGCGTTCGGACGCCTCGGTAAGATGCTTGACCAGGAAAACCGCGTAACCATCAACTACTTCGCCATGCCGCCAAGCACGTTTGGCGCGATCTGCAAAGGCCTGGGGGAAGCGAAACTGAACGCAAAACCTGCGCGCGTCGTGATGGAAAAACCGCTGGGTACCTCGCTGGCGACTTCACGCGAAATCAACGATCAGGTGGGCGAATATTTCGAAGAGTGTCAGGTCTATCGTATCGACCACTATCTCGGTAAAGAGACGGTGCTGAACCTGCTGGCGCTGCGTTTTGCGAACTCCCTGTTTGCCAATAACTGGGATAACCGCACTATCGATCACGTCGAAATCACCGTGGCCGAAGAAGTGGGCATCGAAGGGCGCTGGGGCTATTTCGACCAGGCCGGCCAGATGCGCGATATGATCCAGAACCACCTTCTGCAAATCCTGTGCATGATTGCAATGTCGCCGCCGTCGGACCTGTCAGCGGATAACATTCGTGACGAGAAAGTGAAAGTTCTGAAGTCTCTGCGCCGTATCGATCGCACGAATGTCCGTGAGAAAACCGTCCGTGGCCAGTACACAGCGGGCTTTGCGCAGGGCAAAAAAGTACCGGGCTATCTGGAAGAAGAGGGCGCGAATAAGTCCAGCAACACCGAGACCTTTGTCGCTATCCGTGTGGATATTGATAACTGGCGCTGGGCGGGTGTTCCGTTCTATCTGCGCACCGGGAAACGCCTGCCGACGAAATGTTCCGAAGTCGTGGTGTATTTCAAAAATCCAGAGCTGAATTTGTTCAAAGAGTCCTGGCAAGAACTGCCGCAGAACAAACTGACCATTCGGCTGCAGCCTGACGAAGGTGTCGATATTCAGGTTCTGAACAAAGTGCCAGGTCTGGATCACAAGCACAACCTGCAGACCACCAAACTGGATCTGAGCTACTCCGAAACCTTCAACGAAACGCACCTTGCTGATGCTTACGAACGTCTGCTGCTGGAAACCATGCGCGGTATACAGGCGCTGTTTGTGCGTCGCGATGAAGTGGAAGAAGCCTGGAAATGGGTCGACTCCATCACAGAAGCGTGGGCTGCCGATCAGGATGCGCCTAAACCGTATCAGGCAGGCACCTGGGGACCCGTTGCGTCTGTCGCGATGATCACCCGTGATGGCCGCTCCTGGAACGAGTTTGAGTAGATCTGGCTGATAATCCTAAGGGGTTATTTTACCGGTAACATGATCTAACACAGCTTGTGGCACAATTTTTAAGCATTTAAGCTCCGTGTGGATTCACCCGCGGAGCTTTTTTTATTACACTGCCCTCAGAGATTTTGCCCCTGAGCTCCTGACCACAAGCGTTTCAGCCTTGTTAATGCATGCGCGTCACCTTGTTAACCACGAGCACGGACAGATAAATTTGAGGAGCCTTTATGAATCCAGTAATGTTACGGGTAACGCAACGTATTATTGAACGTTCGGAAAAGACACGTTCTGCCTATCTCGCCCGCATCCAGCAGGCCAAAACCGACACCGTCCATCGCTCCCAGCTGGCCTGCGGTAATCTGGCCCACGGGTTTGCCGCCTGTCAGCCAGAAGATAAAGCGTCGCTGAAAAGCATGCTGCGTAACAATATTGCGATTATCACCTCCTACAACGACATGTTGTCCGCGCATCAACCCTACGAACACTATCCAGAAATCATCCGCAAAGCGCTGCACAGCGCCAACGCGGTCGGGCAAGTCGCAGGCGGTGTTCCGGCGATGTGCGATGGTGTAACGCAGGGGCAGGACGGCATGGAGTTGTCACTGCTGAGCCGCGAAATTATCGCCATGTCAGCAGCGGTCGGTTTATCCCACAACATGTTTGATGGCGCGTTATACCTTGGCGTCTGCGATAAAATCGTCCCGGGCCTGGCAATGGCTGCGCTCTCGTTCGGTCATTTACCCGCTATTTTTGTCCCCTCAGGCCCAATGGCGAGCGGCCTGCCGAATAAAGAAAAAGTGCGCATTCGTCAGCTTTATGCCGAGGGCAAAGCCGATCGTAGTGCCCTACTTGAAGCAGAAGCGGCCTCTTATCACGCACCGGGTACCTGTACGTTCTATGGTACAGCCAACACCAATCAGATGGTCGTTGAATTTATGGGCATGCAGTTGCCGGGTTCGTCGTTCATTCAACCGGATGCTCCGCTGCGCCAGGCGTTGACTGAAGCAGCAGCGCGTCAGGTCACACGCTTGACCGGCAATGGAAACGAGTGGATGCCGCTCGGCAAAATGGTTGACGAAAAAGTGGTGGTAAACGGTATTGTCGCGTTGCTGGCGACGGGCGGATCAACGAACCACACTATGCACCTGGTGGCGATGGCACGTGCCGCGGGCATTCTGATTAACTGGGATGACTTCTCTGAACTTTCCGATGTGGTTCCGCTGATGGCACGTCTCTACCCGAACGGCCCGGCTGACATCAACCATTTCCAGGCGGCAGGCGGCGTACCGGTTCTGATCCGCGAATTGCTGAAAGGCGGTCTGCTGCACGAAGACGTTAACACCGTAGCGGGCTTTGGCCTGCAGCGCTACACCATGGAACCGTGGCTGAAAAACGGCGAACTGGACTGGCGCGACGGTGCGCGTGAGCCTCTTGATGAAACCGTTATTGCGACGTTTGACAAACCGTTCTCCCGTCATGGCGGCACCAAAGTGCTGAGCGGGAACCTCGGCCGCGCGGTCATGAAAACCTCTGCAGTGCCGGTTGAAAACCAGGTGGTTGAAGCGCCGGCCATTATTTTCGAAAGTCAGCATGACGTATTACCGGCTTTCGAAGCCGGACTGTTAAACAAAGACTGCGTGGTGGTGGTGCGTCATCAGGGACCAAAAGCGAACGGCATGCCAGAATTACATAAACTTATGCCGCCACTTGGTGTATTATTGGACCGCTGTTTCAAAATTGCGTTGGTCACCGATGGACGACTCTCTGGCGCATCAGGTAAAGTGCCATCAGCGATTCACGTCACTCCCGAAGCCTATGATGGCGGGTTGCTGGCGAAAGTCCGCGATGGCGACATCATCCGCGTCAATGGCCAGACAGGCGAATTGACCCTGCTGGTGGATGAAGCCGAACTTGAAGCCCGTAAGCCGCATATTCCTGACCTGAGCGCGTCGCGTGTGGGAACAGGGCGCGAAATGTTCAGTGCGCTGCGCGAGAAACTTTCCGGCGCTGAACAGGGTGCGACCTGTATTACGTTTTAAGACGACAAGAATTATCGATCTGGCGAGAGAAAAACACTGATGAAAAACTGGAAAACAAGTGCGGAAGCAATCCTGACAACGGGCCCTGTAGTGCCGGTTATCGTGGTGAATAAACTGGAGCACGCCGTTCCGATGGCGAAAGCGCTGGTTGCAGGTGGGGTTCGTGTTCTGGAAGTGACGCTGCGTACGCCATGTGCGATGGATGCAATCCGTGCCATTGCGAAGGAAGTACCTGATGCCATTATCGGTGCTGGTACCGTTCTGAATCCGCAGCAATTGGCTGAAGTGACTGAAGCAGGCGCACAGTTTGCCATCAGCCCTGGCCTGACTGAGCCACTGCTGAAAGCGGCAACCGAAGGTTCTATCCCGTTGATTCCAGGGATCAGCACGGTTTCCGAACTGATGCTGGGTATGGACTACGGTCTGAAAGAGTTCAAGTTCTTCCCGGCTGAAGCGAACGGCGGCACTAAAGCGCTGCAAGCGATTGCAGGCCCGTTCTCTCAGGTGCGTTTCTGCCCAACTGGCGGTATCTCCCCGGCAAACTACCGCGACTACCTCGCGCTGAAAAGCGTGCTGTGTATCGGTGGTTCCTGGCTGGTTCCGGCGGATGCACTGGAAGCGGGCGACTGGGATCGCATCACCAAACTGGCGCGCGAAGCCGTCGAAGGCGCGAAACAGTAAGACCATCAAAAACGGGCCAAAAGGCCCGTTTTGTTTATCCTCTGACGTTCACACTCGCACTGGCTTTTTTCGCTCTCGTCACGGCCTCTTCCACGCTATCCGCTACCGCTAACGTCACACCCAGACGACGCGAACCGTCGATTTTCGGTTTCCCAAACAAACGCACTTGCAGACCCGCCCCAACAGCTGATTCTACGCGATCAAACATCACATTTTGACTGGTGAGTTTCGGGAGGATCACGGCGGACGCCGCAGGGCCATACTGACGAATTCCGCCCACAGGCAAGCCCAAGAATGCGCGCACATGCAGGGCAAACTCTGAAAGATCCTGAGATATCAGCGTGACCATGCCGGTATCGTGCGGGCGAGGGGACACTTCGCTGAAAATGACGTCGTCGCCACACACAAACAGTTCAACGCCAAACAGGCCGAAACCGCCCAGGGCGATGACCACTTTACGGGCGATCTCCTGTGCGCGCTCAAGCGCCAGAGCGCTCATTTTTTGCGGCTGCCAGGATTCGCGGTAATCGCCGTCTTCCTGACGATGCCCAATCGGGTCGCAGAAATGCACGCCATCGACCGCGCTCACTGTGAGCAGGGTGATTTCAAAATCAAATTTCACCACGCCCTCAACGATGACGCGTCCGGCACCCGCACGGCCACCCTGTTGGGCATAGTCCCAGGCTTTATCCAGCGCGCTTTCATCGCGAATAAAGCTCTGTCCTTTACCCGAAGAACTCATTACCGGCTTAATGATGCACGGGTAACCAATCTCTTCAACGGCCAGCAGGAAATCGGCTTTGCCATCGGCGAAACGGTAGCTTGACGTCGGGATTGCCAACTCTTCCGCCGCGAGACGACGTATGCCTTCACGGTTCATGGTCAGCTTCGCGGCGCGCGCGCAAGGCACAACGCGCTGGCCTTCCGCTTCCAGTGACAGCAAGGTATCGGTCGCGATGGCTTCGATTTCCGGCACGACATAGTCAGGATTTTCGCGTTCGATCAGTGTGCGAAGGGCATCGCCATCCAGCATATTGATAACGTACGACCGGTGTGCAACGCGCATGGCCGGGGCATCGGCATAACGATCTACAGCGATCACTTCGATGCCCAGACGCTGGCATTCAATCGCCACTTCTTTTCCCAGTTCGCCCGAACCTAACAGCATGACGCGCGTGGCTGCCGGACGCAGCGCAGTTCCTAAACAAGTCATAAAATCCCCCTGAAAAAGTTGCGCGCAGTATATACGAAAACGTTTGCGTGTGTCTTCACCTGGGAAAGGGAATGATGCTGGGTCGGGAAATTTGCGCTTCTTTAGCACGGACAGACATTTCCTGACATCACCTCGCTTAGGCTGTGATAATTGTGAACGGATAAGTGGGGAAGAATATGTCAGGCTGGTTAAATCAATTGCAGTCGATGTTAGGTCAAAAGGCGTCATCTTCCGGCGAGCAGGGGCTGAGCAAGTTGCTGGTGCCGGGGGCGCTGGGCGGTCTGGCTGGCTTATTGGTGGCGAATAAATCCTCGCGAAAGCTGTTGGCCAAGTACGGCACGGGCGCGCTGTTAGCCGGTGGAGGAGCCATCGCCGGAACGGTGCTCTGGAATAAGTACAAGGATAAAGTCCGAACGGCTCATCAAGGCGAACCCCAGTTTGGGCAACACACTTCGCCAATTGATGTGCGCACCGAGCGGTTAATTCTGGCGCTGGTCTTTGCTGCTAAAAGCGACGGACACATTGACGACCAGGAGCGCACCGCCATTGAACAGCAGATGCAGGAAGCGGGCGTGGAGGAGCAGGGCAGAGCGTTGGTAGCCCAGGCGATTGAACAGCCGCTGGATCCCGCGCGTCTGGCGCAGAGTGTCAAGAATGAAGAAGAAGCGCTTGAGCTGTACTTCCTCAGCTGTGCGGCCATCGACATCGATCATTTTATGGAACGCAGCTATCTGAATGCGCTGGGCGACGCGCTCAAAATTCCGCACGATGTTCGCGAAGGCATTGAAAAGGATATTCAGGCGCAAAAACAGGCATTACCGGGGTAAATTTCGTCTGCGGCTGTCACGTTTCGCTTGCATCATGCGTGTGTTTTGCCACCCTTATAGGGTGTAAAACATAAAAGAAAGACTGACATGCTGCCAAAAGCCCGACGCATTCCAAAAGCGCTCACCGCACACGGTGACACGCGCATCGATAATTACTACTGGCTGCGGGATGATTCACGCTCGCAGCCAGAGGTTCTCGACTACCTTCACCAGGAAAATGACTATGGCCGTCAGGTCATGTCTTCTCAGCAGGCGTTGCAGCATCAACTGTTGGCCGAAATGGTCGCACGCGAACCGCAGCGCGATATCTCCGCGCCCTGGACCCGAAACGGTTACCGCTATCGCCACATCTACGAACCGGGCAACGAATACCCTATCTATCAACGCCAGCCGGTATTGAGCGCTGAGTGGGACGACTGGGAAATACTGCTTGATGCCAACCAGCGTGCCGCACACAGCGAATTCTACACGCTCGGCGGGATGGGCATTTCGCCTGACAACACCATTATGGCGCTGGCGGAGGATTATCTTTCGCGGCGACAATATGGTCTGCGATTTCGCAATCTTGAGACCGGAAACTGGTATCCAGAGATGCTGGATAACGTCTCTTCAGCTTTCGTTTGGGCGAATGATTCAGAAACGGTCTATTACGTCAAAAAACATGCGTTGACGTTGCTGCCTTATCAGGTGTGGCGCCACACGGTGGGCACTTCTTCGGATAACGACGAGCTGGTGTATGAAGAAAAAGACGAGACGTTTTACGTCAGCCTGCATAAAACCACCTCGAAACACTATGTGATTATCTCGCTGGGCAGTGCGACCACTACGGAAGTGCTGCTGCTGGATGCCGAACTGCCCGATGCCCAGCCGCTCTGTTTTTTGCCGCGTCGTAAAGACCATGAATACAGTCTCGATCACTTCCAGCACTCTTTTTATCTGCGCTCTAACCGTGAAGGCAAAAACTTCGGCCTGTATAAAACCAAAGTCCGTGATGAACGCAAATGGGAAGTGCTGATCCCGGCTCGCGATCAGGTCATGCTGGAAGGGTTTACCCTGTTCACCGACTGGCTGGTGGTTGAAGAGCGCCAGCGCGGGCTGACCAGTATTCGTCAAATTAACCGTAAAACACGCGAAGTAGTGGGTATTGCCTTTGACGATCCGGCCTACGTAACGTGGATTGGTCATAATCCCGAACCGGAGTCTTCGCGGCTACGCTACGGCTATTCCTCAATGACGACGCCGGACACACTGTTTGAACTGGACATGGATACTGGACAGCGGAAGGTGATCAAACAGGCGGAAGTCACCGGGTTTGACGCCAGCCATTACCGCAGCGAACACCTGTGGGTGACGGCTCGCGACGGCGTAGAAGTGCCGGTATCATTGGTGTATCACAAAGATCATTTCCGCAAAGGCAAAAATCCGCTGCTGGTTTACGGCTACGGCTCGTACGGGTCCAGTATGGATGCGGATTTCAGTAGCAGCCGACTGAGCCTGCTCGACCGGGGATTTGTGTATGCGATTGCGCACATCCGCGGCGGCGGGGAGTTGGGACATTACTGGTATGAAGACGGCAAGTTCCTGAAGAAGAAAAATACCTTTAACGACTATCTCGACGTTTGCGACGATTTGATTGCGAAAGGCTACGGCGATCCTGACCTGTGCTTTGGTATGGGCGGCAGTGCGGGCGGAATGCTCATGGGAACAGTCATCAACCAGCGCCCGGAACGATTCAAGGGCATTGTTGCGCAGGTGCCTTTCGTCGACGTGGTGACCACCATGCTGGATGAATCGATCCCCTTAACTACCGGTGAATTTGAGGAATGGGGTAATCCGCAGGATGAAACCTATTATCGCTACATGAAGGAATACAGCCCGTACGATAACGTGGAGCCCAAAGCCTATCCTCATATGCTGGTGACGACAGGCCTGCATGATTCTCAGGTGCAATACTGGGAGCCAGCAAAATGGGTGGCGAAACTGCGTGAATTGAAAACGGACGATAATTTACTGCTGCTTTGCACGGATATGGACTCCGGGCACGGCGGTAAATCTGGCCGCTTTAAATCGTATGAAGGGGTGGCGCTGGAATTTGCCTTTATCATTGGCCTTGCACAGGGGACGCTGCAAGGCCATTCAGCCGATCAGGCCTCGTCCAGATAATGGCGCAACGTCAGGCGCAGCTCCGGGCTCATGCGGTCGAGGTTGTTGTATAACCAGCGCAAATAACCCGGATCGCGCTCGGCCACTTCAGACACCGCTTTCCCGCGATATTTACCAAAGGTAAAGGTCGTCAACAGCGCAGGGCGGCCGGTGATGATCGCCATATCATCCGGCGTCCATCCCGAGTTATTCATGATATCAATGAGCAACGCTGCCGTAATATAGCAATCATACAGCGCGCGGTGGTGATGGAGACCTTCCGGCGTTTTGACGCTCAGTTTGCGGGATTTATACAACGCCATATTGCTGTATTTAATCCCCGGCCATAAGCGCCGCGCCAGCTTCATCGTGCAGATCCATTCTCCGGGCATTTCAGGCAATACGCGGCGGTCAAAACTCGCGTTATGCGCGACATACCATGTACTACCGTAGTAGTTCGGGATCACCTCTTCAATCCACGGTTTATCGGCCACCATCGATTCTGTGATACGGTGAATTGCCATCGCCTGAGGGCTGATAGGGCGATCGGGACGAACCAGATGGCTCATCGGGTTAACTATCTGTCCGTTGATGACGTCAACAGACGCGACCTCGACAATCCCGCCCTGCAGATCGCAGGTTTCAGTATCGATGACACGCAGCATGGCTCGCTCCTGGCCTTAAAACGTTTAGCGTAATGGAATGATATCACCTTGCCAACCCTGCTTACCCCAGGAACCCGTTAATAAGAGTTCGCCTTTATCCGCGCGAACAATTAATTGCCCACTTGCATCCCACAGCGCGCTGTTCCCGTGAGCATTCGCCATCAGGACGGCGATAGCGTATCTATGGGCGAAACGCTGCAGGCGGCTAATCGAATCGCGGCAACGCGTCTCACTGATGGCCTGACTGCTGGTGAATAATGCAGCCAGGGGATCGATGGCGGGGAGTTCTTTTTTGCTGTCGACGATGAGCAGGTGCGGATCGTCTGCAGACAGGCACGCACCGGTGCCCTGTCGATAGCACAGCGGCCTGGCCATTTTAGGGGAAAACAGCGCAAGCCCTTTCTGGCGAGATCCCTTGATATCGAGCGTTAACCCGGCGATCACCGTAATGTTGAGAGTGTGAGCGGCGCGAACGACGGGAGCCAAATCGTGCTCACTGGGCGGGGCGGCCAAAATACCGCTGTCATTTGCCGGGCCCGTCAATGAGAGTTCCGGGAAAACCAGTAAATGGCACTTTTGACGGGCGGCTGCGTCGATAAAACGCAGGTGGTCTTGAACGTGGGCGTCGATACCCTGTTGGCCTGGGTCGTACTGGGCGGCGGCAACATTCCATGGAGACATCGTGATTTCCTTATGCACTTCGTCGCAAAGATTCGATAATACACCTGAATAATTCAGGGTTTTCTTATCCTGCCACAATCCCTGTAAGGAAATGTCACCAGATGCAGCGTTTACTTAACTTTAGGTTCGTAAGGTAAGCGCGACAGCGTCACAGAGGTAAGGCGATGCGCAATCAGTCGTTCGCGAAACCAGTCGCGCAGATGAGCGGGCTGTTCGCGCTCAACGACTTCGGCAATGATAGGCATGTTATAGCGTTCTTTAAAGGCCACACCCGCAGCCGCCAGATCGACGTTTACTTTATCCATCTCGTCCTGAGGAAGGGTCGCCAGATTAATCTTCATTCTCTTCTCCTGTTTTTGCGGCGCCAACGTTACCGCGGTTGCATGCCGTTGACAAGCCGCCGGAGGATGATCCTCGACTCAGATATTATACAGCGTTATCCTCTGTCAGATAGACATAACCAAAAGGAATGATTGAAATGGTATTTACCTCATCCCGCGCGGCTTGTGCACTGACTTTTTTCCTCTCCGTTGTGGCGGCTCCCGCAGCGCTGGCGCACGCGCATCTGAAACACCAATATCCTGCCGCTGACGCGCAAGTCGCCGCCGCGCCACAGGCGCTGACGTTGAATTTTTCGGAAGGCATCGAGCCAAAATTTAGCGGCATTACGATCACCGACGATAAGCAGCAAATTGTAAAAGTCGGTGCGGTAAAACGGGCTGAAAATGATAAAACTCAGCTTATCGCGCCGCTTGAGCAAGCATTAACGCCGGGGACCTATCAGGTGGATTGGCATGTGGTGTCCGTTGACGGCCACAAAACCAAAGGCAGCTATCACTTCAGTGTGAAATAACATGCTGGCATTCAGCTACGTCGCCCTGCGCTTTGTGCACTTTGCCGCGCTGATAGTTATTTTCGGTAACGCGTTGTACAGCGCGTGGCTGGCCCCTTCCTCGTTGCAACGCCTGATGACGCGCCGCTTTCAGCGACAGCAAAAAATCGCTGCCATCTTGAGCCTGGGATCCGCGGTGCTGATGCTGGCGACGCAGGGCGGTTTAATGGGCGAGGGCTGGGCTGACGTTTTGCGTCCTGAAGTGTGGATGGCGGTTGCCAGCACCCAGTTTGGCAGCGTCTGGCTGTGGCAGATTGTTTTTGCAGTGCTGACCGCATGTGCGGCGTGGATCGCCCCAACCAAAAGTGCGCGGCTGATATTAATGTTGGCAGCCAGTCAGTTCGTTCTTCTGGCAGGTGTCGGACATGCGGCGATGCGTGATGGCGCCGAGGGTGCGTTACAACGCGTCAATCATGCGATTCATCTGCTTTGTGCTGCAATATGGGTTGGCGCGCTGCTGCCGCTCATTTTTTGTCTGCGCCTGACTAAGGGGCGCTGGCGCAACGCAGCCATTTATACCATGATGCGTTTTTCTCGAGTGGGTCACTATGCGGTGGCGGGTGTGATTTTATCCGGCATCGCTAACATGCTATTGATCATCGGGATAACTGTGCCATGGCGTACGGAATATGGGCAGATGCTTTTGTTCAAATGTGCGCTGGTGGCGCTAATGGTAGCCATTGCGCTGGTGAATCGGTATGTTCTGGTGCCACGATTCCGCCCTGATGCCGGGCGTGAGCAACAATTTTTTATCTGGATGACACAGGCTGAGGTTGTATTAGGGGCGCTGGTGCTGGCAGTTGTCAGTCTTTTCGCCACCTGGGAGCCTTTCTGACAAGGTTTAACGCTATGAAAAAAACAGTGCTTTCTCTTTTATTGCTGGCTTGCGCCGGTTCCGCGTTTGCTGCCCCACAGGTGATTACCGTGAGTCGCTTCGAGGTGGGTAAAGAAAAATGGGCTTTCAATCGGGAAGAGGTCATGCTCACCTGCCGTCCGGGACACGCCCTGTATGCGATTAATCCCAGCACGCTGGTGCAATATCCACTGAACGATGTGGCAGAAAAGCAGGTCGCTAACGGTCAAAGCAAGGGACAGCCGATCAGCGTTATTCAGATTGATGACCCGGCAAACCCGAGCCAGAAGATGAGTCTTGCGCCCTTTATCGAGCGCGCCGATAAGCTCTGTTAGGCCCACACGTTTCCAATAAAAAAACCGCAGGCTTCTTTCGAAAGCATTGCGGTTTTTTTGTTTTGGGATGATCTCACGCTTTTTTTCTGACCACTTTAGTTGCGGACTGGAAAACCTGGCGTCGTCATCTATTCTTAGAGTGTCAGGCGTAGTTAGCCTGCATTAATGCCAACTTTTAGCGCACGGCTCTATCCCAAGAGCCATTTCCCTGGACCGAATACAGGAATCGTATTCGGTCTCTTTTTATCTGCATGATAATGAACTCATTTCCCGTTTTGAGTCTCTGCAGATGAAGAACGTCCTGTGCTTCTCTTTTAACCATACCACAATCGGGCAGGCGAAAGTCCAGCGCTTTTTGGCGGTTTTGTTAAATTTATGTATGACAGTGGCGAAGCTGCCATCCGGTTAAAACCGTGCTTTAACGGACTCCGCGATCTCATCCAGTAAGCCAAAGCGACGGCGGTATTCCGCGCGCTTTTTGCTGGCGATACTTTCAAGCGATTTACGCTCCATTGCTAACGGCAACGCCCAGCGGAACGATGAGATTTTGTTACCGTCGATAGAAGCCCAGAATTCATCATAGCTGGCATGGAAGTGTCGGCCTTTGCTCAGGCGATAGCGCAGGGCGCGGAATACGTGGCCTTCATCACTGACGCCGTAAATAGCTTTAATATCACTTTGAGCTACGAGATTAAAAATGACTTCCATCAGCACGCGTTTCGGGAACAGGCCGTGGCAAGCTCGGGTGGCTTTTTTGATCGCGTCACGCGTCACGCCTCTGCGCGGTCCCTGAAGTCCACCGATAACCAGTGCTGAATGATCGCCTTCAGGCACAACGCTGAATGTCAGGCTCGCCAGCAGAGTGTCTTCATTGTCGCGCAGCCAAAGCGTGCTCTCGCCTTCGCGCTCCGCTTTGCTTGCGGTTGACGCAAATACGGTATAGCCAACGTCATCTTTTGCCTGAAAGTGCACAACGGGCTGCGCAATTTGATGGGTAAGGGCGTTTTTCAAGTTGGCATCAGGTAAAGCATCCAGCCATTCATAGTGGTGAATGACCGCCTCGGCACGCTGTTTAGCGCCGATTCCTCGTGTCAGATACTGCCGATGCGTTTTACTCGGCAACGTGATCTGTGCAGCCAGCAGCTTGTCAAAATCAGCCCGTCGCGACAGCGCAGTCAACATGTGGTTAGTCGAAGACCAGAACAGCAATGAGCGCAGGAAGAACTTTAGACGATAGTCACGCTTGCGCCAGATTGCGCCAGGGATAAGCTGGCCATTGATCAGCGATGAAATAATATTAACGGGTTGTGCTTCAGGCACATCGATTTGCAGGCTGGTGTTTGACACGATGGAGACCTCATTAGAATTCTCAGTCTATTCTAAGGTCCTGAACAGGATGATTTAAGAGTTGCTAAACCTTTATTTGGGCTTCGTTTAACCATGATTGATATTGGCAACAAAATCCGGCGATCTTTTTAAATGAAATGGCAAGCTATACTTTTAAAGGAGGCGCTATGTATCAATCATTCGATGGCAAAAAATGGCGGCATATCTGGGTGGTAAGCGACATTCACGGTTGCTACCAGTGGCTGATTGATGAATTAAAACAGCGCGGTTTTAATCCGAGTAAGGATTTGCTTATTTCCGTAGGTGACCTTATCGATCGCGGGCCGGATAGCGTCAAATGCCTGCAACTGACACATGAAAAATGGTTCCATGCGGTGCGGGGCAATCATGAACAAATGGCGCTGGATGCCCTCGAAAATAATGATTTTGCACTCTGGACGATAAATGGAGGTATATGGTTTTCTCGCCTGACGTCTTCGCAAAAATTAAAAGTAATAATATTACTCAAGGCGTGCCGGGAATTACCGCATATTATTGAAATAACCTGTGAAAGTGGCCGAAATGTTATTGCTCATGCCGATTACCCCTCTTCTGCTTACCTTCGCGATAAACCTGTCAATCTCCATCGCGTGTTGTGGAATCGAGAGCGGTTGACCCGTTTACTGAACGGAGAGGGGGAAGGGATTTCTGGCGCTGACCATTTCTGGTTTGGCCATACTCCACTCGACAAACGCAGCGACTTTCACAACCTGCACTATATCGATACGGGCGCTGTGTTCGGTGGAGCGTTGACGCTGGCTCAATTACAGTAATTAAAAGTCGCTGTATTCCTGTGCGGGTGACCAGAATCCGTCAATAAAATCTTCGACAGGGTAGCAACCGCCATGGCGGATTCGCTGTTCTTTCTTCGACGCCACGCACTGCCATTCGGTGTTGTAAACATCGATAACGATGTCATCACAGCCGCCGTCCAGGTAACAAACAAAAAGTACCAGTGCAAACATCTCATCCTCTGATCTGGCTTCCAGACTATGAGTGTAGGGGATGATTTATCGCAGGGGAAATTTGAGGGGATAAATAACCCGCCTTCGGGCGGGTTCTTTTTGAATCAGGCAAGACGCATGACCCAGGCATCGGACTGTTGATCGTAGTGCTCACGGTAAAGGACGGAATGTTCGCCATCAAGGATTGCTGGGACACTGGTGTCCGCATCCCAGGCATCAAGCTGCATACATAAATCCGGATCGGATTTACACGGAATGGTTAACGTTCGATCGCCTTGGTTATCGCCTTGCAACTCGGCATCGTCGATTTCAAATGCGCCGATACGCACGTTGGTTTTCGTCATAATGCTCTCCGCAGTTTTGCTTAAAATCTGGTTCGACCAGTGTGATCGTCCATTTTTTAGCGTAGTGCAGGAGAGCAAAAGTGCCAGTGAAAATGTGCGGTTTTTTAATTGGCGCTGTCGTGGCCGGTAAACAAACGACCGTCGCGAACGAGTTCTCGCGGATAGCTGTTTTTCAGCCTGGAACCAATTTTCTTCGCCAGGCCTAAGGGAAAGCCCTGATAAGTGACGACCACTTCGTCACTCGTGGGCGCGAGCTCAGGATAAACATCGCGTCCGCGATACCACTCTTCTGCTTCAGTGTGGGTCAGAGCAAAGGTGTTCGCGTCATTGGCCAGGGCGATGACCGCCTCATGCTGCCAACGGTAGCCTTTATTATGCACTTCGGCTAATCGCATGCCGATACGGGAGAAACGCACTTTGCCGATCATCGTTTCGACTTCCACCGGGAAGAGCCAGATCTCTTTATCGCGTTGCCAGAGACGTAAATTCTCATCCCACTGAAGCCCTGCTTTTTGCGCCGCAGCGACAATCTGTGCCGTCTCGCGCCCTTTGAGTGGGGCAAACGGGAAATTGCCGACTTTGTATTTCGGCGCAGGCAATGGCTCAATGACCGCCGTTTTACGTATACGTGCAACGAAGAAACCCTCGCAATCGAATATCTGCGGGAAAACGTGCAGGAACCCTTCAGGCGTCAGTGCCTCTGTTGCGGAGGGGAAAAGCGAATCTAGCGGCAGAAACTCTACCGCCTGGGGGTATTGTTCTTTGAGCCACAGGCATACCGATTCGTTTTCGTCACGGTTCAACGTGCAGGTAGAGTAAACCAGCGTTCCACCGGGGCGCAGCGCATGAAACGCGCTATCGATAAGTTCGCGTTGGGTGGCGGCAATCTCGAGATTACTGGCAACAGACCAGTTTTTAAGCGCGTCGGGATCTTTACGGACCACGCCTTCACCTGAACACGGTGCATCCAGCAGAATGGCATCGAAGGATTCCGGCAACGCGGCACCAAAAACGCGTCCGTCAAAGTGGGTCAGGGCGACGTTGCTGATCCCGCAGCGACTGATGTTGGCGTGTAACACTTTGACCCGGCTTGCTGAAAATTCATTCGCCAGAATGACACCGCGATTACCCATTCGCGCGGCGATTTGGGTGGTTTTTGAACCCGGTGCCGCCGCAACATCCATCACCCGTTCTGGTTGATTATCCTCTGCAAACAACGCAGTGACCGGAAGCATCGAGCTGGCTTCCTGAATATAAAACAGCCCGCTTAAATGTTCGGCCGTGCTCCCGAGCGGCAGTGCATCCTCATCTTCGCGTTCAATCCAGAAACCTTCTGCGCACCATGGCACGGGCGTCAACTGCCAGCGATACGGAGAAACCAGCGCCAGGAAATCTTCTACGCTGATTTTGAGTGTATTGACGCGAATGCTGCGGCGTAAAGGGCGCTGGCAGGCTGCGATAAACGCATCAAAAGAGAGATGAGCGGGAAGCGCCTCGCGCATTTGCGCCAGGAATTCGTCAGGAAAAAATACGGAGTTTTGAGCCACGGACACACCACTGGGAATAGTTCAGGCGCGCAGTGTAACATAAAGGCTCCGGCGCGTTGACACCGGAGCCTGTGGGATTAACGTGGCAGTGCGGTTCCCCATTCACGCCACTCTTTCGGTTCACTCTCGAGCAACAAGAAATGTTTACCCGTCTGCGCTTTCGGCGCGAGCGGAGTACCCGGTGGGGTGGCGAAGGCGATACCGCCGCGAATGAACTGGTTAAACGTCCCGGTTTTTACAACGCCGCCGGTCAGACCGAAGTCCAGCGAATATCCCGACGCCATCCAGAAGACTGAGTTGTTGCGAACCAGATGCTGGAAGCGTTCGCTGATGCGCAGCCCAACCATCACGCGATCTGACAGAGTGCCCAGCGTCAAGCCAGTGACGGTCCCGACCTCGATACCGCGGAACAGCACTGGCGTACCGATGCTCATGGAGCCCGCTTCCGGCACTTCGACCACAATGCTCAATCCGTCAAGATAACGGGAGTCGGTGATCGTCGCTTCCTGGAGTTCAAAGTCGCGACGCGCCTTACCGCTGCCCGGTTCAACGTTGATATAAGGCTGCAGAATGGTGTCCAGATGCTCGACCCCCGCCGCAGAAATCTGCGGGGTAACGACCGAGAAGCGTGTTCCCATGCGAGCAAAGTTCTGCACGTATTCCGGATAAAGGACCGCTGTAGCCTGCACTTCATTGCGTGCGGTAATCAGCGTCAGTTTCTGGATCTGCCCGATATCAATCCCTAAATAGCGAATCGGCATTCCCTCGGCGAGTTTGCCCGCGTCAAAGGCGTGCAGCGTAATCTGGCCGCCGACCGCACGCGCGGCGGTTTCGGACGGATACAGAATACGTTTGTCGCCTTTGCGCTGGTTGGCACCCGCACCACTTAAGTTATCGAAGCTGATCGCACCACGCAGCGCACGGGAGAGGGGAGCCGCTTGTACGGTCAACCCGCTGCCATTGAGCTGCACTTTTGCGCCGCCTTCTGCCCAGAACACGCTGTTGGCAGTCAGTAAGTTACGATATTCCGGTTTGATATGCAGTTCGATATCAAAGGCATTGGCACGCGGTCGCACGGTGATGATTTCGCCCACCTGGAACTTGCGATATAAAACGACTGAACCCGCCTGAACGTCAGGCAGCGTGTCAGCGCTGAGCGTCAACGTGGTGGTTGGCAAGTCGCTCATGCTGTTTTCAATTGCTTTATCCAGATTGGCATACAGCGGATAGGCTTCGCGCATTTCCCCTTTCTGACCCGGCAGGATACGGACGCCGCCGCTGAGCCATTCGCCAGCGCTTGCGCCAAGGAACTCAACCCCGTCGAAACCCACTTTGACATCTACGCGGCTGTTAACCACGAATTTGCTGTCGCCATGTACTAAATCACGGTATTGCGGATCGACCGCCACGGAGAAAATCACCCCGTCTTCCGTCAATTTACGTTCCAGGACCTGGCCCACCTGCACGCCATGTAAGAGTAACGGCTGGCCCGCTTCGATACCGTAGCTTTCTGGTGCATTGAGGGTCAGCGTCATCACACCGGGCTTTTGCAGCAGGGCTTTATCCGCTGGGGCAATGACAAAATTATTGTTAGGTTTGCCATCACCGGGAATCAGCTCAAAGGTGCTGCCTGTCAGCAGACTGCTGATGTTGGCGTCGCTGAGTGAGAGTTTTGGATTGCGAAGCTCAAGCCGTGTTCTCTCGCGAAGCAGATCGACCACGCTTGGATCAACGGTCATTTCGCCAGTCACTGAACCACCCGGATTCAGTGTCAGTTTGGTGAGCTGACCCACTTGCAAGCCTTGATACATCAGTGGTGTAGAGCCGGCTTTCAAACCTTGTGCGTTCGGCAAGGCCAGTTTCACGATTACGCCGCGCTGGCTGTGCGCCAAATCGGCATACAGCCCGAAATTGTCATCGACCTCAGCGGGTTTAGACCCTTCTGGTGAGTCAAAGGCGATAGCACCATTCACCAGTGCTGCCAGGCTTTCGAGCTTCACTTTTGCGCCGCTCAAGCTGACATCAGCATCCACGCCCGATACGTTCCAGAAACGGCTGCCTTTTTTGACCAGCGAAGTGAATCGACGCTCGATCAGCACATCAATCGTCACACCCTGTTTATTCGGGTTAATGGCGTAGTCATAGACGCGCCCGACCGGGATTTTGCGGAAATAAACCAGCGACCCGCTGTTGAGCGAGCCCAAATCCGGCGAGTGAAGCTGAATCATCAGATCGCCGTTGTTCAGCCGGTATTTTGGTTGTGTATCCAGCGCGGTAAAGTGTTCCTGAGGCTCACCTTTACCTGGCATCATACCGATATAGTTCCCGCCCACCAGCGCATCCAGCCCAGAAACGCCCGCCAGAGACGCTTTTGGCGTAACCAACCAGAACTGCGTTTCACTGCGCAGTGCATCCTGCATATCCGCTTTTATGCTGGCACGAACCTCGATTTTATTCAGCTCCTTACCGAGCCGGATATCCTGGACAGTGCCCACTTCAACGCCCTGGAAGCGAACGGGTGTTCGCCCAGCGACAATGCCGTCGGCGGTCTGGAAATCAATGGTCACGGTATTACCGCGATCTTCGTAACTCGTCCAGATAAGCCAACCCGCTATCATCAATGCGATAACAGGCAGTAGCCAGAAGGGCGAAATACGGCGTTTTGTTTTAATTCTCGCTTCAGTCGGCGAAGCGGGCGTTTCCTGACTCATGTGCATCCCAAAGTAAGCGGCTATCCAGCCATTCCACTGCAAGAATAGTCAATATCACCGCAGAGCCGAAATAAAAAGCCGCGGGTCCCATAGTAAAAGCAAGTAACTGATCGCGATTGATCAGCGACATCATCAACGAAATAACGAACAAATCCAACATCGACCAGCGACCAATCCACGTAACAAAACGCAAAAGCAAGATACGTGCCCGTAGCCCTTGTTCACACTTAAACTGAATGCTAATGAGCAAGGTAAACATGACAATCACTTTGGTAAACGGCACCAAAATACTGGCAATAAACACCACGCCAGCCACCGCGAAGTTACTGTGCGCCAGGGAGACGATGCCAGACATAATGGTGTCTTCCTGCCGTCCGCCGTTAAGATAAATAACGGAGATTGGCAGGAGATTTGCCGGGAGTAGGAACACAATCGAAGCGATCAGTGCGGCCCAGCATTTTTGCAAACTGTGTTTACGGCGCAGGCGCAATGGAATGTGACAGCGAGGACAGCGGCCCCGCGCGTCAGGCAATCCCGTAAAATGGCAGCCCAGACAGGCCCTGAGATTAGGATCGGGACGTGTTGCAGGGCGCTGAGGATAGAAGCGTTCCCACAGCTGTTCCACATTCAGGTGAATCAGCGTCAGGATGCTCAGCAGCACAAGGGCGATGAAGGCAAACAACCCAATACCTGGCTGCAAAAAGGCGTAATCCTGCACTTTAATGGACGTCACCCCGATGCCCACCAGATAGATATCCAGCATCACCCACTCTTTAAGCTTCTCAAGCATCAGCAGGACCGGGCGCAGATTCATGCCTAAAATATTGCCGAACCAGAGATAGGCAATAGCAACCACCAGCACTACGGGTGCGCCGACGGTGCAAAACAGCACCATCGCTCCCGTCAGCGGATCGCCTTGCTGAGTCATCTGCCATATGCCCTGCAGCAGGTTTGCGTCGATCCGCACGCCAAGCAGATAGAGCTTGAGCAGCGGTTCACCCCATGCGAAAGGCATCAGCAAAAGCATCGTGACAGCTATGGCGGCCAGTCGCGTCAACGACCAGTCGCGTCCATCGCGGATTTTGGCGTCACACCGAGGGCAATAGGCACTCTGGTGCGATTTCATCTTCGGCAACATAAAAAGCGTATCGCACTGCGGACAACGCTGATAATGTGCACGCGGTAGCGCATCACTGACCGAGTGGACAGTGATCTTTCTTGCCGGCGTAATTTTCGGATTATTGAGAGCCATTAGTCGCGCATAAAAGGATTAATTAACGTTATATTAACTCATCTTGGGATTCATCTTGAGAATGAAAGCATTTAATGTTTAGTTAAAAAGGCTATGCACACATTTTGTAGACAACCAAGTGATTGATTAATGAACAAAACAGAATTCTACGCGGATCTTAACCGTGATTTCCAGGCATTGATGACAGGGGAGACCAGTTTTTTAGCGACTCTGGCTAACACCAGCGCGTTGCTGTTTGAACGTCTGTCGGATGTGAACTGGGCGGGTTTTTACCTTCTGGAAGGAAATACGCTGGTACTTGGACCGTTCCAGGGCAAGCTGGCGTGCGTGCGAATCCCTGTAGGTCGGGGCGTATGCGGTACGGCGGTTGCACAAAATCAGGTCCAGCGCGTTGAAGATGTACATGCCTTCGACGGACATATTGCGTGCGATTCGGCGAGCAATGCCGAAATCGTTCTGCCGCTCAGCGTAAACAATCAGATTATTGGCGTTCTGGATATCGACAGTACCGCGTTTGGCCGCTTCACTGATGAAGATGAGCAGGGCCTTCGTGAGTTAGTCGCAAATCTTGAAAACGTATTAAACGCGACCGATTATCAAAAATTCTTTGCGAGCGTCGCAGGATAATCAACGGATAACGTAGCATTTACGGATGGCGTCATTATAATGTCGCCTGTTCATGCCTGCGGCTTATTGGCAACGTCCGTTGTAATCAGGAAATTTCATGGAAAATCAACCTAAGTTGAATAGTAGCAAAGAAGTTATCGCCTTTCTGGCAGAGCGTTTCCCACAGTGTTTCAGTGCTGAAGGCGAAGCTCGCCCCCTGAAAATTGGTATTTTTCAGGATCTGGTAGCGCGCGTTGAGGGTGAGATGAGTCTCAGTAAAACCCAACTTCGCTCTGCCTTACGTCTTTATACTTCAAGCTGGCGTTACCTTTACGGTATCAAGCTGGGCGCGACGCGTGTCGATCTCGACGGCAACCCTTGTGGTGAGCTGGACGAACAGCACGTCGAGCATGCCCGTAAACAGCTTGAAGAAGCGAAAGCGCGTGTTCAGGCACAGCGTGCTGAACAGCAGGCGAAAAAACGCGAAGCTGCCGCGGCGAATGGTGAAGAAGCGCCTCGTCGTGAACGCAAACCGCGTCCTGCTCCGCGTCGTAACGAAAATAGCGAGCGCAAACCGCGTGCTGAGAAGCCAGCGGCTAAAGCACAACCTGCGCCTCGTGAAGAACAACGCCACACTCCGGTTTCTGACATCACCGCGCTTAGCGTTGGTCAGTCTCTCAAGGTGAAAGCGGGTAACAATGCGATGGATGCCACAGTACTCGAAATCACCAAAGATGGCGTTCGTGTGCAGCTGACTTCTGGCATGTCAATGATTGTACGCGCAGAACACCTGGTGTTCTGAAACGGAGGCCAAGCCTGGCATGAACACTCTTTTTAAGATCACCGCACTGGCAGGCCTGTTAGCAATAACAGGCCATGCTTTCGCTGTGGACGATATTACGCGGGCCGATCAAATTCCGGTATTAAAGGAAGAGACTCAGCACGCAACGGTGAGTGAGCGCGTGACGTCGCGTTTCACCCGTTCGCACTATCGTCAGTTCGATCTCGATCAGGCCTTTTCGGCCAAAATCTTTGATCGCTACCTGAACCTGCTTGATTACAGCCATAACGTGCTGCTGGCAAGCGATATTGAACAGTTCGCAAAACGTAAAACCGACGTCGGCGATGAGCTGCGCAGCGGTAAACTCGATCTGTTCTACGATCTGTATAACCAATCTCAGAAGCGTCGTTTTGAACGTTATCAATACGCGTTAAAAGTGCTGGAACGTCCAATGGACTTTACCGGCAACGACAACTTTAATCTCGATCGCAGCAAAGCCCCGTGGCCTAAAACGGAAGCTGAGCTGAATGCGCTGTGGGACGGTAAGGTTAAGTTCGATGAATTGAGCCTGAAACTCACGGGGAAAGACGAGAAAGAGATCCGTGAAACGCTGACGCGCCGCTACAAATCGGCGATTCGCCGTTTGGCGCAAACCAACAGTGAAGATGTATTCTCACTGGCGATGACCGCGTTTGCTCACGAAATCGATCCGCATACCAATTATCTTTCCCCGCGTAACACCGAACAGTTCAATACTGAAATGAGCCTGTCTCTGGAAGGTATTGGTGCCGTGCTGCAAATGGACGAAGATTACACGGTAATCAACTCCATGGTTGCCGGCGGTCCAGCGGCGAAGAGCAAATCCATTGGCGTGGGTGACCGAATTGTTGGTGTTGGCCAGACGGGTCAGGGCATGGTCGATGTGATCGGCTGGCGCCTTGATGATGTGGTTGCGCTCATCAAAGGTCCGAAAGGAAGCAAGGTCCGCCTTGAGATCCTGCCTGCTGGTAAAGGTACGAAGACCAAAATTGTCACATTGACTCGCGAACGTATTCGTCTTGAAGACCGCGCGGTGAAAATGTCGGTGAAAACCGTTGGCAAAGAAAAAGTCGGCGTTCTTGATATTCCTGGTTTCTACGTCGGTCTTACAGACGATGTGAAAGTGCAGCTGCAGAAGCTTGAAAAGCAGAACGTCAGTAGCGTGATCATCGACCTTCGGACCAACGGAGGTGGAGCGCTGACAGAAGCCGTTTCACTTTCTGGCCTGTTTATCCCGTCTGGGCCTGTTGTTCAGGTGCGTGATAACAATGGCAAAGTACGTGAAGATGCTGATACCGACGGTGTCGTGTATTACAAAGGCCCGCTGGTGGTGCTGGTTGACCGCTTCAGCGCGTCCGCATCTGAAATCTTTGCCGCTGCGATGCAGGATTATGGTCGCGCGTTGATTGTCGGCGAACCGACTTTCGGTAAAGGTACGGTACAACAATACCGCTCCCTGAATCGCATTTACGACCAAATGCTGCGCCCAGAATGGCCGGCACTCGGTTCAGTACAGTACACCATTCAGAAGTTCTATCGCGTGAATGGCGGAAGTACACAGCGTAAAGGCGTTACGCCGGATATTATGATGCCGACAGGGACGGAAGAGACTGAAACGGGCGAGAAGTTTGAAGATAACGCGTTGCCGTGGGACAGCATCAATGCTGCCACCTTCGTGAAATCTGGCGACATGACCCAGTTTGGTCCTGAGTTGCTGAAAGCGCACAATGACCGTATCGCAAAAGATCCGGAATTCCAGTACATCATGAAGGACATTGCGCGTTTCAATGCTCTGAAAGAAAAACGGAATATTGTGTCTCTTAATTATGCTCAGCGTGAGAAAGAGAATACGGAAGACGATGCAACGCGTCTGGCACGCATCAATGACCGTTTCAAACGCGAAGGCAAACCGCTGCTGAAAAAACTGGACGATCTGCCGAAGGATTATCAGGAGCCAGATCCGTACCTGGACGAGACGGTGCACATCGCGCTCGACCTGGCGAAGCAGGAAAAAGACAAACCTGCGGTTCAGCCCGCTCAAGTCAAATAAAGACCCGACAGGCACATGAAATTGTGCCTGTTTTTTTTAGTTCTGCAACCTCCCGTCAGTAAGCCAATAAACAATGTAAAGTTGTGTCTTTCTGGTAACTTACACCGCTCGAATCCTTGAAAATAGCCACAATACCCATACGATGTGGGTAATCGCATAGTGCGTTTTGTTAAACAGAGGTTAAAAGAAAATTATGATGCGAATCGCGCTCTTCCTGCTCACCAACCTGGCGGTTATGGTGGTCTTCGGGCTTGTGCTAAGCCTGACGGGAATTCAGTCGAGCAGCGTTCAGGGTCTGTTGATTATGGCGCTGCTGTTTGGTTTTGGTGGCTCTTTCATTTCGTTGTTGATGTCGAAATGGATGGCGCTGAAATCGGTGGGTGGTGAGGTTATCGAACAACCGCGCAATGACATGGAACATTGGCTGATGAACACGGTTGCTCAACAGTCGCGCCAGGCCGGTATCAAAATGCCACAGGTGGCGATTTATCACGCTCCAGACATTAACGCGTTTGCCACCGGCGCACGCCGCGATGCATCGCTGGTCGCCGTGAGCACCGGGCTTTTGCAAAACATGAGTCGTGACGAGGCCGAAGCGGTTATTGCGCATGAAATCAGCCACATCGCCAATGGTGATATGGTTACCATGACCCTGATTCAGGGGGTAGTGAACACGTTTGTTATTTTCATCTCCCGTATTCTGGCGCAAATTGCTGCCGGATTTATGGGCGGTAATCGTGATGAAGGTGAAGGGAACAACGGCAACCCGTTGATTTATTTCGCCGTTGCGATGGTGCTGGAACTGGTCTTCGGTATTCTCGCGAGCATCATTACGATGTGGTTCTCGCGTCACCGCGAATTCCATGCTGATGCAGGATCCGCAAAGCTTGTAGGTCGGGAGAAAATGATTGCAGCGTTGCAGCGTTTAAAAACCAGCTACGAGCCGCAGGAAGCGACCAGCATGATGGCATTTTGCATCAACGGTAAATCAAAATCGCTGAGTGAAATGTTTATGACTCACCCGCCGCTGGATAAACGCATCGAAGCGCTGCGCCGTGGGCAGTACATCAAATAAAATTTGTTTTAGATAACAAAGCAGGCCGGGAGATGCGAAAATATCTCCCGGCTTTTTTATGCCTCTGTGCGAGGTTGAATCACGCGCAGACCGCTGATAATAGCGGCAATCGTTGCCAATGTCCCAGCGGTAAACAGCGCGATATGAGTCCCACTTTGTCCGGCCAGGTTGAACATGAGTGCGACCAGCGCTGCGCCGATGCTTTGCCCTAACAAACGCGCGGTACCGAGCATTCCACTGGCACCTCCGCTACGATGGCGCGGGGCCGCGGACATAATCGTGTGATTATTGGGTGACTGGAATAAACCGAATCCGGCGCCGCAAAGGATCATTCTCCAGATAATATCTGCATCCGTCGGCGAGGCGGGTAACATCGCGAGAGCGAAAAGACCTGTTGCCATCACCACCAGACCCAATGCCCCCAACAATCCTGCATGCACGCGTTCAATCAGATAGCCTGCGAGCGGTGCCATAACCATGGTAGCGAGCGGCCACGGCGTAAGTAGAAGCCCCGTTTCGACCTCTGTACGCCCCACGATGTTTTGCAAAAAGAAGGGGAGCGATACAAGCGCCAGCATCTGCGCGCAGAACGAGCAAATGGATGTCCCGATCGACAGCGAAAAAAGCGGAATACGTAACAGGTCTACGGGCAGCAGAGGCACCGGCAATGCCAGCTGACGGCGAACGAAAAAGAACCCAACGATCAGCATGGCGATAATTTCTGCGGCGATAAGCCTAAGGGATTGCCCCTGCGCAAAACCGCTAAGCGCAGTGATGAGTAGGCCGAACGTCAGCGCGTTCATCACGGCGCTGGGGAGGTCAAAGCGTGGCATCGCGCTTTTTGCTCCGTTTGCCGGGAGATAACGCAGTGCAAAGAGCAGGGCGACAATACCCAGCGGCACGTTAATCAAGAACAGCCATTGCCACGACGCCACGGAGAGTATGGCTGCAGCAACAGTTGGACCTGCAGCAGATGAAACCGCCACAATGAAGGAGTTGATTCCCATCCCACGGCCTAGCTGCCGCTGGGGATAGATAAGCCTTATCAGCGCCGTGTTGACGCTCATTAACGCAGCGCCACCAAACCCCTGCGCAATACGCGCAATAGTCAGCGTATGCAACGAATCTGATAGTGCGCAAAAGAGAGACGTCAGGGTGAAGACGGCGAGCCCGCACTGATAAATGCGGCGATAACCGAACATATCGCCCAGGAAAGAGAAAGACAGCAAAGAAATAACAATGGCTATTTGGTAGGCATTAACGATCCAGATTGAACTCGCGGGTGATGCGTGAAGATCGCTAGCAATCGTCGGCAGCGCAACGTTGGCAATTGCGCCATCAAGAACGGCCATCGAAATACCAATAATAATGGTGGCAATCGCGCCATAACGTTGCGGCAACGGCAAGCCGTCAGAGGGAATTTTTTCCATAGGAAATGAAACGCTCAGGATGTAATATTTGTTAGTGTCACTATTTTAGCACCGATATTTCGGTTTTATGTCGCAGATTTGTAACGAAGTAAACGCAGAACGATTGCAGCAAGGCAAAGGCGAATTTATAATAAAAACCGGTTCTGATTTTTATAAAACACTCGCAATGAGGTGATAAATGGCAATCGCAGATTTGGACAAGCAGCCAGATTCTGTTTCTTCCGTGCTGAAGGTGTTTGGCATCTTACAGGCGCTGGGTGAAGAGCGCGAAATTGGTATTACAGAGTTGTCGCAACGTGTGATGATGTCAAAAAGCACTGTTTATCGCTTTCTGCAAACCATGAAATCCCTGGGTTATGTTGCTCAGGAAGGCGAGTCTGAGAAATATTCTCTGACGCTGAAGCTCTTTGAGCTGGGCGCTCGCGCACTACAAAATGTCGATCTTATTCGCAGTGCTGATATCCAGATGCGCGAACTTTCTCGTTTGACGAAAGAAACCGTTCACCTTGGGGCTCTCGATGAAGACAGCATAGTTTATATCCATAAAATAGATTCTATGTATAACCTGCGCATGTATTCGCGCATTGGTCGTCGTAACCCGCTTTACAGTACTGCTATTGGTAAGGTACTGCTGGCGTGGCGTGACCGTGAGGAAGTTAAAGAAATCCTCCAGGATGTCGAGTACAAACGTAGCACCGAGCGCACCATCACCAGCACAGAAGAACTCCTGACAGTGCTTGATAAAGTGCGTGAACAGGGTTATGGCGAAGATAATCAGGAACAGGAAGAGGGGCTGCGCTGCATTGGCGTCCCGGTATTTGACCGTTTTGGTGTAGTCATCGCAGGGTTAAGTATTTCTTTCCCGACGCTTCGATTCTCGGAAGAGCGTCTGCACGAGTATGTTGAAATGCTGCATACTGCTGCGCGTAAAATTTCTGAACAGATGGGTTATAACGACTATCCATTCTAGCGTGTGAATCATATGAAACGCCGCATCACTGCGGCGTTTTTATTTGTTGTAAGGGCTATTAAGCGGTGCTTAATTAACCGTTATCCACCACCACCTGGCTTTTGCGCAGAATCGGGCAGTTAGACAAACCAATCACACCGCTGTCAGTGTGTAAATATTGCGCAGTGCTGGTGCCTCTGGCGGTGAGGTACTTACACTGAATACCCAAGC
This sequence comes from Lelliottia sp. GFLA7, assembly GCF_056490165.1. Taxonomy (NCBI): domain Bacteria; kingdom Pseudomonadati; phylum Pseudomonadota; class Gammaproteobacteria; order Enterobacterales; family Enterobacteriaceae; genus Lelliottia; species Lelliottia sp. GFLA7. The sequence continues at coordinate 112,499 of NZ_JBWLAQ010000006.1, read as the reverse complement.
CGGCGGCGTTCTCTTTGCTTCCCACCAGTACGCCATAGCCTGATAATAATAAGCCGATCCAAACAATGGCAAGGACAACAATTGTCCGAATGATTAACCGCATTGCTGCCTCTTTTTTTTACTAATAATAGTATTCAGCCTAATAGTTTCGCTATATAAAACAAGTGCATAATTCTTAAAAAAATTTGATGAACGTAGAGTTAGTCCTTGTTTAAGGTAGCCGTGATAACCTGGACACATCAGGTCAAAAAACGGAGTGTGGAGTGAAAAAAATACGCTGGGTAATTCTGATTATAGTCCTGATTGCCTGTGTCATTCTATGGACGCAGACAATCAATGTGATGTGCGATCAGGATGTACAGTTCTTTAGTGGCATTTGCGCGATCAATCAATTCATCCCTTGGTAGAACACTTTTTCTATAGATCGTTACCTTCCTCTGCGTCAGTGTTAAAATAGATGTTTTTATTGAGGTGGTAGAATGGGTGAGTTACAAAATTCGGGGCTACTGAACGTAGCCTCACTGGCGATCTCTGCAATCATTATGGTCATTGGTCTGGTTTTGTGGTTCTTTGTGAATCGCACCAGCTCACGTACCAATGAGCAGATCGAGCTTCTGGAAGCGCTGCTTGATCAGCAGAAACGCCAAAATGCGTTGCTTCGCCGTTTGTGCGAAGCCAATGAGCCTGAAGAAAAACCGGTGGCAAAAGCCCCTGAAGCCGTGGCCGAAGAAGACGAGGATGATTTTATCCGTCTGGTTGCTGAGCGTTAATCTGCAAAATTAGGGAGGCGGCTGTATCCCGTTATGACCCCTCCCTTAATGCCTATCCAACGATTTCAAACAAATACTTTCGATGCCAGCCGCCTGTGCATTACTCAAACCTTTCCCACTTCTGCACCAGGATGGTTCAAATCCCTCTATTACGCTTTCAGCTGTTCCATGGGCGCAGGGACAGGAGTTACTTCTCCGATGCTACTGTAGCTGATGAGACGTACGAGAATTCCTACGGCAGGCTTCATGAAGCGCAAAAGAGTTTAGCGGTAATGAATAAACATTTTAGAATATAAAAAATTGGTTACTATTTGCGCTTTTGACGTCATGCCATGCCGTAACTATATATTCTGTATTTTTCACGTACCTCTATAGTTTTATTTTTATCGAAACGTTTTGCTTGCCTTGTTATGAAGCAAAGTCACAAAAAGTTCATTATTTTGGTGCAAAGCCACTTTTTCCCATGCGTATTCATTATGCGAGAACTGCGGCGCGAATAAGCATTGTTATTTCAATGTAAACATTTTATCGCTGAGTTGATTTGAGCATAACTTTTCACAAATTGTTCTAACTGTAACAGTGAACCTAATAAACATTATCGGCTTTCTGTCACACCTTAAGTATAGGGAAAACGCTAAAAAATCCTTAAATTACAGTGGCTATGAATTGGATGGCGATACTGAGTGTCTTATTCAGAGTGATATAATGATAACGTTGAGTTGCTCAAAATTTAGCAAGGCGGCATCAGAGTTTGTGCGGCGGATCTTGTCATGTTTAAAAATGGCTTGCCATGATTAACGTTGTATGTGATAACACGGTTTGGGTCAAACGAGGTACAGTTCTGTTTATGTGTGGCATTTTCAGTAAAGAAGTTCTGAGTAAACACGTTGTCGTTGAATACCGCTTCTCTGCCGAACCTTATATTAGTGCCTCAAGCAGTAATGTCTCAGTTTTATCTAGGTCAATGCCTGCGGGCTAAGAAAACAATCTAAGGAATTTTGCAAATGGCAAAGATTAAAGGTCAAGTTAAGTGGTTCAACGAGTCTAAAGGTTTTGGTTTCATTACTCCTGCTGATGGCAGCAAAGATGTGTTCGTACACTTCTCTGCAATCCAGGGTAACGGCTTCAAAACTCTGGCTGAAGGCCAGAACGTTGAGTTCGAAATTCAGGACGGCCAGAAAGGTCCGGCTGCTGTTAACGTAACCGCTATCTGATCGAATCACTGCTGATTCAGAAGCGCTACGGCGCCTCATACTCTGACATCAAGCCTCGCATTTTGCGGGGCTTTTTTATGCACTATTTTTCAAAATGTAACCCTTTACTGTCTGGTTAGCAGTTTGTTGCAAAGCTGCGAGATTAGAATCATTGTTTTCTCCATGCTGATTCGTTTTTTACCGTTAAATCAGGGCGTTGTTTCATTGACCTGGAGCCAGGGTGAAAACGAAACCCTCTAGTTCTGCCGGTAATTTTACCCCGGCACGTTTTGCATTGCTTTGCCTTGCCATTTTTGTGAGCCTTGCGTTTCTTCTGGGACGCGTTGCATGGCTACAAATTATTAAGCCTGACAACCTGGTCAAACAGGAAGACATGCGCTCATTACGTGAAGTGTCGATTGACGCACCACGCGGGATGATTACCGACCGTGATGGCCGACCGTTAGCGGTCAGTGTACCGGTCAGGGCGGTGTGGGCCGATCCTAAAACCGTGTTGGCTAAGGGCGGCGTGGGCTTTGACGAACGCTGGCAAGCGCTCGCGTGTGCATTACATATTTCACTGACGTCGCTGGCTTCTCGCATTAATCACGATCCTAACGGGCGTTTTATCTATCTTGCGCGTCAGGTGGACCCCTCGCAGGCCAAATGGATTGATAAGCTCAACTTGCCAGGGATTAACCTGCGGGATGAGTCACGCCGTTTTTATCCGGCAGGACATGTGGCGGCAAATCTGCTTGGATTTACGAATATCGATGGGCAGGGGATTGAAGGGGTTGAAAAGAGTTTTAACGCGCAGTTGACCGGTCAAGCGGGGATCAGGCGAGTCAGAGAAGACCGCTACGGTCATGTGATTGAGAATTTAACAGAAGTCTCACCGGTTCCTGCTCATAACATTCAACTGAGTATTGATGAGCGGCTGCAGACGATCGCTGAAGATGCGTTAGATAATGCCGTCGCCTGGAACAAAGCAGAATCCGGCGCAGCGGTGTTAATCAATGTTCAAACCGGCGAGATACTTGCCATGGCCAGTTTCCCGGACTTTAACCCTAACAATCGGGATGGCGCCTCGCTCAACGACTTCCGCAATCGCGCCATCAGCGACACCTTTGAACCGGGGTCGACCGTCAAGCCGTTGGTTCTCATGACGGCGCTACATTATGGCATTGTTAAACCTGATAGCGTTCTCGATACCCATCCTTATACGCTAGATGGGCACCGAATCCGCGACGTGGGATATTATCCGGAATTATCGCTGACCGGCATTTTGCAGAAGTCGAGTGATACGGGGGTGTCACGTCTGTCGCTGGCCATGCCGATACAGCACTTGCTCGATACGTATAAGAGCTTTGGTTTTGGTACAACGACAGGTCTGGGTCTCACGGGCGAAAGCAGCGGGCTCCTTCCTCAGCGTAAATTTTGGAGCCAGCTCGATCGTGCCACCTTTGCGTTTGGTTACGGTCTGATGGCGACACCGCTCCAGCTGGCGCATGTTTACGCCACGATCGGAAGTTACGGCCTGGAGCGGCCCTTGTCGATAACGCGCATTGACCCGCCAGTTGTGGGTCATCAGGTTATGCCTGAAGAAATCGTTCATGAAGTTGAACACATGATGGAAAGCGTTGCTTTACCGGGCGGCGGTGGCACAAAGGCTGCCGTGCGCGATTATCGCGTGGCGGTCAAAACGGGCACGGCCAAAAAAATCGGTGATGACGGCAAATATGTCGACAAGTATGTGGCGTATACCGCGGGTGTGGCACCAGCAAGCCATCCGCAGTATGCATTGGCTGTGGTTATTAACGATCCGCAAAATGGTCGATACTATGGCGGGGCCGTTTCGGCACCGGTATTTAGCCAGATTATGGGTGACGTATTGCGGCTCGAGAACGTTGAACCTGATGGATTAGCACCCGATTCCAGCCATCTTGTCGTGATGCGCTAAGGCAGACGTTTTATACCAGAGCGAATAGGGGTACACTTTCGGCCTTTAATATTGCACGGAGTTACCATGTCATTCAGCTGTCCCTTATGCCACGCGCCGCTCACGCCGGCCGAAAATAGCTACATCTGTCCACAGGGGCACACGTTTGATAAGGCGAAAGAAGGGTATGTAAATTTGCTGCCCGTGCAACATAAACGCTCCCGCGATCCGGGCGATAGCGCGGAGATGATGCAGGCTCGACGCGCATTCCTCGACGCCGCGCATTATCAGCCGCTGAGGGACGCGGTTGCGCAGTGGTTAGCCACCGCGCTCAGTGAAAGCGCGACCTCGATTTTGGACATTGGCTGTGGCGAAGGCTATTACACGGCGGCGTTTGCCGAAGTAGCGGGGAGTGTCGGTGCAGCAACCGTAGGTCTCGATGTCTCGAAAGCGGCCATTCGCGCAGCCGCAAAACGTTATCCGCAGGTCACATTCTGCGTCGCTTCCAGCCATCGCCTTCCGTTTGCCGATGTGAGCCAGGACGCCATTATTCGCATCTACGCGCCGTGCAAAGCGCAAGAGCTGGCACGCGTGGTGAAACCGGGCGGCTGGGTCGTGACCGTTACGCCGGGTTCGCGGCATCTAATGGAAATGAAAGGGCTAATTTACGACGACGTGCGTTTGCATGCGCCGCATTCAGAGCAGTTGGCTGGGTTTACTCTCAAGCATGAACAGTCATTGGGTTACGACATGCAGCTGACAGGAAAAGAAGCGGTTGCGTTGTTACAGATGACGCCGTTCGCCTGGCGCACAAAACCAGACGTTTGGGAAGCGTTAGCAAACGAAAAAGAATTTCACTGCCAGACGGATTTCAGTATCCACTGCTGGCAGCGCGACGCGTTAACCGGCGAAATGCGACCAGAGAATTTGCCCACCAATCCCGATTAAAACAATCCCGCCCAGGATTTCGGCTCGCTTGCCTAGCAGCGGGCCGATGAAACGTCCAACCATCATCCCGATTGTTGACATAATTAGCGTGGCGCAACCAATCGCCAGTGCTGTAGCGATAATATTCACCTGAAGAAATGCCAGCCCGACGCCCACTGCCATCGCATCAAGACTGGTTGCAATAGCCGTGGTCACCAGTATCCAAAAGCCATGTCGATACTGCGGCGCATCGTCTTCATCGGGAGTATTGCGAAACCCTTCGATAACCATTCTTCCGCCCAGGAAAACCAGCAGCGTAAAGGCAATCCAGTGGTTCCATTCCAGAATGAACTGGCTCGCCAGCATGCCGAGTGACCAGCCGATAAGAGGCGTGAGTGTTTCGATTGCGCCGAAAATAAGACCGGTACGCAGCGCTTCAGAGAATTTGGGTTTGTGGAGCGTAGCACCTTTACCAATGGAAGCGGCGAACGCATCCATGGACATGCCGAAAGCGAGAAGGATCGTGGCGGAGATATTCATAACAGCGTCCAGACCGGGGATATCCATATGACACATCACTGCCCCCAGTAAACAGCAGTTGATGCGTCTATGGTCTCGCCTGATTTTTACGCACAAGGAATGTGCAGTAAGTAATCCGTACGCACCACGTTTTTCAACGAGTATGTTGACACGTACATTTCCTTAGACAGGAAATCGGCTACTCCCCAACGACGGCGCAACCTTAACATATTTTGAGAATATAAAACAACAACAGGGATGTATTATTCCGTTAACTTGTTGATAACGATTTTCATTTAGATTTATTGGTAAACTTAACGTTAATAAATATAAGGTAAATACAGAAGGGAATATAGCGATGGCTATATATTGCCCGCGCAAAATGGCGACAAAATATAGCCTCTGCTATAATTTCAACTCATTGAGTTTTAACCATTATTTTGTATATTTTTTCCAGGTCATCAATATTCTTCACCCGAACCAATAAACGACGTTGTTCCAGTTGTATGACCAGCACGCCGTCTTCAGATAAATTCATCTCTTTAATACGGTTATATTCTATCCATATGTTGGCGAAGAAAAAGCCATGGCTTTTGAAGATAATCTTAGGCGCTCGGATCCAAAACAGATAAAAAGCCATTAATGCCAGCACACATAATAACCATGTGGTTAATAAAGCACCTTGGCTCATGACGTTGTTATAAATCAGGATGGCTAACAGTCCGGCGAAGATGAAGGCATCAACGCGCCCACGGCGCAGAAGAGGAACGGCCAAAAGAGTCTCGCCGTTGCGGCGGGGCATAATGAATTCGTCATAGAAGGCATAAGCCAGAAGGGCAACAATAAACAAAACCAGTACGATATCCGTGACCGTCATTCATCCTCCAGATAAAAAAACCGGGGGCATGCCCCCGGTGTCGAACCACTAAACTTATAGACCCAGCAGACCGATCGCGTAACCGACGATACCGATGACGAAGAAGCCCACGATGATCCACAGCGCATTCACTTTCTTACGCAGCAGCCACATACAGGCGAAGGTCAGCAGCAGCGGCACCAAGCCTGGCATCAACTGATCAAGAATAGTTTGCACAGTGGTCACGCGAGTCTGACCATCCTGACCGGTGATGGTCGAGACCACCAGCGGGATGTTCACATGCGTCCACTTGTTCACCAGCGCCCCCATGACAAACAGGCCGAGGATAGAAGCCCCCTCAGTCAGTTTTTGCAGGAAGCCGCCGCCCATATCCTTAACGATATCGACACCTTTGCTGTAGCCGTAGGCAACGCCGTAATAACGGGTCAGCAGTCGGACTGCGTTGAACAGGATGAAGAACAGAAGAGGACCCAGCAGGCTGCCGCTCATGGCGATGCCCGCACCGAGTGCCGCAAATACCGGGCGCACCGTACCCCAGAAGATTGGGTCACCCACGCCTGCTAGCGGTCCCATCAGACCGACTTTGATGCCGTTAATAGCACCATCGTCGATCTCCGCGCCGTTCGCACGCTGCTCTTCCATCGCCAGCGTCACGCCCAGAACAGGTGCGGCGACGTAGGGATGCGTGTTGAAGAATTCCAGGTGACGTTTAATCGCCTGACGACGTGCTTCGTTGTTTTCCGGATACAGGCGTTTGATTGCCGGGACCATGGAGAAACAGAAGCCCAGCGCTTGCATACGTTCGAAGTTCCACGAACCCTGGAAGAGGTTTGAACGAAGGAACACGCCACGAATATCACCCGGAGTCAGTTTCTTCTCAGGGGTAGTTTTAGTCATATCAACCATTTCGCTCACCTGCTAGTCCAGTTCGTTATCGAGATCGTTGCTACCCGGAGCTTGCGCTGGGGCACCTGCGACGCGGTTATATTTCGGGCTCAACTGGATGTACAGAATCGCCATCACTGCACCAATCACACCCAGTGCAACCAGGTTGAAGTTGGTGAAGGCCGCAGTCACAAAACCGAGGTAGAAGAACGGCATCAGGTAGCCTGCGCGCATCATGTTGATGACCATCGCGTAACCGACCACAACAATCATGCCACCCGCGATATTCAGACCGCCGGTCACCACTTCAGGAATGGCGTTCAACAGACCCTGGACTTCGCTGGTACCCACAGAAATTGCCACGATAACCGCAGGAATCGCAATACGCATTGCCTGGAGGAACAGCGATGAAACGTGGATCCACGAAAGGGCCGTCAGATTTCCGCTATCCGCCGCTTTATCTGCCGCATGCTGGAAAGCAACGGTAATGGTACGAACGATAATGGTCAGAACCTGGCCCGCTGCGGCCAGTGGAATTGCCAGGGCGATACCCGCACCGATGTTTTGGTGTCCGGCAATAACCAGAACGGTAGAAATAATGGACGCCAGTGCGGCATCAGGCGCAACCGCCGCACCGATGTTCATCCAGCCCAGGGCGATCATTTCCAGCGTACCACCGATGATAATACCGGTTTTCATATCGCCAAGAACGGCGCCAATCAACGTACAGGCCACCAGAGGACGGTGGAACTGAAATTCATCAAGTACGGATTCCATACCCGCAATACACGCGACGATGAACACCAGCACAATCTGAAGAGTGGTAATCTCCATTGTACTTCTCCTATAACATAAGCTTTGTGTAAAAAATCAGCGCAGGGCTATTTCCCAACTTTGCCGATCAAATCCATCATTTTCAGTTTCTGATCGGTGGAAACCTTACGGGCTTCCAACTCAATACCGCGCGCATTCAATTTTTTGAATGCTTCGATATCTTTTTCGTCGACTGAAATCGCATTGTTGACCTGAGTTTTACCCTGACGGAAAGCGATCCCGCCAATGTTCACCGTGGTGATGTTCACGCCGCCTTCAACCACGCGTTCGACATCGGTCGGGTTGGTAAACAGCAGCATCACACGCTCGCCCGCATATTTCGGGTTGTTGTAAACGCGGATCATTTTGGCGACATCCACGACGTGCGCGGTAACGCCCGGAGGAGCAACCTGGGTAAGAAGTGTTTTACGTACGGTATCGGCGGCGACTTCATCACTGACAACAATGATGCGTTTGACGTTGGTTTCTTTCGTCCAACGCGTTGCGACCTGGCCGTGGATCAAACGGTCATCGATACGGGCAAGCCCGATAATCATGTAATCGTTCGGTCCCATCGGTTTAGCAGGGATGGCGGCTTTGACCGCGGCAGCGACCGGAGCGGGTTTCTCTACCGGTTGTGCTTTGAGAGCTTTTACGCCTTCACGGCCTGTTTCGACAGCCAGTGCGACCAGTTCGTCGAAACTCGGATTGTCATCACGGGCCATCAACGTTTCCACGAGCATGGGAATATTGACGCCTGCAACGACCTCATGATGCTCTTTATCGACGACAATGCGGCTGGCGGCATTGAACGGGCTGCCACCCCATGTATCGACGAGAAACAGCACGCCTGAGCGAGTATCCAGCTTCTCCAGTTGAGCCGTATATTTCTCGATTAGCGTTTCCGCGTTTTCACCTGGAACGAAATCGATCCAGCCCACGTTTTCCTGTTCACCCAACAGCATTTCTGCCGTTTTGAGTAACTGCTCTGCAGCCCAACCATGTGTGCCTATCACAATAGCAATGGTCACTTGCTACCTCCTTTATTATCATTAATACGCCTGCCAGGCAGTCGTACTGAGAATCTTCCCCGGCGAACCGAATCGATTCAGATAAGGGTTAGAGTTCAATTAAATAAGACTTCCGGGAATTATTTTAGACAGTGAAAAAATAATTTATGTGATGAAGATCCGTAATTTAGCGATGTAGAACAGATTTATCCCAAATCAAAATCGACTCTGTTACAGAACTTTGCAAAGGAAAGTAAATCTTTGCTAAAAACCTATTGTCTCTGATATGTTTAGCCTCCGTTTAATTGACAGGAGTAAAGGGCTTAGCCCACTGTATGGACCGTCACCGACGTCAGTCATCTACCAGGCCATTTAGCGCCTCGCTCGCCGGCGATTCTCGCCACACGTTGAACATGTCTACCGCCATTTCGCCCACTTCTTCCGTGGCGCCGTTTTGTCATTCCTTTAGCAGGAGCTTGTCATGGAATTCTTAATGGACCCGTCAATCTGGGTGGGATTACTCACGCTGGTTGTGCTCGAAATTGTTCTCGGTATCGACAACCTGGTGTTCATCGCCATCCTCGCGGATAAGCTGCCGCCAAAACAGCGCGACAAAGCGCGTTTAATCGGTCTTTCGCTTGCGCTGATCATGCGTCTTGCGCTGCTATCCGTTATTTCGTGGATGGTCACGCTGACCAAGCCGCTGTTCACCGTCTGGGATTTCACTTTCTCCGGTCGCGACCTGATCATGCTGGTGGGGGGCCTTTTCCTGCTTTTCAAAGCGACGACGGAGTTGCATGAGCGGCTGGAAAACCGGCAACACGACGATGGTCACGGCAAGGGCTATGCGAGTTTTTGGGTCGTCGTCATGCAGATTGTGGTGCTTGATGCCGTCTTCTCACTGGATGCGGTGATTACCGCGGTCGGCATGGTTAACCATCTGCCGGTGATGATGGCTGCGGTCATTATCGCGATGGCCGTGATGCTGCTGGCTTCTAAGCCGCTGACGCGTTTTGTGAACGAACATCCAACAGTGGTTGTCCTGTGTTTAAGCTTCCTGTTGATGATTGGCCTGAGTCTGGTCGCTGAAGGTTTTGGCTTCCATATTCCGAAAGGCTACCTGTACGCTGCAATTGGTTTCTCGATTATCATCGAGCTGTTCAACCAGATTGCGAGCCGTAACTTCATCAAGCAGCAGTCTAACCAACCGCTGCGCGCCCGCACCGCCGACGCCATTTTGCGTCTGATGGGGGGCCGTCGTCAGTCTGTGCAGCCTGAATCTGCGGGTAATGCCCCGGTTCCTGTGCCGGTTGGCGCTTTTGTCGAACAAGAACGTTACATGATTAACGGCGTGCTTTCGCTGGCGTCCCGTTCACTGCGCGGCATCATGACGCCACGAGGTGAAATCAGCTGGGTTGACGCCAATCTGAGCGTGGACGAAATCCGTCAGCAACTGCTGTCGTCACCACACAGCCTGTTCCCGGTGTGTCGTGGCGAACTGGACGAAATCATCGGCGTGGTTCGCGCTAAAGAGATGCTGGTCGGTCTGGAAGAGGGCGCGAACGTTGAAGCGATTGCCGCCGCAACGCCAGCGATTGTGGTTCCGGAAACGCTGGACCCTATCAACCTGCTTAGCGTTCTGCGTCGTGCTCGCGGTAGCTTTGTTATCGTGACCAACGAATTTGGTGTGGTGCAAGGTCTGGTTACGCCGCTGGACGTGCTCGAAGCGATCGCGGGTGAGTTCCCGGATGCCGATGAAACGCCAGAAATCGTTGCGGATGGCGACGGTTGGCTGGTTAAAGGCGCGACGGACCTGCATGCGCTGCAGCACACGTTGGGTCTTGATAACATCATTAATGATGAAGAAGACATCGCTACGGTTGCGGGTTTGGTCATTGCCATCAATGGGCAGATCCCGCGTACGGGCGATATCCTTGAGCTTCCACCGCTACAAATCACGATCGTGGAAGCGAATGATTATCGCGTTGACCTGGTGCGTATTGTTAAAGAACAGTCTGCCCACGACGACGAAGAGTAAACGGACTTAACGTAACGGCATAATTCTCAAAAAAGGCTTGTTACGCTGTGCTGGCGGAGGTGAACTCTCCGCCAGCCATTTCGGAAAATCCTTGAGCGGCATCGGCCGCGCATACAAAAATCCCTGTAATGTATTCACACCGTGATGGCGCAAATAACGTGCCTGTTCCTGTGTTTCCACGCCTTCCGCCACCAGCTCAATATTTAGCCGTTGACCCAATGCGATAATAATATCCGTCACCGTGGAATTCACCGCGTCCGTTCCCAATGCCATCGTGAAAGACTTATCAATTTTGAGCACGTCAGGGCGCAATTTCTCTAACCAAGACAGGGAGCTGTTTCCCGTACCAAAATCATCGATGGCAAGTTTCACCTCTTTGCGATGCAACTCGCGCACCAGGCGATAATCCCCGTCCAGCAGGGCATCGCGCTCGGTAAGTTCAACGATTAACTGTTGTTTTGGATGCGCGCTGAACCAATAACGATTCAGATCACGCAGCAAGGTACCGTTGCGAAAATGGCTGGCCGCTACGTTAATGCCAATATGAAACCCTTTGTTGGCAGGGAAATAGCCAATCTGGCGGACCGTTTCGGTCATCACGTAGCGCGTCAGGGGAACAATCAAATGATGTTCTTCCGCCAGCGGAATAAACACGTCCGGGGATATCCAGCCCTGACGGGGATTATTCCAGCGCAAAAGGATCTCCACGCCGACGCATTTTTGCGTGCGGGCATTGAGTAACGGTTGGCAAAAAAGCTCAAATTCCCGCGCGGCTAATCCGAGATTGATCTCCCAGGTAAAGCTCATCCGGCTGGCGGTGGCAAGCCAGGCTATATAGCCCAGCAGCAGGCTTATCAATACCGCCAGCGGAAGCTCTGAGGGCAAGTTTTTCAACGCCAGCTCACTGGCGCCAGGGCCACTGACCAGGATAGTAAAAGGGAAATGCGCAGAGGTCTGGCGCAAAATCATGGTGTCTTCTGGCACGTTCAGCATATCGGTGACGCTTTGACCATCGCGAAGAAATTTATCTCCCACTTTCAGGCTGACGTCGGTGATCAGCGGATTCTGCGGCTCAAGTATCATTTTGGTGATGAGATCGATATTCACTACCTGCATGACGCCGTCTTCTCCGGCGTCAGACACGGGATACCATTGAATTAAAATGGGGCTGCCTTTGAGCAACGACTGGTCGGTAGATAAGATGAGCTGAGGCTGACTGGAAGGCAACGCGGGTTGAGTCAGGCGTATCTGGACGTTACGGTCGCCAAAAATACTGGAGCAATACAGAACGCCCTCTTTAACGAGCGTAATCGAACGCACCGTTTGCAACGTCGCCGCCCGTTTACGCAGCATTAGATGAGCCTCAGAACAGGGGACACCGACCAACGATTGCAGCTCATCGCGCCCGTTTTGTAAGGGAAGCAGAATCTTATCCAGCGCAGTCACGGAATGGGTCGCAAAGGCCTGGATGCGTTCCTGATTTAAATTGCGCTGCGAAATAAAGCGGATGCCCAACGTCAAAATGAGCGTAAGGAGTGCCACCATCACACAGACGATAACGCGTTTTTGGCGATATTTTTTTATGATCCTTTGTGCAGTTTGCATGAAAGGCCGCCCGATACGCCGCCGGCACCCAATGCCAGAGGCAACAAAGCAAGTGTAGTGGGGAAATATTACGCTGACGAGAAAGGCGAAAAATATCGCCCATCCGTTGCAGATGGGCGAGGGGAGATATCAGGCGCTGCGCTTAGTCACACTGCACTTTGATCGCCAAACCACCGCGAGAGGTTTCACGGTATTTAGCGTTCATGTCTTTACCGGTTTCGTACATGGTTTCGATCACTTTATCCAGCGAAACGCGGGGCTCACTGGTACGGCGCATCGCCATACGTGTGGCGTTGATCGCCTTGACGGACGCAATCGCGTTACGCTCGATACAAGGAACCTGTACCTGTCCGGCAACCGGGTCGCACGTCAGACCCAGGTTATGCTCCATGCCGATCTCAGCTGCCACACAAACCTGTTCCGGGCTTGCGCCTAGCAGCTCAGCCAGACCTGCCGCCGCCATTGAACATGCCACACCCACTTCACCCTGACAGCCTACTTCAGCACCAGAGATAGACGCGTTCATTTTATACAGCGCGCCAACTGCACCCGCTGCGAGGAAGTAGCGGATGTAAATATCTGCGGTGACCGGTTCGATAAAGTGATCGTAATAAGCCAGAACTGCCGGGACGATACCGCATGCGCCGTTTGTTGGCGCGGTGACCACACGGCCGCCTGCAGCGTTTTCTTCGTTTACCGCCAACGCAAACATATTCACCCAATCGATCACATTCATCGGATCGTTGGAGAATTTGTCCGTGGTGACTAGCATACGACGCAGCGCTGACGCACGTCGTGGAACGCGCAGCGGACCTGGCAACACGCCTTCGGTGTTAATTCCCCGGTCGATACACGCCTGCATGGTTGTCCAGACGTTGCCGAAATAGGCTTCAATTTCGCTTTTGCTGTGCAATGCCAGTTCGTTTTGCATCACCATTCCGGAAAGGGACAAGCCGGTTTCGTGGCAATAATCCAGCATCTCTTTGGCGGATTTGAACGGATACGGCACGTTAACGTCGCCCGTAGCGTCTTTCCCAAAGTGCTCTTCATCGACGATAAAACCGCCGCCGATAGAGTAATAGGTTTTGCTGTAAACCACTTTGTCGCCGTTAAAGGCGTGGATCTGCATTCCGTTCTCATGCAGTGACAGGTTATCACTGCGAAAACGCATACCGTCGTCCTGCGGGAAATCCACTTCGTGCTGACCTTTTGCCAGCAGCAGGCGACCGCGTGTTTCTACGTCTCGAATGAACGCCGGAATGGCGTCAATATCAACGGTGTCCGGCATATTTCCAGCCAGACCCATAATAATGGCGATATCGGTGTGGTGGCCTTTACCCGTCAATGACAGCGAACCGTAAACATCTACAGCTACACGGGTAACGCTTTCCAGTAATCCTTTTTCGACCAGATCATCGACGAACTGTTTACCGGCCTTCATCGGCCCTACAGTGTGGGAAGAAGATGGACCAATCCCCACTTTGAACATGTCGAATATACTAATCACTTTCTCACTCCTGACAGGGTTACTGGGGTTCCAGTAACGATGTTATAACTGCGCATAGTGTAAGAGGGAACCCCGGGATCGGCTGAACTATTCACATGAATAAAACTAATGATAATGAGTGAATTTACTAATGCCGAGACCGCTACGGTAAACTTGTGTCAGCAATCATTGAGTAAAGTATATATGCTCATGATTTCGGCAGGCAGGAGAAGGATGCGCGTCACAAAGTTCGCGCACCCGGCGTAGAAATGCGTAACGGAGAATTAAGGCTTCATTCCAATTTGCAGGGCCAGTTCGCGAATAATTCCCGCCGTCATGCCCCAAACAAAATAATGCTGATACCAGGATAACCACACGCGGTGATCGTGCCCACGACGTTGAATATCCAGCGGATGATAGCGGCTCAAACGCAGCGCTTCGCTGAGGGGCATTTCGAATACGGCGGCGACTTCTTCTTCACTCGCGTGATAATGCAGGTCGGGGGGAATAATGCCTACGACTGGCGTGACTTGAAATCCGGTCACGCTATCCACGGGCGGTAGCACGCCAATAATTTCAACCACTTCCGGTGGAATGGCGACCTCTTCGTGAGCTTCTCGCAGCGCGGCGGCAATCAACGATGCGTCAGTGGAATCCACAGCACCACCGGGAAACGCCACCTGACCCGGGTGCTTACGCATGTGGGATGCGCGTTTGGTGAGTAACAGGCCTGGCTGTTCGCGACGCACCACAGGGATCAACACCGCGGCTTGTCGGCGGTTCAACACGTCGCGACTCATCTTCGGGCGCAAGAGCTGAAAACGCGACAAAAAATCATCCAGAGTTAAATCGTGAGTCTCCATCCGTTAGCTCTCCAGTTGTTGCAGGATGCGGTTTACTTTATCAAACGTTTCCTGATATTCAGCATCGACCTGACTGTCGGCCACGATGCCGCCCCCTGCGGAACAATAGAGTTGTCCGTCGCAGGCCGTCAGGGTACGAATGGTAATGCTAGTGTCCATGGTGCCGCACACGCTCACATAACCAATGCTTCCGCACCAGGCGTTACGACGATGCGGCTCCAGTTCGTCGATAATTTGCATCGCACGGACTTTTGGGGCACCGGTGATTGATCCGCCAGGAAACGCCGCGCGCAGCAGATCGCAGGCGGAACGGCTGGCAGGAAGCTGGGCTGTAATGGTGCTGACCAGATGATGAACCGCCGGGAACGGCTCCACGACAAACAGTTCCGGGACGCGTACGCTCCCCGGCACCGCAACACGCCCAATATCATTACGCATTAAATCGACAATCATCAGATTCTCGGCACGATCTTTCGGTGATGCGGCCAGTTTTTCGGCCTGCTCGCGATCGGCTTCGGGGTCTGACAGACGCGGAAGCGTGCCCTTAATCGGGCGCGTCTGAATAGTTCCATCAGCCAGATGTATAAACCGTTCAGGCGACAGGCTCAAGATTGCGCCCTGTTCCAGGCGCAGAAACGCGCTGAACGGCGCACGATTGTTCGCGTTTAAATGCGTAAACGCCTGCCACTCATCACCGCGATACGTAGCCTGGAATCGTTGGGCGAGATTTACCTGATAGCAGTCACCGCTGTGTAAATACGCCTGAACCTGCCCGAACTTTTCAGCATAGTCCTCGGCGCTCATATTTGAGCGCCACGCAGGCGTCAGCGAAAACTCAGCCGTCTCGGGCACGGGTTGTGCGTCAAGCCATGCCAGTCGGGCATTCACGTCCGAATGGCTGAGAAGCGAAACCACTTTTTTGTGGTGATCGACAATGATTGCCCAGTCATACAACCCCACCGCCATATCCGGCAGCGAAATATCATTCTGCGCCATATTAGGCAGCGTTTCGAACCGACGACCCAAATCGTAACCAAAAAGGCCCAGCGCCCCGCCCTGAAAAGGCAGGTCAGGATGGGAATCCGTAGACAGTGCCAGCGCGTGGATCTCGTGTTCAAGTAACGTCAGCGGATCTTCATGAGACAAACGAGAGCGCGCAGAGGTAATGCGCGTGGTATCGCCCTCGGTGACCAGCGTCGTCAGCGGGTCAGCCACCAGAATATCAAAGCGGCTATAAGGATGATCCGCGTACCCGGAATGCAGCAGCATTGCCCAAGGGAGAGGGCTTAAGCGCGTGAACCAGAATTCGGCGGCGTCATGGCGCCACGGCAATGTAATGACAGTGGGGGGTAATGTCTTCATGTGTGGCATACTACCGGGCAGCGTGAAATAATGAGCGCAGATAATTTAGCAGGAGTTGACAATGTTTGCAGGTTTACCTTCCCTGAGCCACGAACAGCAGCAAAAAGCGGTAGAGCGAATTCAGGAACTCATGACCCAGGGCATGAGCAGCGGAGAGGCCATTACAACGGTGGCTCAGGAAATTCGCGCCACCCACACCGGCGAGCGGATTGTGGCGCTTTTTGATGATGAAGACGACGAAGAGTAATCGGGCTTAAACCGCCGCGATGATTTTGATCTCGACCTTGTATTCCGGCTTCATCAGCGTGGCCTGTACGGTACAACGTACAGGCGCGTGACCCGCCACAACCCACGCATCCCAGGCTTTGTTCATCGCCGCAAAATCGTCTTTGTTTGCCAGGAAAATCGTCGCATCCAAAATCCGCGACTTTTCGCTGCCCAGTTTTTCCAGCATGGCATCAATTTGTGCCAGTGTATTGGCGGTTTGCTCAAATGCGTCTGCGTCCAGATTTTCCGGTACGCCAGTGTAGTAAATGGTTTGGTTATGTACGACGACGTCAGACCAGCGGGCTTCGGCATCAATGCGCAAAATTGTCATCACTTTTTCCTCATTATTTTCCATCGCAATGGGCAAGACTGCCACATTGTTCTGCACTCGTCACTATTTCGACTGGCACAGAAGAGAGCAGGCTGACATAATCCCTGTGCAAAAATACAGTGAGAGAGAAACGTGGCAGACGATTTTGCAGCAGAAGGCCAGTTAGCGCAGGCGATTCCCGGTTTCAAGCCGCGTGAGCCACAACGGCACATGGCGGAAGCGGTAACCCGCGCCATTCAAAACACCCAGCCCCTGGTAGTTGAGGCGGGAACCGGCACGGGCAAAACGTATGCCTATCTCGCGCCGGCGTTGCGTGCAAAAAAGAAAGTGATCATCTCTACCGGCTCGAAAGCGTTGCAGGATCAGCTCTACAGTCGCGATTTGCCGACGGTGGCCAAGGCCCTGAAATACAAAGGCCGTCTGGCGCTGCTAAAAGGCCGCTCAAACTATCTCTGTCTGGAGCGCCTCGAAGCGCAAGCTCTTGCTGGCGGTGACCTGCCGGTACAAACCCTCAGCGACGTGATTATTCTGCGCGCGTGGGCGAATCAAACCACCGACGGGGACATCAGCACTTGTGCGAGCGTCGCGGAAGATTCTCAGGCGTGGCCGTTGGTCACCAGCACCAACGATAACTGCCTTGGCAGCGACTGCCCAGTGTATAAAGATTGTTTTGTCGTCAAAGCGCGTAAAACCGCGATGGACGCCGACGTGGTGGTGGTTAACCACCACTTATTCCTGGCGGATATGGTGGTTAAAGACAGCGGCTTTGGCGAGCTGATCCCCGAAGCGGAAGTGATGATCTTTGATGAAGCGCATCAGTTACCGGATATCGCCAGCCAGTATTTCGGTCAGTCGCTGTCCAGCCGTCAGTTGCAGGATCTGGCTAAAGATTTCACCATTGCCTACCGCACCGAATTACGGGATACCCAGCAGTTGCAGAAATGCGCCGATCGTCTCGCGCAAAGCGCGCAGGATTTCCGCCTGCAACTCGGTGAGCCGGGTTTTCGCGGTAATCTGCGGGAACTGCTGGCGGACAGCAATATTCAACGCGCGCTGTTGCTTCTCGATGACGCGCTGGAGTTGTGCTACGACGTGGCTAAACTATCGCTTGGCCGCAGCGCCTTGCTGGATGCGGCATTTGAACGCGCCACGCTCTATCGCACGCGTCTGAAACGCCTGAAAGAGACCAACCAGCCCGGTTTTAGCTACTGGTACGAATGCACCGCTCGCCAGTTCACGCTCGCTCTGACGCCGCTGACCGTGGCGGATAAATTCAAAGAAGTGATGGCCCAGAAACCGGGCAGCTGGATTTTCACCTCCGCCACGCTGTCGGTGAATGACGATCTCCATCACTTCACCGAACGTCTGGGCATTGAAAACACAGAATCACTGTTGCTGCCCAGCCCGTTTGATTACGAAACGCAGGCGTTGCTGTGCGTCCCACGTAATTTACCGCTGCCCAATCAACCGGGCGCAGCGCGGCATCTGGCGGCGATGCTTAAGCCGATGATCGAAGCCAACAACGGCCGCTGCTTTATGCTGTGCACGTCGCACGCGATGATGCGCGACCTGGCGGAACAGTTTCGCGCCACGATGACGCTGCCTGTCCTGTTACAGGGAGAAACCAGCAAAGGCCAACTTCTGCAGCAGTTCGTCACCGCCGGTAACGCATTGCTGGTGGCGACCAGCAGCTTCTGGGAAGGGGTGGACGTGCGCGGCGATGCGCTGTCGCTGGTCATTATCGACAAATTACCGTTCACCTCTCCTGACGACCCGCTGCTCAAAGCGCGCATGGAAGATTGCCGTCTACGTGGCGGCGACCCGTTTGATGACGTGCAGTTGCCGGATGCGGTGATCACCCTGAAACAGGGCGTTGGACGTCTGATTCGTGATATCGATGACCGCGGCGTGCTGGTTATTTGCGACAACCGTCTGGTGATGCGTCCATACGGCGCGACGTTTCTGGCGAGTTTGCCGCCCGCGCCACGCACCCGCGACATCAATCGTGCCGTGCGTTTCCTGGCGAATCCAACGGCGGAGTAATTCGCCGTGGAGTGTGCTAAGATGCGCGCCATTTTCTGACTGACCACTGCGAGAGCGCGAGACCCATGCGAATTCTGGCTATTGATACCGCAACAGAGGCGTGTTCTGCCGCCCTCTGGGATAACGGTAACCTCTTTGCCCATTTTGAAGAGTGCCCCCGGGAACATACCCAACGTATTCTGCCGCTGGTAAAAGACATTTTGAACCAGGGTAACACCTCCTTAACTGAACTTGACGCGCTGGCGTTTGGCCGTGGGCCAGGCAGCTTCACCGGCGTGCGCATCGGCATCGGCATTGCGCAGGGCCTGGCGCTGGGCGCGAATCTTCCGATGATCGGCGTATCAACGCTTGCCACTATGGCGCAAGGCGCTTTCCGAAAAACTGGCGCAACGCGTGTGCTGGCGGCTATTGACGCGCGCATGGGTGAAGTCTACTGGGCGGAATACACCCGCGATGAGCAGGGTATCTGGCACGGTGAAGAGACCGAATGCGTGCTCAAACCGGAAGCCGTTGGCGAGCGGTTGAAACTTCTTTCTGGCGATTGGGCTACTGTGGGAACGGGATGGCCAGCCTGGCCGGACATGGCCAACGAAAGTGGCCTGACGTTGGTCGATGGCAACATGTTGCTGCCTTCGGCAGAAGATATGCTGCCGATCGCGTGTCAGCACTTTGCTGCGGGAAAAACCGTTGCAGTTGAACAGGCTGAGCCAGTTTATTTGCGAAATGAAGTCGCCTGGAAGAAACTTCCAGGCAGAGCGTGAATCTCAGTAATAAGAGCTGAGAAAAGGGAGTCGCATCATGGCGGTTCAAAAGAAAGTTGTACGTCTGATTATGGCGAGCGCGATTGCCGTGGCGTTGAGTGGTTGTGTGACCGTCCCTGACGCGATCAAAGGAACCAGCCCAACGCCGCAGCAAGATCTGGTGCGAGTGATGAATGCCCCTGAACTGTACGTCGGGCAGGAAGCGCGTTTTGGCGGGAAAGTGGTTGAGATTATCAATCAGCAGGGCAAAACCCGGCTCGAGATTGCAACGGTTCCGCTGGATAGCGGCGCACGGCCCGTGCTGGGAGAAGCCTCCCGTGGGCGTATTTACGCTGATGTGAATGGTTTCCTCGATCCGGTTGATTTCCGTGGACAGCTGGTCACGGTTGTCGGGCCAATCACCGGCGCGGTTCAAGGCAAAATCGGCAGCACGCCGTACAAATTTATGACGATGCAGGCGAACGGCTATAAACGCTGGCGCGTCACGCAGCAGGTTATGCTGCCGCCGCAACCGATCGATCCCTGGTTCTGGGGTCCGCATCCCTACCGTTACGGCTACGGTGGATGGGGCTGGTATAACCCAGGTCCGGCGCAGGTACAGACCATCGTTACAGAATAACTCATTGTTATTATTAGATAAGAGACAGCGGCTCAGCCGCTGTCTCTGTTTTTTACGGCGATAACACAAAAAAAAGAGTGACGCGCTTCGCAACCTTAAATCTGAACAATTAATAAACTGGTACGCTGAGTTAATATAATGTTAACGAACTGTTTATTATCGGGGTTGTGATGACGACGAACGCTCATTTCAGAGGTGATGCATTGAAGAAGGTTTGGCTAAACCGTTATCCCGCAGATGTTCCTGCGGAGATCAATCCTGACCGTTATCAATCCCTGGTTGAATTATTTGAAAATTCCGTCACGCGCTACGCCGATCAGCCTGCGTTTGTGAACATGGGCGAAGTGATGACCTTCCGCAAACTGGAAGAACGTAGCCGGGCGTTTGCGGCTTACCTGCAGGAAGGCTTAGGGCTGAAGAAAGGGGATCGCGTCGCGTTGATGATGCCAAACCTGCTTCAGTATCCGGTGGCACTTTTTGGAATTCTGCGTGCGGGCATGATCGTGGTCAACGTCAACCCGCTCTATACACCACGCGAGCTGGAACACCAGTTGAACGACAGCGGTGCAGCGGCGATTGTCATTGTCTCCAACTTTGCCCACACCCTGGAAAAAGTGGTCGAAAAAACGCAGATCCGCCACGTTATCCTGACGCGCATGGGCGATCAGCTTTCGACGGCCAAAGGTACGCTGGTTAACTTCGTCGTCAAATACGTTAAGCGTCTGGTCCCGAAATACCATCTCCCGGACGCGATTTCTTTCCGCCGCGCGCTGCACAACGGCTACCGTATGCAGTACGTGAAGCCAGACGTGGTGCCAGAAGATCTGGCGTTCCTGCAATACACCGGCGGGACGACCGGCGTGGCGAAAGGTGCCATGCTGACGCATCGCAATATGCTGGCCAATCTTGAGCAGGTGAATGCGACCTATGGCCCGCTGCTGCATCGTGGCAAAGAGCTGGTGGTCACGGCATTGCCGCTGTATCACATTTTTGCGCTGACCATGAACTGCCTGCTGTTTATCGAACTGGGCGGACAAAACCTGTTAATCACCAACCCACGTGATATTCCAGGCCTGGTTAAAGAGCTGGCGAAATATCCGTTTACGGCGATGACGGGCGTGAATACGCTCTTTAATGCGCTATTAAATAATAAAGAGTTCCAGCAGCTCGATTTTTCTACCCTTCATCTTTCGGCGGGCGGCGGGATGCCGGTTCAGCAAGCCGTGGCCGAACGCTGGGTAAAACTCACGGGCCAATACCTGCTTGAAGGCTACGGCCTGACGGAATGCGCGCCATTAGTCAGCGTGAATCCGCATGATATTGATTACCACAGCGGAAGCATCGGTCTGCCGGTTCCCTCAACGGAAGCCAAGCTGGTCGATGACGAAGATAACGAAGTTGCGCACGGGGAACCGGGCGAACTGTGCGTCAAAGGTCCTCAGGTGATGCTGGGCTACTGGCAGCGACCTGACGCCACTGATGAAATCATGAAAGACGGCTGGCTACATACCGGTGATATTGCGGTGATGGATGACGATGGATTCTTACGTATCGTCGATCGTAAGAAAGACATGATTCTCGTCTCCGGCTTCAACGTCTATCCCAACGAAATTGAAGATGTCGTCATGCAGCACACCGGAGTGCTGGAAGTGGCTGCCGTTGGCGTTCCTGCGGGGAGCAGCGGCGAGACGGTGAAGATTTTCGTGGTTAAGAAAGAATCCTCACTGACCGAAGATGAACTCATCACCTTCTGCCGCCGTCAGCTCACCGGATATAAAGTGCCGAAGCTGGTCGAGTTCCGCGATGAACTACCAAAATCGAACGTCGGGAAGATATTACGACGAGAATTACGTGACGAAGCGCGCGCCAAAGTGGACAATAAAGCCTAAGCTTCGAGTAAGTCGCCATGAGACGCCGGTTTAGCCGGCGTTTTTTATGGGCGCAAACCTAAGAGAAACCGTTTTGAATTACCAGATGATCACAACCAACGACGCACTGGCAACGCTGTGCGATGTCACCCGCGACTTTCCCGCCATCGCTCTGGATACCGAGTTTGTCCGCACGCGGACCTACTATCCGCAGTTAGGTTTGATCCAGATGTACGATGGCAAGAATGTGTCTCTCATCGACCCTCTCGGCATCACCGACTGGTCGCCGATGCGTGAACTGCTGCTCAATACGGCCATCACCAAATATCTGCATGCGGGCAGTGAAGATCTGGAAGTGTTTCTCAACACCTTTGGCATCATGCCGGAACCCTTAATCGATACGCAAATTCTGGCCGCATTCTCGGGCCGCCCGCTCTCCTGGGGTTTTGCCGCGATGGTTGAAGAGTACACCGGCATTGCGCTCGACAAGAGCGAATCGCGCACCGACTGGCTGGCGCGCCCCCTGACTGAACGTCAGCTTGATTATGCTGCCGCCGACGTTTTCTATCTGCTGCCTATCGCCGGTCAGCTGATGAAAGAGGCTGAGGCCGCCGGTTGGCTTGATGCGGCGCTGAATGAGTGCCGAATGACTCAGCAGCGCCGTCAGGAAACGGTTGATCCGAAAGATGCCTGGCGCGATATCACCAACGCCTGGCAGCTGCGCACCCGTCAGCTTGCCTGTCTGCAACTGCTGGCCGACTGGCGTCTGCGTAAGGCGCGTGAGCGCGATTTGGCCGTGAACTTTGTGGTTCGCGAAGAGCACCTCTGGGCTGTGGCGCGCTATATGCCGGGCAGCATGGGTGAACTGGACAGCATTGGCTTGTCCGGAAGTGAGATCCGTTTCCACGGGAAAACCTTATTGGCGTTGGTCGCGCAAGCGCAACAGCTGCCAGAAGACCAACTGCCTGAACCGCTGTTAAATCTGATGGATGTGCCTGGCTATCGTAAGGCGTTCAAAGATATCAAAGCGCTGGTGCTGGAAGTGGGGACGGAAAAGAAAGTGAGTCCTGAACTGCTGGCGTCACGTCGTCAGATTAACCAACTGCTGAACTGGCACTGGAAGCTGAAAACGCAAAATGGCCTGCCGGAAATGATGGCGGGCTGGCGTGGTGATTTGATGGCCGATCGACTGAAAGTGCTGCTGGAAGGCTATCCGCGTTAAGAAATGATAACCCCGGCACGCGACGCGACGCCGGGGTTAATTATCCGTCACACGTCTAGGGACGCGACTCTTCTGCTTCTGGCAGCGTGACGTTCAACTCCAGAATCGAAATATCCCCGTCCTTTTGCTCAAGCTGCACGGTGACCATTTCCGGGTCGATCTGCACGTACTTACAAATCACTTCCAGAATGTCTTTGCGCAGCTGCGGCAAATAGTGCGGTTCTGCATCGCTACGGCGACGCTCCGCGACGATAATTTGCAGTCGCTCTTTTGCGATGTTAGCGGTGCTTTTTTTCCGCGAGAGAAAAAAGTCCAGTAATGCCATAACTTATCCTCCGAACAGGCGTTTGAGGAAACCTTTCTTCTCTTCTTCAATGAAGCGGAAAGGACGTTCTTCTCCCAACAGACGGTCAACGGTATCAGCGTAGGCTTTACCCGCGTCTGCCATGATGTCGAGGATCACAGGCTCACCCTGGTTAGAGGCGCGCAATACGGACTGATCTTCCGGAATCACGCCCAGCAGTTTGATACGCAGGATCTCGAGTACGTCTTCCATGCTAAGCATGTCACCTTTGTTGACACGACCCGGATTATAACGGGTCAGCAGCAGGTGTTCTTTGATGGGTTCCTGACCATTTTCCGCACGGCGGGATTTGGACGCCAGGATTCCCAGGATTCGGTCAGAGTCACGCACGGACGACACTTCAGGGTTAGTGGTGATGATCGCTTCATCAGCGAAGTAGAGCGCCATCAACGCACCGGTTTCGATACCTGCAGGGGAATCACAGACAACGAAATCGAATTCCATTTTCTTCAATTCTTCGAGGACTTTTTCAACGCCTTCGCGAGTCAGAGCGTCTTTATCACGCGTCTGAGAAGCAGGCAGGATAAAGAGGTTCTCGGTGCGCTTATCTTTAATCATCGCCTGATTTAACGTGGCGTCGCCTTGAATAACGTTGACGAAGTCATACACCACGCGACGCTCGCAGCCCATAATCAAATCCAGATTACGCAGGCCGATATCGAAATCGATAACAACGGTTTTCTTTCCCTTCTGGGCCAAACCAGTAGCGATGGCCGCGCTGGAGGTGGTCTTGCCAACGCCTCCTTTACCCGAAGTCACAACAATAATGCGTGCCATAGAAATTCCTTGTTAAAAGGGATCAATTCAACGGTTGAACAGTCAAAGCGTTCTCTGCCAGTAACAGACGGGCCGCTTTGCCATAAAATTCAGCTGGGATTTTATCGCTCAGCCAATATTCACCTGCGATGGAAACCAGTTCCGCCGTCAGATGGGTACAAAAAATTTGCGCATCCCGATCGCCACTGGCACCTGCCAGCGCGCGGCCTCGCATCATGCCGTAGACATGGATATTGCCATCGGCGATAAGCTCTGCGCCAGCGCTAACGTGGCTTGTCACAATCAGATCACAGTTTGGTGCATAAATGCGCTGACCGGAACGAACCGGCACATCAATCATTCGCGTTTTTGTGACTGAGGTTACAGTTTGCGTTTGCGGCGGGGGTGTTGGGGCTTCTTTTGGCGCAGAACGCGCCGTTTTTTCTTTCCCTTCATTCAGAAGGGGAAGGCCCGCGCGCTCAATTTCATTTTTTAATTGGGCATCTTTACAGCCACTGATGCCCACAATCCGCAGACCGGTGGATGAAACCGCCTGCTGAAGATGCTGCCAGTTTACCGGCGCATCCAGACCACTGACGTTCACCACCACGGGGGCGTGTTTTAGAAAAGCAGGGGCCTCTGCGATTTTGTCTTCTAACGCCTGACGAATAACCTCGGGTTTTGCATCATGCAAATGAACCACTGATAAGGTGAAGCTACTGCCTTTAAGCTCGATGGGCGTGTTTGACATCCTGGCCTTACTCAATTTGCTGTTAATCGCAGCACATTCGCCGCGATATTCCGAAGAGTATCAGGCATGTTATAGTCACTGGTATATTGAGGCAAGCAACCACCCGTTAATTCAGAGTAAAAACATGTTTTGTGTGATCTATCGAAGTGCTAAACGCGACCAGACCTATCTTTATGTCGAAAAGAGAGATGATTTTTCCCGTGTGCCTGAAGAATTAATGAAAGGGTTCGGCACGCCACAGTTGGCGATGCTGTTGCCGTTGGACGGGCGCAAGCAGCTGGTCAACGCCGATCTGGAAAAAGTCAAAACCGCATTGAAAGATCAGGGCTATTATTTACAGCTTCCGCCACCGCCTGAGAATTTATTAAAACAGCATCTCGAAGGCGAAGGGAAAAATTAACGCCGGAGAAATCCGAGGACGATATATCAACCGTTTAGGGGATGAGCATGTATCAGCATCATAACTGGCAAGGCGCATTACTGGATTATCCTGTGAGCAAAGTCGTTTGTGTTGGCAGTAATTATGCGAAGCACATTCAGGAAATGGGCAGTGCCGTGCCAGACGAACCGGTTTTATTTATTAAACCCGAAACCGCGCTGTGTGATATTCGCCAGCCGCTGGCGTTGCCGCAGGGACTGGGGTCGGTTCATCATGAAGTTGAACTGGCCGTGCTGATTGGCGCGACGCTGCGCCAGGCTTCAGAAGAGCATGTGCAGAAAGCGATTGCGGGATACGGCATTGCGCTGGATCTGACGCTTCGCGATGTGCAGGGCAAAATGAAGAAAGCCGGGCAGCCATGGGAAAAGGCCAAAGGATTTGATAATTCTTGCCCGATTTCCGGTTTTATCCCGACGGCTGACTTTAAAGCTGATCCGCAGAATACGTCGCTCAGCTTGAAAGTGAACGGCGATATCCGCCAGCAGGGTAATACGGCCGATATGATCCATAAAATCCTGCCGCTCATCGCCTACATGAGCCGCTACTTCACCCTTAAACCGGGCGATGTCATTCTCACCGGCACGCCGGAAGGGGTTGGTCCGCTTAGCAGTGGCGATGAACTCGACATCGAATTTAACGGCCAGTCTGTTAAAACCCGCGTGCTGTAAAATCCTTTTGCCGCCTTTAATCGGCGGCAAAACTTGCATCCACGTGCCAGACTCGTTATAAGGTGCGCTTTCTGTTGACGTGTGGACATCATCCTTATGAGCGAAATCCTTTTCTGGCAAAGCAAAACTCTCGACGAAATGACCGACGGGGAGTGGGAATCGCTGTGTGACGGCTGCGGACAATGCTGCCTACATAAGTTGATGGATGAAGACTCCGACGAAATCTATTTTACCAACGTCGCGTGCAAGCAGTTGAATATCAAAACCTGCCAGTGCCGTAACTATGAGCGTCGTTTTGAGTACGAGCCTGATTGTATCAAGCTGACGCGCGATAATCTCCCCACGTTTGAATGGTTGCCGCATACCTGCGCATATCGTCTGCTGGCCGAGGGGAAAGGGTTACCGACCTGGCATCCGCTGCTCACCGGTTCAAAAGTGGCGATGCATGGCGAGCGTATTTCGGTTCGACATATAGCGGTGAAAGAATCTGAAGTGCAGGACTGGGAAGATCATATTCTGAATCATCCCAAGCGGGCATAAAAAAACCCGCCGAGGCGGGTTATTTCAAACGACCGAACAAGTCTCGTTGTTTCGGCTTGAACGGTTGGGCAATCAGCACTAGCAGCGCTATGACGAAGTAGGCAACAAAAATACCCACCAGCCACTGCGGCATCTCCAGCGTCAGGAATTCCCACTGACGTACGGAGCAATCACCTGAAGCAACGAACACCTGCGGCAGCCATTTGTCCAGTGGCAGCCAGCTTGGGAAGCGAGCGGCAAAATCACAGGTCAAGAACGGCGAAGGATGCAGCTGCATTGCAGTGTGCTGCCACGCAAGCTCAATGCCTTTCCAGGCACTGTATAACCAGATAGCGATCCCGGCGTAGCGCAGCGGTGATTTCGGAGCAATTGCACCGACAAGCCCTGCACCCATAATGCCGAAAAGCGCACAACGTTCGTAAATACATAACACACATGGTTTCAGCAACATCACATGCTGGAACCAAAGCGCTACCATTTCCAGCGCAAAGGCGGTCAGGGCCATCAACAACCACGCCCCGCGACCGCGAGAGCACTGGTTCAAATATCGCAACATAATTATTTCCCTGGAACTTGCTTAGAAAGCGCAGTGTAAACCAAAACGTTTTATGCGCCACCTGCTCCTGGCAAAATAAAGCGTAATTGGATATTTATAATGCAGAAAGCCAAACCGGGCAGCGAACTGCCCGATATCAGGGACTTAATGCGCCGCCAGTATACCTATTTGCATGAGCCATTGCGTATAGGGAATTAGGGTAAATTTGACGCACAGCAAACCTACCAGCGTTAATACGACCGTATAAGGCAGCGCCATCCACACCATTCTTCCATAGGAAAGTCGAATGAGTGGTGCGAGAGCAGACGTTAACAGGAACAAAAAGGCCGCCTGACCATTCGGTGTCGCGACGGAAGGCAGGTTAGTCCCGGTATTAATCGCCACCGCCAGCAGCTCAAATTGGTTGATGCCAATCGCACCGCTCTCCAGAGCCGTCTTCGCTTCGTTGATATACACCGAACCGACAAACACGTTATCCGAGATCGACGACAGCAGACCATTAAACAGATAAAACAGCGACAGCTGCGAATCTGGCGAGGCCTGCAACACGAAGTGAATAATGGGCGTGAACAACTGCTGGTCGATAATCACCGCCACGATGGCAAAGAAGACGGCCAGCAGGGCGGTGAAGGGCAGCGCTTCGGTAAAGGCCTTGCCGATCGCGTGCTCATCAGTCACGCCCGTAAAGGACGTCGCCAGAATAATCACCGACAGGCCGATTAAACCCACCTCCGCCAGATGAAATGCCAGAGCGAAGATCAGCCATGCACCGATAATCCCTTGTGCGATTAAGGCCAGCTTTTCCTGACGGGTACGCTGGCTGCGGCTTTTCAGGTCGAACTCATGCAGCACATCGCGTACCGCTCCAGGAAGCTGCACGCCGTAGCCGAAGGTTTTTGTCCTTTCGAGCAGGAAACAGGTCAGCATTCCGCAGATAAAAACAGGCACGCTGACGGGCGCGACGCGCAAAAAGAACTCGGTGAAATTCCACCCAGCTGCTTTCGCAATAATCAGGTTTTGTGGCTCCCCGACTATCGTCATCACACCGCCCAGCGCAGTCCCCACACCTGCATGCATCATCAGGCTGCGCAAAAATGCGCGGAATTGTTCCAGAACGTCACGCTTGTTGATGTCGAGCTGGCTGTCATCCTGAAGATCGTTATCGCTGCTGGACGACGCGACGCGGTGGTAAATGCCGTAAAATCCGATTGCGACGCTAATCACCACAGCCACCACGGTCAGGGCGTCGAGGAACGCGGAGAGAAACGCAGCAGCCAGGCAGAACGAGAGAGAGAGCACCGTTTTGGAGCGAATACTCAGCAGCAGGCGGGTAAAGATGAAGAGTAATAACTGCTTCATGAAGTAAATCCCTGCCACCATAAACATCAATAGCAAGAGCACTTCAAGGTTGGTCGCCAGTTCGTCTTTCACCCGTTCGGCGCTGGTCATGCCGATGACAACGGCTTCAATCGCCAGCAGGCCGCCAGGCAGCAGCGGATAACACTTCAGTGCCATCGCCAGCGTAAAGATAAACTCGGCGACCAGCAGCCATCCGGCCATAAACGGCTGAAAGATGAACACCAGCGGGTTAATAATCAGAAAAGCAAGCAGCGTCAGCTTGTACCAGTCAGGAGACTGGCCTAAAAAATTGCGCCACAGGGCGCGCCCATAAGAAATTTCCACGACAGACTTCCTTCCCCGCCAAAGTTAAGCAAAACATTATTATACGCATAATCGGCGTGAATGCCCCACGCGGGCAGGGACGGGTATTTGATAAAAATGAAACAGTGATCCCTTTTTTCCGTCTTCGCTGCGCTACCTGCCTTAGCAAGCCTCTGGTATGATGAGTCCATTAGCTAAAGCTGTGTAATGGAAATCTCACTATGGTCATAAAGGCGCAAAGCCCGGCGGGTTTCGCTGAAGAGTACATCATTGAAAGCATCTGGAATAACCGTTTTGCGCCTGGAACGATTCTTCCCGCTGAACGCGAACTCTCTGAACTTATTGGCGTCACACGAACCACCTTACGCGAAGTGTTACAGCGTCTGGCACGTGATGGCTGGTTGACCATTCAGCACGGCAAACCCACCAAAGTGAACAACTTCTGGGAAACGTCGGGTCTGAATATTCTTGAAACGCTCGCACGCCTCGATCATGAAAGTGTTCCTCAGCTGATTGATAATCTGCTGTCAGTGCGCACCAACATCTCGACCATTTTTATTCGCACCGCCTTCCGCCAGCATCCCGATAAGGCACTGGAAGTATTGGCAACGGCGAATGCCATTGAAGATCATGCCGACGCCTTTGCGACGCTGGACTACAACATTTTCCGCGGTCTGGCGTTTGCCTCAGGTAACCCGATTTACGGGCTGATCATCAACGGCATGAAAGGGCTGTATACCCGCATTGGACGTCACTATTTCGCCAATCCTGAAGCCCGCAGCCTGGCGCTCGGCTTCTATCATAAGCTCAGCGAAATCTGTTCCGAGGGGATGCACGATCAGGTGTACGAAACGGTACGTCGTTACGGTCGTGATAGCGGGGAGATCTGGCACCGTATGCAGAAGAATCTGCCCGGCGATTTAGCGATTCACGGACATTAACAGTAAAAAGCCTCTCAAATGAGAGGCTTTTTTTAGCGGTATTTTAGAGAGAGTTAGTACGCGCCGGGCAACGTTCCAGTAATTCCACGCTACCATCTTCGTTTTGTTGCTCCATCATCACGTCAAAACCCCACAGGCGATGAACATGCTTGAGCACCTCTTTGCGCCCTTTATCCAGCGGGGCACGGTTATGCGGAATATACCGCAGCGTCAAGGAGCGGTCGCCGCGCAGATCCACATTCCAGACCTGGATATTCGGCTCCAGATTGCTCAAGTTATACTGAGAGGACAGGCGCGAGCGGATTTCACGGTAACCCTCTTCGTTGTGAATCGCTGAGATCTCGAGATAATTGTTGTGATCGTCATCCAGCACCGTAAAGAAGCGGAAATCACGCATAATCTTTGGCGACATAAACTGGCTGATAAAGCTCTCGTCTTTGAAGTCGCGCATCGCAAAATGCAGCGTTTCCAGCCAGTCTGATCCGGCAATATCCGGGAACCAGTATTTATCCTCTTCCGTCGGCGACTGACAAATGCGTTTGATGTCCTGGAACATCGCAAACCCGAGCGCATACGGGTTAATCCCGCTATACCACGGGCTGTTGTAAGGCGGCTGGAACACCACGTTGGTGTGGCTGTGCAGGAACTCCAGCATAAAGCGCTCGGTCACTTTCCCTTCGTCGTACAGATGATTGAGAATGGTGTAGTGCCAGAACGTCGCCCACCCCTCATTCATCACCTGCGTCTGTTTCTGCGGATAGAAATACTGGCTCACCTTACGCACGATGCGCAGGATTTCACGCTGCCAGGGTTCAAGCAGCGGCGCGTTTTTTTCCATAAAGTAGAGAATGTTCTCCTGCGGCTCGGAAGGATAACGCCGTGCTTCGGCAACGGTTTTTTCTTCTTCGCGTTTCGGCAGGGTGCGCCACAGCATATTTACCTGGCTTTGCAGATACTCTTCACGACTTTTCTGCCGTGCTTTTTCTTCCTGCAGAGAGATTTTTTGCGGGCGTTTGTAGCGATCAACGCCGTAATTCATCAGCGCATGACAGGAGTCGAGCAGTTTCTCCACTTCATCCACGCCGTAGCGTTCTTCGCACTCGGTAATGTATTTCCGTGCGAAAATCAGATAATCGACAATCGAACTGGCATCGGTCCAGCTGCGGAACAAATAGTTATTTTTGAAGAAGGAGTTGTGCCCGTAACAGGCATGCGCCATCACCAACGCCTGCATAGTGATGGTATTTTCTTCCATCAGATAGGCAATACACGGATTTGAGTTGATAACGATTTCATACGCCAGCCCTTGCTGACCATGTTTGTAGAGCCGCTCTGTCTCAATGAATTTTTTGCCGAATGACCAGTGAGGATAGTTGATAGGCATCCCGACGCTGGAATAGGCGTCCATCATCTGTTCGGAGGTAATCACTTCAATCTGGTGGGGGTAGGTATCCAGCCGATACAGTTTGGCTACCCGGTCAATCTCGGCCAGGTAAACATCGAGTAATTCAAAGGTCCAGTCGGGTCCATCGCTGAGACGTGTGCTGTCCTTGTTCATCGAATCAATGGTAGCCATTAGCGCGCCCTCGTTGTCGGTGCTCTCTCTGTCTGGAGAGCCTCCTTTCAAGCATAGAACAACGCTTTCAAAAACGTGCTGGCGCAGAAATGTTTTCTTTACGATTTCGCGTTTCTGATCTGATAGAAAACGTCACGTCGACAGAGCATTCTGCTGGTTAACGATAAAGCGTAGCACGAGATGCCAGATTACCCCTCACCCAGTCTGTCAGGGAAGGTGTGAGGTAAGTCACCATAAAAAAGTCGTATGTTGAATAATATTTTCAACTAGGTTATCAATCTGTAATTAGATGATTATTCTTTTGCACATAATGGAGCCGATATGCGTGTTGTCGTCCTGGGAAGTGGAGTCGTTGGCGTGACCAGCGCCTGGTATTTATGTCAGGCTGGACATGAGGTGACCGTCATTGATCGTGAGCCGGGATCAGCGCTTGAGACCAGTGCGGCGAATGCCGGGCAGATTTCCCCCGGTTACGCTGCGCCGTGGGCAGCACCCGGCGTTCCGTTAAAAGCCATTAAATGGATGTTCCAGCGCCATGCTCCGCTGGCGATCAGCCTCGATGGCACGCCGTCTCAGCTCAAGTGGATGTGGCAGATGTTGCGCAACTGCGACACTCGCCATTACATGGAAAACAAAGGCCGTATGGTGCGTCTGGCGGAGTACAGCCGCGACTGTCTGAAAACGCTGCGTGCGTCAACGGGTATAGAGTATGAAGGGCGTCAGGGCGGCACGCTGCAGCTGTTTCGCACCGCACAGCAGTATGAAAACGCCACCCGGGATATCGCAGTCCTGGAAGATGCCGGAGTGCCTTACCAACTTCTCGACGCGAGCCAACTGGCACAGGTTGAACCGGCGCTGGCCGAAGTGGCACACAAACTGACTGGCGGGCTGCGTTTGCCCAATGATGAAACTGGCGACTGTCAGCTTTTCACCCAGCGTCTGGCGAAGATGTGCGAGCAGGCTGGCGTCACGTTCCGCTACAACACCCCCGTCGATAAATTGCTGTCCGAAGGCGGAAAAATCTACGGCGTAAAATGTGGCGATGAAGTGATCAAAGCCGACAGTTACGTCATGGCGTTTG
This sequence comes from Lelliottia sp. GFLA7, assembly GCF_056490165.1. Lineage (NCBI taxonomy): Bacteria > Pseudomonadati > Pseudomonadota > Gammaproteobacteria > Enterobacterales > Enterobacteriaceae > Lelliottia > Lelliottia sp. GFLA7. The sequence goes on along the minus strand of NZ_JBWLAQ010000006.1, from coordinate 79,767 downwards.
GCTCTTACTCCACAGCGATGCTGAAGGGACTGCTGGATATTCCGGTCTACCCCCTTAAGGGGTATTCGCTCACAATCCCGGTCAAAGAGGATAATGGCGCGCCAGTTTCAACTATCCTTGATGAAACTTACAAAATCGCCATCACCCGCTTTGATAACCGAATTCGCGTGGGCGGCATGGCTGAAATTGTCGGTTTTAATACGGAATTGCTGCAACCGCGCCGCGAAACCCTGGAGATGGTGGTGCGCGATCTCTTCCCTCGGGGAGGATTTGTCGAACAAGCCACTTTCTGGACCGGATTGCGTCCGATGACCCCGGACGGCACGCCTATTGTCGGGCGCACGCCGTTTAAGAATTTATGGACCAATACGGGCCACGGAACGCTGGGCTGGACGATGGCCTGCGGCTCGGGGCAGTTGCTCAGTGATTTGATTTCGGGCCGTACGCCGGCGATTCCGTTCGATGATTTAAGCGCTGCGCGCTATCAGTCGGGTTTTACACCCTCTCGCCCACAGCATTTGCACGGCGCGCATAATTAACAAGGAGTTGTCATGTCCCGTCCTATTCTGGCTCAGCTGGATTTGCAGGCCCTGAAAAACAACCTGCAGATTGTCCGCCGTGCTGCGCCAGGCTCCCGCGTTTGGTCGGTTGTAAAAGCCAACGGCTACGGCCATGGTATTGAATCCATCTGGAGCGCGCTAAGCGCCACTGATGGTTTTGCCTTACTGAATCTGGAAGAGGCGATCCTGCTGCGTGAGCGCGGCTGGAAAGGCCCGATTCTGCTGCTGGAAGGCTTCTTTCACGCCGACGAACTGCCGCTGCTGGATAAGTATCGTCTGACCACCAGCGTGCACAGCAACTGGCAAATCAAGGCGCTGCAAAATGCGAAACTGCATTCGCCGCTCGATATCTACCTCAAAATGAACAGCGGCATGAATCGCCTGGGCTTTCAGCCCGAACGCGTGAACACGGTCTGGCAACAGCTGCGTGCGATCAAAAACGTCGGTGAAATGACGCTGATGGCGCACTTCGCTGACGCGGAAAAGCCAGACGGCATTACGGATGCCATGGCGCGGATTGAGCAGGCGGCAGAGGGTCTAGACTGCGCACGTTCGCTGTCGAATTCCGCCGCGACGCTCTGGCACCCGGAAGCGCATTATCAATGGGTACGCCCGGGAATTGTGCTGTATGGCGCATCGCCGTCCGGTCAGTGGCAGGACATCGCCAACAGCGGGCTTAAACCGGTTATGACGTTGCGCAGCGAAATCATCGGCATCCAGACGCTGAAAGCGGGGGATACCGTGGGCTACGGCAGTCGCTACCGTTCAACGGGCGAACAGCGCATTGGGATTGTGGCAGGGGGCTACGCAGACGGCTATCCGCGTCTTGCGCCGAGCGGCACGCCCGTGTGGATTGACGGCGTGCGTACCGGCACCGTGGGTACGATTTCAATGGATATGATGGCGATAGACTTAACGCCGTGCCCGCAGGCAGGCATCGGTTCTCCGGTCGAACTGTGGGGCAACGAGGTGAAAGTCGATGACGTTGCGTCGGCGGCGGGCACCGTAGGATATGAACTGTTAACAGCGCTGGCCCCGCGCGTGCCTGTTGTGACGGTGTAACCACCAAAAACAAAGGCAACCGTAAGGTTGCCTTTTTAGTCTGTTCTAATCGGAATGCGCCGAGGTGACGTTACTCAGGCTCATCCTCTGTAGGGCGCACGCCCACTTTGCGCACCGCGTTATCTTCTTTCTCCGCGACGGTCCAGATCATCCCGGCAAATTCAACCTGATCGCCGACGACGGGTGCAGCGCCCAGAAGTTGCTGCACGATCTCGCCCAGCGTCTGCTGTTTATCGCGGTACTCCAGACCCTCATCCAGCCCGTAAATCAGAGCCACATCGGCAAATTTCGCGCTGGCCTCCAGTATAAAATCGCCGAAGAAACGCTGATCCAGCGCCACCGGTGGCGACTGGCTGAACAGCTTGCCGAGCGCCGGAAGGTCGGTTTCACGGCCGATTACGCAGAGAATATCCCCCTCGCGCAGGCGGGTACTGCCAGTCGGGTGCAGCAGGGCATTATCACGAAACAGCGCGGCAATACGCGTTTCGGTGGGCATATGCAGATCGCGAAGCGACGCGCCCACGCACCATTTATCAGCACTCAGCTGATAGACAAACTGCTCCCACGGATTTTCTGGATGAATATCGAGCCCTACGCGTGAAACCGGTAGACCGACAGGTGGAACCACCACTTTCGCTTTTTTGGCCGCCCATCCCAGAGACGTCCCCTGGAAGAGCAGCGACACCAAAACCACGAAGAATGCGACATTGAAGAACAGCCGCGCGTTATCCAGACCTGCCATCATCGGGAAAACGGCAAGAATGATCGGCACCGCGCCGCGCAGACCGACCCAACTGATGAAGATGCGTTCGCGCAGATTAAACCCGCGAAACGGCAGCAGTCCGGCAAAGACTGACAGCGGACGGGCAAAGAAAATCATCCACGCCGAAAGCAGCAGAGCCGGAATGGCAATCGGCAGCAGATCGGACGGCGTCACCAGCAGGCCGAGCACCAGGAACATGCCGATTTGCGCCAGCCACGCCAGGCCGTCAAAGTTTTGCAAAATCGCGTGGCGGTTGCGTATCGGGCGATTACCCAGCAGAAAACCGCAGAGATAAACAGCCAGAATGCCGCTGCCGTCTAGTGCGGTCGTCAGGGCGAAAATCAGAATACCGCCGCTCAGTGCGAGCAGAGGATACAGGCCAGCAGGCAGGGAAATACGGTTGATCATCTGTTGCAGCAGGTAGCCACCCGCTAAGCCGATGATAATCCCCAGTCCAAACTGCTGCAGAATATGCCAGGCGAACATCCAGCTCAGGCCGGTTTCATGCTGCTGAATCATCTCAATCAGCGTGATGGTCAGAAACACCGCCATCGGATCGTTGCTGCCGGATTCAATCTCCAGCGTTGAGCCAACACGTTCGTTCAGCCCTTTACCGCCGAGCAGGGAAAACACCGCGGCGGCATCGGTAGACCCGACGATCGCGCCGATCAGCAGCCCTTCCATGATATCCAGGTGGAACAGCCAGGCGGCCATCATGCCGGTCAGACCGGAAGTGATCAGGACACCGACCGTCGCCAGCGACAGCGCTGGACCGAGTGCCACGCGAAAGGAGCTGGCCTGCGTACGCATCCCGCCATCCAGCAATATCACCGCCAGCGCGAGGTTACTCACCATGTAGGCGAAGGGATAGTTATCGAAGGGAATACCGCCAATACCATCGATGCCAGCAAGCATGCCGATGGCGAGGAAGATAACAAGTATAGGTATGCCGAGACGCGACGAAAATGAACTTAATAAAATACTGCAGGTTACGAGGACTGAACCCAAAATGAAAAGACTGATTATCGCTGCGGCATCCAATGTTGTCTTACTCCCACCTCAATGTAGTGACTGTTACATAAACCCTAACATAATAACGGCCGAAACCGCGTTTTATTGGCCCGGTAAAAAGGCTTTTTTATGCCTTTATAACGGGATGACCGCTGATTGTTAATTCGCTGACAGCCCCGTCGTGCTTAAGGGCGGCCTGTGCGCCGAGCGGCAAGGTCACCGTCTGCTGTTCGTGACCAAAATCCAGCCCGCCGATTACCGGAATATTCACTCTTGAGCGAATGTAATCCATCATACTTTCCAGCGAATACCCGGCATCGTAATCATTCGGCGTGGAACCGCTAAAACTACCGAGCACGATGGCGCGCTGACGGGAGAGAATGCCCGCGTGCATGAGTTGCAACAGCATGCGCTCGACGCGGAACGGATGTTCGTTGATATCTTCCAGCACCAGAATGCCGTTTTCAATATTCGGCAGCCAGGGCGTGCCAATCAGCGACACCAGCATCGCCAGATTTCCGCCCCACAGTTGACCCTCACACTCGCACTGCGGGCCAGTGCCTTGCCATTCAATCGAGAAAACGGGATTTTGCAGCGCCCGCCAGAAATACGTTTGCGTGAAGGCGTCCAGATCCGGTGCGCCGAAATTCGCTGCCAGCATCGGGCCGCTAAAGGTGATGACGTTATGCCGCGCCAGCAAGCCCAACTGGATGACGGTGAAATCGCTGTGGCCACAAATCAGCAGGGGATCGTGCTGCTGGCGAGTGGCCAGTCCGTCCCAGTCGATGGTTTCCAGTAATCGGCTGGCACCGTACCCGCCACGCACCGCCAGCACGATGTTGTTCGCGCCTTCAACATTTACCAGATCGTTGATATCCGCCAGTCTTTGCGTCTCTGTTCCGGCAAAACGCTGCTGACGACGGGGGATAATTGTCTGATTTGTTACCGAATGGCCAGATTCCAGTAAGCGCTGAATACCGCGCTGTGCGGCGTCCTGGTTAATGCAATAACCGGAAGGGGCGATGAGATGAAATCGGGACATGGCAATTCCTTGCTGAATGAGAACTTAATTATCTATATCATGCCGCCTATAGGCCGCCTGCTTCAAGGGGGATAGCGTAATCGCGATGACCGGATATAAGGATAGATGACGTGAAATTGAGATGGTTTGCTTTTTTGATGGTATTGCTGGCGGGCTGTAGTTCCAAAAAGGATTACCAAAATCCGCCATGGAATCCGGAAGTGCCTGTGAAGCGTGCGATGCAGTGGATGCCTATCAGTGAAAAAGCCGGGAAGGCCTGGGGCGTGAGCCCACGGCTAATCACGGCGATTATCGCGGTGGAATCAGGGGGCAATCCTACGCTTGTGAGCAAATCGAACGCGGTCGGTTTAATGCAGCTTAAAGCCTCTACGGCAGGGCGCGAAGTGTACCGCTACATGGGCTGGAAAGGTCAGCCGTCGACCAGCGAGCTGAAAAACCCGGAACGTAATATCTCCATGGGTACGGCGTATTTGAGCATTCTGGAACATGGGGTTCTGAAAGGTATCGACGATCCGGAAGTGATGCAGTACGCGCTGGTGGTCTCTTACGTTAACGGTGCAGGCGCACTGCTACGTACTTTCTCATCGGATCGCAAAGAAGCGATTGAAGAGATCAACGGCATGGATAAAAACGAATTTGTTGACCATGTTGCGAAGAATCATCCGGCACCACAGGCTCCGCGCTATATCTGGAAAGTTCAGAAAGCCATGGACGCCATGTAATGCCATTGCCGGGCAGCGAAAGGCTGTCCGGCACCCATCAAATGACCTTATTCGCGCGTTCCCGCGCTTCTCGCTCCAGTGAGAAAATAATACGCTGAAGTTCGCGCTCGGCACCTGGGCCGACATTCAGAAAGCGGAAGCTCAGACGTGGCGTGGTAATAGTTTCGTTTTTGCTGTCCACGACTTTGCGTTCGCTAATGGCGATAAGCTGCGCGTCAAAGTAAAACCGTCCCCAGCCGCCCATATCCAGCTCAATCTGGGAAAACCGCATCCCTTCGACCAAACCCTCTGGTCGAGCCGTATCCATCAATGCGCCCATGCCGCCTAACGAAAGGTCAAACAGGCGGAAGCGGATCTCTTTTTTATCCGGCATTTTGGCTTTACAAAAATAGGACGGATGCAGCGGGGCGTTGATACGAAAATATTCGCGGCGCTGAACAAACCACACGCTATCGGGTAATGGCGCAAAAAAAGCAGGCAGGCCCTGATAGTCGCCCTGAATCAGCTGCGGTAGGACAAACTCGACTTTCGCGCCTTTCGTTTCCGCCATCACAGCGAGATTTTGCGCGCGCAAAGCCGCCCGATTTTCATATTCCTGACTACCGAGGTCGATGACCAGACGCTCAGGGGTCGCCTCAAGGATCTTGCTGATAAACTGATTTGTAGACCAACTGATGCGCAAAGGGACTTCGCCCTTATGCAGGTCGCGTAATACCCCTAAGACAGCCAGCGGATTTTGCTTCAGGAACTGCTCACTGTAATTACTCACGCCGAATGGCTCCTCGGTTGTCTGACAGACTGTCGATGAAGTATCGGCAGTAAACGAAAGAACTTAATACAAACCGGTGAATTTTTTTTTAAAATGAGACGTAATTAAGTCGGTGACAAAGAATGATTTTCGCGTGCTGTCCTATACTTAAGTCACTTGCGCGGAAGATTTCAGCGCATGCGTTTAATCTGCAAGAGGGCATCGTATGGGTATCATCGCGTGGATTGTGTTTGGTCTGATTGCCGGTATTATCGCAAAATTCATCATGCCTGGGCGTGATGGCGGCGGCTTTATCCTGACCTGTGTACTGGGTGTGATTGGTGCAGTTGTGGGAGGCTGGCTGGCGACAATGTTTGGCGTCGGCGGCAGCGTGAGTGGTTTCAATTTGCACAGTTTCCTGGTGGCTGTCGTGGGTGCCATCGTCGTGCTGGCGATATTCCGGTTACTCAGGCGTGCGTAAGCAGACATCAACGGCTCTCGATTGAGGGCCGTTTTTTTTTGGTCTTGATATTGCTTTGTAAATCGAAATGAGAATAATTGTCGTTTCTGGCTATTTCTAATAATAAGACGACAATATGAAAACCTCACGTTTTGCGATATGTGCGTTGGCAGGCGCGGTCACGCAGGCGTTACACACGCCTGCGTTTGCTCAGGAATCCACAATCGTGGTCAGCGGGGCGGAGCAAGATAGCGCGCTGCCCGGTTGGACCAACAGCGCTACAAAATCTGCGGTGGCTGAAAGTAAAACCCCGCAGGTGATAAACACGATATCGGCCACGGAGATCGCGCAGCGCCACGCGAATTCGGTCAACGAAATCCTGCGCTACGCGCCAGGCGTTTCCACCGAAGTACGTGGCAATACCTCGTATATGAGCGAATACAAAATTCGCGGCTTCACCGTTGAGCAAGAGTATTACAACGGTCTTCAACTTCCCTATAACGTGACCGGGAATACCAAAGCGCGGATCGATCCCTTGTTGATCGAGAGTGTAGATATTCTCAAAGGCCCCGCATCTGTTCTGTACGGCGGTGGCTCGCCCGGCGGGCTGGTGAATATTCAGGGCAAAAAACCGCAAAAAAACCAGCATACGGAAGTGGGCTTTACTACCGGCACGCGTAATCTGAAAGAGGGTTATCTGGATTCCACCGGGCAAATCGCCGACAGCGACTGGAATTACCGTCTGCTGGGTAAAGCGACCGAAGGTGACGATCAGCCGCACACCACGCGCACCGAAAACTATCTGGTCGCGCCGTCTGTCACCTGGCAGCCTGACAGCAAAACGCGCCTCACCCTTGACGCGCTGGCGCAAAACACCCCGAGCCTCTCGCCGTCGAACCCGTTGCCGTTATCGTATTTGCGGTCGAAATATGCTGATCGACGCGACTACGCGGGTGATGAGTGGAGCGGCTTCAAGCAGCGCCAGTGGATGTTGGGCTACAGCTTTGAACATGAATTTGACAGCGGCTGGGGCTTCAACCAAAAAGCGCGCTATTTTGACGTCGACACCCATCAGCGCAGCGTCTATTCAACGGGGGCGGGTAGCGAGCTTTACCAGCTCAATCGTTTTGCCTACACCACGGATGAAGATCTGCACAGTTTTAATATGGATAACCAGGTAACCAAAACCGTGACCCTGGGTGAATGGAAACATCACCTGCTGGCGGGCTTTGATTATCAGAAATTGAATTCCCATTTCCACTATCGCTACGCGTCGGCAACGCCGGGCATTGATATGCGTGACCCGGATTACACGCAAATCAGTGAAAGCGCGCTGGGCCTGTATACCGCGCAGAAAAACCGCCTGAGCTATCAGCAAAACGGTTACTACCTGCAGGATCAGGTAGAGTTTGGCGGCTTGAATCTCCTCGGCAGCTTGCGCTACGACGATTACCGTTCGGTCACCACCAACTATCTGCAGAATGGCGACAAGGCTTGGGTATCGCAGGATCGCGTAACCAAACGACTGGGCGCGCTGTATGCGTTTGAAAACGGAATTTCACCGTTCATCAGTTACTCAGAAGGCTTTGCCCCAGTTTCGCCGCAGGGCACGTTGATGGCGAAAGATGTCAAACCGACCACCAGCAAACAGGTGGAAGGCGGGGTCAAATATCTGTTGGAAGAGTACGCCACCACGCTGACCGCGTCAGTGTTCAATATTCGCCAGAAAAATGTCGTGACCACCGATCCCGGTTTCCTGAACTATCGTCAAACGGGTGAAGTGGAGTCGAAAGGGGCTGAGCTGTCCGTCGTCAGCCGTCCGACCGATAATCTGACGCTGATTGCAAACTACGCGTACACCCATGCGATCAACACCGAAGATGATAAGTATCAGGGCAAACGACCGACGCAGGTGCCGGAAAATGCCTTTAATCTTTGGGGTGATTACACCTTCGACAGCACGCTGCTGAAAGGCTTGAACCTGGGCGCGGGTGCGCGTTATACCGGGCCGATGGAAATTGCGCCAGCCAACGATCAGGGCAAGCTGGGCGGAACGACTCAGTACGATCTGGCCGCGTCGTATAGACTGGGTGAAGTTATGCCTTCTCTCGAAGGGCTGACCCTTAAGGCCAGCGCGCAGAACATCACCAACAAAGAAACCTTTACCTGTTATGACGCCACAAACTGCTGGATTGGGCGCGACCGTACTTATCAGGTCGGAGCGAGCTACAGTTTCTAATTAAGCACGGTGCACTGAGATAAAAAGGAAAACGGCAACTGATGTTGCCGTTTTTTTGCTATTCCCTTTTGGGATGTGAGCAATAAGATAACGTTCTGGCTACTGCGCCGCACTCTTCTGCGTTGACGATTGAGGAGCCACATCATCATTCGCCGCCGGTTGCGAGGCCGGTACGCTGTCGCACGGTTTCTCTTTCGGGCACACAAGATCCAGCATTTTTAAGGTCACGCCGTTGGTCCAGCCGAATCCATCCTGCAACGGATACTCGCCTCCGCCGCCGCCCGTCCCGGTGGTAGAAACGTCATATTTCTCGACCAGTTTTTGCTCGCGATCGTAGGTGTGCTGAACGTTGGTGAGGAAGCGCCAGGTGACATCCATCGCCACTTTTTCATGCCCGTAGTTTTGCAGCCCTTCAGCGGCAACCCATTGTAAAGGTGCCCAGCCGTTTGGCGCATCCCACTGCTGGCCGCTATTGATGGTGGTCGTCGAGATCCCACCCGGTTTTAGCAAACGCGAGGCCGTCGCGCTGGCAACTTTCGCAGCACGGTCGTTTGATGCGGCGTTCACATACAGCGGGAACAGCGCGGCGGCAGTTAGCTGATTACGCACCTTTTTGCTTTTCAGATCGTAATCGGCGTACCAGCCCTCTTTTTCATTCCACAGATGGCTTTCCATGGCTTTTTGACGAGACGTCGCCAGGGTTTCATACTTGCTGGCCGCAGCAGCATCACCCGATTCCTGGCTGGCTTTTGCCAGCAGTTTTTCCATCTTGAACATCAGGGCGTTAAGATCGACAGGCACAATGCTGGTGGTGCGGATCGTCCCCAACTTTTGCGGATCGTCCATCCAGCGGGAGCTAAAGTCCCAGCCGGACGCCGCCGCAGATCGCAGATCGCGATAGATCTCCGTCGCCGGACGGTTCGGGTTATTTTTAGCGGTGGTCACGTCATCCAGCCAGGATTCAGGGCGGGGCGTATCGCGGTCATCCCAGTAGCGGTTCAGAATCGAGCCATCATCCAGTTTCACCACCCGTTTGTTCGCCTGTCCCGGCTGCAATGTCTCCGCGCCCTCCATCCAGTAGGCGTACTCTTTTTCCATCTGCGGACGATAGGTTTTCAGCGCCTCTTTATCATGCGTCGCCAGCAGCTCAACCATCAGCGAGAAGAAAGGCGGCTGAGAGCGGCTCAGATAATAGCTGCGGTTCCCATTAGGAATGTGGCCCCACGAGTCGAGTTCGTAGCCAAAGTTCGCCACCATATCGCTGATCTTGTCCCAATGGCCGCTCTCGGCCAGGCCCAGCATAGTGAAGTAGCTGTCCCAGTAATAGACCTCACGGAAGCGCCCGCCGGGCACGACATAGGGTTTTGGCAACGGAAGCAGTGAATCCCATTTGCTGGCCTTGTCGGTGGTGCGCGTCAGCACCGGCCATAACCCGTCAATATGTTCGCGTAAGTTCTGTCCGGCGGGGGGAACATATTTTTCCCCTTCGCCCGGCAGGGTGAAGTTCATCTCGACAAAGTGGCGCAGGTCAAAGCCAGACTGTTTATGCTGCATCCGGTAATCCGCCAGGATCATCAAGGGATCGCTTTTTGGTACCGCGTCGGCAAAGGTTTTTTGATCAGGGAATAATTTTGCGCTCTGCACGTCGACGAACAGGGGACCGAGCAGAATATCCGGCGACTGCTTTTGCGTCGATTGTGCCTCTTCGGCATGGCTGAACGCAGCCACACCCAGCAGTGCGCCTCCCAATGCGACGCGCAGCGCCAGCGGTAAAGCCGCAGGACGGCGCAGATCAATTATCGTCATCGATTCTTCTCCTTTTTATTTGCGAGCAGCGTGAACGCTGTCGTCAATCACCTGAAAACCTTAGACGAATATCGCAGGCTTCGCGTGTTGAACATCCCACTTTAGGCAGAACCAGACGATTTACTGTTTAGATCTCCTCTGCAAGCGGGGTGGTTTCGCGTAAGGCACCCGGCGCCTGGCCCACAATGCGCTTAAAGGCGCGACTGAACGCCGCGAGTGAGCCATAACCCAGGCGCAGCGCGACCGTTTCAATCGGCTGATTTTCATGACGAATGTACTGAATCGCCAGCCGCATCCGCAGCTCGCTTAGGTATTTTGCCGGTGTCGTCCCGGTGGCCGATAAAAAGCGCTCGGCAAAAACGGATCGCGATGTCCCGGCCTCTTTTGCCAGCTCCGCCACGCTCCAGTTGACGCCCGGCTGCTGGTGCATGGCATAAATCGCGCGGCTGAGGCGCGGATCGCGCAAAACCTGTACCCAGCCGGTGGCCTTGCCGCAACCCGCTTCCACCCAGCCACGCACGATGAGGGCGGCGACTACATCCGCGAGGCGCGCCAGAATTCCGGCGAATCCCACCTGGCGCGTCATGGACTCGCGCTCCATTGCCGCCAGCAGCGGATGGATCTCGGGCCATGTCGACATCAGGCGACTCACCATCATCACTTCGGGCATCGCTTTGATCAGCGGCTGCATCCCGCCCAGCTCAAAGTCCATACATCCGCTGAATATCACCGTCTTGTCGCTCTGAGGGCACGGCTCGCAGGTAATGGCGCAGACAGAGTTGCAAATCGATTCGCTGGGATAGGCGGAAACCGGGATTACGGTGGCATTTTCATCAGAAAGCAAGGCGTGCGCATTGCCATTGGGGATAAACAGCGCGTCGCCGCTGTTGAGGGTAAAGCGCGCGCCGCTCTCCATGCGCAGCAGCGCAGTCCCCTGACTCACGAAATGAAACTGCGCTTTGCCGGCGACATAGGCAAACGACACGCCAAAGGGCGCGGTGGTTTCGATGCGACGGTATTTCACACCAGAAAGCCGCATTCCGCGCAAAAGCTCGCTGATCATATCGGGTGGCTGAACGGTCATGGAGACAACTCCGGACGAATAATCAATAAGTGGAGATTATATGTCATAGATCGTCCGTAGGGAACGCCCTATGATTCGTGACAGTTGTCACATTATTCTAACGGGAGAGCAACAGATGAGTTCATGTATCGCGGCGAGTGAGGCAATCGTGCCCGCAAAACCCGCCTGGCGAGCCGTCTATTCACTGGGACTGGGAGTATTTGGCCTGATTACGGCCGAGTTTTTACCCGCCAGTTTATTAACACCGATGGCGGCAAGTCTGGGGGTGACAGAAGGCATGGCCGGGCAGGCAGTCACCGCAACGGCGTTGGTTGCGCTGGTCACCGGCTTGCTGATCACGCCCGCAACGAAAAATATCGATCGCCGCTGGGTGCTGATGTTTTTCTCGGTGCTGCAAATTATCTCCAGTTTGCTGGTGGCATTTGCGCCCACGCTGAACGTGTTGCTGTTTGGCCGTTTACTGCTGGGAATTGCCATTGGCGGTTTCTGGGCGATGTCGACCGCGACCGCGATGCGGCTGGTGCCCGCGGATAAAGTGCCAAAAGCGCTGGCGGTGATTTTCTCCAGCGTGTCGGTCGCCACAGTGGTTGCCGCGCCGCTCGGCAGCTATCTCGGCAGCCTGATTGGCTGGCGCAACGTCTTTATCCTCTGCATTGTGCCGAGCATTGTGGCGCTGCTGTGGCAGCTCTGGGTACTGCCGTCGATGAAGCCGGAGAGCAGCGGCAGCATGGCGACGCTCCTGCGCGTGCTGCGCCGTCCGGGGATGATTGGCGGTTTACTGGCGACGGTACTGATTTTCAGCGGACATTTTGCCTTCTTCACCTATCTGCGTCCGTTCCTCGAAACCGTTGGACAGGCGAGCGTAGAGACCATTTCGTTGATCCTGCTGGGCTTCGGGCTGGCGAATTTTGTCGGCACGTCGATTGCCGGGATGTTGCTGGCGCGTAATTTGCGCCTGACGCTGGCGCTGGTTCCTTTCGTGATGGGCATTCTGGCGTTGATGATGGTGGCGTTTGGTCATCTGGCGATGCTGGACGGGCTGCTGGTGGCGCTGTGGGGATTTGCGTTTGGGCTGGTGCCTGTAGGCTGGTCAACCTGGCTTGCCACGACTGTTCCGGACGAGGCCGAAAGCGCGGGCGGTTTGCTGGTCGCCTCCATTCAGTTCGCCATTGGTGCTGGCGCGGCAGGTGGCGGGGCGATATTTGATCTTAACGGTGCCAGCGGCGTATTTGCTGGCAGCGGCCTGCTGCTGGTCTCCGCCATGGTGATTGTGCTGGCGGGCGTGCGGGTCAAGCCGGTGACGGCGGAATAAGAAAACGCCCCGAAAAGGGGCGTGTATTTCATACGGCTCGCGGCACTTTTCGGGCATGAGCATGTTTTGCTTCGTCATGTTGGCGATACGCAGTATGCCCAATTCCAGGAATACGGCGACCCTTAAGATCCCGGTGTTAGCGCTCCCTCTCACCGCTTTCTACGCGATATTTTGGCAAAGGTTAGCTATTTAAATTCTTTGTGATTTCCGGCCTTTTCTCAGATCGTCGTAGATAAATACAGACTGCGGAAATGGCGCTGGAACAGATGGGTAAAGGGTCGTCTTACTATTTACATGAAGAGCAGCGCGAAGCGATACGACGTCTTTCGCAAGGCTGGCTGTGGCGCAGTGAATTCCCGACGTGGATGCTGATTGCGGGAATCTACGGCGGTTGGTTTTCGACGCTGATTTTTTGGCAATCCATCGGGCTCATTCCTTCCACGCTGTTGCTTATTGGGTTCACCGCCTGGTATCTGTCGCTGCAGCATGAACTGATCCACGGCCATCCCACCCGCGTGGCGTGGTTTAATCAGCTGCTGGGCACGCTGCCGCTGGCGGTCTGGTATCCGTACGGGCTGTATCGTGATTCGCACCTGGCACATCATCACCACGATCGTCTGACGGTGCCGACGGACGATCCCGAATCATACTATTTCACCGACGCAACCTGGGCGCAGTTTTCACCCTGGCAGCGCAAAATCATTCATCTGCGCAATACCTTCCCGGGACGATTGCTGTTAGCGCCGCTGCTGGACATCGGCCAAACGCTGGCGAGTGCAGGACGGGCATTTCGGGATTTACACTACAAAGCCATGATGATGTGGCTGGTGCACGCCGCGCTGCTGGCAGGGCTGTTTGTCTGGATGGAAGGGCGCGGGTTTTCTGCGCTGTACTTTGTGCTGGCGGTGAGTTATCCCGCGCTGGCGCTGACTAAAATTCGCTCTTTCTACGAGCATCGTGCCGAAGACGATCCGCTGGCGCGGTCGGTGATCAACGAGGCGTCGCTGCTGTGGCGCGTGTTATTTCTGAATCTCAACTATCATTCTGTGCATCACGATCTCCCGGGCGTGCCCTGGTACGGCCTGCGAGACATTTATTTGCGTGATAAAGCGGACTATCAGCGGCGTAACCACACATTCGTGGTAGGTGGCTATGGCGAATGGTTACGTCAGTTTTGGGCAAAAACAGTGGATGTGACGGTCCATCCAGGGGTGAAGACAAGCGATACCCATGATTAATCTCCTCGCGTTCCCGATGTATGCCGTAAACCGTGCCGATAACGATGTGTTAACGTTTGCCGTGCGGACGTTGCTCGCTGAACACGGTGTGCCCGTAAGTCATCTCGATACCAGCGGGCCGGGGGACGATTTGCTGTCGCACTGGCGTCACCCGGATCTGCTGCTCAGCCAAACCTGCGGTTTCCCGCTGATGACGCAGCTACCGGACGTGCAAACGGTAGGGTGCTTTCATTACACCGCACCCGGCTGCGACGGGATTCATTACCGCAGTTTTTTAGTGGCGCGCGCGACGGACAAACACAAGACACTGGCGGATTTCCAGGGGAAACGCGTGGCGTGTAACGCGAGAGATTCGCAATCTGGCTACAACGTGCTGCTAAAAATGGTCGCGTCGCTCGACCACCCTGCGCCGTTTTTCAAATATGTCGTCATCAGCGGCAGCCATCGACAATCATTGATAGAAATTAAGCGCGGTGCGGCGGATATCGCGGCTATCGACTGCATCACCTGGGCGCTTTTGCTACGCCACGAACCCGACTTGATTGACGAATTGACGGTGATTGGCGAAAGCCCGTTAGCGCCGGGATTGCCGCTGATCGCTGCGAAGAACACCTCGCACGAGACGCTTTCCCGCATCCGTGCCGCGCTGAATGAACTGGTGAGCGAGGCAAAATACCGGCAGATTTGCGATGACATGTTTATCGGGGGATTTAGCGAGGTGACGCGCCAGCCCTATTCATTATTGCTGGACTGGCGCGATGCGGCGGCGCGAAAGAGCGTGACTCAGCTGTAAACTAGCCCATCAGAAAATAGCTCAATCCTGAAAACGCCACCATTCCGGCAATGACGGTCGCAAACAGGCTGCGCGTCACGATGCCTGCCAGTGTGGCGGCCAGCGCGGCGAGCAGCGACAGGCTGATCCCCGAGGGCGTGAGCGCCGGTTTGCCCACCAGTTCGGCGGTGACAATCGCGGCCATAATCGCGGAAGGGATAAAACTTAACCACTGCTGTAAAATGGGGGCCAGACGGAATCGGGACAGCAGTAGAATCGGCACCGTGCGCATCAACGCCGTGACGACCGCGCAGGCCATAATCGCCAGTAAAATATTCCGTTCCATCTTATTTTTCCCCCTTACTGAAGAGGCGCAATCCAAGTGTCGCCAGCGTGGCGGAAACGGACGCAGCCACAATCACCACCACGCTCATATCGGTATGGCTCGCCGTCAGCAGAGTGATCGTTACTGCGGCGGCGATGCTGAAAGATTCGAGCGTTTTTCGACGGCTGGCAAACCAGATCATCAAGACCAGGCCGATAAACATCGACACCAGGCTGAAGCTCAACCCCTCCATTAACGACGGTGGCAGGGCCGATGCCAGCCCTGCGCCGACGACGCAGGCGAGGATCCAGTTTATCCAGGCGGCCAGATTAAGCCCCAGCATCCACGCGAAGGGGACCTTATTCTGCTGACTACCTTGCTGCACGGCGACGCCAAAGGTTTCGTCGGTGAGCAGCAGTCCGCTGATGATTTTTTGCGTTGTGGTGTAATCACGAAAGAACAAGCTCATTGCGGAACTCATCAGCAGATACCGAAGATTCACCAGGAATACGCTTAAGACGACTGACGCGATTTCTGCGCCCGTCGCCCACAGAGAGTAAAACAGAAACTGCGCCGAACCGGCGTACAGAGCACTTGCCAGCAGGGCTGTCTGGACGGTCGTAAACCCCGACAGGGTTCCAATTGCACCGGCGGCAAAACCGATGCTCCAGTAACCGGGGATGGTGGGCAAGCAGGCGGTGACGCCTGCGCGAAATTCCGCTCGGGCGTCGTTCCGCTGAGAAGTCTTTGTATTCATCAACATCTATTTGTCTCGTTTATACGTCACTGAATGATAATCTTAATAATTGGCAAAATCGCTATAGTAAAATCCTGCTCAATGGCAGAAATAATCCGCTTCAGGGGTGAAAGGCATAAACGGAATAAGAGAATCGCGGGATGAAATCAAGCTCTGGCGCGATAAAGGGCTGCACGGCGGGATGGAGATCCTGCGCGCGTCCTGCTACGAGCACAGTTATCCGGCCCATTTCCATGATGAATTTGTTATTGCTGCCTTTGCGCGCGGGGCACAGCGCACGCGCATCTGCCGTGAGCGGGGAATTGCCGCGCCGGGCACAGTAATGATTATCGCCCCGGGCGAAGTGCATACTGGCGAAGCGGTACAGCGCGACGAAGGCTGGGACTATTGTGCCTTTTATCCCTCGCAAGCTCTGCTGGACGGTGTGGCTGAAACGGTGCTTCGCGGTAAGGGCGAGGTGAATTTTGGTTCCGAAGGCATGCGTCACGATCCCAAAATGGCGCGCAGTATGCTGCAGGCCGCGGCCGTGCTGAGCGAAAGTCGCGATCCGTTGGAAAAAGAGTGCGTGATGTATCAGGTGTTGAACCTGCTGGTGGGGCGCTACGGGGAACGATCTGCGCGCAGTGGACGGCAGGACGTTGTACGCGCGGATATCCGTCGTGCGGTCGATTTTCTGCAATGCGCGTACATGCATCCCGTTTCGGTGAAAGAGATTGCTGAGGTGGCGGGGTTAAGCGAGTTCTACTTTATGCGCACGTTTCAGAACATGACCGGGCTTTCTGTCCATCAATACCTGACGCAGCTTCGGTTGGTGCGCGCCAAAGCATTGCTCGCCAAAGGCGTGAGCGCCGCGCAGGTTGCCAGCGACGTGGGCTTTTTCGATCAAAGCCATTTGATTAAACACTTTCGCGCACATTTTGGCACGACGCCGGGCGTATTTGCCGCGGCGTCGGCGTAGCAATTAGAGCGCGCGGATCTCTTTTGAACGCAGGGTTACGGTAACAGGCACGGATTTATAGGACGGCGTTCCGCTCTCTTTATCCAGGTAATCCAGCGGGACTAACACGTTGGCTTCCGGGTAATACGCTCCGACCGTGCCGCTGGCAATGTGATACGCCACCACGGTGATATCGTTCAAACGCAGTTCGCTGTCCGGCAGCGCAGTGGTAATGTCCACGCGGTCGCCGTGCTCCAGCCCCAGCTGCGCCATATCCCCTTCGTTCATAAACAGCACATCTCGGCGGCCAAACACCCCACGATAGCGGTCATCGAGGGCATAAATCGTGGTGTTGTACTGATCGTGACTGCGTAGCGTGACCAGCCGCAGGACGTTCTCCCCGATGCCATTGATATTCTCATCAACGCCGTCAAACACGGAGAACATCGCTTTGCCCGATGGCGTGGGCCAGACTCGCTCCGTCGGCGGTAACGGCATGCGAAAGCCGCCCGGCGTTCTGATGCGATCGTTGTAGTGGTCGAAGCCCGGCAACGTTTTTTCAATCAAATCACGGATCAAATCGTAATTCGTCACCAGCTCCTGCCAGGCGACATTGCTGTCAGGCAGCGTTGCTTTGGCCATTCCCGCCACAATCGCCGGTTCAGAGAGCAGGTGAGGTGACGCGGGTTTGAGTTTTCCGGAGGAGGCGTGAACCATCGACATGGAGTCTTCAACGGTGATCGACTGCTTGCCTGTCAGCTGCATATCCAGCTCCGTACGCCCCAGGCAGGGGAAAATAAACGTCTCTTTGGCGGTGAGCAGATGCGTGCGATTCAGCTTGGTGCCGACGTGGATGCTCAAATCCAGTTTGCGCATCGCCGGGAAAACGCGTTCGTGCTCAGGCATCGCCACGGCAAAATTGCCGCCCAGGCAGATCAAGACTTTCGATTGCCCGGCGATCATGGCCTGCGTGGTTTGCACCGCATCATGTCCGTGTTTTGACGGCGGAGTGAAACCAAACACCTCTTCAATGCGCGACAAAAAGGCGGCAGAGGGTTTTTCGGTGATGCCTACCGTCCGGTTGCCTTGCACGTTTGAATGCCCGCGCAGGGGGCAAATCCCGGCGCCTGGCTTGCCGATATTGCCGCGCATCAGCAGCAGGTCGGCGATCAGACGCACGTTAGAGGTGCCTTTGTTGTGCTGAGTGATCCCCATACCATAGGTAATTATGGTGGCATTCGATTTGGCATAGGCGACTGCCACGGTTTCCAGATCGGCGCGGGTAAGACCCGATTCGCGTTCAATGGCTTCCCACGGGGTCGCGGTAATGTCAGCGGAAAATGCGTCAAAACCTTGCGTGTGTTGGGCAATAAAGTCGCTGTCCAGCACGTCGCTCTGTTGGACCTCAAGCGCCAGGAGATGTTTGGCGACGCCTTTCAGTGCGGCGGCGTCGCCTCCGGCTTTAACCTGAAAATAGGTCGAGGCGATATCCGTTGAGCCGTAGGTTGCCATCTCGATAACACTTTGCGGATCGGCAAACCGTTCCAGCGCTCTTTCACGCATCGGGTTGAGGACGATAATCGGCACCCCGCGCCGGGCCAGCTCATGCAGCGTGCCCATCATTCGCGGATGGTTGGTTCCCGGATTATGACCTATCGAAATGACAAGCTCGGTGTTGTCAAAATCATCCAGCGAAACCGTGCCTTTTCCAATGCCGATTGAGCGAGGCAAACCCACGCTGGTGGCTTCGTGGCACATATTGGAACAATCAGGAAAATTATTGGTGCCCAGCTCGCGCGCAAAAAGCTGAAACAGATACGCCGCTTCATTGGATGCGCGGCCAGAGGTATAAAACTCGACGGCGTCGGCAGGAAGGTCACGCAGCACTTCGCCGATCCGGGCGAAGGCGTGTTCCCATTCCACCGGGCGAAATGTGTCGCTCGCATGATGATACTCAAGCGGGTGCGTGAGTCGGCCGTAGCCTTCCAGTTCAAAATCGCTTTTTGCCAGCAGTGACGTGACGGTGTTTTCGGCAAAAAACGCTGGCGTGACGCGTTTGTTGGTGGCTTCCCACGTGACGGCTTTGGCCCCGTTTTCGCAGAACTGGAACGTTGATTTGTGTTCTTTATCCGGCCATGCGCAGCCAGGGCAGTCAAATCCATCGGGCTGGTTGGTATTGAGCAACGTGGCGGGTGCTTCGAAGGTATCCATTTGCGTGCGCACGGCAATGGCGGTGGCTTTTAAGGCTCCCCATCCGCCGGCTGGACCGTCATAGTGTCGGATTCCGGGTACTGAGCGTCGTTTGTTATTCATGGGAACTCCTGACTATGCGGATAGAAAAAGGCTTCATTTTCGTTTTAAGCCGATTATTAGCTAATCTTAGAAGATTTTTGTTAATGATAATTCAACGAATTAGTAACAGTATTTTATCTTTATCATGGTAAACCTTTCGTCTCGCACAACAAAAATACAGAGAGGGAAAGGGATGAAAACGTCAATTGCGAGCGTCGTGGCAGAATTGCCGCAAATCTGGCAGTCGCGTGTTTTAGGTGCGGTGGGAAACGCCAGAATCAAAATCATTAAAATGGGCGGAGAGGGCATTCCCTCGGAATCGCACAATGATTTTGAGGAGATGCTGCTGGTACTTGACGGTGAACTGCCGCTGGTGATTGAGGAGCAACATTTTACGCTCGCAGCGGGTGAGTTTTGCTTTGTGCCGAAGGGGGCGAATCACCATGTGCCGCCGGGGAGTTTTGGCACGTTGCTGCTGGTGAATTTGGGCGAATGACCTGCGACAGTGGAATCAAATTTTTGATAAAAAAATCCACGCCAATGCGTGGATTTTAATGTTTCAGGCACTCTTCGTGGGGTTTTGTGAAACTCCACGAGAAAGCAGAAAGAATTAGACGTTGAACCGTGATTTTGAATTTATTACATTGATTGAATTGATTATTTTAAATTATTTTTTTAATTATACTCATAATTGTACTCATTATGGAGTCGACTCGAATTCGTAATGCGAAGGCTGTAGTTTCGACTCCTCTTTGGGATCTTGGAAGAAATAATTTCAAACATCCAGGCTGTCGTTGATTCTGGCTACAACGTGGTGCAATTTCATTGCGGCGCCGAGCTGGTGGACCGATTACCAACCTGGTACTAGTATGAGAAAGCTATGAAGGTTGAAGACATTATTAATGATGTGTTGGTGGATGTAGGCAAGACGCCAGAAGAGCTGCTAAAAGCAACGATTTTCGATAGCATGCCAGACAGTATAAATGTGTTGGCAAAAGAGCAGGGATGGTGTGATATAGAAGTGCATGAAAAGGTGTACGCTGTGGCCTGGAAAATGTCAATCGTTAGCCAACAGATGCATCGCTTACAAGGAATCGCGAATGACTGATACAGCATACTCAAAAGCTCTGCAAAAAGAGGTAGACCCTGAGCAATATGTAGCACTATTGGGTTTAGATGACAGCACAGTACATGCCTTTGCTCGTGAAGATATAGTCTGTCCAATATGCGAGGCTAATGGTGGTTCTTATGTAAGAGCATCTGTAAACGGTGCTTATCGCAAAAAAGCTCATTTCAGGTTTGTGGGAGATAACGATATTAGCGCACATCACCCATCTTGTGATTTTTATGGCGATCGGCTTTCTAATGAAGTCAGACAACATCTTGTGCAGTTCACTACGGATCGCACGAAAATCACTCATGTGATTAGAAAGATGGTTTGCGCAGGTATTCAGGAAAAAATCTTCACGCAAGAAGCAATGCGCAATATGAGGCAATGGTTCTTTGCTAAACGGTGCGAGTCAACATTCGAAATCGCCTTGAGCGAAGAGCAAATCGATTGGTTAGCATATATTGTTGCGCTGCCTGTTTATCCGTATGCGTGGCATAGAGATGACCTTTTACCTTTCCACCCAATGCAGGCTATCGTGCCTGGTTTCGATTGGGATAAGGCTATTTCGAGAGAAACGGTAAGATTGCATCAACCGACGTTGAGGCGTCTGGATGAACTAAACCTTCACCGGAAGCACATTGAAGAACTGCAAAATTATATCTCTAAAACCCAACATACTACACTTTTGGACCCTGAGCTATTGAAAGAGGAGTATGCAAAGACCCTTCAGTTAAACTCTTTCATTATCAATAACTATCTAGAATTCCAGAATAAGTCAGTTAAAGACAGAGCAAATGGAGAGGAAAAGTTACTCGCATTTTCCGCCTTGCTGTTGTTCGTTGCAAACTGGGATATTGATGAGGCAATTGCGAAGTTTTCGGTCATTGCCACGGTTCGGCATGTAGAGGATTTGCTCGCTGGCAATTTCATGGGGTTGAACCCATACTTTAAGTTTTCAATTGCCAACACAGCTAAAACACTACAGGACAACTGGCCGGTTGATTACCAGGAACTTGAAGGATGGCAGGTTGAACAGTCTATGAGAGAGTCTTATGTGAGTTATAGCCTTACGAGATCGCTTCCGCTTCCCCCTCTACTGCCTGATATTTACGTCACGAATCATTTAGAAAGAACTAGGAGAGAGGCAGAGATAAATCGCATGATAGAAAACGACATCATCGACTTTTAGTTACACATATCTACAGAAATAATACGCAACTCGTTGACATTGGCGGTCACAAATTGAGGATTTCTATAAGGATTCGGTGATCGCAACTTCCGCTACCCTTCAAGTTCACTCAAGCCTTGGCTTTTATTAGACACATAAGAAAAAATAAATATTGCGTTAACGTAAAATCAATGAGTTAGACTGATTGATCGAATTGTTGACAATTCCGCTAGGCATTTCATATACCCAAAACCAGCGCGCCAGTACTCATAGATAAACCACTACTGGCGGTATGTGTGGATGGAGGTTGTTTGGTGAGGCGTATCAAGTAGGAGTAGTCGATGGTGTAGTGGTTTACTGAATATGACCAGCCCAGAATAAGTTCTGACTATCCATCGATTGAAATTTAACAAGGTTCCTTGGCAGGCGATAAGAAGTAGTCGCGAGATAAATCTGGAACGCATGGAATCATCGTAATGTGATGCTTGGAACTGATTTTTTCGCAAAAATCCTCGCACGCGAAAAAAAACAGGTATAAAATCCTCATTAACGAAATGTGGATAGGGTGGCAAGATGCGTCAAAATATTCCAGGTACTTTAGTAAAAAACTTAACCAAGGATTTGGTTATGGGGATCAATGAGTCACTTTTTGCTGGCGCAGAGCGAGCCTATGTGCGTGCCAGGCATGATGCGACCGGTCATCGTTCATCTATCTTGGGGAATATGCGTCATTGGTGCATGAACGAAGAGTTTTACAAGTCCTTACTGGCAAATGGTTGTACTCCTAGCCCGTTGAAAGGTAATAATTTAGTAACTGGTAAAAGTGGGATTTTCAACATTGGGCGTATCAACGACAACAACGTGTCATGGAACAATCTAACACGTGCAAAAACCAGACAAAGACTAGCCGAGCATAATCGTTTCATTGAATCACTTGTACAGCCCAGCCTTTTTGGTGATCCAGATGATATCCCTACAGCTACAGTGTTTTTCCTAGCTCGCTTTTCAGGTAGTTTCTCCGAGCAACCAGAAGCACCTCTTTCAATAGAGATGGTTGTTCCAAGCCATGACATGCGGTCTTGGCTTTTCCGCGAGGACATAGCCTCGTTTCTAGCTAGGTATGAGCCGGCTATCGCGCAAAGTGATAAAGCATTGCCAAAACTGAAAAGCAACAAAATTAAAAAAGATGGAACAGAGGAATAAATTGAATGAGTAGAGGTATTGCAGAGTTCCAGCCAGACAGGCTAGTGCAGGTGCTCGCAGCCAGGAGACTCTCTCAAACTCAACTAGCTACAATGGTTGGGGTATCACCTGCAACTATTAGCAAATGGCGTTCGGCACAGCAAGCTCCTGAAGCGGAGGCTCTCCAGAGATTGGCTACTGTGGTTAATGTTGCCCCTGAATGGTTTACGCGCCCACTTCCTGCGAAAATGTCTAAGCCGCTTTTCCGTAGTAACGCGAGTGCACATGCCGCCGCACGAGCTATGCTGGAGGCCCGAATAGAATGGGCTAATGAAGTGGTGGTCAGGTTAGAAGAATATGTAGATTTACCTGAGATTTGTTTACCGGTTCGCTTTTTCTCCAACATTGATGAGATAAGCGATTCTGATATTGAGGATGCTGCGATTGAATGCCGCACTAAGTGGGGATTAGGAAAAAACGAGATCCCCGACCTAGCATTAGCTGCCGAGAGTAATGGCATAATTTTAATCCGAGAGGAGACTGGCATTGCTCAAATCGAAGGACTCTCAGCTTGGAGCTCTGAGCTTGAAAGGCCATTTGTTCTGCTCTCTTCTGATAAAGATAATGCTTTCAGGAGTCGCTTCGATCTTGCTCATGAGATAGGGCATCTGATCCTACATAAAAATGTGGGCAATGAACTCGACTCGGAACGCTATAAACTGAAAGAGAGCCAAGCTCATAAATTCGCAGGTGCCTTGTTACTACCAGCAGAGCCACTAGCAGAACAGGTTCGATTACCTGTAACGTTAGATAGTTTGTTGCTACTAAAACAGCGTTATGGTGTTTCTGTTGCAGCAATTATCATGCGCTTACACGCTTTGAATTTGATTTCTGATGAAGATAAATCAAATCTTTTCAAGCGGCGCTCTGCTAGATGGGGAGCAAAATTTGAACCAGGTGATGATTATAGACAACCCGAATTACCTCGATTGCTTAAGCGTACAATCGACTTATTAATCTCTTCAGGCCTGTTTACCTTGGACGGTATTACTGGCTTCTTTGGATTGTCAGCCACAGATCTCGAAATGCTATTGGGTTTGCCAAGTAACTACCTAAAAGGTCAAGCATCAGTTGTACATTTGGCAACTTTAAAAAATAAGATCCAGAAGGCACGAGAACAGTCTCAGCCAAATGAAAGTAGTGTGGTAGAATTTATTAGGCGTAAATAATAGAATGGATTTATTGAATCAAGGAATATAGAACTTAAAATATTCCTATTATTTAAGTTGTGTCCTTGATGTAAAGGCCATTTTGAAAGGGGAGCATTAGATACTGAATACTCTTTTGCTCTCTTTTTTATTCATTTCTGAATGAATGTTACTAGAGTGTATTAGTTTTTTTGGATATTACCTCAAGCAATTTTCTCAGATGCAGAAGTTAAAATAATTCGTGGTAGAACAAGAAGTGATTATGAATATTTTCACTTTAGAGTTAAGGGGGTGAAAATTGTTGATCTTACTCTTTACTTTTGGATAATGGTTGGTTTCTAACTTTCAGATGCCTCTAAATTAATAATAGTAATGGATTTTATTACGATAGATTGGATATGGCCCACGTGGGACAGAACAATATAAAAATCATACAAAACCAAAAGGGGGAAATAATGTTTGCTATAAATATAGGTCAAAGGTTCGAGCAACTTACAGCTGATATATTGGAGACAGTTGGATTTGCTATAAAGGATAAAGATTTTAAAGGGCCGGAATCAGGAAGAAGGGTTGATCTTATTGTTGAATGGAAAAACGTAGAATATATATGTGAAATAAAAGCATACAGGACCCATAGAGCACAATTGCCTTTATTGTTTTCTGCTGCTGCAACATTAAATTTATTGCGTGATGAGTTAAGGCTTCCAGGGCTGCTAATTGTTTCATGTAGAGTCGATGAAGTAAACAAAAAAAACATAATGAATAAATTCAATGTAGCGTTAATAGATATTGAAGATCTTTATCTATGGGCTGGGAAATCAGGGGAGTTTTCTGATTATCTAATTTCTCTTTTCGAAATAGATAAGGCCGAAGTCGATACTTTCATTGGAAGAGAAGTTGATGATATTATTTTTAATGATTATTTAGGACTTCAAGAAGAACCAACTAAAGAGATTTTGGCTGAAATAAAACGTCATGACGAAGGTGAGATGCTAATCACTTCTTTAATGGGGATAGAATCTGGCTCAGGCATGTGGCGTGAGTATGAAAAATCATGTCAAAATATCCTACAATATCTTTTTAAAGATGAATTAAAAGGTTGGCACCCACAAATATCAACCTCTGATGGATTAAATCGTTACGATTATATATGCCGAATAAGCGGCACTAAGGAGTTTTGGGCGTTTTTAGTCGGCCAACTGAACTCTAGATATGTTGTATTTGAGTTCAAAAATTACACGGACGAAATATCTCAATCACAAGTATTGACAACGGAAAAATATCTGCTAGAAAATGCTCTAAGAAAGGTCGCGATAATTATTTGCAGAACAGGTTGTGATAGCAATGCTAAGAAAATGATTGAAGGTGCTATGAGAGAATCAGGAAAATTAATAATGGTTCTTACGGACGAAGATATGAAAAAAATGATTCAATTAAGGATAGGTGGCGATGATGCATCGGATTACCTATCAACCAAGGTAGATGATTTTTTATTAAAATTACCTAGGTAGCAATATTATAGAAATACCCAAGGAAAATACTTTTAAATAATGTATTTACATTTTTTTACAAATCACTGTAAATTGTATTGTGTGAATCTTGGGTAACCTATTCATAAATGTGGTTTGCTGTGTGTTGTTTTTTAAGTAGGGAGATATCTTTCTGGTTTTGTTATTTTTTTGTGCTGAATCAACTAATCCCCATATTGACATAACGGTAAATGTGTTGCTTTTATTTATTTGGTTCCTTTTGGGATGTAACATGAACTACTTCACCCAAAAGGAACCCAATGTTATTCAGTGATTATAACCCTGATACGTTTATATAGAACTGACCTTTACCTTCATCAGTTTTTTGAATCCGGTAGGTGATTGGAAGGGAATTTTGCAAGTCTGGTTTTGTAAACGTTAAATCAGCAGCGCACTGATAAACATCCAGACCTGATTCATGGCTAATTGTTCTAACATTTTCTACAGAAATATGCACATCCTTATCCAGTATCATGCTTTTCTCGATGGTCTTTCTAGCAATATCCACGACCAGATTTTTTGCGTCAACACTACTACATTTGGGCGTTGTTTCGCCACAACCAGCCAGCAAACCAGCCGCTATTAATACCAGAAGCATTGTTCTTTTCATCTGTAGTTCCTTCGTAACTTAATGATACTTTTATTTCTTATTAAATAGACCATCCATTGTGCCTGCCGCAGAAGCCCCGCAGTATCCTGCGCAACCACGAGTCATAACGTTGGTCTTGCCGTTATTCAGTTCACTGATTATTGCGACACACTGGCTGACATTGTCATTCCAGACCCAGCGATGCTTCTGATTTTCTCCGGCAGCTATTTGCTGTGCCGTTCCCTCCATATTGCATACGCCTGAACCGTCTCCTGTTGAGGCATTAATGTTGAATTCAGCGTTATTCTGTCCCGGATGCAGGGTTAGTACTGCTCCGGGTTTTACGTACTGCGCTGCCGCAGTTGGAAGTGCTATGGCTACCATCAGCAAGACCAACAATTTTCTGTTCATTAAATAATCCCCTGTTAAGTGATACGGATGTTTTTGGTGATTTTCCCCAGTGCCAGCGGTCTGCGTTTTTCCACAAAGAAATAAACGACGTTGAATGCGGACTTGCGATGATTCCCTCAACCAAGAGAGGGCCAGTTGCGGAAAGATTCGCTCTGTTCTTCTGAGTAGGGGGTGTCAGAAAAGTCAAACAGCAAAAGCAAGGCTTTGCCGTCGTGCTTCATCAATTCCTTTACTTCTGTACTGTTGACGGTCGCGGAGACATTGGAACGTGCCGCAGTTGGTTTACGTACTGAAAACTCAACGGCTACATCATCAATGACAAAATCAATGTAACCGTGCCCGGATACAGTTCCTGGCAGCTTGCTTTTGACTTCCGGTGAGACATTATCTGCGAACCAACCCAGCAAATAGCAACGTACCAGAGGCAGTAATTCCCGCTCGCTACATTCGTTCAGACGCAGGGTTTTGACGAACTCCCTGCGATAAAGAGAACTGAAAAAATACTCAAAACATTTTGTTATTTCAGTGATGGTGGTTGCCATGACTACATCCTTTACCTGCTATTAGCTCCATTTTTAAGGGCATATCTTTCCGGCCACAATGTTTCCGGTGTGGTATCCAGAGCCCGGGCAATAATGCGTTCAGCTCTGGGATAATGACGCTCTAAGGCGTTATTTAATGTACGTGGCGCAAGGCCGTGACTGCGTGACAGTGACGCCAGCGTTAACCCTCGCTTGTGAAGTGCTGCCACAATATCGGCACGATGCCAGTTCCCTGAACTTCCTTTGCTTTGCTTTTTCTGCGATGCTGTTGAGTTACGCACAGTATTAACTCCATGGAATCAGTACATGGATATTAAATGCGAATAAAAGATACCTTTCAAGTTCTTTTGGTATCTATTTGTGAGTTTTCATATTAACGCATTGATATCTGGTGAAATTTATATGAGCAGTAAGAGATCAGTATCGGCTATACCGACCCATCCTGAAGCTTCTGTTGAAGAGGCTAAAGACTGGCTGACAGCAGAGGAATTCACTCATATTGAGGGAATGCCGGGCACACCTCGCGGTGCAAGAATGCGCCTGGAAAAGCTGGCATCCCTGCACCCGGAAATACGTCGTAAAAGGACTGCCGGGAAAGGTGTGGTTTACCATATCAGCGCAGCCACAATGTCTCTTGACGATGAGAGAAGCAGGGCTAAGGGCGAAGCGTTTGCTCTCACCGACAGCGATCGCCAGCTTAGTCTCTGGATACAGTTGTATCGCAATATGTCTCCAGCTTCGCGGTCGCAACTGATGGAACTGGCTCTGAAACGGGTAAAGGACGATCTGATGTCTCAGGGGCCTGATGTTTCTGAGCTGGCGGTACAAATCATGAAGCTGCCCGAAGATGAGCGTAAGCGCCTCTTTGAAAAGCTGAACGGGAAGGTGTGATAGCGTCAGTTTTCCGCCATGCCAGACAGAAGGAACCACCCCGGAATCCTGACCTGTCTGACATGGCAGAATGGAAAGTATGCCATTACTTAATAATGAATAAAAACCTATTGTCAGTTATTTCATTTCTGAACTATATATTAGTTTCTCATGTTACTATTTGCATTGAAATTATATTTTTGATATAATGATATTGCTGATGAACTATATTTTTCCCAGTCAGTACGTTGTTATGCACTTACCATTTATTAGGTGATTAAACCCCACCTGTGCTGGTGCAGACATAACGTCTTATCAGAATATGTTGAACAGGAAAATCACTGATGAATATTGTCCATCAGGAAGGGCTAGCTATGCCCGTCGATCAGGAATTAATAAATATCATAATAAATGAAGCGGGAAATCCACCACCGCATAAAGCCAAAATTACAGCCGTCAGTCTATTATTTAAAGACCTGAGTTACAGCGCTGAAAAGGGCGGTTACCATCCTGTCGAAATACGGATTATTTCACACCATGATGAATGGTATTTCGATTACATTACCGACTTCAGTTATATGGGTGTGGTTTACCCCGAACTGGAAAAGGAAATTGATTTTAGCTGGAGTCAGCAATATGTCTTTCTGGCTCATGTTGGTGACCTGCCTGTTAACGCCGGAAGGGAGTTATTTGAACTCTGGCAATCCAACTTTATTCAGTATCACGCCATGAACGTCTACACCATTACCGTCCTGTGGGAAAGCTAATCCCGCCGCACTAATTATCACTACTTTATGGGAAATTATCTGTGACGACTGACAGAGGGATACGTGCGTCTCAGCAGGGCGAACTGGACTGTCTATGCGGTGCTTACTGTGTGGTTAACATGCTGAGCTGGCTGTATGACGGCAGGGTGAAACGACGCCCTTTAATGAACCGGCTTATTCAGGTTTATCAGCAGCGCTGGCCTTTGCATGAATGGCTGACCGAAGGGATTGAAGAAGACCGTTTAGACTGGCTGATGGCTCAGGTGTTGCAAAAAGGGTACTACAGCCGTCAATTCCCGGTTCAAATCACCAGACCCTTTGCCGGGAAGCGGGGATTATCAGACGGGCGACTGTTCAGGGAAATGCAGCGGTTTCTGGACGTCACTGACTACTCCCGCCTGATTATACTCAGCGACCAGTTTCACTGGTCCCTTCTGGTCAAAATGGATGAGGAAACGCTCTGCTTCTTCGACAGTAACGGGCGAACCACCATGCCCCGTAAAGCTTTCTCCCTGCGAACTGGCGTAACCCGCCGCCAGCTGTTTCCCGGTGCCATTTACTTCATTGAACGGGAGTTCTGAAATGACCATGTTTACCCAGCGTGAAACTCGTATCCTCGACCAGGCGCGTGACATTATCAGCCGGTACTATCAGCGTGACATTATCAGCCGGTACTATCAGCGTGGGGTTCAGCTCTGCTCCCCTGATGATGTCCGACGGTGCGTGATGGTTGAGCTGGCACCGCTTGAACATGAAGAGTTTGGCATCATCCTGCTCGATAATCAGAATCAGCTGCTGCATCGCGAAATCCTGTTCAGGGGCACATTAAACTCGGTCAGCGTTCACCCCCGTGAAGTTATCAAGCGTGTGCTGAAACATAACGCCGCCGCCGTCATCCTTGTCCACAACCACCCCAGCGGCGAGCCTGAACCCAGCCGTTGCGATATTAAGTTGACTAAAAAACTTCAGGAGCTGCTGGAAATGCTGGATGTGCGGTTACTTGATCACTTTATCGTGGTGGGGACTGAAACGGTATCAATGGTTGAACGGGGGCTGGTGCGATGCTGAAAGTTACCTGGTTTAATGTACGTTATTGCGGGTTACGCGCATGAGCAGGACTACGTTACGTCAGGTCGTGCCTATGGTACAAACAACCGTATTTGATGCGTATATTAGCGGTCTGGCACCATCGGGACGGCGGGGCATCACCAGCCTGTTAAACCGCAGCGCCAGCATACTTAAACGCGGTGCGGATGCAGCAGACTATCCGTGGGAACAACTTAACTACGCCGCCGTCGCTAAAGTACGTGCGGCACTGCTGGATGACGGTTACGCCGTGTCATCTGTCAACATGGCGCTGTCAGCACTCCGGGGCGTGGCGCAGACGGCTTTTAACCTCAATGGCATGGATGCCGAAACGCTGGCACGTATCCGGTCAGTTAAGCGCGTAAGTGGCGATATCCAGCGTAAGGGAAGGGCGTTAGAAAAGTTGGAAATCCGGGCACTGATTCAGGCAGCAAAACAGCATCCGCAACCGGTACGTCGTTGTCGTGATGCCGCCATAGTGCTGACGCTTTGTGGAACGGGCCTGCGGGCCGGTGAACTGGTTAAACTTGAGCGTCGGGACTATGACAACGGTATCCTGACAGTGAGGCAAGGGAAGGGGCGTAAATACCGTGAAATTCACGTGGCGGATGCAGTGGATAAGGCTATCTGCGCATGGCTGAAAGTTGGCGCAGATGAAGCTGACAGCGCATTGTTCAACCGTATCCAGCGCAACGGTAAGGTCGCCAGCCAGCCGCTGACAACAACCGGGTTAACGGGTATCCTGGCTGAGTTACAGCAAACGGCAGGCATCGCACGTTTTACCCCGCATGACATGCGGCGGACCTTCATTACCCGCTTACTGGAGCAGGGCGTGGATATCAATACCGTCCGCCAGTTGGCAGGCCACAGCGACATATCCACGACGACGCGCTATGACTGTCGTGGTGATACTATGAAGATCAGTGCCAGCAAGCGCATCAGATGTTTTTAGCAGTTGAGGCGTTGCCAGACGCGGTTTCAGTTTCATCTTCAGCACTCAACCGCGCGTACTTTTGATTCTGGATGTTAATTTGTGCATTGATATTTTCAGGCTGAAGCATCCACGCAACATCCTCACGCGCCCATTCTTTACCGTCAGAGAGTCGTTTTAACCGGGGTTTCCATATTCCATACTCATTAAGTTTTTCTGCTACCGAAGCATATTTCTCACGATCTGACTCCCCCGTATGAAGCTTGTCAAAACGACCTTTTACAAGCTGGTAAACAGTATAGATTTCCAGTGCCTTAGGGGACCTGGCCGGGACTATCATGGGGTGTTCGTCCGGCCTATAAATCCCGTTTAGTTCTCCCTCATTGAGCAGGTCATTAAACATGTGGTTCACGCAGGCACTCAGCACATCCGCCGCTTTCTCCGCAGCGAATTTATCCGGGCTAAAACCCGCTCCCGTCAGTTTCCGGGCAATCAGTGCCAGCTTTTGCCGGGTATCCCGCCCCAGATAGAGCTTCTTCTCCAGAAATTCAAAGACCTCGTTACTGCTTTTCCGTTCCCGGTGGCATCTGGCGTCAGCCTTGTTGCTTTGGTTACCAATCATAGTCACCTCCATGACAGTGTTTTGTACAAAATATCATCATTGAGCCTCAGTGAAAATTGCTTCTTTATATGACCGTTCTGGAGACAGAAATAGATGATCTCGAATGACATCCACATTAAAGATGCCCTTAACGTGCTCAACGAAGGCATCGTTGAGTGAATCCTTGCGTTTTTTGGTGGTTGTAAATAACCCCGCTCCTGAAACAGCTCAAAGGAGCACAAGCATGAACACCAACCGTATTTTGCGTAAAAAAGAGGTACTTCATCTCACGGGGATCTCGTCAGCGACGTTGTACCGACTCATCTCGAAAGGATTCTTTCCTTTGTCAAAGAGGCTAACGGGCGACAATGGCCGGGCGGTAGGTTGGCTGGAGAGTGATATCAATAACTGGGTTAACAGCCGTATGCAGGCGGGAGAGTAAAATGAAAGAGATAAAATCGAACACCAGTGCTGCGAACAAAAAGTTAATTCCCTGGTTTAAAACCATGGGGAAACAAATTGGTTTATCACAATCTCAGATAGCTGCTGTGTTAAAGGAGCAGCGGATCCGGATACATGTGCTTAACGGTGCATCTGCTTACTGGGTTTCCATTGCCCTCACGCAGGATTTTGGAGAGAGCGATGGCCTGTGGAATGCCTACGGTAAACTGGCACTTATTCTTGAACGATGCAAATACATTCCATGCGGGAGCAGGGCGTGTGCATATTGTACTGCCGCTCAGCAATTGCATTATCAGGGGGTGGATATCGGCGGGAAGCGTAGTTTATATCAGGTGCCTGCAGTGTGTTTAGATTTTTTAAACCCAAACGACCCTAATTCTTCCTATTACTGGGATGCAAAAAATTTAGTCGAAAGGCATGGGGATGGCATGCTGAAGTAATCGGTAGATAGCCATTTCTGCATGGTGAAAAACTAACATATTACCCTGCCACTGCATTTTGCTGGCAGGGTAATCAATACAGCCTGGAATATTAAATGAACGAATCTTATTACTTCAGAACATCAGACCCGGATTACATTCGCCACGCACCCTCGACGCTTGAGATTTTAAGTAAAGCATTCCCCACTATTATTACGCAGCAAGAAAGTGAGCATGAATTGCAGCGTCTTATTCATTTACTAAATAAACTGAAAGGCAGCAATCGCGGCTATGACGTCATTGCTCAAAAACTCAGGCAGTGCAGAAACGAATCTCCATGCAACAGTCTTATATGCCCGCATTGCCAGCGGGAACGCATTCTGGCGCAACTGGCGATGTTGCCTGTCCTGCCGGGGAATTCAGCAGAATACGTGGGAGTGGTCCTGTTTTTCAACAAGGATACGCAAACTCCGCCGCCATGGAAGAACACCGATGCGCTCAGGGCACAAATCGGTCGTTATAAGCAGAGGATAAGCCGGGTACTTAACCGCCTCGGGTATGCCGGTCCGGCCAAAGGCACCTTTAGTATGATGCGCCATATGCCTGATGGCCCCGAAGCGCGTATTTTCTGGGTTCCACAATTATTTATGCTCCTGCCAAATGACAGTAGCTTGATTAAGGGGCTAAAAGCGCATATGTCGCGAAGTGGTGGGGTCTTCATTGATGCATCGACGTTTAACACACCAGTGATCGTGCTCAGGTATCGGGCCTTACTTAAAGTCATTGTGCCCATCGCGGTTGCAGCATTTATCATCTATTTCAAAACAATTGCAGAGTTTCTGAGCCTTCCGCCGTCCTGGACCGAGGTGTTTAATGCGCACTATATTATAAAAGGCATTATATTAGTTTTACTGGCCTTTACGGCACTGTACTTTATAACTGCCAGCGCATCTCGAATCGGTATTTTTGATAAGAAACTTAAGCTGAGCAAGATCGCCCTTTTAAGCGGGGATGTTGAGGCAAGCGAACAAGAGACGCCATCCTTATTGAATAACTGCCTTGACGAGATCGTGTATTTTTTTACCAGGCTGGAATATAAGGTGGTTATCTTTGAAGATCTTGACAGGCTAGGAACGCCTGAGATTTTCGTTAAGCTGCGTGAAATTAACAAAATAGTTAATAATAATATTGTTGATGGCAATCCGGTCAGGTTTGTTTATGCGGTAAGAGACGACTTATTCTTGGGCCCTGATGCCAGAACTAAATTCTTTGATTTCATTCTTCCCGTCATTCCATTTATGGACAGCAGAAACGCGTTTACCTTATTAAAGAGGAAAATGTCGCTCGACACGCATAACGATAAATATTTGAAAGATATTTCGGCATATATAAATGATATGCGCAGCCTGCAGAATTTGGTCAATGAGTACCATGTATTCAGCAATATCGTTGATAACGGCAAAGATAAAATCAAACTGTTATCGCTGGTGTTTTATAAAAATATCTATGCTTTAGACTATTTTCTTACCGATAAGAAAACTGGAGTTTTATATTCATTTATTCGCGACTATCGCACCCGCAAACTTCACCGTAATCATTTCGATTCTCTGGAAACAAAACTGGATCTTTTACAGGCTGAAATAGAACATCTTACTCATGAGCCTATGTATGACCATAGGGGGATCAGAGAGAATATAGTTTGTAGATATATTCCGCAAGTACTTTGGAATAAGATTTTTTTTGCGTTTCACACTAACCATGGTAACTTTAATAATCTTTCAGCTAAATTTCTAATTGAAGATGAAAATGGTTTTTTGGATTTTGTATCGCGCGATGATAATATCTTCATTGGTTATTCAAATTACCATGTAAATGAATTCTCAGTCTTCGATAAATCAATAAGGGATCAGTTAAAAGAAGAATACCTGAAACGAAAAGCAAAAATAAGCAAAGATAAAAACTCGGCTTTAAGTAAACTGCAAGTAAAAATAAAGAAACTTAAAGAGTCAATAAAATTAAAAAATGCCCTTTCGCTGCGAGAGCTTACGCTAATCATCGGGCGTGAAAAATTTGCAGAGATTGCGCAGGGGTATCTTGAGGCGATGGAGGGTCATGACTTCGTCTCTGAGCAGCAGCTCCATGCTTTGTGTGCCGATATGCGCAATGGCGGCTTAGACGCCTTGTATCTGCTGCTGTCCGATGGTCTGGTGATGCAGGACTTCATGGCCTACCGCTCTATTTTCCATGAAGGATCGATGACCGTAAATGATAACGACTTTCTGAAAGCCGTCGGTCAGGATCTGAGCTGCGCCACCTCAAACGGTGAATATTTTATTGATGACGAGAACAGAGTCATCAGCGAACTGGTTGAACATAACCGTATTTATGCCGATGGCGCGCTTCATCATCAACTGGTGACTCATCTGATTGATAACGCGGACGAACATCTGGCGGGCATGTTCGCTTCGCTATTCAGCCAGTCTGATGAACATATCCTTGCTGTTTTCTCTGAGCTTTATACACGATTTGGCAAACCTGAAACCTTCGATAAGTTAATCGTTACCGCGCTCCAAAAAAATGGTTATCTTGACAGAATGGTTGCCATTCTCGCGGGCCAGCTGGGTGAAAAATTCACCAACGATATTGCTATCAGCGTGATAGCCTGCGTATCGTCAGAACATGCGCTAGATAAACTGCAATACCGCCAGCTTATTCACTCGCTGGGGTGCCGCATCATCTCTCAGCTCACCGAAGAAAATCAGGAAGCGTTCATGCGTCATGTACAACAGGCGGATGCATGCTATGACGAGCTGTTCGAACCAATAACGCCAACGGAGCGATATTGCCTGCAGTTTATTGCGCAAAACAGCCTTTATCAGTTAACTCGACACAATGTTGGCATTGCCATTTCATGTCTTATTGACAACATAACGCCTGAAGAGGCGGAAAGGAAACCCTGGACGCTCGCCTATGAGCATAAACTCAGCACGGTTTCTGATTACTTCAGTCAAAACATCGATATATTCGTCAGGGATGTGTTTATCTCCTCCTCAGAGGATGCCGACTGTATCCGCTACGTTCTGACTCGCACCTCCCTAAGCGACGATTCTAAAGGTGATATTGTCAGAAACATGATCTTCTCGTTTGACGACCTGTCCGGGATATCGGCTAAAGCGGAATTTACCGAAGACCAGCTAACGATTTCCTATCACGACCTGTTTTACCGTTATGACCGCATCGCACCGGGATGGGGGGCGCTGATAGACTATATCTGCCAAGACTGTGACATGGAGATACTGACGACTTATGTGACAAAGCACGCGCCTGTATTGGGGCAGTCATCCCCGGAAGTTTATGATGGCGACCGCTATAACCTGCTGTATATGAAAATTATCTGCAACGATGACCTGGATGAATGGACTTATCAAAATCTTGTTTCACCGCTTGAGATTAACATGCGGGAAATTGATGCGCGGCTCAGCGCGCGTAATTTCTGCACCTTGATAGCCATGCTGAAACTGCGCCTTGATTCAGATGTGTATGAAAAAATTGCGGCTCAATACGCGGATCTGGATGAGAAAATCAGCGATGCCTTCGTCTATTGGTTCAGCGAGTATAAAAGCGAATTTTTGTCGCAGCCCGAGTTCTATCTAAGAAAAGAAAAAGACGCGCGCTTTTTTACAGTCATGCTCACAAAAGTCATGGCCTACTCGCGTTTTACTGTGCAAGAGAGAGCGGATCTGGTGTCGCTATTTATTGATTATTTCATTGCGTCTGATATAGCCGATCCTAATTTCCCTAATGATGTCCTCCTGCAGGTGTTTAACAGCACCAGTAATGAAGAATTCAAAGTCATGCTGTTTACGCGATTTATTGTAACAGGCCTGAATAAACATCAGCTGGCAGGGCTTTGTCATCAGCTGGGCGAAGATGAATTGAGGAATGTATTCATCAATCGAACCCAGGCGACAATTGCTGTTGCAAACAGGGAACGCGTGATATCAATTCTTGAGCATCTGCAGGCAGTACGCATCATCAGAAGTTTCCAGGAGCGTGAGGGTGGAAAAATCTCCGTTTTTATCGAACCCGATCTGGAGGATGACGATTAGCGATTTAGCTTTTTCAGGCTGGGGCCGGCAGGTCTCTGCTTGTCTTTGTTAATCTATTAACGACTCTATACATGTTAGATTCTTTCAGCAATATGTTGCTGAACAGTTCGCTCCTGGCACGAAGCAGACGAGTTAACTGAACTGAATGTCCACTGTGAGCGAGGAGCGGACTTAACAGGTCTACAGGTTTAACATTTGCCATGTGAAGTTGAACATGTCCTTGCTATGATGTTTACCATTATCTAAAGATCAATGCTGCGGTAAACATAGTAAGAAGCTAGATATAACTAAAGAATAGAGAATCTTTACCAAAACCTTGTCAAGGAGAGCGAGTCATGGATTCAGTAACGACAATATGCCCCATCATGAATGAGTTAAAAGCGAAGTGGGAGAAGGTACTGGTTTCTCGTTATGGAACTTCATTTATGCCAGTAATAGACGTTGCAATCATGGCTCTTGAGGAAATTACCTATAACTTCTATAGCCTTGGACTTAACGATGACCATTTTGATTCAGAGATACTGTCTGGTGATGAAGCGAAATACCACCATCGAATGTCAGAAATCTTGGTATCAGATCGATTGTTACGAGATGGTTTTGAATTATCAAGCGCAGAAAAAGGCCCCGATTTTAAAGCCGTAAAAGATGATAATACCATTTGGTTTGAGGTTATAACACCAACACCTGACACAGACCTATCAACTAGATTAGCAGATATAAATACAAGGTTACATCCAACACCTGAAAATAGTGCAAGTATAAATTCCCAGTTATTGTTGAAGATGACTGGCGCTGTCAAAGAGAAATATGAAAAGATAGAAGGTTATATACGTGACGGGATCATAAACCATAATGACAGAGTGATCATCGTCGTGAACGATTCACTACTATCTCCGCTGGATGTGTATATGGTTGGGGTTAACTATGAAATTGTTAAGGGAAATAGCGGATTACCATTGGTTGTTGAAGCACTCTTGGGGGTTGGCAATAGTTTGTGGATGGGGCCGGATGAAAAGGGTAATTATCAAATTGTCAGATCAGAGAGGAATACAATTTTAAATCATAATAACGCACCAATATCCACAAATTATTTCCTCAATGATCACTATAAGGACCTGACTGGGGTGTTTATTTTAACTCTCCGCGAAGATTATGGTATAAGTCGAGTTATCTATAACGACACTGAAAATAAGGGAGTGTTATTAATAAATGAAAACAGTCTTAGGCCATTATCTAAACAATTAATTTCTGCTAGATTCTGTGATCACGAAACCATTAAAAAACTGATGTCACCGTCGTCGGAAACACCTGTCAGGAATATAATAACCAAAACCTTAACAGGCTATTACTTCGACATGATGGCGAAGCTGAGAAACATGAAGTGACAGATAATAATTTCAACGCATAGGTTCAATGTCTAATGCACACATAGGTTTTGATTTTGAACTTAAAACCCAATTATTTTTTGGAAAACACTGTATTTTTTGATACAGAATCATGAAGCTATGGTGAAAGGCGATAGTATCAAATGATATCTTATATTTATTTAAAGTTGTGCTGACCAAAAATTTATTGAGTGTAAACCTAATCCCTAGGCAATAGGCAATAGGCAATAATATATCAAGTGCTTGCCATCTGCTGAATATCGAAAAACAATGTCTGTACTCAAAGGTAAAAGGCAGAATTCAGATGAGGTATTGGATTACAATTATGTTAATAAATTTAAACACAGCATCCCCACTGATGTGGAGTTATGGGATAACGATAAAATAATTACGTATGCTGAGCGAAATTACTAGCCAACATAAAACAACTGTGATATTAGTGGAAATCTTAGGAGTGTGGGAGGATTTTGAAGCGAGTCTAGGATGAAAGATGCATATTTAACTCAACGAAGACAGAAACATCAAAAATATTATACTTGATGTATTGAACATAGAGAACCCTATTAATGTTTTTACAGTAAAGATAAATTTTTGAAAATTTCAGCACTAAAATCAGACTTTACCATAAACGTTAAAGATAGTACTGCCTTTAAAAATTAAATTATTTGCATGATGCCTCATTGTTATTTTAGTTACTGCCTTGTTTACTGAATGATTTTTTTAGCTTCAGCATTTCCCTTTTATCTTCGATTGTCCAACTCATCATGACATCCTGTTGTTTCTTGAACTCAGAAATATGAGTCCAGAAATCTCGATGGTGTGTTTTATTAGGAGACTTAACGATATCTTCTACAATTCTGTAAACATGATTAACAGCAGCTTTGTATCGAATATAATCTAGAGCATTAAGGTTCGTTATCTTAATGCTAAAATCTGGAGTTTCTTTTGTGTTGGCCGCATTAAGAGTCCTGACCCATTGACCATGCGCAATTTTATTTCTTATTAAACTTGGCTCTGCTATATAACTATCTATCAGTCTATTTATTTTTTTGATTAAATTAGGTTTGTAATTTGAATGTGAAGCATCAATTCTTTTCACAGCAAGTAAAATGCACTTTTTCCAGGAATCCACAACCGATCGTTGTGATTTTATTTGCTGGATTTCAATTGATTTGAATTGACAGGGGGTATGAATCAATTTAGAAAACTGCGCTTCACAATAAGCGCAAAAAAGAAGGCCGAGAAAGCGAGTGTTCAGTTTAAGTGCTTCAGAATCATTCGTAACTAAAGCATGATTGATAGCAAGATTCACTTGCTTCCAAGATTTTTCTAACTCGCGGACATTTGCCGTTTGTGCTGAAAAAATAGATGCAACTTCGAGATCTGTCATTGAAATACCTTGTGGTCTAGGAAAAAAACACTATCAAAATGTTTTTTTCCTAGACCGGAATCGAACCGGCACCTCATTTGCTAATTAAAGCAAATGCGCTCTAACCATATTAAGCTATAGGACTTTCTAAGTTTCTCTCAAAAGCAGACTTAATGTCAATAGCTTATATATGAATTTTGTGAGGTCGCTTATTTTGCTTTTAAGATAGGGCAAATGATGGACCGGCTCACAGTTTCCTAACGCATTAAGCAGTTAGCAACGTCCGCTCCTGGCACGGAGCGGACCAGCTAACTAAGCTGAAGGTCCGCTGTGAGCGAAGAGCAGACGTCAGCAGTTGTTCTCACCACTATTGCAGAATTACTTAAATCGCGTGAGTTAACCAACGGGGGCAAGTACATTTCACTTCAATTCCGCCATCAAGTTTGTGTTGCCGTAGCCTTCCTCGTAACATAAATTCACAGAAGAACATTCCAGTTAATTTTTCTTAAAAAGGATTTAAAATGTCCCCAGCAGTCATGACCCTTTCAGATCTGAGTTATCAATTAGGCATTATCGGATTGATCGAATATCAGGAACGTCTTGAAATATACAGATGGCTTAAAGACAACAGCAACAGTGTTGCTGACCCACGTCACGCTCCCGGGGAAGATTATGCATCTTCTGAAAAAGAGAGAATGGATCATGGGGATGACTGGGATGGAAGTAACAGAATGGAAGGTCCACAGTTAAGTCATACTGGTACAAGAGGAGGTCAAAAAATCGAAGATGAAGATGATTCGATGCATTTCCTAGCCTTTAACAAATGGCTCTTTACAGTTGGTGACAAAGACTGTTTCCCTTCAGTTCCTCACGCCCATTACCAACGAAAAACCACCCCGTGGCCAAAGTTAAATCCCTATACCGGAGTGGTATATAGCAGCATGAATGCTGAAGATGTTTCTTCCAGGCTCACCAAAAGAGAGATGAAATTACTGTGGAATGATTCTAAGTTTATTGAAGAGTGCAGGAAGCAGATTATTTGGTATAGTGCTTTTGCACCTCATTACTCTTTTCCTAATGCACGATTTGGCAGGCATATTCTTCCACGGTGGTGATTACATGAAAAGAAGCCATAAAGAGGAATAAGTATTATTCGTACTTACATTGCTAACCTGCTCCCGTAAACTAACGTACCATGATGCAAGCAACTCCGCTCCTGGCACGAAGCGGAAAAGTTACCTGAGCTGAAGGTCCTCTGCGAGCGAAAATCGGAAGTAAGTGTCCTCATAATTTTGGTAGAATATTCAAACTTTTTCTTTTTAAGAAACTTGAGAAGTTATGAAAAAATCACTCCTGCTAGTTATGTTTCTTTTCTCTGCTTATGTTACTGCGAGTAATGACCTAGATCTTTATGATAATCAAGGCAACGCCGTCGTTTATATTTCACTTGATGACGAGTTGACTTTATATAGTTGGGAGGGAGAGCCAAACGCCTACCTAAAACGTAACCAGAACAATGAGTTTGATGTTTATGGCTTCAATGGGAATCATTTAGGCTGGTTTACTAAAGGTATGTTGATTGATCACGATGGCTATGTGGCCTGTGCAGTAAAAGACATGGTTACCACACCTAATTTGCCATCACTAAAATCACTTAAGAGCCTCAAGCCTCTAAAATCGCTAACGGAACTTCCCCCTCTTTTCCCGTTGCTAAAAAATGCTTTTGGTCAGACAAATTGTTCTTTGTTAGTAGCTTCAGGCGTTGCATAAATCCACAACGG
Organism: Lelliottia sp. GFLA7; assembly: GCF_056490165.1. Classification (NCBI taxonomy): domain Bacteria; kingdom Pseudomonadati; phylum Pseudomonadota; class Gammaproteobacteria; order Enterobacterales; family Enterobacteriaceae; genus Lelliottia; species Lelliottia sp. GFLA7. The sequence continues at coordinate 39,117 of NZ_JBWLAQ010000006.1, read as the reverse complement.
ATGCATTTCTTGAATGGAATGCCCCTCCAGAGGATAAAATGCTTCCTGTCCGCTCCTGGCACGAAGCGGACGAACTAACTGAGCTGAAGGTCCGCTGTGAGCGAAGAGCGGAAGTTCTTTTACAAAGCGTGGTCTCAGATTACAGTGAGATCATTGATTGATAAGTGAGTCGAATCAGAAAAGTAGCCAATGAAACAAAAACTTCGCAAACGTAACCAAGCCTGGATATCAAGGCAATTGCAACGTGCACAAAACGAGGGAATGCCGTTAAGTTTTTTTATTAACCTTCCCTCAATACGCGCATCTGCGTGTAATGGTGAGCGTCTTAAGCGGCGTGGTCGTCTCAAGCCGGACTGGAATCGCGCATTGTTTCATCAGGGTTGGGGAGAAGTGCCGATTGTTGGGCCAAGAGGCTTAGTTTATTGGTTTGAAGGGTTTGATAAGGAACAATTACCTAGAGAATTGATGCCTCAGTGGGAAGATGCCTGACTGTATTGACTTTGATTTAATCGCTTTTAGTGTAACGCTTAATCCACGCTATAGACGGCGAGAAGCAAAAGTGTAGTTATTTATTAAATTTGGCCACCTGAATAGATATATGAGACGTCTGCTTTTGGCACGGAGCGGGCAAACCAGTTAGTTGAAGGTCTGCTCTGAGCGAACAGCAGACGTTGACTGATGACTACTCAGTGAATTCATTATTATTGAACATACCCTCCCGGCAACGAACTCAATCTCAATCGTTCTCAGACAGCTAGCGCTAGTTGTTGATGACGCTCTATAAATTTCGCTTTGAGGGCGCTATAGCGATGAGCATCATTACTGCTGAGTAATACAGCTGCGTGTTTTATCTCAGTATACTCTTCTGCAATGTCTTTGTTTCTTCGAAGATAATCACGGAAAGCAAGATGTCTCAATACCTGCATATCTCCGACTGCAAACGCATGGACTTGATGACTACGCTGATCACCACCTTTAATGAAATATCTGCGCCCCGCAATCCCGTTCTCACCGCGAGCAACATACCCGGCGTGGGCCATTGCTGAATGGTACTTATCCAGTTCATAGATGTCGGAAACTTCAAGTAGCATATCAATTACGGGCTTTGCTGAGAGACCAGGAACTGACGTGCTTCCAATATGATGGACATCCTTAGCCATTCCACCGAGCAATGTTTTTATCAGTAAACTTTCAGCTTCAAACATCTCCGGCCATCTATCATCGTATGGCACAACAATAATCTTCCGCATAAACACATTCTCTCTGTCCTAAGTGTGCAACTCAACCCTGAACCCCGGCATTGCCTAAGGCCGGCGTTCCCTGGTGAAAAAACAGAGTCCACTGGCCCTCATCCGAACAAATCCAGCAAGAGGAACGTAATGCATGATGGCTGCCATCAGCGTAAAACGTCCGATAGTGAAGCAGAGCGTAACCGCAGCCCATCTCCGTAAGACGGAAATCGCTGCTGAGAATATACGGTGCAGCCTTTTCACTTAGCAGCGACGCAATGGTCTCTGACCGGTCGACCGTCACACCTGACCGGGTGATTTCACGGAATTCAGGATGAAGAATCAGTTCCAGCCACTCCGGATCATTGCGCCTGTCGCCGTGAAGTCTGCACTCAAGCAATCTGAGCTTCTCCAGAAGCATTCTGCTTATCCTCAAGTGATTAAGCCGGACGTTCAAATTTACCATAACAGTTCATGCGCTACTTCCGCTTCTGGCACGGAGCGGACCAGCTAACTAAGCTGAAGGTCCGCTGTGAGTGAGCAGCGGAAGTTCTGCATTTAGAGATTATTGTAACACTGGGACTCTCTGTGGCTGTTTAATACATCCTTAGGTTGCTAAGGATATATTGCTCAAATTCTGCTGTATGTATTCAATAAGCGCTCGTGTTTTAGCAGGCAAATAACGCCTGTCTGAATAAAGTGCGAACAATTGAAGTGGGGCTGGCGGTTGTTCAAACTTAATCTCGATCAGCCGTCCATCGTCGATATAGGGTTGGCAGGCCTGTTTTGAAAGAATAGCGAAACCGACACCCGCTACCGCCGCGCGTCCTGCCATCTCTCCGCTGTTTACCCGGTAATGACCTTTAACCTTAATCGTCTCGAATCCCCCCTTTTTATTCACAAACTGCCAGGGAGCACCTTTAAGTGCGTTTACCGTGGTAATACAGGGTAATGTTTCAAATTGCTGTATACGAGAAGGGATGCCATAACGCTGAATCACGGAGGGGGCTGCAACGATGGTGCAAGGAATAGTTACCAGATGACGGGCTATGTAATCACTGTCATCCAGTTGGCCGCGGCTCACAATAATGGCTAAATCCAGATCGTCTCGCAGGGATTCAAGACCAGACAAATTTGTGACACAGCTAATTTCTAGATCCGGGTGCTGGCAGGCGAAATCGGCAATCACAGAACCTAGCAGTGCAGGACCTATTTCATTGGGAATACAGATACGTAGTGGCCCCTTGAGCTGCATCTGCCGCAACGTTAATTCTGTTTCAGTTTGTTCAAGCGCTTCCAGTAATGGCTTCGCCCGGGTATAGAGCAGGTGACCCGCCTGGGTGAGCTTCATATGTCGGGTGCTGCGCTCAATGAGCTGAAGATTCAGTCTGTCTTCTAACTGAGAAATACAACGACTCACGTTCGATGTCGGCATCTCAAGGACTTTAGATGCCCCAACAAAACTGTCTCTTTCAACCACCGCAATGAAAACTTTCAGGGTATTAAAATCAAGAGCTGGCCGCATCAGCTATCCCATAAATGATAATAATAAGTGCCTGTTTTACCATCTACTGAACAACATTGATAGCAGTTAAACTCAGATATCTTTCATCCTCAGGTCGCTTGCTATGTCACTGGTCACACCAACGTTTAATTATAAAGCCCTCATCCGGATAGCGGTTGTGATGGCGTTTATCCAGTTCACAAATGCACTGGAATATATGATGTTCAACCCTGTTTTTGCTTTTATGGCAGCAGACTTCGCCGTTCCCGTATCATTCTCAGGCTACGTATCCGGCATGTATACCTTCGGGGCGGTCCTGTCGGGAATTATCGCCTTTTACTGGATTGGTCGTTTTAATAAGAAACGTTTTTTAATCGCCAATATGGCACTACTCGGCCTACTGACACTTTTGACGACATTTACCTCCAGCTTTAGCCTTCTGCTTGCATTACGATTCTGCGCAGGACTGGTAGGAGGCACAACAATGGGGGTGGGCATTAGTATATTGATAAATCTCGCCCCGGCTAACTTGCGAGGAAAAATGTTGGCGACGGTCATTGCATCATTTTCGATGGTAAGTATTGTCGGAATGCCCACGATACTATTTTTGTGTGCTCATTACGGCTGGCATGTCGCATTGTGGTTAATCAGTACGCTGTGTTTGTTGGCATTGCCACTGATTGTTTCCATCATCCCTCAGGATCCAGTCTCTTTCGACACACCCCACGCACTGCCTCTCGACGTTAATACTTTACTGTTCGCTTCCAGTAATGCGCTGGTACAGTTTAGCCCGATGCTGGTCATTCCTGTTCTGGTACCATTAATGACCCAGCAACTGGGGGCCTCTCAATACCTGCTGCCATGGCTGTTTTTCGCCGGGGGCGTTGCAGGATACCTGTCAACAAAAATGACAGGCGCGTTAACTCCGCATTTTTCTGCTGTGAGCCTGGCTACAGGGTCAACTTTCATTTTTTTACTCGCTTTGCTAATACCTGTTATGGGCTATTCGTATCCGGCGCTATTTATTATTTTATTTCTCGGTGCATCTTACAGTCGTCTGGTTTCCTCCTCGGCGGTGAGCATTCAGTTTCCTGATGACAGGCAACGAGCGGGATTCTCTTCATTGCAGTCATCAATAATGTACCTGATCACAACGGTCGCATTTTTTCTGTCTGCTTTTCTATTACCTGGGCACGCCATAGCACCACAAAATATGAACACGTTGCTGGTGGTATGTGCAATATCCGCCTCAGGATTCCCCATTATCGTTATCATTCTGCAAAAGAAACTGGCTAAGCGTACGCTCCAACCGAATCATCTCATTAATGATTAGCATAACGTCCGCTCCTGGCACAGGGCTGCTGTTGCAGCCCTGACAACCTTAGACTTCAATCGATTCAGAGATCTCTAACGCATCATCGACTTCAATGCCCAGATAACGGACTGTGCTTTCCAGTTTCTTATGACCCAACAGAAGTTGGATCACCCGAAGATTCTTGGTTTTCTTGTAGATCAGGTAAGGTTTTGTTCTTCTCATGGAATGTGTGCTGTAAAGTGAATCTTCGAGACCAAGCTTTTCTATCCACCCATGAAAGATTCGATTGTATTGGCGGGTTGAAATGTGCTGGTTAGTTCCGACCCTAGACCGAAACAAGAAGTCTTTACTATGCAAATTGCCAAGCTTTATCAATGCAGCAACAGCTTCTCTTGTCCCTTTGGTTATCTCAAACTGCACAGGGCTACCGGTTTTCTGCTGCAACACCGTAGCTCTGCTTGAAACAGAGCTACCATATGCAACATCAGATACTTTGAGTTTGACCAGATCACAGCCTCGTAGCTTACTGTCCAAGGCCATATTGAACAGAGCTAAATCGCGCGTTTTACCTTCCATTTCAAGCCGGATTCGGATCCCCCAGATATGAGATATCTGAAGTGGTCTTTTTTGGCCTATGATACGGTCTTTGTTCCACGGTGACATGTTCATACCCAAATCTCCTGCAATGTGGGAGATTTGAGTATGGTTGTCCCTTATGAGCGAACAGCGGAAGTTAGCAATTGTTCTCACAACTGATTAAGGCATTACTAACATCACGATGTATTAATTAACGGGTTTAAGGTCATTCATACCTCATGAGTGAGGGGCAGACGGATCATCAAAGAATGAGAAGGGGTTAGAGATGAGATAAATCTTCCAGAGACAAATCGCGTCTTAATGGATTATTGTACTGTTTTTACTACGTTGAAGGAGACAGATTACCTTCATGTGTGTAAATATTCCTTGTAAATTTTTATGATGGTACTGTGGTTATGTTTTCTGTCCCCTTTCCTGTTATTACTTTGCTTGCGCTATTAGTTTTAATAGTAATGGTGCTATTCCCTGAAAAAAATCGCCACAGCGGTACACTGCGTTTTCTTATTGCCTGCACAGTCCTTCTTTCTGTAAGCACTCTGCGCTGGGAATACGAGTCCGCCATGCTTAGGAACATTCAATCCGTCTTGGCAATACTTCTGCCCCCTCTCGCATGGCACAGTTTCATCTCAATGACTGAAATCAGTAAGCAGCGTCGCTGGATATTGCTGCTATTACCCCCAACCATTGCCTTATTGCTCAGGATGGTTTGGCCGGCGGCGACTGATTTCATTCTATTTATCATTTTTACAGGATACGGATGTGGCCTCTTTCGTATTGCATGGCAGGGGGAGCGTAACTTCACACTGAATCGGCTGGCGGAGTCAACACATACGATAAAGATGGCTTTTTTCGCAGGCTGCTTTCTGTGTATATCTGCAATGACAGATCTTGCGGTTACATTTGACTTCAGCATCGCCGGTGGAAAACAGGCTCCGGGTATGATTGTCATTTTCCAAATGACACTGCTTCCTCTCATCGCCGCGGCTGTTGTCAGTGCGGGAAGGACAGCTGTATCAGGAAATGATAAGCGGGAAGAAACGTCCCCCGAGAGTATTGTGGTACCCGCGGGAGAGTTTGAGGTGATTTATAGTAGACTCGAGAAACACGTTCGTGAAACAAAAATCTATCTTAATCCCGACCTGACACTGAGTATTCTGGCCAGAAAAGCAGGTATACCAGCACGACAACTTTCAAGTGCAGTCAATTCGGTAAGTCAATGCAATGTATCACAGTGGATCAATGGCTTCAGGATTGAATGGGCAAAGGAACGGCTGTTAAACACCCCATTGCCTGTGACGGATATAATGTTGGAGTCTGGATTCACTACTAAATCAAATTTTAATCGTGAATTTCTGCGAGTTTCTGGCGTATCACCTACCTTGTTCCGACAGAAGATGCAGCGTAATCAAGCGTAGAATTCAGGAATGCACTGATCTTACGAACCAGATTTTGATGAATATTCGATCTCTTTGCATGGAGGCCATCTTGGCAAACAACATCGTCACCGGGTGATTCTTCGTTTAGGATATTTTCAGCGCCGGGTTTACAAAGCTGCATGAAACTGAAATGTGTCGCGCCTTCAACGATCTCATATTGCCTCCTGTTTGGATCCATTTCGGCAGCAAGGTATCCGGACTCCTGCTCTGCGGGTAATTCTGCCAATCTGTCCGCCTGTGCAGCTAAAATCAGGACGGGAATATTAATAGCATTCAGACTTTTAGGGGTAAAACCAGGTGCTAATCCTAGATCAAGAGAGACGACAGCCCGGATCCTTGCATCCCTGTTATTTGCGGATATTTTTTCCAGAGAAAGCGTTTCATTTATGCCAAGTTTTTCTGTTAACCGGCAGTCGCCCCGTTTGGGATGGTTTTGACAATCGTGGATAAACAGGGAGGGTTTAAATCGCGCACCCGCTAGCGACATTACCGTCCATCCCCCAAGAGAATGCCCTAAAGCAGCAATACGTCCCTTGTCCGTTGCCCCGAAAAGTGCGGGAGAATCTATGACGAAATCAATAACCCGAGAAATATCGTGCGGACGTCGCCACAACTTTTTAGCATCTATCGGATTCTGATCAAAAGTGGTAGTGCCTGGATGATCCGGGGCGGCAACAATATATCCCTCTGCAGCCATCGCCGCAGCAATCCAGGACAAATTCCGCCAGTTTCCGTTATATCCGTGTGAAATAACCAGGAGAGGATGTACTCCAGGTAATGGGGGTGCATCGGGGTTCACCGTAACGCCAACGAAAGCGGGATTACTTCCTATATTAACTGTTCTTCCCTCAGAAGAAACTGGATACCACACAGTCAAATTTAGAGTTTCGGAATTTGGGTCTGATAGCGTTATCTGACGAAAGCCTGGAGATGCCTGCACTTGTATGCAGTAAAGGAACACAGACAATAAACAAAAAGCTCGTATGCACATCATAAATAACCCTGTAGAGATGAATTGTGCAACTTGTATATATCAGGTTCCGTATCCGGGCGTCCTGGAACACGATTGAGGTCGTGAATTAGGTTTTTTTTCGGAATTTTTCATGTACATCTCTGACATCAGAGTGCCTGAGTATCACTCCTATTTCGAATGACATGTTTACATATGGTGGCGGTGATAATGTCCGCTCATGGCACACAACGGACGAGTTACCTGATCTAAAGGTCCGCTGAGAGCGAGGAGCAGCCATTCTTGTAAAAAGCATGACGTCACTCTGACATACCTATTAGATCAGTGGCAATTCGCTCCAACTGAACACCAGAATGGAAAACGGACAAAAACTTTACGCCTGGTTATGCTCCACTGCGAATAAACTGCTGAAGGATATGGAAGCAGAAAACACATCATGCAGAGAAGTGAGGAGGCGGCCACGACAAGGTGTTTTGACCCATCTTAATACTATGGCTCACGATTGGGCTCGCTTAAATTTGGTTGTATGGCTGAGAGGATATAAAAATGAAACTGTATCATTTTACAGGTGTGGCAATGCTGCACAGCATATTGACGTCGGAAGGAATAAACAAAGGCTATTTCCATCTGAGTGATGGAAAAATGCTTTACGGCCATAGCTGGTACACTTCCTACCCATTGCCCTATGGTCATGGCTTAGTAGACGGCACAGAAGCACTCACCGAAAGTGATAAAGACTTTTTGAGAAAAGCAGGCGGTCAGGATGCTCATGGCCCGGTCAGAGGCACTCATAACAAACGACTCATCCGGCTCACAGTAGACTCAGCCTGGCTCAAGCAGCAAGACACGTTTTACTCTTTTAAAAAACTTTTGCGCAAATATGAGCAGCCGTCAGTGTGGGCCACGATACTGGGCATTCAGGGTTGGGTTAAAACCGAGAACCTCTCTGACAGTGAACTGAAGCGATGGACAAAAAGCCCCAAGCTCAAGCATGACACATGGTATGTTCATACAGAAACACTGCCTATCGAGCGTATCCTTTCCGTTGAATTCATGGAAAAACCTGATGTATACGTACCCTACGACTTCGAGTTGCACGGACGTTTAGAGCTTGAAAAATCAGGTCTGTACTCCATTACTGCCGAGCAGTTTAAAGAGCTGAACGAAATTTCACAGGAAGATGATTTTACCGGCGGAGAAGTTCTGGTTATATGCCCTAAACCTGACGCTGAACCGACCATTGTTTTCAGAAAACGGAACAGTGCGCATGTTTTTGCTATTAGTGATGGCAGACTCATGGGGAGCCAGGGTACAACATTCATTCTGGAGTCCCTGAAAATAATATCAGACTGGGTTAAGCAAAACTCTGGTCAGTTAATGAATTTATGGAACAGGAGTCGGGAAAATCTAATGAGATACGATTCCTGATATTCCTCTCTGGCCTGTTCGCTGCTGGAAGTACAGGTTGCGGTATATTCTCAGTGATTGAGAATTGCCCAGGTAATGCCGGCATATTGTAACTGCGATACAGGCCAGACAACGATGCGACCGTTCTGTACAGTCGCTCTCTGTCTGATCTGATATACATATCCGTAATACGCTTTTATTGAAGCAGGGCGTTCAGTTCAGAATGCTCCGTAGCGTTCCAGTACCACCAGTTGCCCTGACCGTATTCCGCATCGTAATAGGCCGTCTTCTGCTGCCAGAAGGAGATCATTAAAGTCTGCTTTTGGCACAAAGTGGACCCTGAGGAATGAGTTTTATCTCGTGGTTCACTAAGTGCAGTAAGTTCTACTCGGATCCTGCTACCCATTTGTCCAACATATCAGCCCATTCCTGCATCATCACTTTACGCTCATCAAGATAAGTTGCATGGTTGTATGTGCGACGAACATTGTTGGTATCAGCGTGCGCAAGTTGGGCCTCAATAGCATCAGGTCGATAGCCCATTTCGTTTAAACGCGTACTTCCTGTAGTTCGGGTAGCATGGGGACTATAAATGCCACTCCATCCGAGGCTTTTAAGTAGCTGGCGCAGGGAGTGCGATGTCATTGGACCTAGCGGATTATCTCTGCCCGGGAAAAGGTGCTGCCGATGCCCGGTTAATCCCTTTAGTGTTCTGAGCATTTTGACAGCTTGGAAGGGTAGGGGAATAACGTGTTCTCTGCGGGCTTTCATTCGCTCTGCCGGAATGGTCCATAGGGCGTTATCAAGATCGAATTCTCTCCATTCTGCTTCGGTGGCTTCTGCAGGACGCGCCAATGTCCACCACATAAGCCACATGCAATAGTTAACCTGATAAGAGCCACGACTATTATCAAAACAGCTTAGTAACTTTCCGATTTGCTGAGGATTTAGTGCCTGTTTGTGCTGTGTCTTATTAGCCGGAAGGGCCTTGCGCACAGGCCATACGGGATCGCTATCAGCTCTAAGCGTCGCGACTGCCAACTCAAAAACTGATGAAATGGTGCGACGGGCTTCAGCGGCAACAGTCGGAGCGCCGCGCTTAGCCGTTTCCTGAAGAATTTTAAGTATATGGTGTGGAGTGATCTCTCTGACTGGGAGCTTACCGATTGCGGGAAAAACCACACGTTCAAGCATATCCAGTCGCCGCGTTTTGGTGATCTCGGCCCAGTCTTTCATCTGCAACCACTCTTTGGCGATCAGCTCAAAGGTGTTGGATGCGTCATTGACCTTGCGGATCTTATCTAATTGACGAGCCTGTGTCGGGCTAACTCCATCTGCGACTTGCTTACGCGCTTGCTCGCATTTCTCGCGAGCTTCGGCAAGTTTGACCGTCGGGTACTCACCCAGCGCGAACATGCTGGATTTGCCGTTGAGTTTAAACCGATAGCGCCATGCCTTTTTGCCGTTGGGTTTCACTTCGAGGTAGAGACCATTGAAGTCATTGAGTCGATAGAGTTTTTCTTTCGGCTTAGCAGTGCGGCATTGCGTATCAGTGAGCATAGCGAGTCCTTGTTTATTTCTTATACTGCTATTGTACTCACCTAAAATGAAGATGGAAACTGATTGTACTCATTCCTATACTCATTTTTGGCTGCGCTATTATGAGATGAGCTGAGACGTTATGAAAAGAAAAATCCACGCAACCGCGTGGATTTTATGAGGTTTTATATTTTTATGCGATTCACTGAGATCGCATGAGACGACAGAAACGAATTAGACGTTGAACAGGAAGTTCATCACATCGCCATCTTTCACGATGTAGTCTTTACCTTCAGCACGCATTTTGCCGGCTTCTTTCGCGCCTTGCTCACCCTTGTAGGCGATGAAGTCTTCAAACGCGATGGTTTGAGCGCGGATAAAACCTTTTTCGAAATCGGTATGGATCTTACCTGCGGCCTGCGGAGCGGTAGCGCCAACAGGAATCGTCCATGCGCGAACTTCTTTCACGCCAGCGGTGAAGTAGGTTTGCAGATTCAGCAGCTCGTAACCCGCGCGAATCACGCGGTTCAGACCTGGCTCTTCAATACCCAGCTCGGCCATGAACTCTTCGCGATCGGCGTCGTCCAGTTCAGCAATGTCAGACTCAACGGCAGCACACACCGCCACGACCACGGAACCTTCGCCAGCGGCGATTTCGCGCACTTTGTCGAGGTACGGGTTGTTTTCAAAACCGTCTTCGTTAACGTTCGCGATGTACATGGTTGGCTTGAGCGTCAGGAAGCTCAGGTATTTGATCGCCGCTTTGTCTTCTTCGGTCAGCGCCAGTGAACGCAGCATGCCCGCGTTTTCGAGCTGAGGCAGACATTTTTCCAGCGCAGCCAGTTCTGCTTTCGCGTCTTTATCGCCGCCTTTAGCACGTTTCTGCACGCGGTGAATCGCGCGCTCGCAGGTGTCCAGGTCAGACAGTGCCAGCTCGGTATTAATGACCTCGATATCGTCAGCCGGATCCACTTTATTATTCACATGGATGATGTTGTCGTTTTCGAAGCAACGAACCACGTGACCGATCGCTTCGGTTTCACGGATGTTGGTCAGGAACTGGTTGCCCAGGCCTTCGCCTTTGGAAGCCCCTTTAACCAGACCGGCGATATCCACGAATTCCATGGTTGTCGGCAGAATACGCTGCGGTTTTACGATTTCCGCGAGCTGGTCCAGACGTGGATCGGGCATCGGTACGACACCGGTGTTCGGTTCAATAGTACAGAACGGGAAGTTTGCTGCTTCGATGCCCGCTTTGGTGAGCGCGTTAAACAGGGTGGATTTGCCAACGTTTGGCAGGCCAACGATACCGCATTTAAATCCCATCTTTAAATCACCTTAATGTCTTGGTATTCAACCCGTTATCGTTAACAGATTGAAGAAAAGTAAATAACTTTGCCTATTATACACGTAACCTGTGTCACGCGCGGTAAAAAAGGCTGTACGTCGGGATTATTGCGCTTTGAAAGCGTGCAGGCGATTGGTCGCTTTGGTTAGGCCATCCTGCAACCAGATTTCCGTACAGCGCACCGCTTCGTCTACGGCTTCGTCGATGAGCTTCTGTTCTGAGCTCGGCGGTTTGCCTAGCACAAAACCCACAACTTTATTTTTATCGCCTGGATGACCAATTCCCACGCGTAAGCGATGAAAGTTCGGGTTATTGCCGAGTTTGCTGATGATGTCCTTCAGGCCATTATGCCCGCCGTGACCGCCGCCCAGTTTGAATTTCGCCACGCCTGGCGGTAAGTCGAGTTCATCGTGAGCGACCAGAATTTCATCCGGATTAATGCGATAAAATGTCGCCATCGCGGCCACTGCTTTGCCGCTTAAATTCATGAACGTGGTTGGAACCAGCAAACGCACATCAGCACCCGCCAGGTTGATGCGCGAGGTATAGCCAAAGAATTTCGGCTCCTCACGTAGGGGGGCACGCAACCGCTCAGCCAGTAAATCAACATACCAGGCACCGGCGTTATGGCGGGTTGCCGCGTATTCCGCACCGGGGTTGGCAAGGCCGACAATCAATTTAATCGTCACGTTTCAATTCCTAAAGGTTCCAGATTTGGCGCGTAGTTTACTGTTTGCCGCGCCGATTGACAAAATTCTGCGAAAGGAAGGGGAATTTGCGAATAATGACGCACGTGAACCATTAGAATTTCATGTTGTTCAGGTGCTTATTTGTAAATTTTTGTTGTGACGAGAGTCATTAATGTGATCATTCACGCAACTCATGAAAGGGGTGTTGTCTATACTTTACACACAAGGATTAGGGACATTTTCCCTGCAACCCAGGCTGCGGAGGTGATATATGAAACGCAAAAACGCTTCACGACTCGGTAATGTGCTGATGGGATTGGGCCTGTTCGTGATGGTAGCCGGTGTGGGTTATTCAATTTTAAACCAGTTGCCTCAGATTGACCTGCCGCAGTATTTCGCCCATGGTGCGATTCTTAGCATCTTCGTTGGGGCGGTTCTATGGCTTGCGGGCGCACGTGTGAGCGGACATGAACAGGTCAGCGACAGATACTGGTGGGTGCGTCATTATGATAAACGCTGCCGCCGCGACCAGCACAAGCACAGCTAACGCGCTATGTGAATGTAAAAACGGCTCCTGAGAGAGCCGTTTTTTATGCCTGAAGAATGAGATAAATGCTTGTCAGCGGTATCAGGACAGATCCGCTAATGCCGCCTCGCGGTTGGGATAAAATGCCAGCCGTCCAGGAATCGGTTGCACAGCAGCGCGCGCCATCGTGCGCAACGGCTGGAATTCCAGATTACTGACGCGCAGCTCGCAGCCTTCCGGTAGACGTTCGACAAAGCGCTGGAAGGCATCCAGACCACCCGCATCGAGTACCGGAACCGCATCCCACTTCAACACCACAATACGTTTACCTTGAATCCGGGATTCCAGTTCGCTAAACAGACCTTCTGCCGCGGCAAAAAACAATGGGCCAATGACGCGCAGAACCAGTACATCCTCAGGGACTTCAACATTCACTGGGGCCAGACGCGTCATCTGCGCAATGCGTCGCATAAACAGCAGCGACGCCAGCACGATCCCAACGCTAATGGCGATCACCATGTCAAAAAGCACCGTAAGCGACATACAGATGAGCATCACAATAATGTCGTCTTTTGGCGCACGGCGCAGCAGATGAACCACTTTATGCGCTTCGCTCATGTTCCACGCGACCATCAACAGCAGGGCAGCCATCGCGGACAGCGGAAGCCAGGACAATAACGGGGCCAGGGCCAGCAGGGCGAGGATCACCAAAAGCGCGTGAATAATGGCGGAAACCGGTGAGGTTGCCCCTGCGCGCACGTTAGCGGCTGAGCGCGCAATCGCGGCCGTCGCGGTAATACCGCCAAAGAACGGGGCGATAATGTTGCCTAATCCCTGCCCAACCAGTTCGCCATTGGCATTGTGCTTGGTTCCGGTCATGCCATCGAGGACAACGGCGCAGAGGAGCGATTCTATCGCACCCAACATCGCCATGGAGAACGCGGCGGGAAGCAGCGCGCGTAGCGAATCCCAGCTCAACGTGAAGCTGGAACCCGGCAGATCCCAGGGCAGCACCAGCTGCGGCAGAAGCTGAGGGATGCCGCTACCCTGAGAACCATCCGCCAGAATATAGTGGAACTGCGAGCCGATGGTGGCAACGTGTCCACCCAACACATTGACCGCCCCCATGACTGCGCAACCCAATAACAGCGCGGGCAAATGACCCGGCAGACGAATGCCCAGTCGCGGCCAAAGAATTAACGTACCCAGCGTGACAATGCCAATCGCCGCATCACCCAGATTTGCCGTGGGGAGCGCCATAACCAACGCCCCGACTTTTTGCAGATAGTGTTCTGGAACATGCGCGAGTTGCAAACCCAGGAAATCCTTAATCTGCATGGTCCCGATGGTAATGCCGATCCCGGAGGTAAACCCCAGCGTCACCGAAAGCGGAATGTACTCAATCAGTCTGCCAAAACGTGCCAGCCCAAACAGGATCAAAAAAACGCCGGACATTAGCGTGGCAACCAGTAAACCACCCAGCCCAAACTGCTGTGAGACGGGATAGAGAATCACCACGAAGGCGGCGGTCGGGCCAGATACGCTGAAGCGCGACCCGCCGCTGAGGGCAATCACAATACCGGCAACTGCTGATGTATAAAGCCCGTACTGCGGGGCAACGCCGCTGGCAATAGCCAGTGCCATCGCCAGGGGAATGGCGATGATCCCAACCGTGATACCGGCAATCAGATCGCGGACGAATCGCGATGAGGTGTATTTCTCTTTCCAGCAGGCGTCGATGAGGGCGCGAAAGGGCAGAACATGTGAGGGGGCAATATTTTTCACAATTATCTTTCATCCGTGAGCGCATCATCTGTCATGTGAATGGCAGGTGAAGTTGGCATTGATCATACAAATGAATGTTACAGACAAAAAAACCCGCCGCAGCGGGTTTTTGCGCCGGGTTCGATTAATGCTCGAACATAGCAGAGATGGATTCTTCGTTGCTGATACGACGAATCGCTTCGGCCAACATTCCGGACAGGGTCAGAGTGCGCACGTTTGGCAGCGCCTTGATCTCTTCACTGAGTGGAATGGTATCGCAAACCACAACTTCGTCGATCACGGAGTTGCGCAGGTTATTGACCGCATTACCCGAGAAAATCGGGTGAGTTGCGTAAGCAAATACGCGTTTAGCACCACGTTCTTTCAGCGCTTCGGCGGCTTTGCACAGCGTGCCGCCGGTATCGATCATGTCATCAACCAGAACGCAGTCACGGCCAGCAACATCACCGATGATGTGCATCACCTGAGAAACGTTAGCGCGCGGACGGCGTTTATCGATGATAGCCATGTCGGTATCGTTGAGCAGTTTTGCAATTGCACGCGCACGAACTACGCCACCGATATCCGGGGAAACCACAATTGGGTTGTCCAGATTCAGCTGCAGCATATCTTCGAGCAGGATTGGGCTACCGAATACGTTATCAACAGGAACGTCGAAGAAGCCCTGGATCTGCTCTGCGTGCAGGTCAACTGTCAGAACGCGGTCTACACCAACGCTCGACAGGAAGTCAGCAACAACTTTAGCGGTAATGGGAACACGCGCTGAACGGACGCGACGGTCCTGGCGAGCATAACCAAAGTAAGGAATAACAGCCGTGATACGGCCTGCAGAAGCACGGCGCAGGGCATCGACCATAACAACCAATTCCATCAGGTTGTCGTTAGTTGGAGCACAGGTGGACTGGATGATGAAAATATCACCACCGCGTACATTTTCGTTAATTTGTACGCTGACTTCGCCGTCGCTAAAGCGACCTACAGCGGCGTCGCCGAGGGAAGTGTACAGGCGGTTGGCAATACGTTGTGCTAGTTCCGGGGTGGCGTTACCAGCAAAAAGCTTCATATCAGGCACGAGAAGAACCTCAGGCATGCGTCCAATGGGGATAACTTTCGCCACAAACTGTGCGGGCCAGGCGAACGCTATCCAGGCGGTGTATTAAAGAGCGCGATGCAACGTCTGGAACAGGGTGACGTTGTCACCGAAACTCAGTCTGCGCCAGAATGGTCTGCTGTAGGGGGGACGTGTTCATCCCACGAGCTACAAAACCGTGCAGCCATTCCGGAGCTTGCTCTAGCACCTGACGAGCGGCGGATTCGGTGTCAAATTCAGCAAAAACACACGAACCTGTGCCAGTCAGGCGCGACGGCGCATATTCTAACAGCCAGGAAAGCGCCGCATCAACCTTACGAAAACGTTTTCTTGCGATAACCTCGCAATCGTTGCCGAATTCACATTTTAGTAACGTCTCTATTGACCGCACTGGCGTGTTTCTCGGCAATTCCGGATCGTTAAAAATAACCGGAGTGGGAATGCTCACACCCGGGTGTGCGATAAGATACCATTTTTCTGGCGGATCGACGGGAGTAAGAATCTCGCCGACCCCTTCGGCAAAGGCGGCATGACCGCGAACAAATACCGGAACATCGGCTCCCAGCGTCAGCCCCAGCGTGGCCAGCTCGTCCTGAGAAAACCCGCAGCCCCACAGATGATTCAGCGCGACCAGTACCGTTGCCGCATTTGATGACCCGCCACCGAGTCCACCGCCCATCGGCAGGCGTTTCTCGACGCCAATATCAGCCCCGTAATGAGCAGGCAAGCGGCCTGAGCTTGTCGCCGCTTTAATTAAGAGCCGCGCGGCGCGCACGATCAGGTTGTCTTCGCTGGCGACGCCGTCAACCGGGGTCAGTAAATGGATTTCTCCGTCCTGACGCGGCTCGATGGAGATCGTGTCGCCATAATCAACAAACTGAAACAGCGTCTGTAGCGTGTGATATCCGTCAGCACGCTGGCCGGTAATGTACAAAAACAGGTTCAGTTTTGCCGGGGAGGGCCATTGGGTCATCATTTAACGATCCAGTTGTCCATTTTCAGCTTGATTCGCTGGCCACCTTCGGTCAGTTCCATACTGGATGGCAGCGCGGGCTTAGTAGCACTGTCGTAACCGCCGTAAACCACTTTCCAGGTTTTACCGTTCTGGCTGTAGTTGATTTGGCTAAGACGGTACTGGTCGTCAAGTTTGTAATCCGTCGCATCGCCCGGGAGACCGAGGATCCACTGACGCAGGCTGTTGATCGGAATCGGCATTCCCGTCAGCTTGCCAATCATCTCTTCAGCATCGGTTCCGGTGTATTGCTGGCCTTTATTATCGGTAATTTGTGCTTCACCCGGCTGCGCTTTGAGTTCTAATTCGGTGCTACCCAATGGGTTCAGCAGGAGCAGACGATAACGATCCTGTCCGGTTTGCTGCCAGAAAAAGCGTGCGTACACTTTTTGCTGATCGGAGAGATAAGCGAAAGCGCCGCGGGTCTGGTACTGGCTCAGATTGCGCACTTCCTGCTGGTGCTGACGCCACTGCGGTGCGTCAGGGCTTTTGCCGGGGCCCTTGGGCGGAGTAATCGAGCAAGCAGAGAGTACCAGTGCCGCCAGCGGTAACAAACGAGTCAATCGGGCCATAATAATGACAAATCCTTGAGATGCGTTGCAGTTATAACCCTTAATGCTAGCGCCCGGCGGTGGCAGCGTCTACGTTCATATTGTCTTAAATCATGAAATTAGCGGGTGAGGCCTATTACTCCGAAAGGGGGCAGTCTCTTTTATTGATCTCGCGCATCAGGTATGATGCGTCCTGCTAACCTTATTAACGCTGGTACTACTCCCGCTCACATGACCCTTTTAGCACTCGGTATCAACCACAAAACAGCCCCTGTTGCGTTGCGAGAACGTGTTACGTTTTCGCCGGATACGCTCGACCAGGCGCTGGACAGCCTGCTTGCGCAACCGATGGTGCAGGGCGGTGTGGTGCTCTCGACGTGTAACCGTACTGAGCTATATCTGAGCGTGGAAGAGCAAGATAACCTCCACGAAGCGCTGATTCGCTGGTTATGTGAATACCATAATCTGAACGAAGAAGAGCTGCGCACCAGCGTGTACTGGCATCAGGATAACGATGCGGTCAGTCATCTCATGCGCGTCGCCAGCGGTCTTGACTCCCTGGTACTCGGCGAGCCGCAAATTCTGGGTCAGGTGAAAAAAGCTTTCGCGGATTCGCAAAAGGGGCATTTAAAAGCCAGCGAGCTGGAACGCATGTTCCAGAAATCCTTCTCCGTCGCCAAGCGAGTGCGAACCGAAACCGACATTGGTGCCAGTGCGGTTTCGGTTGCTTTCGCGGCCTGTACGCTGGCGCGTCAGATCTTCGAATCCCTCTCAACCGTTACCGTGCTGCTCGTTGGCGCAGGGGAGACTATTGAGCTGGTGGCGCGTCATCTGCGTGAGCACAAGGTCAAGCACATGATTATCGCCAACCGTACGCGTGAACGCGCACAGGTTCTGGCTGATGAAGTGGGCGCAGAAGTTATCGCGCTGAGCGATATCGATGAACGCCTGAAAGACGCAGACATTATTATCAGTTCAACCGCCAGCCCGCTGCCGATCATCGGTAAAGGGATGGTGGAACGCGCGCTTAAATCGCGCCGTAATCAGCCGATGCTGCTGGTGGATATCGCCGTCCCGCGCGATGTCGAGCCAGAAGTGGGCAAGCTTGCGAACGCTTATTTGTACAGCGTTGACGATCTGCAAAGCATCATTTCGCACAACCTCGCGCAACGCAAAGCGGCCGCTGTTCAGGCCGAAACCATCGTTGAGCAGGAATCGGGCGAATTTATGGCCTGGCTGCGTGCGCAAAGCGCCAGCGAGACCATCCGTGAATACCGCGGTCAGGCGGAGCAAGTGCGCGACGATCTGACGGCAAAAGCGATGGCGGCCCTCGAACAGGGCGGCGATCCGCAGGTAATTATGCAGGACCTGGCGTGGAAACTGACCAACCGGTTAATTCATGCTCCAACCAAATCACTTCAACAGGCTGCCCGTAACGGGGATGATGAACGCCTGACTATTCTGCGCAACAGCCTCGGGCTGGAATAGCGCCACACACCCATTTTCTATTACAAGGTGCATTTTACGCCTATGAAGCCCTCTATCGTCGCTAAACTGGAAGCTCTGCACGAGCGCCACGAAGAAGTTCAGGCCTTGCTCGGCGATGCCGCGACTATTGCAGACCAGGATCGTTTTCGCGCGCTATCGCGTGAATATGCGCAGCTTAGCGATGTTTCGCGCTGCTTTACCGACTGGCAGCAGGTTCAGGAAGATATTGAAACCGCGCAGATGATGCTCGACGATCCTGAAATGCGCGAGATGGCGCAAGAAGAACTGCAGGAGGCGAAAGCCCGTGCAGAAGAGATGGAGCAGCAGCTTCAGGTTCTGCTGCTACCGAAAGATCCCGATGACGAGCGCAACGCGTTTGTCGAAGTCCGCGCCGGTACAGGCGGGGATGAAGCCGCGCTGTTCGCCGGCGATCTGTTCCGCATGTACAGCCGTTACGCAGAATCGCGCCGCTGGCGTGTCGAAATCATGAGTGCCAACGAAGGCGAGCATGGTGGATATAAAGAAGTGATCGCCAAAATCAGCGGCGAGGGCGTGTATGGTCGTCTGAAGTTTGAATCCGGCGGACACCGCGTACAGCGCGTTCCGGCAACGGAATCCCAGGGCCGTATCCATACCTCCGCGTGTACCGTGGCGGTGATGCCGGAAGTGCCAGAAGCCGAACTGCCGGATATTAATCCCGGCGATTTGCGTATCGATACTTTCCGTTCATCCGGTGCGGGCGGTCAGCACGTTAACACCACTGACTCTGCCATCCGTATTACCCACTTGCCGACCGGGATTGTGGTGGAATGTCAGGACGAACGCTCCCAGCACAAAAACAAAGCCAAAGCGCTGTCGGTATTGGGTTCGCGTATTCGCGCGGCAGAAATTGCCAAACGTCAGCAGGCCGAAGCTTCAACCCGCCGTAACCTGTTGGGCAGCGGCGATCGTAGCGACCGTAACCGCACCTATAACTTCCCGCAGGGGCGCGTGACCGACCACCGTATCAACCTGACTATTTACCGTCTGGACGAAATAATGGAAGGCAAACTCGATTCGCTGATTGAGCCCATCGTGCAGGAATACCAGGCCGATCAGCTGGCGGCCCTGGCAGATCAAGACTAATGGATTTTCAGCACTGGTTACGCGTTGCGATTAGCGAGCTTGGCGAAAGCGAAAGCCCGCGTCGTGACGCTGAAATCTTGCTTGAACATGTCACCGGCAAAGCGCGAACCTATCTTCTGGCGTTTGGTGAAACGGAACTGACGGCGGATCAGCACGCGCAGCTTTCCGATTTGTTGTCGCGTCGCAAAGCGGGTGAACCCGTGGCGCACCTGACGGGAGAACGCGAATTCTGGTCGCTGCCGCTGTATGTTTCTGCGGCCACGCTGATCCCGCGCCCGGATACCGAATGCCTGGTGGAACACGCTCTGGCTCGTCTTCCCGCCACGGCCTGTCGGATTCTCGATTTAGGGACAGGAACCGGTGCGATAGCGCTGGCGTTGGCGAGCGAGCGGCCGGATTGTCAGATCACGGCCGTTGACGTTATGCCCGATGCCGTCGCGCTCGCGTTGCGTAACGTGGCGCGTCTTGGTTTCAACAACGTAAAAATCCAACAAAGCAGCTGGTTTGACGCTCTCGTCGGCCAGCAGTTTGAGATGATTGTCAGTAATCCACCGTATATTGATGAACGCGATCCGCATCTGTCGCAGGGCGATGTGCGCTTTGAACCGCTCACGGCGTTAGTGGCGGCAGAAGAAGGCCTGGCGGATATTGCGCATATTGTGACGGTGTCACGCCAGCACTTAACCGCTGGGGGTTGGCTGTTGATTGAACACGGCTGGACGCAGGGCGAGGCGGTGCGTTCGCTGTTTACGCACGCTGGTTATGAACGGGTCGAAACCTGCCAGGACTACGGTGGCAATGACCGTTTAACGCTGGGAAGAATGGCATGAGCACGTTCAGCGTTTTGATTTATGTGCATATTGCCGCCGTTGCGCTAACCATCAGCTTTTTCGTTCTCCGCTACTGGTGGCGCTACAGCAACAATTCACTGATCGACGCCCGGTGGGTACGCGTGGCGCCCCACTGTATCGACACGGTGCTGTTCCTTTCCGGCGCGGGTTTAATGTGGGTCACGGGCTATCTGCCATTTACTGATAAAGGCACATGGCTGACTGAGAAGCTGTTTGGCGTTATCATCTACATCGTTTTGGGTTTTATCGCGCTTGGGCGTCGTCGTCCACGCAGCCAGCAGGCCGGATTTATTGCCTTTCTGCTGGGGCTGGTGGTGCTGTACATCATCATTAAACTCGCCACCACAAGAATACCGTTACTGGGGTAAGTCATGAAGTCCTTAGCCGATTTCGAATTTAATAAAGTCCCGCTTTGCGATGGGATGGTCCTGATATCGGAGATGATCCGCGACGATTTCACATCTGAGTGGGTCTACGATGAACTGGAAAGCCTGGTGAGCCTGGCACGCGAAGAGATCAATCAGGCTCGTTCTCAGGACTGGCAACTGGAAAAACTGATCGAGCTGTTTTATGGCGAATGGGGCTTTTGCGACACGCGTGGCGTGTACCGCCTTTCCGATGCGCTTTGGCTGGATGAAGTACTGAAACACCGTCAGGGCAGCGCAGTGGCTCTTGGGGCTGTTCTGCTTTGGGTCGCGAACCGTCTGGATATTCCGCTGGTTCCGGTTATTTTCCCGACGCAGCTGATTTTGCGCGCGGAATCGCTGGAAGGCGAGATGTGGTTAATCAACCCCTTCAACGGTGACACGCTGGACGAACACACGCTGGATGTCTGGCTGAAAGGCAATATCAGCCCGGTGGCTGAACTTTTCAACGAAGATCTTGATGAAGCGGACAACGCTGAAGTAGTGCGCAAGCTGCTCGATACGCTGAAATCGGCCCTCATGGAAGAGCGCCAGATGGAACTGGCCTTACGCGCCAGCGAGGTGCTGTTGCAGTTCAATCCAGAAGATCCGTATGAGATCCGCGACCGTGGGCTTATCTACGCACAACTGGATTGCGATCACGTTGCGCTGACGGATTTGAACTACTTCGTTGAGCAGTGCCCGGAAGACCCGATAAGCGAAATGATTCGCGCGCAGATCAACGCGATCGCGCACAAACAAATTACACTGCATTAATCTTAATTCCGATTCACACCTGAATAAGGCGATCCTATGAAACAAAAAGTGGTTAGCATTGGTGATATCAACGTGGCAAACGACCTGCCGTTCGTGCTGTTTGGCGGCATGAACGTTCTGGAATCCCGTGACCTCGCGATGCGCATCTGCGAACACTACGTGACCGTAACTCAGAAACTGGGTATCCCGTATGTGTTTAAAGCCTCTTTTGACAAAGCCAACCGTTCCTCAATCAACTCTTACCGTGGCCCAGGCCTGGAAGAGGGGATGAAGATTTTCCAGGAGCTGAAACAGACGTTTGGCGTGAAAGTGATCACCGACGTACACGAAGCGTCACAGGCGCAGCCTGTTTCGGAAGTGGTTGATGTGATCCAGCTTCCGGCATTCCTCGCACGCCAGACCGATCTGGTTGAAGCGATGGCGAAAACCGGTGCGGTGATCAACGTTAAAAAACCTCAGTTCGTCAGCCCAGGCCAGATGGGTAACATCGTTGATAAGTTTATCGAAGGTGGCAATGACCAAATAATCCTGTGTGACCGTGGCGCAAACTTTGGTTACGACAACCTGGTTGTGGACATGCTGGGCTTCAGCGTGATGAAGAAAGTGTCCAACAACTCACCGGTTATCTTCGACGTGACCCACGCCCTGCAATGCCGTGACCCGTTTGGCGCAGCATCCAGCGGTCGCCGTGGTCAGGTGACTGAACTGGCACGTGCGGGCATGGCAACGGGTATCGCAGGTCTGTTCATCGAAGCGCACCCGGATCCAGCCAACGCAAAATGCGACGGCCCGTCCGCGCTGCCGCTAGATAAACTGGAACCGTTCCTGAAGCAAATCAAAGCGATTGACGATCTGGTTAAAAGCTTCGACGAGCTGGACACCAGCAACTAAAGTGTCCCGTGATAGAAAGCAAAACGGCAACCCCTGGGTTGCCGTTTTTCGTTTTACACCTTCACGCATGCGAGAAGGCGGAGGTGAGTACCCGCCTCAGGCGAAGATCGTCATCAGATAGGCGATAAACAGCGCCATATGCGCTGCACCGTTGAGCACGTTCGTGCGTCCGGTCGAGAACGATATCTGACACAGTAACAATGACGCCATCATCACAATCATTTCTGGCGCACCCAGCGCAAACTGCAGCTCATTGCCGGTCATAAAGGCAATCATCGTCACGACAGGAACGGTCAATGAAATCGTTGCCAGCACGGAGCCAAAGAACAGATTCATTGCGCGCTGAACCTGGTTGTTGAGTACCGCTTTCAGCGCACCCAACCCTTCTGGGGAGAGAATCAACAGGGCCACCAGGAAGCCGGTAAAGGCGACAGGCGCATTCAATTCGGTCAACAGCGTTTCAAGCGGATTGGCGTTCATCTTGGTCACGGCAATCACCGCAATCAGATGCACGATCAGCCAAATGGTGTGCCACAGGCTGCTATGCGCGGATGGCTTGCCGTGATGCGGGTCATCGCCGTCATCTTCATGCTCGTAGACAAACAGGCTTTGGTGCGTCTTGGTTTGAATCAGCAGGAATACGCCGTACATGGCGGCAGAGATCAGCGCGACCAGCAGAGCCTGACCGGTGGTGAAATTCGCACCCGGTAGCGCCATCGGAAACACCAGAACGATAATCGCCAGCGGAAACAGGGCAATCAGATACTGTTTAATCCCAAACAAATTCATGTACTGGGTCGCAAATTTTTGTCCGCCCAGCAATAACGAAAAGCCGACCAGACCGCCGGTTACAATCATGATGATGGAATAAAGCGTATCGCGCATCAGCGTCGGCGCGGCATCGCCTGTCGCCATTAATGCAGAAATGAGACTGACTTCGAGGATAACGACGGAAAGGCTTAAAATCAGCGAGCCGTAAGGCTCTCCAAGACGGTGTGCCAGAACATCGGCGTGTCGTACTACGCTAAAGGCGCTAAATAAAATACCTACCAGAGCAAGAGCATTAATCCCAACGACCACTGGCAATGACTGACTGCTTCCTAAGAAGAAGAGCACAGCCAGTGCCACGACCGGGAAAATGAGTGACGTCTCCTTGTGGCGGGTTTTTACCGCCTCCTGTGTTGTTGTCATGCGATTCTCCGTCAATGCAGATGATTGTAATTATAGAGTGAAATTCAAGCCCACTAAACTAACAGAAAACAGGTAAATCAGCGTAATGTTTTACCTAATTTTACGTCAGGTATGATTTTTCAATCAAACAGCCCGTAATGACGTGTTAATGAAAAATATATCCTACTTAACAGCGTATTAAGTTGTTTGATTTAACACAAATGTCATAGTGCTGGCAGAGGTGCAATCTATCAACCACACTTATTATTTTAGTAAAAAGAGAGGTTAGCGATGCCTTATAAATTCAAAAGCGATTTACCCGATAGCGTGCAGCATGTGCTGCCAGCGCATGCGCAGGAGATTTACAAAGAAGCGTTTAACAGCGCCTGGGATCAATACAAAGACAAAGACGATCGCCGGGACGATGCCAGCCGCGAAGAGACCGCACATCGCGTTGCCTGGGCTGCGGTCAAACATGATTACGAAAAAGGTGAGGATGATAAGTGGCACAAAAAGAAATAGCAGCCAAATGATTAGCTGCCTCTGTTTGGACATTTCTGGCTGTTGAACTTTCGTTGTATTGCAACCGGCCCGTTATTTGCTTATCGTTTGTTAACTGCTGTCAAAATGAGCAGTCAATACAATGCCGGGAAGGCGCTAACAGTTGTCGCAAGGAAGCAAGCAGTGGCGGAGGTGTAAAGTGTTAACGCGTGATTTCTTGTTGAACGCAGATTGTAAAACGGCATTTGGTGACATAGAAGAATCGCTTCTCTGGTCAGCCGAACAGCGTGCAGCGTCGCTTGCGGCGACGATGGCCTGCCGTCCTGATAATGGCCCGGTCTGGATCTTTGGCTATGGCTCGCTGATGTGGAACCCCGCGCTGGAATACCGCGAATCCGCTACGGGTACGCTCCCTGGCTGGCATCGCGCGTTTTGTTTGCGCCTGACGGCTGGACGCGGCAGTGCCTGTCAGCCAGGCCGGATGCTTGCACTGAAAGAGGGCGGGCGCACCACGGGCGTGGCGTACCGTTTGCCGGACGACACGCTGGAAGACGAGCTGACCCTGCTGTGGAAGCGCGAAATGATCACCGGCTGCTATATGCCGAGCTGGTGCAAGCTGGAACTCGACGACGGACGCACCGTCAATGCGCTGGTATTTATCATGGACCCGCGTCATGCGCTCTACGAAGCGGACACCCGCACGCAGGTGATTGCGCCGTTGATTGCAGCGGCCAGCGGCCCGCTGGGCACCAACGCAGAGTATGTGTTCTCGCTTGATCAAGAACTGGCACGTTTGGGAATGAAAGATGACTGCCTGAACGAGCTGGTGTCGAAGGTCAAAACGTTGATGGACGGAGAATCTCAGGAAGGGCAGTTACGCCCAGGTTTCGCCTGATAAAAAAGCCCGGTCACGCCATGCGTTCCGGGCCGTATCCTTCGCTGTCACGCTGCTACATAACTCACGGAGTGTTCGAGCGACTGACTGTGGCTGTCGATCAACACATCCCATGTGCCGGTATAAGGCACCGTTAGCCACGCATTATCTTTGTTCTGCACGCTTAAAATATCCGCCTGCGACGACTTCTGCGCTTTTGTGCTCATCAAATGAATATGACAGCGCTCTGAGCAACGCACCACCACTGTATCCCCGCCAAACAGTTTCAAACTTGTTTTTACCAGTGCCATTATTTACCCCGTAGTCCGAAAACAACGCTCTCCCTGCGGTTAATCCTGAGCGTGATGTTGTTCACAATTCACTCATGGCATAACACCAAAGGGGAAGGGTCGGGATGCTGATTTTGATCAAAAAATGGCGTAACGATTAAACAAAAATGACAAAATGCCTGAAAGGGATTAACTGGCGCGTATTTGAACAGGCAAATACGCGCCGTCATAACATTAAATGCGGAAATGACCAGCCGTTTCAGCCAGGTCACCCGCCTGGCTCTGCAGAGCGCCTGCCGCGGCGGCGGATTCCACCACCAGCTCGGCGTTCTGCTGCACCATGCGATCGAGATGCGTCACGGCATGATTAATCTCATGAATGCCTTTCATCTGTTCGCTGGTCGCCACTGAAATTTCACGCATAATCCCCGACACGCTACCAATGCTCGCGCGAATCTCATCCATGCTTTCACCAGCAAGGTGAACATAGCGCGATCCGGTTGCCACGCTGTGAGCGGTCGAATCGATCAGCGTTTTGATCTCTTTCGCGGCCTGCGCACTGCGGCTCGCCAGACTGCGCACTTCGCCCGCAACCACCGCAAACCCGCGACCTTGTTCACCCGCACGAGCGGCTTCGACCGCTGCGTTAAGTGCCAGAATATTGGTCTGGAATGCGATCCCGTCGATAACGCTGGTGATGTCCCCGATCTTCGCAGAGGCCACTTCGATTGACTGCATGGTGGTGATGGCTTGTGAAACCACTTCTCCCCCGCGTGATGCGGCAGCGGAGGCAATGCTTGCCTGATCGTTGGCTTCAGCGGCGGACTCATTAGACTGCGTCACAGACGCGGTAATTTGCTCAACCGCACTGGCGGTTTCACGCAGGCTGGAGGCGGCTTGTTCGGTACGCCCGGAAAGATCCTGGTTGCCGGCCGCAATTTCACGCGCCGCATTTTTCACCGAGGCGCTGGCATCACGCAGTTGCACCATCACTGTCGAGAGCTTATCGCTAAAGGCGTTAAACGCGTGGGCGATTTCTGCCACTTCGTCCTGACCATTTTCTGGCAAGCGCTGAGACAAATCGTTGGTCCCGTTCGCGATGGCGTGCATGGCATCACGAACATCTGACAGGCGTTTCAGCAATCGGGCGATCACGAAGTGAATAATGGCCCCGCTGAGCAGCACCAGAATCACCAGCGACAGGCCAGAGGCTTTCAGCAGCGAACGCATTCCCGACGTGGCGTCGCTGTTGTCGAGTGCGACCACCAACATCCAGTGGGTGCCCGCGACCGGGGTGGCGATAAAGGTTTTCTCGACGCCCGCTAAGGTTCCGTCGATGGCTGCACCTTTTTTCAGCGCGTTCAAATCTACATTTTTGATGGCTTCGGAAAACGGCTTCATTGTTTGAGCCGGATCGTTTGCGGCAATCACCGTCCCGTCGCTGTCGATCAGCAACCCGCTGCTGGCAGGCGTAGGATGGATCCCGCGAACGTTCGCGACCACGCTGTCCATCGCCACGTCTCCGGCGACGACCGCTTTCAGCTCACCGTTCTCTTTCACCGGCACGGCAAACGTCACCACCAGTTTAGCCGTTCCGGCATCCACATAAGGCGCGGTCACGACGGGCGCATCGGCGGTGACAACCTGCTGATACCACGGGCGAACGGTCGGATCATAATCAGCCGGTACGCCCTCGGGATCGGAGAATTTCGCCGTTTTACTGGCGTAGCCGACGTAAACGTTGGTAAACCCACCCGCCTGAGCCAGCTGTTTAAACACCGGGACCGGATCGTCATTCAGGGCCACGGATTGCGCAGACGCAATCACCGTGAGCTTGCTATTCACCCAGTCGGCAATAGCCATATTGTGGCTGGCGCTGGTACTGGCCAGGATATCGCGCTGAGATTGTTGGTTATCCTGCCGTGTGACGTAGAAGTTGATAACGGTATTAAGAATAAGGGCAACGACCAGACAGCCTGTCGTTGCGGCGATGATACGAGCGCGAATTGACCTGAACATACGTTAATACCTGCTGAGTTGACTTAAGAATCGTATCGGCAACCCAGCCGGGAACTTGATGGTGCAACCGCTTCCATAAGAAAATAATATTTTCTGAGGTTTATTATTAAAAAGTTAATACTTTATCGGCGGCCAGCGTCCATTGGGCTAATTCGACCAACGTGCCAATTTCCACGCCCTCGATCAGCGGCAAAGAGGTGATCCCGCGTCCGTCAGTGCAGGTCTTGCACAGCTTTACCGGAACATCCTGCGCGGTCAGGATCTCCAGCATCTGCTGGATGTTATAGCCCTCGGCAGGTTTCTGTCCTTTTAGCCCGGCGGTCACCGCATCCGACATCAAAAAAAGCCGCAGTTCCAGAGCGCTCTCCTGATCGCGTAAAGCAATTGCCAGTCGCAGACTGTTAAAAAGAGATTCACTTCCGTAAGCCGCACCGTTGGCGACGATAACGATTTTCTGCATGTTGACTCCAGTTTCATAAAGGGGCACGGATATTGCTTAGCTCAAGGGATAAAACGATCCGGGAGAGTAAGCATGACGAACATCTATGGCAGTCCACCCGGCGCAACCGAATGGCTTCAGCGCGCAAAGCGGATGCGCAAACAACAGTTCAGCAACCTGGCGCAGCTCGGCGAACTGGTGAGCTGCATCAGCACGCTTGCCCACATGCTACAGTGCGAGCGCGGGGCGTCAAACATCTGGCTCTGCTCGCAGGGGAAGCTGTATGCCGCCGAATGTAAAGCCAGCCGGGCATTAGCCGATGAAAACCTGGCAGCATTTCACGTTGCGCTGGCGCAGCAGTCGCCTTTTTCAGGCAGCGCCGTCTGCGAGCGTATCGCCAGCGCGCTCCATCAGCTTGAGCAGTTGGGTCCATTGCGGGAGGCCGTCGTGTCGCGCAGCATCAAAGCGCATCTGGCGATGGAACAATACAGCCGTACGCTGCGCCATGTCCTCAGTATCATTCCTCAGCTCAATGACAGCATTGACGATCCGCAAATAGCCAGTCGTTTTGTGGCGCTGTATAGCCTGATGCAGGGCAAAGAGCTGGCGGGGCAGGAGCGCGCGCTGGGAGCGATTGGTTTTACCGAAGGCCATTTCAGCGATGACATGCGCCAGACGCTGGTCGATCGTATCGACGCTCAGCAAGCCTGTTTTGATGTTTTCCTGTCGCGCGTCCAGCCTGACGTGCAGACCACCTTTGATCGCCACTGCCTGCCCGGTGTCGAAACCGAACAGCTGCGCCGGATCGCCTGTACCCGCCAACCGTCTGCCGACCAGGGGGCGACTGCGCTCAACTGGTTTGCGCTGCAAACGGCGCGCCTTGAACATTTACGCGCCCTGGAAGAGGTGATGATTGCCGATCTGATGCACGCCGTCGAAGAGAGAATGCATTCAGATAATGAATCGTTTGGGCTCACTGACGAGACGGATGACCCGTTCACGCACTGGCCCGACAAACCGCTCCTGTCGCTGGTGCGTCAGCAGGCGCGCGAAATCGAACTATTGTCCCGCCAGCTTGCTTCGTTGCGCGACACGCTTGAGGAGCGCAAAACCATCGATAAAGCGAAAAGCGTGCTCATGACGCATCAAAATATGAGCGAAGAACAGGCGTGGTATGCCCTGCGCAAAATGGCGATGGATAAGAATCAACGCATGGTGGATATCGCCCGCGCGCTGCTCACGGTAAAGACGTTATGGCAGGTAATACCAAAGGGGTAGATGCACAATGGGCGGGCAAGGTTTGCATGATTGAGGTGCGAAAAGCGGGAGCAACAGCGTGAAAACTGCCTGATTGAGGCGTTAAAACCTGGCATCCGCTTTGCATTATCAGATTAACAAATTTTAACGACGCGCCAACGGCGGTGCGTTCGTTTTCAGGATAAAGGCGTCCAGCAATGCTTCGGCATTGGCGGGCGCTTTTTTTTGGCTTTTTTTCGGGAGTGAGCATGGTGAACTGGACGAGACGGCGATTTTTACAGGCAAGCGCAATAGCGAGCGGGGCGATGCTGCTTCCAGGCGTCATGCACTCTGCGTGGGCGGCAGGCTCGGATAAACCGGAGCTGGAGACAGTGCGCGTGGGCTTTATCCCGCTGACCGACTGCGCACCGCTGGTGATCGCCGCGCTAAAAGGCTTTGACAAAAAATACGGCATTACGATTGTGCCAACGAAAGAAGCCAGCTGGGCTGCGGTGCGCGACAAACTGGTCGCCGGTGAACTGGACGCGGCACACATTCTGTATGGCCTGCTGTACGGACTGGAGCTGGGTATCGCCGGTAAACCGCAGCCGATGGCCAATCTGATGACCCTGAACCACAACGGTCAGGCCATCACACTTTCAAACGATCTGCTGGATAAAGGCGTGCGCGACGTTGACGGGCTGAAAAAGCTGATTCAGCAGCAGGCCCCCGGCACTTACAGTTTCGCCCATACCTTCCCAACCGGCACGCACGCCATGTGGCTCTATTACTGGCTGGCGAGCGCGGGCATCAATCCGTTTGACGATGTGCGCACCGTAGTGGTTCCGCCGCCGCAGATGGTGATGAACATGCGCATCGGCAACATGGTTGGTTTTTGCGTTGGCGAACCGTGGAACGCCCGCGCCATCAACGACCGAATCGGCTTTACCGCTGCTACCTCACAATCCATCTGGCCGGAACATCCGGAGAAAATTCTCGGCACGCGCCGCGACTGGGTCGAGAAAAATCCGCACACCGCGCGCGCGCTGGTCTGCGCCGTGATGGAGGCCGCTCGCTGGATTGATGCCTCACCGGAAAACAAACGTGAAACGGCGCTCATTCTCTCGCGTCGCGCCTGGCTTAACACCAAAGAGCAGTACCTCACCGGCCGCATGCTGGGCGAATACGATAACGGCATCGGCCAGCGCTGGCAGGATGCCCATCCGATTCGTTTCTTCAACGACGGCGCGGTCAGCTATCCGTGGCACTCCGACGGCATGTGGTTCCTGACCCAATTCCGCCGCTGGGGGTTGCTGAAAACCGAACCGGATTACACCGGGATTGCACAACGCATTAATCAGACCGCCGTCTGGCAGGACGCCGCTACCGCCGTGGGCGGGATCAGCACGCCGTCGTCATCCATGCGCAGCAGCACACTTATGGACGGCACAGTCTGGAACGGCACCGATCCTGAAGGCTATGCCAGTCGCTTCGCCATTCACCGTAAAGGGGCATGAAATGAAACAGATGCAAACTACACAGATCGTGGCTGAAAAGTCCGTCAGCGGTGAAGTCATCACGCTGCCACCGGTTCAGGTTCGTCGCCGTGCACCGGCGTTTGCCCGCCGGATAAATGAATTTCTCCAGCGCGTGATCCCGGCGTTTCTGGGGTTGGGATTGCTGGTGGTGTTATGGCAACTGGCGGCGATCAACAGCAAAGGTTTCCCTACGCCGCTCAGTACGCTTGATTCCGCTATCACGCTGTTTGCCGATCCGTTTTACCGTGACGGACCGAACGACATGGGGATTGGCTGGAACATTCTCGCCTCGCTCCAGCGCGTGGCGATTGGATTCGGGCTGGCGGCGATTGTCGGCATTCCGCTCGGTTTTCTGATTGGGCGATTCACCTTTTTCTCGCGCATGTTCACGCCATTAATCGCGCTTCTGCGCCCGGTTAGCCCGCTGGCGTGGCTGCCTATCGGTCTGTTGCTTTTTCAGAAAGCGGAACCGGCCTCGAGCTGGACCATTTTCATCTGCTCCATCTGGCCGATGGTGATCAACACCGCCGAAGGGGTGCGCCGTATTCCGCAGGACTACCTCAACGTCGCGCGGGTATTGCAACTTTCTGAGTGGACCATCATGCGCCGCATTCTGTTTCCGGCCGTGTTGCCCGCTGTTTTGACGGGCGTGCGGCTCTCGATTGGCATTGCGTGGCTGGTGATTGTCGCCGCCGAAATGCTGACCGGGGGCCTGGGAATCGGCTTCTGGATCTGGAACGAGTGGAACAACCTCAACGTCGAAAACATTCTCATCGCCATCGTCATCATCGGCGTGGTCGGGTTGCTGCTGGAGCAGGGACTGATGCTGATCGCCCGCCGCTTTAGCTGGCAGGAAAAATAAGGAACGAACATGAAACCATTAATTCAGGTACAGGGCGTAAGCCAGCGTTTTTCCACCGCCAGCGGCGAATTTCTGGCGCTGCAAAACGTCTCTTTTGATATCCACGAAGGCGAAACCGTCAGTCTGATTGGCCACTCCGGCTGCGGCAAATCCACGCTGCTGAACCTTATCGCCGGGATCACGTTACCCACAGAAGGTGGGCTGATCTGCGATAACCGCGAAATCGCCGGGCCGGGCCCGGAACGCGCGGTGGTGTTCCAGAACCACTCGTTGCTGCCGTGGCTGACCTGTTTCGACAACGTGGCGCTGGCGGTGGATCAGGTTTTCCGCCGCACCATGAGCAAAGCGGAGCGTAAGGAGTGGATCGAACACAATCTCGACCGCGTGCAGATGGGTCATGCGCTGCATAAACGTCCGGGTGAAATCTCCGGCGGGATGAAGCAGCGCGTGGGCATCGCGCGGGCGCTGGCGATGAAGCCAAAAGTGCTGCTGATGGACGAACCTTTTGGTGCTCTGGATGCGCTAACACGCGCGCATCTGCAGGATTCGGTGATGAAAATCCAGCAGGAGCTGAACACCACCATCGTGCTGATCACCCACGATGTCGACGAAGCCGTGCTGCTCTCCGATCGCGTGCTGATGATGACCAACGGGCCGGCGGCCACGGTGGGCGAGATTTTGCAGGTCGATTTACCGCGTCCGCGCAATCGCGTGCAACTGGCGGAGGACAGCCGCTATCACCACATGCGCCAGCAAGTTCTGCGCTTCCTCTACGAAAAACAGCCGAAAGCGGCCTGAGGAGTTAACGATGCGACTGGTCATTATTGGCAACGGTATGGCGGCAACGCGGCTGATCGAGTCGCTGACCGAGCGTGCACCCGGTCGCTTCACCATTACCGTCATCGGCGAGGAGGCAGAGCCCGCGTACAACCGCATTCAGCTCTCCCCGGTGCTGGGCGGCGAAAAACAGGCGGCCGCCACGCGGTTTCATGATGACGCCTGGTATCAGGCGCGTGGCGTGACGGTGATGACGGGTGAAAGGGTGACAGCGGTGGATCTGGCCGCGCGGGAAATCCGCACGCAACAGCGGTGTTTGAGCTGGGATGAACTGGTGTTCGCCACCGGGTCGCAGCCGTTCATTCCGCCCGTGACTGGCAGCGGCGGGGCGAACGTGTTCACCTTTCGCACCCTGAACGACGTGAACGCCATTCTGGCTGCAACTGGCCCCGTTGTTGTACTCGGCGGCGGCGTGCTGGGCGTGGAGGCCGCTGCGGCACTACGCCAGTCATGTGACAACGTCACGATCGTGCATCGCGGACCGTGGCTGATGGAACAGCAGCTTGACCCGCAGACAGGTGCGTTGCTTGAACAGGCGTTGAGCGAGCGCGGAATTCACTGCGAACTGGCGACGGGGATTACCGACATCCCCCCCCACACCGTCACCCTGACTGACGGGCGCACGCTTCCCGCCACGCGTGTGGTGCTGGCGACCGGCGTATTACCCAACGCTGCACTGGCGAAAGCCAGCGGGCTGCTGTGTGCCAAAGGGATCGTGGTGGACCGCCTGATGCAAGCCTCGCACCCCGGCGTCAGTGCCATTGGCGAGTGCTGTGAAATTGACGGCCAAACGTGGGGGCTGGTCGCACCGTGTCTGGCGCAGGCCGATATTTTGGCCGCCAGATTGGCGGGTGAAACCTGCGCCGCATTTACTCCGTGCGATAGCGGTATGCACCTGAAAGTGACCGGCATTGAGCTGTTCAGCGCCGGTTGCGTGACGGCGCAGGCGGATGATGCCCTCTGGACGTCGAGGGATCCGCTGACGCGTCATTACCGCCGCTTATTGATTCGCAACGGCACGCTTGCGGGCGTGCTGATGTTTGGCGATTGCCGCAGTGCGGCGACGCTCACCGATTTACTGGCAAAGCCGGTGCCCGCGCAGGCGGAATGGCTGTTCGATCGATTCACTACGCAACCGCAGGTTGCAGGACAGAACGCTATGACAAAACCTACTCTGGTGGTGGTTGGACACGGTATGGTCGGCCACCATTTTCTCGAAGATTGTGTCAACCGCAATTTGCATCAGTACTATCAGATTGTCGTGTTTGGCGAAGAGCGCCATGCGGCGTACGACCGAGTGCATCTCTCGGCCTATTTTGACGATCGTAACGCCGATTCACTCTCGTTGGTGCAGGGCGATTTCTTTGCCGAGAATGGCATTGAGCTGCGTCTTTCACAGCAAATCGTCGATATCGACCGCGAGGCGCGGGTGGTGCGCACCGCCAGTGGTCATGAAACCCACTGGGACAAACTGGTGCTGGCAACGGGATCGTATCCGTTTGTGCCGCCCGTGCCGGGCCGCGATCTGGCTGGCTGCTTTGTGTATCGCACGCTGGACGACCTAGACAATATCGCGGCGCATGCCGCCCATGCTCGACGCGGCGTGGTGATCGGCGGCGGTCTGTTAGGGCTGGAAGCCGCGAATGCGCTTAAGCAGCTGGGGCTGGAAACGGACGTGGTCGAATTCGCCCCGAACCTGATGGCGGTTCAGCTTGATAACGACGGTGCGGCGATGCTGCGCCGCAAAATCGAGGCCCTCGGCGTTGGTGTACACACCAGCAAATCGACGACTGAAATCGCCCGTACCGATGACGGCCTGGTCCTGCGTTTTGCCGATGGCGGCGAGCTGAACACCGATATGGTGGTCTTTTCCGCCGGGATCCGCCCGCAGGACGCGCTGGCACGCAGCAGTGGACTCACCCTCGGTGAACGCGGCGGGATTTGCATCGATAACCGTTGCCGCACTTCGGATGAAGACGTGTTTGCCATCGGCGAATGCGCCCTGTGGGAAGGTAAAATCTTTGGCCTGGTGGCGCCTGGCTATCAGATGGCCCGCGTGGTGGCGGCACAGCTTGCTGGGGAAGAAAACGCGTTTGCGGGCGCGGATATGAGCACCAAACTGAAGCTGTTGGGCGTTGACGTCGCTTCTTTTGGCGATGCACATGGCCGCACCCCGGGCGCACAGAGTTATCAGTGGACGCACGGTCCGCAGCAAATCTACAAGAAAATCGTGGTCAGCGAAGACGGGAAAACCCTGCTCGGCGGCGTGCTGGTGGGCGATGCCGCCGAATACGCGACGCTGGTGCAGATGATGCTCAACGACATCAGCCTGCCGAAAGATCCGGAAACGCTGATTTTGCCGGCGGTTGCGGGGAGTGCGCCTAAAGTGCTGGGCGTTGCCGCGCTGCCGGATAGCGCGCAGATCTGCTCCTGTCATAACGTCAGTAAAAGTGATATCTGCAAGGCGGTGAGTGCCGGGGCGACGGACATCGGCGCGGTCAAACAGTGCACCAAAGCTGCCACCGGCTGCGGCGGGTGTAGCGCGCTGGTGAAACAGGTGATGGAGTTCCAGCTGGCGGCGCAGGGTGTGGAGGTGAAAAAGGATATCTGCGAACACTTCGCTTACTCGCGTCAGGAAATTTACCACCTGGTACGCGTCAATCGCATCCACACCTTCGAACAGCTGATTGCCCGCTACGGGCAGGGGCATGGCTGCGAAATCTGCAAGCCGTTGGTTGGGTCGGTACTGGCGTCATGCTGGAACGAATATCTGCTCAAACCCGCGCATCTGCCGCTCCAGGACACCAACGACCGCTATTTTGCCAACATTCAAAAAGACGGCACGTATTCGATTGTTCCGCGCATGCCTGCCGGTGAAGTCAGCGCTGACGGCCTGATCGCCATCGGGCAAATCGCCAAGCGTTATCAACTGTACAGCAAAATTACCGGCGGTCAGCGCATCGACCTGTTTGGCGCAACGCTGGAGCAACTGCCGGAGATCTGGCAGGCGATGGTCGAAGCCGGATTTGAGACCGGGCACGCCTACGGAAAATCGCTGCGTACCGTCAAATCCTGCGTCGGTTCGACGTGGTGTCGCTACGGCGTGCAGGATTCCACGGGCCTGGCCGTGACGCTGGAGCATCGTTACAAAGGTCTGCGCGCGCCGCATAAAATCAAAATGGCGGTGTCAGGCTGCACCCGCGAATGCGCCGAAGCGCAGAGTAAAGACGTCGGGGTGATTGCGACCGACAAGGGCTGGAACCTTTATCTGTGCGGTAACGGCGGCATGAAACCACGCCATGCGGATCTGTTTGCCAGCGATCTGGACGACGAAACCCTGCTGCGCACCGTGGACCGTTTCCTGATGTTTTACATCCGTACCGCCGACCGTCTGCAACGCACCAGCACCTGGATGGACAATCTGGAGGGCGGCATCGAGTATCTGCGCGACGTGATCATGAACGACAGTCTGGGGATTGCCTACGAACTGGAGCAGGAGATGGCGCGGATTGTCGACACGTATCAGTGCGAATGGCAAACCACGCTCGCCGATCCGAACCGTCTGGCGCTGTTCCGTACCCGCGTGAACGCGCCGGTGACGGAGGGCATCAAACGCTGGCAGGAAATTTGTGCACTAGACGAAATCCCGGAACATGCGGGCATTGGCGCGCATCTTGGCGAACAGCAAATCGCGCTGTTCCGTTTCGGCAAAGCCGTGTATGCGCTGGAAGATATCGAGCCGGGCAGCAGCGCCAGCGTGCTGTCGCGCGGGATTCTGGGGGATGCGAGCGGCGAGCCGATCGTTATCTCTCCGCTGTACAAACAGCGTATTCGCCTGCGCGACGGGCGTCAGGTGGAGACCGGCGAACCGACGGTGCGTGCCTGGCCGGTGAAAATCGAAGGCGACAAAGTGTGGGTGAGCAGCGAAGAACTGGTGATGCGCGCGGAGGCTTCATGACAGAAACCCGAACGACGTGCCCGTATTGCGGTGTCGGCTGTGGCGTGCTGGCAAGCGTAACGAATGGCGAAGTGCGCGTGCGCGGTGACGAAACGCATCCGGCAAATTACGGCAGATTGTGTGTTAAAGGCTCGGCGCTGGGGGAAACAACCGGCCTGGAAGGGCGGTTATTACGCCCGATGATCGACGATGTTGAGGTTGACTGGTCACAGGCGCTGGATATTGCGGGCGAGCGTTTACGGGAGATTATCGCGACTGACGGCCCGCAGGCCGTGGCGTTTTATGCCTCCGGACAACTCCTGACGGAAGATTACTACGCGGCCAATAAGCTGATGAAGGGATTCATTGGCTCGGCGAATATCGACACCAATTCGCGGCTGTGTATGTCCTCGGCCGTAACCGGCTATAAGCGCGCGTTTGGCGAAGATATCGTCCCGTGCAGCTACGACGATATCGAAAAGACCGATCTGGTGGTGCTGGTGGGCTCGAATGCCGCCTGGACGCATCCGGTGCTTTATCAACGGCTGGTGCAGGCGCGCGCCGCTAACCCGGCGTTAAAGGTGGTGGTTATCGATCCCCGCCAAACCGCGACCTGTGATATCGCCGATCTGCATCTCGCGTTGCTGCCGGGCAGCGATGCGGGATTATTTGTCGGACTGCTCAATCATATTCAGGGCGAAAATAGCTGGCCTGCGCCGCGCGTGGCGGAGTTTTGCGGATTAACGCTCGCGGACGTAGAGACGTTTTATCGCTGGTTCAGCGACGCGCCGCGCGCCGTCACGCTCTTCACCATGGGCATCAACCAGTCGATGAGCGGGAGCGACAAGTGCAACGCGATTATTAACGTCCATCTTGCCAGCGGGAAATTTGCCCGTGAAGGCTGCGGACCTTTTTCGTTGACCGGACAGCCTAATGCGATGGGCGGGCGAGAAGTGGGCGGGCTGGCCAATCAGTTGGCCGCACACATGAATTTTGAGCCAGACGATCTCGCGCGCGTGGCCCGTTTCTGGGGAACCGAGCGGCTGGCTCAGACGCCAGGGCTGATGGCGGTCGAACTGTTTGACGCCATTGCGCGCGGTGAAGTGAAAGCCGTGTGGATTATGGGCACCAATCCTGCCGTTTCGCTGCCTGATAGCCACGCCGTGTGTCAGGCGCTGGCGGCGTGTCCGCTGGTGATCGTCTCCGAAGTCATGCGCGATACGGACACCAGTCGCTTTGCGCATATCCGTTTTCCGGCGCTCGGTTGGGGGGAGAAAAATGGGACAGTCACCAACTCTGAACGTCGGATTTCGCGTCAGCGTGCGTTTTTGCCCGCGCCGGGCGAGGCAAAACCGGACTGGTGGATTATCGCTGAGATAGCCAAAAAACTGGGTTACGTTGATGCGTTTAACTGGCAGCATCCGCAGGAAATTTTCTGCGAACACGCCGCGCTGTCGGCGTTTGAAAACACGGGCGCGCGGGCATTTAACTTACGTGACCTTGTCACGTTAACGCGTCAGCAGTGGGATGATTTGGAGCCGTATCAATGGGCAACAGGTGAAATGTCGGTGCGGAGAATTATCCCGGTAGAGCCGGAACTTCATGGCGCGGTACCCGATGCGCTTTATCCGCTGA
This sequence comes from Lelliottia sp. GFLA7, assembly GCF_056490165.1. Taxonomy (NCBI): domain Bacteria; kingdom Pseudomonadati; phylum Pseudomonadota; class Gammaproteobacteria; order Enterobacterales; family Enterobacteriaceae; genus Lelliottia; species Lelliottia sp. GFLA7. Next base: position 1,245 of record NZ_JBWLAQ010000006.1, on the reverse strand, counting down.
TTCTGAACAGCGGTCGTATTCGCGATCAGTGGCACACCATGACCCGCACGGGATATGTTCCGCGACTGATGCAGCATATCGCCGAGCCACAGGTGGATGTCTCGACGGCCGATGCCGCGCGTTTTGCGTTGCAGGACGGCCAACTGGCTCGCCTGAGTTCGCCGCGCGGGGTGATGGTCGCGCGCGTCAATGTGAGTGCGGGGCAACGAGACGGTGAAGTGTTTACCCCGATGCACTGGAATAACCGTTTTGCGCGTCAGGGAAAGGTGAACGCGTTGGTGGAAGGGCGTTGCGATCCGCATTCCGGTCAGCCAGAGAGTAAACAAACGGCGATAAGGATCATGCCGTGGCAGCCTGGCTGGCAGGGTGAACTTTACGCTCGGGAGTTGCCGGAACTGCCCGCTTTTGCCCACTGGTGGCGCAAGGCTACGGTGGGTGTTGAACGTCTGACGCTGGCGAGTGACAAAGCGCTGTCAGAGGTGATTCTGGCGCACTGTAGTGCGAAGGGCTGGCAGTTACAGATTGCCCAGACCGGCGAGCGTAGCAGCATGCTGGCATGGCATAACGGCGATTTGATGCTGGGATTCTGGGAAGGAAAGGCGCGGCCAGCGCTGGCACATGATTTTATTGTGTCTGCGTTTCAGACGCCGCCGTCTGCGCTCTTTGAACGTCACGCGTTGTTGGATGGCCAAAGTCCTGGCGAACGCAAAGACCCAGGACGCATAATCTGTAGCTGCTTTGGCGTGGGAGAAAACACCCTCCGTGAGGCGATTGCGGGCGGGTGCGATTCAGCTGCGGCGCTAGGCGCAAAGCTGCGCTGTGGGACCAACTGCGGGTCATGCGTGCCGGAACTGAAAGGGTTAGTGGCTGAGGTTAATACAGTTGTATAAACCATTTCCAAAAATCCGTTATAGATTATACCGAGAATTGGATCTGAAAGCGGTGCCCTTTGGTCCGGCTGTAAATCGTCGAAGCGTTTCCGTTAGGCCGGGGCGACGCGCAGGGAAGCGCGGAGAGGGTGCGACCTGCAGGGATGCAGGATCGCGCCCGACCCGAAAGGCTGACGGAAAAAGCTGAGAGCACCGCGAAGCGGCGATTTTCTTGCCGGGAGCCGGGATTGTTAAGGGGGCGGCGATGTATGAACCGGTCACATGGGTAACACTTTAAACCGGGCACATGGGTAACAGGTTATAACGGTACGGTAAACAGCTGACGGAGGTTTGCCGTGCCCTGGACTGAGACTGT